>CAWELT010000001.1:0-11170 GCA_963809975.1 uncultured Actinomycetes bacterium
GGTGAACACCTCGTCCGCCGGGTCGTTGCACTCCAGCACGGTGGGCGCGACGAAGTAGCCCTCGCGGTCGTCGGTGCGGCCCCCGGTCAGCACCCGGACCGCCGGGCGGTGGCGGGCGCGCTCGAACGCGGCCGCGTGCCGGGCGAGAGCCGATCGTCGATCACCGCCCCCATGAACAGGGACAGGTCGGAGGACACGTCACCCATGGTCAGGGACTCGACCTGGTCGATGAAGTCGTCGCGGTGCCGCTCCCAGACCGACCGGGGCACGTAGGCGCGGGACGAGGCCGAGCACTTCTGGCCCTGGTATTCGTACGAGCCGCGGATCAGCGTGGTGGCCAGCGCGTCCTCGCTGGGCTGATGCATGCGCGATCACGAAGTCCTTGCCGCCGGTCTCGCCGACGAGCCGTGGGTAGCCGCGGTATCCGGTGATGTCTCGCCGACCGTGCGCCACAGGTGCTGGAACGTCGCGGTCGAGCCGGTGAAGTGGATGCCCGCCAGGTCGGGGTGCGGGATCGCGACGCGGGACACCGCCTGCCCGTCGCCGGTCACCATGTTGATCACTCCCGGCGGCAGTCCGGCCGCCTCCAGCAGGCGCATCGTGTAGTGCGCGGCCAGCTGCTGGGTGGGTGACGGTTTCCAGACGACCACGTTGCCCAGCAGAGCCGGGGCGGCCGGCAGGTTGCCCGCGATCGAGGTGAAGTTGAACGGGGTGATCGCGACGACGAACCCCTCAGCGGCCGGTACTCCATCCGGTTCCACGCGCCCGGCACCGATTGCGGCTGTTCGGCCAGGATCTGCCGCGCGTAGCTGACGTTGAACCGGAAGAAGTCGATGAGCTCGCACGCGGCGTCGATCTCGGCCTGATAGGGCGACTTGGACTGGCCGAGAACCGTGGCCGCGTTGAGCGTCGCGCGCCACGGCCCGGCGAGCAGGTCCGCGGCGCGCAGGAACACCGCGGCGCGGTCGTCGAAGGAAAGCGCGCGCCAGCCCGGGGCAGCGGCGCGGGCGGCCCCGATCGCGGCGGCCACGTCCTCGTCGGTGGCGTTGCCCAGGCGGCCGAGGACGTGCCGGTGGTTGTGCGGCTGCACCACGTCGATCGCGTCGCCGCCGCCCATCCGGAGCCGGCCGCCGATGGTCATGGAAAGTTCGGCCCGCTCGGCGGCGAGCTGCTTGATCTTCTTCTCCAGCGCGGTTCGCTCGTGGCTCCCCGGCTGGTACTGCCGGACCGGCTCGTTCGCGGGGACCGGCACGTTACTCGACGGCGTCCATGACGGCGCCCTCCCTGTTGCTGTTCGGATGCTGGGAGGCTACCCGCCGTTGCGGGTCAGTCGAAGAATTCGAGTTCCTGGGTCGCGTACCAGAGGAGTTCGTGGCCTTCGGCGCCGTCCACGGTGAACCGGGCGTCCTCGTCTCCGTCATCCGCGGCGTCGAGCGCGGCCACCGCGGCCCGCACGTCATCGATCGCGTCCAGGCCGTCCAGGTGACCCGCCGCCACGTCGGTGAACGGGATGGCGCTCAGGATCTGCACGGCGGCTTGATGGTCGCCGGAGCGGCCGAACGTCGTCGCCGGAGACCTCGGCGACCAGGACCACACGGCGCGCGGGCGCGTCCGGATCCCCGGCCAGCAGGCGCAGTGCGGCCCGGGCCGCCTCCATCAGCGCCACGTACTCGAGCTCTTCCAGGTCACCGCTGGCGTACCCCTCGCGCAGCGCGGGCGTGACGGCGAACCCCGGTATCGGGGCCGGCCCGATCTCCCCGGCCTTGAGCGCGGCGGTGAGCGCCGGGAGCGTCGACGGAAGGTATACACGCATGGGTTCCTCGCGCTGCTGCGATTGATCACGAGTGGAACAAGCCCGAAGGCGAGTCGATCAAGAGTGTGACAGGTCCGGCGGTGGCCCGGCATCCTCGCCGGCCTTTCCTGGCCTGGCTCGCGGGTCTGCTGCGGCGCTTGGGGCTTTTGTGCGCTGGGGGTGCCCAGCCTGGTGACCACGGCGGCGACGGCGGCCTCCAGCGGCACGTGCTCCCACAGCCGGACCACCTGCCAGCCTGCCAGCTCCAGCGCCGAATCGGCGGCGCGGTCCCGTTCCACGTTGCGCAGCAGCTTTGGCGCCCAGTATCCCTGGTTGACCGAGGGCTTGGAGCCATGATCCGGGCAGGCGTGCCAGAAGCAGCCGTCCACGAAGACCGCGACCTTGCGCGCGGTGAACGCGATGTCGGGCCGCACCCGCTTGCCGGTATCGAGGTCGAGGCGGTAGTCCTTGCGGAAGCGGTACCCCATCCGGTGCAGGGCCCGGCGGAGCGCCAGCTCGGGTTGGGTGTCGGTCCGCCGGATGGCGCGCATGTTAGCCGAACGGCCCTCGCTGGAGGCCCTCGGGTAGCCGGGGGCCCCGGCGGCGCGGCGAGGCCCGGGGTAGCGGGGAGGCCCGGGCGGGTGGGAGGCCTCCGGGTAGTCCGCCATGGCGCTTAAGGCTAGACCCGCCGCCCCTCGCATAGCACGCGACTGGGCTAGTCGACTGGGCTGGCGGTCAGAGAGATGCCGAGCAGGCCGGAGAGGCGCTCCGCAGTGCTCTGGGGATTGTCGTGCCAGATGCCGGTCATGCCGCACTCGCTCGCCGCGGTCACGTTAGCCTCGATGTCGTCGATGAACACGCACTCGCGCGGCGGCAGGCCGATCAGCTCGGCCGCATGCCGGAAGATCCGCAGCTCGGGCTTGCGCATGCCGACCTCGTGCGAGATGACAACGGCGTCGAACAGTCCGGGGAAGTCCTCGCGCGGATACCCGCCGGGGCCCCAGGAATTCGACAGCAGGCAGGTGCGGATGCCGGCCGCACGGATCTTCCGCAGCATGTCGTACATGACCGGGACCGTCAGGCTGGCCGCGAACATCCGCTCCAGCAGGCCCTCGGCCAGGACCGTCCCGCCGTCGAGCCGCAGCAGCCGCGAGGCGAGGGTCCGCTCGAACTCCGCGACGCTGCATTCGCCTCGCTCCAGCGCGTGCACCGGGTTGCCGGCGCCCCGGTCAGCGGGCAGATAGGCGTCGTCCAGCCACGAGCGCATGCAGGCCGCGTAGCTGTCCCAGTCGATACCCTCCGCCTCGACCCAGGCCCGTACCGTTCCGCGCAGCGGATTGGTCAGCACACCGGCCCAGTCGACGATGACACCGCGCAGGAGTGGAGGCATATCTGCGATCGTAAGCCCCGGTTATCCCGGCGTATTTCCTATATGTCCAGTTTGCTTAATAGGAAAAACTGGTCACTATGGGTCGCGCCGCTCCGATTCAGCACGGAAGAGGTTCCACCGCGCATCGATGTCACCGAAGACGCCGGGGCCACGTGTCACCGCTTCCGTTCCGTAAATTGGCTGTACACCCGGTCATCGGCTGTACACCCGCTCTCACTGGCTGTAAACCAGGTCGCCCGCCACCCACGTGGCCCGGGCCCGCAGATCCTCGCCCAGCCAGGCCAGATCGGCCAGCGCGCCCGGGGCGATCCGGCCGAGTTCGGGCCGGCCGATGAGGTCGGCGGGTATCCGGGTCGCGGCCGCGACCGTGGCGGGCAGCCCAGCGCCTGCGCGGACCATGTTCGCCACGGCCACGTCCATCCGCAGCGCCGAGCCGGCCAGTGCTCCGCTGGCCCGGATCGGCGGCATCCCGTCCCCGGCGGGCAACTCGATCGGCTCACCGCCCAGCAGGTACGTCCCCGGCGGCATCCCGGCGCACGCCGCCGCGTCCGTGACCAGGTGGATCCGCCCCGGTGCGGCCGCGAAGGCGAGCGCGCAGACCTCCGGCGCGACGTGATGGAAGTCCGCGATCAGCCCGCTGGTCAGCCGGGGATCCGTCAGGGCCTGGCCCGGGACCCCCGGCTCCCGGTGGTGCAGCGGGCGCTGGGCATTGAACAGGTGCGTCACCATCCGCGCCCCCGCGGCGGCGGCCGCCGCCACCTGGCTGGCGAGCGCGTCCGTGTGGCCGACGCTGACCAGGACGCCCGCCTCGGCCAGGCGGGTGATGGCGTCCAGGGCGCCGGGCAGTTCCGGGGCCAGGGTGACGATCTTCAGGACTCCGCGGCCGGCGTCGAGAAGTTCGCTGATGGCGCCGGGCGCCGGATCGGTCATCCAGTCTTTGTTGTGGGCCCCCGCCCGGAGCGGTGAGATGAACGGCCCCTCCAGGTGCACGCCCAGCACCCGGGCTCCCGGGACGCGCCCGGGGTACCCGGCGTGCCCGGCGTGCCCGGCGTACCCGGCCTGCCGGGACTTCTCGGCCTGCTCGGCCCGCTGGTCCTGCTTACGGGCCAGCGAGGCGGCACAGTGGAGGGCGCCGGTGAGTTGCGCGACGGGGGCGGTGATGAAGGTCGGCATGAACGCGGTCGTCCCGGTCTGCGGGAGCCGGGCGGCGATCATCCGCCACTCATCGGGCCGCAACGCTTCGAGCTCAGCCCCGAAGTACCCGTTCACCTGAAGATCGACAAAGCCCGGGACGAGAACCCCGGAGTCCAGCCGCACATCCGGCCGGCGCGGGAGCGGCCCCTCCCCGACCGCCGCGACCACACCGTCGCGAATCAGGATGTGGCCGGGGGCGATGGTGGTGAGGTCGCCCGGCACGATGCGTTCGGCCTCGATCAGCATCTCGGCCAACGCCCACGGCTCCTTTCTCGGCTCTCCCGGCGGACCTCAGTTAATATGCAAGGAACGTTACTATTTTCGCCAGGGGGCCCGCGACGGCGCCTTCCCCCGCCTCGCCCCTACCCGCGGCGGCCCAGGCCCACGCCGCTGCTCCATGATCGTGGCGGTTTTTCCGCGCCCACGATTGCGGAAAGGCCGGGCCGGTACCGGCAGGGCCGGTGTACGGCGGCGGAAATGTCACTGGCTGCTGCTAGAACGGGGACGTGCCGCAAAAGCGGCGCGAGCAGGAAAGCGTGGCGGCGCGGTGCTTGACAGCGTTGTTGTCACGCGGCGCGCGCTGTGATCTTTGCGGAGGAACCATGGATGACTCGCCTGCTGCCGGGGGCCTTCGGCCAGGGGAGGTCCCGCCGGGCCCGTGCCAGTCTCCGGAGACGGGGCGGCCGTTGCCCGATCTGATGGCGATTCATCTCGCCGACGTGCCCGATGCGTGGCCACCTTACGACGATGAGATCTTCGCTGGGCCGACGGCGGGGCTGGGCGCTCTCTTTCAGGCGGCAGCCTCGCGGGCCGCGGAGGCGCACGCAACGGAGGCGCAGCACGCAACTGGGGCCGCGCACACAACCGGGGCCGCGCACACAACCGGGGCCGCGCACGCGACCGGGGAGACGCACGCAACTGCGGGAACGCACGCAGCCGGGGAGCCCAGAGCCAGCGGGGAGGACGAGCGCCGCCGGGAACGAGGGAGCGGGGAAACAGACTCTGACCGGTGGCCGAGCCAGTTCGCCCAGGTTCTCGCGGAGACGCTGGCGGGTTCCCGGCCCGCCAGCCAGATAACGCCCTGGACCACCGAACGCGCGCGGGCGCACATTCGCCGCCTCGGGCCCCTGCTGGCCGCCGAACAGCGGCCAAGGGTGCAACGGGTCCTGACGTCCCGCCCCGTGGAGGACGTGGTGGAAGTCTCCGTCATCGTCGGGTTCGGGTCGCGGACGCGCGCCCTGGCTGCCCGGCTGGAACGGGCAGGTCCGCAGGCGGCCACGCTGGGCCGCCCTGCCCGCCAGGCACGCTGGCTCTGCACGGCGGTCGAATCGGCCTGACATGCCCGCGCCAGCCGGTCCGCCCCGGGCTAACCACCCGGTTGCGGGTCAGCCCGCCAGGGTCGCCAGGGTCAGCCCGGCGCGGCAGGCACCATTGCCGAGGTCAGGCTTGGCGCGGCCGCCACAGTCGCTAGGGCCAGCCTGGCGGGTCGTGGAGTCAGCTGGTCGCGCGGTTGCGGGGGTCGCCGTGGCAGCGCTTGTACTTGCGGCCCGAACCGCACGGGCACGGGTCATTCCGCCCAACGTGAGCGAAGTCCCCGGTGGGGGCGCCTTCGATGTGGCTTTCCACGTGCGTGCCGCCGTCTACGGAGGGCGCGGTGTACTGGAGCGCACCCGTCCGGCGCGGGGCGAGTCCCGGCGGAAGCACGGGGGATGCGCCGTTGCCGTCGGTGGGCTCCGGCGCCGGACCGCCCCGGTGCCGGCCACCGGCCCTGCCGGACCCGGTCGCGGTACGACCCGCGGTCCCGGCTGCTTTCGCGGTCCCGGATGCGCCCCTGGCTCCGGCCGTCGCGCCACCGGAGGCGGCCGCGGCCTTGTTGCGCCCACGGTTGCGCGTGCGCGAGGCACCCGTGCCCGTCGCGGCACCCGCGCTCGCGCCTGCCCCCGTGGCGGCGCCGGCCGCCGGGGCCGCACCCGCCTGGGGCGCCGCGCCCGCGGGGCCAGCCGTTCCCGCTGGGGTCCCCGGGCCCGCCGGGGCGAGGCCGGGCTGAGCCCCGGGCACCGCACTGGCGTCGGTGGCCTCTTCGGTGATCGGGTTCTGCTGGACTTCCACCTGAAGGTTGAACAGGGCCCCGGCCGACTCTTCCTTGATGCCGTCCATCATGGCGTTGAACATGTCGAAACCCTCGCGCTGGTATTCCACCAGCGGGTCGCGCTGCGCCATGGCGCGCAGGCCGATGCCCTCGCGCAGGTAGTCCATCTCGTACAGGTGCTCGCGCCACTTGCGGTCCAGGACGGACAGCACGACCTGGCGCTCCAGCACCCGCATGACGTCGGGCGTCAGCTCTTCCTCGCGGCGCGCGTAGGCCTCATGCGCGTTCTCGGTGACGACCTCGGTGATGAGGTCCGACGACAGGTTCGCCTTGCCGCCGGCTTCTTCCTCCATGTCGGCCACGGTCAGGGTGATCGGGAACAGCTGGCGGAATGCTTTCCACAGCTTGTCCAGGTCCCACTCCTCGGGGAACCCCTCGCTGGTCGCGCCCTCGACGTAGGACTCGATGACCTCATTGGTCATCCCGAGGATCTGCTCCTTCAGATCCGCGCCCTCCAGCACCTGGTGCCGCTCGTCGTAGATGACGTGGCGCTGCCGGTTCAGGACGTCGTCGTACTTCAGGACGTCCTTGCGGATCTCGAAGTTCTGCTGCTCCACCTGTGTCTGCGCCGACCGGATGGCGCGCGTGACCACCTTGGACTCGACGGGCACGTCGGCCGGGATGTTCAGCCGGTCCATGATCGCCCCGACCCGGGCGGAGTTGAACATCCGCATCAGGTCGTCTTCGAGCGAGAGGTAGAACCGCGTCTCGCCCGGGTCGCCCTGACGGCCGGAACGGCCGCGGAGCTGGTTGTCGATCCGGCGTGACTCGTGGCGCTCGGTGCCGAGCACGTACAGGCCGCCGGCCGCGACGACCTCCTCGTGCTCTTCGGCCACGGCCCGCTTGGCCTTCGCGACCGACTCGGGCCAGGCGGCCTCGTAGTCTTCCGGCGTCTCCAGCGGGGACAGGCCACGCTGGTGGAGTTCCAGGTCGGCGATGAAGTCGGGGTTGCCGCCGAGCATGATGTCGGTGCCACGGCCGGCCATGTTCGTGGCCACGGTGACCGCGGCCTTGCGCCCGGCCATGGCCACGATCGCCGCCTCACGCTCGTGGTACTTCGCGTTCAGCACCTCGTGCACGACACCGCGGCGCGTGAGCATCTGAGAAAGGATCTCCGACTTCTCCACGCTGGTCGTGCCGACGAGGACCGGCTGGCCCTTGTGGTTCCGCTCCACGATGTCCTCGACGCACGCCTCGAACTTGGCCTGCGCCGTCTGGTACACGACGTCCGACTCGTCGGCCCGGATCATCGGCTTGTTGGTCGGGATCGGCACCACGCCGAGCTTGTAGATCTGGTGAAACTCATTGGCCTCGGTGATGGCCGTGCCGGTCATGCCGCCGAGCTTGTCGTAGAGCCGGAAGTAGTTCTGCAGCGTGATCGTGGCGAGGGTCTGGTTCTCGTCCTTGATCTGCACGCCTTCTTTGGCCTCGATGGCCTGGTGCATGCCCTCGTTGTAGCGCCGGCCGTGCAGGATGCGGCCGGTGAACTCGTCGACGATGAGGACCTCGCCGTTCATCACGACGTAGTCCTTGTCCCGCTTGTACAGCTCCTTGGCCTTGATCGCGTTGTTGAGGAAGCTGACCAGCGGGGTGTTCACCGGGTCGTAGAGGTTGTCGATGCCGAGAGTGTCCTCGACCTTCTCGACGCCGGACTCCAGGATGCCGACGGTCTTCTTCTTCTCGTCGACCTCGTAGTCCCCTTCGCCGTCCTCACCCCGGCGCAGCCGCGGCACGATCTTGGCGAACTCGACGTACCACCGCGCGCTCTGCTCGGCGGGGCCGCTGATGATCAAGGGCGTCCGCGCCTCGTCGATGAGGATCGAGTCAACCTCGTCCACGATCGCGAAGTGATGGCCGCGCTGGACGCAGTCCTCCAGGCTCCACGCCATGTTGTCGCGCAGGTAGTCGAAGCCGAACTCGTTGTTCGTGCCGTAGGTCACGTCGGCCGCGTACTGCTTACGGCGTTCCTCGGGCGGCATCTCCGAAAGGATCACGCCGACCTCGAGACCGAGGAACTGGTGCACGCGGCCCATCCACTCGGCGTCGCGCTTGGCCAGGTAGTCGTTGACCGTGACGATGTGCACGCCCTGGCCGGCCAGCGCGTTCAGGTACGCCGGGAGGACCGACGTCAGGGTCTTGCCCTCACCGGTCCGCATCTCGGCGATATTGCCCATGTGCATCGCCGCGCCGCCCATGAGCTGGACGTCGAAGTGACGCTGGCCGAGCGTGCGCTTCGCGGCCTCGCGCACGGTCGCGAACGCCTCCGGGAGCAGATCGTCCAGCGACTCGCCGCCGGCGTACCGCTGCTTGAGCTCGTCGGTCATGCTGCGCAGCTCAGCGTCGCTCATCGCGACGAAATCGTCCTCGATAGAGTTGACCTGCCCGGCAATCCGCTTGAGCTTGCGAAGTATCTTTCCTTCGCCAGCACGAAGGACGCTGTCTAGGATGACTGGCACTTCTTGTTGCGCTCCTCGCGGATTGTCTGAGCTGACGGCCACCGGCGCCCAGCGGGCCCTGCGTGCCCGGGCGGCCGGTCTTCGCCAGGCCGGGCGAGCCTTGGGATACGGGACATGCGCCCCGACAGTCATGGTAGGCGAGTCACGGCGCGAAGCCGAGCCCCTACGGGAAGTCCCGTGAGCGGCAGGGACAGACTCTTGGTGCGCCGGGACCGGTAGTAGCCCCCGCATGCCTGCCCCACAATAATATGTGTCGCAGCGACGGCAAGGGACGCGCGCCACGCTCGTACAACGGAGCCGGCGCGGGACGAGAGGAGCAAGGCAATGACCGAGCAGCCGGGATCGGGGATGCTGGCGGGTGCCACCAGCGGCACGGTCGGGCAGGCTCCGGAAATGGTCGGCCCCGCTCCGGAGGAATCACCGGCCGGGCACGCCATGGCCCTGGCTCACGAGTCGTTCCACGGCCGTCCCGTCTCGTGGGTCGCCGTCACGGTCATCGTCATCGGCTTCATCATCGGCGGCTTCGCCATGGTTCCCACCCCGACCTGGTGGCTGTTCTGGACCGCGGCCGGGATCACGGTGGTCGGCCTGGGCATCGGCGCGCTGGCCAGGATGACCGAAGACTGGTACTGAACGGGCGTCAGGGCGCCGTCTCGCGCCGAACCGTCCGCCGCCGCATGAATGATGCCGAACGGGCCCCGCTGGGCGCCTGACGACGGGTGGCACCAGCCCCGGTTAATGTCACCCCCTGCGGCTACGCTCGGGTTCTGTGCCGAGTCTTTCCCACGCCGGCCGTCCGGCCCCCCTGACCCCGGCTGCCTCCGCGTCCTCGGCTGCGTCAGCGTCCCCGGCTGGGTCAGCGCCCGGCTGCCCCGGTCCCTGGCGTCACCGTCCCCGGCTGCCTCCGCGGACCCGCCTGCCTCCGCGTCCCCGGCTGGATCACCGTCCCCGGCTGCCTCCGCGGACCCGCCTGCCTCCGCGTCCCCGGCTGGGTCAGCGTCCCCGGCTGCCACGGTAACGTCGCCCTCCCCCGTGTCCTCGACCGAGGCGGTGGCCCTCAGCCTGGACGACGCCCGGCGGATGACGCTGCGGGCGCAGGGATTCATCGGGACGTCGGCCCGCAAGGGCGGCGTGCCCGCGATGCTGCGCCGGGTGGGCGGCGTCCAGCTGGACACGATCAGCGTGCTCGCCCGGTCTCACGAGCTGGTCGCCTACGCGCGCCTCGGCCCGGTGCCCCGGGATCGGATCGAGCGCGCGTACTGGAATCCGGCCCATCCGTCGGCGTTCGAGTACTGGGCGCACGCCGCCTGCGTGCTTCCCATCGAGGAGTGGCCGTATTACGCGTTCCGGCGCCGGTGGTTCCGGGCCCGTGGCATGCGGTGGCACGAGGTCTCCCAGCGGGTATGCGCGGAGGTCCTGGCGCGCGTGGCCGCCGAGGGCCCGGTGACCGCCACCCAGCTCGGGGGGCGCGAAGGGCGGCGGTCCCTGGTGGGACTGGTCCGAGGTCAAGGTCGCCGCCGAGTGGCTGCTCGACATCGGCGATCTGGTCTGCGTCCGGCGGACCGGCTGGCGCCGGGTGTACGACCTGGCGGAGCGGGTAGTCCCGGCGGACCTGCTGAACATGGATCCATCCGACGAGGAGTGCGTGAGCCATCTCGTGGGGGTGGCCGCGCGGGCCCTCGGCGTGGCCACGCGGGGCGACCTGACCGACTACCACCGGCTGCAGCGGCGGCTGCCGGGCGGCCACGGCCGCACCGAGGCGCTGGACGACGCGGCCCGGGCGGCGGGCCTGGCGCCCGTCACGATCCCCGGGGCGCGGGGCAGCGTCGCCGCGTGGGCCGACCCGGCCGCGCTGTCCGCCGCGGACAGTAACCGCCGGGAACGGCACCGGGTCACGCTGCTGTCGCCGTTCGACTCGCTCATCTGGGACCGCAAGCGGACGGCGCGACTGTTCGGCTTCGAGCACACCCTGGAGGCCTACGTGCCGAAGGACAAGCGCGTGCACGGTTACTTCGTCATGCCGCTGCTCGCCGGGGGGCGCCTGGTCGGCCGGGTGGATCCGGTGCGCCGGGGCACGACGCTGGTCGCCCGCCAGGTCTCCCTCGACCGGCCTTCGGCGGCGGAGCCGATGGCCCGCGCGCTGCGCGAGGCCGCCGAATGGGTCGGCTGCGACCGCATCGAGCTGGAAC
>CAWELT010000002.1:0-98707 GCA_963809975.1 uncultured Actinomycetes bacterium
ATGGCCTGACCTTCCCAACCGCGCCGAACTGACCGACCTTTGCCCGATGCGCAGCCTCAACGGCAGTTAGCCACGCAATCAGCTGTTCCTCGTCCGTCCGCGTCCAAGGCCGGAATCCCAGCGCCTCGCGGATCTGGCATGGACCACGAGCCCGGCCGGAATCCACGTCTTCGCCGTGCTGGCGGTGTCGACCTGCGAACTCACTGGCTACGGGCCTGGCAGGTTATGGTGCCCGACGTGCTCACCTCGGCGTGCTGCCGCTGGGGGAAGCGCCCAGCGATCGGACCTGGGTGTGACCAGGAGTTTGGTCACAAGTAGCAGAAAACGGCCCCGGAATCCATGATCCCGAAGCCGTCTTGCCTGGTAGCGGGGGCAGGATTTGAACCTGCGACCTCTGGGTTATGAGTCAGACGACCCTCGTCCACCAAGGCCCGGCGAGTCCATGTAGTCCGGCATCCACTCTGTACAGGGAGCCGCGGCGTCTCCCGCCATCTCGCGCCTCTCTCCCTGTCTACGGCGTCTCTGCTACACACGCTGCTACACCCAAGCCGCAGTCAGCACGAGCCAGCCGACCGGAGCGCCGATCCACGCCGCACGATCTCCGCCGCGCCTCGGATATGAGATGAGCGTACCTGGCGGAACTCATCTGGCCAGGGCGAAAGCCAACGCGTTCAGCCGCCCAGGTCGAATACTTGCGGCTGTCGAGCCGGCTGAACGCTGTCGGCGACGCTCCAGATCAGACAGTTCCGCGCGGGGTGACCGTCGTCGTGCCGATGGTGGGTGGCGCAAGTAGGCAGTCCGGTGCGCGTTCTCCCGCCTGCTATTTATCGCTCAACGTGGCACCGTCCATCACGTAGCCTCCCATGTCGGCCGCCGACTCGGCGCGGCGTTCTCTACTCTGGAGGTCGCTGCCGGGCAGAGGTGCCCGCCGATGTCGCGAGCGAAAGGCACAGGTGCCGATGGCTGATCCGATTGACCTGTGCGCGTGCCCGCAAGTGACACCAGAGCGTGTTGGCCTACGAGTGCTAGCGCTGGGAAGGGGAGGCGTTCGGCGGTGTCGGCGCATTTCGCGGGCACGGGCGCGTCCTTGATGCGGTAAATGGAGGATCGGACATGACGGTGTCGTCTTTTCCCGGACTGGCCCTGGACTCGTGTTTCCGAGTTACGCGGCTGCGGTGTCGCAGGTCGAGGGGTAGTCGCCGATTTGACCGGGCCGGTCCTGGCCTGGCGGGACGGCGGAAAATCGGGTCCTGAGGAGCTCGCGGCGCAGGGCGGCCAGCATGTCGGCCGGTGACGGCTCGGTCTTGGTGCGGTACCACGGGCACAGCACCCGGCGCCGGGCGATGTGGGCGGGGTCGTAGCCCCAGCGGGCGTACCAGCAGGTCAGCAGGGACTGGATCAGGAAGGCAAACGGGACGGTGCGCTCGACGGCCTTCTCTACCCGGTTGCGGGCGTCACCGGCGCCCAGCAGTTGCTTGCCGGCCGCGTTCGACGGCTCGATGGGCCACCGCCAGGAGTAGCGCTCGGCGATGACGGCCGCGTCCGCGCTGGTGTCGAGGGTGAACAGCCCCAGGTCGTAAGCCTTACCGGAGCCGGGGGCGCGGGCCAGCACGACGCGGCCGGGGGCGGTCTTGAAGCTGCCGTGCCACAGCGCCTCGCAGGAGGCGATCTGCACCGTGGCGTCCTGCCCGTAGACATGGATGACCGTGGCCTGCCAGGCAGTCCCGGCGGCGATCTGGGCGCAGGTGCCCAGCCGGTCCCCTTTCTCCCGGGCCGGCCGCGCCTGCCGGTCTTCGGCGGCTTCGGCCCGTATAGCACCGCGTTGGACGGCAGCCGCGTCGTCCAGGTGGCCCCTTCCACGACCAGGGGCTCGCCGTGGAAGGCCGCATCCCCGGTCCCGTGCACCGCCCGGCCCGGGAACGCTGCCACCAGCAGCTTGAGCATCTGCCCGGCCAGCTCGACCTGGGAGGCGGTTCCCTTGCCGCGCCACAGCCGGAACAGCACCGGCAGCGCCACCGGCGAGGAGCAGAACGGCAGCTTGACCACGATGGCCGCGATCACCCAGACGTTCCCGAACGCGACCTTCTTCCCGCCCTGCGCGGACCCGTCATAGGCCCACCGGGCCTGGAACACCTTCTTGCCCCACCGCTTAAAGAACGTCCCGTCGACGGCGACGGTGACCGGCTCGCCGTCACCGAGCAGGTATTTCACGATCAGCCAGGCCACCGCCAGGCCCAGCGCGTCAAGATCCCACACCGCGTGCGAGAAGAACCAGCACGCCCGCCGCCACTGATCCGCCATCCCCGCCGCGGCGGCCATCCCCGTCACCGTGGACCGGTCGGCCAGGATCATCCCGCACGCCAGCGCCACGAACAGCCGGTGCGTCGAGCGGCGGGCGAACACCGGGGCCAGCTCCTCCAGCAGGTCCCGCCAGGTCGCAGGCACAGGTACGCTCGCGGACGGCAGCATCGGCGGACACTCCGGTCATCGGTGGTGTGCTAAGCACCGCCGATGCTGTCCTATCACGCGGTCACCGGCAAACCAGCCACATCACAGCAGTCCCGCCCATACACTCTGCCCCGCCGGGCGCGGGCAGGTCAGCCTGTCACCTCACCAAGAAACTCGGAAACACGAGCCTGGAGCGGCCTGGTGTGGCCGCATACCGGAGCTGCCCGGCTGCCCCGGCTGCCGGAAGACCGGTGCCGGTGATGCCCGCTGTGGCGGCTGGCGGTGGCGATGCCACCGATGGGGTGGCGGGACGGGTGCTCGCGGATTTGCTGGCCCAGGCGCATCTGATGGCACCGGGTGCACTGACCGCAGTACTGGCTGAGCGGGCCCGCCCACTGGGCGTGCGCGGCGTGCGAATCTACCTGGCCGATCTGCAGCAACGCCACCTGCACCCGCTGCCAGACAATGCGGCGCATTCGCCCGCGGTGCTGCCGATCGACTCGACCCTCGCCGGCCGCGCCTTCCAGACCGTCACCATCCACCGCGCCAGCACCGGAGCGGCGGGCGGCGGCCTGGTCCGGTTGTGGGTGCCCCTAGTGGATGGCACCGAACGCCTGGGCGTGCTGGAACTGGCCGTCGAAGACGCTGGTGAGGCGATGCTCGGCCGGTACCGGGCGCTCGCATCGCTGGCCGGGCTGCTGATCGCCAGCAAGAGCGTCTACAGCGACACCTATGCCCGGGTCCGGCGCAGCCGGGAGGTGGCGTTGCAGGCAGAGATGGTGTGGGCGTTCATCGCACCGACGACGTTCGCCACCGAGCAGGTCATCCTCTCAGCCGTCCTGGAACCGGCCTATGAGGTGAGCGGTGATGCCTTTGACTACTCCCTGCGGGGCGAGCACCTGCACGTGTCACTTTTCGACGCGGCCGGCCACGATCTGGCCGCCGGCCTGATCGCCAGCGTCGCGATGGCCTCCAGCCGGACCACCCGCCGATCCGGCGGCGGCCTGACCGACATCGCTGCCCGCGCCGACCACGCGATCGCCAGCCAGTTCGGCGATTCCCGGTTCGCAACCGCGCTGCTGTGTGACCTGAACATCGCCACCGGCGAACTGGCCTGGATTCCCTGCGGCCACCCGCCCCCTTTGCTGATCCGCGACAATAAAGTGATCAAAGAACTGTTCCGCAGGCCCTGGCCGCCGCTCGGCATCGCCGAAACTCCTAGAGCTCCAGCCAGCGACAACGGCGATCTCAGCCCCCCGGTATATACAGAGCATCTGGAACCCCGCGACCGGATCCTGCTCTACACCGATGGCGTCGTGGAAGGCCGCGCCCGCGGCAGCCAATTCGGCCTGGAACGCCTCACCGACTTCATTATCCGTCACAGTGCCAGCGGCACCCCCGCCCCCGAAACCCTCCGCCGCCTCAACCACGCCATCCTCGACCACCAGCACGGGCGCCTCTCCGACGACGCCACAACCGTCCTGATCGAATGGATGCCCGACAATCCCGCAAACCAGCTCACCGCCTGATCAGAGTCAATCTCACCAACGGCGGTTCCGGCATCACGCCGCCGCCGTGACACCAGTGATCCGACCGATACGCAGGCGCCGTACCAAACACCTCAATCTGTGCTGCACAGCCTTGCAGCCCGGCCTCGCCTCTGTAAATACAGAAAGGCGGCTGCACGCGCAGGTTGCAGGCAAGCCGACCATACTGCGCAATGTGCGGGACGAGTACGTAGCCGCATCGGCACCGCCCGGTCCGGTAAGTGAGGCTCGCGATCCCGGCTGCGGCGGCAACTGACACCACGCAGCTGGCGAACTTCATGCCAGCGAGGCTCTGTCTCACTTGCGGTGGTGACAGCGTGTCGGGCTATGGCACGGTATGTCACCTGTGCCATGGTGGTCGCGTGTGACATAAGAGGGCTTGCGGGAATCGTGTTCTCCGGGTTGTCGTCCCTGGTCATCGAGGATGTGACGGACCGGGATGAGGTAATCGTGGTCGTGGCGCGGACGGCGGGCGGGCCGGTGCCGTGCCCGCGGTGCGGTGCTGGGACTGGCCGTGTGCACGGGTATTGCGAGCGGACGGTGGCGGACGTGCCCGCGGACGGGCGGCCGGTGGTGGTGCGGGTCCGGGTGCGGCGGATGCGGTGCCCGGACCTGGGCTGCCCGGTGCAGACGTTCCGGGAGCAGGTACCGGGCGTGCTGGACCGTTACCAGCGGCGCACGACGCGGCTGGCTGGCCAGGCCGGCGAGGTAACCCGCCGGTTCAGCCGGCCGCGCCGGGGCAGGGCTGCTGGCGGCGCTGGGAGTCCCGCTCTCACGGCACACCGCGTTGCGCGTGCTGCTGCGGCTGCCGCTGCCGGACGTCAGCGTGCCGAGGGTGCTCGGTGTCGATGACTTCGCGCTGCGCCGGGGCCAGGCGTACGCGACCGTGCTGATCGATGCCGAGACCGGGCAGCGGGTCGATGTCCTGGCGGGCCGTAAGGCGGAGGTGCTGGAGGCGTGGCTGCGCGGCCACCCGGGCGCCCGGGTGGTGTGCCGGGACGGGTCCAGTGCCTACGCCGAGGCGATCCGGCGGGCGCTGCCCGGCGCGGTCCAGGCCGGTGACCGCTGGCACCTGTGGCACGGCCTGGCCCACGCAGTGCTGAAGGAGGTCGCCGCGCACAGCTGCTGCTGGGCGGCCGCCGGCCCGCCGCGCAGGGACGGCCAGTAAGCCCAGACGACGGCCGAACGATGGCGGCAGGTCCATGACCTGGTGGAGCGGGGCACCGGGCTGCTGGAATGCTCACGACGGCTTGGCTTGTCGCTGAACACGGTCAAGCGGTACGCTCGCGCCGCCGAGCCCGGGCGGATGATCCGCGCGCCCAAATACCGGGCGACGCTGGTGGACCCCTACCGCGATCACCTGCGCGCCCGCCGCGCTGAGGACCCGGCCGTGCCCGTCCAGCGGCTGCTCGCCGAGATCCGGGAGCAGGGCTACACCGGCGCATGAACCTGCTCAACCGCTACATCACCCAGGGCCGCGTCGAGGCTGACCGGCCGCACCTGTCGCCCCGGCGCGTCGCCCGGCTCCTGCTCACCCGCCCGGATGCCCTCAGCGACAGCCAGCAGTCGCTGCTCAGCGAGCTGACCGCCGCCTGCCCCCAGATGACCAGCCTCGCCGGGCTCGTCCGCTCCTTCGCCGCCCTGCTCAAGCCAGACCCCGCGAACGAGGCCAAGCTCAGCGAATGGGGCCAGACCGCCCGCGCCGCGGACCTGCCGAGCCTGCACGCCTTCACCCGCGGGCTGGACCTGGACACGCGGGCCGTGATCGCGGCCGTCACCTTGCCCTTTCACAACGGCCGGACCGAGGGCGTGAACACTTTTTTAAGATGATCAAGCGGCAAATGTACGGCCGTGCCGGATTCGCCCTCCTCCGCCACCGCATCTTGCCCAACTGACACCACGCACCGTCACCACCGCAAGTGAGACAGAGCCGAAGATTGAACACCCTCGGTTCCGGCGGCCGGGACCGGCCCCGCCGCAGACCAGGCCATTCCCGGCGGACCGCGCTGCGGCCAGCAGCGGGGGGTGATAGCGGGCCAGCACCGGCACCGCACGCGGACGGGTGCCGCGCACCGTGACCACGACCCCGCCGGACCGGCACGCCACATCCGTGCCGCGCACATCGCGCAGGTCAGAGCGGATCAGCCCGGCACCGGCGCCCAGGCAGACCAGCCCCGCCGCCCGCATCCGCCGTCCCGCCGTGGGCTGCGCGCCCGCCAGCGCCAGGAACCCGGCGATTTCCGCCGGGCTGTACGGCGCCTTGGCCCGTTCCCGGGGCAGCGGCAGATCCGCCGGATACAGCTGCGGCACGGCACGCCGGCCGATGAAGCGCAGGTTCGTGCGCAGCGTCCGCCGCGCCGCCCCGGTCAGGCCCGGCGCGCACCGGGTGAACCGCTCGGCCACCGACGGGTGCAGCAGCACCTCCGGCACCGCCTCCAGGCCCAGCCCGAGACCGTAATCAGCGAGCTTGCCCGCCGCCCACAGCAGACTCTTCGCCCGCTCCCGCCCGGCCGGGGCGACCTGGCTGATCACATCCCGGGCGAACGCCGCCGCCGGCGGCGATACCGACGACGGCCGCCACCGCCCGATAGAGGCGGCTACCCCAGGCTCTGCAGGCTCCACAAGGCCTCCCAGGCGGAACTTCCACAGGACTATACTGTGGAAATCGTCCGGGCATCCGGATCTGAGACGGTGTGTCGCATGAAACCAAGCCCAGCCCAGCGCGCGGCCCGCGACCGGATCGCCGCCGAGCTCGCCCGGGCGGGCCTCGCGCTGCCCGGCACCCTCACCGTCCGCTCCTACGCCTGCGGCAAGCCGAACTGCCGCTGCCACGCCGACCCGCCCCGCCTGCACGGCCCCTACGCCGAATGGACCCGCAAAATCGGCGGCAAAACCATCACCCGCCGGCTCACCCCGGACGAGCTCGCCGAATACCAGCCCCTGTTCGACAACGCGAAGAAACTCCGCGCCCTGCTCGCCGAACTGCAGGACCTCACCCTCGAAATCATCGAGGAAGACAGCACCCAGGAGACATAAACGCCCATCGAACCGGAGCCGCATACTCCGGAAAACGTGGGCTACGCCCGCTTAACCTGTGGACAGCACTCCAGCCAGACCCGTTTGCGCAGCTCACACCCAAACGTGAAGACCTCACTCAGCTCAGACGTCAGCTCTCTTCCTGCATAAACGCAGGAAGAGAGGATGCCTCATGGCGCAGTCGGCGCCTTCGCGGCCCAAGAGCCCCACAAAAACCCACAACCGGCCAGTGCCGGGGCCAACCGCCCCGCCCGGCCGAAGGCCCGCCGTGCAGCACGCAGCGGGATCCTCGCGAGCGGAGCCGGGCGCCCGGCCACCCGCGGCGACGGTCACCAGGTGATCGAGCTGGAGTGCGGGATCACCGTGTACCCGGCGCGGGAAGTCCAGGACCGGTGACGGGCGGTCTGGTACGAGAACGGCAAGCGGCGGCAGTGTGAGTGGACAACCGAGGAGCGGCTGGCCGCCAAGCTGGAGAAGGTCACCGAGCGGCTGGCCGCCGACGCACCGAACATGGAGCGGACCCGGTCTCCAGCGCGGTCATGCCGCCTGAGGCGCTCCACAGCGCCACCGCCACGCCGATGACTAGGGCGATGAGCGACCCGGCCGCCGACCGGTGGGTGGCCGACTGGACCGCCTGGCTGAACACTCCCGATGCCCCTGGGGGCAGCGCCTTGTCCAGGCCGTCCACCAGCCAGTGCACGGTACCGGTGCCCAGATGCATCAGGCTGACCAGGTTGAGCAGCGCGATTAGCGCCGGGAACAGGGCCAGGAACCAGTGGCAGGCCAGGCTCCCGGCAGTCATCGGACACCGGTCGGCGACGAATTCCTTGGCACTGCGCCTGAGGACGTGGCGCCATCCGGTCCCGCCCAGCTCCAGCGGCGAATCCGGGTGACCAGAACCCCGGGTCTGCACGGGAATTGTGTCCCTGCCCGCGCCGCTTCGGCTGGCACCCGGGTGACGCCCGTCGTCTGCCTGTGCCATGGTCAGGCCTCCTCCTGTGCCATGGTCAGGCCTCCTCGCCGGACTGCTGGCCTTCATCACCCGGCCACACGCCGGTCAGCTTGCGCGTCCCCTCCGCGGCGGCACGGTCCACGGCCGCCTTGACTAGCGCGAAGATCGCGCCCTGCAACGCGCCGGCCGTCAGGAGCTCCCGCCAGCCACGCTGGGCATCGGTGGCCTTGGGCGCGTCGTCTTCACCGGCGGCAATCTTCCAGACCCTGTTGAAGATGGCCCCGGCGAGCACCCCGCCCAGCACGCTGACCAGCATGCTCACCGGCTTGTACAACACCTTGATCATCGCTTTCTCCACTGCCAGATCACCAGGAAGCCGACGACCAAGGCAACAGCCACGGCCAGCGGTATCGGGCGCTGCCTGGCGGTGCTGGCACCCTTCGCGGCCGCCTGGCGGGCCGTCGCCGTCGTGCCGCGAACCGGCTCCGCGCGCTTGCCGTGCGGGTGGCGGCCTGCTGCCCGGCCCGGGCCGTGCCGGTCTTC
This sequence comes from uncultured Actinomycetes bacterium, assembly GCA_963809975.1. GTDB lineage: Bacteria > Actinomycetota > Actinomycetes > Streptosporangiales > Streptosporangiaceae > Bog-532. The sequence goes on from CAWELT010000002.1 coordinate 8,527, forward strand.
ATCCGCCCGGTCAGCTCGGCCGCTTTGGCCCGGGCCCTACCCGGTCCAGCCATTGATCCAGCAGCGCCGACACGATTCAGACCCGCCATGTCAAGCTGCCACGTGCTGGCGGCCCGCACCGCCGAGGTGGGCCTACTCATGGGAAGCAGACCCGCGCGAGCAAGTGCAGGCTTGTAGTTTGAGCTGTGTGAGGCGGCCTCCGGTGTCGTAAGCGTGCCCACTGCGTGCCGGATCGAGCGGCAAATAGCCACGAGGCCGAGGTCACGAATTGTGCCTACCCAATCTCCCGTTCGGGGAGCTACAGCATGACCCACCGCTGTTTAGATTGCGTTGGCTGTAGCGAGAAGCTCCCGGTAACGGGCGGGGTCCGGGAGCCTCTGCTCAGCTCAGGCCCCTACTGGTGCGAGTGCTGCTCTGCTTCGGCCGCACTCGCCTCCGCTCGGGCCTTCTCCGCCTCGGCCTCCTTGGCAGCGACGTCGCGCTGCGCGGCGGCCTTGTCCTGCTGGGCCTCGCCTTCCTGCTTCAGCGACTCGTTCCCGCTTACGGCCCCGGCGGCTTCCTTGGCTCGGCCCTTCACGTCTTCCACGACGCCTTCGACGCCTGCCTTAGGTCCAGACTCATTCGCCAAAATCGTCTCCCGTTGCTTTCCCATATAGTGGCGCTCGCCCTTGCTTCGTGCACGACCCGCTACCCGGCGATCTCAGGCGCAAACGCGGCGGGCCCGTCCCGGTCGCGGAGCGTCGGCGGCGAGCCGACGATCTGCCCGGCGCCAGGGCAGAGGGCAGATCAGTGCAGGAAAAGCTCCGCTAACCGAAGAAACACACGGGCATGCCGAGATGGAAGCGGCGTAAAGCGGATCGCGTTCGAGGGAGGGTCTGAGCAAGACATCGGCGGGAGCGCGGTCGCGGCACCAATGGAAGGCCCGGCAGTGATGGCCAGCACCAGCCGCCCCCCCGCATGAGCATGGTCCGAACGGCAGCCAAGGACAGGGCCTGGACTCATGATCCGGAAAATGTACGGAATGGCCTTGACTGCGGACGGCGGCAGCAGCTCAGTGCAAGCAGGTAGACACCTCCAATTCGAGAGAGGGGGTCGGCGGCCTCCGGAGCCGTAAACATGCCCGCTGCGTGCCGCCCGGCTCTACGCCGGGTCCGGAGGTTTCTGGCATGGAGGAATCCGGCCAGGCCGATCAGCGGGACGTGGATGGCGGGAAGGTTGCGGGCGAACCACCGGGGCAGGTAGATGTCGGTGACCGAGCCTCGCTCGGCTCCTAGCCGCCCGGCGACTTGGGTCAGGGGGCAGCGGAACCCGTTCCCGGCGAAGATCAGAGTCTCCGCCGCGACCATTGCGGCGGCGATGCCCGCGCGGCGGTCCGATCGCCCGGCGAACCCGGCGTACAGGACATACGCCATACACGCCTCGATAGAGAACCAGGCCAAGGTGTGGATGGGGCCTTGATCGCCCAAGCGCAGCCCCCGAACCGTGGGCAGACGGGCACTCGCGGCGTCCAGCGTCCCGCATGAGCGTGCCGCTGGCATCCTGGGCGCGCCGTTTTGGCTGTTTCATCCCCGCGGTCCTGGGCATGGGCCTGCCGATCGGATCAGACCTGGATTCCAGGAGAGTGTCATGACCAGTCCTGGCAAGTCTCGTCGCGCTGAAGTCAAGGACGGGGACCAGACGGTCGCCGCGGCCGAGGTGACAACGGTGGAGCATGCCGAGGGAACCGTCCGGGCATCGCTGCTTCCCGCATCCGGGCATACGCCCCCGGGCAGCCGGGCCAGCCTGGTCGATGCGGTCATGGACCTGCCCCCGGTGCAAGCCGGCTCGCGCCTGGAGGCGACCGTCCCGCTCGGCGACGCCGAATCGCTGGAGTGGCTGCGGGGGCGGACCGAAAACACCGTCACCCGCCCGGCCGGGTCGACCGCCCTGGTCGATGCGGACATACCGCCCGCAAACCACGCGGGACCCAGCCAGGAGCCTGGCGACGAGCAATCCGCCTCGTGATCACCGCCTGGTGAGAGGCCCCGGTGATCATCAGGATCGGCACGTCAGGCTGGAGCTACGATCACTGGCACCCCGAGCTGTACCCGCCCGGGCTTCCCGTCCGCGACCGGCTCGCCCGCTACGCGGCCGCCTTTCCCACCGCCGAGCTCAACAGCAGCTTTTACCGTTGGCCCCGGCCCGCGGCGTTCTGCGGCTGGCGGGACAGGCTGCCGGATGGTTTCCGGCTGTCCGTCAAGGCACCCCGCGGGCTGACCCATGCCCGCAAGCTGTACGCGCCGGAGACCTGGCTGCAGCGCATCGCGGCGGGCTGGCACGAGCTAGGCGATAAGCGGGCGGTGCTGCTAATCCAGCTCCCGCCCTCCCAGCCGCGCGATGACGCCCGGCTGGCGTATTTCCTCCGGCTGGTCCCGGGCTGGATACGGGTGGCCGTGGAGTTCCGGAACCGCAGCTGGCATTGCGCGGAGATCTTCACGCTACTTGAAGAACACCGGGCCGCGTATTGCGTGATGAGCGGGGCGAACCTGCCGTGCGTCCTGCGGGCCACCACAGACTTTACCTACGTGCGGATGCACGGCCCGGATCATCATCACCTGTACGCAGGTTCCTACAGCGACGCCGACCTGACCTGGTGGGCTGACCGGATCCGGGAATGGAGCCGGGCCGGCCGCGACGTGTTCGTCTACTTCAACAACGACGGCCACGCCAACGCGGTACGGAACGCCCGGGCCCTCCAAGCGCTGCTCGTGTCCCACGGTGTCAGCTACCCGGCCACGTCCCCGGCCGGCTAAGCTAACGTCCCAGGCTCTGTTTCGCGGTACAGACGCGGGCGTCGCCCAGGTCCAGGCCCAGAGGCTGGCTTTCTGGGTCATGGCCTACGGCCGCGTGTCCACTTCCCCATCCGGTTTGCCGGGTACCGCGTTGCTCACCAGGCGCACCGGGCCTGGCCTGCCCTCCGCATCATCGTCTCCCCCGGTCTCCCGGGCCGTCGCGACCTGGACGGCGGGTGCGTCCGGCACGTCACCCTGCGGCGCGGGGCCAGGCATCATGTCGCGCACGGCCTTCCCCGGCCCGGGGCCGTCAGGTTCGCACTCGGCGTGCTCCTCGGTGCGGATGACGGCGGGCTGGCCGTGCTCGTCGTCGTGGCTGGCCGGCAGCGGCTCGTGCCGCCGCTGGTTTACCGACGCCCCCGTCTCGTCCGCCCCCGTCTCGTCGCCGTATGGTTCCTCGATCTTGGTCATACCCACGACCTACCCGCCACGCGGCCGCCCTCACCTGCCCGGCCGCCCCGATCACGGCGAGATCACGTTTGAAGTGGCGTCTCACCGGTACGGGAGACGTGCGGCGGGACGGACACAGGACCGGGAGGCGGGAGATGGCCACGAAGGTGTCCGACTTCATGCTCAGCAGGCTCAGGGAATGGGGCGTCGAGCGCGTCTTCGCCTATCCGGGCGACGCCATCAACGGCCTGCTCGCCGCGTGGGGCCGGGCGGACAACGATCCCGTCTTCGTGCAGGCACGGCACCAGGAGATGGCCGCCTTCGAGGCGGTCGGCTACGCGAAGTTCACCGGCCGGGTCGGCGTCTGCGCGGCCACGTCGGGCCCTGGCGCGATCCACCTGCTCAACGGGCTCTACGATGCCAAACTCGACCACGTGCCAGTGGTCGCGATCGTCGGCCAGACCAGCCGGAGCGCGAGAGGCGGGTCCTACCGGCAGGAGATCGACCTGCTCACGGTGTACAAGGACGTGGCGTCGCAGTACTGCGAGATGGTCACGGTGCCCGAGCAGCTGCCGAACGTGCTCGACTGGGCGATCCGGGTCGCCCTCAGCCAGCACGCGCCGACCGCCATGATCATCCCGTCCGACGTGCAGGAACTGGAATACAGCGCGCCGACCCAAGCGTTCTGGGTGGTTCCGTCGAGTCTCGGGCTGACCACGCCGGAGATAACCCCCGGCCGGGAGGACCTCCGCCGCGCGGCCGCCGTGCTGAACAGCGGGGCCAAGGTCGCGATCCTGATCGGCCAGGGCGCCCGCGGCGCGAAGGACGAGGTCATCGCGGTCGCCGACATGCTCGGGGCCGGGGTGGCCAAGGCGCTGCTCGGCAAGGACGTGCTGCCGGACGACCTGCCGTCCGTCACCGGCTCGATCGGGCTGCTCGGCCGAGCAGGACCAGCAAGCCGCAGAGCCGCACGAAGATGAGATAGAGCAGGCGCAGCGACACAGATGATCATGATGCCCTACGGCTGCCGCTCGTTATCACTGCAGCTCACAGAGCACGCAAACTTCTGCCACCCCACACGCCGTCCGGGGTTGAACCCGCATGAGAACGCCGAACGAGCAGCCGTGAACGATCGCCGCTGAGCAGATGCCCCGGCTCGGGTGATGTTTGCCTGTCGCCACGGGGGAAGTACGGCAGTCGGTGAGCGGCCAGGGAGGGGGCAGCCATGCCCGGACGGGCGTCCCTACGCGGAACGGTGCTCATTGCTGGCGCCGCAAACGTCTTCGTCGGTGCGATCAAGCTCGCGCCAGCTGACCGGATCACCAGTGTGGGATGGCGCGGCCTCTATCGCCATCGGCGGCCTGCTGGTCGCGGTGACCATCAGGCTCGGCCTGGACAGCAGGGGACTTCCTCATCGGGCGCTCGGCCGATCCCAGGGAGCTAGAAATAATACGAGCCGAAATCGAAAATGCCCAGGGCATTGACGCACTTCTCGACCTGCGCACCATGCACCTCGGGCCGGACCATCTCATCGTTGTCGCCCGGGTGGCGTTCAGCGACGAGATCAGCGCCGACCGGGCCCAGGATGTCGCCGACGGCATCGACAGGCGGCTCGCCGACCGGCTTCCGCTTATGCCGCACTTGTTCCTCGATCCCACCCAGGTACCAGTCGGCTCCCGGCCTGCGCGCCCGCACTAAGTCAGCATTAAAAAATAACAGGCGCAGTTACACGGCCGGCTTGACGGTGTAGTTCCAGTCGCCGTGGAAGTCGTGCCGGTGGAGGGTTCCGCTTTTACCGAGGTCGTTCATCTCCTTGTCGCTGATCTTGATGCCCTTGGGGTACTGGCCGGTGTCCAATTCGGCGGTGACGGTGAGCCCGGTGCGGGTCGTGGTCGCGGCGATCGTCTCGACGATGACTTCGTGGCTGGTCAGCGGGCGCCCTCGCCAGGCCAGGGAGATCTGGGAGAAGAGCCGGTGCTCAATCTTGTTCCACTTGGAGGTGCCTGGCGGCAGGTGGCAGACCGTCACCTCGAGCCCTGTCTCGGCGGCGAACCGGGCCAGCTTGGTCTTCCATAGCCGGGTCCGGTAACCGTTGGAACCGCCCCCGTCGGCGGTGATCAGCAGCCGCTGCGCGCCAGGGTAGGCGTTCCGGCCCGCCTTGTCCCACCAGGTGGCGATCGTGTGCACCGCGAAGGCGGCGGTGTCGTGGTCGGTGCCCACCGCGACCCAGCCGGAGTTCGCGCCGATGTCGAAGACCCCGTAGGGGGTGACCTTGCCCTTGTCTTTGTCCAGGAAGTCGTGCACGTTGGTCTTCACCGGCTGCCCCGTGGGCCGCCAGGTCCGCCCGGCCTGCTTGAACTGGCCCACCTTCTCCTTCTTCTTCGCATCCACGCTGATCACTGGGTCGCCCGCCTGCTGGTGGGCCTCGGCCTGGGTGTTGATGTAGCGGAACTGGGCGTCACGGTCCGGGTGCCGGGCGCCTTCGAGGGTCTTGACGTTGGACTGCAGGCTGAACCCCTCGTCTTTGAGCAGCCGCGCCACCGTGGGCGGCGAGACCTTGTGCCCGGCCCCGGCCAGCTCACCCGCCAGCGTGCGGACCGATTTCGTCGTCCACTGCAGCGGCGACCCGGGGTCGCCGCGCGCGTCCGGCTCCACCAGCGCCCGCAGCGCAGCCACCAGGCCCGGGTCACCGGCGCCCGCGCGCTTCCGGCCCCCGCCGGCCCCGCGCGCGCCCTGGCGGATCTTCCCCGTTCTCCAGCTCGAACACCCCGCGGGTCACCGTAGAGCGCGCCGCCCGGTCGCGTGGGCAACCAGGCTCACCCCGCCATGGCCGCCCTCGCGTGCCTCGGTGCCCATCCACAACCGGCGCTGCCGCTCATCCAGGAACGGTGACAGCAGCTCCCACTTGCGCGCGACCTCGGCCTCGCGGTCAGCGGCGGTGACCATAGCACAAGCGTAGGCGCTCACAACCGAATCGTAGCAGTTATTTTTTAACTCTGCCTAACCGGAAATCGTGGTCCTGAGGGTCCCGGTCGAGGAGGCGCGTTGAGCCTGTTCAGCCTGCGCCGGGCAGGCAGACCTGGATTGCGCCGCCGACCTCGCGCATCTGGAACGCCGGCTGCGGAGCGGTGGCGGGTCCGCGGGCCACCGACCCATCGATGATCCGGAACGCGCTGCCGTGCCAGGGGCAGGTCAGGCAGCCGTCCGCCAGCTCGCCGTCGGACAGCGGCCCTGACATGTGGCTGCACCGGTCGGCCAGCACGTGCACGGCGCCGTCGGCCCGGATGGCCACGACCGGGACCTCGCCGAGCATCGCGCGCACCGGCTTGCCGTCGGGCAGGTCGGCGGCAGCCATGAGATGCTGCCAGCCGGGCTCGACCAGGTGCGGGACCGGCTCGGCGTGGTTGGCCCCGCCGGCCAGCCGGAAGGAGATGTGACCGCCAGCCAGCCCGCTGGCCGACACGGCAGCCAGGCCGGCCAGCCGCAGCGCGCGGCCCAGCCGCGGGCCGCGGGCCAGCAGCGAGGCCCCGTACAGGGTCATCGCCGCGAGGTTGCCCGCCGCGTGCACCACGCCGACGCGCATCTGCTGCTCGTGCTGCTCGGACCAGTCCGCCACGCCCGCCACCGCGGCAGGGACCGCCGCGGTCAGTCCGGCGGTGACCAGCCGACGCGCCGCTTTCTGGTCGTCGGCCAGGCCACCGAACAGGTCCAGGATGCTCGCCGAGAGCCAGGCGCCCACAGGAGCCTGCACCAGCAGCGGGTGCAGCGGGTGTCCGAGCCAGACCCCGTGCAGCCCGTCGCGTACCTTGCCGGGCCGGATCAGGCGGGCGGCGCGCTGGCCCGCGGAGACCACTTTGTCCAGGCGAGAGTTCTGCTCGAGGCGGGAAATCAGCTGCATGCCGCACCTGGCTTCCCGCGGTCGGCAAGGCTAAACCCAGGCGAACCGTGTGTTTGCCCGGCCCGGCGGCGGGCAGCAGGGATGAGCCACGAGGGGGTGCTGATGCACGGAGAGTTCCAGAGACCGTCATGGGCTCGCCTGCCGCCGCTGCGGTCGCTGCCGCGTTCGCGGACGCGGTCGAGTCGGGCAGGCTGAACCTGCCGCTGCCCGGCCGCGGGCGGACCCGCAGGCGCTGGGCCGCGCTGGCGGACCTGGCCGAGGAAGACCTGTCCCTGGCGCGGCTGGCCGAAGGACACGCCGACGCCCTGGCCATCCTGGCCGAACTCGGCCAGGCGACGCCTCCGGCCGGGAGCCGCTGGGGGGTCTGGGCCGCGCAGCCTCCCGGTCCTGGGCTGGCGGCCAGCCGAGGCGGCCGGGTCTGCGGGGCTGGCGCCTGGACGGCATCAAACAGTACTGCTCCGGCGCGCATTCCTGCACCGATGCCCTGGTCACGGCGGCCGGGCCGGATGGCAACCGGCTATTCGCGGTCGAGCACACGCGACCTGGCCCCGGTTCCTGGCAGCTGGCCGGCCACCGGCATGGCGGCTAGCGACACGCTCGACGTCCGCTTCACCGGCATCCCGGCCGAGCCGGTCGGCGGGCCGGGCAGCTACATCGACCGGCCGGGCTTCGCGCACGGGGGAGCGGGTGTGGCGGCCTGCTGGTACGGCGGGGCACGCGGGGTGGGCAAGACCCTGCTGGCCGCCGCGGCCGAGCGTGACGTCGGCCCGCACGCCCTGGCTCATCTCGGCGCGGTCGACATCGCGCTCAGCACCGCCAAGACGGCCCTCGATGTGGCCGCCACGGAGATCGACGCGGACCCTGATGACCGCAAGGACGGCGGCCGGCTGCGTGCCCTGCGGGTACGCGCGTTGGTGGAAGCCGTCTCCACCGAGGTCATGCAGCGGGTGGGCCGGGCGCTGGGGGCGGGACCGCTGTGCCACGACGAGGCGCATTCGCGCCGGGTCGCGGACCTGACCGTGTATCTCCGCCAGCATCATGCCGAGCGCAATCTGGCCGAGCTCGGCGCGCTCGTGGCCGACAGCGGCACCTCGTGGTAAGCCGCCTAGGGCCGAACCGCATGGACCGGCCCGGCACCGCGGCGGGAGCCTGGGAGTCGTGGCTGGAGTTGCGGCACTTGCCGGTCGCCGTTCCTTCGGCCTGGCCGAGCGTCGCCGTGGTGGCGGCCCATCCTGATGACGAGGTCCTGGGCGTCGGCGGGACTATCGCGATGCTGGCCGCCGCCGGGGTGCGGCTGCGACTGATCGCGATTACCGACGGGGAGGCGTCGCATCCGGGTGCCGATCCTGCGATGCTCGGCCAGGTACGCGCCGCGGAGTCGGCGGCCGCCCTCGACGTGCTGCGCGCGAGCAGTGCCGAAGTGGTCCGGCTGCGGCTCCCCGACACAGGCCTTGCTGCCCGTGAGGACGAACTGACCTCTATCTTGCGCGAGCAGTGCGACGGGTTCGAGGTGTGCCTGGCGCCATGGGAAGGGGACGCGCACGCCGATCACGAGGCAGCGGGCCGCGCGGCGCGGGAGGCAGCCCGGGAGGCTGACCGGACCGTGCTCAGCTACCCGATCTGGATGTGGCACTGGGCCAGGCCAGCCGACGCGCGGGTTCCCTGGCACCGGGCCTGCCAGATACCGGCTGATATCCGAGGTCACGATCAGGAAGCGATCAGCCATCGGAGCCTTCACCAGCCAGCTCACCGACCGCGGGCCGGGGCGGGCCCGGTCCTCCCGGCCGGCATCGTCGCGCATTTCACCCGTCCCCAGGAGGTACTGCTGCGATGACGGCGCCGGTTACCCTCGGAACGAGCTACTTCGATGCCCTGTACGAGGCGGCGGCCGACCCATGGGGATTTGAGGAACGCTGGTACGAGCAGCGCAAATACGCGATCAGCCTGGCGCAGCTCCCGCGGCCGCGGTACCGCAGCGTCTTCGAGCCGGGCTGCTCCATCGGCGTGCTGACCAGGATGCTCGCCGGGCGCTGCGACTGCCTGCTGTCGTGCGATGTCGCCGCGGCCGCGGTCCGGGGCGCCGCCCGGCGCACCCGCGACCTGCCGCATGTCCGCGTGGAGCAGCGCCAGATCCCCGGCCAGTGGCCCTCCGGGCGTTTCGACCTCATCGTCTTCTCCGAGATCTTGTACTACTTCGGGGACGGCGACCTGGACCAGGTGTTGAACCACGGCGTCCGCGCGCTCCAACCGGGCGGGACCCTGCTCGCGGTGCACTGGCGGCACCCGGTGGCCGACTATCCCAGGTCCGGTGACAACGTGCACCAAGTGCTCGCGGCCTGCCCGGGGCTGAGCCGCCTCGTCTGTCACACCGAGCCCGACTTCCTCGCCGAGGTCTACATCCGCGCCGACGGTACGCCGGCATCGGTCGTCCAGGCGACGGGCCTGGTGTGAACGGCAGGCTCGGTGCGATCGCGGCGGTCGGCGTGGTCGTGCCCGCGCACAACGAGGAGACCTTGCTGCCCGCCTGCCTGGCCGCGTTGCGGCGGACCGCCAGTGCGCTGCACGTGCCGGTCCATGTGCTGGTAGTCGCCGACATGTGCAGCGACCGGACGGCCGCGGTGGCCCAAGCCGGGGGAGCCCGGGTGATCAGCATCCAGGCCCGAAGAGTGGGCGCCGCGCGGGCGGCCGGGATGAGAGAACTGCTGCGGCTGACATCCGGCTCTGATCCGTCCGGGGTCTGGCTGGCTACCACGGACGCCGACACCGTGGTGCCGCCGCGATGGCTGCGGCGCCAGCTCGAATACGCGAATGCGGGCTGGGATGTCGTCCTCGGTACCGTCACCGTGACCGACTGGGACGGTCACCCGCCGCACGTACCGGTCGCGTTCGAGGAAAGCTACGCCTTCGGTTCCGGACCGCACCCCCATGTGCACGGCGCGAACCTCGGCATCCGGGCCTCTGCCTACCTGGCTGCCGGCGGGTTCCGGCCGCTGCGCACGGCCGAAGACCACGCCTTGCTCGCCACAGCGGCTCAGGCTGGACGTTCGGTCGTGCAGGCCGGCGACGTCGCGGTAGAGACCTCCGGCCGCCGGCTGGCGCGCGCGCCCCTCGGTTTCAGCGACCTGCTGCGGACCCTGGCTGACCGGCAGGCTTCCGCCCCGCCGACTGCGATGCGCCCTGACCCGATTCGTTAGGCCATCCACCACCCTCGGCCTCGGCTCGGTTCGTGTCAGCTTTCCGGTTGCGCAGCAGACGGGTTTGTACGTGTACGGGATCGTGCCCGGAGACGTGAAGCCGAACTCCGGGTCCATGACGTCGGGGACCCGCCCGGCGAGGTCAGGCTGGTGCGGCTGCCGGAGACCTGGCCGCCCTGGTCAGCGAGGTAGACGTAACGAAGCCGCTGGGGGACGCCGGAAGACCTGCAGGCCCATGAGGAAATCCTCGACATTGTAGTGATCGACATGCTCATCAAGGACCATATGTAGGTGCCGTTCACCGGTGATCAGCTTTCGGCGATAGCGTTCGCGCGAGCTGCCCGGATAGGACTCGTCAGGATCCGCGCGCCGGTCGCGATGAACACCGCGTCGAAGTCCGTGGTGAACTTGGTTCCCGGTCGCGGACCAGGAACTTGAGGCCATCAGCTTGGCCATCGAGGCTCATCAGCGGTAGCAGGCCTGCTGGGTCACCCACACGCCGGTCGGATGAGCGTGATCCCGACCAGGTGCATCCGCTGGGTGCGGTGCTCGATGAAGAACAGCACATGCAGGCGGCGCAGTACCACGGTGTCGACGTGGACGAAGTCCGCGGCGAAGATCAGGCAACGGTTCGACAGTCGAGGTGCTTCTGCACGTCCAGGCCGCGGCTCGGTAAACGAGCTGGCGGCCGAGCTTGCTGACCTATCCGGCGTGCACGCGTTGCCGACGTGAACGTCCCGCCCGGCGCCTAGTCAGGCTTGGAGTATCAGCGGGCTAGCGCGCGCTCTAGCTGCGCCTTGGACATGTTGGAGCGGCCCTTGATGTTGCGCTTCCTCGCTTCGGCGTACAGCTGCTCCTTGGTCCGGCCGCCAGCGCCGGAGTGCGATCGCAGCCCGCCCCGCCGGCTGGACGAGATGTCCTGCGTCGAGGTCTTGCTCGCGGTGCGGGCCTCACCGGTCCTGGCCCGTTCCTTGTTCACGGTCCTGGCCGCGATCTCGGTGGCCCGCTTCGGATTCTCCCCGCGCTCCAGCTCGCTCTCCCTGATGTGCTCGTATTGCCGTTCGCGTTGGGGGCTTGCTCCGCGTGGCATCGTTGGTCTCCCATATCGGTTGTGCTTGTCGCTGATGCGTCGCTTCTACCCGGCCGGATACCGCTGAACCGGGGCGGCGGTTCTGTCGGTATGCATGAGCCCATCCGACGTCCCATGTCCATCCGGAGTGACGTTCGGCGCTCATACGGGGGAACGCGTAACACTTCCGTATGCGGTCCCGGTCGGCCGGGCTGGCCGTGGGATCATCTCACGGAGCGGGTCGCCGTTGCGCCGTGCTGGTTGACGGGAACTATTCCTCGGTCAGTTTTTCCCGAACGGGCCATGGTACGCGCCCTGGGCCATGCCAGTCCCCCAGGCCTGCCCGGATAAGCCCGCTGGCATTTCACCCAGCGCAGCGGCGACGCCGCGCCCGGATTAACCGCCAGGACCCGGGTAGCGGTACTGCTGCTTCACCCGCGGGACAACAGGAGACATCATGACCTCACCAACGACACAGCAGCCGCCGCCGGAGCAGGAGCAGGGCTATCCCGGCCGGACCGCCGAGATGGACCCCCGGCCACGCGATGAGATGCGCGACTACGAGGGCCGGGGCCTGCTGACGGGAGCGCGCGCGCTGATCACCGGCGGCGATTCGGGCATCGGGCGGGCCGTCGCGGTGGCGTTCGCCAAGGAGGGCGCGGACGTCGCGATCGCGTACCTGTCCGAACAAGAAGACGACGACGCCGCGCACACCGCGGACCTGGTCGGCCAGGCCGGGCGGCGGTGCGTGCCGATCCGCGGCGACCTGGCCGACGAAGACAACTGCGCCCGGGCCGTGGATCACACCGCGGCCGAGCTCGGCGGCCTGGATGTGCTGGTTAACAACGTCGCGACCCAGCAGCCGGTCGCTGACCTCGCCGAACTCAGCACGGAGCAGTGGGAGCGGACGTTCCGGGTCAACGTGTTCAGCTACTTCTGGACCACCCGGGCCGCGCTGAAGCACCTGCCCGACGGCGGCGCCATCATCAACACCGCCTCCATCAACGGGCTGCGCGGCAACAAGACCCTGATCGACTACGCCGCGACCAAGGGCGCGGTCCTGGCCCTGACCTACTCGCTGGCCCAGGCCCTGCAGGACCGGGGCATCCGGGTGAACAGCGTGGCACCCGGACCGGTCTGGACGCCGCTGATCCCGGCCACCTTCAACGCGGACCGGGTCGGCTCGTTCGGCGAGCAGGTGCCCATGGGCCGGGCCGCCCACCCGGACGAGATCGCCCCGTCCTACGTCTTTTTCGCCAGCGGACGGCTGTCCAGCTACTACTCCGGCGAGGTCCTGGCGCCCATCGGCGGCGAAACCCTCCCCGGCTGACGCGATGGCGGGAGCTGGTAACGGGCAGGGCCGACCCGCGACACGGCAGGCACCACGCCCGGATTCCGACGGGCGCACCTCATACCCGAACAGATGACCCGGATCGTGCTGCGGCCGCTGGCCGCCAGCCTGCCCCTCGGCTTTTCGCCTTCGGCCAGGGCAACCCAGCTCCTTTCCGCCGAATCAGCAACGCCCGGCACACGTGTAGTCCACGGGAAATAACGGAACAAGAACTGTGGCGGTGACCGAGCACCATCTGCTCCCAGAGGATCTGGCCGAGGGAGTTGTTGTTGTTGATGATGACCACCTTGACCGGCAGCCCGGCACGGACCGCGGTGAGGAACTCGGCCATCAGCATGGCGAAGCCGCCGTCGCCGACGTAAGCGATCACCTGCCGGCCGGGGAAGGCGTCCTGGATGCCCAGGGCGTAGGGCAGCCCGGGGGCCATGGTGGCCAGGTTGCCGGACAGGTAGAACTGCCGGTCCCCGCGGATGGTCCAGTGCCGCGCGGCCCAGGTCGCGATCGTGCCGCTGTCACAGGTCAGGATGGCGTCGTCGGCGGCCAGGGCGTCCAGCACCCCAACCCGGGTACTGCGGGGCGATCGGAGTGCGCTTCGGCGACTCGAGCTCCTCCATGCCGGAGCGCCACGGGCCATCTCCTTCTGGTACTTCTCCAGGTGCCCCCGGCCCTGCTTGCGGGTCAGCAGCGGGATCAGGGCGTGCAGGCTCTCTTTCGCGTCCCCGATCACCGGGACCTCGACTGGCATCCGCACCCCGGCCCGGGTCGGGTCGGCCTCGATCTGCACCACCCGGACCTTGCCTGGCTGGGGCAGGTGCTGGGTGTAGGGGAAGTTGGTGCCGATCAGGAACAGCGTGTCGCAGTCCTCTACTAAATCCTCACCGGGCCGGGTGCCGAGCAGCCCGATGCCGCCGACCGCATACTCGCTGTCGTCCGGGATGACCGCCTTGCCGGGCAGGGTCTTGATGACCGGCGCGCCGAGCCGGTCAGCCACGGCGAGCACCTCGTCCCGGGCGTGCAGCGCACCCGCACCGGCCAGGATGGCCACCTTCTCCCCCTCGTTCAGTACCCCGGCGGCGGCCTCCAGGTCCGCCAGCCGGGCCTGCCCGGGCGCGGCGAGGTAGACCGGCGCGGTGGCGGGCGGCCGGGCGGGGGCGACGTGCTGGTACGGTCGGCGTCCGCGTCGGCGACCTGCACGTCGTTGGGGAAGGTCAGGTGGGCCACCCCGCGGCGGGCCAGAGCGGTCCGGATCGCGATGTCGACCACGCCGGGCAGCTAGGCGGGGTTGCCGACGACTAGGTTGTATTCGGCCAGGTCGGCGTACAGCTGCTCGGTGTGCACCTCTTGCTGGTAGCCGGTGCCCAGCACGGAGGTTACGTGCGGGTGCGGGGCACAGTGGCCCGAGACGTCAAGCCCGTGGGAGGCGGCCACGGCCGCGGCCCGCAGCCACTCGGTGATACCCCCGCACCGGGACGCGTCGGCCTGCAGGCAGTCGACGGCGCCCGCCGCGCACATCCGGCGGAAGTAGGGCAGGTCCCAGCCGTACTCACCGGCCGCGACGTCGGCGGCAACGGCGTCCCGGACCTCGCGCAGGCCGTCCAGGTCATCGGAGGAGACCGGCTCCTCGAACCAGCGCACGTCCAGGTCGGTGGCGGCGGCCATGACCCGGATGGCCTGCTTGCGGCCGTAACCGCCGTTCGCGTCGACGAACAGCTCGGCGCCGGCGCCCACCGTCTCGCGGGCCTGGCGCATCCGGGCCAGGTCGCGGGCCTCGTTGCTGCCCCACGACTCACCGATCTTGATCTTGACCCGGGGAATGCGCTGCCCTGACACCCAGCCGCCCAGCTGCTCGCGGAGCTCGCCCTCGCCGTAGGCGGTGAAGCCGCCGCTGCCGTAGACGGGCACGTCCGCGCGGACCGCGCCGAGCAGCCGGTACAGCGGCAGCCCGAGCAGCTTCGCCTTCAGGTCCCACAGGGCCACGTCGACCGCCGAGATCGCGTAGCCGGCCACCCCGGGCCGGGTGACGTTGCGCACGGCCCGGATCATCGCCTCGCTGCAGCCGCCCACGTCGATGGCCGGCCGGCCGCGCACCACGCTGGCCAGCTGGCCGCCGATCAGCGCGGCGGACGCGGCCGCCCCGTAGGTCCAGCCGATGCCTTCCTGCCCGCCCGCGCGCACCCGGGCCAGCACCAGCGTCGTGGCGTCCCAGCTGAGCGTGCCGTCGGCCTCCGGCGCGTCGGCGGGCACGGTGTAGGCCGCGGCGCCGACCGAGCCGATCACCGGATCATTCATGACGCGGTCCCCGAACGGGCCCCGGCGGCCAGGTGATCGGCGGCCCGCGCGGCGACGGCCATGATGGTCAGGGCCGGGTTGGCGCTGCCCTGGGTGGGCAGCACGCTGCCGTCGGTGATGTACAGGTTGGGCACGGCGAAGCTGCGGCAGAACCGGTCGACCACGCCGTTCCGTTCGTCCTGGGCCATCCGGGCCCCGCCGACCAGGTGCGCATACCGCTGAATGGTGATCACCTCATCGGCCCCGGCGGCGTGCAGGATGTCCTCCATGACGGCCTGGGCGGCCTTGGCCAGGGCCCGGTCGTTGTCGCACTGGGAGTAGGAGAACTGCCCCACTGGCAGCCCGTGGCGGTCCTTTTCCCCGGCCAGGGTGACCCGGTTCTCCGCCTGCGGCAGGAACTCGCACAGTGCCCCCAGACAGGCCCAGTGCACGTAGTCGCTCATGTATTCGCGCAGTGCGCCGCCCCAGTGACCCTGCGCGGCGACATGCTCGGCCCAGGTGATGGGCAGCGGGGAGACGGTCTGGATGGAGAAGCCGCGCTGATAGCCGGCGGCCGGGTCGGTCTCGTAGAACTGTTCGGTGCTGACCTCGGGCGGCGGCGCCTTGTACAGCCGTACCTCGGCGTCGAACCGGCCCGCGGTCTGCGGCGCGCCCTGCACCATGAGGTAGCGGCCGAACCTGGTCGAAGTCGTTGCCTACGCCGTCCGGGAACCGGTCGCAGGCGGAGTTGAGCAGCAGCCGGGGCGTCTCGATCGAGTATCCGGCCACCGCGACCATGGCCGCTCGCTGGAAGCGTTCCCGGCCGTCCCGGAGGTAGTGCACGCCGAGGGCCCGGCCGGTCTGGCCGTCGATGGCGATGCGGGTCACCATGGCGCCGGCCCGTACCTCGGCGCCGTGCGCCAGCGCGTCGGGAATGTGGGTAATCAGCGGTGAGGCCTTCGCGTTGACCTTGCAGCCCTGCAGGCAGAATCCGCGGTAGATGCAGTGCAGCCGGTTACCGAACCGGCCGTTGGTGATGGCCACCGGGCCCACCTTGGCGGTGATGCCCAGCGCCCGGGCGCCGCGCAGGAAGATCTCCCCGTTGCCGCCCACCGGGTGCGGCCGGTAGGGATAGCCGTGCGGGTCGCCCCAGGGCCAGTGTTCCCCGGCGACCGCCAGTTCCTGCTCGATCTGCTCGTAGTAGGACCGCAGCTCGGGATAGCTGAGCGGCCAGTCGGCACCCACCCCGTCCCGGGTCCGGGTGGCGAAGTCGCCGGGGTGGAAGCGCGGAGTGTAGCCCGCGTAGTGCACCATCGACCCGCCGACGCCGCGGCCGGAGTTGTTCGAGCCCATCGGCACCGGATCGGTACCGGTGATCACCCGGGGCTCGGTCCAGTACAGGCGGTGCGAACCCGCCTCGTCGCTGACCCAGTCGGCGTCCGGGTCCCAGAACGGCCCGGCGTCCAGCGCGGTCACCCGCCAGCCGGCCCGGGCCAGCCGCTGCGCCAGCACCGAGCTACCCGCCCCGCAGCCCACGATGACCAGGTCGATCTCGTCCTCGTCGGCGAAACGCCGCATGCCGGCGCGGAGCCGGTGGCTGGTACGTGAGCCGTCGTTGGGCAGCAGCCAGGCCGACTCGTTGCGATCGCGGACGCCGGAGGTCACCCCAGGCATCAGGCTCCCTCCCGCACCGGGTCGCGGGCCGGGCGGGCGTCCGGCACTTCGAACGGCTCGCGCTTCCCCACGCCGGCGTTCTTGTAGCCACGGGGGTAGGCCGGGCCGGGGAAGCCGATCTCGTCCCAGGCGTGCGGGTGGGCGTACAGCGCCGTGCAGGCATACCAGGTCCACAGGCTCCAGACGTGCGCCGCGTTCAGCCCGTGCCAGTCGCCGGATTTCAGGTCCTGCACGCCCTGGATCAGGGCCATCTGGTCCGGGCGCGGCGCGCCGGCGAAGGTGGTCCCGCAGCGCTGCGTGGCGTCGTGGTCCAGGTGGGCCAGGGTGTCCCGCCAGGCCTGGCCGTCCTCGGGCATGTCCGCGTAGCGCCAGCCGTCGGTCTCCCCGGCCGCCAGCCGGGCGTCGACCATCTCCAGGACGGGGATGCCGGGCTCGTCTTCCTGGCCCGCAAGCAGGTTGAGGAGGGCTCCCGCACAGTCCTGTTCGGCAGGATGGAAAAACGCCGGTGGCGGCGGGGAGGCCAGCCGCGACGTGACCAGCTCCGCGGTGCCCCCGTCCCAGTGCCGCGCCTGGCTCATAACGTCGAACCCGGGGAACCGGTCCGTGGCGCCCACCTGGCGGCGGTGGGCTGGGCCGGAACCGGGCGGGGCGGCCTCGTTCTGGCGGGGGCCGTTCACTGCTCCCGCCGCAGGATCGCGGCGAGCAGGCCCATCCCGCCGACCATGGTGACCAGCAGGGGGGCCAGCACCGGCGGGCCCATCTCGATGTTGTACCGGGCGTTCGACCAGCCGCCGGGCTTCTGCGCGATGCCCCGGGCGTGCAGGTAGGTGCCCTGCAGGCCGTTGGCCACGATCGCCGCCGAGGCGACCGGCAGCGCGGTCTTGGCCATCCGGCGGCTGAAGAACCCGGCGACCCCGGCGGCCGCGCCGACCGGCCCGAGCGCGACCGGGAGCCACATCAACTTGTTGCCGAAGCTGGCGCTGTCGTGCTCGAAGAAGATCTCCGCCGCGGTGACCAGCGCACCGGCCGCGGTCAGCGCGGACAGGCTGCGCTCGAAGCGCCCGGTCCGCACGTTGCGGACCAGCCGGTCGATGCCGTGCGCCGGCTGCGGGCGGCCCCGCGGCAGGACGGTGGGTGGCATGGCTGTTCCTCCAATCAGTTAGCTGGCCGGGCGGGACGCGCGATCGGGTGCGACGGCGCGGTACGGCGGGCGGCCAGCACCCCGGCCGCTGCGAAAGCGACGGCGATCACGCCGCTGACCAGCGCCGGACGGCGCCAGCGGGAGCCGTTCAGGGCGAGTGCGGCCATGCTCAGCGCGTGCGCGGCGTCCACCCCGGCGCCCAGCCCGAGCAGCGGCTCGTCCGGGAACGACACGGCCAGGGCCGCCTGCGCGACTTGGCGGGCCCCCAGCACCCGGACGAAGCGCGGCCGGCCGGGTCCATGGGGCCGCCCAGCAGCTGCTCGGCCGACCAGCCGGGCACGGCCAGCTGGACCGCGCCGTAGCCGGCCCGCACCGCGCCCAGCACGGTTTCCGGGGCCAGGCTCACCGGCGGCCTCGCCGCCGCAGCGCGGTGACCGCCGTGACGGTGGCCCCGACCGCGGCGGCGGCCGCGCCGCCGAGCAGGCCGTGGTGCTGGGAGGCCCAGAGCTGGGCGCTGCGCGGCTTGGACTCGTCGCCGAAACTGCCGTGCGCGGTGTAGTCATGCCCGCCGGGGCCGTCCGCGGGTTCCCACAGGTTGACCGGCCGGGACGGCGACTCCGCCCGGTTGTCCTGCTGCGATGAGAAACCCGTGCGGGCCAGGTAACGGTCCAGCAGGCCCGGCGCGATCGCGTTGGCCGCCAGGGTGCCCGCGGTGGTCCCGCCGACCCAGTATTCCCGGCGCTGCGGGTGGTCGGCCGCGTAAAGGACACCGCGCGCAGCGACCTCGGGCTGGTATATCGGCGGCACCGGCTGAGCCGGTTTCGGCAGCCGGGACAGCACCCAGTCGAACTGCGGGGTGTTGACCGCCGGCATCTGCACCATGGTCACGCGGACGTTGCTCTTGTCGTGCAGCAGCTCGCAGCGCAGCGACTCGTGGAAGCCCTGGATGGCGTGCTTGGCGCCGCAGTAGGCACTCTGCAGCGGGATGCCGCGGTAGGCCAGCGCGGAGCCGACCTGGACGATGACGCCGGCGTCCCGGGGCAGCATCCGGCTGAGCGCGGCCATCGTGCCATAGACGTAGCCGAGGTAGCTCACCTCGGTGACCCGCTTGTACTCGGCCGGCTTGATGTCACGGAACTGGGCGAACACCGAGGTGAAGGCGACGTTGACCCAGACGTCGAGGGGGCCGAGGGTCTCATCGGCCTTGGCCGCGGCCGCTTCGACCTGGTCCGGGTCGGCCACGTCGGTGGGGATGGGCAGCGCCACGCCGCCCGCCTGCTCGACGTCCCGGGCCGCGCCGGCCAGGCCGGCCTCGCCCCGGGCCAGCAGGGCCACCTTGGCCCCGCGTGCGGCAAAGGCCAGCGCGGTGGCGCGCCCGATGCCGCCGCTGGAGCCGGTCACCACCACGACCTGTCCGGCATGTCTGCTATTCATGGGTTCCTCTCCGTCACGGGTGCATGTCTGGTGGCTCAGCGGGCCGGCTGCGGGCGGGCGGGCCAGGGCGCGGCCAGCCGCTGGGCCGATTCGAGCAGCAGCGCGTGCACGAAGGCCTGCGGCACGTTGCCGCGCACCTGCCGCTGCGTCACGTCGTATTCCTCGGTGAGCAGGCCTGGTGGCCCGCAGGCCGCCCGGTTGCGCTCGAACCAGCGGGCGGCCTCGGTGGCCCGGCCCTGCTGGTGCAGGGCCAGCGCGGCGGCGAACCCGCAGAACAGGAACGCGCCCTCGGCCTCACCCAGCGGCCGCTCGTCCGGGCGGTAGCGGTACATGTAGCCGTCCTGACCCAGCTCAGTGCGGGCGGCCTCCAGCGCCGCCAGCGCCCGCGGATCCCCGGCCGGGGTCGCGCCCCGGATCGCGGGCAGCAGCAGCGCGGCGTCGATCCGCGGATCCCCGGGGGCCCGCTGCCAGCGGCCCGACGGGTGCAGGCAGTCGGCCGTCACGTCGGCCAGCAGCGCGTCGGCCAGCCCGGTCCACGCCGCGCCCTGCTCGGCGGGCGCGAAGGCGGCGATGGCCCGCAACCCGGCCGCGCAGGTCAGGCGGGAATGGGCCCAGCGCCGGTCGTCAAGTTCCCAGATCCCCGCGTCCAGGTCAGTGCCGCGCTTGCGGATCGCGCCGACGGCGGCCTCGGCGGCCTGCCAGTGCTCGCGGTCGATCCGGTCATGCCCGGCCGCCGCGGCCAGCAGCAGCAGCGCCTCCCCGAACACGTCGAGCTGAAACTGCCGGTTGACCCGGTTGCCGACCTTGTCCCAGCCGCCCGGATACCCGGCCAGGTGCAGCCGCCGCTCGTCGGGTACCGGGCCGCCGCAGACCGTGTAGGCGGGCTTGAGCTGCGGACCGTCGGCCAGAATCCGCTCGGTGACGAACCGGGTGGCGTCATCGAGCAAGGGGAGCGGGCCGGCTGCGGCCGCCGCCTGCCCGGCGAAGCACTGGTCCCGGATCCAGGCGTACCGGTAGTCGTAGTTGCGGCCCTCCTCGGCCCGCTCCGGCAGGCTCATCGTCGCTGCGGCCGCCATCCCCCCAATGGCGCTAGTCAGGCCGGTCATCACCGCGTAGGCGTGCCGGGCGTCGCGGTCAGCGATGGTGCCGGACAGCTCCGGCACGGCCTGGTGCCAGGCTGCGCCGGTCGCGTTCCAGGCCCGGCCGGGTTCCGGTGGATGCCCGCCGAGCGGCCGGTCGGAGATCTCCAGCACCAGATCGTGATGGCCGCCACCGGGCACGATGATCAGCGTGTGCAGCGCGCCGTCCAGCCGCCGCTCTGCCTTGTCCGCACCCGACCAGCGCAGGTACAGCAGGCCGGATCGCGCGGTCCAGATCCCGTCTTGCCGGCACAGGTCCCGCAGCGGGCGGGCGCCGAACCCGGCGTGCGGGTCGAGCAGCACGTGCACCCGGGTCTCCCCGTCCACGGCCAGGATGCGGCGCAGCGCCACCGCCGTGTGCGGGTCGCCGGGCAGGTTCAGCGCCTCCCGGCACTCGATGACCTGCGAGGTGGTCACCCAGCGGCTGTGCCAGATCAGGGTGCCGGGCTCGTAGTAACCACCCCAGACGAACGAGGATGCGGCCGGGGTCACCGCGTACACGCCCTTCCCGCCGATCAGCGAGGAGAACACGGCATCGGAATCCCAGCGGGGCGCGCACATCCACACGAAGTCACCGCACGGCCCGACCAGGATCCCCCGCTCGCCGTCGGCCAGCAGCGCATACTCCGACAGCACGTGCAGCGGGAACTGCGGGGGAGCCAGGCCGTCCGGCATCGGCTGGTCCGCTTCCGTCGCGTGGCTCACTTCAGAACTCCTCCACGTTGGCTGCGAAAGGCCGCTACCCGGGATGGGACCGCTGACACATGCGCCCGCCCGCGCAGCACCGGCCACCCGGCCGGCCCGGACCGGGCAGGCCGCCAGGTCAGACGCCGCGAAGCCGGGCCAGCACCTGCCCGGCGTAGAGCTCGAAAACCCCTCCTGGTCGGGGCGTCCCGGGTGATGGTCATGGCGATGGCGCGCCGGCGGTTAGTTAGCGGCCGGCGGGCGGGTAGCAGACGGGGATGAGCACTTCGGTGAAGGCCGTGCTGTTTGACGTGGACGGGACCCTGGTCGATACCAACTACCTGCACACCGTCGCCTGGTGGGAGGCATTCGCTCCCCGCCGGCGGTGCCCCGGCGGGCCCAGTTCACCGCCAGCCCCGGCACGTGCACCAGCGCAAGCCCAGCCTCCAGCAGCATCGCCTCCAGCAGGCGCGATCCCGCCCAAGTCGATTCCCACGACCGCCGCGCCGTGACCAGCCTCAGCTTCCCGGATCTCGCCGATCAAGGCGGCGATGGCTTCGGGGGTGTTGCCGACGGCGTGGCTGGCCAGCACCTTCCCGGTCCCGGCCACCTTGATCTCGGCCCAGTGGACCTCCTTGGCCACGTCCACCCCAACCGCAAGGTACATGAGATGGCTCCCTTCCCTGGTGATGTTCCTGGCGTGCAGCCTCTTCCCGCCGTCCTTGCCCTACATAGCGATCAGTCGCAGTGCCTAATCAGCGGTCGAGAAGAAGCGGCAAGGCAGGGGGCCCAGCGTCCTGAGCCATCAAGGGCAGCCAGCATGAAAACCATCCCTGCCTCACCCGCACCACCCGATCATCCCGCCGCAGCAGGAGCCTCAGGCTTCCATCAAGAAGGTAGGGCTGCATGACTAGCAACGGGAGACCAGCCTCAACAAGCGCCGCGGCCACCGTCCCCGGCTGACCGCCCCGGGCACCGGCCGCCGGCCCCTCCTCACCCTCGCCGACCGGCTCCTGGCCACCGTCCTCCACCAGCGCCTGGCCCTGCCGCAGGTCGCCATCGTCGTCCTGTTCGGCGTCCGGCCCGAGACGATCAACAGGCGCATCCGCGACATCCGCCAGTTCCTGGACCAGGCCGGATACACCATCCAGCCCGACCCGCACCGGCTCGCCAGCCTGGAAGACCTCTCCAATCTGGCTGCCGCCGAGGGCATCCTCGCCCCGGCACAGATCAAGACAGCGTGTTAATAATCTGCGGCTTCCTAACTCCCCAGCATTGGGACTAGTCGAGGCCTGGCCGGGCCGAACGGCCCCATCGGTCTCGTTTGCGGAACCGCCCACAGATCCGGCTAGCGCGGCCGGCAGGCTGGGGTAGGTCGCGAGCAGCTGGTCCGCACCCGGTCAGCTCCAGCACCCGCCGCACCATAGGCCGGGCGACCGCCACCTGCGGCTCGGCCCCGACCGCCCCCGCAGCCGGCTTACGCGCAGCAGCGCCCGCACCCCTGGCACGCACAGAACCGGGTCCAGGTCATGTCCGCGACCAGCACCGTCACCCCGTCGGCCAGCGCGGGCAGCAGCAACTCCCGGAACCTGGTCCGCGTCGGCGATGTCGATTTCGTCGGGCAGCGCGACGATCATCGTGCGGTTCGCCCGCCGCACCGGATCATAATCCGCCGACGCAGAACGCCTCCAGCTCCAGCTATGCACGCTGAACAGCGGGCCGCATCCCGGACTCTGGACGGAGACCCGGTCACGGGTTACCGCCGCAGATTATTCTGGCCGAATCAGCCGCCGTCCCGCAAATGGCCGCGGCGGCAGGCGCATTCGCGTGATCACCGTGGTGCCGTCGTCGCCGGCTCGGATGTCCACGGCGTCGCAGACCCGGCGGGCCAGCGCCAGGCCCATCCACCCGTGTTCCTCGCCGACGGGAGCCATCATGGCGCCCAGCCGCCAGCGACCCTCGTCGCGGACTTCGGCTTCGGCCATGTTCCCCGCGGTGATCCGAAGGTCCAGCCGCGCGGTCGGCGACCCGTGCCTCACCGCGTTGGTCGCGATTTCATTGACCACGATCACGAAGTCCTCCGCCCGGTCTGGCGGCAGGCCGGCCTGCGCCGCCCACCGTGCCGTCACCTGACGGAGCTGCCATAGGTCGCCCACGCCGAACCGCATCGTGTGCGCTCCGGGCATCGGCCGGCCCCTCCTGTCCGGCGGCGGCGCTGATCCCACGCCGGTCCCCTTACCCGTCGGCCGGCTCCGAAACAGGAGGCCCCCCATTAGCCTGACCGCAGGCCGGCAGCGGGACCGCGCTGTGCTCATCCAGGTCGCCGCCGGCGGTCGCGCCCAAGTGGCAGGCGCTCCACGCTGCCCGGCGACCCGCGTCCAGCAGATGAACATGGCCGCCCTGCAGCGGTTGCCTGCGAATCTCACAGACCTGCGAGTCCCTTCCGGCGCCCTCGAGGCGGCCACCGACCTGGCCCAGGTACACCTCGTCGAAGCCGGCTTCCTCGTAGGCCCGGATGGCCTTGATATACGCCTCAGGATCTGGCCCGCACGGGGCCGAGACCATGTCCTCAGTCACGAGCTCAGCGAGCTGCCCGAAGTGCCATGGCAGCGGGAGCAGCTGAGCGGACTCGCCCGGGATGCTGTCGTTGGCCACAGCCGGTGCATGGTCGTGCGCGCCTGGCCTGCATCCGGCGCCCAGCAGCCCTTGATCCCGCCCTGGACAGGCCGGCCGCCACAGGCTGGTGACTTGGGAGAGCGCGCCGATGACGGACCGACGAAGCTGAACTGCCCCTGCTCGTCCAACCACGGATGGAAGTGATCGGAGATCCACAGTGCCTCGAACCCGGCTCGTTCGGCCATTGTGGCCTGATCGATCAGGCTGGCCGGCTCGTACTCCTCTGAGGAGAGGAAATATCCGAAGCGTGTCATGGCGCGCCCGCTACCCGGCCAGCTGCCGCTTACTCGGCCGCGGCCAGGGATACAGGCCGGCTAGGCCGAGCATGTCCTGATTACCTGGCTGGCGGCGGCTACCCTGAGGTCCTCGAGAAGGTCTGCCTGCCGCCTGGCCCGGGAGATGAGCTCGTCCAGGCGCGGGGGGTCGATGCGGGTGTCGGTGTCCGCCAGGGTCCGCAGGGTGCGCCAGCCCGCGGCCTTGCCCTCCACGCCGAGCCGCAGGATTTCCAGCTCTTCCAGGTCGCTGAGGGGTGAGCGGGCGAAGAGACGGCCGTTGAACTTCAGCCGGTCCGGCCTTCTCCCCGCCGACATTGCTGACGACACTCTGTCGTGCCGATGTGCGCCTGGTATCCGGCCGACTGGCCGGGCTTGAGGGTTTTGCGGGCGGGTGGAGTCCGTCCCAGGGTCATTTGGGCAGGTTGTCGACCGGGGGCTGTGGAGCCGGCGCGAGGAGGGGGTCTGTTTTCTCCTCCAGCTGGGCGATGTCGCCGACGATGATGCCGTGGCTGCCGATGTCGTACTGGCGGGTGGATGACTCATGGCGGCTCGCCCGGGTCTTGATGACGGATATCGCTCGTTTGAGGGAGCCATGGTCCTTGTAGTAGTTGAGTGCTATCACGTTGTCGGCCAGATGGGAGACGGCGAATTCTGACAAGGTGCGTGCGCCGAATAGTTCCGGCGTTTCGTAGGTCATGAACAAGCTGACGCCCTGCCGGGAGAACCGCTGTGCCAGGGAGTACATGAACTCGCGGAACCGTGCCTCGTCCGGGCCTGCTGTCCGCAGGTCCATCAGGCTGTCCAGCAGGATTCTGCGGGCTCCGGTGCGTTCTGCGGTGCGCAGCAGGTCATACACCCATTCATCGATGTAGATGTCGACCGGTGAGCGGTACATCACCTCGATGGCCGGGTCGTCAGCTGGCCAGCCGAGGCCGCGGAGCATCCGCTGCAGCTGGGTGGGGTTCTCCTGGAGGGTGGCGATCACCCCGGGTTCGCCCCGGCGGGCACCGGCGAAGATGAAATGCAGCCCCATGAGTGTCTTTCCCGATCCGGTCGGGCAGGCGACGAGGGTGGAGGCGCCCGGCCAGAAGCCGTCGGCCAGCATCGCGTCCAGGGCGTCGAGACCGGTGGAAATCCGCTGGTCGCCCAGCGGGTAGTCGCCTGCGGCGGGAATGTCGGCCAGCCTGGGGAACAGGTGCAGGCCCTCGCGGCTCAGCCGATAGGCGTGCCGGCCGGACCGGAAGCCGCCGCCGCGCAGCTTCCTGACCTGAAGGAACCGCATCTCGCGCTCGCCGCTGCGTACGGTGGCCAGGTCCACGATCGCATCAGCGACGGCGAACTCCGGCAGGTTCGCGATCTCCGATGCGCCGTATTCGCCGATCCACAGCGAGGCGGCGGGAAATGCGGTCAGCAGCCCGGCGAGCTGGTGCAGGAACCGCCTGAATTCGGCGTCGTCTGCGGCGAAGGTGCGCAAGGCCTTGAAGCTGTCGATCACGACCAGCCCCGGGCGGCGCTGCTTGAGCGTCGCCGTGACCTGTTCGACGACCCCGGCCAGGCCGTCCGCGCTGACCGTCTTGCCCAGGTCCTGGTAGAACACTGACGTGCCGATCGCGGAGGTCTCGAAGAAATCCAGCGTCTGCCCGAACCGGACGATCTTTTCCAGCGGCTCGGACACCGTGGAGAAATACACTGCGGGGCGGTCCGGGTGGCCGGCGTGAAAGGCGTACTGCTGCGCGACGATCGTTTTACCGGTCCCGGGCAGGCCCATGATGAGGCTGATGGCGTTGGCGGGCAGCCCGCCGCCGAGGACGGCGTCCAGTTCCGCATTCCCGCTGCGCAGCGTGTCGCTCATCGGCTGGCCGTCTACCCGGCGAGGAACGCGCTGCGGCGCAGCAGGTCCTTGACCGTTGAGACCAGCTGCAACGGGTCGAGGGGCTTGAGCAGGAACGCGTCGGCGCCGGCGTCCATCGCCGCGTCTTGCGCTTCCACCACCGACACGGCGATGACCGCCACGCCGCTGCGCTGCTTGAAAGAACGGCACAGCTCCAGGCCGGCGCCGCCGGAGATGAGGAACTCAACGATCGCCACCGCGGGCGAAGCCGCGGCGAAGGCTTGCCTGGCCGCGCTTTCGGTGAGCGTCACCTCGACATCAAATCCCTCCGTCTTCAGGAAGTACTCCTGGAATTCCGCCGCGTACGGGTCGGACTCGGCCAGCAGGATGAGGAGCTGGGGCGCCGGGTCGGCCCGGGCGGCCGCCAGCGGCGTCCCGGCCGCGGTCCGCTCGGCCAGCAGACGATGCGCGTCGGCCGCGCTGGCGCCGTCGCTCATCTGGGCCCTGACGAACTTCAGCTGCTCAACCTGCAGCCGGGTGTACAGACGCTGGCCGCCGGGGCTCCGGCCCGGTACCACCTGCCCGTACCGGTCCTCCCACGTGCGCAGCGTCGCCACGGGAACATCCAGCATCCGCGCCACCGCGCTGATGCTGTAGATCCGGCGTTCCTGCTCCAATCGCCTACCCGGCCACTACCTGAAGAGCCGGCCGGCCCAGCAGCAGGAATCCGGGAAACCAGGAGAAACCTTTATGCATACCCTCTTCACAACCTGGCCAGTCAGGGGTTACGGTATGGGCCAATATAACAGGCCCGAAGGAGAACTGGCGAGAGGTTGAGGAGGATGATCGAGGGAAGCCGGCCTGCGCCCTGTTCAACCGTGACCGCAGGCACGCTCACTATCCGGCGGCTCGCAGGCCGCCACGGGCTGCTCCTCGACGGCGAGGCCGACCTTAACAGCCACTGCGCCCTCCGCGGCGCCCTCCGCGCGCTGTTGTCCGACGGCCCCGGCGAGATCCACCTCGAACTGGCCGGACTGACCTTCATCGACGTGTCCTGCACCCGCGAGCTGGTCACGCTCACCCAGTTTCCCCACCCCGCGCGCCTCGTACTGCACAACCCCCCCTGGTCGCTCCAGCGGATCGCCACGCTGGCATGGCCGCACGCCAGCATCGAAGTGGCCAGCATCAGCGACTGAACCGCCCAGCGCGCCTGGGTGATATCGGCAGCCGCCGGGACGGCCTTCGCGATCCGGGCCCATAAATGCAGCCAGCAGCTAACCAAGGCCAGGATGCTGGCGGTAGTTCCCAGGTTCATTCAATGAAGTTCGGCCACGCCAGAACCCGAACGTCCTGGGCGGCATCCCGGCGGCATCCGGCGCGATTAGCCGCGTGGCGGGACGCGCAGAACTGGACGATCTGAGTTGCGAGCCCCGCCGGTCCAGTGGAACAACCCCGACAGCCGTAATCGGCGATCCGCGCGGCTCAGCGCACGGGCCGCACTTGCTTACGGTCTCAGTACGTACTAACGCCGCCAAGTCTCATTCCGGCGTGAGTGCGCGTTCGAGCCGGGCCAGCGCGGGCGCCGGCGCGCTGACGATACTTCTGGGCCAAGCACCCAGAGATCCCAAGCGGCATCGTCCGCCACGTCCACGCTGTCTCATTCCGTGCCACGCCGTCTCGCCTGTCTCGCCGCCAGGCCGCACAGAACCTTGTTGCTGCTACACGTTTTGCTACAGCATCCGAAACGCAAAAGGCCCTCTCCCTGCCGGGAAAGGGCCTTGACCTGCGGAAACTGGTAGCGGGGGGAGGATTTGAACCTCCGACCTCTGGGTTATGAGCCCAGCGAGCTACCGAACTGCTCCACCCCGCGTCGCGTGTTCATACTTTATGAACTTCCGGTGCACTAAGCAAATCGGCGGCCCAGGCGCCCGGGCCGGGCGGGAGGGAACACGAGCCGGACAAACGCCGCAGGCACAGGAACGCTCAGTGGCCGGGGGCGCCACGGCGCCAGACCACCAGGGCGACGGCCACGATGATCAGGGCGCCGCCGATCAGCATGGTGGGCGTGAGCCTCTCGTTCAGCAGAGTTGCGCCAAGAATGACGGCGACCACCGGATTCACGTACGGGTACGTGGCCACGGTCGACGTCGGGAGCCTGCGGACCGCGACGCTGTAGGCGGACAGCGCGAGGATCGAGCCGGGCCCGATCAGGTAGGCCAGCGCCAGCCACGAGCCCGTCGACACGTGGGACAGATGGAACGAGCCGAACTCCCCCGTGATCGCGGCCAGCACCGTGATCGTCACCCCGCCGGTGAGCATCTGCATCGCCGTCGCCAGCACCGCCCGCTGAGGCTGCGCCAGCCGGGTGGACAAGATGGTGCCCAGCGCCCAGCACACGCTCGCGACCAGGATGATCGCCACCCCGGGCGTGGATGCTCCGCTCGCGGAGGCGCCCTCCCCCAGCCCGGCCAGCAGCGCGACTCCGGCCAGGCCGACGATCAGGCCGCTCAGCGGCAGCCAGCCGATCCAGGTGCGGGTCAGTGCCGCGTCCAGAACCAGCAGCCACAGCGGCACCATGGCCACGAGCAGGGACGCGAGGCCGGACGGCACGCTGCGCTCGCCCACAGACACCAGGCCGTTGCCGCCGAGCAGCAGCAGGATGCCGACGACCGCGCAGGCCAGCCAATTCGCCCGGCGTGGACGGTCCGCCGCCCGCACCGCCGCCGGCCCGCGGCGGATCGCGACGGGGAACAGGATCAGCCCCGCGATCAGATACCGGACCCCCGCCAGCAGCAGCGGCGGGATCGTCTCGACGCCGACCCGGATGGCCAGGTACGTGCTGCCCCAGACGATGTAGACCACCAGGAGCGCGGCCCAGCCGCCGACGGCTGGTCGCGGCGCCGCGGGCCCGGGCTCCGCCGTCGCGGGCGCCGCGGTTCCGGAGGCGGCGGCTCCAGGGGGCCCGGGCGGCACGATCCCGGGGGCGGTATTTTCTCCGGCTGGTTCCGTTGCGTCAGGGGAGGCGGACAAGTCCCTCATTGAGTCCAGCCTGCCCGCCGACGGCGCGCGCGACGAGTGACCTGAACGCCAATGAGCACACAATTCCTGCCATCGTCAGCCCGCAGGCTGCACCGTGCCGGATACGCTGGCCGCGTGCTGCGCCGACTCAGCGCGAGCCCGTGGCTGCGGGCCGGGCTTCTCGCCATCGCGCTCGGCTTCGCCTGCTACGGGCTGATCTCACAGTGGCCGCAGGTGCGAGCCGCGCTGGGGCAGCTGGCCGGGTACGACGTGATCGGCGCCGTCCTCGCCGTCGTCGCGGCCCTGGGCTGCATGATGCTGGCCTGGCGCGCGCTGCTCACCGACCTGGGCTCGCCGCTCCCGCAGCCGGCCGCGATCCGGGTGATGTTCCTCGGGCAGCTGGGCAAATACGTCCCCGGGGCCGTGTGGGCCGTCGCGGCACAGGTCAGCCTGGCCCAGGACTACCAGGTCCCGAAGAAGCGGAGCGGAGCGGCGAGCCTCATCAGCATGGCGATCACGCTGGTGGTCGGGCTCATCATGGCCGGGGTCACGCTCCCGCTGGCCTCCGCTGGCGCGCTGCGCCAGTAC
This sequence comes from uncultured Actinomycetes bacterium, assembly GCA_963809975.1. GTDB lineage: Bacteria > Actinomycetota > Actinomycetes > Streptosporangiales > Streptosporangiaceae > Bog-532. Next base: position 37,988 of record CAWELT010000002.1, read on the forward strand.
TGGTGGGTGCTGCTGTGCATCCCGGTGCTCCTCGTCGGGCTGTACCCGCCGGTGACGACCTTCGGCCTGGACCTCGCGCTCAGGGCTCTCCGGCGGCCGGCGCTGGGGACACCGGTCAGCCCGGGCGCGATGGCCCGCGCGGTCGGCTGGACCACCCTGGGCTGGGTCTGCTACGGCCTGCACGCCTGGCTGCTGATCGGCGCCATCGCGGGCAAGAGCCTGCACATCCTGCTGCTGTCGTTCGGCGGGTACGCGCTGGCCTGGGCGGTGGGCTTCCTGCTCATCCCATTCCCCGGCGGGATCGGCCCCCGCGAGGTCGCGCTGATCGCCGTCCTTTCGCCGGTCATGCCGCGGGGGTCGGCACTGGCCATGGCGCTGGCCTCGAGGGTGGTCCTGACCGTCGGTGACCTGGCCTGGGCGGCCCTGGCGGTGGTGATCGGCCGCCGTGGGACGCGCCCGCCGGGCGCGCGGCCGCCGGACTCCACGGGAACACCGGAGATCGCGGGAACCGGGGCGCTGGCCGTGACCGTCACCCCCGTGGCCGAGACCGTCCCTACCGGCCCACCGGCGCGAGGCTCTGCCAGGCCTACCGGGTCATCGGCTCCAGGCCGGGAGGCTCCAGGCCGGGAGGCTCCCGCTCCGGCTGGGCGGCCAGGCTCAGCAGAGCCTCCAGATAGGCGTCCCAGTAGCCGCCCGGATCGGCCCTCCGAACCGCCGAACGCAGCCGGCCGGACTCCCCCGGCGCGCTGATCCGCACCAGCGCCCGGAGCAGATCGTCCTCGTCCCCCGGCTCGCACACCACCCCGTCGACGCCATCCCTTACCGCGTCGGCGAGGGTCCCCGCGCGCGTCACGACGACCGGCACGCCGAACTCGAACGCGAGCCAGGCGTTCTGCGACGACGTCGCGGATCGGTACGGCAGGACGAGCGCGTCGGTCCCGGCGAACAGTGCCGGGATCTGGCCGGCGGGCACGTAGCCGGGGCGCAGCGTGACCCGGCGGGTCAGCCCCAGCTCGTCGACCAGCGCCCTGGTCCCGGCCTCCGCCTTGCCCCAGAACTCCCCGGCCACGGTCAGCACGACATGCCGGGGCGCCCGCGCCAGGGCCCGCAGCAGGACGTCGAGGCCCTTGTAGGGGCGGACGATCCCGAAGAAGAGCAGCCGGCACGTGGGGGGACCCGGTACCGCCGCCCGTTCGGCGGCATGGTCGCCCGCATGACCAGATCGGTGCGCGGCGGGCGCGGCAGGTGCGGCAGGTGCGGCAGGTGCGGCAGGTGCGGCGGCCGGCAGGTGCGGCGGCATCCGGGCCGCGGCGACCAGCGCCGCCGGGGCCAGGGCACGGGCCCGCGCGGCTTCGGCGGCCGAATGCGTCAGCGCTGCCCCGGCCCGCCGCAGAAGCAGCCTGGTCAGCCGCTCATCGGCGGGCCGGCTCTCGTGCGGCAGCACGTTGTGGCAGACCACTATCGTCCGCGGGCCCGCCCCGCCGTCGCGGCGACGCGGGCCCCGGCCACCTGGGCCGCGCAGGGCCGCCAGGATGGCCAGGTACGGGATGGCCTGCGGCGGGATCAGCAGCGCGAACACCACGAGATCCCGGTCGCGGAGCCGGCGGCCCACGCTCACCCAGCCGGCCGGATGGCGCCAGGACAGGTCACGGCGGATGCCCGGGAACGGCTCCCCTTCGGGTATGTCGACCGTCTGCCGGCCGCCCGGGTAGAGCCCGGCCGGGTACTGCCTGCTCCACGACTCGATGACGACGTCGTGCCCGGCGATGGCGAGCCAGCGGGCGAGTTCGGTGGTGTGCCGGGCGCCACCGCCCTTGTAGGGATGCGCCGGGCCGATCAGCGCGATCCGCACGGCTCCCGCCCGCCGAACGGTCCCCGCCCGTCGCCCAGTTCCCGCCCGTCGTCCGGGTCCGGCCGGCCCGCGCCACCCGGGGTCATGTGTCGCCCCGGGAGCGCACGATCAGGTCGGCGAGCAGGGCCAGCGACGCGATGATCAGCCCGCTGACGAAGATCAGGACGGTGTTGATCGCGAAGTACAGGGGGTGCACCACCATGTCGAAGATGCCCTTGAGAATGCCCAGGCCGAGCAGGAAGAGCGCCGGCGGCATCAGTACCTTCAGCGGGTTGAAGTACATCACCATGCGCAGGACCTGGAGGATGTACCGGTAGGCGTCGGAGACGAAGCGGAACTTCGACACGCCGGCCCGCTTGGCGTAGTCGATCGGCACGTACACCACGCCGTGCTCGTTGGACAGGAACGCCAGCGTGATCGTGGTGACGCAGGAGAATCCCGGCGGGAGGAGCCGCAGGTACGGCAGGGCGACGTCCCGGCGGAACGCGCGCAGCCCGGAGTTCAGATCCGGGATCTCCGAGTTGGTGAGCTTCTCGGCCAGCTTGCGGATGAACCACTTGGCCGGGACCCGGACTGCCTTGTGCGTGCCCGCCTCGCTGGTGCGCGCCCCCACGACCTGGTCGATCGACGGATCGACGTCCAGCATGGCGACGAACTCGGGAATGCGGTCGTTCGGGTAGGTCATGTCGGCGTCGGTCCAGACGACGATCTCACCCTTGGCCTGCTGCGTCCCGATCCGGCGCACCGTCCCGGCGCCGCCGTTACGCGGGAAGTGCACGATCCGCATCCGCGGCAGGTTCGGTTCCGCGGCGCGGAGCCGTTCGAGCGTGGCGTCGGTCGAGGCGTCGTCCACGGCGATCAGCTCGTACGGCAGCCCGCTGGCGTCCATGACCCGGCTGATGCGCTCGACCTCGCGCAGGACGTGATCCTGCTCGTTGAAGCACGGGAGCACGATCGACACGTGCGGCTCGCGGCCGTCCGCCGGCGCCCCGCGGTACTGCGGTTCCGGCTGGGCCAGCGGTTCTGGCGTGTCCCGCGCCCCCGGCTGGCCCGGCCGGCCCGGCGTGCTCCGCGTCCCCGGCGGACGCTGCGTCTCCGGCATGGTCTCGAAGAGGGACGGCGACGGATAGGCCGCTGGCCCATCCCCGAACGGTCCCGGGGCGGGCGGAGTGCCGTACGACGGCCGGGTGTCATATGCGGGTGAGGTGCCGTAGGGCCGTGCGGCGTCATACGAGGGCGGGCTGTCGTACGCCGGGGCATACGGCTGCTCCGGCGGGAACAACGACTCCAGCGGCACCGTGCCATCGGGCGGAGCATGCCGTCCGTTCGCGGGTGGTTCCGGCTCGGGGTGCCCGTCTTCTGGCCATCCGAAGGCCCCTGGTTCCTGAGGAGTGCTCACGCCCCGCGAGAATACTCGGCTGTGCTGCCTGTCACGGCCCCTCCGGTCATCCCGGCTGCCTTGCCCGTCACGGCCCCTCCGGTCACCCCGCTGGGCTGCGCCATCCAGATGACGAAGTGAATCAGCCATGTTCTGGTCGGCGGCTGGGTCAGCTCGTGGGCGTCCTGGGTCGTCAGCAGGTTGAGCACCTGCTGCGCGCGGCCGCCGTACTCCGCGAGCTGAGATTGCTGCCCCGCCAGCAGAATCGGGCGCCGCCCGGCCCGCTCAATACCCGCCACCACGGACGCCACCGAGGCGGGCGCCGGGGCATCCATGCGCGCCGTCGGGGTCGCGCACGTGCCCCTGATGACCTGGCTGAACCGGTCAGCGGTCAGTGGGTCGATGATCACGACCGATGCGTTCGGCCCGATGCTGGCGCACAGCTGGCGGACGGCCTTGTCCTCGCCCGCCCCGGTCCGCTTGAACGCCAGGCCGTTCGCGGTCAGCCGGGCCGAGCCGGTCGCGGTCTTCGTCGTCCCCACGCCGAAGGTGGTCACGGCCGCGGGAACCAGCAGGGCGATCACGCAGCAGACCGCGACAACCGACTCCGCCGGGCGGGCGGCCCCCAGCCTGCGCCCGCGTTCCTTGATCCAGGCGGACGCCCAGATCGCGGCGAGGATCAGCCCCGGCAGGACCACCGGCACCAGCCGCCGGGCTGGCCCAGGGCTGGTCGGGGATGATGCCGGGTCGCCACAAGACGGTCACCGTTACCCACGAGATGATCATCAGGGGCAGCGCCCAGATCCGCGCCGCTCCGCTGTCCCGCGAGGTCAGCAGCGCCCTGAGGCACCGCCGGGCGAGCAGCGCGAGGCCGATGGCGCCGAGGATCACCGCCGGGACGCCGATGTACCAGATCACCCAGTACAGGCTGTCCTCGGAGTACTGCCGGGTCGGGTCGACGGACAGGTGCGCGAGCCGCTGCAGTTCGGCGACGTAGCTGATGGTCGCGGGGTCGGTCTCGCCCCGGACCGTCTGGAAGTAAGGGCGCACGGCGAAGCCGACCACCACGAGCACGGTCAGCACCACGGCGGCCTCCGGCAGCCACCGCAGCGGGGCCGCGCCGAGCAGGGACCGCAGCCAGGAGCGCGGCCGGCGGGCGCCCATCACCCCCATGCCGATGACGGTGAGAGCGACCGCGCCCAGCGCGATCATGGCCAGCGGCCGCAGCGACGGGCCGATCGAATCCAGGTAGGGCCGGGACAGCAAGTAACCATCCGCGAAGCCGTACGCCGCGCCGATAAACAGCCCGATTCCGAACGGAATGCCCTGCGGGCGCCTCCTGACGAGGAGAATCCCCAGGAAGGGAATGGCCGGCAGCAGATCGCTGAGCCCGTCGATCCTGATCAGCAGGGTGAGGCCGAGGCTAAGGCCGGCCAAGAAAGCCAGCGTGACGTTCGGCGCAGGGCCGTCCCGCCACGACGGCGGCCCGGCGTAGGCCGCCCCGTGACGCCCGCCGGGCAGAACGAAGGAATCGGCCAGCATGCACAGGCCGCCGTACAGCATGACCTGGGCCAGCGTCTCGCTGAACGTCGTCCGGCTGGTGTACTGCTGCGGCAGGCTGACCGCGAGGACCAGGGCCGCGGCCGGCGCCCAGCGCGCCCCGGCCAGCCGGCCGACCAGGCCGGCGAAGGCGAGCACCGCGCACGCCCCGAGGACGGGGGCCATGGCCGCGGCTCCCAGCGGGCCGCCCGGCCACACGCCGATGGCCAGCGTCATCGGCAGCCCCGCCATAAATTGCGGCACCACCGTCGTCCCGACCTGGAAGAAGCCGAGGCTGGTGAATGTGAGGCCCTGGTGCGCGCCGCCGAAGGCCTGCAGCGACTGCGGGATGTGGGTCGAGCCGTGCCCGGCGATCCAGTAGGCGAACTGCAAGTAGGTGCCGGGATCGCGGAGCACGATGATCTGCTGGGAGTTCTCGGCGTACTGCCACACGGCGAACCCGGCCGCCACCACGATGGTCGCGGCCAGCGCCCACCACGGCACGTCCGGTCGCCGGCGCCGGTTCCGGGTGTCCGGCTGGTTCCGGGAATCCCGCCCGTTCCCGGTGTCCGGCTGGTCCGCAGCGGCGCCCGGTCCGGCTTCCAGCCCGTCTGATTGTTCGTCCGTCCCGGCTTCGGTCCCGGATTCTGTCCCGGCTTCGGCCGAGCCGGATCCTGGTCCGGCTGGTCCGGCGCCGCGACCGGCTGATTCCGGCGGCGCGTCCGGCCGGACGACCACCTGGTTCGCCGGTGCTCCGGCCGGCGGTTCGCCGTCCCCGATGTCGCGGATCCCGTGTGGCCAGGCCGAGGGGAGTTCGCGCAGCACCATGACGACCAGCGCGACCGCCAGCGGGACGGAGACGACGATCATGGGGATGCCGGCGAACCGGCCGGCCAGCAGCAGCGGCAGGCCGGGGATGAGCCAGGCCATCGCCAGCACCGCCGGCAAGACCGTCACCGCGGCGAACAGCACGCCGGGGACCCGCTGCCAGTTGGCCCGGCGCCGCAGTGCCGGCGGGAGGAGCGCGAGCGGGGCGGCGCTGCGCACCGCGCCAGTGCCGGTCGCGCTGATCGTGGCGACCGCTCCCGGCGGCGGCGGCCACGCGTCGGCGGCTCCGTCTGATCCGCCCGCACCCAGCGCATCGCAGCCGGAAGAGCCAGGGAGCACGTCGGCTTCACCGTCCGCAGCAGCCGGCCCCTCGGTAACCGTGGTGTCAGCCGGATCTTTGGGCTCGGCGGGATCAGCCATCTCGGCAGGCTCGGCCGAGTCAGGATGGTGCGCGGGGTCACCTGGCCCGGCCTGATCAGCAACCCCGGCCGGGTCAGCCGGCCCGGCCGGATTGACCGGCCCGGCCGGATTGGCCGCGTCGGCACGTTTGCCCGCGTCATCGCCCCTGCCGGACGCGCTGAGTCCTCGGCGCACGGACCCACTTTAGAGGGGACGGCAAATGGCCGCGACGCTCGGCCATCGGCATTTGCCTCACCCATCGCTTCCGCACGTACCGGCGATAGCGGTGCCGGGCAAGGCCACCGGCAACTCCCTGGACGACATCTGTTCGTAAGCACCATTGAACGCGTTTTGCACCATTATCCTTCCGGAACGCGATAAACAGAAGGAGTAGTAGCGCAGCTGGCGGGGAGGCAGGACGGGCGCGTAGCCAGCTACCGGCGCCTCCGGGGGAACGACAACGCGGGCGCCAGGGCACAGGCCGCTACCGGACATGGTGATCAGGCCTTATCCCGTCCAGTAGGAGACCCAGGGGCCGCTGCCCCGTCCAGTTCGCCGAGTTCGCCGTCGTCGGGGGTCAGTAACGTCACCAGGACCTTCGGCGGCATCACCGGGAACACCAACATCTGCAGCGACTCCGGCGCGTTCACCGGGCCGGATGTGCCCGCGGACTTCGCGCCCTGACCGATCACCGGCGCGCGACGCGGATTACCGGTTCGCGGCCGCGGCGCTCGCCTGCCCGGCCGGGCGGACTGACGTCCTCGTCTCCGGTGAGCGCACGCTGACCGGCGTAGGACACGATCAGCCACGCGAGGATGCCGCCCGGGTAGATGAAGTAGCCGAAGCGCGTCGCCGGCGCCAGCACGAACATCAGTGACAGCCCGATGACGAGCCGGATGGCGGCTGACGGGACGCTCCGGGGTGGCCGCAACACCAGGGACGCGAGCACAGCGACGCCCGACAGGGCGAGCATCGCGATGACGAACAGGCGGCCGGCGTGCCCGGTCTGCGCGATCAGGTGCCCCGGAAGCGGGCTGACGGCCTGTGACGTCACGCTGGCCAGCCCGAGCGGGAACAAGATGGTGTTCTTCACCAGCGAGTCCGGCCGCAGCACGGCGAACGGGCCCACCAGGACCGCGACGACACCGAGTGAGACGGCGGTCATGACGGCGGCCGCGCGTTTCCCGTCCCTGGCCAGGGCCAGGGCGACGGCCACGACGATGGCCGGCCACGCGGTCGCCTTCATCGAGGCGGCCGCGCCGAAGGCCAGGCCGGCCAGCACCGGGCGCGGGTGCCGCCACAGCAGCGCGAAGCCGAGGCAGATAAGTGCGATGATCGGCACGTCCGTCCCGCCGACCGCCAGCTCGAACGCGATGATGGGGGTCGCGGTGACGAACACGGTCCAGCGCGTGACGTCCTTGGCCTTCGCCACCCACAGGGCCAGCGCGAAGAAGACCACGAACGCCACCCCGAACCACACCCGCGGGTCGGCTAGCGGGGTAGGGCCGGCCGCCGCCCAGAGCAGGCCGAACGCCGTCATAGCGGGCAGGTAGGGATCGTAGGCGTTCGGGTCGCGGGTGTGGCTGAGCATGGCGGACGCCTGGTACGGCGTGCCGTGGTGGATCAGCAACTGCGCGGACCGCGCGATGACGCTGACCTCCGGCTGGCCCTGCCCGGTCCACACCATCCAGGCCAGCGGCACGATCAGGGCCCCGCACAGGCTCACGACGAGCGCGAGGTCCACGCCCCGGGCCCGCCAGGCCAGCGCGGACACGGCCGCGGCCGCGTAGCCGCAGGCCGCCATGATGCCCCACATGCGGTGCAGATGATCCGTGGAGACCAGGGACACCCCGCCAGCGAACATGGCGCAGGCCACGAATGCGGCGGCGATCCACGACCGGCGGACGCTGCTCAGTGACGGCCACGCCCAGGTCACGCCCGGCGCCCACCCGCCCCCGCGCACTGGGGTCCGCGTCAGCAAGGACTCATCCGATCCTCCCGCGCGATCTTGTTCATTGCCCCTTTGGACACTACCCTCGCCCGGACCGCTGAGTCTCGTTGGTTACCGCAGCTTTACGCCGGTTCGTGCGGATGCACTCCTTCGCGTGGCCCGCTGCAGTGGGCTGCTCACGATCCGTGGAACCGCCCCGGACCTGAGGGCCGCATTCCGTCACGCCGTGTCCAGGCCGTCGGTGCCGGGCGATTCGGGCCAGGGGCCGAGTTCTCCCCGGGCTCCCCGGGTCCCCGCTTGGCCGACGGGGCCGGGCCTCCGTGCCCGGCGGGGCCATCAAGCCGATCGGATGGGCTCGCTTGCTCAGGCCGCCTCGACCCGGACGCCCAGCCAGCCAGTGAGGAAGTCACGGATGACCAGGGCCCACAAATACCCGGCGAGCACGACGCAGGCGAACGGGACGATACCCAGCGCCGCGCCAACGCCGAGCGCCAGCATCCTTACCTCCCAGCCGAGGCCGGTGACGTCGGCGGGCCGCCCGTCCGCAGCCGTCGGCGGCCAGGTCGGGCCGTGGCTCGCGGCCAGTCCCCGGCGCGCGGCGGGACGCTGGCCCGCAGCCTCTCCGGCCCGTTCGCCGTCGTCCGGCGGAGCGCCGCGGCGGGCGGCGCGGCGGCGCCCGCCCGGTTCCGTGGCCCGGGCCTGCTTGCGCGCCCGGCGATCGGCCGGCCGGGCCGCGGGCCACCGGATTCGGTGCCGCGCCCGGTAGGCGACGTCCAGGTGGCGCAGAACCACGGCCGCGATGAGCGCGAAAACCAGCGGCGGGGACACCGCCCGGGTGAACGCCAGCGCGGCCAGGAACAGATACTCCCCCACCTGCAGCAACGGCGGAACCAGCCAGTCCAGCCGCCCGTCATGCGGATGGCACGAACCCAGCCCGGCCAGCAGCATCGCTTCCACGGGGGTCAGCACGAGCAGGCCCGACAGGTTGCCCATGCCCAGCAGGGCCAGCGCCACCGTCACGAAGACGCCGACGAGTGCCGGCGGCAACGGCGGAATGCGCCCCTCGACCAGGCGGCCCAGCCACAGAGAGACCGGGCCGTCGTCACGGTAGGCGGCGATCTGGCCGCCTGCCACGCTCTCCCGGCCCGCGGCCCGGGGACGCGGCGAACGCCGGGCGGCGGGCTCGCGGGCCGTCCCGGTCGGCCGCAACCCGACCGCGGAGAACGCGTTCTCGCCGGTGCCTGCCTCGCCGGTGCCTGCGTCGCCGGTGCCATCCACGTCATCTTCGCCGTCTTCACGGTCACCGGAACGGGCACCATCGCCAGAACGGGCACCGTCGCCCGACCGGGCCCCATCACCGGAACGGGCGCCGTCAGCCAGGGCGCCCAGGACCCCGAACGGGGCTGCCGCCGCGTCGAGGCTGATCGATCCCTCGTCGGCGGGCGCGAGCGCGGTGGACGGTGCCCGGCCGCCGTGGGCCGCCGAGTCGCGCAGTCCCACGATCCGCGCGGTGAGAATGTACCCGGCGGCGGCGACACCCCATCCGATCAGCGCGAGAAAAGCCACGCGCGGGCCCCAGATCCCGCCGGCCACGATGAGCAGCACGACACGTTCCCCGGCGGGCAGGGTCAGGGCCCGTTCGATCCGCCGCCACGCAGCGGAACGCGGCAGCCGGATCCGGCCGCCCGTGGTTTCCGTCGCGCGCTCGTAGCACAGGTCGGTCATCCGGCGGACGGCCAGCACCGCCAGGGCCGCCACGGCCAGATGCCACACGCCGCCGGGGCCGCGCCCGATCGCCGATACGCCGAAGCCGGCGCGGGGGTTCGCCCGGCCGAGGCCGGCGCTGGCCGCGAGGCCCGCGTAGACGGCGCACTCGGTGATCGCCCACCCGGCGGCCGACAGCCAGTCCCCGGTGGGCTGGATGACGCTGGTCCGTGAGCCCGCTCGGCCGCCGGGGGACCCGATCGCCGCCAGCAGCGGTCCCGGCGCCGTGGCCAGCACCCGGCCCGCGCGGCTGGACACGAAGGCCGCGAGCAGGGTCACCGCGGCGACGGCCTTCGCGGCCGCGGTCGGCTCGGAGAACCAGATGGCGGCCACGATCCCGAGACCCAGGCTGATGCCCATCAGCGCGGCCGGCGCGAGCGCCCGTTCTGACGCCCACCGGGCCACGTCCCGGGCGATCGGGTCGGCGAAGAACTCCGCGACGAGCCCGTCTTCGCCCCGGTCGGCGTCCCCGTCCGGCCTGGCCTCGACGAATTCCAGCGCGACACCCCGGCGCGCCAGTTCCCCCAGCAGCGCGCCGACCTGGTCTGGCTCACCCGGCCGGGACGCGAGGTATTCCGCCGCCTCGGCCAGCGCCCGCAGGTCCGATGGGTCGACGAGGATGGCCCGGTAGCCGGGTCGTTCCTCGGCGTAGCCCGCTGTCCGCCCGGCGCCCAGCAGCCGGGCCAGGGCCTGCCGGGGGACGGCGAGGTCGCCGCCGCAGATCAGCATCGGCTCTCCGGTGGCGCGCGCGGCGGCGGCGACGGTCAGCAGCCCGCCGCCCGGCGCCGGCGTCCTCGGTCGCATCGACCCGCCGCACGCCCAGTGACGTCAGCTGGCCGCAGAGCCCGGCAGCCGGCTCAGCCGCGAGGACCAGCGCAACGGTCATCTGACGTCCTTCCAGCGGCCCATCGCCCCGATCCTCCTACCGACCGGCCGCCCGCCGCGTTTCTGAGCCGTGCCCTGAGTTCCTGAGCCGGGCCCGGAGCCCTTGACCACTCGAAGGCGCTGCTCAGGCGCACAACGTTCCCAGAAGCCTACCGAGCGAACCCGCTGAATGCCGGCCCGGACACACGTTGTCGCCCTCGTTTCACGTAACCGGTTCACGGGCCGCGCCGCTGGCGCGTGCTGACGGGCCACCGCGGGGCATCCAGTAAAGTCCGGCTCATGCGGATGGTCGCGGTCGTGCTGGCGGGCGGATCCGGTCTGCGGTTCGGCGCCGACGTGCCGAAACAGCTGCTGCGCCTGGACGGCAGGACGCTGATCGAGCACTGTGTGGCGGCCTTCGACGAGGCGCCGGGCGTGCACGAGGTGCTGGTCGTGATGCCGGCCGCCCATCTCGGCGAGGCGGCGAAACTGCTGGACAGCGGCGGCTTCAGCAAGCTGGCCGGGATCATCGAAGGCGGCACCACGCGTCCCGGCTCGACCCGCCAGGCGATCACGGCCATCGGCGCGCGCCTGCGCGCGATGCGCATCGGCGACTGCGGTGTCCTGCTGCATGACGCGGCGCGCCCGCTCGTCGGCCAGCGGATCATCGCGGACTGCGTCGCGGCGCTGTCCGAGGCGGACGCGGTCGGGGTGGCCGTGCCGACCTCGGACACCATCGTCGTGGTCGCCGACGGCGTGATGACCCGGATGCCGCGCCGGGACAGCCTGCTCCGCTGCCAGACCCCGCAGGCCTTCCGGTGGTCGGTGCTCGCCCGGGCCCACGACCTGGCCCTGGCCGACCCGGACTTCACGCCGACGGATGACTGCGGGGTGGTGCTGCGCTACCTGCCGGATGTCCCGGTCCGGGTGGTGGCGGGCAGCGAGCACAACCTGAAGATCACCTACCCGCGTGATCTGGCCATCGCCGAGACCCTGCTGCAGGCCACCGACCGCGGCGGAGTCAATTCCTGATCGCCTGCTTGACCAGGGTCCGGCCGAAGTCCCACATGAGCCCGCTGCCCCGGCTGGCGTCGTCCATGATCTCGATGAAGGCCTCGCGGAACAGCTTGACCTCGGTGTCACCGATCGTCAGCGGCGGGATCAGCTTGATGATCTCCACGAAGTCGCCGGACACCTGGGTGAGGATGCGGTGCCGCTGGAACAGGGCGACGACCACCATCTGGGCGAACAGCCCGCGCCGGGCCGCCTGAAGCATGTTCCAGCTGGTCCGCAGCTTCAGCGACTTCGGCTTGCTGAACTCGATGCCGATCATCAGGCCACGCCCACGGACCTCGCCGAGCAGCTCGTACCGGTCGACCATCTCCTGAAGGGCGCCGCGCAGCGCGTCGCCGGTCCGCGCGGCGTTCTCGACCAGGCCCTCTTCCTCGATCACGGACAGCGTCGCGAGGCCGGCGGCCATGGCGGCGGCCCCGGAGCCGAAGGTCGAGTCGTGTACCAGGACGCGGTCGATCGACGAGTACACCTTGTCGAAGATCCACCCCTTGGCCATCGTCCCGCCCACCGGCACGATCCCGCCGGACAGCGCCTTCGCGACGGTGATGATGTCCGGCTCGACGTCCTCGTGCTGGTAGGCGAAGAACTTCCCGGTGCGCCCGAAGCCGCTCTGCACCTCGTCGCAGATGAGCAGCGCCCCGTGCCGGTGCAACAGGCCGGCCGCGGCGCTGAGGAACCCGGGCGGCACGATGTGCACGCCCTTCCCCTGAACCGGCTCCACGATGAGCCCGGCCACGTCGCCCTTGCGCAGCTCGCGTTCGAGCGCATCCAGGTCGCCGAGCGGAACGCACGCGTCGGGCAGCAGCGGGTTGAACCCCTTGCGGAACTCGGCCGAGCCGTTGACCGACAGCGACCCGGTGGTCAGCCCGTGGAAGGCGTGGTCGCAGTACAGCACGCGCTGCTTGCCGGAGGCGTACCGGGCGAACTTCAGCGACGCCTCGACCGCCTCGGTCCCGCTGTTGCAGAAGTAGACCCGCTCCATCCCGGGTGCCTTGGCCAGCAGCCGCTCGGCTAGCAGTCCGGGCAGCAGCGGGGTGTCAAACTGCACCCAGTCGGCCAGTTCGGCGTCGAGGACGTCGTGCACCGCCTTGCGGATGACGGGATGGTTGCGGCCGGCGGCGAACACCCCGAACCCGGCCAGGAAGTCGGTGTACCGGCTGCCCTGGGCGTCATAGAGGTAGGCGCCCTCGGCCCGCTCGTAGGCGTGATCGAAACCGATAGCGTGCAGCATCCGCGGCAGCTGCGGGTTGAGGTAGCGACCAGTCAGCTCATATCCCTGCCCCCGGTGCGCGTCCAGGAGGCTGGGCAGATCAAAAGTCATGATTCATTCTCTCCCGCCCGCGCGCCTGACCGGGCGAAATACCTGGTCGATACGCGCCGCCGATAGCTCGCGATCCGGTAACGGCGCCATCGCCGCGATTGGCCACCGCCGTGCTGGTCCGCGCGGGGCTGGGCCTGGTTACTGGCTGACCGACCGCGGCGCTGCGGGCTCGGGGTCGGCCGCCCGGGCCCGGGCGCTCCCGTTCCGCCTGTGCAGGAGGGTACGCGGGCTGGTCAGGAACCCGGCCCCCCAGCACAGGTGCATCGTAGCCAGCGCGAGCGGCACCCGGGTACGTACGCTGAGCGCCAGGCCACGGCCGAACGCGGCAGCGACCGCGGTGATCCCCGCCAGGTAGGTGGCGGGGATCACCAGCCCGAGGGCCAGCCAGCCCACCGCGGCCGGCGCGCCCGCGGCGAGCCCGGCCAGTCCCGCGACGCCCGCGGCGGTCCCCGCGGCGATCACCGACACGGCGGCCGGCGGCGCCAGGTAGCGCAGGTTGATCGTGCCGGTGTGCTGGCGGGCCACCACGCGCCGCCACCGGCCGTAGTGGAAGTACTGAGCGCCCAGCGCCCGCGGGCTGGAGCGCGGCCGGTAGGTGACCCGCAGCTCGGGCGCGAACCAGATGATGCCGCCGGACAGCCGGATGCGGTGGTTGAGTTCCCAGTCCTCCGCACGCAGGTAATGCTCGTCGTAGCCGCCGGCCTTCTCGATGGCCACCCGCCGGTACACGCCGAGGTAGACGCTGTCGACCGGGCCGGCCTGGCCGCCGGTGTGGAAGTTCGCCCCGCCGACACCGGCCTTCGAGGTCATGGCCCACGCCACGGCCTGCTCGAAGGGGGTCACGCCCTCGGCGGCCATGACCCCGCCAACGTCGGCGGCGCCGGTTTCCTGCAGGGCCCGGACCGCGGTGCGCAGGTAGCCGGGCGGCAGCATGGCGTGCCCGTCGACGCGGGTGATGATCCCGAACCGGGCAGCCTTGATCGCGGAGTTCACCCCGGAGGGGATCTTGCCGGTCGGGTTGGGCACCACGATGACGCGGGGGTTGTCCGCGGCGAGCCGCCCGGCGATGGCCAGCGTACGGTCCCGTGACGGCCCGACCGCGAGCACCAGCTCGATCTCGCCTGGGTAGTCCTGCTGCAGGATGTGGCGGACCGATTCGGCCAGGTGCCGGGCCTCGTTACGGGCCGGCATGACCACCGATACCGGCGGCCAGCCGGCATCCGGTGATGGTACGTCCGCAGGGACAGGTGATGTATGCACCATGACGAGCGTCACGCTACTGCACGCGACGGCATTTTCGCCCCGCGGATCCCTGATCACGGCCTTATCGACGGGGGATCCGCACGGGGGACAGCACGGCGGCGGCCCGCCGCCCGGCCGGGCGGCGGGCCGCCGCATCCGCGTCTCATTGCCGCACCTGATTACCGCACCTGATTACTGGACGGAGTTCCTCCAGCCCGGAGTCCTCCAGCATTTCGGTGACGAGCGCGGCGATCTGCGAACGCTCGGACCGCACCAGGGTCACGTGCGCGAACAGCGGGTGGCCCTTGAGTTTCTCGATGACCGCGACCACGCCGTCGTGCCGGCCGACCCGCAGGTTGTCCCGCTGCGCGATGTCGTGGGTGAGCACGACCCGGGAGCCGGAGCCGATCCGGGAGAGCACCGTGAGCAGCACGCCCCGTTCCAGCGACTGCGCCTCATCGACGATCACGAACGCGTCGTGCAGCGAGCGGCCGCGGATGTGGGTAAGCGGGAGCACCTCGATCATGTCCCGGGCGAGGACCTCGTTGATGACATCCTGCGTGGTGACCGCGGACAGGGTGTCGAAGACCGCCTGGGCCCACGGGTTCATCTTGTCCGCCTCGGACCCGGGCAGGTAGCCGAGCTCCTGGCCGCCGACCGCATACAGCGGCCGGAACACGATCACCTTACGGTGCTGGCGGCGCTCCATGACCGCCTCGAGGCCCGCGCAGAGTGCCAGCGCAGACTTGCCGGTCCCGGCGCGGCCGCCGAGGGAGACGATGCCCACCTCGGGGTCGAGCAGCAGATCCAGGGCTACCCGCTGTTCGGCACTGCGGCCGCGCAGGCCGAAGACCTCCCGGTCGCCGCGGACGAGCTGGACGGACTTGTCCGGCTTGACCCGGGCCAGCGCGCTGCATCCTTCGGAGATGAGCACGAGGCCGGTGTGACACGGCAGGTCGCGCGCGGCTTCGCAGTCAAGCGTGCCGCTGGCGTACAGCTCCTCGATGTCGGCCCGCGGGACGGTCAGCTCTGACATGCCCATCCAGCCGGAATCGGCCGGTAGCCCGGCCCGGTATTCCTGCGCCGCCAGCCCCACCGAGGCCGCCTTGACCCGCAGCGGCAGATCCTTGCTGACCAGGACCACGTCGTGCCCGTCGGCCGCGAGGTTGCACGCGACGGAAAGGATGCGGGTGTCGTTGTCGCCGAGCCGGAAACCGGCCGGCAAGACCCCGGTGTCCGTGTGATTCAGTTCCACTTTGACCGTGCCGCCCACGTCGTTGACCGGCAGCTCGGCGTCCAGCCTGCCGTGCTCTATGCGGAGGTCGTCCAGAAAGCGAAGCGCCTGGCGGGCGAAGTACCCCAGTTCAGGATGATGGCGCTTGGCCTCCAGTTCGGTGACGACGACGACCGGCAGGACCACGAGGTGCTCGTCGAACCGGCTGAAGGCGGCCGGGTCGGAGAGCAGGACGCTGGTGTCGAGCACGTAGGTTCGGACCTTGCTGCGGGACCGCCCAGCGGCCGAGCCGGCGCGTCGCCTGGGCTGGGTGCCCGACGCGGGGACTGGCTGGCTGCTGGTCTGCCGCGGACCGCGGCGAATCGAGGAACTGGCCACGCGATCTCCCCTGGGTGCCTGGAGCGGCACCCTGCTAGGAGCCTGTGCCCGGAGAGGCTCGCGTTACTCGGACCCGTGCGGTGACCATCACCGCCACGGATGGCGTTGACGCGCGCGGGCCCGCAG
The DNA here is from genome assembly GCA_963809975.1 of uncultured Actinomycetes bacterium. Lineage (GTDB taxonomy): Bacteria > Actinomycetota > Actinomycetes > Streptosporangiales > Streptosporangiaceae > Bog-532. The sequence continues at coordinate 53,938 of CAWELT010000002.1, forward strand.
GCCCGCCACCAGCCGCCTGGCGAGTAACGCTCACAGGCGTATCGGACGGACCGGGGTGGGCCCACGAAGGGCCACGATCCGGCCCTTCCTTCATCACGCCTGCGTCCGGAAACGCGAACGCTTCGCAAATCCAAGGGCCTTCCCGCGGACGGCGCTCGCCGTCCGCCACTTCGAAGGTACCTGGATACCCGCCGGTCTGGAAATACCGCGCCTGCTAAGAGCTGGGAAATTCCAGGGGAGCGCCCCGCTCCCGCCCTTTCCGCCCCCGCCGGCGTGCCCCAATCCCACCCCGTGCCCGATAATGACCAAAACGTCCTATTGCCCGAACCGGCCGGGCCGTTAGGCGCCGAAGCGGCGATTTCTGGCCGCGTAGGAGCGCAGGGCGCGGAGGAAGTCGACCTTGCGGAAGGCCGGCCAGTAGGCGTCGCAGAAGTAGAACTCCGAGTGGATGGTCTGCCACAGCAGGAATCCGCCGATGCGCTGTTCGCCTGAGGTGCGGATGACCAGGTCCGGGTCGGGCTGGCCGGCCGTGTAGAGGTGCTCGGCGATGTGCTCGACGTCCAGGATCTCGGCGAGTTCCTCGATCGGCGTACCGCGGGTGGCGTGCTCGTGCAGCAGCGAGCGCACCGCGTCGGCGATCTCCCGCCGCCCGCCGTACCCGATCGCCACGTTGACCAGCAGGCCCGGATTGTCGGCGGTGGCCTCCGCCGCATCCTTCAGCACGCGGGCGGTGCCGCCCGGCAGCAAATCCAGCGCGCCCATCGGGTTCACGTGCCAGCGGTCGGCGACGAGCCCGCGGACGGTGTCCTCGATAATCCGCAGCAGCGGCTCGAGCTCGGCGGCCGGGCGCGCCAGGTTGTCCGTCGACAGCAGCCAGAGGGTGACGACCTCAACGCCCGCTTCCCGGCACCACTCGAGCAGCTCGAAGATCTTGTCGGCGCCCTTCTGGTGGCCGCTGGCCACATCGAGCAATCCGGCGGACCTGGCCCACCGGCGGTTGCCGTCGCACATCACGCCGACGTGCCGGGGAATCGTCTCCGGGGACAGGGAACTTTCGAGCCTGCGCGCGTAGAGCCGGTAAACCAGGCCACGAAATCCCATCTAGCGACCTTCCTGTCACCTTGCTCAGCCATAGAAAAGGTATCCAACGATCCTGAGCTATCGGCAAAGGGCGAGTGAAAGGGAAGGATGCAGCGGGGCGGCCGGCGGATGAGCGCGGGCCGGGACCGCCGGGGGCTCCCTGACGAGGGAATCCCGGCGGCGGTCCCGGCCCGCATGGTACCCGGCTGATGGTCAGGCGATCGACTTGAGGATCGAGGGGTCCAGTCCGTCGAACGACGCGAGGTACTCGCTGCGTTCCCGCTTCATCGTCGCGACCATGGCGGCGTAGTCGCCGTCCCGGCCGGTGCGCCCGTACAGCCGGCGGGGCTGCAGGATCTCGATGTCGTCGACGCCGGGAACGGACCTGGCGACCTCGTAGCCGAAGTCAGGATCCTCGGTCCACTCGATGGTTCCCTCGACGATGGCCTGCACGATCGCGGAGGAGTAGGGAATCGTGACCTTCTTCGAATCCGGGTTGCTGTCGCCGCCGCCGACGCGCCCGGTGTTCAGCACGAAAGCCTGCAGCTCATGCTGGTCGAGCAGCTCCAGCATCCGGTTGCCCATGTCGGCCATGTCGCGCGGGAAGAATGGGTTGGTGCCGGGGATCCGGAGGAACTTGCCCTCCTCGTCCCTGCCGCCGGCCGAGGTGCCGGTCGTCTCGCCGAGCATGAAGTACGCGGCGGTCTGGGCCCGGTCGAGGCGGGCGACGCCCGGGACGATGTTCTCGTTCCGGTTGAGGATGAGCAGGAACTCGGCCGGCTCCAGCTGGTCCGCCGGCCATGGATCCACGTAGGAGAACGGCCAGGTCGTACGGCCGTTCTTGGTGTAGGAGGTGTCGAAGAAGTCGACCTTGCCGTCGGCGTTGACGGACACGTTCTCCAGGTAGGCGTCCGGCTTGATCGTCGCGTAGTAGATGGCGGGCTCATAGTCCGGATTGAGCCCGAACGTCTTGGCGAAGCATCCGTTCTCGGTCGCGTGCACAACGCCGTCCGGCATCAGGGCGATGAAGTCGTCCTGGGCGGGCCTGCTGCCCAGCTGGGAGGTGAACGTTGTCGTCGTCTTGCCGGTGCCGGAGAGCCCGACGATCAGGACCGTACGGTTGCGGCCTCCGACCGGGATCACCTTGCACCCGGCGTGCAGCGACAGGCCGCCGCGGTTGTAGACGATGTTGTTCCACATCCGCAGGCCGCCCTTCTTGGACTCACCGAAGTAGTCCGAGTTGAGCACGCGCGTGATGTTGTCGTTGAGGTCCACCGCGATGACCCGGTCGCTGGGGTACCCGGGAGCGGGGAGGTTCGGCGTGTAGATAACCGTAGTGTCCGGCACCCAGGTGGCGGGGTCGTAGTCCTCCCCGGCCGGGTAGTAGAGCTGCTTCTGCATGCCGGCGACGTTGGCGTTCGCCGCCTCGATGATCAGGCGCGCCTTCGTGCGGAAGCCGGGATCGGGGCCGATATAGCCGTCGACGACGACCATGTCCTGCCCCGCGATATACGTATCCTGCAGCGCGGCCACGCGCTCGTATTCATCCCGGCTGATCGTTTGCTTCGTCGCGTTAGTCGAGTCGTCGACTATGTAGGTGGACCCGGCACTGCGCGAATCGACGCGCGCCTTGACCACTACGTTTCCGAATTCGGTGATCGATGCGTTCGGCATTTTTTCCGTCAGCTCGCGCAGCCGTCCCCCCGGCGGGTTCCACTCCACCGACGCCGCGTTCACCTGGTATGCCACTATCTCTCCTCCTCCACGGGACACCTGCCGCACATCCGCGCCGGGCCCAGATATGAAGGGCCGGAAACACTGCGGGGTTTTGGTGAGTGTACCCCGGAAACAGGAGATAAAAAGCGCGGTGTAATCAGCGTCACAATGCTGCGGCGAAGCGCGCCGCGAGCCCGATTGTCATCACCGCTAAACGAACACATGACCAGGGAGTCAACTTTGGTATAGACCTTCAGCGGGACTCTTGGTATAGACCCTTTACCGCTTTTGGTATAGACCATCCCCCTCACGTCAATTACGCATCGGTGCAAACCATGATTCGCGGGCCGTGTTGGCCGGGCACTCTCACGTGCGCGGGCCCTCCGAGCGGACTTCCTCGACCCGGCGCAGGGCGGACCGCAACTCGCCCAGCCAGGAATCCTCATGCTGGCCGACCAGGCGCACGCACCAGGCCAGCGCGTCGCTCCTACTGCGCGCGACGCCAGCCTCGACGAGAGTATCGAGGACGCGGCGCTCCGGCTGGCGCAGCCTGGTCATCACCGGCACCGACAGGGTGGTGAACATCTCGGTCCGGTCCGCGCAGGTGACGCCCCATGACACCGTGCGCCGGAAGCTGTGCTCGGCTTCCCGGGCGATCTCGACCCGCCGGGCCCTGGTCTCCTCGCGGAACCTGCGAATCCGGCCCTCCGCGGCTGCGGCACGCTCGGCGTCGGACGCATCCGCGGCGGTTCCCGGGTCGGGCAGCGTCCCGATGACGGTGATCTCCTCGCGATCCGCCTCGATCGCCGGGACGGTGATGAACCATCCGGCCGGAAGCCTGCCGGTGAACCAGCCGCGCAGCCGTTCGCGCGGGGACAGCCCGGCATCCTGCCCCGTGTCCTCGTGCTGCCCCGTGTCCTCGTCCTGTGCTGCGCCCTGGCCGGCGCCGGGATCGTCCTGGCCGGCCTGGCCGGCCGCGCTCGTGCCGTCGCCCGCGCTGGCCGGCTCTTCGGCCGGACGGTTTTGCCGGGTACTCATGTAATTATGATTACGGCATCGCCTTAGTCCGTCAAGGCGGAGAAGCGGTCGCTGACCGCCACAGCCACCAGGACCAGCACCACCACGATGCTCAAGGCCAGCGCCGTAACGTGCGGGGCCAGCAGCAGCAGCACGAGCAGTACGGCGATGGCGACGACGCGGGGCCAGGAGACCACGCCCCAGATGACCCGCTTGAACAGGGCATGCCCGGCGAGGAACAAGGCCGCTCCGCCTACCACCATCCAGCTCGTGCCCACGCGGCCGGCCGCCGCGGGATGCGCCAGCACCTCCTGATCGGCGGAGGCCGCAACAATGATCCCGGCCACCATCACCGGATGGATGAGGTGGTACGCGGAGTTGGCCAGCCGGCCGGGGTCGGGCGACCCGGCGATCACCCGCGCGCCGTCCTCCGCGCTGCGGTCGAAGTAGATCCACCACAGGGCGACACTGCCGGCGAAGGCGGTGACGAACGCCGCGACCGCCGGGGCGCTGACGTCCGGCCGCACCGACAGGGCCTGCCCGATGACGACGATCGACTCACCGAGGGCGATGATGATGAACGCGTGGCATCGCTCGGCGAAGTGCCCGCCCGCGATGGTCCACTCGTGGCTGGTGGTCGCGCCCATCCCCGGGATGTAGAAGCCCGTCTCGTCGCCGAGCAGGTCCACTCCGAAGGCGGCGAGCCATACCAGTTCCCGCGCGCGACCGCCCACGAACGCTCCGGCGATCCACACGCATCCGCTGGCCACCGACCACAGGGTGATGCGGGCGAAGATCTTGTCGACCCGCTGCCCGCGCCCCGCGATCGCCACGAACGCCGACCGGCCGACCTGCATCAGCACGTAGGCGCCGGCCACGATAAGCCCGCGGGATCCCGAACGCCCCGGGCAGCGCCGCCGACAGCACCAGGCTCACCAGCATCAGCGCGATCAGCATGAGCCGGACCGGTATCCGCCGGGCATCCAGCCAGTTGGTCGCCCAGGTCGTGTAGACCCACGCCCACCACACCAGCGCGAGCAGCAGCGCGGTCTGCAGCGCGCCGTTCACGGTCGGCAGGGCGACCAGATGATGCGACATCTGGGTCACGGCGAACACGTACACCAGGTCGAAGAAAAGCTCGATGTTAGTGACCCGCTGCTCACCCGAGTGGTCCTGCAGCAGGCTGGGCGAGTTGACGGCGTCGCGCGGTCGCTGCCTCCTGACTTCGCCGCATGACCCGAACCCCCACCCGGTGACCAGGCTCCCGGCCGGGAGACGCCATCGTGATCCGACGCTACCGTCCCGCCGTCCCGCACCACCCGCGCGCACAGGAACGCCGCGGCCTGGCCCGGTGCCGGGCACCGGGCCGCCCGTAAGGGCCGCCCTTACGGGACGGCCGACTCCGGACGCTCGTGCGATACCGGCGAAGATGGCCGGAGCAGTGCCAGCACCGGGTAGACGAACGGGAGATAGACGCCGACCCCGCCGGCCGCGGCCAGGGCCAGTCCGGTCAGGCCACTGCCCGCCAGCCGGACCGCGAGCAGGGAAGCCGCGGCCATGGCCGCGCCGCCGATGAGCGGGCGGACGCAGACGGCCGCCACCGAGCGGATCCTGATGCCCGTACGCGACAGCCCCCACAGGAATGCCGGGCCGATGAGCCCGGCGGCGACAATGACGTGACCGGCACTGACGCCCGTGATGCCGCGCAGGAGGGCTTCCGCGATCAGGACCGGAATCAGTGCAGCCAGCCAGAGGCCCTGAATTCCCATCAGCAGCGTTCTCCGGCCCGCCGCCGCTATGCAGTTGTAGAAAAGCCCGTAGACCACCCGCATCAGGCCCAGCACGGCCAGCAGGCTCAGCGCGTGCGCCGCAGCGGCCCACCGGTCCCCGTACACGATATGGATCAACGGCGCGGCGAGGGTCGCGAGCAGCACGCACGCTGGCACAGTCAAGGCCAGGAGCAGGCTCAACGCCTGAGTGAACGTGGCCTCCAGCCCATCCGCGGTGTCGGCGACCCGGGAGAAACCGGCAAATGAGACCCGCTGGACCGCCAGCGAAATGGTTGCGGCCGGCCAGTTGGAGATGTTGAACGCGAGCTGATAGAGGCCGAGCATGGCCGGGCCGAGCACGGCACCGACGATGGCCGAATCAACGTTGAGCACACCCAGGCCGAAGAGGCTCGCCCACGCCAGGGGCAGGCCGAACCTCAGCAACTGGCGGGCCTGCGCGGTATTCCAGCCGGGCAGGATGACGTAGGGGGCCGCCGCCGTGGCGGCGATCAGCGCGACCGCACAGCCAGCCAGGGCACCCCAGGCGAAGCTCATCACTCCCCACCCGGTGAAGGCGAGCCAGAGCGTCACCAGGTTGTCGGCGGCGAAGTTGAGCACGTCCACCACCATCCGCCGGCCCTGAGCGAACTCACGGGTGAGCAACGCCAGCGGAACGGCACAGAGCGCATCGAGGACGACGCAGATGCACAGGACCCGGAGCATGGGTGTGGCACCCGGTGAGCCGAGCATCCGGGCGATACCGGGAGCAGTCAGGTACAGGACCGCGTACATCATCGCGCTGGTGATCAGCGAGAGCGTGTAGACCGTGCGGGCGAAGCTCCGCATATCCCCCTCCCACCGGATGATCGCCGCGCTGACCCCCAGCTCGTTGGCGCTCAGCAGCAAGGCGAGCACGAGCTGTGAAATCGCGTACAGGCCCCAGACGGAGGGGCCGAATACGGTCCGGGCCAGGACCATGCCGACCACAAAGTTGCCGATCCGCACCAGCAGGCTGTTCAGCACGCTCCATTTGGCCCCTGCCCGGATCCTGCTCCCCAGATCCCGCGCGGCGGACGGCGGGCCGAGCCGGGGTACCCGCGGGGACAGAAGCTCGGCCACCGGATAGAAGGGCGCTTCCAGGACCACCGCGAGCGTGGGGCCGATGACATCGGCTATCCGCCCGGCCCGCGCAGCACCCGTCCCGGCCTGGCGGACGGCAAGGTACACCGGGCGCAGCCGGAAAATCATCAGGACGAGGGCCGCGGACGCGGTACAGGCGGCGACCGCCAGATCGGTCACGAGATCCGAATCCAGCAGGTGCGTGCCTACCGCCACCAGCAGAACGCCGGCGGTCGCGGCGACGGGAGCGGCGAACCCGGTGCCCGCCATGCGTGGCCAGGACGCGAAGATCTTCCGCCTGCTCAGATACCACGGCACGAGCAGGGCAGCGGCAATGATCACCTGAACCATGGCGATCGCGAGGATGCCGCGGGAGGCGGCCAGCGCGAGGACCGGCAGCAGCGCGCCCAGCCAGGTCAGCTGAAACGCGAGCTTGCGGCGGGATGACACGAGCACGCTGAAGTAGTCGTTGGCGAGCGCGTAGAAGACCCGCAGCGTGGCCAGCAACACAAGCCAGGGCAGCACATGGGCGGCCAGCGCCACCGCGAACCGTACAGCAGCTGAACCAGGGCGGCAGCCGAACTGCCGATGAGGACACATGTCGGGAGAGTCAGGGCGGCGAGCAGGTTGACCGAGGAGGCAAATGCCGACCCCGCGATCCGGGGCCCCCGTCTGAAGCGGGCGAACGCGACCGTGGCGGCGTCCCTGATCGGCTGCGATATCACCGTTACCGGCCAGCTGGCCAGGGACAACGCCAGCAGATAGTAGCCGAGGCCGCGGGCGTGGGCCACATGGCCGACGACGATCTGATCCACGTTGCTGATCGCGAACGCCAGGATGCCGGAGGCCGCAAACGGCGGCGCTGTCCGCAGCAGCATGCGTGCCGCACCGCGATGGAAGCCGATCCGCATCGTCCCTGGCGAGAAAGCGATGAACAGCGCGGCCGAAACCGTACTGCCCGCTATCCGGCCCACCGCGAGGCTCATCAGTCCGTGACCGGTCGCGGCCAGGCCGACCGTGACGGCAACGCCGATCCAGTTGTCCGCCTGCTCGATCATCATCCGCAGCGACGGCGCGCGCCGCCGCAGAATGGCCCGGGGAGCGGTCACCAGCCCGCTGATCAGCACGCTGAGTGCGGCCGTCCTGATCACCGGCACCGCGGCCGGTATGCTCATTCCCGTCGCCAGCGCGGGCGCCACCGAGTAGCAGACCGCATAGACGGCGGCGCTGGACGCGACCGACAGGGTGGTCACCGTCGGCGCGATGCTCTCCGGCGCGGGCCGCCAGAGGTACAGCGCACGGCCCATGCCCAGCTGGCCGATGCTCTGAGCGCCCAGAAGCGCGACGATGACCACGCCAAAGGCACCCACCGCCGGTGGGCTCATTAGCTGAGCCAGGGCCAGGACCATGACGAACGTGCCCGATCTGGTCGAGGCGACGTCCACGAAGAGCCGCCCGGCCCCGGCTTTGATCCAGCACGCCACCGGGCCCGCTACCGGGCGGCTCACCCCGCAGCTGACCCCGCGGTGCGCATGGGCTGGGCGATGCCGGCGCCTGGCCGCCGTCCGCCCGCGTCGCACGCCGCCGCGGCCGGGACGGCCGTGCCTGGCGTCGTGGCCGGCCGCGGCAGCGCCTCGCCCCGGCACGATCAATACCCCGCGAACGGCACACCGCGGCCGAACATGGATCGGAGCCTTCTCAGAATGAGAATATTCAGGGTCAGGAGAATTGCGAATATCGCGACGACGGAAACAGCGGAAACCGCTATCGCTATGACCAGGATCCCCAGCATCGGCCTAACTTCTGCGTATCCAGCCGCCGGCTTCAGCAGCCAGGGCGGCAATTGTTTATGACGGCTTGGCGGACGGTACGGCTGCCTGCCCAGGCCTTCAGGCGCGATTCTCGGTAACGTACGCCGTGAGCGTGCCGAGCGTCTCGAAGACATCGCTGGTTATGTCGGCATCGTCGACCTGGAAACCGAACCGGTCCTCAATGGCCGCGATCAGCTCCGCGACGGCCATCGAGTCCAGCTCAGGCAGGCTGCCGAGCAGCCCGGTCGATTCGTCCATTGATGGGAGCCGATCCGTGATCCCGAGTGTCTCGGCCACTACCGACTTCACCTCGGGGAGCATCGTCTCAGTCTTTTCCATGATTAGTCCTCCGCTCGTAACCGGTTGAGTTCACAGGAGCACCTCGGCGGGCTCCGGATGGCTCAGGAAGCCAGTGGGGCTGGCGGTGAGCCCGTACGCTCCCGCATGGAAGACCACCACCAGGTCCCCGATGCCGGCCGGTGGCAGCATGGCGCCGTCGGCCAGCAGGTCCAGGGGGGTGCACAGCTTGCCGACGACGCTCACCGATTCGGTCGCCTCGTCGCCCATCCGATTGCCGATGACGACCGGATAGTTACGCCGGATCACCTGCCCGAAATTCCCCGACGCGGCGAGCTGATGGTGCAGGCCGCCGTCGGTGACCAGAAAGACCCGTCCCCGCGACTCCTTGCGGTCGACGATCCGCGTGACGTAGACACCGCATTCGCCGACGATGTAGCGGCCCAGCTCGACAACGACCCGGGCATCAGGAAACCTGGCCCGGACCTTTGTGTCGAGCAGCCCGGCGAGGCTGGCGCCGACCGCGGGCAGATGCAGGGGCGTGTCCTGCTCGAAATAGGGGATGCCGAAGCCGCCGCCGAGATTGAGATACCTGATGGGCGCGGACGCCGAATCGGCCAGCCGGAGAATGAGATCGACGGTACGCTGCTGAGCGCCAGCCAGAATATCGGCCTGCAGATTCTGCGAGCCGGCGAACACGTGAAATCCGGCGACGTCGATGCTCGCGGCGGAAAACTCTTTCAGCAGAGCCGGAACCTGCTCGGCATCCACCCCGAACTGCTGCGGGCCGCCCCCCATGCGCATTCCCGATCCCTTGATCTGGAAATCGGGATTGACCCGGACGGCCACCCGGCAGCGGATCCCCAGCTGCTGCTCGATATCGGCCAGCCGCCGGGCCTCGGTGGCGGACTCGATTTCCACCGTCACCCCCGCGGCTACCGCCTGCCGCAGCTCGGCGGGCGTCTTACCGGGGCCAGCGAAACTGATGTGATCTGCCGGCACGGTGGTGTTCAGGGCGTTGCGGAGCTCCATGCCGGAGGCGACATCGAAACCGTCAACCAGCCCGCTGAGATGATGGATCACAGCCGGCATCGGATTCGCCTTGATCGCGTAACTGAGATCGATGCCGGGCGGCAGGGCCCCCCGCAGCATGGCGACACGCCTCGTCAGCAGCCCCCGATCATAGGCGAAGAAGGGGGTGCCGCCGACCCGCTCCACGAGCACGTCCAGCGGGATCTCGCCCACACAAAGCTGGCCGGCCCGGGTGGCGAAGGCGGCCACGGTGCTGTGCGCCATCATGCCGTCAGTTCCGCACGCAGCAGGGCACGGTCAAACTTGCCGTTGGCCGAGCGGGGGATTTCGGGCACGGCCTCCACCCGCTTGGGCAGCATGTAGAGGGGAAGAGCCTGTTTCAGGCGGGCCAGCAGAGCGGCCGCGTCGAGCTGTGCTCCGTGCGGCGGGCTGGCCACCAGGAGCACGTGCTCGCCGAGCGCCGCATCGGCGACCCCGAGGGCGACCGCGTCCCGGACCAGCCCGGTGTCATACGCCGCTTCCTCGATCTCGGTCGGGCTCACCCGGTAACCGGATGTTTTGATCATTTCGTCCGCGCGGCCGACGAAATAGAGGAACCCGTCTTCGTCCCTGGTTACCGTGTCGCCCGACCAGACGGCCAGCTCCGTGAGGCACAGGCCGGGCACGCGGGCCGGAGCAGGGCGGAAACGCTCAGCGGTCCGCTCCGGGTCGTTCCAGTACCCCATGGCCACGAGTGCGCCGCGGTGGACGAGCTCACCCTCTTCGCCGGGATCACACAGCGAACCGTCGGGACGGACGACGAGGATCTCGGCGTTGGGAATGGCTTTTCCGATCGAGCCGGGCCGCCGGTCGGCCTCGGCCGGATCGAGGAAAGTCGACCGGAACGCCTCGGTCAGCCCGTACATGAGGAAGGGATCTGCCTGCGGGAACAATGACCGCAGCGTGTCCAGCACCGACTTGGGCAGCCGACCGCCGGTATTGGCGAAATACCGGAAGTGCCTGGTGGCCTCCGCCGGCCAGTTCTGGTCGGCGAGCTGGAGCCACAGCGGCGGGACGGCGGTCAGCCCCGTGACCCGATGCCGGGCGCACAGCCGCACGACGTCGGCGGGGAGCAGGTAGTTCAGGAGGACGACGTGTGCCCCGGCACTGAACGCGGTGGTGAGCTGACTGAAACCCGCGTCGAAGCTGAACGGCAGCGCGGACAGGATGACATCGTCGCGGGTGTTGCCCAGGTAGTGGCTGACGCTCTCGGCCCCGGCCAGCAGGTTCCGGTGACTGAGCGTGACCCCTTTGGGCTGGCCGGTGCTGCCCGAGGTGTACAAGATGGCAGCCATGTCCGTGTCGATGACGCCGGAGCACGGCGTGGTCGCCTCCCCCGTCACGCGTGGCCAGGGCCACACCGTGTACGGGTCCTGCGCCGCCGCGGCCAGACCGGGCTCCTGCCCCGCGAGGATCACGTGCTCGACGGATTTGCAGCTTTCCAGTTCCGTGTGCAAGGTGGCCAGCCGCTCGGGCGACGTGACCAGGATCCGGGCTCCGCAGTCCCTGATGATGTGCCCTACCTGCCTGGGCCGCAGCAGCGGGTTGACCGGCACGAAAACCCCGCCCGCGACCGACGTCCCGAACAACGCGGCGACTGTCTCGATCCTCTTGTCGAGGTAGACGGCAATCCGGTCGGCGGGGCAAAACCCCAGGCGGCGCACGGCGCCGCCGAAGGCGGCCAGCTCCTGCCAGAGCTGCGCATACGTTACGTTGACGTCCTGATACGTAAGCGCGAAGGCGTCCGCACGCGAACCGGCTGCCTCCTCCACGAGGTGATGTAGCTGGGTGCGCATGACTGTCAAACTCCCCCTTTTCGGAAATAGGCGGCCCGGGTTTACCAGGGCACGCAGACCAGTTCGCTGTAAAGGTCGTCGATCTGCCCCGGCTCCAGGCACGAGCTGCGGTACATCTTGGGCCAGGAATCCAGCCGGAATGACAGCGCTGGGCGCCGGCCGATGATCCGGAGCTCGGCCATGGTGGCCAGCAGCCGGCGCCGGATCAGCAGGTAGCGGGACAGCGCGAGCAGAACGCGGTGGTAAAGACCGGGATTATCAATGTGGAGGATCACCGCCAGCACCGGAATGCCCCGGTGGCGGACCTCCCGGTACATCACGTAGCAGGATTCGCCGCCCCGGATCACCACCAGGTGGCGTGCCGCGGGCGCGTGCGCGTGGTCGCGGTAAAGCCCCAGCTCGGCGCCGGTCAACGTGCCGGTGATAACGTCCGGGTCAGTGCTGATCTTCGTCCGGCCCGGCCTGCCCGGCCTGCCCGGCCACGGCAGATGCGGGATCAGCGCGGCGGAGGTATCGAGGTACCGGAACTTGAGCCGGGCATTGAGCGATTCGACGTTCGCGCTCGGCGACAGGTCGGTGAAATGGTAGCCCGGCTGCGCCAGCAGCGCTTTCAGCAGCCGGACACTGTGCAGCCGGTAATCGGGCAGCACACACCACGCCCCGAGGTTGCAGAACCGCTCCCGGCGGCCGCCGACCTGGCGCTCGGAATAGAACGCCAGGTAGGCACCGACGACCCGGTTCCCGTCCCGGAGCATGAACCCGTGATTGGGCGCCTCCACCGGCCATGGCACGGCCAGATAGGAACGTGCCCACGGAACCTGGCTGCTGAGATTGGCGTGCAGGAGATCCGCCACGGCGCCGACATCAGCATCGGCGATCGGACTGACTTCGACCCTCATTTCGCCGCTGTCTCCGTTTCAGGCGAGCCGGCATGCACGCGCGGACCCTCTCCTCTGGTTGTTGCCGTCCGCCGCCGGATCAGCTTCGATGGCCTGTCCATGCTCAAGCCGGGGCGCTCTGGCCGCAACGGCTTCGCCGCCTGCGGGCGCTCACGTTCCTGAACGGCCGGGCCGAAATGCCGGGCTACCATCGGGGCACGCAAACGAGCTCGCTGTAGAGGTCATCGACCTGCCCAGGTTCCAGGCGGGCGCTGCGGTACATCTTCGGCGGGATCGTGCCCTGATATCTGGCCGCGTACGACCTCGACATTCGCGAATCGTGCCGCCGGAGCACATCCTGCGGGTAGGGGAGCCGCATGGATAGCGGCGGGCGCCGCCCGATGATCCGGAGCTCGGCCACGGTGGCCAGCAGCCGGCGCCGGATCAGCAGGTAGCGGGACAGCGGGAGCAGAACGCGGTGGTAAAGACCGGGATTGCTGACGTAGAGGATCGCGGCGAACGCAGGAAAACCCCTCCACCATCGTTCCCGGTACATCACGTAGCAGGATTCGCCGCCCCGGATCACCACCAGGTGGCGTGCCGCGCATGCGTGCGCGTGGTCGCGGTAAAGCCCCAGCTCGGCGCCGGTCAACGTGCCGGTGATAACGTCCGGGTCAGTGCTGATCTTCGTCCGGCCCGGCCTGCCCGGCCACGGCAGATGCGGGATCAGCGCGGCGGAGGTATCGAGGTACCGGAACTTGAGCCGGGCATTGAGCGATTCGACCTTCGCGCTCGGCGCCAGGTCGGTGAAGTGATAGCCCGGCTGCGCCAGCAGCGCTTTCAGCAGCCGGACACTGTGCAGCCGGTAATCGGGCAGCACGGCCCAGCAGGCGAGGTTGCAGAACCGCTCCCGGCGGCCGCCGACCTGGCGCTCGGAATAGAACGCCAGGTAGGCACCGACGACCCGGTTCCCGTCCCGGAGCATGAAACCGTGATTGGGCGCCTCCACCGGCCACGGCGATGCCATCACCCGGGCCCAGGACGGCGGGGAAATCCGCTTGTTCAGGTTGGCATGCAGGAAGCGCGCTACGGAGCCCACATCCGCGTCCGTGATCGAGCTCAGTTCGACTGCCACTTCACTGCCTCCCTGGCACTGCCGCTACGGGCGCGATCGGGGGCGCCGCGCCATCGGTCAGCGGGCGGGCCGGCGGCCGTCCCCCGGACGGCGGCATCCGGAAAAGCTGGAGATCACCGTAGGTCCGCCCGCGGAACGAGAACACCGGCTGGGCATGAACGACGAGGCGCCGGACATCGGCCGCGGTGAGGGACGAGTAACCCTCGTCCACTAGCGCCCACTCAACCACCAGGTACCGGACGCGATTGCGGGCAATGGCGGCCGGGGTGTCCCACAGCCCGACGTCGTACCGGCCGCCCAGTACATAGGGGCTCTCGAAATCATCATCAATAATCCCGACGCGGCTGCCGGCCGGGACACCCGCCGACATGAACTGGGTGAGCCGCGCGAACCCGTCGTCGGGCTGCCGCAGCCACTGCCCGCAGGTGATGAGGTTCAGGCTGGTCAGCATGGCTAGCGCCACCGTGAGCAGCACCGCCCGCGGGGGCCGCCGGCGGCCCTCTCCCCGATACCCGCTGCGCGCCCCGGCCTGGTCGCGCAGCAGCGTGACGGCGACGGGAATGATCAGCAGGCTCGGGATCGCCAGCAGGTACAGTTCCTGCTCCTCAAGCGTTCCCAGGACTACCGCGTAGCCAAGCGTCACTGCCGCCGCGCCGTACAGCAGCGCGAGTATCCGCGGCAGCGGGCCGCCGCGGCGCAGCACCAGCAGCACCGCCGGGACGGCCAGCGCCAGGATGAGGTAGGTCGGCGAAAAGGCGGGGCCCTCCGCGACCAGCCGGGCGGTGAGCGAGCCGCCTCCCGAACTGTGGAAGCCGGTGGTCTGGACAACGCCCAGCAGGCGCCTCAGCCCCAGCGTCTTGGCCTGCCAGAAAACGCTGAAGTAGCCGCACACGGCCACAAGCCCCACGTAGGCCGCGTAGACCGTGAACGTGACGCCGATGGCGATCAGCGTCAGGATCCGCCGGGGTCCCCAGCCCAGCGCGGCCAGGCCCAGCAGCGGGAGAACGGTGAGCAGGACGGCTTCGTCCTTCGTCAGCGCGGCCAGGCCGAACATCAGGCCGGCGCCGCCCGCGCGAAGCCAGTCCCAGCGTCCCGGGCGCCCGGGCAGCGAGGCGAAGAAGAGATACCCCGTGAGCACCCACAGCATGAGTGCCGTCTCCAGGAGAACCCGGTCGTTCTGGCGAATACAGAAGGGGTCCAGGGCAAAGATCAGCCCGGCCGCCGCACCCGCCCGGGGCGAGCTGGCCCGTGCCCCGAGAAGGACCAGGACCACCGCGGTGATCCCGGCCAGCAGCGCGTTGAGCGCGCGCATCTGCCCGACCTGGGCCAGCACTCCTGCGGGACTGCCCAGGAGGCGTTCCCAGCCTGCTTCGAGGTAGAAGAAGCACGGCCCGTGCAGGAAGAACGGGCCCCCGAACCGGGGAAAACCGCCCGCGAAGACGCTGCGGCCAAGGTCGGTGTAGATGACCTCGTCGCCGAACAGATCGAACGAGCGGGTATGAAGCGCCAGCCGCAGGAGAAGCGCCGCTCCGCCCGCGCCCGCGGCGATCAGGGTCAGCACCCACGAGCGGGCGGTGTTACGTTCCGCCGCCGACAGCCCGGTGGTATCAGTCGTCAACATGTGCCCGCACCTTCGCGAAATTTCCGGAGCGGCCGGACGGTGCCGTGCCCTCGGCCGGCGCAAAGAAGAGCTCAGGCGCGGGCGGGATATGGCCGTCCCTGAACAGCGCATGCAACTGGGTACGGTAGGCGCGGACCAGCGCCGTCTTCGCCACGCTCGCCCCGCTGCCCGGATACTGAATCCCGGTTAAGCCGTGGCGCTGGATAAACCCGCGGTCGGCCGGGCTCCGCAGGTTATAGGGAAAGTCGCTGTAGTAGACAACCCGGGCTCCGCTGCGCCCGGCCGCATTGCGTACCAGCACGTGGTCGACATGCCCGCCGACCCCCAGCGGCGCCAGCAGAATCCCTGAGCCGCCGACGTTCAGCTCCCGGATAATGTCGCTCACGGCGCCCACGGCGGCGGCATCGGCGGCAGCGACCCGCCCGCCGGTGATGTGCCGCCGGTAGACGGGATACACGTGGCCGAGCTCGGGCAGGATCCGTACCCAGCGGGACCGCTGGCCCGGATGAGCCCGGCAGCGGAACAACGCTTCCGTCAGCCCCGCATGGACCCATCCGGCACCGATGGATTCGAGGGCGGCGCGGTCCTCCGCGCGGCGCTGCGCGTAGAGGAACTGGGCGCCCCGCGCCCCTGTCTGCCGCAGGTAACGCCGGGCAGAAAGGGTGTAGGGCCCGTCACTGGCTTCGGTGAAAAGGGTCACTACGGTCACCGAAGTGCGCCGCAAGGCATCGGCCATCAGGGCGCCGCAGGACAGGGCGGCGTCATCGAGATGCGGGGCGAGAACGACGAGAGGCACGCCGTTGCCGATGGCTTCGCCGAGCATGTTCACGGCCACGCCGGATCACCCTCCCGCCGCCCGCCCGGGCACGGTTCATCCAGCAGCTCGCTGGCGAACCTGAGATAGCGATCCCCCGCCTGATCCCGGCCGTATCGCTGGGCGGACGCCAGCGCCGCCTGGCCCAGCCGGCGCCGCGCGGCCCCATCGTTCGCCACCGAATGCATCTCCCTGCCCAGGGCGCCGACGTCGAACAACGGCACCCGGATGTCGCCCTTCATCCACCGAAGGCTGGGCAGGTTGAAATGCACGACCGGCTTGCCGTACGACATGCTCTCCAGCGCGGCCAGGCCAAACGCCTCATACCGCGACGGCAGCACCATGAACGCGCTGTCTTTCAGCAGTTGCTGTTTCCGCCGGCCGGTGACATGTCCGACCCAGCGGGCATGACAGCCGGACGCGTCCAGCAAGGTCGTGAGCCTGCGCTCCTCACGCTGGGTGCCAGAGCCCGCGATGAGCAGCGGCATGACGGGCTCGCTCCTTTCGTATGCGGCCAGTAGCAGGTCCAGCCCCTTCTCCCGGATATCGATCCGGCCCAGGAAAAGAATGTGCGAGCCCCGGCCGATCAGCTGGTCGTCCACGGGGGGCAGGTCAATGAAATTTGGAATGAGCCGGATTGTGCTCGCGGGACTGTACCGGCGTACGCGCGCGTAGTCAGCCGGGTTGAGCACCACCAAGTCACGGTAATAACGCAGCCCAAGCCGCTCGATCAGGAAGAACGGGATCCGGTACCGGTGCCACATCTCCTCTCCGCAGAGATTCTGCGCGAAGCCCGCGACCCGGGCGCGGGAGAAGATCGGCAGGAAGCTGGTGGAAAACGGCGGGGTGAAGCTCTCGATCCACAGGTCATGCCGCATCCGCCGGGCCATGAGCGGCAGCAAGGCATGAAACAGCAACTGCCCGCCGCGCGGGCCGGCCCAGCCGACCGGCAGGCGCAGGTAACGCACTCCGTGGCGGAACGCCGTCTCGCCCCGGCGCGCCGTAGTGACCACGGTGACCTCGAAATGCGCTGCGAGCCGCTGCGCGATCATCTCGATGACGGCCGCGCCGCCGCCCCGGTAATGGGGATTGTCAGGGCTGTCAAAACTCGAGATCACAACATGCCTGGCGGCGGTCGCCGGGACCGCGGGCGCCGCGGTGACCTGACCTCCTGACGCGCGCATCAGGCCGGGCCGTCCGCACCGGCACCGCCCAGAACCTCGGCGGTGGTGGCCAGGCGGAGCCTGGCCGGCACGATCGGGATCCGCTGCAGCGCGGCGAGCGCACCGACCTCATCGCAGCCGCTGAACAGGACGCTCAGGCCATTCTGGTTGTCGGTGATCTGATCGGTCACCCGGAGGGTCTTCCGCAGCCGCCGCACATCCTCCTCGACCTGCCCCGCAGGCCACGACGCGACGGTGGCCAGGTCCACGGGATCCCGCCGCGACAGGCCCGGCTGATCCATGCGGGCGGATTCTGACAGCAGCACCGCGGCCAGCCGCTCGGCACTGGAGTCCCAGGTGAATCTGCTGGCCCACCGCTGGCATTGATCGGCGAGAGCTTTCTGCCGCATGGGATCAGCAAGTTCCTCCAGTGCCCTGGTCAGCGGCGTCACCAGTCCCTGATCCGGGGCCACGAGCCATCCGGTCAACCCGTTCCGGACCGAGTCCCGCAAACCTGGCACGTCGAAGGCCAGGGCCGGCGTGCCGGCCGCATTGGCCTCCAGCACGGTGAGGCCCCACCCCTCGGCCAGGGACGGCACCACCGTGAGCCAGGCCCTGCTCAGCAGATCGCTCTTCGCCTGCTCCGATACCCGGCCGGGCAGCCGCACGATCCCGTCCAGGCCTAGCCTGCGCACATCGTCCTGGAGCGCCGCACGCACAGGTCCCTCACCGGCGATGTCGACCCGGAGGTCCGGCCAGCGGCTCAGCAGCGCAGGAATCGCCTGAACTAGCAGGTGGAGTCGCTTGTGCGGGACGAGCCGGGTAACGATGGCGATGGCCGGTGAAGCCGCCCGGGGCCTGCGGCCGGGAATCGGCGGGTCTATCCCGTTGGGGACGATGAACACCGGTCCGCGCAGGCCAAGCTGGCGGCGTATCTCGGCACGGGTGGAGGGAGAGACCGCCACGAGCGGGCCATCCCGGTACACCCAGCGGCTGACAGGTCCCTCCAGCAGCCTGCCGACGACGCTGACCGGCCAGGGGAAGTACATGCCGAACTGGGCCTGGTGCACGTGATGGATGACGCAGATCACCGGCGTGCCCGGCGCCCACAGCGGGGCGAAGAAAGGGATCCCGTTCTGGAAGTCAACGACCGCGTCGGTAGTGACGCCGGTACCGGCGCAGATGGCGTGCCGCCGCGGCGTACACGCCGAAGCGTCCCCCTTGCCGCACGACGAGATACTGATCGGCCCAGTCGTAGGGCGATGAACGGCCGTGCGCGGAGGTGAACAGGGTGACATGGCACCCCGCGGCCGCGAACCGCCGGGCGATCTGCTCGGCGTACGCCTCGGCCCCGCCCGCGGCGGGATTCGACAGATCACGCCAATTCAGGAAGAGAACCCGGCGGCCGCCGAGCTGATCAAGGACGGTCATCGGGCAGCCGCTCGCCGGGCCAGGCGCATCACATCGGCGACGGCGCGGGCACCGTTGGTCCTTGCCCGCAAGGACGAGCCTCGCTGGTCCGACCAGACGACCGGGATCTCGGTGACCGGAACGCCTTGCCGCATAATCGCCGAGAGCAGCTCCACGTCGAACGCAAATCCGTCAATGCTCAGGTGACGTGCGACGGACCGGGCGAGGTCACCCGCGAAGAACTTGAACCCGCACTGTGTGTCCGCAACGCCTCGAAGGACCCGGCTCGCCACCATCCGGAATGCCATCCCGCCGGCCAGCCGCGGAAAGGACTGCCGCTCGGCGAGAACCGCACCGTCCACCCGGCGGGAGCCGACGACGGCACGGGAGCCGGATTTGAGCAGCGGGACGACACAGTCCAGCGTCTCGATCGGAGTCGCCAGATCGGCATCCATATATCCGACGAACCGAGCACACGAGGTCTCGATGCCGCGCCTCACCGCAGCCCCTTTCCCAGGGCGGGCGCAGCCGATGACGCTGATCGGCACGCGGCCGGGGCTCATCAGCGTGACCAGATCCACAGTCTGGTCGATGCTGCCGTTGTCGACCACGACCACAGACGACGAGTACGGCTGCTTCTCGAGGTAATCGACCGTGCGCGCCAGGGTGCCCGGCAGCCTCTGGGCCTCGTTCAGGCTGGGTATCAAGATTTCGAGGTCACACGTCTCGCGGATGAGACCGGATGGAAACCGGTCCGGTGACCTGATGCCGGGCGGACAGGCCAGCCGTGCCGACCGCGCGGACGGGTGCCCTGCCGGAACGGGCCGCCCACCGGTCCCAGCCCGGTTTCCCGGTGGAGACAGATGAACATCGTGGCCCGCGTCCGTGGAGCCCAGCGCGACGAAGCTGACCGGCAGTGATCTTTTCCGTCCCCCGACCGGTATTAACCCCAGCTCAGCCCCCGGAGATAGCTCAGCATCGGCGGTAGGCCCGCAGGCCTGCCAAAGGATTCCCCCCACGAATTGCCTCCACTTTCGATAGCTAGTTGAGCGCGCCAAATCAGACGATGACGACAGCGGCATCGGACAGTCAGGCGCCATTCTGCCGCGGGCAGTGCTTAGCCATGGCATTCACATATGAGACGCCCGGAGCAGATAGAAGGATTACGCAAGTACCAGGATCTTTCTTTCCCTGCTTTCCCCGGAAAATGGTATGCCAAGGCGAGCACGCCACTAAATCTGGCGGCTTTATGGCTGCCTCTTATCGCGTGCTGCCAATTTCCGGATCGTGGAGCTATGCCAGGAAATACGAAGCGGCTCCAGCTTCTCGTTGGTGTTCAGTTCCCTCGGTTGCGGCCTGGCTTCCTCGCGGGCGGTCACGGGCCGGTGGAATGCGCTCGTTCCGTATCAATAGTTCTGCCGCGCACTTGCGCGTGCAAGCTGGATGCACTAGTCGGGTGCTCAGTTCCCTGAGCGGTCCGCGTCATGGCTCCGCGCAGCCCGGCCATCCCGTGGTCACCAGGACGCTCAGCCGCCCGAGCCGCGCCGGAACAGGTCAGCGGCTGCGGCCCGGTCCGGGACTTCGAGTTTGCGCACGATGGAGGCGACGTGCACGCGGACCGCACTGCAGGAGATGACCAGGCTGTCGGCGATCTCGCCGGTGGAACGCCCCTGGGCCAGCAGGTCGAGCACTTCCCATTCCCGGCTGGTCAGGCGCCAGCGTGCGGATTCGCCCCCGGCCGGCTGCCGCCAGCGCGGGTCGCGCTGCCGGAAATACCCGAGGATTCGCGCGACGTGCGTGCGCTGCATGGCCGCCTCGCCGCGGCACACACCCCGGAGCGTGTTCGGCAGCCGGTCCAGGTTCATCGTCTTCAGCAGGTACCCGTCCACCCCGGACCGGAGCGCGGCGAACAGGTCGCCGTCCTCGTCGGAGACGGTCAGTATCACGATCTTGACCTCCGGCAGGCGGGCCCGGATCTCCCAGACCGTGGCCAGCCCGCTCCCCGGCATCCGGAGGTCGAGCAGGCAGATGTCCGGCTTCTCGCGGAGAGCCGCGCCGATCGCCGCGGGGGCATCCGCCACCTCGGCGCATATCTCAAGCCCAGGGTCACTGGCCAGCGCCCGGCGGACATCAGCCCTGGTCGGGGCGTGGTCGTCGGCGACCAGAATGCGCAGCGGCTCCGGCCCGGGTGGTGTCACAGCATGGCCTCCACCTCGGTGCCATGTCCTGGTATGGACGAGATCCGCAGGTCACCGCCGACCGAGGTGGCGTGCTCGCGCATCGAGATGAGACCGAAGCCGTCCGCCGGGACCGCGAGGTCGAAGCCGGAGCCGGCGTCGCTGACCCGCATCTGGGTCCGCGTCCCGCGCCGCTTGACGCTCAGGCTCACCCGCCGGCTACCGCTGTGCCGGGCGGCGTTGGTGATCGCCTCACTGGCGATCCGGACCACGGTCCGGGCTATCCATTTAACCGGGGGAGTTCTGGTCATCCGTTCTCCAGGGCCGTCCAGTTGCTGCAGAATTGATCATGGTTTGACCTGGACGGTTACGTCGGGGACGCTGTTGTCGACGTGACCATCGCGGGTTGTTCGTGGCGTTCAGCAGGGGCCGATCGTTACCGGAGAGCTACGCTTCCGCGCGGGCGGTGGGTTGCCGGGATCACGGCCAGCCCGCAGGGCTGTCGCGCGCGCCGAGTGGCCCGGGCTGCCCGGCCAATGTTGATCACGACCTTGGCACGACCTCATGTCGGCTGGGTCCACCAGGCCTTCGCAGCAGTCATGACCGGCAGGGGCCGATGGCTGCGCTCAGCCGAAGAGCGCCTGGATGATCGGGCCCGCTGAATTCGCCGCGGTAGCGACGAAGAAGGCCGTGAGGAAAAAGATTAGCGTAATCAGCGCTCCGCGGGCTTGCACAACTCGAAGAAGCGGCGTTCCGGACCGAATGAGCGAGTGCACGTCGTGGCCCGCCAACACGACGATCATGAGCCAGAAGATCAGTGCATCCTTGAGCGCGAAAAAGAGGTATCCCTGTGACTGGCCTTCTCTGTACAGATCGAGGTAGAGCCAGCAGACTCCCAACGATAGCCCCGTGAGCACTACGTATGGAGCGAGCACACTGAGTGGGAATCTCGGGGGCTCGGCATTGTGCATGCCCTTCACGGTGATCATGTAGGGCTTCTTTACACGCAACAAGACCTGGACCAACGCACTGAGGACCACGACCCAACGCGCGACGTGCAGCAGGACACCCCGCCAGCTTAGCCTCAGGCTCTTCGGGAACTGCCATTTGCGACTCCACCACCAGGTGACGGTCGAAGCGACCGAAACAGGAAGCAGATGGGCGAGAAAGGCCCAGTAGCTCACATTTGTTATCGGCTGGTTTGATGCCAGTGTGACGAGCGGAGCCGTGAACAGGACCAACATGGACAGAGACCAGAACGTATACCACGTCTGCACAAAGACGAACTGGACAGCGCGCCGCGGCGTGTATTTTCGGATGAGACGTGGCGTGTAGGAGAACAACACCTGGATCATCGAGTATGCCCAGGCGAACTGCTGAGCGAGATAGGTCTTGAAGTCCTCTGGCCCGTCGCCAGTGGCGATGATCTCGGGTACGTAGACTCCCTCATATCCTGCGGCGGCCAGACAAACAGTATCCAGGTGATCCTCGGCACGTGTGGGTTGAAAGCCGCCGATTCTGTTTATCGCGTCGCTACTGTACGTACAGTGACTTCCGATAATGAACGGAGTGCGGCTGAAGCCGAAGAAACCCATCTGGAGCGGACCTTGAAGAACGAGTTCTTGTTCGGATGATCCACGTGCCGTCCAGGAATCATGGTTGCTATAAATGCTTGGCCCCTGAACATAGGCGACCGCCGGATCGACGAAGTATCCAAGCACTCTTTCCAAGTATGAGGGGATCGGCATATGGTCGATGTCGAGCTGAGTAAAATGTGAATACCGGCTGCCATACGCATTGAGCCAACTGTTAACATTCCCTGCTTTAGTTTTCTCCGCAAATGGGGCGATTGGCTGGTTCCATAGCGGAAACCTGGTGCTCGCCCCAGCGGGCCGCATCATGCCGCGAGAAATAGTTGACACCAAGATGGTCGGCAATCCTGGCGATCTCCGGCGAGTGCTCCTTGTCAACAAGAATCCAGCTGTCGTGTGGATAGCGGATCTTTTTCATCGCGAGCATTTGCCGCTCCACGAGCTCAAGCGATTCCGATCCCGGGACCGTCAGGCTGATCACCGCGATGCGACCCAGCACTCTCTTCCCGATGGCATGCCGGACGTCCACATGCACGGGATGGTGCATACGCCCAAGGAAAAAGAGGTAAGCGGATGGGAGCAGGGTGAACACATAAAATATCGCAGGCGAGACCAGCGCGAAGATTATTAGATTACCGGTGTGCACCAGGGGCAGCCACCAAGTCCAATAGTACACGTTCACAGTCAGCCACAACACGGCAAGAACCCAATACCATTTTCTCTCTTCCCGGGTCATCACCTTCGTCCGCTGGACCCGTTCAACGATTTCGGCCGCATGGCGGGGGGTGCGGCCATAAGGCTGACGGCTTGTGGTAGTCACTCGTTTTCCTCGGTTCCTCAGGGAGGCGCAGCGCGCGTTAGTATCGTGATGATCGTGCTGTTCTTAGTGGTGTGCGCGGCCGAGGGCGCGTACGGTCCAGCCGGCGGCCCGCCAGGTCTGCATGTCGAGCGCGTTGCGGCCGTCGAGGACCCGGGGTTGCCGGACGATCCCTGCGAGCGCGGATGGGTCTAGGTCGCGGTAGTCGCTCCACTCGGTCAGGTGCAGGACCAGGTCCGCGTGCTCGCAGGCTTCTTCCACGTCCGGCGCGTACTCCAGCGTGGGGAACAGCGCGCGGGCGTTGTCCATCGCGGCAGGGTCGTGCACGCGGACCTGGGCGCCCTGCAGCTGCAGGGCGGCGGCGACGTTCAGGGCCGGTGAGTCGCGGACGTCGTCGCTGTCCGGCTTGAACGCGGCGCCCAGGACGGCGACGTTGCGGCCGAGGAACGTCCCGCCGGCCATCTCCCGTGCCACGTCCACGGCGCGCTGCCTGCGCCGCATGTTGATCTCATCGACATTGCGCAGGAAGCTCGAGTGCCTCATCGACGCCCAGTTCGCCGGCCCGGGCCATGAAGGCCCGGATGTCCTTCGGCAGGCACCCGCCGCCGAACCCGACGCCGGCCGACAGGAAGCGGCGCCCTATCCGCGGGTCGTAGCCGATCGCGTCAGCCAGCGTCACGACATCCCCGCCGGACGGCGTCGCACACGTCGGCCATCGCGTTGATAAACGAGATCTTGGTGGCCTGGAAAGAGTTCGCGGCCACCTTGACCAGCTCGGCGGTGGCTAGATCGGTGCTGATGTACGGGCATACCCGCCGCTATCATCGGGGCGTACACCTTCCGCAGCAGCGCATCGGCCCGCCCCGATGTCACGCCGACCACCAGCCGGTCCGGCCTCAACGTGTCCTGCACCGCCGTGCCCTCGCTGAGGAACTCCGGATTCCAGGCCAGCTCGGCATCTGCATCCTCGGCCAGGCGGCCGATCCGGTCGGCCAGCCGGGCGGCGGTGCCGACCGGCACGGTGGACTTGCCGACCACGAGCGCACCGGGCCGCAGGTGTGGCGCCAGCCCGTCGGCCACAGCCTCTACCTGGCTCAGGTCCGCCGCGTTCGAACCCGGCTCTGCGGCGTGCCGACACAGACGAAGTGCACGTCGCCGAACTCGCCAGCCTCCGCAAGCGACGTGCTGAACCGCAGTGCACCTGAGGCAACGGTGCGCCGCAGTAGCTCGGGAAGTCCGGGCTCGAAGAACGGCGGCCTCACCCTCGTTCAGCGCGGCCAGCCTGGCCGGATCGACGTCAACCCCAAGCACCTCGTGCCCGGATTCTGCCATGCAGGTCGCATGGACAGCACCCAGGTATCCGGTGCCGATGACGGTGATGCGCATGAAAAGCCCCTTATTGGATTCTGTCTTCAAAGATCACGGAGCCGCGAGTCGAGCATCCGGACGGTTTCAAATGCTTCAGCGTTCTTAACGGTCCCTTGTCTTCCCCGAAAGAGGGCAAGCGCTTTAACCTGTTCAGGATGGGCATAAGGCCTGTCCTTCTGGCTGTGATGGATGCGCACGGAGTCGGCCTTCACGTCGACATACCGATCGATGTCCACATAGAACCGCGGCGTGAATTCGTCTGTCACGGAGGGGCTTTCGTAGCCCAGCACGGCTGGGTGCGTTCTGGCCGCCCGGGCGGTGGCCAGATGCACCGCGTGATGATCTTGATGTCGGTCGTGCGCCGAGTGGGTGAGGACGATATCCGGATTGAGTCTCAGCAGCAGCGTTTCTATGGCATCAATCATCTCTTTGTTGCACTCGGGCAGACGGCTGTCTGGAAAGTCCATGAGCGTCAGGGCGGTCAGCCCGAGGAACTGCGCCGCTGCGTTCGCCTCTGCGACCCTGGTCACCTCGTCGCCACCGGTGCTGCCGTGAGTCATCACGAGAGCGTGAACTTCGTGGCCGCTATCGACGAACTTGGCCAGGGTCGCGCCGCATGCGAGCTCTATATCGTCAGGGTGAGCACCGACAGCGAGGATGCGACGTGGCACCCGGGCCGAACTGACAGCGATGCGGTTGGTGCCCATCGAAATGGCCAGGCCGATCACTGCGGCAACATTAAGGGTGACGACGGGAAGGTAGGCGGCAGACTGGCCAGCGCGGCCAAATGCGATAAGCCCCAGATCGAGAATCAGCAATGGCACGGACAGCGCCACTACCAACCAGCGGAGCTGGCGTGGCCGTTGCCACGAGCGGGCGATTCGTGACCTGGAAGGAAGCACCATTATCAGGAAAACTGCAAATCCGACTGCGAAAACCGGCAACATGGTGATCAGCTCTCTAAGGATCTAGCGACCAGTTTGGAAGGTCCATGGACCAAACGGCCCTTTAGTGGTGTGCGCGGCCGAGGGCGCGTATGGTCCAGCCGGCTGCCCGCCAGGTCTGTATGTCGAGTGCGTTGCGGCCGTCGAGGATCCGGGGTTGCCGGACGATCCCTGCGAGCGCGGATGGGTTTAGGTCGCGGTAGTCGCTCCACTCGGTCAGGTGCAGGACCAGGTCCGCGTGCTCGCAGGCTTTCTCCACATCCGGCGCGTACTCGAGGGTGGGGAATAGCGCGCGGGCGTTGTCCATCGCGGCCGGGTCATGCACGCGGACCTGGGCGCCGTGCAGCTGCAGGGCGGCAGCGACATTCAGGGCCGGTGAGTCGCGGACGTCGTCGCTGTCCGGCTTGAACGCGGCGCCCAGGACGGCGACGTTGCGGCCGAGGAATGTCCCCCCGGCCATCTCCCGTGCCACGTCCACGGCGCGCTGCCTGCGCCGCATGTTGATCTCATCGACATTGCGCAGGAAGCTGAGTGCCTCATCGACGCCCAGCTCCCCGGCCCGGGCCATGAAGGCCCGGATGTCCTTGGGCAGGCACCCGCCGCCGAACCCGACGCCGGCCGACAGGAAGCGGCGCCCTATCCGGGGGTCGTAGCCGATCGCGTCAGCCAGCGTCACGACATCCCCGCCGGCAGCGTCACACACGTCGGCCATCGCGTTGATAAACGAGATCTTGGTGGCGAGGAATGCGTTGGCCGCGACCTTGACGAGTTCCGCGGTGGCGAGGTTGGTCGAGATCCACGGGACGGGGTGCGCGCCGAGGACCAGAGCGTACACCTCGCGCAGCATGGTTTCGGCGTTGTCCGAGGTGACGCCGACCACCAGCCGGTCGGGGCTCAGCGTGTCCTGCACGGCGAAGCCCTCACGGAGGAATTCGGGGTTCCAGGCCAGCTCCGTGAGGACGCCGACGGGGGCGAGCTGGCCGATCCGGTCGGCCAGCCGGGCGGCGGTGCCGACCGGCACGGTGGACTTGCCGACCACGAGCGTACCGGGCCGCAGGTGCGGCGCCAGCCCGTCGGCCACAGCCTCTACCTGGCTCAGGTCCGCCGCGTTCGAACCTGGCTTCTGCGGCGTGCCCACACAGATGAAGTGCACGTCGCCGAACGCGCCAGCCTCCGCAAGCGACGTCGAGAACCGGAGGTGGCCAGCTTCCACATTGCGGCTGAGGATGTCGCCGAGCCCAGGTTCATGGAATGGTGGCTGGCCGACGGCCAGGGCCTCAATCTTGGCCGCGTCGACGTCAATGCCGAGTACCTCGTGGCCGAGCTCAGCCATGCCGGCAGCGTGCACCGCACCCAGGTATCCAGTGCCAATAACGGTGATCCGCATATGATCTGTCCTCGCAAATAGTCAGGGCGCGGCGAACGTCAGCCCGCATAGCCGACCGGGTTTAGCTTCTGGAAACGCCAGGCGTCCGCACACATGGCGGCGAGGTCGCGGGTAGCATGCCAGCCCCACGCCGCCTCGACACGCCCCGGATCAGCGACTAGCGAGGCTACGTCGCCGGGTCTCCGCTCGGCCAGCCGGTGCGGCAGCGCGATGCCGCAAGCCTCGCTGAACGCGGCGACGATTTCGAGCACCGAAACGCCGATTCCCGAGCCGAGGTTGAAAACCCGCATGCCGGTTTCGTCTGCGAGGTGTTCGACTGCCAGGCAGTGCCCTTCGGCAATGTCAACGACGTGGATATAGTCGCGGATGCAGGTCCCGTCGGGCGTCGGGTAATCGGACCCGAATATGGCGATCTCCGGCAGGCGGCCGATGGCGACCTGCGCGAGGTGTGGCATTACCCAGCTTGGCACACCATGCGGGTCCTCGCCCAGATCCCCGGTTGGATGGGCTCCGGCCGGGTTGAAGTAGCGCAATGCGATCACGCTCAGATCGCTGTAGCGGGCGCACGCATCAGCCATCATCTGCTCGCAGATCCACTTGGTACGGGCATATGGGTTTACCGGGTTGGCCGCCATGCCCTCATTCAGCATTTGGCAATCGTTCTGGCCGTATATCGAGCATGAAGACGAGAAGACCAGCTGATGTATACCGTGCGCTTCCATCAACCGCAGCAACACGGCGGTACCGCCAACGTTGACGTCGTAATAGGTGAGTGGAGTTTCCGTCGACTCCCCGACTGCCTTCTTCCCTGCGAAATGAATTACTGCATCTATCGGGTGGCCATCGAAGATAGGCCCGAGAGAGTCCCGGTCGCGAAGATCCACTTCGTATGCGTGCAGCGGCATGCCGGCCAGCTTCTGCACCCGGTCAAGGGCACGAGGTGAACTGTTGGAGTAATCATCGGCGACCACAACTTCGTGGCCGCGGTTGAGAAGCTCAAGACATGTGTGACTACCGATGAAGCCGGCGCCCCCGGTTACCAGAACTGTCGATCCACTCATCGAAGATTCCTTTTCCTGCAATGACCTGACTTCGCGAGAATTTCATTGGAGAACTGCTCACGTCGATTACCTGGCGATTCGGTGCGCTGCTGAATATCAATCAGGCTTGAACCCCGCCCGATCGGTCCGGCGAGTCGGCTGCCCGTCTACTGACCGCCGCACAGGGCTGCGGCGGTGCAGGTACTATCCAGCCGAGATTTGAAGAACTCCACCGTGCCCCTCAGGCCATACTCGGTGTCCACCATGGGACGCCAGCCGAGGTGCTCCCAGGCGAGACTGATGTTGGGCTTGCGCCGGGCCGGGTCGTCCGCGGGCAGTGGGTGATATTCCAGCTTCGAGGGTGACTCGGTGATCTTCAGGACGAGCTCAGCGATCTCCGTGACCGTGCGCTCGTCCGGGTTGCCAATGTTGATCGGCCCCGCCTCGGTGGAATCGATCATCGCGATGAAGCCGCGGACGAGATCATCCACGTAGCAGAAGCTGCGGGTTTGAGTACCGTCACCGTAAATGGTCAGCGGCTGCCCGCTTAGTGCCTGGGTGATGAAGTTGGAAACCACGCGGCCGTCATCCGGGCGCATCCGCGGGCCGTAGGTATTGAAGATCCGCAAGATTCCGGTGTTCAGGTCATGGTGACGGCGGTACGCCATCGTCACCGCCTCGGCATACCGCTTGGCCTCGTCATAAACACTACGCGGGCCGACGGGATTGACGTTCCCCCAGTATTCCTCGCGTTGTGGATGTTCGGCCGGATCGCCGTAGACCTCGCTGGTGGAGGCCATAACGAACCGGGCGCCAGAGCGCGCGGCGAGGCGCAGGGCATTCTCGGTCCCGCGGCTCCCGACTGCGAGCGTCTCCAGGGGGCGCCGCAGGTAATCGGGCGGCGAGGCAGGGCTGGCCAGGTGCGCAACCACATCAACTGGCTCGGGCACATCGAGCCCAGCGCAGACATCGGCCTCGATGAAGCGGAATTGCCGGTGGCTTATAAGATCGCCGACGTTGTCCAGATTTCCGGTCGACAGATCGTCTACGCAGACGACGGCTTCGCCGCGGCGAATGAACGCGTCACACAGGTGTGAGCCAAGAAAACCGGCCCCACCAGTCACTACGATTCGCATCGCTTCCTCCCCTTTAGCGTACTTGGCCGCTAGCACTCCAGCCAAGATTCAGAATTAACTGGCAATTGCGGAAACCGAACCGTGACGATGGTGAAACGCAGCAATAGGCTCACCGTGCTGAGCCCAACCGTGATCAGCATTGATTCGGTCGCTTTAGTGGCCGCTCCCCGGCTGGTCTCTTCGTAATCGTAATGTGTGCCGTAGGACGGGTCATCCCCCCTATGGTGTAGTTTTCCCCATCAGAGTGAGGGTCGCTCGCGGCTATTCAGTCCCTGTAATTGGTCAGGTATGGTGGGCGTGGTGTGACCTTCTGCAGTGGAGTTGGCACCGCGGGGATCCGATGAGGCAGATCACCTGGTGCTCGCTGTCGCCGCGGGACATCGCGGGCCGGCTGGCCGCGCGGGGCTTTCCTGCGGGAAGGACGCGGCCGCGCGGCTGATCCGCGGGGAGGGCTACAGCCTGCAGTCGCCGGCGAAGGTGCTGGAGGGCAGACAGCACCCGGGCCGGGACGCCCAGTTCGGGCACATCAACGCGAAGATCACGGGCCCCGCGCCAGGGTCACGGCCGAGATCGGGAAAATCACGCACGACCTGTGGGGTGCGGCGAACACAGCCGGGAGTTGCGGGGCCGTCGATCTTGCCTTCGATCATCCCGCGGTTACGCTGAGGTCGTCACCACGAGCGCGATGACCACCTGGATTCACTGGCGCTCGGCGTCACGAGGGCGATCATGGCAGCCCAAACGCTACCTTGATCGTCACCCGCGGCCACTGCGAGATCTGAATTCCCTCGTCAGGCATCAGCCCCGAACACTGCCAGCGACGGCAGCCCAGCGCCTCGCCAGTCGAACATCGTCAGGTTCGCGAAAGGGTTGTCCTCGCCCGGCCCCCAGCCGACGCCGGGCAGCCATTCGGGCTCCCACGCGAGGAAGCCGCGGCCAAAGTCCTGCGGGACCGCCTCAATCGTGGAGCGCAGCGCCTCGAAATAAGCAAACTGGCCGGCCGGTGTCACGGGAAAGCGGGCAATATCGGCCAATTGGTCGGGATTCCCGGCGCAGTACTCAACGCCGTCAGCAGCGGGGAAAATCCAGGGGTAAGATGTCTCGACGACCATTAGGCCCTTGCGATAGCGCATCGCGAGGTCGTTTAGGTTCGACGACAGGTCCCTCAGCGGGCCGTGCCAGAACGGATAGTAAGAGAGTCCGATCAGGTCAAAGTCAGTACCGCACTGGATGATGTGGTCGTAAAAGTAGCGCGAGTCATTGTTGTCTGCCCCGCAGTCGATGTGGACAATCGTCTGCAGGGGATCCGTCGCTCCTTCGCGGGCGCCCTCCAGCCCGGCCTTCAGCAGCTGCACGAACCCGGTCCAGTGCTCCTCGTCTTCGGAGTAGATGAGCCCAAGCGGCCAGAGCATGCCCATGGTAACTTCATTGCCGATCTGGATCATGTCCAGCGGGGTGCCCTGAGCGGCGAATGCGCCAACGACGCCCCGGGTATAGGCGCGAACGGTACTGGAAAGCATCCCAAGATCCTGATTCTGCCATTCGGCTGGCGTCGTCTGGCTGGTGCGGTCGGCCCAGAAATCCGAGTAGTGCAGGTCAAGGAGGATCTTGCAGCCGACGTTATGCGCCCGACGGCCGAGGGCGAGCGCAGCACCGAGGTTGCTGTAACCCGGCGGCGGGTGCACCCATACGCGGAGCCGGACGGTGTTGAGCCCCCGAGCGGCGAGGAGTTCCTCGACGGGAGCGGTACGCCCCTGGTCGGTGAACCTGTATCCGGCGGCCTCGATCTGCAGGGTGAATGACAGGTCCGCACCGCGGATTCGCTCGGGGAAGGGCCGGCGCGGCCCGCGCGACCGAGCTGCCGACGGTGGCAGCCGAGCCGAAGGCAAGCGCCACAGCCGACATCAATCGGCGCCGTGAAAGCACGTTCACGTAACGGCCCGTCTCACGGCGAGCCGTCATCCGGGCGAAGCAAGTCCAAGTAGCCCCGGGTAAGCGCCACCGCCTCCACGGCCGAGTGGACGCCCAGCTTGGTCATGAGGTTCTGCAGATGGGTGCGGACAGTACTGACGGACAGGTGCAGCTGCTCTGCCACGTCACGATGCCCGGCGCCCTCGGCTAGGCAACCCAGCACTATCCGCTCACGCGGCGTGAGCGAGGCGAGCAGTCGCTCGTTCTTCCGGTGCCGGTCGCGTTCCCGCAGTAGGAACATCACGATGTCACCGGCCTCCCGGGGCGGCAACCACGTCTCGCCGCGGGCGACGCCGCGTATGACGCGCAGCAGGTGGTCCAAGGATTCGTCCTTTCGTACCCAGGCGGCCGCACCGGCCTGGAATGCTTGGACGACCCGCTCCGGCTCCGAAGAAAAGCTCAGCGCAACCACGCGCGTCCGCTCGTCACGCCCGGACAGCTCCTCGCACAGGCGGTTCGTAGCTTCGCCGGGCATATCGCCGTCGAGTACGACGACATCGGCGGACTTCCCTGTGGTCAGCCACGGGCTCGGCGCCTTTGCCTGGATCCCCACGACCTCTATGTCATCCTCGGCCCCGAGCCGGGAAGCGAGCAGGTCGGCGAAGGTGCGTTCCTGATCGGCTACGAAGACGTTGATTTCCACGACTCTTAACCCCCGTCGCCTTCCAGGCGTGAGCTCCGAACATGCGGGAAGAGGCCAGTAGCCCCTTCGCGCTCCGGTACGCGGCGCGCGATGGCCGCGGCCTGAAGCCGGTTGTGTGCACCGAGCTTGGCCAGAATCTTCTTTATGTGGCTGCACAGGGTGCTGGTGGTGATCCTCATCTCACGGGCCATCTGCGCCGTGCTCTGGCCCGCGACGATCCGGCGCAGGACCTGCGTCTCGCGGGGCGTGAGCGTTCGCAGAAGATCCTCCTGAGGCGACGGCGCGGCGCGCCAGCCGGGCTGAGGTGAGGGCCTGGCGGTGAAAGCCACCCCGCCCATGCCGATCGTGTCGAGAGCGCCCGTGATCGTTTCAGCCTTCTGGTCCTTGCGCAGGAATCCCGCGACGCCGATCTTCCTCGCTTCCGACACGACCGTAGGATTGGTGAGGCAGGAGAGCATCAGAATCTTCGTGTCCGGATAGGAACCGCGCATCACCCGGGCGGCGTCGAGACCGCTGCCGTCGGGGAAGCACACATCGAGCAGACAGACGTCGGGCCGGTGCGTGGCTACTGCGGCGATGCCCTCCGTGGCGCGCGTTGCGATGGCCAGTACACTATGGCCACGAGCCTGAAGGATAGCGGCGAGTGCCTCGCACAGCATGCGGTTGTCGTCACACAGAACAACTTGCATCTGCCACCTTCCTTCCTGCCGGAGCCTTCGCCAGCGGCAGCCACAGGCCCACCTGCGCTCCGCCAAGGCTGCCGCGGCCGCACTCCAGCCTTCCCCCGTGCCTGACGGCCTGCTGTGCCACCGTGGACAAACCAAGCCCGGGGCCTCCGGCGAGCCAGCCAAAGCCGGGACCGCTATCCTCCAGCACAAGCAGCATCCAGCTGTCCTGCGTCCGCACCTTAACAGTCACGATGCCAGATGGGCCCGCGGCACGTGTGGCGTTGGCGAGCAGGTTGCCAGTAATGCGGCGCAAGATGACAGGATGCATGGGGGCGAAGATCCGCTCGGGAGGCCATACCAGGGTCAGCTCACCCCCCCAGGCCAGCCGCTCTGCGGCCGCTGCCTCGTTGACAACCTGAACCACGTCCGAATGACCGGCGTCCGGCCTGCTGAGCCCGGACGTTTGGAGCAAGTGCTCGATTACGCGTGACTGCCATTCAGCCAGCTCCACGATCTGTTCCAGGCGGCCTCGGGTGTTATCCGGTAGCCCCGCCTCCGCCAGAGCCGCCCCTGCGACCGCAAGCATTCCTGCTATCGGCTGCCGGATGTCGTGGCATGCCCGCCTCAGTCCATCCATGGCCTCATAGGCATTATTCATCGCCCATCGCCGCCCCTCCCCCTCCGTCCGAGCTTGCCGCCAGGGGTTCGCCATGTCCCCAGCCCGGCATTCATCACCAATCGCTGCTAACCGACCCCAGTGGCGGCATGTCAATGCTTAGCTACCGTACGTGTCCGGGCAAGCCCCTCATGAGCTTCCGACGTTCAGTCTCCTGAGCGCTCAGGTGGCCGAAGCGCGCGAAGCACAGGGTGGAGCAGCCGCCGCGGATAGGACGTCTCACCCCTCATGACGGCGCGGAGGACATGCGGCAAGCGCCACGAGCCGATGTCTTTGGCCAGGTAGGCGTGGGCTCCGGCGCGCGCGGCGGCCAGCACGCCGTCCTCATCGGGGAAAGCCGTGATCAGCGCGGCCTTCACCCTGGCAGCGCCTGCCGGATCGACTCGGCCGCGGTGATGCCATCGCCGTGGGGCATGCGCACATCCAGCTGGCACAGGTCGGGCCGTTCGGCAAGCGCGGCGCGGACCGCCTCGGCACGCACCTTGATCCGGGCGGTTTCCAGGTCTTCCCGGAACAAGCGGCGCATCACGGCATGGTCGTCGGCGATCAAGACCCGCAGTGGCCGTGCCGGTATCGCCATCTCCTGAGGGTCGCCATCGGCAAACCTTCGCCGCAAGCATGCGTCCGCTCAGGTATCTGAATGTCGCCGGAAAAGGTCAACGGCAGCAGCCCTGCCAGGAACCCCGAGCTTGCGCACGATCGAGGCAACGTGCACCCGCACCGCGCTGGAGGAGAGCACGAGCCGTTCAGCGATCTCAGCGGTGGACCGTCCCTGCGCGAGCAATTCGAGTACTTCCCACTCACGGCTGGTCAGCCGCTGCGCGGGCCCGGCGCCGGCAGGCTGCCGCCATCGCGGCTCCCGCTGACGGAACTGCTCAAGAACGCGCGCAACGAGCGCCCGCTGCATGGCCGCCTCACCGGAGCAGACGCCGTTGAGCTCATCAGGCAGCCGATTGAGGTTCATCGTTTTCAGCAGGTAGCCGTCGACGCCATACCGGAGCGCGGCGAAAAGGTCAGCGTCATCGTCCGAAACCGTCAGCACCACGATCTTCGCCTCAGGCAGCCGGGCGGCGATCTCCCATACCGTCGCGAGACCGCCGCCAGGCATCTGCAGATCAAGCAGGCAGATGTCCGGCTTCTCCCGGAGCGCGGCCTGGATCGCCCCGGCCGCGTCCGCCGCCTCCGCGCAGATCTCGAAGCGCGCATCGCCGCTGAGCGCCCGGCGAATGTCGTCACGTGTCGGCGCGTGGTCGTCGGCGATGAGGACGCGCACCAACGATTTCTCGCTGGCGCTCACAGCATGGCCTCCACCTCGGTGCCATGTCCTGGTATGGACGAGATCCGCAGGTCACCGCCGACCGAGGTGGCGTGCTCGCGCATCGAGATGAGACCGAAGCCGTCCGCCGGGACCGCGAGGTCGAAGCCGAGCCGGCGTCGCTGACCCGCATCTGGGTCCGCGCCCCCCGCCGCTCGACGCTCAGGCTCACCCGCCGGCTACCGCTGTGCCGGGCGGCGTTGGTGATCGCCTCACTGGCGATCCGGACCAGCGCGACCAAATGCGCCGCAGGAAGGCGGGCGCCCGGGCGGAGATCTAGATCCAGATCGACACCCAGCCGTTCGGCCACCACGCTCACCGAACCCGCAAACGCGTCGGCCAGGGTCAGCTGATGGGTGACCGCCAGATTGCTCACCGCGAGCCGGGAGGCCATCTGAGCCCGGCCGGCGGCGCGACGCAAGCGGTCCAGGGCCTCTTCGTCGGCCGACCCGGTCAAGTGCGTCCAGGTTCCGGGTGAGGTAGGCCAGTT
The DNA here is from genome assembly GCA_963809975.1 of uncultured Actinomycetes bacterium. Classification (GTDB taxonomy): domain Bacteria; phylum Actinomycetota; class Actinomycetes; order Streptosporangiales; family Streptosporangiaceae; genus Bog-532. The sequence continues at coordinate 88,859 of CAWELT010000002.1, forward strand.
CCTGGGCCAGACCGTCATGCAGGTCACGGGCGATCCGGCGGCGCTCCCTGGTCACCATGACCTGGGAGAGCGCCTGCCCGTACGACCAGATTTCCCGCATTGAGCCAGCCAGCAGGACGACGAAGAAGCAGAGCCGGAACGTGTCGCCGACAGAAACTACCCCGGCGTACATCGACGGGTACAGGAAGTAGTTGAGGTGGGCCGCCGCGGCGAACACAGCCGCGGCCGACAGCCAGCCGAAAAGGCCGCCATCAGGCCGCCGGGACCGGCCCAGGTAACCGGCCGCAGCGGCGACATCGACCGCCGCCGTCGCCATCTGCAGGGCACGCAGCCCTGGATCGGTGTGCAGGACCGGCGCGGCGGGCGCGGGGGCCGGGGAGTAGGCAGTGATGGCTGTCGGCAGGTGCCTGCAGAGCGCCCAGTCCACGAGGACGGTCAGCACGAGGACGGCGCCCACGCAGGCCACGACGGTCCGCTGAGCGCGGCCGATCGACCGTAGCTGCCGGTCCGGCAGGAAGGCCGTGATACCGAAGAACAGGCTGCCCAGCGAGCGGCTGATGATCGCCAGCCAGGCGGCGAAGTTGCTTGCCGCGTTACCGGTCAGCTCGGGAACCAGGACAAAGCCCAAGTTGGAGAGCGCGATCACCCCGAGCGCGCACGCCAGCGTCAGGTCGGTCAGGCGGCCCAGCCGCCGGGCCGGCCATACGCGAGAAATCCGCCGAGTAGCGCGATGAGCGATGCGGCCGTCTCAAGCGCCGCCTGCAATTCCGGCTGGCCGAAGGCAAAACGCAGGCCCGGGTGAGAGGCGACCAGGGCTGAGATGACAGCCGATACTGCCCACACCGAAATGAATAGAGCATTCCTAACCTCCACCGGCCGCAGCATAAGAGCAGATCGGCAGCCGGACAACCGGTAATAGCTTATGTACCACTTTTCCGGCCTCTTACCGGTACCATGACCGCCTTACAGAAATGCCCGGAATAAGATTATTTTCCCGGATAGCCGGTTATCTTGGGCATCAAACATAAAGTGCCGTTGACGCATTGTAAACGTATAAAATGACACGAGCCTCCCCCGTGCGTCCTTCGCCCGGATAGGAGGCCATGAGCAGGTCAGCGCGCCCAGCCGGCGGCCGATGGCACCTAGATGGAGCCGTCCACCGCAGCGGCCAAGGCCGGGTCGGCCCGTACCGCGCCGGCGAACTCGTTGCCGGTGTCGGCCGGGACGACCTCCACGGCCTGGCCGGGCTGCGGCGCCTGGATCATCCTGCCGTTGCCGAGATAGATGGCGACGTGTGAGATGTAGCCCGGATCGGTCGGGTCCGTGTGGTAAAAGAGCAGGTCACCGGGCTGAAGCTGGCTGACGGACACGGCCGGCCCGGTGCGCGCCTGGTCCGCGGCCACCCGCGGCATACGTATCCCGGCCCGCGCGAACGACCATTGCACCAGGCCCGAGCAGTCGAACGAACCCGGGCCCACGGCGCCCCAGACGTACGGCAGCCCCTGCCGGCTGAGGGCGGCGTTGAGCATCGTGACGATCTCGGTCGAGCCGGCCGCCGCGCTGCTGCTGGAAACGCCGGACACGCCGGCCGCCGTGGCCTCGGTCGTGGTGACCCCCGCGCTGACCTGTGTCATGAGCGGCTCGGCCGCGGCGCCACGCGGGATGACCCGTCGCACCGCGGTGGCCAGGGAAGCCAGGTTGGCGTGCGGCGCGCTGATCACGATGGCATTGGCGGCGGGCATGCCCAGCGACCGCGCAACGGTGTGGGAGACCACCGCGTCGACGCCCTCGATGCCCACCGTGCCGAACCCGCCGACCTCCAGGTTCTCCCGCTTGGCCCCGTTCACCTGGACCGTGCCGCCGAGCGGCAGTCTGTCCTGCCGCCCCATGGTATAAGAGACGGTGATCGCGCCATCTGCCACGCTCTGCCAGAACGGATCCGATGCGGCCGTCTTCTGCGCCGCATAGCCGCGGAACGTCGACGGGTCCACGCCGAGCACCGCGATGTACTTGCCGTTCACCTGGACTTTGGCCGCTTCCACCGACTGAGCACTGGTGACCCGGGGGAGCTGGCCGATCGCGGCCAGGGTCCCGGACGGGAGCGAGGACGGCGCGACGACGATCATGGCCGCCTGGAGCAGCCCGTGCAGCGGGGCGACGGTCGCGGTGTGGCTGCCGGCCAGCCGCGCGACCGGCAGCGTGAACGACGTCAGGCGCGAGGTGCCGAGGATCGGGACCGGCGATCGCGAGACGTCAGCGCCGGGCCAGCCGGACGCTGCCGGGGCCGCCGCCGGGCGCGACCCGGTGGACCGCCACAGAGCCGGAACACCCAGTCCGGCTCCCGCTCCGAGCAGGCCGATCGCGGCAGCCAGGGCCTCGTCGTATTGCTTCGCATCGTCCGGGCTCATTCCCAGGTACGTTGCGGATTGCCAGCCTTGGCATGTTGTTTGGTGAGGCGGTCGATTTCTTGCTTGAGGCGATGAATGGCATCCTCGTGATCAGAGGGTTCGATCGAATGCATGTCTGCCTAGCCTTTTCGCGATCTAAGACAAGTACCAGCCGGAGAGTCGCTGAAAGCTTGCCATAGCCTGGCAAACTGTACGATACCGTACACAACGTATTTTCCCTGGCCCGATACATTACTGGGTAAGGCGGTCGCCCTCGGCCTCCTCCGCGCTGATCAGCCCTGCGGCGCCCGCCTTTTCGAGCGCCTTGCGCGTCGAGACGTCGAGGACGCCGGGGCGCTCATGGGCGAAAGCCAGGTGCAGATACTGGGCGATGAATTCAATGTCGATGAGCCCGCCCTTGACCAGCTTCAGGTCCCAGACATCCTTGTCGCCCTTCTCGGCGGCGATGAGCTTGCGCATGGCGCCCGCGTCGCGGGCGACCTTCGCCGCGTCGCGCTTGCCGGTCAGCGTTTGGCGCACCGTCTCGGCGACTTCCGCGCCCAGGCTTGGATCGCCGGCGAGGACGCGGGCCCGCGTCAGCGCCATATGCTCCCACGTCTCCGCCTCCTCCTGCTGATAAAGCCGGAACGACGATAGCTGGGTCGCGAGCGGCCCCTGCCGCCCGGAGGGTCTCAGCCGCATGTCGACCTCGTAAAGGCGTCCCGCCTTGGTCGGCGCAGTCAAGGCCGCAATGAGCCTTTGCGTCAGCCGCGCATAGTACACCCCAGGTCCCAGCGGCCTGCGGCCGCTGACTCGCCAGCCTGGCAGGAAAATCGTAGATCAGAATGAGATCGAGATCGGAGGCTGCGGTCATCTCGCGCGAACCGAGCTTGCCAAGCCCGACCACCGCGACCCGGCCGCCGCGGACGCGGCCGTGCTCGACCGCGAAGGCGTTCATGACCCGCTCGAGCATGACCGCGATCAGCCCCTGGGCGAGCGCGCTATAGGCGCGGCCCGCTCGGTCGGGATCAAGGCGCTCCGACAAGAGGTTGAGGCCGATGTGGAATGTCTCCTCGGCGGCAAAATCGCGGGCGCGGTTCAGCGCCTCCTCGTATGTTGGCGCGTGGGCGATGAAAGCCTCGACCCGGTCGCGCATCCTGTCGTCGTCGAGGCTTGCCTCGAAACCGACCTCTCGCGCCGGGTCGATCGCCGCGTCGAGGACATGGGGCCGGGTCGCGACCACCTGCGCGAGCCTCGGGGCGGCGCCGAGCACATCGCCAAACAATTCGCGTAGCGCGGCGTTGGAGCGCAGGATCGACAACAGTTCGACGCTTGCGGGCATCCGCGCCAGCGCTTCATCGAAGGCGGCAAGCGCGGCGTCCGGGTCGCCCGAACCGGCGAAGGCTTCGAGCAGCGCCGGCGTCAGCTCGGTCAGCACTTCCCTCGCCCGCGGGCTGCGGACCGCCGCGCGGCGGCCGAAATGCCAGCCACGAACGGTTTCCGCCGCCGCCTCCGGCCGCTCGAAACCGAGGGCGCGCAAGGTCGCAAGCGTCTCCGGATCGTCGACGACGCCGGTAAAGACAAGATTCCCAGCGGCGGCGCTCAGCGCCGGCGCGTCCTCGAACAGCCGGGCGTAGTGATGTTCGACCCGACTGAGATGTCGGGTCAGGTCTTTGGCGAAACTGTCGAGCCGCGCGTAGCCGCAGAATTTGGCGAAACGGACGAGGGCCGCGCGCTCGAACGGCAACCGTTGCGTCTGCTCGTCGCGCACCATCTGCAGCCGATGCTCGACCTGGCGCAGGAAGAGATAAGCGCGGGAGAGATCGTCGACCGCCTCGGCGCTGACCCATTTGTCGGCGTGCAGGCGCTCAAGCATTTCGAGCGTGCGCGCGCCGCGCATCTGGGACGGCGGCCGCCGAAAATGAGCTGTTGCGTCTGGACGAAGAACTCGATCTCGCGGATGCCGCCGCGCCCGAGCTTGATGTCGTGGCCGGGGACGACGACCTTCTCGTGGCCGCGGACGCGTGAAATTGGCGCTTCATTGCATGAATGTCGGCGATCGCCGCATAGTCAAAATACTTGCGCCAGATGAACGGAGCGAGGTCGGCGAGGAACCGATCGCCGAGCTTCAGGTCGCCCGCCGCGGGTCGCGCCTTGATGAGCGCGGCGCGCTCCCAGTTCTGTCCGACCGTCTCGTAGTAGGAATAGGCGCTCGAAGTCGAGAGCGCGACCGGGGTCGAGGCCGGGTCTGGCCGGAGGCGAAGGTCGACCCGGAGCACGTAGCCGTCGCTCGTCCGCTCTTGCAGGAGGCGCGCCAGCGCCTTGGTCATCCGTACGAACAGCGGCGCCGGCTCGGTTCCCGGCGGAATTGAGGCCGCCGCCTGGTCGTAGAGGACAATGAGGTCGATGTCGCTCGAGTAATTGAGCTCGCGCGCGCCGTGCTTGCCGAGCGCCAGCACGACGACGCCGGAGCCGTTTTGCGGATCGGGCGCATCGGATCCAGGGCCAGCAGTCCCGCGCGCGCGTGTCTGCGCAGCAGGAAGGCGAGCGCCGCGCCGACGGCGGCGTCGGCGAAGCCGCTCAGCGCCTCGGTCGCCTCAACGACGTCCCAGACGCCGCCAATGTCGGCGAGCGCGATCAGGAGCGCCGCTTCGCGCTTGGCGCGACGCAGCGCCCGCATCAGTTCCGCCTCGTCGTCGCCCTGCCGCTCGCCGAGCGCCCGAACGAGGGCGTCGAGCAATTCGGCGGGCGGACTCGCCAGGAGCCGGACAAGTCGCGACGGATCCTCTTTGACCAGCGACCAAAGGTAGGGCGAATGATCGGCGAGGCCGAGCAGCACGTCGCGCGTCCGGCCGCTATCGAGTTCTAGGGGCGAGGTCCGCGGCGGACGGCGTTTCGATAGCGAAGCGAGCCGGCGCCGGGCTTCGGCGGGCGCGCTGAGGCGGGGCGCGTCGATGAGACCGTCAGCGAGCGTTGCGGTCATTCATGACCAGTTCGGCGGGCGCAGGCACGGCCGGGGGGTCCGCCGCGGGCAGAGTGAGGCGGACGCGAAGTCCTGGTTCATTGTCCTCAAGCGCGACCGAGCCGCCGTGCATCCGCGCCACCGCCGCGGCGAGCGAAAGGCCAAGGCCCGAGCCGGGCCGCGAGCGGGAGCCTTCGAGCCGGACAAACCGGTCGAGAACCCGCGTCCGGTCGGCCGGCGCAATGCCCGAACCTCGGTCGGCGATCGTGAGAATGACGGATCCGCCGATTTGCTCGGCCGTTATGACCACGTCCGGTTTCATCTCGGCGTCCGCGAGCCCTCGATTCGGCGCTCCGTATTTGAGCGCATTGTCGAGGAGGTTTGCGATCGCCTGGCCGATGAGCTCGCGATTGCCCCGGACCGTCAGCGGGCCCTGGACGCGCACGGTCAGCGCGACGCCTTCTTCTTCGGCGAGCGGCTCATAAAGCTCGGCGACGGTTCGCGCCGCTTCGCCGACGTCGAAGAGCTGCGGCGGACCGACGTCGCCGCCCGCCTCGGCGCGCGCGATCAACAGCAGAGCGTTGAAGATCTTGATGAGGGCGTCCAATTCCTCGATCGTCTTCTCGAGCGCCAAGCGATAGGACGCTGCATCGCCGCCGAAGGCGAGCGCGGCCTCGGCGTGATTGCGCAGGCGGGTAAGCGGCGTGCGCAAATCATGGGCGATGTTGTCGGAAACCTCGCGCAGGCCTTCCATGAGCTCGGCGATTCTCCCCAGCATCTCGTTGAGACCTTCCGCCAGCCGGTCGAGTTCGTCGCCGGAGCCCGACACCGGCAGGCGGCGGGTCAGATCGCCGGCCATGATGCCATGCGCCGAGGTGTTCATGTCGTCGATGCGCTGCAGCACCCGCCGGGCCACGAACAGCGCCCCGACCGCCCCGAGCACGGCGAAGAAGACCAGCGAAATCGCAAGCGCGCGCACCATCACCGCGCCGATGCGCGCGCGGTCGCCGAGGTCATGCCCGATCAGGAGGCGGAAGCCGCCCGGCAGGACATAAACTCCGACCAGCGCCTGTCGGCTTCGCCCGGCGCTCTCGGCGCCGCGGTAGAAGATCGGCACAAAGCCCGGGCGCAACAGCACTTCGGGGGGAATCTGCTGGACATTGCCGGCGAGCGGCTCGCCGATCGGGTTCGTCAGGAGATAGAGCGAGGCGCCGGGTTCGCGGCTGCGCGCCTCGATGACCGAGCCGAGGGTGCGTAAGCCCGCCGTGTTGAAGGTGTCGATCAGGCCCTTGGCCTCGGCGTCGATGGTCTCCGCGGTCTCCCTGTCGACCACGGAGACAACTTCCCAGGCGATGAACGAAAGCACGATGCCGGCGCCGACGGCGCTCAGCAGAAGGATCGCCAGCGCGAGGCGAAAGGCGGTGGCGCGGAAGAGTTTACCGAGCGCCGTCACGAATCATATATCCGGCGCCGCGGACGGTGTTGAGCAGCGGCGCGTCGAAATCACGATCGATCTTGGCCCTCAGGCGCGACACATGCACGTCGATCACATTGGTCTGCGGATCGAAATGATAGTCCCAGACATGTTCGAGCAGCATCGTTCGGGTGACCACCTTGCCGGCGTTCTGCATCAGGTATTCGAGCAGCCGGAATTCGCGCGGCTGGAGGACGATCTCTTCGGCGCGGCGGGTGACCTTGTGCGACAGCCGGTCGAGCGTCAGATCGGCGACCCTGAGACCGTCTCTTCCGGCGCGCCCTTGGGGCGGCGGCGCGCCAGCGCCTCGACCCGGGCAAGCAGCTCGGAGAAGGCGTAAGGCTTTGACAGATAGTCGTCGCCGCCAGCTCGCAGGCCCTTGACCCGGTCGTCGACCTGGCCGAGCGCGGAGAGAATGAGGACCGGCGTTTCATTGTTCTGCTCCGCAGCGAGCCGACCAGCGTCAGACCGTCCATTTTCGGCAACATGCGATCGACGATGGCCACGTCATAGGCGCCTTCGAGCGCCAGATCGTATCCGGTGAGGCCGTCATTGGCCTGATCGGCGACATGCCCGGCCTCGCGGAAGGCTTTGACGAGGTACGCGGCGGTATCGCGGTCGTCTTCGATGATGAGGATGCGCATGTCGGACATATAGCGAATCCTGGCGCTTCGGCCAAAAAGGAATGGCGGCAGGTCCTCGGGGGGTTGTAAGGACCTGCCGCCACCTTGTCGGGGTCGCGCGGGCGGGGATATGTGCGACCGCCGACTTGAACGGAAGGGCGCGCTATGCGCGGGCCGGGGACATGCCCATGAACCCTTCCATCCATTTCATGTCGTCGTCCCACGCTGCCGCGGGACGACGGTTAATCAGGACGCGCGCGCGGGCAGCGTAAGGTAGCGTTCGCCGTCGCCCGACTTGACGCGCAACAGAACCGACTTCTTGCCGTCGGACTTCGCCGCGTCGATCGCCGCGGCGACCTCCGCAGGCCGGCTGACCGACTTGCCCGCGACCTCGAGGATCACGTCGCCATTCTTCAAGCCCTTCTCCGCGGCGGCGCCGTCCGGGTCGACCTCAGAGACAACGACGCCGTCCTGTCCGTGCGCCGAACGGAGCTTGAGGCCGAGCTTGGCGAACACGGAAGGCGAACTGCTGTCGCTGTCGGGATTGTGCGCTTCGGCGCTTGCCGTCTTCTCCGCCGGCATGGTTCCGAGCGTCACGTCGACGGTCATCGGCGAGCCGTTGCGGACGATCGAGAGCTTGGCCGTCTTCTTCGGGCCGAGCGCGGCGATCCGGCGGGCGAGGTCATGCGGGTCGGAGACCGCATCGCCGTCGACTGCGGTGATGACGTCGCCGCTCTTGATGCCAGCGGCTGCGGCCGGCGAATCTTTCTGCGCCTCCGCGACCAGGGCGCCGACTCGTTCTTGAGGCCCAGGTTGTCGGCGAGATCCGACGTAACGTTCTGAATTTGCACACCGATCCAGCCGCGCGTCACTGCCCCGCTTGTCCTTCAGCTGCTGCACGACATTCTTGACGACGTCGCTGGCGATGGCGAAGCCGATGCCGACGCTCCCGCCGGATGGCGAGAAGATCGCCGTGTTGACCCCGACCACTTCGCCTTCGGCATTGAAGGTCGGACCGCCCGAATTGCCGTGATTGACCGGCGCGTCGATCTGCAGGAAGTCGTCGTAAGGCCCGGAGCCGATGTCGCGTCCCGCGCCGAGACGATGCCCGCGGTTACCGTGCCGCCGAGGCCGAAGGGGTTGCCGACCGCGATCACCCAATCGCCGACGCGCGGCGCTTGGCGGCAAAGTGACACGCGGAAGTCGCTGGCCTTGGGCCTTCAGCAGCGCAAGGTCGGTCTTGCTGTCGGTGCCGATCACTTTGGCGGGCAGCGTCTTGCCGTCGGCGTGGTCACGGTCACTTCGGTCGCGTGTTCGACGACGTGATTGTTGGTGACGACATAGCCGTCCGACGAAATGAAGAAGCCGGACCCCTGCGCCTGACCGAAATGATGGCGCGGCATGCGATCGCCATCTGGGTTGTTGTCATCAGGCATGCCGAAATGACGGAAGAAATGATAGAATGGGCTGTTCTTCGGAATATCCGGCAGTCCAGGCATTCCCTGTAAGTTCTTCGTCATCGACGGGGGTCGGCGGCTGTCAACCTTCACCTTGACCGAAACGACGGCCGGCCTGACACGGTCGACAACGTCGGCGAAAGACGCCGGACCGGTGGCCGGCTGCGCAGTAGAGGCGGCGGCGGACACCGGAACGGCGGAAGTCTCGAACGCGACGCCGCCGAGCGCGGCCGGCACAACGGCGCCGAGAAGCGCCGCACGGAGGGAATACCGGGGGCACGATCAAAAGTCATTAAGAGCTCCCGCTGGTCCAATGGCGTGGCGCGCCGACGTCGAACCGACCGCCTCAGGATGGACAATGCGCTGAGACGCCTAAACGGGCGATGGCGTAAACATGAAAGGTTGTTAATGCTGGCGCGGCCATCCTAAGGGTGGATGCCGTCGTGGAAGGCTGCCCGGACCCCTTCCCGCGCCTTTGCCCCGCGCGTAAACAGCCCGAATGCCGCGCTTCAAGCTCATCCTCGAATATGCTGGCGCGCCGTTCGTCGGCTGGCAGCGGCAGGAGAACGGTCTTTCGGTCCAGGAGGCGCTGGAAGAGGCGCTCGCCGCGATGACCGGCGAGCGGGCGACCGCCCACGGCGCGGGGCGAACCGACGCCGGCGTGCACGCGCTGGGCCAGGTCGCGCATGTCGACCTTGAACGCGAGTGGGACCCGTTCCGGCTCGGCGAGGGGCTCAACGCGCTGCTTCATCCCCGTCCGATCGCCGTTCTCAATTCCGACCGCGTCGACGCGGGTTTCGACGCGCGGCGCAGCGCCAACGCCGGCACTATCTCTATCGGATCGTCAACCGCCGCGCGCCGCTGGCCCTCGAGCGCCGCCGCGCTTGGCGGGTGAAGCCTCCCCTCGACGCCGGGGCGATGCAGGAGGCCGCCCAGGCGCTGGTCG
>CAWELT010000003.1:0-42073 GCA_963809975.1 uncultured Actinomycetes bacterium
GACACTGAACGGAGCACTAACACCGGGGAACCTCCTTGCCTTCGGAGGTTCGGCCGAGGTGGCGGGCGCGAGTGGATTCACCCTTTCAGTGCGGGATGCTATCTATCGCCCCGAGCGCACTCGAACGGATAGCGACCGCACTCGGTGTCAAATCGCACCCTCGCGCTCCGCACTGGTACCAGGCCGGGCCGGGCAACAGCCCCGCCTAGTGGGGGATGATGCGCAAGAATCGCCGGCTTTCAGGGGCGCGGGCATAGGCGGGGGGCCGCAGCCGCCCGGCCAGCTCCCACCACAGGTCGCCCGGGTCGGTGGAGATCACGCACCACGGGCCGGGGCCGCCAGCGTGGCGGCGGATGGCCTCAAACCGCCACACCGGGCTGTGACTGGTGATGATCACGTCATAGCCCGGCAGGGCCGCGCGCAGCGCGTCCAGCTCGGCCAGCATCCACGGCGGCACCGATGGGCGGGCGGCGAACACATCCCACGCCATCACAACCATCCCCAAGCCAGCCTGATGGACTTGGTACCCGCGCTTGCGTCCTGAGCGGTGTCGTGCTGCTCAACTTTGTCCTGCTCGCGTATAGCTTCGGCCAATTCCTCAGGGGTATCGGCGCGCAGGAACGGGACGCAGCCCGCGTTAAGGGCTCTGGCTGATAAATGACTGGCTGCGGGCCGCCCACCAGCGTCCGGTGTCGCTGAGCCAGATGCCCCAGCGATCGTTACATGCCGTCTTCGATTGCTTTTAGGAGATGTGGCCCGGAGTCGGTCTTGGTTGCGTTCATGGCTCTTCCGAGGCGAGGGACATAATTGGATTGGAAGCAAGCATGAACGCGGACGGTAGTCGCGGAGATTCAAAACCGTTGAAACATTGACTCCTCAGGGTTCAGATGGCTGATAAAGACCGGATAGGTGCCCGGGTCGCGGCCCTTCGGAAGCTGCGCGGGTGGACGGGACGTGAGCTGGCGCGGCGGGGCGAGCGTGTCCTACAGCCTGCTGGCCAAGGTTGAGTCGGGCGGGGCGGGCCGGCTAGCTCCGGCGTTTATCGGCGCGGTCGCGCGCGCGTTGCGGGTGGATGTGCCCAGGATCACTGGCCAGCCGTATGAGGGTCCCAGCAGCCAGGCTGTCGCGTTGCAAGCCACTGTTGAGCCGTGCGGCGCGCGCTGCTAACCTATTGACGTGCCGCCCGCGCTTTCGATGTCCTGCCTCGGTCTGTGACGGAGTTGACCGCAGACGTCGCGTGAGGTGTCACTGCTCGGGCGACAGGCTCGGTACCTTCAGCTCGGTCAGCGTCTGCCGGTGCTACTGGATGAGTTGCAAGCATCGGTGGCGGGTGGGGACCGATGCTGACCAACCGGAGCTGTATGCGTTGCTGGCGGAGGCTTACGGTGGTGTCTCAGGTCTGGCGCATAGTTCGGTTACGCAGATCTGCGGGCACTGGCACTTGAGCGGATTGAATGGGCGTCGCGGCAGTCCGGAGATCCGTTGCGGATTGCCCGGACGCAGTGGTCTCGTGGTGCGTCCCTGCTCGGGGCCGCAGCTTACGATCAGGGTCTTGCCCTGATGGAACGCACCCGCAGCGCAGCTGGGGGCGGAGAAGTTCACCTGGATGGATGCCCGGCCCGCAGCGTGTATGGAAGTTTGCATCTGCGGTCGGCGGTACTGGCGGCGCGGGCGGGCCGCCGTCAGGAGTCGGACGCACATTTGAGCGAGGACCAGGCAGATAGCGGCCACGGTGGGTGATGAGGGCATCAACTATTACGGGATGGAGTTTGGCCCCGCGAATGTGGGTCTCCATGAGGTTTCGGCCGGCGATTGAGCTATCTGACGGGCCGCTGGCGATTGAGCCGTGCTGCCCAGGTTGAGCACGTGGGCCACCTTTCGGCCGGTTCCTCCAGTACGTGCGGGCCACTATCGCATTGAGCTGGCCCGAGGCTGGCTCTACTACGGCGACTGGCACCGTTCACTGGGCTGCTTGACCGGGCGGCGCGGAGGGTGGTCGCCGCAGTTGGCCCTGCATTCACCCGATGGTCCGCAATCCATGTTCGGGCCATCGCGCACGCCGAACGTCGCCCTAATGAAGAATTGCGCTCGTTCACAGCGTGGCTAGGCATCGATCCTTGAGATTGGCCCGCTTGTCACTTTCTGCCTGATGCGGATGCGATCTGAGCGCCTTGCCGTAGCCCACGAGCTCCTTCCGTATGTCCGTTCGGGAGGAAATTCAGCCGGTCTGGGGAGGGCTCGTGGCCGCGGGTTGGGCGAGCAGGGAGGTGCGGGACTCGGCGAAGTCCAGGTGGACTCCGAGCATACGCTCGATCTGCTGCGCCAACCACGTGCGTGCCAGCCTGCTCACCTGGACGATGACCCCGCAGGAGGGGCTGTCGTTGTGCGGCGAGGCGTCTGAACCCGGAGATCTCCAGGCTTCCTGGGCGCGCTTCACCTAGGTGGAAACGGCCGACGGATAGTGACAGGTCATCTGCCTGAGTGCCAGCGTGTGCGTGATGCACACTCCGCCGTGCGGCCGAATCACCAGGCCCAGGTGACGGGTCTTTGGGCCCTAACCTGTGAGCCCGGCGTGGAAAACGCTGGCGCGGTGACGGCTCGCTTTGCCGATGACCGGTGGAGCGCCGTCTTTGATCGGGACCCGCGGGTCGCTTCGCGGCGATCTTGGTGGAATCGGAGAACGCGGGATCGGAGCGGCATACTTGGCGACTAAGGCGAGCGGGGACGGCCATGGCCAGTGCAAGCGGACGAGAAGCACAGCCCGTTCACGGGGGAAGGTCATGGGCTGGCTGTCGAAGGTGTTCGAGCTCAACCCCACGGGGCTCAACTGGCCGCGGGGTGTGATGATCCTGGACGTCGCGCTGGTGCCGCTGGTCGTTTTCTGGGCGATCGGGCACGAGGAGTATCTTCTCAGCGCGCTGTTCGGCGTGCTGTTTGCGGCGCTGGCCGACCCGGGAGGCGGCTTCGGGTACGGCGCGTCGCGCATCGCTGTCTTTGCGCTGATCGGCGCAGGGGTGACCGCGCTGGGGTTTGGTATCGGCGGGGACGCCTGGGGCTGGCTGGTGCTCGCGGCGTTTGCGGTCACGCTGGTGGCCGGCCTGGCGGCCGCGTTCGGAGTGCGCAGGTTCGTGGCGGCCTTGCTCCTCAACATTTGGTTCATCGTCACCCTCGGGATCGCGTCCAGCTTCCATCATCACGCCCATATCACCAGCTACACCTGGGCTCAGGTGCTCGCCTGGGCCGGGGGGTCGGCGCTGTGGATCGCGGTGACGTTCATCGGGTGGCTGATCCGCGGGCGCGAGGACCGGCCCCAGCCGGTCGCGGAGCTCCCCGGTGACACCTCGCGGCAGAAGCTGACCCGGCCGCTGATCATGTTCGCGGTGATCCGCGCTCTCGTCATCGCCGGTACCGTCGCGCTTGCGTTCGGGCTGAACCTGCCGCACGGCTATTGGATGCCGATCGCGGCCATTGTCGCGATGAAGCCGAGCGTGGAGCAGGCCACGCTCGTGGCCGTCCAGCGCCTTGCCGGCGCGCTGATCGGCGCCGCCGCGGCCGCGCTGGTGCTGCTGATACCCGCCAATGAACACGGACTGAGACTGTTCGCGATCGACCGCGGACTGGAAGTGGTTGCGCTTGTCCTGTTGATGCACGGGGCGGCGATCCGCTTCTGGAACTACGCGCTGTACAGTGCGGCCATCGCCGCGGGAGTGCTGATCCTGGTGGACCTTCCGCAGCCCTCCAACTACAGCGCCGAGGGCTACCGGGTGCTGTGGACGCTGTGCGGCGTGGGGATCGGTGTGCTCGTCATGCTGCTCGCCGGCCTGCTCGCCAAGCGCACCGCTGCAGCGCCGCCACAACAAGCCCCGCAACCAGCCTGAACGTGTTCCGCTCCGGCTCAGCCGCGGCGGGAGACCTTCTTCCGCAACGCGACGGGACCCTCTGTTCGTGCTCCGCGTCGCACCTCGTTGGCGGTGAGACAAGGGCTCCGTCGTCGGTACGCGCGCGGGCGTCCAGCCGACCGGCACCGGGGACTGGGCGGCCACTATCCGCCTGACCGCGAAGACAAGGAAGAGAAGGCGGTCGAGCTGGCGCTACCCGGCCGCTTGACTAGGTAAGTGATGCCCAACGATAGGCGGCAACCTGGATAGTCTTCCGTGTCAGGGTGCCGATCCAGCCGCCCAGGAAGCGCTATTACGCCTCTGACCTGCGGGCCAGCATGGACCGGCCCTAGCGAATCCCCTGCATTTCCCCTGCGCTAGTCCCGGCCGCCCGAGGGCCACATGAGGGCCATCTCCTCGACTCCCTTATCTGCCTATCTGCCCGCCGGGTGTATTGCTCGTTCTCAGACGCCCTCAAGCGCTTGCAGCCGTCCGGATTTGACGGCGTTCACGAACTCCTGGTAATCCTGCTCGTTCTGATCCGCGTACGCTAGCGAGAAGTCGGTGATCGACGGTCGAAGCGGTCCTTCTTGCCCAGGTACGCGGCGATGGCGATCGGGTCCCCGGACCGGGCGTGCGCGCGGGCCAGGGTCTACCCGCAGATGCGCCCGTAGAAGCTGAGCCCCATCGGCAGCATCGTTTCGACCTCGGCCGAGCCCTTCATGTCGCGGAGCTGCCGCCAGTAGCAGGTAGCGGTTCACGTCCACGCCCCTTGGTCCAGCCGAGGTAGATGTCGCTGGCGGCCTGCATCATCCGCTGTCCCTGCACCACCCGCTCGCCGGGCTGGCGGTACTGCTCTTGGGCAGGTGGTCCTCCAGCACCGAGCGCCGTCGCCTCCTTGACCTGCAGGAAGAGCGGGTCGTGTGGTCGCGTCCCTGGAGCAGGACGATGAACGCGCGGGTGCCGACGCTGCCGACGCCCACGACCTTGCGGGCGGCGTCGACGATCTCGAAGCGCTCGAGCAGGTGACGCCGGTCATCCTGCAGGGTGGCCCGGTACGCGCGGAACTGCTCGTGGATCGATGGTCCGATCTCGTCGGGGGACATGCCGAAGGTGGCGGCCAGGTCACGCTCCGGGACGACGATCGGCGGCTGGCTGACGATCCGGTATTGCCCGTCGACAAGCTCGGCGAGCTTCGACAGTGCCTGCAGGCTGTCGCGGGTATGAGCCTTCTCGCGCGGTCTTTTCCGCGACTTCTCGCGCGGTCTTCGTCGACCTTCTTGTCCGCTTCGCCCTTCTTCGCCTTCGCGAGCCGCGGCCAGTGCGTCGCGGACCGCGTTCATGAGCTCGTCCTCGTCCAGAGTGGCGCGTACCAGATGTCCATCGTCCCCATCTGCGCGAACTCAGCCATCGCCTCCCGGTACGCCGTCACCGACGCGAGCGTCGCCGCGTGGGCGTCGGCCTTGGTGAAGCCGTTGTTGCGGGCCGCGATCGTGAAGCTCGCCGCCATGCGCTTCACGTCGTACTCGAACGGCCCCGGCAGCGTCTCGTCGAAGTCGTTCAGGTCGAACATGAGTATGCGTTCGGGCGAGGCGAACACGCCGAAGTTCGACAGATGCGCGTCGCCGCAGAGCTGGACGTCAAGGCCGGCCGTCGGCGTGTCGGCCAGGTCGGCAGCCATGATCTTGGCCGCGCCCCGGTAGAACGTGAAGGGCGAGACCATCATCCGCCCGTGCCGGACCGGCACGAGGTCGGGCTCGCGGGTCAGCGTTCTGCGCCTCGAGCAGCGCGACCGGGTCAGGGCGGTCCGCAGCGGGTTTCCAGCCCGAGTGGATCGACGGAGGCGTCCGCCCGGCGGCCTCCCTGCCTCTGGCCATACGCTCGTCAACGCTCGGGTGCGCTATGTCTTGCGTCTCTTCTTGCACCGGCATCCGTCCCCACCTCCCGGGTCTGGTCGTGGCGCCGCCCGGCGCCGGGCCACCAGCGTGTTCCGGTCCGCAGCGAAACCGGGGTGGCGGGGTCACTGGTTATCACCAGCCCTTCGCCCGCGTCCCGATGACGGAACTATACGACGCGGTAACCGGCGAGACATCACCCAGTCAGGGCGAGACGTCACGCAGTTAGGGCGAGTTCGCCGTAACTTCGCTGCTTTATCATCGAATATGACCGCAGAGCGAGAGGCCTGCCCGTGAGCCCGCGGTTGAGCTCGAACCAGCCGAATCAGCCGAGCGATCGGCGCGCCGGAGACCGCCTCCAGGGCTTCGCGCACGTCCGGACGCTAGAGGACGTTGATCGCGCGGGCGATGACGAGCGCGGCGAGGACAATCGAGCAGGCCGCCTCGAGCATCATGAGCAGCTTGGCCCAGGGCTTGATCGCTGAGATGTCGGTGGGGCTGATCGCGGTCGCGGTCCAGAAGGCCAGCGACAGGTAGTCGACAAACCGGGGCACCCAGGTGGCGGGTACGTACGCAGCTGACTGCGGCGAAAGCTGCCGCGACGTTCCTGATGATTGTCGGAACGGGCGCCGCGATGGCAGTCCAGTGGCACATCTCGCTCGCCATCCCGGGCCGAGTGATCGCGGGGCGGTCAGTGCCTGCTGAGCAGCGGACCCATGACCAGGACCCGCTCGGGACGAGCCCTTCCTCGCCGTCCCCGGCCGGCTTTGCCGCCGTTTCCACCTAGGTGAAATGGCGGGCGGGTGATGACGGGTCACCTGCGGTCTCGGAACATGGATTCGTGGGAGCCCATGGAGGGCTGCACAGCCAGGCGAAGGGGAATGCGATGGGTGCGGAACGGGATCGGGTGGCTGGGTTCGGGCGGCTGGAGGACGGGCTGCGGCAGCCGGGCACCGAGTGGTACCGGTGGGGGCCGTACGTGAGCGAGCGGCAGTGGGGCACGGTGCGGGAGGACTACAGCGCCGACGGGAACGCGTGGGATTACCTGCCGCACGATCAGGCGCGGTCCCGGGCCTACCGGTGGGGGGAGGACGGGCTGGCCGGGTTCTGCGATATCGAGCAGCGGCTGTGCCTGTCGCTGGCGCTGTGGAACGGGCGGGATCCGATCCTGAAGGAGCGCGCGTTCGGGCTGACCGGCCCGCAGGGCAACCACGGCGAGGACGTGAAGGAGTACTGGTGGTACCTGGACGCGGTGCCCAGCCACGCCTGGAACCGGTGGCGTTACCACTATCCGCAGGGCGCGTATCCCTACCAGGACCTGATCGACACCAACGCCGGCCGGAGCCGGTACGAGCCGGAGTATGAGCTGCTGGATACCGGCGTGTTCGACGACGACCGGTACTGGATCACCGAGGTGCACTACGCCAAGGCCGGCCCGGATGACCTGCTGATGGCCATCCAGGTCACCAACGCCGGCCCGGAGGCCGAGACGCTGCATGTGCTGCCCACCGCCTGGTTCCGCAACACCTGGTCCTGGGGTGACGCCGATGAGCCCCGGCCGGCCCTGCGGGCATCCGGGGACCGGTCGGTCACCATCGACCATCCGTTCGCGGGCACCATGGAGCTGATCGCCGCGGCCGGCCCGGACGGTGCCGGCCCGCAGCTGCTGTTCTGCGAGAACGAGACCAACCTCGCCCGGCTGTACGGCGCCGAGCCGGTCACGCCCTATCCCAAGGACGGCATCAACGACCACGTGATCCACGGCGCGGCCACGGTCAACCCCGTCGGCACCGGGACCAAGTGCGCGTTCTGGTACCAGGTCACCGTGCCGGCCGGGCAGACCGCCGAGCTGCGGCTGCGGCTGCGGCCGGCCGCGGGCGGGAACGGGAAGCAGCGCGGCCAAGGCGCAGGCGGACCCGCTCGGCAAGGACTTCGATCAGGTGATGGCCCAGCGCAAGGCTGAGGCCGATGAGTTCTACGCCGAGCTGACCCCGGCCGGCGCCAGCGCGGATGAGGCGCTGGTGCTGCGGCAGGCGTCCGCGGGGATGCTGTGGAGCAAGCAGCTGTTCTACTACGACGTGTCGCGGTGGCTGGACGGGGACCCGACCCAGCCGCAACCGCCGGAGGTGCGCAAGAACGGGCGGAACTCCAAGTGGCGCAACTTCGACGGGTTCGACATCATCTCGATGCCGGACAAGTGGGAGTATCCCTGGTTCGCCGCCTGGGACCTGGCCTTCCACACGCGTCACGCTGGCCCACCTGGACCCGGCGTTCGCCAAGTACCAGCTGATCCTGATCTGCCGGGAGTGGTTCCAGCACCCGCAGGGGGCGCTGCCGGCGTATGAGTGGGACTTCGGCGACGTCAACCCGCCGGTGCACGCGTGGGCGGCGCTGCAGGTGTTCGCCATCGACGGCGGCCGCGACCTCGACTTCCTGTCCCGGGTGTTCGACAAGCTGCTGGTCAACTTCACCTGGTGGGTCAACCGGGAGGACGCCAGCGACAACAACGTGTTCGAGGGCGGCTTCCTCGGCCTGGACAACATCGGCCCGATCGACCGCTCCCACCTGCCGGCCGGCTACACCCTGGAGCAGTCCGACGCCACCGGCTGGATGGGCTCCTACGCGCTGGCGATGGGCGCCATCGCGGCCGTGCTGAACCTGGTCCGGCCAGCGCCAGGCGCCAGGATCTGGTGCTGAAGTTCCTGGAGCATTTCGCGGGCATCCGCACTGCGCTGGACGAGCAGGGGCTGTGGGACGACACCGACGGGCTGTTCTATGACCGGCTGGTCACCCCGTCGGGCTACAGCGTCCCGGTCAAGACCCGGTCCATGGTCGGGATCATCCCGGCGCTGGCCGCCGGGGTCATCGACGGCGACATGCTGCAACAACGCGATGACCATGAACAAGAACTTCACGCGGTTCCTGCGGAAGGAGGGCGTCGGGGACATCCAGAAGCTGGCCGAGACCCCGCAGCTGCGCGGTGAGGGGGCCAGCCAGCGGCTGCTGCTGTCGGTGGCCCGGCCCGGCCCAGCTGGAGCGGCTGTTCGCCAAGCTGTTCGACGAGAGCGAGTTCCTGTCCCCGCACGGGCTGCGCGCGCTGTCGGCCTACCACCGCGATCATCCCTACCAGTTCGACGCCGAGGGCTACCAGTCCTCCATCGACTATGAGCCGGCCGAGTCGACCACCTCGATGTTCGGCGGCAACTCCAACTGGCGCGGCCCGATCTGGATGCCGGTCAACTACCTGGTGGTCGAATCGCTGGAGCGCTACCACCGGTTCTACGGCGATGACTTGGAGGTCGAGTACCCGACCGGCTCGGGCAAGCGGCTCAGCCTGGACCTGATCATCGCCGACCTGCAGGACCGGCTGATCTCGCTGTTCACCCGGGACGCCGGCGGGCGGCGGGCCTGTTTCGGCGGGACCGAGAAGATGCAGGCCGACCCGGCCTGGAAGGACAACCTGATCTTCAGCGAGTACTTCCACGGCGACAACGGCGCCGCGATCGGCGCCTTCCACCAGACCGGCTGGACCGGCCTGATCGCCGACCTGATCCTGCGCCGCCACGGCGCGGTCCGGTCCCTCGGCGACGTCATGCGCGACCTGGCGGGAAGGCCCAGCCATGACCAGCAGCCAGACCAGCCGAGCCGGCCGGTCCCGGCCGCCCGGCCGCCCCCGATGCCACCGCCGCGCTGCCCGGCAGCCGTTCCCGCTGGGCGCCACGCCCGGCGAGCACCTGGGCGTGGCGGGCACGAACTTCGCGCTCGCCTCCAGCGTCGCCGACAGCGTCACCTTGTGCCTGTTCGACGCGGCCGGCACCGAAACCCAGATCCCGCTGGCCGACAACGACGCCGACATCTGGCACGCGTTCGTGCCCGGCATCGGCCCGGGGCAGGCCTACGGGTACCGGGTCGGCGGGCCCTGGGACCCGGCCCAGGGGCTGCGGTGCAACCCGGCCAAGCTGCTGCTCGACCCGTACGCCAAGGCGGTCAGCGGAACGGTCACCTTCGGGCCGGAGGTGCTCGGCCAGGACGAGACCGACCCCGGCAAGCCGAGCACCCTGGATTCGCGCCGGCACGTGCCCCGCAGCCTGGTCGCGGACCCGGAGTTCAGCTGGCAGGACGGCGACGCGGCCCTGGTACCGCTACGCGGACACGGTCCTCTACGAGGTCCACGTCAAGGGCTTCACCATGCGCCACCCGGACATCCCGCCGGAGCTGCGCGGGACCTACGCCGGGCTGGGCCACCAGGCCGCCATCGCGTACCTGACCGACCTGGGCGTCACCGCCGTCGAGCTGCTGCCGGTGCACCAGAACGTGCCCGAGGCGTTCCTGGTCGCCGGAGGGCCTGACCAACTACTGGGGCTACAACACGATCGGCTACTTCGCCCCGCACAACGGCTACTCCGCCGCCGTGCGGGCCGGCCAGCCCGGCGGGCAGGTCGCCGAGTTCAAGGCGATGGTCGACGCGCTGCACCGGGCCGGCCTGGAAGTGATCCTGGACGTGGTGTTCAACCACACCGCCGAGGCCGAGCCGGACGGGCCCGCGCTGTGCTTCCGCGGCATCGACAACACCGCCTACTACCGGGTCGTGCCCGGTGACCCCGGCACCTACTACGACACCACCGGCTGCGGCAACTCCCTCAACGCCGGCGACCCGATCACGCTGCAGCTGATGCTGGACTCGCTGCGCTACTGGGTCACCGAGATGCACGCCGACGGGTTCCGGTTCGACCTGGCGCCCACCCTGGCCCGCCAGGACGGCGCCTTCGACAAGGTGTCGGCGTTCCTGGACATGGTGCTCCCAGGACCCGGTGGTGTGCCGGGCCAAGCTGGTCGCCGAGCCATGGGACGTCGGCCAGATGGACAGCTACGACCTGGGCCGGTTCCCGCCGCTGTGGCGGGAATGGAACGGCAAGTACCGGGACACGCATGCGCGGACTTCTGGCGCAGCCACCCGGTCGGGCTCGGCGAGTTCGCCAACCGGTTCGCCGGCTCGTCGGACCTGTACGGCACGCGCCGGGCGGCGGCCCACCGCCTCGGTCAACCTGATCACCGTCCACGACGGCTTCACCCTGCGCGACCTGGTCTCCTACGACGACAAGCACAACGAGGCCAACGGCGAGAACAACCGGGACGGGACCGGCGACAACAACTCCTGGAACTGCGGCGCCGAAGGCCCCACCACCGACCCGGACATCCTGGCGCTGCGCGCCCGGCAGTCCCGGGCCATGCTCACCACGCTGATGCTGTCGTTCGGCGTGCCGATGCTGCTCGGCGGCGATGAGATGGGCCGCACCCAGGACGGCAACAACAACGCCTACTGCCAGGACAACGAGATCACCTGGTTCGACTGGGCCGGCGCCGACACCGCGCTGCGCGACTTCACCAAGCAGCTGATCGCGTTCCGCCGGGCCCACCCGGTCTTCCGCCGCCGCCGCTTCCTGGCCGGGGCCGAGGCCATCCGAGCTGCAGTGGTTCACCCCCGCGGGCACGCCGATGACCGGCGGCGACTGGGCGGACCCGAACGCCCGGGCCATCGCCATCTACCTGGACGGCTCCGACGACCCCGACCGGGCCGAAGACGGCACGCGCCTGCTCGACGACGACTTCCTGGTCCTGGTGAACGCCTGGTGGGAGCCCCTCGACTTCGCCCTGCCCGCCACCAGGCCGCAGGCCGCGTGGCGCACCGAGATCGACACCTACGACCCGGCGGCACCCGGCAACTCCGCAACCGCACCGCGAGCCGCCGGTGACCACGTCACCGTCAGCCCCCGGTCCATCGTGGTGCTCTCCGACCCGCGCCGGGACTGACCAGCACCCGAACAAGCCGGGACGGGGGAGAACATCCCCGCCCCGGCCAGCGGCCCTGGAGTTCCCGGGAAACGGCGGATCGCGGTCCTCGGCAGCACCGGCACGTAATCGTCTGTACGGCCCGGCCTGTGCCCGTTTCGGAGGCCGGGTTCGCTGGGCCGGTATGAGCGCCTCGCCGTAGCCCACGGCTCCTCCGCATGTCCGTTCGGGAGGGAATTCAGCCCGGCCCGGATCCGCGCCCGAGGCGGAACAGGCCAGTACCGGTGCGAGACTGGTACCATGGCAGATCTGCATGCGCGCCATCGCGCGGTCATCCCCAACTGGGTCGCGACCTACTACCACGAGCCCATCGAGCTGGTCAGCGGCAAAGGATGCCGGGTCACCGACGCGTCCGGGCGCAACTACCTGGACTTCTTCGGCGGGATCCTCACCAACATGCTGGGCTACGACGTGCCCGAGGTTCGCGAGGCCGTCGAACGGCAGATCGCCTCGGGGATCGTGCACACGTCGACGCTGTACCTCATCCGCAGCCAGGTCGAGCTGGCGGAGAAGATCACCAAGCTGTCCGGCATCCCGGGCGCCAAGGTGTTCTTCACCAACTCCGGCACCGAGGCCAACGAGACCGCGCTGCTGCTGGCGACCGCCGCCCGGCGCGCCGACCAGGTGCTCGCGCTGCGGAACAGCTATCACGGCCGGTCGTTCGGCGCGGTGGCGATCACCGGCAACGCCGGCTGGAAACCCTCTTCGCTGGCCCCGTTCGGCGTGCATTACCTGCACGGTACGGACCGGCAACTGCCCGGCTACCAGCGGCATGCCCGACGCCGCCTACATCGAGGCGTGTGTCGCGGACCTGCGCAACGTGCTGGCCACCGCGGCGCACCCGGCCGACGTCGCGTGCCTGATCGCCGAGCCGATCCAGGGCGTCGGCGGCTTCACCATGCCCCCGGACGGGCTGCTCGCCGCGTACAAGGAGGTGCTGGACGCCCACGGCATCCTGTTCATCTCCGATGAGGTGCAGACCGGGTGGGGCCGCACCGGCGAGCACTTCTGGGGCATCGGCGCGCACGGGGTGACGCCCGACGCCATGACGTTCGCCAAGGGGCTCGGCAACGGGTTCGCCATCGGCGGCGTGGTCGCGCGCGGCGACCTGCTGGACGGGCTGCGCGGGAACGGGGTCTCCACCTTCGGCGGCAACCCGGTCTCCACCACCGCGGCCAGTGCGACGCTGGACTACCTGCTCTCCCACGACCTGCAGCGCAACGCCGGCGAGCTGGGCCGGATCATCATCACGCGGGCTGCGGGACGCCGCGGCCGGGTGCGCGGCCGCCGGCGAGGTGCGCGGCAAGGGCCTGATGTTCGCCATCGACCTGGTCGACCCGGCGACCGGCCAGCCCAGCCCGGCGCTCGCCGCCCGGATGCTGGAGGCCACCCGCGAGCGCGGCCTGCTCGTCGGCAAGGGCGGCCTGTACGGCAACACCCTGCGGATGGCGCCGCCGCTGACCCTGACCGAGCCCGAGGCGCGAGAGGGCCTGGCGATCCTGATCGGCGCGCTGCGCGCCGTCAGCGAGGAGGCATCCCAGTGAGCAGCCCAGCCGGCTCTGACCTCAAGCACATCACGCACTGGATCGGCGGCAAGCCCTGGGCCGGCGGGGCGTCCGCGTGCGGGGACGTCTACGACCCGGCCACCGGCCAGGTCACCGGGCAGGTCGACCTGGCCACCGCGGCGGAGGTGAACGCCGCGGTCGCGGCGGCCACGGCCGCCTTCGCCGACTGGCGCAAGGTCTCGCTGTCGCGCCGCGCGGCGATCCTGTTCAACTTCCGTGAGCTGGTGCGGGCCCACACGAGTGAGCTGGCCGCACTGGTCACGGCCGAGCACGGCAAGGTCGCCTCGGACGCGGCCGGCGAGGTCGCGCGCGGGCTGGAAGTCGTCGAGTTCGCCTGCGGCATCCCGCACCTGCTCAAGGGCGGCTACTCGGAGAACGTGTCCACCGGCGTGGACTCGTATTCGCTGCGGCAGCCGCTCGGCGTCGTGGCCGGCATCACCCCGTTCAACTTCCCCGCCATGGTGCCGATGTGGATGTTCCCCCTGGCCATCGCCTGCGGGAACACGTTCGTGCTCAAGCCGTCGGAGAAAGACCCGTCCGCGTCGCTCCTGCTGGCCTCGCTGTGGGCCGAGGCCGGCCTGCCGGACGGCGTGTTCAACGTCGTGCAGGGGGCCAAGGAGTCGGTCGACGCCATCCTCGGCCACCCGGACATCGCCGCGGTCAGCTTCGTCGGCTCCACGCCGGTGGCCCGCTACGTCTACTCCCGCGGGACCACCGCGGGCAAGCGCGTCCAGGCCCTCGGCGGGGCCAAGAACCACATGGTCGTGCTGCCCGACGCCGACCTGGACCTGGCCGCGGACGCGGCGGTGTCGGCGGCGTTCGGCTCGGCGGGCGAGCGGTGCATGGCCATCTCCGCGCTGGTGGCCGTGGAGCCCGCCGGCGATGAGCTGATCGACCGGATCCGGGCCCGGATCAGCCGGCTCCGGGTCGGTCCCGGCACCGACGAGCGGTCCGAGATGGGCCCGCTCGTCACCGGTCCGCACCGCGACCGGGTGGCCTCCTACCTGGACTCGGGGGTCCGCGAGGGCGCCACGCTGGCGGTCGACGGCCGGGCCCACCCGTGATCGGCGCAATGGGAGGGGGGCTGGGGCAATGCAGGGGGTTGGGGCAACAAGAGGCGGGTGGGGGGTTCTGGCTCGGCCCGAGCGTGCTGGACCACGTGACCCCCGCGATGAGCTGCTACGCCGACGAGATCTTCGGCCCGGTGCTCAGCGTGGCCCGGGTGGACTCCTACGAGGCGGCGGTGGCCATGGTCAACGCGAGCCCGTACGGGAACGGAACGGCGGTCTTCACCAACGACGGGGGAGCGGCGCGCCGGTTCGTGTCCGAGATCGAGGTGGGCATGGTCGGCGTCAACGTGCCGATCCCGGTGCCGATGGCGTACTACTCGTTCGGCGGCTGGAAGTCCTCGCTGTTCGGCGACACCCACGTGCACGGCACCGAGGGCGTGCACTTCTACACCCGCGGCAAGGTGGTCACGTCCCGCTGGCTCGACCCGAGCCACGGCGGCGTGAGCCTCGGCTTCCCGGTGAACACCTAGGTACAGCTGAGGCTGGCTTTACGGGTCCCGTCTCCGGTGGGCAGGTCCGGGGCCGGGATGGGCTCTACGGGTTCGGGCCCGACGTCGCGGTATTAGCGGCCGGTGCCGGCGGGGCTCCCCGGCGGTGCCGTGGGGGCTGCGGCGGGCGGGCTCGCTGGGGCAGCCGGGCTCGCCGGGGCGCGGCCAGCTGCATCGAGGCCAGGATCACCCCGACATTCGCGGTGCCCAGGTTGCCCGGCACCGTGACGTACATGACGGCGGGCGGCTGCCCCGCGCCGCGGTCCACGACCACGACCGCGCCGAGCTGCGTCTGCCACGCCAGGCCCTGGCCCGCCGCGGTCGGGTAGGTCATCTGGAACTCCACGATCCACGCCGGATGGCCGCTGACCTGGAGCGGATTGTTCTGCTGGGTCGCGCGGACGTGCGGGAGGGCGCTGTAGTAAGCCGAGTCGAACGCACCGGCCAGGTTCATCGCCGTCTGGGGCAGGTCAGCGACGCCGGTATAGGGGTACTGCTGGCCGAGCAGGCCGGAACAGGCGCTGGCGTACCAGGGGGCCCCGCCCGCCGGAGGGACCGTTCCGGCCACCGCGCTCTCCCCGGCCGTCCAGGTGAACGCCGCGCTGCTCATCGCGGCCGGGCAGCTGGGCTGCCAGGGAGTGCTGAGGGTCGCGTAGGACAGGCCGGACGCGGGGTCGGTCACCGGGGTGCCGGTCGTCGGGACCGTCGACGGGGTGCCCGGCGGTGGCGCGGACGCCTTCGGGGTCAGCGTGCGCACGGCCGCCGGATGGCCCGCCGCGGCGGCCGGCGCGGGGTGCGGCGCCGTGCTCGAACCGAAGACCGCGACCAGGACGCCGGTGATGAGCATGGCCACGGCCGCACCCAGGGCCAGGCCCCACATGAGCCGGGTGCGGTTGCGGCGCAGCATCCCGGCCGCTTCGCCGCGCTCCAGCAGGGGCGTGTCGTCCTCGCTGACCGGCGTGCCGTGCGGCCAGCCGAGCTCCGCCAGCGTCCCCGGTCCCTCCCGGTCCAGCACGCGGGTCGTGCTGGAGTAGCGGGATGGTCGCGGCCGGCCACCGGAAAGGGAATGCTCTGGAACCAGTCGGTCAGCGAAGGGTCGCCGTCGTTTGCCGGAACGGACGGCGCGAACGGGACCGATGGGGCGGACGGGGCCGATGGACCGAGCGGGGCCGATGGTGCGGACGGGGCCGATGGGCCGGGCGGGACCGGGACGGGACGTATGAAGCTGACGGCGCCGACCAGCGCTGACAGGACCGGGGCGGCTGGGGCCGGGCGGGGCCGGGCCAGCCGGGGCCAACGACCTGGGGCGCACCTTGATGGCCCGGGCCGCACGCTAAGTAAAGCCGCGGCGCTGCGCTCGGATGGCGGCCTGGGCGGTGCTTCCGGTGGGAGCGGTGTGCTCCGTCCACTGCGTCCCGTCCCACCAGCGCAACGGGCCTCCCGCGGCAACGGGATCCTCGTACCAGCCGGGAGGGGGCATCTCCATGCAAGCTCCTACGCCGATGTCACACTGCGGTCCCGCTGGCCAAGCTCCGCACCTCCGCCACCAGCCAGCGGCCGGCGTCGCACCGGAAACAGTCCCCAAGGTCAAGCAGAGTACCGGATGACCTGGGCCGGACGCTGGCGGAGCGGGCAAATAGTGGCAGCGGAATTCGAACCGTCAGGCGGAGGGGCCGAAGGCCGCGCGCGGGGGCAGGGGGGAGGGCTGCGCGGTCGCGTCGGTGACGGGACGGGCTCCGGCCGCGAAATGCACCAGGTCATCGCCGCACATCAGCCGGGCGGGGAACGGGTCCGCCACCGCCCGGCGCCGCAGTTCCTCTTCGGGGAACGCACGGCGGCTCCCGGCCAGCACCAGGTTGCCGAACCGGCGGCGGCGCAGCACCGCGGGCTCGGCGATCATGCAGGAGGACGGGAAAACGGAACCGACGGTGGAGACCTGGGCCTTGGCGTGCCCGAGCGGCGGCCCATCGGCCACGTTCACGGCGTAGATCCCGCCGGGCCGCAGCGCCCGCGCCGCCGCGGCGGCGCACTCCACCGTGGTCAGGTGCGCCGGAGTCCGCGGCCCGGCGAAAACATCGCTGATCACGACGTCGAAGCTGGCCGCGCGCACGGACTCCGAGGACCTCCCGGGCGTCACCGATCCGGATCCGCAGCCGCCCCTGAGCTGGCCGCGGGCGGTTCAGCGGCAGGTACTTCCGGACCATCTCCATCAGCGCCGCGTCGGCCTCGGCGACCAGCTGGCTCGAGCCGGGACGGGTGGCCGTTACGTAGCGCGGCAGCGTCAGGGCGCCGCCGCCCAGGTGCAGCACCCGCAGCGGCTCACCGGCGGGCGCGGCGACGTCGAGCAGATGCGCGATCCGGCGGATGTACTCGAACTCCAGGTACGTCGGGTCGGCCAGGTCCACCTGGGACTGCGGCGCACCAGCGAGATAGAGAATCCAGCCGTCCGTTCGGCTGATATCGGGCACGAGCTCGGCCAGGCCGGAACTCAGCTCCTGATGAACGGCGAGCCGGCGGTCACTGTTGCGCTGCGTCCGGCTCCCGGCCATCCCACCAGTATCGTGTCCGCTCGCTGGGCCCGCTTGCCGGGCCCGCTCACCGGGTGCGGCGACCTGGGCCGCCATCTCTGCACCGTGCCCTACACCGTGGCGAAGGCGTCCTCCAGGACCGACAGGCCCTCTTCGAGCAGCGCGTTGCCGATGACCAGCGGCGGCAGGAAGCGCAGCACGTTCCCGAACGTCCCGCACGTGAGCACGACCAGGCCGGCTTCGTGGCAGGCCCGGGCCACCTTGCCCGCTGCGGCGGGGTCCGGGTCCAGGCCGCCCGGCTGGACGATCTCGACGGCGATCATCGCGCCCCGGCCCCGGACGTCCCCGATGCGGGGCGTGGCCTCGGCCAGCTTGCTCAGCCGCGGCAGCATGATGTCGCCGATGTGCCGGGCCCGCCCGGCCAGGTCCTCGGCCTCCATCGTCTCGATCGCGCCCAGCGCGGCCGCGCACGCCACCGGGTTGCCGCCGAAGGTGCCGCCCAGACCGCCCACGTGTACCGAATCCATCAGGTCGGCGCGCCCGGTGACCGCCCCCAGCGGCAGCCCGTCCGCGATCCCCTTGGCCGTCGTGATCAGGTCGGGGACGACGCCCTCATGCTCGCAGGCGAACCAGTCGCCGGTGCGGCAGAAACCGGTCTGGATCTCGTCCGCGATCAGCACGATGCCGTGCGCGCGGCAGAATTCGGCCAGCCCGGCCAGGAACCCGGGCGGCGGGACGATGAACCCGCCCTCGCCCTGGATCGGCTCGATGATGACGGCGGCCACGTTCTCCTCGCCGACCTGCGTGTGGATCAGCCCGGTGACGACCTCCAGCGCCTGGGCGCGGCAGGCTTCCGGGCCGCCCGGCCAGCGCAGCGGGTACGCCATCGGCGCCCGGTAGATCTCGCCGGCGAACGGGCCGAACCCCTGCTTGTACGGCATGTTCTTCGCGGTCAGCGCCATCGTGAGGTTGGTGCGCCCGTGGTAGGCGTGGTCGAATGCGACAACTGCCTGGCGCCCGGTCGCGTGCCGGGCGATCTTCACGGCGTTCTCCACCGCCTCCGCGCCCGAGTTGAGCAGCGCGGAACGCTTCTCATAGTCACCCGGTGTCCGGCGCGCGAGCTCTTCGCAGACCGCGACGTACTCCTCGTAAGGGGTGACCATGAAGCACGTGTGGGTGAACCGGGCGACCTGCTCACTGACCCGTTCCACCACGCGGGGCGCGGCGTTGCCCGCCGACACCACGGCGATGCCCGAGCCGAAGTCGATGAGCGAGTTACCGTCGGCGTCGACGAGGACGCCACCCCCGGCGGCGGTGATGAACACCGGGAGCACATGGCTGACACCCCGCGCGACGCTGCGCTGGCGCCGCCCGAGCAGCTCACGTGAGGCTGGTCCGGGGATTTCGGTGACGACGCGGCGTTCCTGGGGGAGCCCGGGGCCGCCCGGACCGGGAACGGGCCCGCCCGGGCCAGAGAAAGGCGCGTTCATGCTCCTGACCCTACGTCTATCGTGGTCCGCGAGCGAGACGTGGGGGCCAGGGACGATTGCCCGGCTGGAAGGAGTGGTCGAAACCATGCCTGAGCAGGACGCGAGCCGCGGGGTGATGTTCGGCGGGGTGTTCCGCCGCGGCGGCGTCGATGCCGGTGACCAGGCGTGGCTGCGGGCCATGCTGGAGGTGGAGGCCGCCCTCGCCCGCGCGCTGGAGCGGGCCGGGCTCGCGCCCGCGGGGGCCGGCGCCGCGGTGACCAAGGCGGCCGTCCCGGAGAACTTCGACGTGGCCGAGCTGGGCGGCTTGGCGGCGCTCACCGGCAACCCGGTTCCTGCCCTCAGCCGCGCCCTCATGAAACGGGTGCCCCGCACCGTGGCGGGCGCGGTACACCGCGGCGCGACCAGCCAGGACATCGTGGACACCGCGGCCATGCTGATGGCCTCCCGCGCGCTCGACGTCATCATGGCCGACCTCGCCGCCGCGGCCCGGAGCGCCGCCGCGCTCGCGGTGCGGCACCGGTCCACGATCATGGCCGGCCGGACACTCCTCCGCCAAGCCGTTCCCGTAACGTTTGGCCTGGTCGCGGCGGGCTGGCTGGCCGCCCTGGACGACGCCGGGGCCGGGCTCGCGCGGGTCCGCGCGGAACGGCTCGCGGTGCAGTTCGGCGGCGCTGCGGGCACCCTGGCGTCCCTGGACGACGCGGGACCCCGGGTGGCGGCGCTGCTGGCCGGGGAACTGGGCTTGCCGCTGCCGGTACTGCCGTGGCACACCAGCAGGCTGCGGATGGTGGAACTGGCCGGGGCGCTGGCCGGCACGGATGCCGTGCTGGGCAAGATCGCGCGCGACGTCACCCTGCTGTCACAGTCCGAGGTCGGCGAGGTGTGCGAGGGACCGGGGGACTCCTCCGGTGGCGGCGGCAGCTCACCCCGGCGCGGTGGCTCCTCGGCCATGCCGCAGAAGCAGAACCCGGTCGCCGCCGTCGCCGTACTCGGCTGCACCAAGCGGGTTCCCGGCCTGCTCGCGACCGTTGCGGCCGCGGCCGAGCAGGAGTACCAGCGGGCCGCGGGCGCCTGGCACGCCGAATGGGAAACGATGGCGGACCTGCTCAGCCTGACCGGCTCGGCCGCGTCCTGGGCGGCCGAACTGCTCGGCGGCCTGACCGTGGACGCGGCGCGGATGAGCGCCAACCTGGCCGCGGCGAACGGGCTGCCGCTGGCCGAGCACGTGACGTCGCTGCTGGCGGACACGCTGGGCCGGGCGGCCGCGCACGATCTGGTCGCGGAGGCCGGGGCGCGCGCCCTGTCGGCCGGGCTCCCGCTCCGTGACGTTCTGCTCGGGCTGCCGCAGTCGGCGGAACGGCTGGAGGCGGCCGGGATCACGGCCGAGCAGATCGAATCGGCGCTCGATCCGGCCGGCTACCTCGGCGCCGCCGCGGAGTTCGTCGACGCCGCGCTGGCCGCGCACCAGGTCTCCCCGCAGGAGCACCACTCCACCAGGAAACGGGCCGGGTGACCCTCCCGACTCCTGACGTCTGCCTGCCGGGTGACCTTCCCGACTCCTGACGTCTGCCCGCCGGGTGACCCTCCCGGCATCGACGTCGGCCCGGCTGGGCCGCTATTGTACGGATGTCGAACGAGTGTGCACCCAGTGGACGCCAGCGGGGGAGTGGGATGGCTGAGATCGTGTCACTGGCCGAGGCGGTTGCGCTGGCCGTGCGGGACGGCGACTCTGTGGCGATGGAGGGATTCACCCACCTGATCCCGTTCGCCGCCGGGCACGAGGTGATCCGGCAGCGCCGGCGTGACCTGACCCTGATCAGGATGACCCCCGATCTCATCTACGACCAGCTCATCGGCGCGGGCTGCGCGCGCAAGCTGGTGTTTTCCTGGGGCGGCAACCCCGGCGTCGGGTCGCTGCACCGGTTCCGCGACGCCGTGGAGCATTTCTGGCCGGCCCCGCTGAAACTGGAGGAACACAGCCATGCGGGGATGGCGAACCGCTACGTGGCCGGCGCCTCCGGGCTGCCGTTCGGCGTGCTGCGAGGTTACAGCGGGACCGGCCTCATGGCCACCGAAGGAATGGACAGCGTCCGCTCCGTCACGTGCCCGTTCACCGGCGAGATCCTCACCGCGGTGTCCGCGCTCAACCCGGACGTCGCCATCATCCACGGCCAGCGCGCCGATACCAGCGGGAACGTCCAGCTCTGGGGCATCACCGGGGTGCAGAAGGAGGCCGTGCTGGCGGCGGAACGATCGATTGTCACGGTCGAGGAGGTCGTGCCGTACCTTGATCCGCGCCCCGGCGGCGTGGTGCTGCCGTCGTGGACGGTCAGCTACGTGGCCGCCGTCCCGGGCGGCTCCTGGCCGTCCTATGCCCTCGGTTACTACGACCGCGACAATGACTACTACCTGGCGTGGGACCCGATCGCCCGGGACCGCGACGCGTTCCAGCGGTGGCTGGACACCGAGATCTTCCGGCGGCCCGAAACAGCAGGGGGAAAGTAGGTGCCTGTGCCGGACTACAGTTCCGACGAGATGATGACGGTCTCAGCCGCGCGGGCGCTGGGGGACGGCGTCACCTGCTTCGTCGGGATCGGGCTGCCCAGCGCGGCGGCGAACCTGGCGCGCGCCACGCACGCCCCCGGGCTGGTCCTGATCTACGAGTCGGGCACGATCGGGGCCAAACCGGACCGGCTGCCGCTGTCCATCGGCGACGGCATCCTGGCCGAGACCGCGGACGCCGTGGTCAGCGTGCCGGAGATCTTCAACTACTGGCTCCAGCCCGGCCGCATCGACGTTGGGTTCCTCAGCGCCGCCCAGATCGACAAGTTCGGCAACATCAACACCACGGTCATCGGCGGCGACTACGCGTCCCCGAAGGCACGGCTGCCCGGCTCCGGCGGCGCCCCCGAGATCGCCGCATCCTGCCGTGAGGTGATTGTCGTCGTACGGCAGACGCTCCGCTCGTTCGTGGAGCGGGTGGACTTCGTAACGTCGGTGGGCTACGGGTCCGGCCCGGGAACACGCCAGCGCCTCGGCCTGACCGGCGCCGGCCCGCTCAAGATCATCACCGACCTCGGCGTGCTCGAGCCTGACCCGGCGACGCAGGAATTCGTGCTGGCCGGTCTGTACCCGGGGGTCTCGGTTGCGGATGCCCGGTCCAGAACCGGCTGGGACCTGGCCGTGGCGGCGGAACTGCAGACGGTGGACCCGCCGTCGCCGTCCGAGCTGACCGCCCTGCGCCGCCTCACCAGCCAGGCGAACGCGAAGGAATAGGAGCACGCATGGCCCCTGGTTCGCTGGTGGCCGGCCCGAAGGCCAGGGAACGTATGATCGCCCAGTTCGATATCGGCCTGACCCAGCCGGAATGGGCGCTCGGCTACCGTTGGGACATCGTGCTGCGTGGCCGCGACGCCACCGTATTCGAAGGCGAGGAGGACCGGTGAGTGAGCTGATCACCCCGTCCCAGACCGTCGGCCCGTTCTTCGCGATGCGGCTGCCCTGGCCGGAGGGCCCGTTCGTGGTGCCGGAGGGCACGCCGGGCGCGTTCGATGTCTGAGCGCCTCGTGGCCACGCTGGAGGGCCCGGACGGCGCTCCGGTCGTGGCCCTCGGCACGTCGATCGGGACCAACCAGGGCCTGTGGGACCGGCAGGCCCCGGCGCTCCGGCAGCGGTACCGGCTGCTCCGTTTCGAGATGCGCGGCCACGGGGCACCCGGCGCCCAGTCCCCGGCCCCGCCCGGCCCATACACGATCACCGAACTGGGCACGGACGTGCTGGCCCTGCTCAACGCGCACGACATCGACCGGGTCGCCTACTGCGGTGTCTCGCTGGGCGGAATGGTCGGCATGTGGCTGGCCGCCAACGCGCCGGAGCGCATCACCCGGCTGGGGTTGTGCTGCACGTCGGCGTACCTGCCGCCGGCGTCGATGTGGGCGCAGCGGGCCGCGACGGCACGGTCGGAAGGCATGGCGGCGCTGGTGGACCAGGTCCTCGCGCGCTGGTTCACTCCCGGCTACGTTCGGCGGTCCCCGGAATCGGTCGGAGGCGTCGCCGCCATGCTGGAGGGCACCGACCCCGAGGGGTACGCGGGCTGCGCCGAAGCGATCGGGGCGATGGACCAGCGGGCCGCGATCGCCGCCATTACCGCGCCGACCCTCGTCATCGCGGCCGCCGAAGACCCCGCGACACCGCCCTGGCACGGCGCCCAGATCGCGAGCACCATCCCCGGCGCCCGCTTCACCGTGGTCCGGGGCGCGGCCCACCTGGCCAACTACGAGGCCCCCGGCGAGATCACCGCCGCGCTGCAGGCTCACCTCGCGCCGCTGCGGTAACCCGGCCCAGCCAGCCCGGTCCGCGGCAGCGAGCGGGATGCGGCATGCTGGGCGTGGGGGGATCAGCCGGAAGGAGACGACCGGAAGGAGACGAAATGCTGCCCTGGTCTGCTGATCTGGCCGGACGCATCGACGAGCACACGATCACCAGTGAACTTCTGCGCGGCAACCCGCTCGCAGATCCGAACGAACGGCCGCTGCTCGTCTACGTTCCGCCGGGATACGACAGCGACCAGGAACGCCGTTACCCGACGGTGTACGTCATCCAGGGATACACGGGGCACGTGGCCATGTGGCGCAACCGGTCGCCCTACCGCCAGCCGTTCACCGAGACCGCCGACGCGGTGTTCGCGCGCGGTGACACGCCGCCCGCGATCGTGGTGTACGCCGACGCCTGGACTTCTTACGGCGGCAGCCAGTTCGTGGATTCACCCGCTACCGGCCGGTACCACTCCTACCTGTGCGAGGAGGTGGTGCCCTGGGTGGACGAGCACTACCGCACCAAGCCGGCCGCGGCCTACCGCGCCATCATGGGGAAATCCAGCGGGGGATTCGGCGCGATGATCACCTCGATGCTGCGGCCGGACCTGTTCGGCGCGCTGGCCTCACACTCGGGGGATTCGCTGTATGAGTACTCCTACCTCCCGGAGTTCGCGAAGTCCGCCCGGCACCTGCGCGGATACGACGGCGACATCTGGCGCTGGTGGGACGATTTCCGCTCCCGGACCCCGTTCACCAAGCCCGAAGACCACGACCTGCTGATGCTGCTCGGGGTGTCCGCGTGCTTCTCGGCCAACAAGGACGGCTCGATCGACCTGCCGTTCGACCCGGCGACGGCGGAGATCCGGCCTGAGGTGTGGCAGCGCTGGCTCGACTGGGATCCGGTGCGGATGGCGCCCCGGTACGCCGACGTGCTCCCCTCCTTGCGCGCCATCTGGATCGACGCCGGCACCCGGGACGAATGGTTCCTCGACCTGGGCGCCGAGGCGTTCTGCGCCACCCTGCGGGACATCGGCGTACCCGACGACGTGATCCACTTCGAGCTTTTCGACGCCAGCCACATGGGCGTCGACTACCGCTACCCGCTGTCCCTCGCGTGGCTCTGCCACCGCATCGCGGACTAGCGCACCGGTGCTTAAGGATCGGTGACAGACGGAAAGTCCTTAAGGATCGATGAACCGGGCCCATTCCTGTCGCGTGAACCGCTTGGGTAGGACGAACGGTCAACGTGATAGGAGCGACATTGATGCGCATACGCGGATGGGCAGTTACCGGGCTCGGATTGCTTGTCCCGCTGCTGGCGGCGTGCGGTCCTTCCGCACCGACCGCCGGCTCCGCATACGGAAGCGGCTCGACCCCGGCAAGTCCCATCACCAGCGCTTCTTCGGGCCCGGCGGCCAGCATGGGTACGTCAGGGACGTCGGCTGGCATGACCAGGACGGTGACGCTGACGATAACGACCACCAAGATCGGCAAGGTTCTCGCCGACGCGAAGGGTGACACGCTCTACTGGTATGCGAAGGACATGAGAAACGGCCCGCCGACCTGCACGGGCGGATGCCTCACCGCGTGGCCGGTCGTCGCGGGCAAGCCCGCGGCGGCGATGGGCATTGCGTTCGCCGGCAAGCTCGGCGAGGTCACCGACGCGGGCGGCACGGTCCAGGCCACTTACAACGGATATCCGCTCTACACCTACTCCGGCGACATGGCGCCGGGGGAGACCGCGGGCAACGGCGCCGGCGGTGTCTGGCACGTGATCTCCGGGCAGTACCTCACGACCATGTCGTCCGGTTCGGGCTCGATGGGCTCGTCCGGCTCGGGGTCGTCTGGTTCCGGTTACGGCTCGGGTTACGGTTCCGGCTCCAAGATATCCGGCTCTCCCGCCAGTTCGGGCGCTGCCGGCAGCAACTCCACGTCCATGGGCTCCCCCGCAGGCATGGGCTCTACGAGCGGTTCAGGCTCTGCAGGTGGTTCACGCTCCACCAGCGGCACGGGCTCAACCGGGAACTCTGCCTCGAAAGACGGCCGCAACCCCGCCCCCGTCCCGACTTCCTCGATCAACGGTGGCGGCTGCGGTTCAGGCGCCTGCTGGTGAGGACCTTCATGGTCATGTGACCGCCGCGTTCAGTCCACGCGACGACGGCCCGGACGGGGTGTATGACACCTCGCCCGGGCCGTTCGGCTGTCTGATCGGCCGGGCGATCGGCGGTGGATTTATGATCGACGGGCAGCCGGAACCAAACGAATTGGCCAGAGGAGATCAGCTACGTGAGGCTTGCCACGATCAATACGACGGCCGGGCCGCGCCTGCACGTCCGGGCCCGCAGCGGCTATGTGGACCTTGCCGAGGCGACCGGGAATCCGCGCTTCGCGTCCGCCCGGTCATTCCTGGCAGACGGCCGGGCCGCCGCGGACGCCGCCCGGCAGGCCGCGGCGGGTGAGGGCCGGGAGTACGAGCCGGCCGACTTCGGGCCGCCGGTCCCGGCGCCGGGGCAGATCCTGTGCCTGGGCCTGAACTACCGCGAGCACGTCGCCGAAGGCGGCCGCCAGATGCCGGGCTTCCCCGACGCCTTCGTGCGGGGCAGGGAGACCGTGCTGGCGCCCTATGCCGACCTGGTGCGGCCGGCGCTGACCGAACGATTCGACTACGAGGGCGAACTCGGGATCGTGATCGGCGCGGGCGGCCGCTACATCCCCGCGGGCAAGGCCATGGACGCTATCGCGGGATTCACCGTGCTGAACGATGCGTCCGCGCGCGACTGGCAGCGGGCCGCGTCGCAGTGGACCGCGGGCAAGAACTTCGACGGCAGCATGCCGATCGGCCCGGAGATCGTCACCGCGGATGAGGTCAACATCCTCGACGTCGCGCTCACGACGGTCCTCAATGGCGAGGTCATGCAGTCGGCGCGGACATCGCAGATGATCGTCGACATTCCCAGCGCCGTCGAATTCTTCTCGTCGTTCACGACGCTGCGGCCGGGTGACGTCATCGCGACCGGGACACCGGGCGGTGTGGGCTTTGCCCGTAAGCCGCCGGTCTGGCTGGAGGCGGGCAGCGTCATCGAGGTCACCATTGAGGGCGTCGGGACGATCCGGAACCGGGTCGTCGCCGAAGAAGGCGACCGGAGCACCTGGCGATGGCGGCCAAACCGTCCCGCCAACAGCGGAAGCTAGCACTGGGAGTTAGCCCGCACCGGGAGTCAGCGCCCCGTCGGCCGCCGCAGCTTCAACGCGTATCGTTTTGACTTCTCCCCGCCCTCGCTTACCTCCACGCGCCTTCCCGGCGGAGGGGCGACGGTGAAGATAGCTCGCCGGCAACAGGACGGCAGTTGGCTGTGGGCCATCGACCAAGCCCCGGATCGCAAATACCTAGGTGCTCCCAGAATCTAGGTACTCTTCCAGGGCATACCAGTGAGGCGTTCGTAGACGTCTATGTACCGGGCGCGGGTCGCCTCGGCAATGTCCGCCGGAATCGGCGGACCGGGCGCCGTACGGTCCCAGTCGAGCGTGGCGGACCAGTCGCGCAGGAATTGCTTGTCCAGGGAATGCTGCGGCCCTCCGGGCGTCCAGGAATCGGCGGGCCAGAACCGGGAAGAGTCGGGGGTCAGCACCTCATCGGCGAGGACGATGGGCCCATCGGGCGCCCGGCCGAACTCGAGCTTTGTATCGGCAATGATGACGCCGCGCTCTGCGGCCAGACTGGCGCCCCGGCGGTAAATCTCCAGGGTCAGGCGCCTGAGTTCGGCGGCCGTTTCCTCGCCGACCTCGCTGGCGGTTTCCGCGTACGTCAGCGGCTCATCGTGGCCACTGGCGGCCTTGGTCGTGGGCGTGAACACCGGCTCGGGGAGCTTGGCGCCTTCCGGCAGTCCGGATGGCAGCCTTACGCCGGAGATGGTGCCGGACTTCTGGTACGACGCAAGCCCGAGACCGGCCAGGTAGCCACGGGCAATGCACTCCACCGGGAGCATTTCGAGGCGGCGGCACCGGATAGCGCGCCCGGCCCATTCCGGTGGCACATCCGAGGCGGAGATGACGTGGTTCGGTACGACGTCCGCCAGCTGGCCGAACCACCACAGCGACAACTGGGTCAGGACTTTTCCCTTATCCGGAATGGGGGTCGGCAGCACAACGTCGTAGACGCTCACCCGG
The DNA here is from genome assembly GCA_963809975.1 of uncultured Actinomycetes bacterium. Lineage (GTDB taxonomy): Bacteria > Actinomycetota > Actinomycetes > Streptosporangiales > Streptosporangiaceae > Bog-532. Next base: position 27,248 of record CAWELT010000003.1, read on the forward strand.
TCGGAAGCGACCAAGATGATGTCGTCATCGTCCGCATACAGATCGCGGACTTTGCCCGAATGTACAAGCTCCAACGGCACTCCCGGAGGGTGGCGAAAGTCGGCGCGGCAGGTCCTGCGGGGAAGTTTAGCGATCTCCGGCGTAGCATCAGGGCCATGGCGACGGAGGGCGGCGCGATGACCGGCTCTGAAGCGAAATATCTGCAGGTGCAGACCACGACCGATTCGCGGGCCGAGGCGATGGAGCTCGCCCGGGTGGCGGTCGAGTCCAGGCTGGCCGCGGTAGCGCAGGTGACAGGGCCCATGACCAGCACGTACTGGTGGGACGACGGCGTCGAGCGGGCCGAGGAATGGCTGATCATGCTCAAGCTGCCGACGGACCGTTACGACGAGCTGGCTGCCCTCCTGACCGAACGCCACAGCTACGACGAGCCGGAAATCGTCGCCACGCCCATCATCCGGGGGTCCGAGGCCTACCTGACCTGGATCACGGAGGAAACCCGGCCTGAGTCGGCCGAGAACGCCACCGGCTGAGCTAAATTTCCTCGGGCGGAACATTCCAATCCAGGATGACCGGCTCGTCGTGCTCGGTTCCGAGCGTGGAAATCGTGCCGGTGTCCAGCCGGAACAGCCGTCCGGCGGAAGGTTCGAGCTCCAGCCAGCGGGCCGTCAGGATCCGCAGCATGTGCCCGTGAGCCACCAGCGCCACGTTCCCGTCGGCCAGCAGCGGGCCGATCCGGGCCAGCGCACGGTCCGCGCGCTCGCCGACGGCCTCGATGGTCTCGCCCGGATGATCGGCCTCTCCCGGGATCACCCCGTCGCGCCACAGGTACCACCCGGGCCGCTCGGCCTGGATCTCCTCCGTGGTCCGGCCCTCGTATCCGCCGTAGTCCCATTCCCACAAGTCCGGGTCGGTCGTCGCGCCGGAAACGCCGGCCAGTTCCGCGGTCCGCACGGCTCGCTGCGCCGGGCTGGTGAATACGGCGATGATGTTCAGTTTCGCCAGCGCCGGGGCCAGCGCGGCCGCCGAGGCCTCGCCCTTGGTCGTCATCGGGATGTCCGTGCGGCCGGTGTGGCGGCCCTCACGGCTCCATTCCGTCTCACCGTGCCGGAGCAGGATCAGGTTTCCCATAGCCACCATTCTGGCGATATCCCGCCGGAACGTCGCGGCTGGGGTCCACCCGCGGCCAGGTCCTGCTGTCCATCCGGGCCATCCGGCGCGGCAACGGTGGCTGCCCGGCACGATCGGCGCCAGCACGCGCACCGGAATCACCCAGGACACCTCGGACGTCAGCCACCTGCGGGAGCGGTGATCGTGCGGCTGGCCTCGGCGGGAGGCCAGCGGCCAGCGGAGTGCACGACGAGCGCTCCGCCGCCGCGCAGTTCAGCGACTGGCTCTTCTGCCGGACGGTATCGGCCTTATCCGGCATCGGGGGACAGCCTCTACGATCGGGGGCATGCCGGTACCGACGGGGGACGGACCCGAGCCTGCCGTGGGCAGCGATCCGCCGGCCCCGGCCAGCGTGCCGCCGCCCGAAGCGGAGCCCAGCCTGCCTTCGGGGAAGCCGGATTCAACGGACCGGCCCGTCCGGACCGCTGCGGCTGGACGCCGGCGCCACTGGGCCGTGACGCTGGCCGTCGGTATCGCCGCGGTCATCCTCCTGGTCGCGGCGGTCGGCGCGGCCGGCCGGGCGCACGCCGAACTGACCAGGAAGCCGACAGCGGCTGAACTATCCGCCGCGGCCGCTTTCGGTGCGGCGAGCCGCTGGCAGCGCTGGCCCGCTGGGCAGATCTTCCCGGCTGGGCTGCCCTATACGACCGACCTGCTGAACGACGAAACGGCGCGGCGGGCCGGGATCGCGCCCGGGTACGGGTGCGCTGCGGCCGTCGACGCCGCGCTGGCCGCGCTCACCCGGCGTTACGGCTGCCGGGCGGCGCTGCGGGCCAGCTACCTGGATCAGCCCGGCGGTGTGGTCTACACCCTCGGTGTGCTCGCGTTCCCGAATCCGCGCGCGGCGGCCGGGTTCTTCAGCCACTATTCGGCCGGCCGGAGTCCGGTCCTCGGCCTGCACGCGCTGGCGCTGCCGGGTACACCCGCGGCGGCCTTCGCTGACGCGGCCCGGCAGGCCGCCTCGGCCAGCCTGTACGGTCCGTATGTGGTGCTCACGGTGGCGGGCTACGCGGACGGCCGGCCAGCCGCCGCGACCGGCGAACGGCGCCCGTCCGCGTTCGCCCCGGCCACCCAGCTCGCGACGGAGATCGGCACGCCGCTGGCTCAGCCGGAGATGGTCCGGTGCGTCACGCGCCAATGGTCATGCTGACGGCCAGGGGCGGCCCGCCCCGCCCCGCGCGCGGGGCCCCCAAAACGCGCGGAGCGCGCTGGCGAGGGCGCGCTCACCCGGCCGCGGCCATCGCGATGGCCGCGCTGCCGGTCCTGGCGGCCGGCGCACCCGCCCCAGTGGCGTCGGCTGGCTCACCCGTCCGGGTGGCGTCGGCCGTCCTCCGGTCCGGCGGGGTGGCGCCCGGGGTTCGTTCCGCCGAGCAGGCTCAGCTGCGCGCGGTCGGCGCGACCGCGGCGTGGTCAGTGACCCGGGGGAGCGGCGTGGCCGTCGGGGTACTCGATTCCGGCGTCGATGCCACGGTCCCCGACCTGACAGGATCGGTGACCGTCGGCCCGGACTACACCAAGGGCGCGGACCCGCCCGGCTACCACCCCCCGCTCCTGCACGGCACCTACATCGCCTCCCTTATCGCCGGGCACGGGAGCGGCCCCGGCGACGTGGACGGGGTAATCGGCGTCGCGCCCGCCGCCATGGTCCTGGCGGTCCGGGTGATCCTCGACGACCAGGAACCAGGATTCGCCGCCTTCCACAACGACACCAACTCCAACGACTCGGTGGGCAACGGGATCCGGTACGCCGTCGGCCACGGCGCCACGGTCATCAACATGTCGCTCGGCGGCGAGACACCGACACGGGACCTGCAAGCCGGCATCGCCGACGCCATCGCCCATGGGGTGGTCATCGTCGCGGCGGCCGGCAATGACGCCACGTCAGGCAGTGGCTTCACGCCCTACAGCTACCCGGCATCGTTCCCCGGCGTCATCTCGGTCGCGGCGGTCGGAGCCGACGGCCGCCCCGCGTCCTTCTCCGACCGGAACGCCTCCGTAGTGCTGTCGGCCCCCGGGGTCAACGTCGTCGGCGCGGGACCCGGCGGAAGCTACCTGGAAGGCAGCGGGACGAGCCCCGCGTCGGCCATCGTGGCCGGGGTGGCCGCGCTGATCCGGTCGCGGTACCCGCGGCTGAGCCCGGTGCAGGTCGAGCTGGCCATGACTTCCTCGGCCAGCCGCCGCCCGGCCGGTGGCTACCGCCCGGACGTGGGGTTCGGGGAGGTGAACGCGCCCGCCGCGCTGACCGACGCGGCGCGGCTGGCGGTAGCCGCCCCGCAGAGGGGGCTGGCCGCCGGAGCGCATTTCGGCCCGGCTCCCGGCCCGATCCAGGTCGTCCACCGCGACGAGGCCCGGATCGACGGCTATGGGGTGGCCGGTGCGGTCCTGGCCCTTGCCGGAGTGGCCCTGCTGACGTGGCTAGTTGTCCGAGTCAGCCGGTTCCGGTCGAGCCTGGCGCGCAGCTAAGGCCACCTTGTTACCGAAAACCACCCTCGGCTCCGGGCTGGCCAACCCGGATGCGTCACAGCAGTTTGCGGAGCCTTAGCAGGTCGCGCATGCCGGCCTGGACCTTGACCCGGCCGCTCAGCCAGGCCCGGGGGAACGCCCCGAGGTCATTGGACAGCTCGAGGACAACGCTGCTGGGCGCCGTGATCCGGACATCGGCCGGGGGATCGCCCGGCGCGGCCTCCTGCACGGGCTCCGCGCCGTGCGGGCCGAACCGGGTCACGAAAGTGACGTTCAGGTCCGTCACGTGGCAAGAGAATGAGCGCCCGCTGAAGAAGGCATCGCGGTCTTTCGGGTCCAGCTCCGAGAGCCTGCCGTCAGCTTCTACAAATGCCTCACGGCATTCCTCGGCCGTCGCCATCGCGGCCTCACTCTCCGGATCGTTGGGACGGTAGCGTTCAACGCGGAGGTTAGCGCAGGCGGGGCTGACAATGAGGCAGGGGCATAGGCAGATGGCCGAGGATGACACGGCGGCGAGCATGCCGAGCGGGGCGCACGGTATCTCGGAGACCAGCCGGACACCAGGGACGGACGGCTCTCTCGGGCCCGGTGATCCTTCCGGGACGAGCGACCTGCCCCGGACAGGTGCTGTTCCCGGGACAGGTGCTGTTCCCGGGACAGGTACTGTTCCCGGGACAGGTACTGTTCCCGGGACAGGTACTGTTCCCGGAACAGGTGTTATTCCCGGGACAGACGTTATTTCCGGGATAGGTGTTGGTCCCGGGAACACTGGCTTTTCTGGGATGGACGGTATCCCGGAGACGATTGGTATGCCCAGGACCGGAAACGCGCGCGTGGATGAGGCGGTGGCGCGCCTTGGCGAGCTGGCGGACGCGCCGCTCGACGAGCACCCGGTCATCCTCGGGCAGATCCATGACCGGCTGCGCGAGATCCTCGGCGAACTCGGCTCCGCCCCGCCGAACGGTCCCGGCTCGCCCGGCACGCCATGACGAGACGGACGGCGCGCAAGAGCCCGCGCTCCCGGCTCGACGCCGAACTTGTCCGGCGCGGCCTGGCCCGCTCCCGCGAGCAGGCGGCCGACCTGATCGCGGCCGGCCGGGTCACGGTGAGCGGTGAGGCCGCCGCCAAGCCCGCCACCCAGGTCACCCGCGATGCGCCGATCACCGTCACCGAGCGACGACGCGCGACCCCGGGTACGTGTCCCGCGGCGGCCACAAGCTGGCCGGCGCGCTCGACCGCCTTCCCGGACCTCACCGTGGCCGGGCGCCACGGCCTCGACGCGGGCGCGTCCACCGGCGGCTTTACCGACGTGCTGCTGCGCGCGGGCGCCGCGCACGTGACCGCGGCCGACGTCGGTTACGGCCAGCTCGCCTGGTCGCTGCGCACCGATCCGCGGGTGACGGTACTGGACCGGGTCAACGTGCGGTCGCTGCAGCCGGAACAGGCCGCCGGGCCGGACGGCCGCCCGCCGGATCTGGTGGTCGCGGACCTGTCGTTCATCTCGCTGGCCCTGGTGCTGCCCGCGCTCGCCGGCGCCGCGCGACGAGAACGCGGATTTTGTCCTGCTGGTCAAGCCACAGTTCGAGGTGGGCAAGGGCCGGGTCGGCGCGGGCGGCGTTGTGCGCGATGCTGGATTGCGGGCCGAAGCGGTCAGCGCCGTCGCCGCGGCCGCGGCCGGGCTGGGTCTTGGCGTGCGCGGGGTGACGGCCAGCCCGCTGCCGGGACCGGCCGGAAACGTGGAGTACTTCGTCTGGCTGCGGCGCGGCGCGCCGCCGCTGGACGACGAGGACCTGCGGCGGGCCATCGCCGAAGGCCCCCAATGAGGCGCCGCTAAGGGCGCCCGGCGAAGGTGTACACAGCGGGCGTGCAGTGACGGATAACGGAAGCGAAGGACACCTCTGAGACAATGGGCGCAGTGAACGTCAGCGGCAGCAGACGAACGGCTCTGGTCGTGGCGCACACCGGGCGGAAGGATTCGCTCCGGAGCGCCCGCCTCGTGGTCGAGCGGCTCATCGCGGCCGGCCTGAACGTGCGCGTCCTCGAGCCCGAGGCGACCGACATCGCCTCCGCCGGCGTGGAGAAGGTGTCGCGCGGCCCGCACGCCGCCGAGGGGGCCGAGATCGTCATCGTGGTCGGCGGGGACGGCACGCTGCTGCGCGCCGCCGAGCTCGCCCGCCCGGCCCGCGCGCCGCTGCTGGGCGTGAACCTCGGCCACGTCGGCTTCCTCGCCGAGGCCGAGCCGGATGGCCTGGCCGACACCGTCGACCGCGTGGTCGCGCGCCATTTCGTGGTCGAGGAGCGGATGACGGTCGATGTCAGGGTCCAGCAGGACGGCGCCGTGATCGCGCGAAGCTGGGCGCTGAACGAGGCGACGGTCGAGAAGGCAGCCCGCGAGCGGATGCTCGAGGTGGTGGCCGAGATCGACGGCCGGCCGCTGTCCCGCTGGGGCTGCGACGGCGTGGTCTGCGCGACCCCGACCGGATCGACCGCGTACGCGTTCTCGGCGGGCGGCCCGGTGGTCTGGCCCGAGGTCGAGGCCCTGCTCATGGTGCCGATCAGCGCCCACGCCCTGTTCGCCCGGCCGATGGTCGTCTCGCCCCGGTCGGTGCTCGCGATCGAGGTCATCGGGGGTACCGGCCGCGGGCCCGAACCGGCCGCCCCGGACGTCCTGGCCGAACCGGCCGGCGCGGTGCCGTCGGGCGGGCCGTGATGTGGTGCGACGGGCGCCGTAGGGTCGACCTAGAACCCGGCGCACGGGTTGAAGTCCGGCGCGGCGCCCTCCCGGTCCTGCTGGCCCGGCTGCACGGCTCGGTCGATGGCGACGACGGCAGCGCCGCGTTCACCGACCGGCTCGTCGTCAAGTTCGGCCTGCCGGTGGCGGGCTGGCGGGGGCGGCTCAGCGGCAGGCCGGATGCGACCGGGGGGCCAGAGGCGAAAGCGGGGACGGCACAGAGGAGACGGCTGGCGGTCATGCTTGAGGAAGTCCGGATCACGGGTCTCGGGGTCATCGACGACGCGGTGCTCGAGCTGTCCCCGGGTTTCACCGTGGTCACCGGAGAGACCGGGGCCGGCAAGACCATGGTCGTGACGGGCCTGGGCCTGCTGTTCGGCGGCCGCGCGGACCCGGCGCGGGTCCGGCCCGGCGCCCAGCGCGCCGTCGTCGAGGGGCGGCTGCGAGATCGCCCCGGATGGCGAGGTGGCCCGCCAGGTGGACGAGGCCGGGGGAGAACTGGACGACGACGGAGCGGCCTTGGTCATCAGCCGCTCGGTGTCGGCCGAGGGCCGGTCGCGGGCGCACGCCGGGGGCCGGTCGGTCCCGGTTTCCCTGCTGACCTACCTCGCCGAGGATCTGGTCGCCGTGCACGGGCAGGCCGATCAGCAGCAGCTGCTGCGGGCGGGCCGTCAGCGCGAGGCCCTGGACGCCTACGCCGGGCCCGAGCTGGCGCACGTCCGCACCGACTACCAGCGGGCCTACGCGCGGCACCGGGAAGCCCGCGCCGAACTGGCCGGGCTGACCCAGATGGCCCGGGAGCGGGCCGCCGAAGCCGAGGACCTCCGCCGGGCCCTGGAAGAGATCGAGGCCCTCGACCCCGTGGCGGGCGAGGACGCGCAGCTGCTCGCGGAGGAGGAGCGGCTGGGTAACGCCGAAGCGCTCCGGGCCGCGGCCAACGCTGCCCACGAGGCGCTGCTGGGGGACCCGTCCGCCGCGGCCTACGACCATCCGGACGCCATCACGCTGGTCGGCGCGGCGCGGCAGGGGCTGGCGGCGGTCCGCCAGCACGACGCGGCGCTGGCCGGCCTGGCCGACCGGCTGAACGAGGCGTCGTACCTGCTCGCCGACGTGGCGGGCGAGCTGGCCTCCTACACCGAGTCGCTCGACGCCGACCCGGCCCGGCTCGCGGCCGTGCAGGAACGCCGCGCCGCGCTGAACCGGCTCGTGCGGGCCTACGGCAGCCGCGCGGCCGCCGAGAACGCGGCCAGCCAGCCCGCGCCGCCCGACGGCCCCGACGAGCCCAGTGACCCCAGTGACCCCAGCGACCTCGGGATCCGGTGAGGCCGGCGCGCGGACCGGGGCGGGCGTGACGGGATCGGCGACCTGACAGCCGTGCTCGCCTGGACCAAGATCGCCGCGGCCCGGCTGAACGAGCTGGAGGGCGACGACGAGCGGATCGCCGGGCTGGCGCAGGAGGAGCCGAGCTGGCCGCGCGGGTGGCCGGGCTGGCCGGGACCCTCACCGCGCTCCGGGGCGATGCGGCGGAACGATTCTCGCGGGATGTCACCGCCGAACTGGCGGCGCTGGCCATGCCGCACGCCCGGCTCACCGTGGCGCATCCGCCCGCTGGACGCGCCGGGCCCGCACGGCGCCGACGATGTGGAGATCAGGCTGGCCGCGCACCCGGGCGCGCCGTCCCTGCCGCTCAGCAAGGGGGCCTCCGGCGGCGAGCTGTCCCGGGTGATGCTGGCCATCGAAGTGGTGTTCGCCGGCGCGGACCCGGTGCCGACGTTCGTGTTCGACGAGGTGGACGCCGGGGTGGGCGGCAAGGCCGCGGTGGAGATCGGCCGTCGTCTGGCCCGGCTCGCGCGGCTGGCCCAGGTGATCGTGGTGACGCACCTACCGCAGGTCGCGGCGTTCGCCGACAACCACCTGGTCGTGACCAAGGCGGGAGACGGCCTGGTCACGGCCAGCGGCGTGGTCCGCCTGGACCGGCCCGGCCGGGTCCGCGAGCTGTCGCGCATGCTGGCCGGCCTGGAGGATTCGGAGTTCGGGCGCGCACACGCCGAGGAACTTCTGGCCATGGCGGCCAGGGAACGCGAGTCCTAACCCCCGGCCCGCCGCGACTCCAGCGCCCGGGCGCAGGCCGCCGATCCGCTTCAGTACGTCCGCAACCGCCCCACACCCCCCCGCTGTCCCGCCCACAGCAGCGTAACGTCCTCCGACTAGCGGATTTGTGGCGACTATTCCGCGGTATGCGCGGAAAAGTTGCCACAAATAGCCTGCCTTCCCGGGGGGGACACGTGGGGGGAAATGGGACTCGTGGGAGCGGTGGGGCACGGCAAAAGAGGAGCGCTCGCAGCAGGGCGGGTACGGAGGGGGCGGAGCTTAGCGTTTCGCATTGGTGACGTAGGTGCCGCGGCCCTGGACACTGACGACGAGACCGCGGTCACGGAGTTCGGCCATGGCCCGGCGGATGGTCAGGTAGGCGACGCCCCAGTCGGCGGCCATGGCGCGTTCGGCCGGCAGCCGGTGACCCGGCTGCCACGACCCGTCCTCGATGTGAGCCGCGACCCAGTTCGCGATCTGTACGTAGATCGGCACGGGCCCTCATGCACGATGTCGGGGCCTTGATCATCCACGAGAACCAACCGTAAGGCACCGTTGACCTGCGACTACGCATGTAAGGCTTCACACATGAATGTATTGCTATATAAGATGGCCGAACATCGCGCGCAGCTAGGACTATCCGCTCGGGGGCGCGGCCAGCTTCCCCGCCGACCGCGACGAGGCGGCCTGGCTGCTGGCCGCGGACCCGCGGCCAGCGGAACTCGCCCGGCGCAGCGAGACCACCGTCCTCTGGGAGTCGCCCGCAAGTTACGCGGGGACCGAGAGCGACAGGCCGAAGCGGCCCTCGGCGTCGGTCCACCATTCCCGTAGCTCGAAGCCCGCGGCCGCGAGCTCGGCGGTCGACGCCCTCCCGGCGGAACTTGGCCGACACCTCGGTGCGCATCTCCTCCCCGGCGCGCGAACCGGGCGGTCAGGCCGATGCCGGGGATCTGCACCGTCTGCACCGTCGCCGCGCGCAGCCGCATCTCGATCCACTCCCGCTCCGCGTCCCAGGCGGCCACGTGCTCGAAGGCGTCCAGGTCAAAATCGGCGCCCAGCTCGGTGTTCAGCACGGCCAGCACGTTCTTGTTGAAGTCCGCGGTCACCCCGGCCGCGTCGTCGTACGCCGCGAGCAGCACCGCCGGGTCCTTGACCAGGTCGGTGCCGAGCAGCAGGCTGTCGCCGCCGGCCAGGCTGGCGCGGACCCGGGCCAGGAACGCGGCGCGCTGCGCGGGCAGCAGGTTGCCGATCGTGCTGCCCAGGAACGCGACCATCCGGGGCGCTCCGCCGCGGCGCGCGGGGGCAGCCCGAGTTCGTGCTCGAAGTCGGACACTACGGCGCGCACCTCCAGCCCCGGGTATTCCCCGAGCAGGGCCTCGCCGCGGCCACCAGCGCCGGCTCGCTCACGTCGACCGGAACGTACGCCCGCAGGGTCCCGGCCGAGCGCAGCGCGTCAATCAGCAGCCGCGTCTTCTCCGAGTACCCCGACCCAGCTCGACCAGCGTCCCCGCCCCGCTCAGCGCCGCGATCTCGGCGGCCGTCCAGTGCAGGATCCCCGCTCGGCCCGGGTCGGGTAGTACTCGGGCAGGCCGGTGATCTCCTCGAACAGCTCGCTGCCGGCCGCGTCGTAGAACCACTTGGGCGGCAGCGACTTCGGCCGCGGTCAGCCCGGCCCGCGCGTCCCCGCAGCGAAGCGGCGAAGAAGCCGTCGGGCAGCCGGCGCTCGACGTGCGCGGTGTCTCATTGATCGGGGTCCCTTCCGTCGGGGTGTCACTGGCCGCGCCACTTCGTGGGGGAAGGCGGGCGCTCATCTCGGGCGGGAAACTTCGCGTGCCTGCAACTCCGCTCGGCAGTGTCGGCGGTGACCTCCGTGGGCACCTGGGCAGCGGCCGTGACCGCGACATTGGCCGTGGTCGCGGCGAGCAGGGAGCGGTCCGGGACCTCGGCCCAGCCGGGCTCGTCGTCGGCGGCTCGGACGCGACCGTGACGCTGCCGCCGCGCGGTGCCGCAGGTCGCTGCCGGTACCGAGCGAGTGCCCGAAGGCGGTCGCGGCGATCGATCTCGCCGTCCGTCAGCAGGAGGTTGAGCCGGCCGCTCGGCTGCGGCCACGTCGAGCAGGCCGATCACGGCGGCCAGGGCCTCGACGGGCGCGGCGCCCGCGCGCAGCCGGTCCAGCGTCAGCGCCCAGAGGAACGCCGAGTCGACCCGCGCTTCCAGCTCAGCAGTTCCAGCGGGGCCAGGGTGGCGGCCAGGCCCGCGGCCGTGCCGGCCAGCCGACGAGCGCGCCGTTATGGCTGAACAGCCAGTCGTCCGCTGCCGAACGGGGAGCAGGCCGACGCGCTCGGTTCGGTCCCGCGCTGGCGTCGCGGACCGCCGCGAGCAGCGCGCCGCTGCGCGTCACCCGCGTGAGGTCGGCGAAGGAGGGGTCGGCCCAGATCGGGCCCGCGCGCCGGTAGCGGGCCGGGATCGGGTCGTCGTCGGGGTACCAGCCGACGCCGAACCCGTCTGTGTTCATGGTGCCGCTGCTGCGCATCGTCCGCGGCGCCCACGCCTGCCGGAACAGGCAGTGCGGCGGGTCGATCATCACCTCCCGCAGGGTGACCGGCGGCCCCAGGTAGGCCAGGTGGCGGCACATCAGGCGGCACCGCGGTCGCGGAACGCGCCGTGCGGAAGCCGGAGAAGATCTGCCGCCGGATCGGGTAGTCCCAGTTCCGGAAGGTGCCCCGGCAGGCGTCCGGGCTGACCGCGAACGATCCGCCGCGCAGCACCTTGTAGCCGGGCCGAAGAAGACCTCGGAGTACTCGCGGTACGGCCAGGCCGGGAAGCCGGGATAGGGCAGGAAGTCGCTGGACATCCACTCCCAGACGTCACCGATGAGCTGGCGCGCCCCGCAGGGGGCGGCCCCGGCCGCGAACGAGCCGGCCGGCGCGGGCCGCAGGTGCCGCTGGCCCAGGTTGGCGTGCTCCGGCACGGGCGCGTCGTCGCCCCACGGGAAGCGGCGGGAGCGCCCTGTGGCCGGGTCGAGGCGCGGCGGCCTTCTCCCATTCGGCCTCGGTGGGCAGGCGCCGGCCCGCCCAGCGGGCGTAGGCGTCCGCCTCGTACCAGCGCACATGCATCACCGGCTCGGCGGGCGGGACCGCCTCGGCGACGCCGAACGCCGTACGGACCCACTCGCCGCCCTCCCGCTTCCAGGTCATCGGCGCGAACAGGCCGGCCCGCTGCCGGTGTTCCCAGCCGTCCGGGGTCCACCACCGCGGGTCGTCGTCCGCCCCGGCGATGAACTCGGCATACGCGGCGTTGGTGACCGGCGTCGTGTCGATCAAGAACGACGGCACCTGGACCGGGTGCGGCGGGCTGCTCGTTATCCAGGGCCCAGGGCGCGCTCGACGTGCCCATCGTGAACGGGCCGCCGGGCAGAACACCTCCGCCGGGAAGCTGAGCGCGTCAGCGGGCGGGGCCGCGGGCGGCGGCGCGGTCAGCACCGGCGCCCCCTTCCGCAGCTGGTGGGTGATCAGCATCGTCTCGTCGTGCTGCTGCTCGTGCTGGACGATCATGCCGAAGGCGAAGCCGCCGGTGACCGGCGCGGCCGCTGAAGCGGGCCACCTCCAGCAGGTCGAGGACCCGGCCGCGGACGTCGGCCGCGTAGCGGCGCGCCTCGCGCGGCGGGAGCAGCGGCAGCGTGGGGCGCTGCGCGCGCGGGTGCTCGAATGCGTCGTAGAGCGGGTCGATCTCCGGGTGGATCGGTTCCTGGCCGCCGACCGCGCGCAGCAGCCACATCTCCTCCTGGTTGGCGATGTGCGCAGGTCCAGACCAGTGGCGACATCAGCGGCGAATGCTGCCGGGTCAGGTCGGCCTCGTCCACCAGTCGGTCAGCGCGGTGGTGCGGGCCCGGGCGGCGGTCAGGGCGGCGGAGATTTCCGAACGCAGGGCCGCGTGGTTCCTTCGGCGGTCAATGCATCCCCTCGAGTTGGTCGTCGGCTGGGCATCGGCGTCTGGTCACGTAACGTTCGGCGAACTCGGCGACGCGGCGGCGGATGCCGGGGGGTGTCCCGCGCGGCCGAGGGCCGCGTCCGCCGCCTCGAAGCACTGCCGGGTGGCGCGGCGATCACCGGATCGGCCGGCAGTCCCGCGCCGCCCGCCGCCACGGGTCCCAGTGGCGCGCCGTTACTCGCGTGCTGGCCGTTACGGCTGCTGCTCGCGTGCGGCCGGCTCCCGCTCGCCGATGTGCTATGGCCGAACGGGCCTGGGCCGGAGTCACGCCGGCTGCGACGCGCTCCTGGCTGGCCCACACGGTTCGGCCGCGGCCATCGCGTCGTCGGCGGCGCGCGGTCCTCGAACAAGCGCCCAGGCGACCGCCGCCGGGACGATCGAGCCGTCACCGGGCTGCGCGTCGATCATCCGCAGTTCCAGATGCCCTTGCGGGCGTACCGGCGGGAACAGCGTGGACAGGTGGTAGGTGAGGTCGTCCACGGTGGCGGCCGCTCGACCGTCCCCGTCGCCGCGCAGCCAGCCGCGGAAGGTCAGCCCCCGCGGCGCGATCCAGGACGGCGACCCGGGCGGGCGGACCACCATCAGCCCGGCGTCCAGTGCGTAGTCCGTGCACGCGTCGCGCGGATCACCGTCGGTGGGCGGGGCTGGGTGCGCCCCGGTCGAGGTGGCCCCAGACCTCCTGCCGGGTGGACCGCCAGCCGGACAGCCGGCCCTGCCCAGCGCGGAGTTGGCGAACGCGGCCACCAGCACGGGCCGATGCGGTGCGCGAGCCGCCAGCGCCAGCGGTCCCGCCGGTTGCCGCGGTGTCCAGCCCGGCGTCCAGGCAGACCTGCACGGACGCGGTATTGCAGATCCTCGCGGCCCCAGGGACCGCTGCGGTCGAAGAACTCCTCCATCGCGGTGTAGCGGGGCAGTTCCAGCACGCGGCGGGGAGGGCGGAGCGGATCGTAGCCGTAGCCCTGCAGGGCCAGGCCCCACGCCGAACGGTCCGCGGCAGGGTGGTGATCTCGCGGCGGACGGCCGTCACGCACTCGCCGAGGCTGTCGGCGGGGAGGAGCATAGTTCCAGCTGGCCACCGGGTACCGTGGTGAGCATGCTCCCGGTCGGCAGCGCGGCGGGGGAGGGGAGGACGCCGGGGCGGTGAGATCGGCACCGGCCGGGAAGATGCGCTCCGCCGGGACGGGGAGCGCGGATCGCGGGCGTCGCGGACCAGCCACTCGAGTTCGACACCGACCCGCTGCGGCGGCCCGGTCTTGAAGCAGATGCCGTGGACGTGCGCCTCGGCCTCGTCCTGGGGGCGGCTTGTATCCACGGTTCACAGCTGGCCAGGTTGATCAGTGGGACTGTTTCCCTGGCGGTCGAGTCATGTCGAGCAGCAGATCCTGGGCTGGACCGTAGCAAAGGGGTCTGACGAAACGGGGTCCGGGCCCGCGAAATACGGTCGTCCCCGGGCCTGCGCGGGCGAGCCGGGCGTTGCCGTTCCTGTTCCTGATCAGGCGCCGGCTCCGTTCTGGTGGCCGCGTGCAGGTCCAATAACGACCGGTGCCACAGCGGCCCGGATTCCTCCGGGGGCCGGGGACTCGGGCGAAGCGTCCCGTGGACCACCCTCCCGCAGGAAGTCCGCACTGCTCGTCGCGTGGCCTGACCTCATTCCGGCCGGGAAGCCGGTGACTCGACGTCGACCAGGCCGCAGGGCATGCCGGCGGCGGTGAAAGGAGAACCCTTCAGGGCGAGGATAGTCAAACCACAATCTGTCGAGAGACAACCGGGCCCGGCGCCCGTAGCACGACGGTGATCCAGCCCGCCGGGCCCGCGGCCACCGGCATCCCCTGGAGCATCCCAACGACCGCGGCCTCGGCCCCCCAGTACCCACCAGGTCATAACGCAGGCCGTACTCATCGTCGCGTCCGGGGCGACCCGGATCGGCGGCCTCCGGGACGGCGTGCTGGGCATCATGCAGCAGAGAGGGCCGAGGGCGGGAGCTGATGTTCCGGCTCGATGTCAACGGCGTCCGCCAGGTAGGACGTATTGACGCGGCTGCCGCCGAGGAGATGAACCCCGCCGCGGCCAGGCCCGCCGCGCCGGGCAGCAACGGCACCTGGTCGGCCCAGACGTCGGCGGCCGCGCCGCTCGCGCGCAGCATCCGGTGCAGGTGGCCCAGCAGCGCCGAAGCCCGTGCACGTCGGTGGCCGGCCACCGCCCCAGCGCGCAAGCGCGGCCTCGCTGGCCGCCGCGTTCAGCGTGGTCATGGCCGTCGACCGCCGCCGCCAGCACGTCCGGGGGCGCCGCGCCGCGCTTGTGGGCCGTCGCCACCACGCCGGTGCCGATGGGCTTGGTCAGGACGAGCGCAGGTCGCCGTCCCCGGGCGCGGTCCACGGTCA
>CAWELT010000004.1:0-10499 GCA_963809975.1 uncultured Actinomycetes bacterium
CTCGTCGCGGAACCCCAGCTTTTCCACGACCCGGCGGCTCGCGTGGTTCTCCGGCCGGATGCTGGCCTCGAGCCGGTGCAGGCCGACGGCCCGGAAACTGTGGTCCACCGCCAGTGCCAGCGCGGTCGGGATGATGTCGCGGCCCGCGAACTTCTCATCGATCCAGTAACCGACCTGGCCGGAACGGGCCGAGCCCCACACGATGCTGCCGACCGTCAGCTGCCCCGCGAACTCGTCGCCGTACGTAACGACCCAGGGCAGGGCCTGCCCGAGCCGCGCCTCGCGGCGCATCGCCCGGACCATGGCCACGTACGGGCTCAGGCTGGAGCGGTACAGTGGCGTCTCGGGGTTCGTCGGTTCCCACGGCCGCAGCCACGGGGCGTTCCGGACGCGGATCTCTCGCCAGGTGCGCGCGTCCCGGACCCGGACGGGGCGCAGGGCGACAGCCTCGTCCAGCAGCCGTGGCTCGTTCAGCGTGACGGGCCAGCCGCGCATTCGTCCCACGGGTCAATCATTCCCTGGTAAGTGCCTGGGCGTCATCTAAATGCGCCGTGATCACCAGGCTAACCGCTGGCCGTTCGCGGGGGGCCACCAGGTTCGGCAATAGTCTGCACCGGGCGATGATCGCCGCCGTGCACCTGGTCGACGGCGTGCTGGAGGATCCGCCCCAGGACCGCCATGCCGTCCTTAACGCCGCCGGGGGAGCCGGGCAAATTGACGATGAGCGTGCGCCCGGCCAGCCCGGCCAGGCCGCGGGACAGGATCGCGGTGGGCACGCCGCGGCGGCGCCCGTCGTGCGGATCGCCTCGGCGATACCCGGGATCTCCCGGTCCAGCACCCGGCGCGTCATCTCCGGCGTGAGGTCGGCAGGGGTCAGCCCGGTGCCGCCGGTCGTCACCACGACGTCGTAACCGGCTGCGACCGAATCACGCAGCGCCTCTTCGACCGGATCGCCGTCCGGGATGACCAGGGGCCCGTCGACAATCTCGCACCCGCCCCGGCGCAGCAGGTCGACCAGGACCGGCCCGGACCGGTCCGGGTAGACCCCGGCGGCGGCCCGGTTGGACACGGTGACCGCGAGCGCGCGCATCACCGCGCCCGCGCTTCCATCAGTGGCGGTGCCATGTTCCGCCCTTTCCCCCGGCCTTCTCGTCCACGCGCACGTCGGTGATCACCGCGGCCGGGTCGATGGCCTTGATCATGTCGATGAGCGCGAGCGCGGCGACACTCACCGAGGTCAGCGCCTCCATCTCGACGCCGGTACGGTCCGCTGTGCGGGCGGCCGCCGTGATGTCGACTCCCTCGTCGGTCACGGTCAGGTCGACCGTGACGCCGTGCAGCCCGATCGGGTGGCACAGCGGGATCAGGTCCGGGGTCTTCTTCGCGCCCTGGATGCCGGCGATCCGCGCGACGGCCAGCGCGTCGCCCTTGGGCACCTGCCCGGACCGCAGCGCCGCGACGGCCTCCGCCGAGAGCAGGACCCGGCCCGACGCGCGCGCCGTCCGGGCCGTGACGTCCTTGCCCGAGACGTCGACCATGCGGGCCTGGCCGCTCTCGTCGAGGTGGGTAAGCTCCGCGCTCATGGCAGGCACAGTACCTCGGCGTCGTCGCCCGCTTTCAGGTGCACGACCCATTCGGGGATGACGATCAGGGCGTTGGCCTTGCCGAGCGTGGCGACCTGGTGGGAGCCCTGACCGGACAGCGGCGCGACTGTGCCCTCCGCGCGGTTCAGCACACCGCGCAGAAACGACCGCCGCCCCGGCGGGGAGTGCAGCGGGCCGGTCACGGTCGCGCGCACCGAGGGCAGCCGCCGGTCCGGCTGGCCCTGCAGGGCGCCCAGCGCGGCCAGCACGAACACCTGGAACGATACGTAGGCGCTGACCGGGTTACCGGGCAGGGTGAAGATCGGGGTGCTGTCCTCACCGATGGTCCCGAAGCCCTGCGGCATCCCGGGCTGCATCGCGACCTTGCGGAACTGGATCGTGCCGAGCCGGCCGAGCGTGTCTTTGACCACGTCGTGCCGGCCGCCCATGCTGACCCCGCCGCTGGTCACCAGGAGGTCGGCGCGGAGCAGCTGGTCCTCGATCGCGGGCAGCATCTGCAGTGGGTCGTCGGGGACGGGCCCGTGGCGGAAGGCCAGGCACCCGGCCTCCCGGGCGGCCGCGGCGAGCATGAAGCTGTTGGAGTCCCAGATCTTGCCCGGGGGGAGAGACTGACCTGGCTCGACGAGCTCGTCGCCGGTCGAGACGACCACGACCCGGGGCCGGGGGTAGACCTCGGCCCGGGCATGGCCGGAGGCGGCGAGCACGGCGATCTGCATGGGGCCGAGCCGGGTGCCGCGGGGCAGCAGCACCTCGCCCTGCCGCGCGTCCCCGCCGCTGAACCGGACCGCGTGGCCCGGTTCGACGGCCGCGCGGATCGTCACCTGGGCGACGCCGCCGTCGGTGTCCTCGACGGGCACCACCGCGTCGGCCTTGCCGGGCAGCTTGGCGCCGGTCGTGATGTGCAGGCTGCTGCCGGGGGTGACCGCGTAGGCCCCGGTGTCACCGGCCGCTACCTCGCCGCTGACCCGCAAGGTGACGGGGCTGTCCTTGGACGCGCCCGCGACGTCGGCTGCGATCACGGCGTAGCCGTCCATGGCCGAGTTGTCGAACGGCGGGAGCGGGCGGCTCGCGGTGATGTCCTCGGCCAGTACGCAGCCTTCGGCCTCGGTGATGCCGAGCAGGGTCGGCGGCAGCGGGCGGATGCCGACCAGGATGTCCGTGAGGTGAGCCTCGACGCTGATCAGGTCCTTCGGGCTCACGTGGTGGTGATGACCCACCTCCGTGGTCACGGTCGCGACTCCAGGTAGGCGCGGAGCCAGGGCACGAACTCCTGAGCCAGGTCCGGGCGCTCGGAGGCGAACATGACCACGGTCCGGAGATAGTCGAGCTTGTTCCCGGTGTCGTAGCGGCGGCCGCGGAAGAGCACCCCGTGGACCCCGCCGCTGGACGGGTCGCCGGCGAGCACCTTGAGCGCGTCGGTGAGCTGGATCTCGCCGCCCCGCCCTGGTGGGGTCTGCCGGAGGACGTCGAAAATCTTCGGATCGCAGACGTACCGGCCGATGATGATCCACCGGCTCGGCGCGCTGCCCGGCACCGGCTTTTCCACCAGATCGGTGATGGTCACCACGTCGTCTTCGTCGGTCGGCTCGATCGCGGCGCAGCCGTACAGCGATACCTGCTCCGCGGGGACCTCCATCAGCGCGACGACGCTGCCGCCGAACCGCTCGCGGACCTCGATCATCCGGGTCAGCAGCGGGTCCCGCGGGTCAATGAGGTCGTCGCCGAGCAGCACGGCGAACGGCTCGTTGCCGACGTGCCGCGCCGCGCACAGCACCGCGTGGCCCAGGCCCCGCGGCTCGCCCTGCCGGACGTAGTGCACGGTCGCCAGCTCGGCGGACTCGCGCACCTGCGCCAGCCCGTCGACGTTGTCCTTGGCGGCCAGCGCCTCCTCGAGCTCGTAGGCGCGGTCAAAATGGTCTTCGATCGAGCGCTTGCTGCGCCCGGTGATGAGGAGCACGTCATCCAGGCCGGCGGCGACTGCCTCCTCGACGACGTACTGAATCGCGGGTGTGTCGACGATGGGCAGCATTTCCTTGGGCGTCGCCTTGGTGGCGGGCAGGAACCTGGTCCCCAGACCCGCGGCAGGAACGACGGCCTTCGTGACGGCAGGAGAATCGGCCATGCTGGAACCCTAACGAGTTTGCGGAGGCATACGTGCATGAGCCCGGTTCTGAAGCGGGGCGAGGCGGGGGCGGCGGGGAAGGCGGCCCTGCGGGCGGAGATACTGGCGGCGCGCGCGGGCCAGTCCGCCGAACAGCGCGCGGCGGCGGGCGGGCTGATCCGCGACCACGTCCTGTCGCTCCCGCAGGCGCAGATGGCGGGCACGGTCGCCGCGTACTTCTCCGTGGGCACGGAGCCGGACACTCACAGCCTCATCTACGGGCTGTGGAAGCGCGGCACCTACGTCATCCTTCCGCTGCTGCGCCCCGACGGCGACCTCGACTGGGCCTCTTACGAGGGCCCCGAGTCGCTGGTGCCGGGGCCGAAGGGCCTGCTGGAGCCGTCCGAGCCGCCGCGCGGCGTGGACGCGGTGGCGCGCGCCGCGCTCGTCCTGGTTCCCGCGCTGGCCGTGGACACCAGCGGGAACCGGCTGGGCCGGGGCGGTGGCAGTTACGATCGCGCCCTGGCCCGCGTCGGCCCCCGGGTTCCGGTCATCGCCCTGCTGAACGACGGCGAGCTGATCGGCCACGTGCCCGCGGCGCCGCACGACCGCCCGGTCCCTATGGTTGCCCTGCCGCGGGAATTGTGAGCATTCAAATACCGTTACGCGAGTGCGCTACCATTAGCACTCGGGTTGCATGAGTGCTAGCATCGCGCGACGCGAGCACAACTTGCCGCCGGTCTGCCTGGTCTGGGCAACGTCGGCACCGCACGGAGGGAGATCGTGTGCCCACGTACCAGTACGCCTGCACGGAATGCGGCGACCAGCTCGAAATGGTGCAGAAGTTCAGTGATGACTCGCTGACCGTATGCCCAGCCTGCAGCGGGCGGCTGCGCAAGGTCTTTTCTCCCGTCGGCATCGTGTTCAAGGGCTCCGGCTTCTACCGCACCGACAGCCGCGCCAGCAACGGCGCGAAGGACGGCGCCAAGGACGGCACCAGCAAGACGACGAGGCCGCTAGCTCCGGCTCCAAGTCCGAGAGCTCCGGCGGCAAGACCAATAAGGGCGACAAGAAGCCCGCCGCCGCCGCCACCTCCTCGTCGAAGGAATCGTCCTCCGGCGCATCCTCGTCGGTGTCCTCGTCCGGCTCCACCAGCGAGAAGGTCGCCTGACGTCCATGTCTTCCGCCGCCGGCATCGGGGTCATCGGGGGATCCGGTTTCTATGAGTTCCTCGACGCCGCCGAGGAGGTCAAGGTTGACACTCCCTTCGGGCCGCCGAGCGACCCGGTCACCGTGGGCGAGGTCGCCGGGCGGCGGGTCGCGTTCCTGCCGCGTCACGGCCGGGGCCACCGTTTCCCGCCGCACCGCATCCCCTACCGGGCCAACCTGTGGGCGCTGCGCTCTCTGGGCGTCCGCCAGGTCATCGCCCCCAGCGCGGTCGGCTCGCTGACCGCCTCGTTCGGCCCGGGGACGCTCGTCGTCCCCGACCAGCTCGTTGACCGGACCAGCGGCCGCACGCAGACCTTCTATGACCAGGGCGGCGTCCACGTCACGTTCGCTGACCCGTACTGTGCGAGCGGTCGCGAGCAGGCCATCGCACTCGGCGGCCAGGCCGGCTGGGCGCCGGTGCCGTCGGGCACGCTCGTCGTCATCGAAGGCCAGCGATTCTCCACCCGCGCGGAGTCGCAGTGGTTCGCCGCGCAGGGCTGGACGCTGGTCGGCATGACCGGCCATCCCGAGGCCGTGCTGGCCCGTGAGCTCGCGCTCTGTTACATCCCGCTGGCCCTGGTCACGGACCTGGACGCGGGCATCGAGACCGGTGAGGGCGTGACCCAGGCCGAGGTGTTCAAGGTATTCGCGGCCAATGTGGCCCGGCTCCGGGACTTGGTGGCCGCTCTCGTCGCGGAGCTTCCGTCCAGCCAGCCCGATGACGCCTGCGCGCACGCGCTGGACGGCCTGCCGCTCCCGTTCGAACTGCCGTAGCCTAGGCGAGGTCGCCGCGCTCGATCCGGGTCAGGCGGCGCTTGCGGACGAGCTGGTCGAACTCGTGCTCGATATCGATCTCGCGTCGCCCGCGCCGAGTGCGCCGAACACCCCGGTGACGTCGCGCATCTGACGACGCCGAGCAGGTGCCCGTTCTCGACACCGGCAGGTGCCGGATCAGCGCCGCCCGCTCAGCGCCGCCGCTCAGCGACGTCCGGCGACGTGACCGTCATGGCACGCCCGTCCAGGCGCCGGTCCAGGTCGGCCCGCGCAGCAAGCCCGAGAGCGCCGGTTCGCCCAACTTCCCGGCCAGCCGCCGCGGCCTGAAGGACGGCCGGCCTGCGCCCGGCACATGCCTCGGCGCTGAACGGAGGTTGTCCGTTGACGTCTCGGTGATCGTCGTTCGGTCATCACGTCCCGGACCTGCACCGTGCCACACTCCTCCTGCCTGGCGATGGCCACCAATCCTACGATGCCCGATCGCTGGCGCGCGGGCGTGCAGGAGACCGGTTAAGCTAGGCGCGGCACGTGTCCCTGGTGTGCCGCGCGCGTCACCCGCCCCGATAGCTCAGGGGATAGAGCGACCGCCTCCTAAGCGGTAGGTCGAAGGTTCGAATCCTTCTCGGGGCGCCGATTCCCGGAGTGGCCCGCAGGCCCTCTCACCTGCATTAACGAGGAAGAGAGGGAAACGTATGGCGCAGCTGGCGCTATCACGGCCCAAGATCCCCACAAAATCCCCACAACCGGCCCGCGGCAAGGCCGCCCGGCGCGCGCCGGCGGCCACCGGCAAGGCGGCGCGCGGCCACGTCTTTGTGAGCGGGACCGGGCGCCCGGCGACGCGGGGCGAGGGCCGCCCGGTGATTGAGCTGGGGTTCGGGATCATGGTGTACCCGCCGGAGGCGGAGGGGGAGCCGTGGCGGGCGGTCTTGACCGAGAACGGGCGAGCGGCGGTACCGGCAGGGCGCGACCGAGGAGAAGCTGGCCGCCAAGCTGGAGAAGGTCACCGAGCGGCTGTCGGCGGGTGCGGCCGAACATGGAACGGCCCGGCGCGGACCTGATCGCGCACTACCTGGACCCGACCGGCTGCCGGTGCAGGACCGCTGGTCCCGCAAGCACGCCCACACCCAGCGGCGGCTGTGCGAAAGGTTCGCCGCCCCGGTCATCGGCGCGGTCACCTGCCAGGACATCACGACCTCGCCACACCCAGCAGATCGTCAATGCCGCGCCCACCGCCGGGGAAGGCGACCGGGTGCACAGGATGCTCTCCGCGCTCGTCACGGCGGGGATCGAGGGCGGGTACCTGACCAGCCCGCGGCTGGCCAGGTGCACTGGCAGGCCGGGGACCGCCCGCGGCCGGCCCGCGCGTGACCGTGTCCGGGGAATCGGCGCTGTGGGTCGACCCCGCCGAGATCCCGGCCGGCGCCGACATCGGCAAGCTCGGCCAGGCACTGGCCGCGGGCCGGCACGGCGAGCGGGATGAGCTGATGGCCAGCACCGCCGCCTACAGCGGGCTGCGGTGGGGTGAGCTGACCGCCCTGACCATCGGCCAGATCGATCAGGCCGGGCGCGTCATCACCGTGGACCGCAAGGTGATCGAGGTCGCCGGGCACCTCTACATAGAAGCGCCGAAGTGCCGCAAGTCCCGCAGGACGATCTACCCGCGCCTCACCCCGGCCGGGTACCCGCTCGCCGAGCGGCTCGCCGCCCGCATCGAGGCCGCCCGCGCCGAGCAGGAAGCCGGCACCAACCCGCTCGGGCTGATCTTCCCCTCACCGCGCGGGCAAGCACTGGCGGTCCTCCAACTTCAACCGCAACGTCCTCAAGCCCGCCTACCTCGCCATCGGCTGGCGTGACGCCGGCGGCAACGGCCGGTGGACCTGGCACAGCCTGCGGCACGTGTTCTGCACCACCGCCCTGTTCACCTGGAAGCTCGACGCCACCGACGTGTCCTGCATGGCCGGTCACGCCAACGTCCGCACCACCCTGCTGATGTACGTCGGCTCCACCGCCGGCGTCCTCGACCGCGCCCGCACCGCCACCGACTAGACCACACCCATGCGTGGCTGCCGCCGCGCCTCACATCCATAGGAACGGCACTGTCACGTCACAGGAACATGAGTCACCCTCCCCCCCCCCTGCCTCCCCTCTTACCCAGAACTGCACCACTCCCCCCCCTCCTGGCTCCCCCCCCCGCGGCTGCACCAGCTCCTCGACCGAACTCGCCGGAGCCGAGTCACTCGTCCAGGACAGCACGTACCTGTTCCGCCACCCGGCCACCGGACGCCTGATCCAGCTCGCGGACATCCCGTTCCCCAGCGGGCCCATCCGCCGCCCCGGTCAGCTAATCGCTGGTTCGGCGATGGAAGCCAACGGGAACCCCTCGGGAGGGAGAAGCTCCGTGAAGCGCTGGTACACCACGTACACGATTGCAGCTGCCGTGCTCATCGCCGTGGTAGCCATCCGCGATGACCAGCTTTGCGTTGCGTTCGGCTTATCGCGGATCGGCCAGGAGTAGCGTGCAACGCGTGACTGACCCCTTCTTGCTTTCCGCTAGCGACAACGAATCCGCTCCCGCGGGCCGGCCGGTAGGCAGGAACGATGAGCTGGCGCTCAGGTCAGGGCTTCCCCGGGCCATCCTGGACATCGCTCCGGCGGAGGTCGTTGAGGATTTCGTGACGCGCGTGGAGTCGTGGGCGGAACTAGCCGCTGGCCTTCACCAGGCGCTGGATGCGGCAGGCTTCCGTCAGCATGATCCATGGGGCGAGGGAGGCGGTTTCCATATCGCTGCCCATGTGCGGGATGACGGTGTGCTGGTGTTCTGGGCGACCAGGCAGTATTCGTCGTGTGGACCTGGTTCTTTTGAGAAGGCGATCGAGAACATCATGCAGCCGGCGCTTCAGGCCATCCTCGCGGCATGCGGGTTCGCGACAGAGACAATTCCTGAGGGTGACGACGACGCCGGATGCATCCTGGTGACCGGTCGCACTGAAACACCCGCGTGATCCCGCAGGACACTTTCCTCTTTCGGCTGCATCAGGGGGCTGGTGACCGGCATGCGGCGCATCGCGCGTCATTTACGGCAGGCGCGAAAGGTCATTGTCATCCGCCGGCGTCAGTTTCGGCGACTGTCAGCAGGGAACCGCTCCCCACCCGCCCCGACGAGTCGGCCCGCGTCCGCAGCTACCATGCCAGATTGCTCATGATCACGCGGAACGCCGACATGGCCGCACTGCTCGACACCGGCAAAGCCGCTGGCAGCCGACCAGGCGAGTGCTCGCAGATTCGCGGACCCTGCACACCGGCCAGAACAGCCAGAAAAGGGCGGGACCGCCGCGATATCGTGGCGGGTCCCGCCTTTCAACTCAACGGTTCCGTGCTCAGGCCGGCGCGGGGCTCTGCCCGGCTTCGGCCATGCGGCTGCGCGCCCAGCGCCGGGACTTGCCGAACATGCCACCGAGCGTGCGCTCCGACAGCGGCGCACCCTGCCGGACGCTACTGCGGTAGACGGTAACCGCTGCGGCAATGTCGTCGCCTTCGCCGCCGGTACCCGTGAGCGGCAGATCTCCGGGAACCTGGCCCGCCGCCGTGCCCGGATGGTCCGCCTGGTCCGGGTGGTCCGCCTGGTCCGGGCGTGATCCTGGCCGCTGGTCCGCTCGGACCAGGGGCTCCGGCGCGTCCCCATTGACGGCTGCGAGACCGACGAATTGCCCGTCCGGTCCTCCTCCGGCATCCGGTGGCTGGCCAGCTACCGGCCACGGGCCAGTCCACGGCTGGTCCGGCTGCTGGCGGCCGTGGTCCGCTGCTGGTACGCGGGCCGGTTCGCTCACCGCTGCGGTCCGGATGATCCACACGAGGAGTTCGTAGCTGCCGACGAGGCTGACCGCGGGCCAGGCAGCGATGACCGCGCCGACCGGCCCGTGGGACCAGCCCTGGGCCATGTTGGCGGCCAGCGTCGCGACGATGCCGAGCACGAGCAGCCAGCGGGCCAGGGCGGGTACCGGCAGCCGGTGCCGGGCGGCGTAGAGGTTCACCATAGAGCTGGCGTAGACGAGCCCGTCGATGGTGGCCGGCTCCAGCCGGGCGGTGATGCCGGTCTCGCCATGGGCGCAGACGACAGCGTAGGCGTGCCAGTACGAGACATACGCCGCGACGCCGGCCACGGCCAGGACAGCGATCGCCGTCGACACGCGGATCGCCCGGTCAACCCAGCGGCGTCGGCAGGCTCGTAGCTGATCCTCGTGCCGGGGGCAAATGCGAGAGCGGTCATCGTCCCGTCTCCGTTCCCCGGCGGCCGGTCACGAGCCATGCGCCGCCGGACCCGAACGGCGTGACCGGGTACCCGAAAGCGCGCAGCACGCCGCCGAGCGCGGTATTCATGGCCTGCTGCGTGCCGGAGTACGTGCCGTACCTGTCCCAGTCCAGCAGCAGCAGGTTATGCGCGGTCCAGGACACCGCGATTGCGCTGCTGCCGGTCCCGGATTCCGCCGGAACCGGCAGCAGGCACACCCCGCCGAGCCGGTAGAGCGGGTCATGCTGTGCGCAGTGGTGCACGGTCAGTCCCGCCTCGGTCATCGAGCGGGCGATATCGCGGGCGAGCGGCGCCAGCGGGTCTCCGTCCGCCAGGCGGCACCCGTCAATGCTGACCAGCCCGGATACGGCCCGCGCGAGTTCCGCGGCCTCGGCTGCTGCGCGCAGCGGGCCGGGATCGGGCTGAAGGAAATCAGTCTCAGTCATGCTGTTCCTCCGTGAAGGCGCGGAGGAACCGGGCATCTCACACGCTCGTAAGCCATGCCCGGTCCCTCATCGCGGAC
>CAWELT010000005.1:0-32548 GCA_963809975.1 uncultured Actinomycetes bacterium
GCACAATCTCGCTGATGTCCGCGGGGGCGAGGCGACGGCGCGGCACCTCGGCGGCGCCCGCGCACCCACCACCGCTCCCGCGACGTACGGGCTGGTGGCGTACGGCACCTGCGTGCTACCGGCCGGGACGGCTCCGGCGTTGCCGATCGCGCTCAGCGCCGATCGGAGCGCGAAGGGCCGCAACGACGTCCCGGGTCCCGATGGATTCGAGCAGCGCAGCGCCCAGCCGGGCCTTGACGTCATTCGGGGGCCTCGTGGTCTGCCGGGCGCGCTTTCGCCAATGGCCACGCTACCCCCCGTATCGGGCGGCGGCTTCAGGCGGACACCACGGTCGACCAGGGCTATCTCCCAGGCCGGTCCGTCAGGCGGAGGTAGTAGCCATCCGGGTCGTGCACGCGGAAGTCGGTCAGGCCCCGCACGGCCGGGCCGGCAGATCATCCGCCAGCGGCCATCCCGCGCGGCGACCGCCCGGTCCCGTTGCGCCGTGAGTGTCGTCCACTTCCAGCACGATCTCGGCGCCGGCCGGGAAGGCGCGGGCCGCCGGGTCGACGGGCTGACCGGCGAGGACGGCACCGAAGCGCACTCCGTCATGGCGGCGCACCGACAGGTAGGGCGCATCGCTGTCGCGGCGGTCACTGGCCACGGTGGCGTAGCCGAGCACGCGCGTGTAGAAGTCGGCGAACCGGGCCAGGTCGTCGACGAACAGCTCGATCCGCAGGTCCCACGCTCATCTGCCTATCATGCCGCTATAGATCTCTACACAATTCCGGCGCCAGCGGCCAGTGGGACGAGGCTGCTGCATGGCTCATCAGCCGGCGGTTTCCACGATGCGGTGTACCCGTGGGAAAGCTGACCGACGATATGACCGTAGTCATCCTCGCCCAGCGCTTCACGCAGCGCGGCCAGGACGGCCCCGGTTCCGGTGCGGGGTCTCATCCGCGGTCAGCCCGGTGCGCTCGCTCACCTGCCTGATGAAGTCGTCGACCGCGGCCCGGCGCGCCCCTTCGTGGTGCTGCGGCGCCCCGGACCGCTCCGCCAGCGGGTCGGGAAGTATGAAGATCGTGGAGGCGCCTGGCTTCACCTTCGCTCAGCTGGTGCTGGCGACTTCAGCATGGCCCCGGGCGACATCCGCCGCTTCCTCGCGCGACAAAGTGGTTCGTCCCGCAACCGCACGGACGAGCGCCCTTCGCTACCCATAAACATGGCTCCCTTCGCCGGACCGGCTTACCAGCCAGTGTCCTGGGTGGCCGGATCTGGCCCGCAGCTGGGGGTGACCGCAGCGAGGGGCTGGGCGAGCCCGCGCTGGTGGAGAATCGGGTGGGGAGCAGCTCAGCAGGGCACCATGGAGACTCGCGCGGTGAGAGCTTTCCGCAACGCCCTCAAGCCAGACCGGGGCGCCTGCCGCTTGCCTCACCTGCCGCCTGATCGGCGTTCCCGGCCCGGGGCTGGTGGGAGCACGCGGCGCTCAAGGTCGCCAGGGCGCCCGGATCAGCGGGGACGTCGACGGCGTACTCCCGTAGCACCGCGAGAGGCACGATCTCCAGCGCCCGCTCATGAGTGGAGGCCAGCACCACATGCGCGGCGGCGCCGTCGTGATGCGCGCAGCCAGTTCCTCGCCGGCGAGACGCACCAGCGGTCTCCCCGGCACGAGCCCCGGGGAACCGGAACTCGGGGCATGGATATCGTCAGGTCGTTGCCGATCTGGCGCTGGTGGGCAAGAAACTCGGCGGTGACCACGGCGCAAATGGTGTGACTGCCCATATTTTCCGGCCCGGTAGCGCAGAGCTGTCCCGGGCAGAAACCGGTGACCGGGTCGGAGCTGCCCGGTTCGAGCTCGGCCACCCAGCACATTGCGATACTCGGTCATCAAGGTTGCGGCGTGGAAACCCCGGCCCTCGGGCCCGGGAGGAAACGCCGCCTCACCTCCTCCAGAATGTCACTGGTACTCGGTAGAATGTTCGAATACCGCGTTGCCGGCTGGCCCCGACGGCCACCCGGCACGCAGCGCTCCGGGGCCACTGCGCGGATGCCCGGTATGTGCGGAGCCGCCGCTCGTCGAGCAGCAGTCCTGGTGGCACCCCGGCCGCAGGGCGCGCCCAGGGATACCTGGAGCAATGCAGGCAGCGTACCCAGGCCCGGGCACACCACCGGTGGCTGCGGGCGGGCAGCCAGGATGGTGCAGCAGCAGGCGCTGCGGGACTTCAGGCGCGATGGCGAACTTCTTTCCAGGCACCCCGCTCGCCGGCCTGGCGCAAAGCCGGGCGCCATGAGGGCTTCCGGGTCGTCGCGGTCACGGCCGGGCAGGTGCGCGGCTCAGCCACGCGGCCCGAGCGGTGGATGCGCGCGGAACCATCCCCGACGCCGGGCCTGTGAACCGCGAAACTCAACCGCACGCCTGCTGACCGGGAGACAAGCGGGAGGAGGCCGCGCAGGCAGGCATCAACGCCGCCGCACTGGGCGGGCCCGTCGAGATGCCTGACGAGCTCCGCGCGGCGGGCCCTGCAGCGCGCCATGACCTTCGAAAGCCCCGGAACGGTGCACGCCGGGGGATTCCTACCAGCCGAGTGCGCTGAGCCGGTCGTCGTCGATGCCGAAATGGTGGGCGATCTCGTGGATGACGGTCCGGCGGACCTGGTCGGCGACCTCCTGCTCGGTGCGGCAGATCACGCAGATCGCCTGGCGGTAGATGGTGATGCGGTCGGGCAGCACCCCGGCGTACTGTGAGCGTGCGGCTGGTGAGCGGGATGCCCTCTTGGTGCCGCCGAGCAGGCCGGGCGGTCCTGGCGCCGTGCTCGACCGTCACCGCGACGTTGCGGCATGAGCTCGCCCAGTTCCTCGGGCAGCCCGTCCAGCGCCGCTACGACCATCTCCTCGAAACGGCCAGGGTCGACCTCGATCACCAGCGCCATTGTCCAGGCCGCCGCTACCGTTTTCGCCGGATGAGCTGGTAATCGAGTCGGGCCGGGAGAGTTTGACTACTCCCGCCGTGAACGACGGAATTCCCGGGCTCACGCCCGAGGGTTCCTGCTTCACGGGGGCCCCTTGCGGTCCAGCGGCAGCTCCACAGGCAGAAACGGCAAGACCTGCCGCCCGGGTGTTCTTAGCGGCGTTGATGTCCCGGTCGTGCCGGGTGCCGCAGGACGGGCACGGAATGGTGCTGGCGTTCACCTGGGCTTTCGCGCTCCGGGAGGAGCTGCCGGGGACCACGCTCCACTGGGGGGCTGCCAGGATAGTGATGTGGAGGTACTGAGCAGCCGGATTCTGCTGCGGCCAGCGGCCTGGGCCGGAGCCGCCGTTTCTACCGGGACGTGCTCGGTCTGGCGATCTCCCGGGAGTTCGGCTCTCCGGACGACCCGGCAGTGGTGTTCTTTCTCGGCCCGGGATTGCTGGAAGTGTCCGGGCGGGCTGCGGGCCCCGCCGGGGGGGCGGTGATGATCTGGCTCCAGGTGCGAGACGTTCATGCCGAGCACGAACGGCTGACACAGGCCGGCGTGCGTATTCTCCGCGAGCCCGTGCCGAGCCCTGGGGCTTGACCGAGATGTGGATCGAGGATCCGGACGGTGTCCGGGATCGTTCTCGTCGAGATTCCCGGCCGACCACCCGCTCCGCCGCGACCCGCGATCGTTCCCGGCGCTGACATGACGAAAGCGGCTGACCGTACAGAGCCGGTGGTGGGAATTCTTCGCCACGTCGGGCAGGAGCCCCCCGTCTGGGGCGCCGGGTGGTCCCGGCTCAGGCGTCGCGCTCGATCGGGCAGCTCATACAGCGCGGGCCGCCCCGGCCCCGGCCGAGTTCCCCGCCCGGCACCGCGATCACCTCGATGCCATTGTCCTGCAGACAGAGGTTGGTGGTGATCTTCCGTTCGTAAGCCACAACTACTCCTGGCTCGACGGCCAGTACGTTGCAGCCATCATCCCACTGCTCCCGCAGCGCGGAATGAACGTCCTGGACAGCGGTCAGCACCCTGATCAACGGCAGATCGAGCGCGGCGGCTATGGCGCGGTGCATATCCCCCGGCGGGTGATCGGTGACCTTAAGCTCAGTGGCCGTCGCGCCCGGCTCGACCGTGTACGAGGGCAGCATGTCCATCCCCGCGTATTTGGTGAACACCCCGTAGTCGGCCATCGTGAACAGTGTGTCCAGGTGCATGAACGCGCGTGTCTTCGGCATGTCGATGGCGACCAGGCAGCGGGCCGCCCCGGCGGCGAACAGCCGGTGGGCGAGCACCTCGACAGCCTGTGGCGTACTCCGCTCGCTCATCCCGACGAGCACCGCTCCGTTGCCGATGACCAGGATGTCGCCGCCCTCGATGGTGGCCGGTGCGGCGTCGGCGCCGTGATACCAGACATCGAAGTCTTCCCGCCGAACATCGGTGCCGCGGTAGATCGCCTCGTCGTTGACGGTCTCCGGAATCCGGCTCGCCAGGCGCATCGCGTTGATGGATACGCCACCGTAGATCCAGCACGACGTGTCGCGCTGATACAGCAAGTTCGGCAGCGGCGCCAGCACGAAACCGTCGGGATCGAGGGAATGGAAGGCGATGCTCTTGGGCTCCGGGCCGTATTCGGCGATCTCGCGTTTGGTGATCCCGCCGGCCAGAAACCGGGCCAGACGCGGGGAGTCGAGGCCGTCCATCGCGGCGCGCAAGGTGGTGGCCGCAAGCGGGCCATGCCAGCGCGGGTCGAACACCTGGTCCAGGATGTACGCGCGCGCTTCCGGGATCTCCAGCGTCTGGGCCAGCAGATCGCTGTAGTAGTGGACCAGCACGCCCCGCGAGCGCAGGACATCGGCGAACGCGTCGTGCTCAGCCTGGGCCCTGCTGACCCAGAGCACGTCATCGAAGAGCAGGTCGGCGGCGTTGTCGGGGGTCAGGCGCTTAAGTTCCAGATCGGGGCGGTGCAATACCACCTGCCGCAGGCGGCCGACCTCGGAATCCACGTGGAACATGGCACCCCCGCTCTGGATAGGTCCTTGCCCACCAGTTATCTCACGGCCCCGCCCAGCCGCCCGAGGCGGCCGAGGGGGAGGCGACGCCACCATCCCAGCCGTGGAGGTGCCGTGCCTCCCGTTCCCGGGACCAGCGGCGGCCGGGGCTGAACCGGGGCTGAAGCGGCGCCTTTACCGCGTGCGCGGCTCTCCACATGGCGGCCATTTCCTCTTCGTTGACCAAGGGCACGAATATCGGCGGCCCCGTCGGGGCCTGGCGCGAATTCATGATCCGCCGGTTGAGATCCTGGACGGCGTCGCATACGGCCTGCTCGGAGCGCAGGTTATGGACCTGTGCGGCCAGCCGTTCGGTTTCCTTGCGCAGTCTCAGCGGGGTGGGCAGAGCCCCTCGGTCGGCACGCCCTCCCGGCGCAGGTAGTCCCGCAACCAGGCCTGGCCGGAATCCGCTTCGCTCCGGTCCGGGAGCGGCTTACCGGTCCCGGGCAGATAATCGAACGCGCCTCGTTTTTCCGCCTCCATGATCTGCTGATCAATCCATGAGGTGTAGCTCATCGCCGGGGGCTTACGTTCTGTCATCCCGATGCGCTCTCATCCGCGGCCCGCCTTCCCTGCGCCTTCTTCGTTTCCACCACTTAAACCGGCCGGTCCCGGCCCCGGATTCCCCAGCCGGGCCTAAGGACGGGCCCCGAGGTCCGGGCGCTGTCGCTGCGAGCTCGCAGCGAATTGCCCGGCAATGGCGGTCCAGCCACGCTCGTGCTGATCGACCAGCCCGCAGCGGCCGGAGCGAACGGGGGGCGGGGCGATGATTTCCGCCCGGCCCGGCCGTCAGTACCGGCACAGGATGGACAGCGGCGACAGGAGGCGGCCATGCCACGAACTGCTCACCATTCCGGGCCTGCCGAAAAAGGCCACAATGGGACGATGGATGAGGCGGTGCGGACGTACATCGACCGGATGGCTCCGGAGAACCGGCCCCTGTTCGACCGGCTGCACGGGCTGATCCTCACCGCGTACCCGGACGCCAGCGTCGTGCTGTCGTATCAGATCCCGGCCTACAAGGTCGGCCGCGGCCGTCTCTACGTCGGCGCGTGGAAGCACGGCGTCTCGGTCTACGGCTGGCAACAGGGCCGCGAGACGGACTTCACGTCCCGCCATCCCACGCTGAAGACCAGCAAGGGGACCATCCAGCTGCGGCCCAGCGACGCGGCGGACATCACCGACGACGAACTCCTCGACCTGGTCCGGGCCGCCCTGGAGGCCTGAGACCCGGGGGCCTGAGCCACCGGCAGCGATCCGTGTCAGCGCGGCTGCCGGAGGGGGCGAAGCGGGCGGGCCGGTACGGTGCGAGCTGGGCGGTGGGAGCGCCGCTGGTCACCTCGGCCGTGATCAGGCGGGCCAGGTGCGCGCCGAGGGTGACGCCGCTGTGGGTCACCGCGACGTACACGCCGTTGGCGCCGGGGAGCCAGCCGACGATGGACTGGCCGTCGGCCGGCATCGGGCGCACGCACACGCGGTACCCGGCGACCTCGGCGTCGTCCAGCCCGCGGATGACCAGGCGGGCGCGGCGCAGCAGTTCCTCCGCACACGCCCGCAGTTTCGTGTCCGGCGTGTGCAGGTCCACGGCCACGTCCGGCGCCTCCAGGTGCACGAGCCCACCGGGATGGGGCCGCAAGTAGACCTCCGGTGCGTGCACCATGCGCGCCAGGCCGGAGACGGGACCGGCCTGCACGACGAGCCCGGGGGCTTCCGCGCCCGGTGACGACCACGGGACCAGCGGCACCGGGCAGGCCGATCCGGCCAGCGCCGCCACCTGGGGCGTCCAGCGTCCCGCGCAGCACACCACCACGTCGGCCGGGATGACCTGGCCGGTGGCCGCCCGCACCGCGTGCGCCGAGCCGCCGTCAGCGTCGATGCCCACCACGCGCGCCGCCGCGCCGGTCAGGACCGTGGCTCCCCGCGCGGCGGCCAGCCCGGCCATGTGCGCGACCAGGGGCCCGGTCAGGGGATAGCCCTCTTCGGGGAACCACGCGACCCTGGTGACCGACGGGGGCAGCCGCAGGGATGGTTCCAGTTCGGCGGCCGCGGCCGCATCGACCAGGGTGGCCGGATATCCCCATTCGGTGAGGCGGCGGACGCGCGCGGTAAGTTCGGCGTTCCCCTCGGCGCTGTCCGCCCATTCGAGATTGCCGTTCGGCCGGTACCAGGCCGGATGACCGGAGCCGTCGGCGTGGGAGGAGCCATCGGCGGACGGGGGGACATGGCGGAGAGAGGGGCCTTAGCGGGCGGGGAGTCGCCGGCGGGCGGAAGCTGGCGGGCGGAAGACGCCGGAGCCCGGCGGACCGGGCAAGCTCCGCCCACGCCCGCATCCCCGCGTAGTTGAGGTCGTGGTACCCACGGGGAGTCTTGTTGTTGGAGTTCAGCCAGGCAAAACTCGATCGGGTGGCGGCGTGGCCGGGCTGGGCCTGCTCCAGCAGCGTCACGTCGGCGCCCGCCTCGGCCAGGCCGGCCGCCACGCATACTCCAAGGATTCCGGCCCCGACCACCACGTAGTTAGGCGGCATCCCGGGCTACCGGCCGGCGGGCGCGCGGGATACCGGGCCGCAGGAGCCGTCAGCGCTGGTGGCTCCGGCCCCGATTGCGTTTTGCACCACTGCCGCCATGGCCACCTTCATACCACGGGGGCGCAGGATTGCACAGGTGGAGAGCCCGGGGCGGGGTGGGGCCAAGCGCCATCCCAGAATTCCACGGAAGGAAAACCTAGCAGGCGACGTCTAATTACACTCGTCTCCCTCAGTGAAGAGCATGGCACACCTCGCTGTGGGAGGGCGAAAGCTGGCCTATCACCCAAGCCGCTAAGCGACTGGCATCGGGAAACGCTCGGCGCAGGGCACCGGTTTCCGGCGCGTAGAAAAAAGCCGTGCTCGGCACCTAGGCCGGTGATGATGAGCGTCTGCGTCCTGGCGGCCGATGAGCACCTGGGCGAGCGGACCCGCTCCCGGCTGACCTTGGCCACCACCACCCGCGTCGGACCCAGTCCAGGTTGTTTTTCGCCATACCAGTTCGATCCACGCCCACGCTATCGTGTTTTCAGAATTCATCTACTCGGGATTGACGAACGTTCCGCGCCCTTGCCGGGTAATGATCACATCACGGTCTCTCAATATCTCCATGGCACGGCGGACGGTCGTATACGCAACGCCGTACTGCTCGGCCAGCTCACGTTCACCCGGGAGCTTCACGGTGATCTCCCCGTCGCTTATCCGGCGCTCGACGTCATCGGCAACCTGCATGTACGCGTGTTTCTGGGCCATGGGGTCAACCGGACGCGCAGGCACAAGATCAACATAGATGCTCCCTGAGCTGGTGATACGTCAAGTAGCTCACAGAGCTATGGGAGCTATTATATGCTCTTTGCTACCCTGGGATTGGCCGTGTCCGGTAACTGAGCCGTGACCCGGGCACGGTCCCAACGGTCTTACGGGTCGGGCAAGGATCGTCAGTCGTGTCATTGCCGATTGATCAAGTGGTTAGGCAGCAGCGCTTCATCCAGCGAGCATCCCGAATGGTCCATAAACCAGGACGGGGCCACGCGCTTCATCGCAGAGAAGGGCGACGACCGGGACGGCCACGTCGTGGCGGCCCTGTCGCTCAGGGAACTGCTCAACCGGCTCGATGAGATCAGTGGCGGCCCAATGACCAAACCCTTACCGGGCGCAGGCCCCGTCCTTCAGGCGGGGTGAGCCCGGTGCGGGGCCGCACGGCCGAACAGTGCCATGGGAGAATTTCAGGATGAGCAGGCAGGTGGTGAAGCGGGCGTACAGGTACCGCTTCTATCCAACTCCACAGCAGGGCCTGCTGACCCTTCAGGGCGGGGAGAAGTCAACCGGTGAAGGGGACTGGTTCGTCCGGCGCCACCTGATGCGGTGGAGAACCGGCGCCGGTTAGTGCTCGATGGCGGGGCCAGCAGGCCGTCTACGCCGTCGGGGGTAAGCACGTAGCCGTCGAAGGCGACGGTTTCGACCGGTATGGCCGGCGGCGGTGCTGGTTCACGCACCGTATGGCGGGGAGCGAAAGGCCAGCGTTCACCAGTGGGCACGGCCGGGCGGGGAGCCGGGGCCGGGGCCGGGCGGGGAGCCGGGGCCGGGGCCGGGCGGGGAGCCGGGGCCGGGGCCGGGCGGGGAGCCGGGGCAGGATGCGACGCCGCAGACGGGACGGCGGCCGGTGGAGCGGACCGACTGGAGGGGAGCCCCGGGCGGGCCGACGGCCGGAGTACTCCGAGCAACGGGGCGGCCGGGTGGCAGGGCCAGGTAACGGGGCGGGCGGGCGCGGGCGAAGCGCGCCGGTCGACGCGGTTGACGAGCAGGTTCGGGCGGGCCTGCAGGGCCTGCTGGCAGCGGAACCGGCAGGTCATGAGGCGCCAGCCCCAGCCCGGCGGCGCCGGATCATCCGCACGGTCCAGATCAGGGCGACTGCGGCGGCTGCCGCCGCGCCGAGGAGCAGCGCGATTTTCGTCGCGGTCCCGGCCAGGCCGAGAAAATGCATGATCGCCCGATGCCAGCTGAGATAGACGGCAAAGCCGACGACGGCGAGCGTGCCGGTTCCGGGTAGATAGCAGACCATGAATCGCTCGCTTCCTGCTGGTGCGCAGCGCGCAGAAGTTGGCGGCGCCGTCAATCCGGCGCCAGGCAAGAGAATTCAGAGAGTGGTGCCCGGGGGGAAACGCCGGTAACCGGACGGCCAGCCTGCCAGGCGGCTGGGCAGGCCAGCGCGCCAGGAGCCATGTTGCCGATCTACCGTTACCATCACCCAAGGTAACCACCCACCATCACAGAGGCACTCAGCGCAATTGTGTACGGTGATCAGCAATCTGTAAATAAGACATCGTGTTACATATTTCCCGTATGTATCGGGGGTGTTTCGCGGTGCGGCCGTTGTAGGACCGCGGCGTTTATCTACCCGGCTACCGGTGCGTTCCGCGCGGCGAAGTTCTAGACCTCGGCTTTCCAGCGCTTTTTCGCCTCGTCGAGGGCAAAGCAGGCGTCAAAAGAGTTCCGCGCGAGCGTCGCCATCTACGGACAGGGCGGGCCGAGCTCGCAGGCGCCGCCCGAGGTTGTCGTCGCCACAGGGCCCAGCAGGCCCGTCGGTCGGCGGCGTAGGCAGCACCCCTTTTGTCAGGAGCGGGCAGCGTGGCGCAACGCGGCCAGCCGCCGGGCAAGTTCGTCCCGTTCCCGGGTGACCTCCGCGAGCTGCCGCTCCAGTTCGATGATGCGGCGGATCGAGGGCAGCGTCATCCCCTCCCCCATCATCACTACGACCTGCTGGACGCGGCCGATGTCGTGGCGGCTGTACCGGCGCTGGCCGCCCGATGAACGTTGCGGGGTCACCACCTGCTGGTCGTCGATGCGGCGCAGGAACGCGTGCTGAACCGCCAGCATCGCCGCAACCTGGCCCACCGTGTAGAAGGGCGCGAACTCGTCATCCAGCATGGGCAGCCGCATCCCGGTCACTCCCTTCCCCAAAGCAGACGATAAAGCCTGGCCGGTGAACGGTCGCTCACCGGCCAGGCCTCTCTCCATCAGCCCGGATCTGCTCAGCCGGATCAGCTGCCGAGCGCGGCCTCATCCCGGTCCGCGTGGGCCGTGCCGTTCGCCCGCTGGATCTCGATCTTGCGGGGCTTGGCCTTCTCCGCCACGGGGATGCGCACCGCCAGGACGCCGTTGTTGTACGCGGCCTCGATCGCGCCAGTGTCCAGGTGGTCCGACAGGTACACCCGGCGGGTGAAGGTACCCATGGTCCGTTCGCGGATGAGCAGTGCTCGTCCTCGCCGTACTTCTCATCGCGGGTCGCGCTCACCGAGAGCACGCCGCGGTCCACCGTGACCTCGATGGAATCCGGGTCGATGCCCGGCAGGTCGAACCGGAGCACGACCTCACCCGCGCGCCGGATGCCGTCCATCGGCATCCCGGCCCCGGCGCCCTGACCGAACGGCCGCTGGGTCAGCCGGTCGAACTGCCGCTCAATCTCCTGGACGAACGGGTCAATCGACGTCAGCACCATGATCGCCCACCTCCTAATGCTCGCAGAGAACTTTTCTGTTTACAAGAAACCTACAACTTCACTTGTAGATTATTTCCGATCTGATGTCAAGTTCAGGTTCCGCTCGAAAAGGAGGTCCAGGCCGGGAAGGGCGGCAGCCGGGAAGGGCGGCAGCCGGGAAAGGGCGGCAGCCGGGAAGGGCGGCAGCCGGGAAGGGCGCGGCGCCGGGAAGGGCGCGAGCCAGCCACGGCCGGGGGGCGGCAGCCGGCAGGGGCGGGGCCGGAGGCAGGCGCGAGGACGGACGGGCCGCCGCCGGCGTAGGGGCGGCAGGCGCGCCGGTTGGTTGCGGTGTCCGAAGGTTCGGATGCGGCTCAGACGGGTCAGCCGTAGGCGCGGCGGAGAAGGGTTACGCCCCAGGGCCGGCGAGGACGAAGCCGACCGCCACCACGCTGGAAATGGCACGCTTCCTCCGCCTCCCGCTCCGTCAGCCCGGCGGCGAGACCCGCCTCCACCGACTCGCGCAGGTAATCCTCGGCCCCGGCGATGATCCGGCGGGCCTCCCGCGGCGTGGTCCGCAGGCTGGCGTAGAGCTGGCCCAGGTATTCCTCAACCGGGTCATGGGAGCCGGTCACATCGACCACCCCCGCACGGCGCCGACACCGGTGGGAGAAGCGACTGTGAGGCGTCCAGGGTGGGGCCTGGGAGGCGCGAGGGACACGGCCCTGTCTCACAGGGCCAGGCCGCCGTCGACGGGGACGATCGCGCCGGTCATGGCGCTGGCCCCGTCCCCGGCGAGGAACACCAGCACGGCGGCGATCTCGGCTGGATCGAGCAGCCGCGCGAGCGGCTGCTGCGGGGCGAACGATCCGGCCGACGGCAGCCCGTACAGCCGCGCGCTCTCGTCCAGGATGGGCGTCGCGGTCGAGCCGGGGCTGACCGCGTTCGCCGTGATCCCGGTGCCCCGCAGCTCCATGGCGAGGGCGCGGATGAAGGCGGCCACCCCGGCCTTGGCGGCGCAGTAGGCGGCCAGCATGGGCAGCCCGCGGGTCGCGGCGGCGGAGGCGACGGCGAGGAAGCGGCCGTTCCGCGGCTCGGGGCGGCGCAGCAGCGCGGGCACGGCCACCCGCGCGAGGTTCAGCACCCCGCCGAGGTCGATGTCAAGCACGGCCTGCTCCTGGTTGGTGGGCACCTCCCAGGCCGGAACGCCGCCGGCGATCACCCCGGCGACCGCGAAGGCGGCGTCGAGCCCTCCCCAGCGCCGTTCGGTCTCCGCGACCACCGCCGCGAGGGTAGCCACGTCACGGGTGTCGGCCTCGGCGACGGCCACGTCCGGGCCCGCGTTCGCGGCCACCTTCTCCAGCTCGGCGCGACGGCCGAGCGGGTACGGCAGGGCCGGGTCGTCGGCGCACCAATCGACGGCCATGACCCGCCATCCGGCCGCCGCCAGCGCGGCGACCGTGGCGGCCCCGATCCCCCGGGCCGCGCCGGCCACGAGGGCGACGCGCGGCGAGCCGCCGCCGGGCCCCGGCGGCGGCTCCGTCACCGGCTCGGCCTGCGCCCCCGTGGGCGGCGACGGCCCCGAGACAGGCCCTTGACTTCTCCCGGCGCTGAAGGACGGGGATTCTCCGCCCTCGCGGGCCAAGGTTCCTGTTTCACTGCCGGCCGCCTTCCCTCGCTATATGCGGGGCGGTCTGACACCATCTCCGCAGGCTTGCACGGAGAGCCCTCCGCACGTAGACCTTCGCCGCGTTCACGTCCGGTCGTGGCGCACACCGCACGCGGCGCACATCCAGTTCAGCAGGCCGGTCTGCTGTGGGTCGGGTGAGGAGCGGTACCTGTACGCCCGCTTCACCACCCGCATCCTCATGCTCAAATTCTCCCATGGCACTGTTCAGCCGTGCGGTGCCGCACCGGGCTCACGCCGCCCTGAAGGACGGGGCCTGCGCCCGGCAAGGGTTTGGTCACCGGACCACTTCCCTACGCACGCGAGCAGGTCCGCCAGCAGGGCGGCGAACACGGCCGCCCCCTCGGCGGCGGACGCCCCGGCCGGGTCGCCGAGCACGCCGTTAGGGCTGACGGCCTTGACGGATGACGCGCGCAGCGCGGGCATCAGGTCGGCGATCGGCATCGTATTGCCCGCCCGGGCGCGGTTGATCCGCACCGACTGCGGGGCCAGGGCCAGCTGCAGTGACGTCTCGGTGCGCCCGGCGTGGGCGTCACCCTGCCAGCGCGGCAGCCAGGCGTAGACGTCGCGGGACTCACCGCGCAGCCGTTCCTCGGCGCGCCGCACCGCCTCGGTATTGCCCCCGTGGGTGGAGACCAGCAGGACCCGCGGGAAGGTCAGCGTGGCCGAACGGCACAGCTCGACGAGCACCAGCTCGACCGCCTCCTGGCCGATGGAGATCGTCCCGGCGAAGCCCTCGTGCTCCCCGCTCGACCCGTAGGCCAGGGGCGGCGCGACGACGACGCCGGGCCGGGACTCGGCCAGCCGCGCGCACAGGGCCACCGCGAGGTCGGTGTCGGTGGACAGCGGCAGGTGCGCGCCGTGCTGCTCGGTGGACGCCACGGGCACCGCGAGCAGCGCGCCCTCGTCGGCGAGGTGCGCCGCTTCGGGAGAGGAAAGCGCGGCCAGGTCGGTCAAAGCTGGCCCTTGACCGGATCGCCGCCCGGCACCGGCTCCAGGACCACCACATCGAGCGGCGCCGCGAGCTTGCCGTCCAGGTCCGCGCTGAGCTTCTGCAGCGCGGGCGGAGCCGTGCTGTGCGTCTGCAGCGCCGCAGGGCCGGCCCACCGCTCGATCATGACGAGCCGGTCGTCGTCGCGATGCAGCGCGACGGCTCGCAGCCGTCCTCGCCGTGCACCTGCTCGACGGCGGCCAGCATCGCGGCGGTCACCGCCCGGTGCCGGGGCAGCGGCCGATGGTGGCGACGACGGCTACGGGCATGGCTCCTAGTCGGGGCCGGCCACGGGCCAGGCACCAGATCCCGCGGCCCGGCCCGCGGTAAGGCAGGGCGCGCTGGGCCGCCTGGCTAGGCGGGCGGAGGAGCGCTTAATGGAGCGCCCGGCATGAAGCCGGCCAGCGGGTTCTCGTCACACGCGCGATCCGGCGGCCGCACCGGCGCGAAGCGCGGATGGCGGTGGGCGCAGGCCGATGGACACGGGCACCGGCGCCGGGCGGCTGGACGCGGCAGGCCGCCGGGCGCTGCGGGACGCGGGGCGCGCTCGGTCCGGTGCGAGTGGTCGCCGGACGGGCGCGGCGCGGGCGCGCCGGCGTGCGCCAGCAGGGCCCGCTCGCCGTGGCCCTTCACGCACTCGGGGTCGGGGCCGTCGAGCGGCAGGCCGGTGAAGAACTTAGCCGCCATGCAGCCGCCGCGGCAGGCGTCATACGCCGAGCAGGACGTGCACGCGCCGCCGCCCTGGGGCTGGCGCAGCTCAGCGAACAGCGGCGCCT
The DNA here is from genome assembly GCA_963809975.1 of uncultured Actinomycetes bacterium. Taxonomy (GTDB): domain Bacteria; phylum Actinomycetota; class Actinomycetes; order Streptosporangiales; family Streptosporangiaceae; genus Bog-532. The sequence goes on from CAWELT010000005.1 coordinate 14,435, forward strand.
GCTGCCACACCGTGGCGAACCCGCCGGGGCCGCGGACGTTGCCGGCCAGGAAGTTGTCGTGGATGGCGAACGGGCAGGCGTACACGTCGCCGACGGGGTCGATCAGGCACACCACCCGCCCGGCGCCGCACAGATTGAGGCCGGGCAGCGACTCGCCGAACGCGGCCAGGTGGAAGAAGGAGTCCCCGGTCAGGACCTGCTCGCCGCGCGCGACGAGCCAGTCGTACAGGTCACGTTGCTGCTGCGCGGTGGGATGCAGCTCGTCCCAGACGTCCGCGCCGCGCCCGGACGGGCGCAGCCGGGTCAGCCGCAGCTGGGCGCCGAACCGGTCGGCGAGCGCCTTGAAGGCGTCGAGCTGGCCGGCGTTGTGCCGCGTGACGACGACCGAGATCTTGAACCCGGCGAAACCCGCGGCGGCGAGGTTGCGCATCGCGGCCAGCGCCGTAGCGAATGAGCCCGCCCCGCGGACCGCGTCGTTGACCTCCGCGGTCGCGCCGTCGAGGGAGATCTGCACGTCGACGTAGTCGCTGGCCGCGAGCCGCCGGGCCACCTCCGGGGTGATCTTGACGCCGTTGGTCGAGAACTTGACGCCGACGTGATGCTCGGTGGCGTAGTCGACGAGCTCCCAGAAATCGGGCCGGACGGTCGGCTCGCCGCCGCCGATGTTGACGTAGAACACCTGCATGCGTTCGAGCTCGCTGATCACCGCCTTGCACTCGGCGGTCGACAGCTCGCGCGGATCACGCCGCCCGGAACTGGACAGGCAATGCGGCAGGCCAAGTTACAGGCGTAGGTGAGTTCCCAGGTCAGGCAGATCGGGGCGGCCAGGCCAAACTGGAACTGCTCAACCAGGGGCAGGGGTGCCCCGCTCACCTCGGCTGCCCCTGGGGGCAGCCGCTGGCGTCAGTACACACCGCACATGCCGTCGATCGAGATTTCCTCGATCAGCAGTTCCCCGGTGTCGGTCTCGGCATCGGGAGCGGCGGGCCCCGGGCTATCGGTACGGGGATCGGCGGTCGGGGACTGCTCGCTCATACCAGCTCCTCTACGTGCGGAGACGGGCCGCACAGATTTCGACACCGCGTGACGAATATTTTTTACGTTAACGTCACACGGTGCCGCGATCAAGAGCCCGGACTACCATCAAAGAGAATTCATGGACGATCTTCAGCCCGCAGCGCCCCAGGGCCCGCAGCGTACCCAGGGCCCGCAGCGCCGGCCGGGCCCGCAGCGCGCCGGGGCAGGCCTCCGGGCACCAGCCGGCGGACGCTGGAACTGATCGCGCTCCGGCTGTTCACCGAGCAGGGCTTCGACGAGACCCCGATCGAGCAGATCGCCGCCGAGGCCGGGGTGAGCAGGCGCACGTTCTTCCGGTACTTCGACTCCAAGGCCAGCGTGCTGTGGGGGGAATTCGACTCCGAGATCACCGTCATCAGGGAGGCCCTGGCCCAGGTGCCGGACTCGGTCCCGATGATGGACGCGATCCGGCAGGCGGTCGTGGCCGCGAACCACTACCGGGCCGAAGACGTCCCCGAACTGCGCGCCCGGATGAACCTGATCGCGTCGGCGCCCTCCCTGCAGTCCAGCGCCGCCGTCCGCTACGACGCCTGGGAACGCGTGGTCAGCCAGTTCGTCGCCAGCCGCACCGGGCATCCGCCTTGGTCGCTCTACCCGCTGACCGTAGGCCGGTCGACGCTGGCCGCCTGCCGGGCCGCCTATGAGCGGTGGAGCGCGCGGGCCGACGGCGACCTGACCGTCTACCTCGACGCGGCGCTGTCGGCGCTGTCGGCCGGCTTCGACACCGCGGCGATGGAGTCCCCCGAGCAGTGCCTGGACGGCATGCCCGCGCCCGGGATCTAGCGGTCCGGGCATGCCTCCGACATCATCGAGCACCCCGAAGCCGAAGTCCGTTCGGGACCAACGGCGGCTCTCGGCGGCTACGGGTGTCAGGTGGCGAGCAGGTCGGCCAGCTGGCGCGCGTTGACCTGGGCGTCGTCGGCGTAGCAGTTGTTGAACAGGACGTGCGTAGTGTCCGCGTCGCTCGGCGAGCTGCGCGCACCCGGGGCGCCCATTCCCGCAGTTCCTTCTCCGGGTACCGGTAGCGGAACTTCTCCTGGATGTTGTTGCTGTCCCACTTGTCCGAATGCCCGTGCATGCGGACGACGGCCAGCGGCGCGGTGGCGGCCAGCACGGGCGGGACGGAGCTGGGGTAGCCCTGCGGCTCGTCCACGCAGACGTAGGGCAGCCGGTGATCGGTGAGGAATTTCAGCGTCTCCTCGCGGTTGTCCTCGCTCATCCAGGTCTTGTTGCGGAACTCGATGCAGACCTGGCGCGGCGCGACCCGCTCGGCGACGAGGAGGATGTACTCCTTGCGGGCGCGCCCGATCACGAACCACTGCGGGAACTGGAACAGGATCGCGCCGAGCCGCCCGGTCTGCCGCAGCGGCTCCAGCGCGGTCAGGAAACGCTCCCAGGCCTCGTTGGTGACCGCGGGGTCGACGTCCTTGAGGTAGACGTTGGGCTTGCCGCCGGCCGCCTTCTCCACCGCCGGCCGCAGGTCCTTGGGCAGCGCGGCCACCCGCGTGGGGTGCTGGGTGAACAGGCTGAACGCCTTGATGTTGAAGGTGAAACCCTTCGGGGACCGGTGCGCCCACGCGGCCGCGGTCTGCTCCGCGGGCAGCGCGTAGTAGGAGGAGTCCACTTCCACCAGCGGGAACTGGCGGGTGTAGTAGCGGAGGCGCTTTTCGGCGTTGTTCGCCTCGGGCGGGTACCAGCCCGACTCGATCAGGGTCTTGTCCGTCCACGACGCCGTCCCGACCCGGATATCAGCCATAACAGCAGCCTAAGCGCGGCGCGGTGGCGGGCGGCCGGTCCGAAGGCTGAGCCAGCGCGGTCAGCGTGTGCCCGTGATGTAGTCGGTCAATGCGACTCGCTCGGTCTCGAGCTCGTCGATACGGTTCTTCACCACGTCGCCGATGCTCACAATCCCTCGCAGGGCGCCGTCAGCCACGACCGGCGCGTGCCGCACCCGGTGCTTGGTCATCATGCGCATGACCTCCTCGATCGGGGTCTGTGGCATGACCGTGTGCACCTCGGCTGTGAAGATGGCCGTGACTGGCTCAGACAGCACCGCGGCGCCCCGCTTGGCCAGCGCCCGGACGATGTCCCGCTCGCTGGCGATCCCGTCGACCGAGGTGCCGTCGCGAGAGACGACGACAGCACCGATCCGGTGTTCGGCGAGCACCGCCAGCAGACGCCGTACCCTCGTGTCCGGAGTCACGGTGACGACCTGCGTGCCCGTGACGCGAAGTACATCGCTGATATGCATCCGGCCCTCCCCCAGCACCAGCCGGACTGATCGCGTGCCCGCCGGTATCCCCAGGCTATTACTACAGCCCGCGGTGGCCAGGGAGGTGACCGCGGTGGGTTGCCGTTGTCGCTGGTCATGGCCCGCGTGCCACGTGGCCAGGCGGGATGATCTGGCTTGCGGGGGCATGTCATAGTTGTTCACAGCTGCCGATCCGTCAAAGCAGGCCTCAGCAGGGACAGCTGCCCGGGCAAGTGCCCGGGCGGCAGGGCAGCGGGAGTCAAAGATGCACCGGAGAAACAGATGAGCCTGCCCGAGCGCCAGCAAGAGGTCCTGGACCAGATCGAGCAGAGTCTCCACCGGAGTGATCCGGGGCTGAGATCAATGTTCGCGGGCTTCGCCAAGCTGGCGTCGCCGGCGGCCATGCCGGTGACCGGGGCCAGCACCGGCCGGCGCGCGATGGTGATCTCCATCGTGGCGCTCAGCCTGCTCGGCGCGCTCTGGCTCATGGTCACCGTCGCTGCCACGGGTAACGCCTGCCCGGGCCTTCCGTCGGACCAGGCCGTGGTCAGCGCCGCGCAGCGGTACGCCGCCTGCAGCCACGACACGGCCGCCTGGACCAGGGGCGGCCGCTGAGCGGCCGTCGCGGACTAAGGTCGTACCATTATGCGCGGCACGGCTGTCTGCCCGCAAGAGAGCGAGACAGGGTTGTCTGTCCGGACGAGAGAACCGACCGGCTCGCGCCACCCGGCGGCCTCTTCCGGCTCGCGCCACCCGGCGGCCTCTTCCGGCTCGCGCCACCCGGCAATTCCCGGACCGCGCCGCCCCGGCGGCGGCACCCGGCCGGGAAATTCAGGCTTCTGCCAGCCAGGCGTGCGAGAGAACACGGGACGTGTTCGGCGGAACCCTGGATTGATTGGCCGAACCATAATCCCTAACATAGAGTGAGCGTTTTACCTGCGTCCGTGAAGCCGTGTCGTACGCGGCGACCGCAGTACCACGCGAAGGAGGAACGCGGATGGCCGGGTCGCGCGAAACCGTGCGGGCCAGGGAGGCCGCTCCCCCCTCCCCGGTTCCTGTGTCCTCCCCCGCCGAGGCGAACCTGTTCAGCCGGGTCAGCGTGGGCCGGATCTCCGAGATAATCGTCGAGCAGATCCGGCTCCTGATGCGGCAGGGGCAGCTCAAGCCCGGAGACCGGTTGCCACCCGAACGGGACCTATGCGAGCGTTTCGGCGTCAGCCGGGTCACCGTCCGGGAGGCCCTGCGGACGCTGGAATCGAGCGGACTGGTCGAGATCCGGGTCGGCGCGCGCGGCGGTGCGTTCGTCACCGTACCCTCCAGCGACCGGGTTGGCGAGGGCCTGGCCGACCTGCTCACACTTTCGGTGATCAGCGCGGCCGACGTGACCGAGGTCCGGATGATCCTGGAAGCCGGCATCGTCCCTCTCGTCTGTGCGCGGGCCACCGAGGAAGACCTGGCCGACCTGGAGGGCATCTGCGAACGGTCGGAGGAGGCGCTCAAGGCCGGCGACTACTCCATGGACCTGTCACTGGAGTTTCACATCCGGGTGGCGCAGGCGACACACAACCCGGCCGTGGTCATGCTGATCGAGTCCTTCCGCGGGCCCCTGCTCATGTCACTGCAGCAGGCGCGGGAGGCGGCCCCGGAGATGGGCAACCTCGGCACCCGGGAGCACGAGCAGTTCATTGAGGCTGTGCGCCGCCGCGATCCGGACGCCGCGTCGACCATCATGCGCGAGCACCTGGAGCGCACCGCACACCGCCTGGGTCGCTGAGCCCTGGGATTCAGGCCGTCTCGGCCAGGGGCACGTCCGGGTCGGCCAGCCGGCCGGGGTCGACCGGGCGGCCCCCCCGGACGAGTTCCTGGATCTGGTCGTTGACGTCCCAGACGTTGACGTTCATGCCGGCCAGCACCCGCCCGCCAGACAGCCAGAACGCGATGAACTCCCGCTTGCCCACGTCGCCGCGGAACACCACCTGGTCGTAGCCGCCCGGGGGCACGTACCCGGAGTACTCCATGCCGAGGTCGTACTGGTCGCTGAAAAAGTACGGCAGCCGGTCGTAGGCCACGTCCTGGCCCAGCATCGCGCGGGCCGCCGCGACCGGCTGGTGGCGCGCGTTGGACCAGTGCTCGACGCGCAGGTACGTGCGAGCAGTGGATGGTAGGCGCGCGCGGCGTCCCCGGCGGCGTAGATGACCGGGTTGGAGGTGCGCAGGGACGCATCGGTGCGGACACCGCCGTCGACGTCCAGGCCCGCGGCCTCGGCCAGGCCGGTGGCGGGGGCGACACCGATCCCGGTCACCACCGCGTCCGCGCTGATCTCGGTCCCGTCGGCCAGCCGGACGCCGGTGGCCGCGTCCGCGCTGACCAGTATCTCGGCCACCTGGGCGCTGAGCCGGAAGTCGACGTCGTGCTCGCGGTGCAGGTCCAGGAACACCTGGGCCACCTCTGGGCCCAGCACGCCCAGGAGCGGAAGCTCCGCCGCTTCGATGACCGTCACCGCGACCCCGGCGGCCCGGGCCGCAGCGGCCACCTCCAGCCCGATCCAGCCGGCCCCGACGATGGCGACCCGCGATACGGACGCCAGAGTCTCGCGCAGCCGCTCGCTGTCATCCACCGTCCTCAGGGTGAGGACCCCGTTGGCGTCCGCTCCCGGCACGGGCAGCCGGACCGGCACCGCTCCGGTGGTCAGCAGCAGCTTGTCGTAGCCGACCGTTTCCCCGCTGGCCAGCACAACCTGGCGCAGGTTCCGGTCGATGGCCGTGACCGCGGTGCCGAGCCGCAGGTCAATGGCGTGGTCGGCGTACCAGCCGTCGTCGTGGACGAAGATCGACTGCCGTTCCTCGGCGCCCTGGAGGTAGCCCTTGGACAGCGGCGGCCGCTCGTACGGGTGGTGCGGTTCCGCACCGACGAGGACGATCTGCCCGCCGGAGTCCTCGTCCCGGAGCGCCTCGGCCGCCCGGGCTCCGCCCAGCGAGGCGCCAACGATCACGAAGGTGGGTCCTGAGGGCATCGCGCTCGCCTCCTCATACTCGGGATCGCCTGGTAGCGCCATCTTAGGACGGCCTGCCCGGTGGCCCTGGGCAGGAACGCCCCGGGCCCCTGCAAACCGGCCACGGTGGCGCCACCATGGACGCTCGCGCGACCACCATGACGCCACCGTGGGGGTGAAGTTTCGGGAGTTACGGCTGGAGGACGCCCTCGATCTCGAGGTCGAGGGACACCTTGTCGCTGACGACCGCACCGTTGGTGCCGGGAATGACGCCGTTGAAGCTCACGCCGAAGTCCTTCCGGCTGATCTCGCCCTTCGCGGAGAAGCCCGCCCGCGTGCCGCCGTAGGCGTCCGGGCCGAAGCCATTGATCTCCAGCGTGAGGGTGACCGGCCGGGTGACTTCCTTGATCGTGAGGTTCCCGTCGATCAGGAAGTCGTCGCCGTCCTGGCGGACACCGGTGGAGTCGAACGTAATGGTGGGGTGCTTCTCCACGTGCAGGAAGTCCTCACTGCGAACGTGGTTGTCACGGTCGCTGTGGCTCGTGGTGATTGACGAGGCGTCGATGACGGCGTGGACCGTGGACTGCAGCGGGTCGGCGCCGGTGGTAAACGTGCCCTCCACCTTCTCGAACTTGCCCCGGACCTTGCTCACCATCATGTGCCGGACGCTGAAGCCGACCTCGGAGTGGATGGGGTCGATCGCCCACGTACCCGCGACGTAGCCGGGGATCTCGGTAGCGGCAGTGCTCATGGCCTCTCCTAGGTGCTGTACTTGTGTAGTTCTTAACCGTGCTTAGGTTCCCGATAGTAACCACAAACTATTTGAAGCGTCAAGTTCTTCTGTTTGAAGCTTAAAGCTTTCCGGCTGAGCCTGTATCCTAGTTACATGGCAGTAACCGGTACCGGTGGGGCAATGCGGGCGGACGCCGACGCGTCGCGCCTGGTTGCGGGCGCGACAGTGCCCGGGTCGCTGCCCGCGTCCTTGCCCGCGTCCGCGGAAACCGAGTACCGGGCGGCCGCTGCTGTCGGGGTGCCGGGCGCGGGAGGTCCTGCACCGGGTCGGCGATAAGTGGTCCGTCTTCGTGATCGGCCGACTCGGCCAGGGGAGCATGCGGTTCAGTGAGCTGCGCCGGGGGATCGACGGGATCACCGGCCGGATGCTGACCGTGACCCTGCGGGGGCTGGAACGCGACGGCCTGGTCTCGCGGACCATTCACCCGGTGATCCCGCCGCGGGTCGACTACGAGCTCACCCCGATGGGCCGGACCCTCCTGCAGACCATCGAGCAGCTCATCGACTGGGCCGACAGCCACGTCGCCGACATCCACGCGGCGCAGACGGCCTACGACGCCAGGCGTGCGCAGGACGCGGCGGACGCTCCCAGCGCGGGCGACCCCGAAATCGCCGCCTGCGAAGCGGCCGAAGCCGCCCACGACACGGACAACTCCGCCTGCGGAGCGACCGACCTCGCCTAAGACGCCGCCGCGCTTCCTCAGCGCCCCGCGGTTGACCTCCCGGCGACTCACCCCGCATCCCGGCGACGTCAATGATCGTGGCTACGGCACTAGTCCGAAGTTCCGTCAAACCGATAGGACCTGGCATGTTTGCCCAGGTCATAAAGCCCTCAGTGCGGAATATGCATGCCTGCCGTAGTCATCGGAACTCACGTTTCCCTGCTGATTCCCTGCTGAACAGGGGCCTCAGCTGACGCGGGGAACTTCCGGTTAGTACGGCAGCCGCTCTTGGCGGTGCGAGCTGCCGGGATGCGTGGGATTCGTGTGACGTGAGCGCAGCCCTGAGGATCAAACGTTTGTGAGGACAAATGGATCGAAGGCGATGCCGAGATCGATGCCGAGATCGCGGGCTATGGCGGGCTGACTGCGGGCGACGGCTGGCCAGGCCCGTACCGTCTGCCCCACCCCTGGCGCGTCAGCGGCCGGGAGTGGCGCAGCGGGCTCCGCTCTGTGGCGTGAGAAGGTTGCGGCAGGGCAGGACGATGAGGAAGGCGGGCCGATGAAGCCGCTGCCAGAAGACTGGAACCGCGCGGTGGCCGTGGTGGCCCATCCGGACGATCTGGAGTACGGGGCGGCTTCGGCCGTCGCCCGCTGGACCGGCCAGGGCAAGACCGTGTCCTACCTGCTCGCGACGCGGGGCGAGGCCGGCATCGCGGGCATGCCCCCCGACCAGGTTGGCCCGCTGCGGATGGAAGAGGAAAAACGCAGCGCGGCGGTCGTGGGCGTCAGCGAGGTCGATTTCCTCGACCACCGGGACGGGGTGGTGGAGTACGGGCTGCCGCTGCGGCGCGACCTGGCCGCGGCGTTCCGGCGGCTGCAGCCCGAAGTGATCATCACGATGAGCTTCGATCTCACCTGGGGCGAGGAGGGGCCGGTCAACCACGCCGACCACCGCGCCGTGGGACTGGCCGTGCTGGATGCCTGCCGGGACGCGGCGAACGGCTGGGTGTTCACCGAGGACGGCCCGGCCTGGACCGGCATCCGCGACGCGTACGTGGCCTCGTCGGAGAACCCCACGTACTTCGTGGACGTCACCGCGACCATCGACGCGGGGGTAGCGTCGCTGCGCGAGCACAGGGCCTACATCGAGGGCCTGGGCCGGGAGTTCGACCCGGACGAATTCCTGAAGAACATGGCTGGCTTCGTCGGCCTGGCCACGGGCTGTGAGTACGCGGTGGGCTTCCGCCGGTACCCGATGGGCTAGAGCCCCGCATCGCGGTAGACGCGCGCTAGGCCCGTTCGGCCAAACTGGGCTGGAGTACAGCCGGCCGGGACGATGCAAAGATGGCGGCATGACCGCACGCCTCGATGCTCTGGGCTATCCCCCGGGCCAGGCGTAGGCTGCGGGCGGGAGGCTGCCATGGAGTTTGAGCACATCCTGGTCGAGCGTTCGGGTGATTTCGCGACCGTCACCATGAACCGGCCACAGCGCCGCAACACCCTGTCCCTGGCGCACATGCGCGAGCTGATCACCGCGTTCCGCGACCTCGGCGACAGCGACCCCCTGGGGATCGTCCTGGCCGGTAACGGGCCGGTGTTCTGCGCCGGGCACGACTTCGCCGACGTCGCCGACGCTGACCTGCCGACCGTCCGCTCACTGCTCATAACGTGCACCGAGCTGATGACACTGATCCAGCAGGTGCCGCAGCCGGTGGTGGCGCGGGTGCACGGGCTGGCCACGGCGGCCGGCTGCCAGCTGGTGGCCAGCGCCGATCTAGCCGTGGCGAGCGAGGACGCCGGCTTCGCCGCGCCCGGGGGCAAGGGCGGCTGGTTCTGCCACACGCCGATGGTGGCGGTGGCCAGGAACGTCGGCCGCAAGCGCGCCGCCGAGATGGCGCTGTCGGGGGACGTCATCGACGCCCCGACCGCGCTGGACTGGGGACTGGTCAATCAGGTGGTGCCGGCCGCGCAGTTGGACACCGCCGTCCAGGACCTTCTCGACCGGGTGACCCGGGGATCGGCGGAGAGCAAGGGCATCGGCAAGCAGGCCCTGTACGCGCAGATCGACCTGGACCAGCCGAAGGCCTACGCCTACGCCGTCGAGGTCATGGCCGCGACCAGCCAGCTGCCCGACGCGCGTGAGGGCATGAAAGCATTCCTGGAGAAGCGCAAGCCCCGCTGGCGCCGCGGCCGCTGAGCGGCCTGGGCCCCGCGGGACCTGGGCCGGGTTGAAATGGGGGCGGCCCGCGCCGGAGGAGAAGTCGGACGAAATATTCCGGATAACCTCTGCGGGAGGAGACGACAATACGACTGGGCATCGGCCGCCGCTTCCGCCGCATTAGTCGCTTGCCGAAGGAGCAGCCATACGGATCGTGCCCGGCCGGCTGCTGGCCCGGATGATCGGCTCGGGGGTGAAGACGATGCGGCGGTGCTCGTGCTGCGCCGGGCGGGCGGCCTCTCCTTGCCCTCGGCCTCGTCGGAGTTGCAGAGGATCACCGCGTAGCCTTCGGCCTGGGCGTAGTCTTCGACACCCCGGGCGACCTCGGTGAAGAACGGATTCGTCGCGGCGGCCGTCGTGACGCTGACCGGCGGGGAACTGTCACTGGCCCTGGCGTACCCGGGTCAGTCGCAGCGGGCGTTATTGCCCGGAGCTGATTCCGTGGCCGATCGCGGTCCTGATCAGCACGCCTCACCGGTGCCCATCAGTTTAGGATCCGCCAGCTCGGCGGCGAGGGTCGCTTGCGTTATCGATATTTTGTTCGATAGAATTGACGTACTGTGCAGGCCATCGAACAGGACGGTCCATGTCGAGCGACCCATCCCCCGGTCCCGGAGAGCGCGGCGAAGGCGTCTCGCCTCGCGATGGCGACGGACTGGGGGCCAGGGACAAGACCGCGTAGACTCGATGACGGCGATGATGGCCTAATGCCTTCGTGAGATCCTGAACTGGGACAAACGGCGGGGGGCCAGGCCGATAGATCTGATCAAGTGCCCGAGTGGATGGACGCCGTGGCATTCTGGCTGCGCGGCCCCGCGCAGGGGGGCCAAGTGGGCCAGCCGCTCGACGGACTTGGCGGCGCGGTGGCGGCGGACCCGGTCGCCCGGCGTCGGAACTGGATACTGCTCTGCCCGGGCCAGCTCTCGCCGGGTTTGCCGACGCCGCCGCCGGAAGGCAATCGGGCCTACACCGACCTTGACGATGACGAGCTGATCGGCACTGCTAACGGCCTGGCAGAAGACCGAGCCTGTGGGCCGCCTTCGGAAAGCTGTCGGCAGTCGCGGAACTGATCCGGCGCCGTCCCGGGGAGGTCGGCACGAGACGATGGCCCAGCTGGAGCGCCCGTTGGGTGGGGGGAAATTCTGCTCTGATGAGCTGGCTGGTGGCGCTGGCCAGCTCCCAGCGGGCCGCCGAACGGATGCTGGGCGTGGCCTATGACCTAGCGTTCCGGCTGCCGTGCACCAGCCAGGCCCTGAACGAGGGTCTCATCGACAGCTACAAAGCGCAGATCATCGCGGAGGCGACCCGGGTCCTGGACGACGCCGGGGCGGCCGCCGCCGAATCACTTGTCCTGGCGGACGTGGCCGGGAAGACCCCGGGGCAGATCCGCGCCATGACGGCGGGCCGTGCTGCGCGTGGACCCGGCGCCGCCCGGCAGCGCCGCGAGCAGGCCCAGCGCGATGCCCGGGTGGAACTGTGGCGCGAAAACGCCGGCACCGCGGCGATCTGCGGGTCCGGGCTGCCGCCCGATGAAGCCGGCCGCCGACCAGGCCATCAGCAGCCGCGCGACCGAGCTGAAGACCGCCGGGGTACCCGGCACCATGGACCAGCTGCGGGTCCGCGCCTACCTGGACTTCCTGCTCGGCCAGGACACCCGCCCCACCCCGGGGCGGCCCAACGGGCGGCTCCGTCAGGGCGAGCAGGCACCCCGCGCAACCGGGAAAGACGGCCTAACCGGTGACCACGGCCAAAGACGTCGGGCCCGGCCGGTCCAGTACGCGCGGCCCGGCCCGTGGAGGCGGCCCGGCCCGTGGAGGCGGCCCGGCCCGTGAAGGCGGCCCGGCCAGCGCGCAAGGCGAGGCGAGCGATCACAGCCCGGCCAGTAATCACAGCCCGGCCGGTGAAGGCGGCCCGGCCGGTCACGCGACTGGCCCGGCGGCGCGGATCAACATGACGATGGTCATGCGGTGCTCGTATGCTCGGGTGTATGGAGACTACTACAGCGGGAAATGTGCAGGTCAGGGCGCGGCAGGCGCGCGAGCGGGCGGTGGCCCGTGTGGCGGCTGGCCAGCAGAAGGAGCGTAGCCGGGAGTCGTGGCAGGGGGAAGACGCCGCGATCTACTGCCGGGTGTCGCATATCAAGGATAAGGATCAGACCAGCGTGGACCGGCAGGAACGCATTTGCCGTGACGTTGTGGAAAGCCTGGGCCTGGTAGCGCGGCATGTGTTCATTGACCCGAACCGTTCGGCGTGGCAACGGGACCGGAAGCGGCCCGGCTGGGACAGTCTTCTGAAGGTGGCCGGGAACCGGGGGATCCGGCATATTGTGGTGTATCACCCGGACCGTTTGATGCGGCAACCGTGGGACCTTGAGGAATTGCTGAAGATTTCCGAGGAACACGGGATTATCCTGCACGGGAAAGCCAGCCACCGGGACCTGAGCGACCCTGACGACCGGCATTATCTGCGGGGTGAGGTCGCGCACGCGTGCCGTTCATCGGATGACACATCACGACGTTTGCAGGACGCGATGGTGGACCGGGCACGCGACGGCAAACCGCAGACCGGGGCACGCCGCTACGGATATACGAAGACCGGAATGGAAATTGTGGCGGAAGAAGCCGCGATCGTGCGGTGGATGTTTGAGGGTTTCCTGAACGGGATGACCCCGCACGCGATCAGCGATGACCTGAACCGGCGCGGTATTCCCACCGCGCAGGGGAAACGGTGGAGCATTCCTACCGTGCTCCGGTTGCTAGATTCCCGGCATGTCGCTGGTATCCGGGTGTTCCGGGGCCAGGAAATCGGGTCCGGTATCTGGCCCGCGATCATTGGCCCCGCGATGTTCCGCGAAGTGCAGGAGCGGCGCGCGTTCCGGTCGGCAGCCACCCGCGAGCAGTACGAGCACCGCACGTTCTACCTGCTGCGGGGCCTGCTGTGGTGCACCAAATGCGGCGCGCGGATGTCGGGTCGGCCCGACACCGGGGGACGCCCGGTCTATGTGTGCACCAATTTCCGGCCCACGGACGGCAGCGCGAAGTGCTACCGGCGCGCGGGCGCGGCCAGCCTGGAAAGCTTCATCAAAGACGCCGCGATTACGCTGCTGGAACGGCTGGACGTGACCGGCGCGGCCACGACCGCGATGCTCACAGATGACGATAAAGCCGCGATCGAAGCTGACCAGGCCGAACTAGCCGAACTGAAGGCGATGTGGGACACGCAAGAGATCAAGACGCACGAGTACCGGGCGATGCGCAAAAAGGTGCAGGACCGGATTGACAAGCGGCAAGCGAAAACCATCATCCGGCCCGGCGTGGAAGTGCTGGACGGGATGATCGGCCCGGACGCCCGGAAAACCTGGGACGCGCACGAGCAAGCCGGGAACTGCGAACGGCTGAACGCCGTGCTCCGGTTCCTGTTCGCGGCGATCCGCCTTGACGAGTCCCGCGCGGCGAACGGCAGTTTCGACTACGGCCGCATCCACATCGAGCAAAACGACCTATGACTGGTCTCGATGTTTCGCGATCTTGATATGGCTGCTGAGGCGGCGACCGGATGCTCTTTACAGTGTGGGGCCGTGCCTAGCTAGTGCGCTGACCAGTAACGTTCACCGGGCCTGGTCATACGAGCCGTCTGCCACTACCCTCGCGCTGCTATACCTCATCTCCGCACATCGGTCGACGACCTCGGTTCCGAATACACTCGGGACCTTGTCGAGAACCAGACGACGCTTGCCCTCGCCTATTCAAGAGCGGGCGACATCGAAGTTGCGTTGAACCTCGCCCACGAAACAATTGATCTTGAGCTTCCCGTTGTGGTGGGCGATGTCCATGCCCTCGCGGGTGCGCTGGCGGATCAGGTTGGCCTCGAACTCGGCGATGACGGCAAGGATCTGCAGGAACATCCGGGCGAACGGGTCGTTCCAGTCGTAGACCGAGCCGCCGAGCGCGAAGCGGACGCCGCGGGCCGACAGCTGGCCGAGGATGTCCAGCGCGTCGGGCACGGACCGGCGAGCCGGTCCAGCTTGGTGACGGTCAAGGTGTCGCCCTCGCGGACGGCGGCCAGGGCCTGATCCAGGCCGGGCCGGGCGCGGCTGGCGCCGGTGAGCCCCTTGTCGAGGTAGGGGTGTGGCCAAGGTAAGCCCGGAAGGGGCCATGGGTTGATCTTGGCGAGTGTTTCCGCTGGTGGGGCTGGCACTGGCCGCTGTGGTGGGCGGCGGTCGTTGGCCGGGTTGTGGCCGCTGGTATGTTTCTCGGTCTGTATGGGCTGATCTTGTCGGGTCATAGGGTGGTCGGCGCGGGTGACCTCGATCGAGCGGACGGCGTATCCGCGGTTCAAGCGGTTGCCATCGGTGCGGGAGCTGCACGTGTTTTACACGCCGCAGCCGGACGAGGTCCGCCGCTCTAGCGGACGTCGTGGGTCGCGAGGATCACCCGGGGTGCTTCCTCAGCAAGCGGCCCCGCACGTCCCGCTTGGCGAGCGACAAGGCGCGGATGAGGCTCTGACTGGTGTCAGGCTCTTCCGTTACCGGCCGCCTTGGCGGGTTCCCGGCCCCTACCGTGGGAGGCCAGGTCAGCAAGTCGGCCGGGATCCAGCCACTCCGCCCCCGAGGTCATCACCTGGCAGCCGGCCTGGCTCAGCCGGTTAATCACCTTCTTGACCGCGACGGCGGAGCCGTCGAAGCGGATCACGTTCAGGCCGGCCAGGTCGGTGATCGGCCGCATCACCCCCCTCGGCGGTCATCGCCGGTGGCCGTCCGAGGCGCTGGCCGCGGGCGCGGGCGGCGTCCAGACCCTCGCGGGTGCCCTCGACGATCAGTTCGCGGATGAACTCCGCCAGCGCGGCGAAGACATGGAAGACCAGCCGACCGCCGGGGGTGGTGGTGTCGAGTGCCTCGTGCAGGCTTTTGAAGCCGACGCCTTGCCGGCGCAGCGTGCCGACGATTCCGATCAGGTCGGCCAGGGACCGGGACAGCCGGTCCAGGCTCGGCACGACCAGGGTGTCGCCGGGCCGCAGGTAGTCCAGGCAGGCTGCCAGCTCGGGCCGGCGGCGTTCTTGCCCGAGAGCTTGTCGGCGAACACGCGGATGCAGCCCGCCTCGGCCAGGGCGTGCTGCTGGCGGTCGAGCAGCTGGCCGGAGGTGCTGACCCGGGCGTAGCCGATCACCGCGCCGGTCCGCGCGGCCGGTTCGGGGGCAAGGAGGCTGCCGGGGGTTTCGGGGGTATCGGCGTGGGGCACGGTCACACCCGGACTGTAGAAGAAACGGCCCTGGCCCGGTTGATGGACACGCCGGCTTTGCGACACCTTTTACGACAATCACCGGGCGGCGCAGGCCCGGTCCGGGACCCCGCCGGTGATCGTGTTGTTAATCGTTCGTTATCCAACACGCGGAGCACGCTACGGGGATCAGCCCGGGATCGCTGGCTGCATTTTCGGACCTTCCGGCAGGTCGGCCCGCCTCCCGAGGGCAGCACGGACGCCGGGCGGGCACTACCGAGGGTGCTGGCGCGCCGCGGTGAGGTTGCCACGCACAATCTTGGTCTGAGGGTGGTCGGCGCCCAGCACCCGCACGCAATCGGCCAGGGTCTGCTCGTACAGCGGGATGGCCCGGCCCGGGTCCCCCGCGGCCTGGTAGGCGTAGGCGAGGTTGTTCCGCGACATCAGGGTGTCGGGGTGGTCGGCGCCCAGCACTCGCACGCAATCGGCCAGGGTCTGCTCGTACAGCGGGATGGCCCGGCCCGGGTCCCCCGCGGCCTGGTAGGCGTAGGCGAGGTTGTTCCGCGAGGTCAGGGTCTGGGGGTGGTCGGCGCCCAGTACCCGCACCCGGTCGGCCAGGGTCTGCTCAAGCAGCGGGATGGCCCGGCCCGGATTCCCCGCCACACGGTAGGCGTAGGCGAGGTTGTTCCGCGAGAGCAAGGTATCGGGGTGGTCGGCGCCCAGCACCCGCACCCGGTCGGCCAGGGTCTGCTCAAGCAGCGGGATGGCCCGGTCCGGGTCCCCCGCGGCCTGGTAGGCGGCGGCGAGGTTGTTCCGCGAGGCCAGGGTCTGGGGGTGGTCGGCGCCCAGCACTCGCACGCAATCGGCCAGGGTCTGCTCGTACAGCGGGATGGCCCGGCCCAGGTCCCCCGCCGCCTGGTAGGCGGCGGCGAGGTTGTTCCGCGAGGCCAGGGTCTGGGGGTGGTCGGCGCCCAGCACTCGCACGCAATCGGCCAGGGTCTGCTCGTACAGCGGGATGGCCCCGCCCAGGTCCCCCGCCGAGTCATAGGCGCGCGCGAGGTTGTTCCGCGAGGTCAGGGTCTGGGGGTGGTCGGCGCCCAGCACCCGCACGCTGTCGGCCAGGGCACGCTGGAGGTAACCAGCGGCGCGGCCGGGCTGGCCCTGGCCGTTGAGGAACAGTCCGGCCTGGTTGAGGAGGTAGACGGTGGCTTGGGTGTCGGTGTCGCGGGTGGCGCGTGGCTGGCTAGGGCATCAATGTGCGGCAGCAGCATCCGCCAGTCCGGCCAGCCCGCTGGGTCACGCCAGCCGGGCAGGGCGGCGGCGAGCAGGCGGGTGGCCTGCTCCCGGGCGGCGACGATCGCCTGGGGGTCGCGGTGGGGGTCGCCCGGGTCGGGGGTGCGGGTCACCGCCTGCACCAGCCGGTGCAGGGCCAGGGTGTCCGTACTGGCGGTAAGCATGCTGTAGGCGGCCAGGCGGCCGACCGCGCTCAGCACCGCCGGGGGGTCGGCCAGCCCGTCCAGCAGCATCCGGGGGATGCCGTCGGGGGCGTACCAGGCCAGGATCCGCAGCACCTGCCCGGCCAGCGGGTCCTCGGCCAGCCGGTCCAAGGTGACGCGCCAGATCCGGGCGATGGTGCGGGCGGTGTCGCCGCCTTCCGGCCCTGCCTGGTACATCGCGGCCGGGTAGCGGGCCAGAAGGCCCAGGTACTCCCGCGAGGTGACCCCAGCCTGGGCCATGTAGGCGCCAGCCTGCTCTACGGCCAGCGGCAAGAAACCCAGCTCCGCGCACAACTCGGCCGCACCGTCGGCCTCCCACGGCCGACCCGTGGACACGATCGCGGCCAGCAGGGTCTGCGCCTCGGCCGGGTCCAGCACATCCAGCCGGACCGGCGTCACGCCGGTGCCGTGCCAGCCGGAAGCGCGGCGGCTGGTGATCAGGTACCGGCCCGCCTGGGCCCGGGCCAGCAGCGGCGCCACGTCGGCCGGACTGGTCACGTTGTCCAGGATCACCAGCCACCCAGCATGCGTGGCCAGCCACTGCACCGCCCCTTCCCGCAGCGCCTCCAGCGGCAGCACCCCGGCCAGTGCCGGCTGCAGGCCGACCGCCAGGCCCGCCAGCCCGGCGTCGATATCAGCCGGGGTGGCCGCGGTGATCCACCAGGACAGGCTGTATTCCCCGGCGTGCGCGGCGGCCCAGCGGGCGGCCAGGGTGCTCTTGCCGACCCCGCCCAGGCCGTGCACCGCCTGCACCACCACCCCGCCCGGCCCGGCCATGGCCGCATCCAGCCGGGCCAGCTCGCGCTGCCCGGCCCACGAACAGCCCCGGCCGCGGCAGGTTGGACAGGTCCGCCGGGGCGGCCAGCTTCGCCCACGGCCGGAACGCCTGCTCCGGCAGAACCGTCATCTGCTCCGCCCGGTACTGCACGTTTACAGCATCATCGCCGGTAGAGGCGACCCCGCTGATGTCCCCGCCCGGGGCGACTGATCGGCCACCCAGCCCCGGTGCCGCCGGGGATTGCGGCTGGTCCCGCGCGCCTGCTCGGCCGCTTCATCGCCGCTGGATGTTAGTAGCGCCGTCGCCGGTGGAGGCGATCCCGCTGATGTCCCCGCCCGGGGCGACCGACCGCTCCCCGGGAAGGAGGGGCGGCCGCGGTTCCGGCCCGCTGCGGGATCTCCCGGCTTGCCCACCAGGTGCCGGCCGCGCCGACCGCGCCGGCGGTAACCGTGGCGAATGCCGCGGCGACCGCCCAGCGGTCCGACGTCCCGTGCGGCATCCACGACCAGGAGGCAAACCGAAACAGCCACAGGCACCCGCCGAACACGGCGACCGTCGCGGTCACCGTCACCAGCCATCGCATCCACCGCATCGCCGCGCCCCTCCCATGCCCAGCCGTTGACGAGCACTCT
>CAWELT010000006.1:0-26642 GCA_963809975.1 uncultured Actinomycetes bacterium
TGTATCCGAACGCGATCGAAGGCGTCGTTCGCGGAGTGCTGCCGGAGCCGAAAGTGAGTACCGTATCGTTGTCGACCGGGTGCGGTATAGGGACGAGCCGGTCGTCGAAGTCGAGCGGCCGGACGGCGTGTCACTCGATCGGCGGCCCTGCGCAGGACCCGCCTGGAGCGGCGATTAAGGAGATGCTGATGGTGCGCACCGTTGTCCGGGTGATCGAGCCGAGCAGTCTACGACGTGCAGATGTTCGAAGCGCGGCGCGTGACCGAACGGCCCAGCCGATGAACAGCCAGCCTGCGTCCCGCCCCGGCACCGGTTTGCCGTCAGTCGTCGCCCTCGGCCAGGACCGCCCCAACGTCTCCGAAACCGCCTTCATCGCCCCTGGTGCCGTGCTCATCGGACGCGTCACCATCGGCGCTGAGGCGAGCGTCTGGTATGGGGCCGTGCTCCGCGCCGACCGTGACACCATCTCCGTCGGCGAGCGCAGCAACGTGCAGGACGGGTGTGTCCTGCACGCCGATCCCGGCGCGCCGCTGTCCGTTGGCTCAGACGTCACCATCGGCCACAACGCGACGCTCCACGGGTGCACCGTCGAGGATCTGGTCCTCATCGGCATGGGCGCGATCGTGCTTAACCGAGCCCGCGTCGGGCGTTATTCGATCATCGCCGCCGGCACGGTGCTCGCCGAAGGGCAACAGGTCCAGGAGGGAGTGCTGGTGGCTGGGGTGCCGGGCAAGGTCCGGCGTGACCTGTCCGAAGCAGAGCGCGCAGCGATCAAGCGCAACGCCGCCACGTACGTAGAACTGTCCCAGCTGCATAGCCGCATCGAAGCGTGAGATGCGGAGTCGCCGGTCCGGGTGAACGGCCGCACCCTCCAGCGGTACGTCACGGCTGAACCGCCGCGTGCTGCCGGCCCCGCCACCTCGGGCCAATGCGCCGGATTGGTGTACAAGGAAGTCATGGGCAGACGCGCGCTTGTTCTGGGCGGCGGCGGTGTCACCGGCGTTGCCTGGGAGACCGGCCTGATCGCCGGGCTGGCCGACCTGGGCATCGACCTGGCCGCAGCCGACATGATCGTCGGGACATCGGCCGGCTCGGTTGCCGGGGCCGACCTCACCTCCGGGCAGGAGCTTGAGTCGCTGTACCAGGCCCAGCTCGCGCCGCCTGCTCCCGAACCCGCCGCCCGGATGGGCGGGGGCGTCATCGGCAGGCTGCTGTGGGTCATGAGCACCAGCCGGGACCCGGTGCGGGCGCGGGCGCGGATCGGCCACTGGGCGCTGGCCGCGCGCACCATGCCCGAGGCCGACCGGCGCAAGGTGATGGAGGCCGGGCGGCACGCCGGCGAATGGCCCGCCAAGATGCTCAGGGTGACCGCCGTGGACGCGCGGACCGGCGAGTTCGTGGTATTTGATTCCGCGGGTGACGCCGGCCTGGTGGATGCGGTTGGTGCCAGCTGCGCGGTGCCCGGAGTCTGGCCGCCGGTCACCATCGGGGACCGCCGTTTCGTGGACGGCGGTGTGCGCTCGATAGCCAACGCCGACCTGGCAGCAGGCTACGAGCGGGTAATTATCGTGGCACCGGTGGCCAAAGGCATCGGCCACATGACCAGCCCCCGCCGGCAGGTTGCCGCGCTGGCCGCGGCCGGAGCCCGCGTCGTGCTCGTGCGGCCGGACCGCGCGGCCACGCGCGCCATCGGGCACAACGTGCTTGACCTGTCGCGCCGGGCGGCAGCGGCGACCGCAGGCCGGGCCCAGGCCGCGGCGGAAGCGGCTGCCGTCCGGGCAGACTGGCAGGTCGATGGCGGGCCGGCCGCCTCCTAGCCGTCAGGCAAGGCAGCTGAGGCAGCGCCTGGCCTCGGCGCGGGGCAGCACTCGTTGCGCCGCCGAGCCAGCGGTCCATCCGATCGCCGGCGACCTCCAGGCCGGTCATGCCGCACCGAGTGCCTGCGCCGATGCAGAAGGAACAGCAGGAATATTCTGCCGGGTAGCCTCGGAAGCCGGTCAATTGGTGGGGCCGGCGGTTGCGGGGCGAGGTGCACGATGCCAACATGTGGCCATGGCTGACTGGCTGCCGTTTTACCGTTCCTGGGCCGACGAATGGAAACGGAACTGGTCAGAGGTCTTGTCCACGTCCTCGGCCGCGGCCGCCTCCGTCGGCATGCCACAGCCAGCAACCTTTCCCGGCGACGTGTTCATGATGATGGTGGGCGCGGCGCGTTCCTGGCTGATCGGGAAGAAGCGGTTGGTCCGGTTTCGCGGGCATGACTTGACCATGTTCCTGACCGACATTTCGGTGGAAGGGTGGATCTCGCCCGGGCCGTGGGCCAGTACGGCCAGGTCACCATCTCCGCACGAGACATCGGCTGGGAGGGCTACCAGCTTGAGCGGATGGAGATAAAGGCCAGGAACGTGCATGTCAGGCCGGGCACGCGGCCGATGCTCGTGGCCGCGCCCGTGCTCTGCGAAGCGCTGGTCCCCGCCTGGGCCGCGTCCCGCTGGCTGGCCACCGTGTTGCCCCGGCTCGACCTGACTCTGCAGGCGGGCATCCCGCAGATCGCCGTAGCGGGCGCGCCCTGGGCGCGCCTGGAAGTGGAAGCGGGCGCTCAGGGGCGGTCGATTCGCATCCAGCCACGCGCCTTGCACCTGCGTGACCGGCGCTTGTCGTTGCGTTCCCCGGCCTTTCACGTGTCCCTGCCGGTGCTGCCCGGCGGCATCACGCTCACCTCAGTAGTGCCCGCGCCGGGGGGCTTCGTCCTGCGCGGGGTGATCAGCGAATGGCAGCGGCCGCTCTCACCGGATGACATCGAGCGGCTCCTGACCGCGATGCGCGGCGGAAAGAACCGCCTCGACCTCTGAGGGTCAACGGACGCGGAAATCGCTGGGATCGGGACGGCGCTGGCCACAGGGGGAGAGCGGCGGGTATCGCCTTGGGCCGAACGGCCCGGCCAAGTGGGACCTCGGGCCGCAGCGCACGCTGACGCGCCAGGACAAGGCTGACGAAACGAAACAGCCCTGAACTTGTTCTTTAACCTGCGCGTTCGCGCCGTGCCTTGAGCGAGGCAGCACTCTGTCCCCTCTTCGTTGTCTTCCCCACGTCGTGGCGGGGCGCCGGATGGCGGTTCTTCGAGCCGGGCGGGCGGCCGGGCCGGGCTTCCAGGGTTTCGGCGCACCGGCCAGGCAGGGCATGGTCGCGTGGATGTTCCGGAACCCCCGGCGGACCCGGGCCGGGGTCAGCCGCCGGGCGGGGCGGGGCGTTCCAGGGCAGGCGCAGGTCCGCCGCCAGCGGCCGGGCGAGCCGGAGCTGGGCGCTGGCAGGCGATGACGATCCAGGTCCACCGGTCCGCGGCGGCCGGGTCACGCAGTTTCGGGGCGGTCCAGCCAAGGACCTGCTTGAACAGCCGGAAGGTGTGCTCAAGATCGAAACGGCGAAGGAACGCCTGCCAGCACCGGTCCACCTCACCGGGGCCGGCGCCGGTCCGGGAACACCACAGCCAGAGCGGCTTGGGGTTGCGATCGCCGGGCAGGTGATCCACGTGCAGCCGGATCAGGGTGCCCTCGATCACCGGCAGCGGGCCGTCGTGGTCCAGCCAGGCGGAGCGGCGGGTGAGCCGGGGATGCAGCCGGTCCCACGCCTGCGCGACCGCGGTGCCGTAGCGGGTGGTCTGGGTGGTCGTGGTCACGGCCGGGATCCGGCCAGGTAGCCGGGTCCGGGAGAGCGAACTCCCGGCCGTGCCGTAGCGGCCGGCCATGGTACCGGGCTGGCGGGCCGGCACCGGGAAGTGCAGCACCCGGTCGCTGCGCAGCCGGCCCAGGATCTCCACGGGCAGGTCCACGAGCTGGCAGGCCAGCCGCATCGGGTCATACCCGGCATCGACGATCACCAGGATGGGCAGGTCACCCTCATGCCAGTGCCCGGCGGCGATCAGCCGGGTGATCACCTCCCGGATCTGGCGGGCGGTCACCCCGGCCTCGTCATCGCCGCGGCCCAGGCGCACCGCGTCCAGCACCGCGGTCCAGGAGGTCCGGCCCGGCTCCAGCGCGGCCACGACCGAGTACGGCCAGCCCGGGATCATCTGCGCCTGCCCCTTCCCGCGGCCATACACGTGGCAGAACAGCCGGTCCGGGCTGGTGGCCGCGCCGGGCCGCAGCCAGTTACTCACATCCACGGCCAGCATCAGCCGGCCGTCCGCCGCCCGCGGTAACGGCAAGCCCGCCAGGCACCGGCGCAGCCGTCCGATATCGATCCGCCCGCAGTTCAGCGCGTCATACAGGGCACCGTGGCCCCGCCGGTGCCCCGGCGCCAGCGACAGAGCGGCCAAGTTCCTGACCGGGCCGTCCGCGCACAGCACCGCGTCCGCCAGCTCAAAGACCTCGTCCCTGCGCGCGGTCAGGCAGGCATGGAACTCGCGGCGGAACCGCGCCAGCACGGGGAGCGTGACTGGCCCGGTACCGGTGTTCTCTGGCAATCTGTCCATCACGGCCTTCGTAGCGATCATGGTCCTTTGGCGAGAACACATGATCACGCGGAGGCCGTACTCACGCACCGCGACACGCCGGGATCACCCGGCAGAAGACGTACGAAACGCCCAGGCCACAGCCACGTAGGTTAAAGAACAAGTTGAATGACAGAGGTGAATATTTATGACAACCGGGAGGGGGCCAGCGAAAAGCCGGGACGCGCTAAGGGCCCTGCCCAACCGGGAGTCCCGGGCCCCCGAGCCCGCTGCCCACGAGCGGGCTCCGCGGAAGCTCAGCCCAGCCGAGTGCTTCGATCTGCTGGAACCGGGTGGCATTGGCCGCGTCGGGTTCGCGTCCGCAGACGGAATCATGATGCTGCCGGTCAACTTCGCCGTAACGGGAAAGACCATTATCTTCCGCACCGCACCGGACACGCTGCTGGCTCTGTACGGCAATGCCCGGGTCAGCTTCGAGGTCGACCGCTTCGACGAGGCGCTCCATGAAGGCTGGAGCGTCCTGGCGCAAGGTCATGCGCACGAGGTCACTGATGAGCGTGAAGTCAGGCACCTTGAGGATGGAACGCGCCTCGAGCCGTGGGCAGCCGGTGCCCGCGACGTATATATACGCATAACGCCGACCCGGATCAGCGGGCGGCACGTCCGGCCAAGCCGGGCCACCTTCCCGGTGCCAGGCGCGGAACCTTAGCCCCCCTGCCTCGAGTCGGCTGCCCCCTGCCCTGGCGCTGCCCCTGCCCTAGCGGCTGCCCCCTGCCCTGGCCGGCTGCCCCCTGCCCTGAGCCGGTTGCTCTCGACTGGGGAGTAACCGGTTGCGGGTATCACGCGGCAGTCAAGCCCGGCAGTGGCTCATGGGAGAAGCTGATCCGGGCAGCCGCTCCCGGTCGGCCGTCACACCACCACCAAAGCCGCCGCGCCCCGGACCCCGACGCGTTCATCGCGCTTGACTGGCGCGGCCACCAGCTCGTCGGTATCGAGATCCTCGACGCCAGCATCATCCTCCCCGCCAACCCGCCTGGCCGCGGATACGTCCCGGGCGTTGAAAGCCGTCCGGGCAGCGCGGGCCGATACGGCCGCTGACATTGTTATTGAGGCTATTGATGCTTAAATAAAGCCGATCTTGAGGCGGCTTTCTCATACGACCAGCTGGCAGGGCGCGGCCCGCTCTTCACCGAGTGAACGTTACAGATATATTGCGAGCATATTTCGGATTCTGATGTGCATATTACGAACGCTCACAATTCGGCAGTTGCACATGACTTGAAGCCCGCACTAACGGGACCTTTGACCCTGCGGCGGCCCATAGCTCTGGCAGGAATGTGGCAACACGCGCTCTTAGTTCCTAAAGGCGCAATCATTAACCTGCACATATTTATTCCGTCAAAATGTGAGGAGAGCCGTATCATGACCAGTCCCATGCCGGTGGCTGACCGAGTCCCGACAAGTGACATCCAACTGGCCGGGTGGGTGAGCGAGATAGCGGAGCTGACCAGACCTGATCACATCGCCTGGTGCGACGGCTCGTACCCTGAATGGGAGCGTCTGACCAATCTCCTGGTCGAGCAGGGTACCTTTACCCGGCTCAACCCGCGGATCCGGCCCAACAGCTTCCATTGTGCCTCCGATCCGAGCGACGTTGCGCGCGTCGAGGACAGGACCTTCATCTGCTCGGAGAAGCAAGAGGACGCCGGCCCCACGAACAACTGGATCGCCCCGGATGAGATGCGGAAGACCTTCGCCGATCTCTTCAATGGCTGCATGAGGGGCCGCACCATGTATGTGGTTCCGTTCTGCATGGGGCCACTGGACGGCAGCTTCTCAAAGCTCGGTGTCGAGATAACCGACTCGCCCTACGTGGCGGTATCTATGCGGATCATGACGAGAATGGGGACACCAGCGCTGCGGCTTATCGAGGAACGCGGCTCGTTCGTCCGCGCGGTGCATTCCGTCGGCGCTCCGCTGGCGGCGGGCCAGGCTGATGTGCCTTGGCCGTGCAGCACAACCAAGTACATCTCGCACTTCCCCGAGACGAGGGAGATCTGGTCCTACGGTTCCGGATATGGCGGCAACGCCCTGCTCGGTAAGAAATGCTACGCGCTGCGCGTGGCATCGGTGATGGCCCGCGATGAGGGATGGCTGGCAGAGCACATGCTGATCCTCAAGATCACGCCGCCGAGCGGCGATGTGAAATACCTGGCGGCGGCCTTCCCGTCCGCATGCGGGAAGACCAATCTCGCTATGCTCCGGCCAACCATTCCTGGTTGGCGAGTTGAGACTGTAGGCGACGATATCGCGTGGATGCGATTCGGCGCCGACGGTCGCCTGTACGCCATCAATCCCGAGGCGGGATTCTTCGGCGTCGCACCCGGAACCAGTGTAGGCACGAACGCCAACGCGATCGCGACGCTGTGGGGCAACAGCATCTTCACAAACGTCGCGCTCACCGACAACGGCGACGTGTGGTGGGAGGACCTCACCGATCCGCCCCCCGCCCACCTGACCGACTGGAAGGGGCGCGACTGGACCCCCGGCTCGCCGGAACCCGCCGCTCACCCCAATTCCCGGTTCACCGCCCCCGCCTCCCAGTGCCCGATCATCGCTCCCGAATGGGACGATCCCGCGGGCGTCCCGATTTCGGCGATCCTGTTCGGCGGGCGCCGGGCTACTGCCGTTCCGCTGGTCACCGAGGCCTTCGACTGGGCGCACGGCGTATTCCTCGGTGCCAACATAGCTTCAGAACGGACCGCGGCAGCCGACGGAAACGTCGGGGAGCTGCGCCGTGACCCGTTTGCGATGCTGCCATTTTGCGGATACAACATGGGTGACTACTTCGCCCACTGGCTGGATATCGGCCGTTCGGCGGACGCCGCCAAACTGCCGCGCATCTACTTCGTCAACTGGTTCCGCAAGCGCGAGTCCGGCAGGTTCTTGTGGCCGGGCTTCGGCGAGAACAGCCGTGTCCTCAAGTGGATCATCGAACGGCTCTCCGGCGACGCCCCGTCAGCCGTCAGCCCGATCGGCAGGGTCCCGACACGGGGTGCCCTCGATACCGATGGGCTAGACATTGATGAAGACGACCTCGACCTCCTGCTCTCCGTCAGCACCGAAACATGGAAGGCGGAGGCCACGCTCATCGCCGAGCACCTCCGCGCCTTCGGCGGTCACCTGCCCAGCACGTTCTGGGACCAATACCACGATCTGCTCCGCCGACTCGGCTGAAGATCCCGCGTAACCAGCGCGGTTCAAACTGTGACGCGATCCAGCGTGACACGGCCGGCATCGTGGTCTGCCGGCTCAGGTTACGGGTTCGACGAGCACACGGCGGGGACCCGGACTGATCCTCGGTAATCGCCTACGTGCCAGTGGCGGTTTTCACCCCGGCGGTGAATGCGGCCTCCAGGGCTGCCACCCCCTTGAGCGGCGCCAGGGCCTGCACCACGGCGGGCTGGCTCTTCGCGGTGCCCGCGCTGGCCCCTGCGGTACGGACCGTGGCGAGGATCTGGGCAAAGTCGCCTGTCGGGTCGGCGCAGGCTGGGACCGGGTAGCGGGCGAGTTGCGCGGCTGGCTGTGCCGCCTTCTCGGCCGCGGTGGTTATGGCGGCGAGGTTCGTCCCGGACTCGGCCACCTGCAGAGCGTTCAGCGCCGTGAGGAACTGACTGATCCCCGCGTGGGCTGGGCCGTCTTCCCAGGCCTGGTAGAGCTGCTTGCACCTGCTGGCCTCCTCGCTCTGCACCTCTTTGGTCTGCGCATCCTCTGTGTCCTCCTCGAACTGCTGCAGGTCCCTGGTCCCGGCGCTCGTCGCGGCCGCCGCTGCGTTTTTGATCAACGCGACATCGTGCGCCGCGGCTCCCGCCCGGCAATCCGCTGCGCTCTTCGCGTAGTCGGCAAGCATGCCGGTGAACGAGGCCCGCGCGGCCGGGACCGGGGGACCGGCCCGCGCGCTCGCCACGGCGGCGGCGACCTTAGCGCATGCTGCGCCCCACGCGGTGAAGGTGTGCGGGGCCTGTCCGACGCCGATGATCGCGTCGTTCAGGCGGGTAAGTTCCGCGTCCCCGCCATCGATGAACCACGCTTCCACGCGTCCGATGGTCTTGCCCTGCAAGCTGGGTGCCTGGGGGGCGCTCGCCGCCGTGGAGGTGCCCGAGGAGAGGCCCGAGGAGGGGCCCGAGGAGGGGACAGCGCTGTGACCTGCGCAGGCCGACAGCAAGATTGTCGCGCTAAGTCCGGTTATACACAGCGCGCGATCGAGCCTTTTGGTCACCGTATTTACTTCCTTGTAGCGTTATTCCGTTGAATGATATTTACAAAACTCCGTGCCCGTGGCAGTCAGAAAGAGCGCTGTGCTGCCAATTTGCCGCTCTTGCGAGGGTGAAGTCGAGGCGGCAACGGGCCAGTGCTTGTGTTGCGGACGGGGCCAGCGCGGATCACGTTCTGTCGAGAATGATAACCCGATGATGGCAGAGGATCTTCGGCCAATTCTCGCGCAAACGAAACATATGGGCTCATTTCCGGCCCCGGAAAATGCCGTCGTCCGGGCTGGCGAGGCGCCGCGCGAGGAGGCAGCGGACGCCGAGGTGCGAAAGGACTCATAGCCACCTATCGCGCCATGGCATTCAAGGACCTTCCAGGGCGCACTGGCCCGCGTGCTGGCCTGCTACGGGCTGGAGCTCGCGATCTGCGCGCTACGATCTGGGTGCTATATGCACAGGTGGCGCAGGCCAGGCCCAGGCCGCGACCGGTACGGTCGCGACACCATCGCCGCAGTCTCGCAGGGTTCCGCGCAGAGTGTCTATGTCGACGGGACTAAAATAGGAACTGTCACAGCTGCGGCATTTTCCAGGACCGAATATATTGGCCTGGGAATTCTTAACATCAGCAACGGGAAAGAATCAGCGGTTCTTAGCAACTTCTCATTTACGCCGTTGCCTGCATCCCGGTGAACCGGGCGACTGTCAGTTCTTCGCGTTCCCGCCAGCGGCCCGGTCTTGAGCCGGATCCAGTTCGCGTAGGACCCGGACGGACCAGCGAAGCTAGGCGCCCGTCCACACGGCCTCGCGGGTTCAACATGGGTGCCGAGGCACCTGTATCCGGGCGCCAGCCGGACGCCTGCCATCCCCGCGCCCGCCCGCGCCCGCCCGCGCCCGCCCGCGCCCGCCCGCGCCCGCCCGCGCCCGCGCCCGCCCGCGCCCGCCCGCCCGTGCCGGGGCGTGACTGGCCAGGCGTGATGGTTGATATGGCGGACTGCCCAGCGTGGCTAGCCGGTGGCTCTTGTCGCCAGTCAGTCCTGGCGGGTCAGCATGACCACCGGAATCTGCCGCGTGGTCCTGGCCTGGTATTCGCCGATGGAAGGGTACTGCGCGACCAACTTCGGCCACAGCCCGGCGCGGGCGGTGCCGTCCACTTCCTCGGCCAGTACCGTGAACGTCTGGGGCCCGACCTCGACCTTGATCCTGGGGTTGACCTTGAGGTTGTAGTACCAGTCTGGGTGGGTTGGCGATCCCCCGTTGGAGGCGACGATCGCGAAGCGGCCCTCTCCCTGAGGGGAGCAGCCCAGCGGCGAGACGCGCTCGATCCCGGACTTGGCGCCGATGTGGTGGATGAGAATCATCGTGGTGCCCGCCCATGGGCCGCCGACGCGTCCCTCGTTCGCCCGGAACTCCTCGATGATCTTGGTGTTATAGTCATCAGCCTCGCGCGGAGCCGAGTTCGCCACGATCTCCTCCAAGGCCTCAGACGTACTCGTCATGGCGGCGAATCCAGGTCTGGATCCCATCGCCCTCGTCGCGCCCCTTCGGCGCCCGGTCGAGGATCGGGTAGTAGCCCATCAGGAACTCGACTTGTTATTTAACTTTCTGCCTGCGGGTTTCTTCTTGGGTTCGGTTCGCTTGATGGTCTTGCCGACGTCGTGGTGGGTGGCCGGGTGGCGGTTCTTTGATCCGGGCGGGCGGCCGGGGCCGGGTTTGCCGGGTTTCGGCGCGCTGGGAAGGTCGGGCAGTGTTGGTGGATGTTCCGGAACCCGCGGCGGACGCGGGCGGGGGTTAGGCGGCCGGGAGGGGAGGGTTGCTGCCAGGGCAGGCGCAGGTCGGCGGCGAGCGTGCGGGCGAGGCGGAGCTGGGCGTAGGAGGCGATGATGATCCAGGTCCACCGGTCGGCGGCGGCCGGGTCGCGCAGTTTCGGGCGGGTCCAGCCGAGGACCTGCTTGAAGAACCGGAACGTGTGTTCGATATCGAAGCGGCGAAAGAACGCTGCACAGCACGGTTCACCTCGGCAGCGCCGAGTGCCGGCGTGTGATGACCACAGCCACAGCGGTTTGGGCTGCGCTCGTGGGGCAGGTGATCTCACGTGCAGATGGATGAGGGTGCCCTCGATGACGGGCAGTTCGCCGTGGTGGTTCTCCCACCCGGCGCGGCTGGCCAGCCGGGGGTGGACCCGGTGCCAGGCGATGGCAGGGCGGTGCCGTAGCGGGTGGTCGGGGTAGTAGTGGTCACGGCCGGGGCGGGCAGGTTGCGGGGTCGGTGAGCCTGAGAGCGGCTCCGTGGCGGGCAGGGGGGCCGATCGCGCCAGGTTCGCGAGGTGGGGGGGGGTAGTACATGACGCGGTTGCTGCGCAGCCGCCCGAGCACCTGGACGGGCAGGTCTTGGAGCAGCCAGGCCAGCCGGGTCAGGTCGTAGCCGGAATCGAAGATGACCAGGATGCCCGGGTCGCCGCAACGCCAGTGCCCGGCGGCGATGATGCGCAGGGCGACCTCGCGGACCTGCGCGGCGGTCACCGCGGTAGCGTCATCGGCGGGGCCGAGCCGCACCGCGTCCAGCGGCGGCGTCCAGGAGCTGCGGCCGCGCTCCAGCGCGGCGATGAACGAGTATGGCCAGCCGGGGATCATCTGTGCGTTGTTCTTGCCGCGCGCGTAGCAGTGGCAGAACAAGCGCTCCGGGCTGGTGACCGCATCGGGCCGCAGCCAGTTGCTCACATCCACCGCCAGCCGGATCCGCCCGTCGTCCCAGGCTGGCAGCGGCAGGGCAGCCAGCGACCGGCGCAGCCGCGCGATCTGGACCTGTCCGTGATTGAGGGCGTCATACAGCGCGCCGTGGCCGCGCCGGTACTCTGGCACCAGCGACAGCTCTGCCAGCATGCGCACCGGCCCGCCCGCACAGCACCGCGTCAGCCAGCTCGACAGCGCATCTGCGCGCTGGGTAAAGCACCGGTACAGCTCGCGGCGGAACGCCGCCAGCAGGTCCCGCGCCTGATCTCCAGTCCGCCTCGATATCAGCGTCGAGCCACGCGATAATGAACGCCACGGCCACCGCCATCGTCTTCAAGTTCTGTGGAAGGAACCAGAAGATGATCGCGCGGTGGCCGCATGTCAAGAGCGTGACACGCCGGATAACAGCGGCAGAACAAGCCAAGCGGGACAGCAGAGGTTAAACGGCAAGCTAAGAGCCTGCTTGAGAACTCAGGTGACGGTCGGCGGGCGGGCGAGGCGGCGGGTCATGATGATGATCATGGCCCAGTAGACGTTGGTTTCGTGGTGGGCGGGCAGGCGCTCGTAGTCGCGGACGGTGCGGCGATAGCGGGTGATCCAGGCCAGCGTCCGCTCGACGACCCAGCGGCGGGGCAGCACTTGGAACGTGTGCAGGTCATCGGGGCGCTTGACGATCTGGAGCGTCAAGCGCAGGTGGGTCTTGGCCCAGGTGACGAGCTTGCTGGCGTAGCCGCCGTCGGCCCAGGCCAGCTTGATGGAGGGGAAAGCTCGCCGCAGATTCCACAGCAGCGGCTTTGCCGCGTCGCGGTCCTGAACGGGGCGGCGGTGATCAGCACCGCCAGCAGCAGCCCGAGAGCATCAACGGCGACGTGCCGCTTCGTGCCGTTGATCTTTTGCCGGCGTCGTAGCCGCGGCGGGTGCGGGAGATCTCCTCCGGCCTTCACCGACTGGGAATCGATGATCGCAGCCGTGGGCGCGGTCGTGCGCCCGGCGGCCAGCCGGATGCGCTCACGCAGGTCATCGTGCATCCGCTCAGCCGATCCGCCTGCCTGCCATTTCCATCCACCAATAGACGGTGCCGCGCGGGATCGGCGGCAGCGCCCGCCACACCGGCCCATTATGGGTGAGGTAACGGATCGCATCGACGATGTCGCGCTGCATGGCCGGCCGGGCGGCCACCGCGCCCGGCCAGCCACGCCGGGGCGGGCAGTAACGGCTCACAGACCGCCCATTCCGCCTCGCTCATGTCCGAGGGATAGCAGCGGGCGCGGCTGCTGCGGGAGACCCCGCCCGGGCAGCACCGGCACGCAGCCGGACCAGGCACCGGACCCGGGTGGACATCACGATGGGTGGCAGGGTAGAACGGCACGCAAGGCTCCTGGCATCGCTCTGGCTTCGACACCCAAGCGATTACCAGGGGCCTCCTTACGTCATGTCAGCGACACGCCGCGCTACGCCCAGACGATCCAGACGTCCCGGCCGACGGCAGCAGCCGGGTTCTCAAGCAGGCTCTAAGGTCTACGTGAACGAGGTGTGGCATGCCCGCATGGCATTGTCGCGCGTGGGGGCGCGCTGGTCGAGTCCGGTGCTGACGGTGAGAATCTGGCCGCCGGGGTGCGGCGCGGCGGAGGCGCGCCGACCCGCGTTCACCGCAAGGGCCGCCTACCCGCTGGCCTGCCTGGTCGCGGTCGCGGTCTGCGCGTTCACCGCGGCCGGGAACGACCGGTTCACCGCGGTCGGGCAGTGGATCAACCGTGCGGCCAGGCAGACCTGGCCGCTGCGGGCCGTGGTACCTGGTTGCCGGCGGTACCGGGCACCGGATGAGAAGACGATCCGGGTGGTCCTGGACCGGCGGACCCGCGAGCCCTGACCAGGGCACTGCTCGGGCCTCGCCCGCGCGGCGCCGCGGCGGCGTCCCCGGCCAGCGTGCGCCGCTACCGTGCCCGGCGCGCCGCCCGGCAGGCACAGGCGCTGGCCCGCGACCGGTTACGGGCGGTGGCGGTCGACGGCAAGACCTCCCGGGGCGCCCGCCGCGCTGACGGCACCCGGGTCTCTCTCGGCGTCGCCGAGCACGGCGGGCACCTGCTGGATCACCTCGAGGTCGACATCAAACACAACGAGACCAGCCACTCACCGCGCTCCTGGACCCCTGGACCTGGCGGCGCCGGGCGACTTGATGCCCTGCATACGGTGCGGGCGAACCTGGACTGGCTGGCAGGGCAGAAGAAGGCCCAACATCGCGGTGGTGAAGAAAAACCAGCCGCTACTGCACGCCCGGGTCAGGGCCCTGCCCTGGCGGCAGATACCGGCCGGAGCATCACCCGCGAGACCGGGCACGGCCGGACCGAGACCCGCACCCTGAAAGACGCCAGTCGGCCGCCTGGACTCCCGTGCGCCCGTCAGGCCATCAAGATCACCCGCCTGCGGAGGACACCGCCACCAGCAGGACCACCCGCGAGACCGTCTACGCGGTCACCAGCTTGACCAGTGCTGACGCCACCGCGGGGACCTGCCCGCCTGGTCCGCGAGCACTGGTCAATAGAGGCACATCACCACATTAGGGACACGACGTCGGTGAGGATACCGCGACCAGCCCACCGGCGGCGGGCCCGCCAACCTGGCCACCATCCGCCCGCGGTCATCGCGGCCATCAAAACGCCGGCAGCACACCCGAGGGCCGCCGCGACCACCCACCCCCGCCGAAACCCGCCTCCACGGCTGATTAGCAGAAATGGGACATTCAGAAGGAGTCCCCCGCCCCGCGGTCGCATAGGTCTGGTAGACCGTGCCGTCCTGGAGCGCGAAGGCGCTCATCGCCGGTGATTCCGAAAGGTATCCAGGCACATCGGTCCCGGTCGCGGCCGCATTGAGGCGCACGATCGGCGGCAGCGTGCTCTCGTCGAGGCTCCATGAACGTACCTGCTCCTCGGTGTAGGAGGCGCCGAAGTCGAAGTTGAAGTCGGTGTTCGCCGACGAGACCCAGGGAAGGCTCCAGCCCATCCTCTGCTTGTACGGCTGGAGCTTCGCCAGCGGAGCCTGCGAAACGAGCATCAGGGTCGCGTCGCGGGCATGCAGATGCGGCAGGAGGCCGCCCAGGCCATCGGCCATCGACGAGTTGACCGGGCACCCCGCCTGGTAGCTCGGGCCGAACATGAAGTGGTAGAGCAGCAGCTGTGAGCGGCCGTCGAAGAGCTCGGCCAGGGTCCGCGTCCCGTCGTCGGCGTCGAACCGGTACTTCTTCTCGATCGCGACCCAGGGCAGCTCGTGGCGCTGGCGCGCCAGCTCGTCCGCCATCCTGGTGTGCTCCTTCTCGCGGTGAAGCAACTCGTCACGAGCGGCCTGCCACTCCGGACGGCTGACAACCTTGTGATCCGTCATCGCGTCTTGTCTCCTTTTCGATTTTTCCAGTGCATTCCTGAGCCGGTACGTCTCGCTGAGCGGATCCGCTCGGGTCCGTTGGACGCATGGTCCTTCTCCACCGCCAGCCACGGCCTCCGCCGGCGCTCGGCGGCCAGCGTGGCCCGGGCGCGGGTCAGCTCTTTCTCCGTCACGAGCAGCGCCTCCCGCAAGGTAGCAACCGAACGGTTGCCATACTATGGCAACCAGCTGGTTGCGTCAACAGTTCCGCTCGAGCGAAGCGCGATGCCGATGTTTGGCGACGGAAGCGACGACGACGGAGGGAAACGTACTCAGCGCTTGTCCGTACGTCCGCGACCGGTCCTTCCCCAGGCGGCTCCCCGGTCAAGATGGTGTCCTCCAGCACATACCAGCCGCCGTACCTGCGCCGGCCCAGCCGAATAACAGTTGCCGCCTGCCGTGCCCGCAATACCGGATAATTCGCCCGACTGCGCGAAGGGCGCTTATCTGCCGCTGATAGTGCTAATTGCTGGTGGTAATCTGGGTACTGAGGTGCGCGTTTACAAATTGATAACATTGCCGGAACCCGCGGGTGATGAAGCTGGGTAAGACTAATCAAGGGACTGAACTAGCAAAAGGCCCTACCCTGATTGCGCACACCTTGCACATATCGGACAATCAGAAAATTAAGGTCATGAGCAGGCAGGCCGACCCAGAGGCTCCGGTTTGGCAGATTTGGATGCCGGGCGCTGACCGCAGCGACACGCTGAGCATGGCGCGTCCGGCCCCCGGCCAGGCGCTGCCCGGTGAGTTCTTTCTGGATGACGGCACGCCTGCGCTGATCTGGCCGCTGCTGACCACCGATGCCGGGACGCTACGCGATGTATTCCGCCGCCTGTCGCCGGAATCGCGTCAGAACCGGTTCCTCCAGGTGCTCGACGAACTCAATGCCCCGATGATCCGGCGGCTTCCCGGCAGCGTTGACGGGGTGCATCACATTGCCCTCTTGCTGGTCGTGCTGCCGCCAGGGGGCAAGGAGGAACCAGTCGGGGTCGCCCGTCTCCTGCAGGACCCCGATGATCCGGCCACCGCCGACGTCGCCGTCACCGTCGTCGACGACTGGCAAGGACGCGGCGCCGGCACAGCGCTCGTCTCGGCGCTGTTGCAGCGGCGCCCGGCGGCGGTCATCCGGCTGCGCACGCTCGTCGCAGCGGGCAACCGCGCGTCGCTGGCGCTGCTCGCTGAGGCCGGGCGCGTGTCCTCGGGCATGCCTGAGCAGGGCGTGGTCGATGTTACGGTCGAGCTCCCCGCGGCGGCCCGGCCGCGCAGCGCGCTGCAGAAGGTCACACACTTGTGGTTGCAGGGCGTGCGGACGTCCATCGATCAGGCTTACGTGCGTCCCCAGCTGCCGCAGGCCGACATGATCCCGGTGGTTGGGACTACGTCGAGTTCGTGGAGGGACTGGTAAAGATGAACTGCGACCTCACCGTCCAGTGGGCCGAAGCGGCGAGCGCGCTGACTGGGGCCGTCTGTAAGCAGGTCGAGTCGGCCAGCGGCCTCGTGCGCGGGCAAGCCGCCACGTAATCCACCCGGCGGGAGCCGAACTTGACCTCGTATTCCGGGTCGGGGGAGCGGACCGCTCGATGTCGGCGATGGCTCCCTGCAGACGGCCGTAATCGTCGCAGGCGGCCCACAGCTGCACATCTGTCTCGTAATCCTCACCCCGCCACGCGTAGGCAGCGAGGGGTAGAGCGACCCGTTGTCATGCTGCCTGTGCCGCAGGTTCACCGGACGCGGCCACGATCGTCATCAGCCCCGCAGCGTAACGTCCTCGGATGCCTGATGATAAGCGTCCCGGGCGGCCTGCAAAAGCCAGCCTGGCGGATTTAGGAACCCTTGCGCTCGCGGGCGTAGTTGTCGAGCCGCTTGAGTTCGTCCTCGTAGATGGCACGCAGCGCCCGGGGCGCGAACGTGCGCTCGAAGAAGCCGCCGATTCCGCCCGCGCCCTGCCAGGTCGTGGCGATCTCCACGTGCGGAGACGCCGTCGTGCATGGACGTGACGGTGGTCTTGGTGACCAGGCTGGAGCCGGTGTCGGACTCGGTGATGATCCGGCCGGGCTCGGGCTCGTCGACCTTCATCCGGTAGTTGCGGGACCGGCCGCCAGCCGTCACCGTGAACCGGGTGATCGTCCCGGGCCCCACGCCGCCGGACTCGACCTGGAAGTCCGAGAACGCCGACGGCAGGAAGTTCGGGTGTTCCCGCATGTCCCTGACATAGCCGAACACCGTGTCGGCGGGCGCGTTCACCGTCTTCTCGGCGCTAACGAGGATCTGTGCCATGGAGGCATATCTATCATCTATCACGGCATTCCGGCCTGGGCAGCGCGGTCCACGCTCGGCCGTCGGGCCACCCGCCTACGGTGCCTGCGGCCAGCGGATTCGGCGGACTGATTGGGTTTCGGCGGGTCAGGGGTTTCAGCGGGTCAGGAACAGCCAGGCATTGATGACGCCGCCGCCCAAGGCGAGGACGACCGCGGCGGCGAGCCAGTACAGGCCGTTGTCCCCGGCGATCTCGAGGCATCCGGAGACCGCGATGGAGAGCATCGCGATCAGGTTGGGGCTGACCGCATTCAGCAGCTGGGCCAGCCGGTCCTCGGCCGCTTCGTCGGCGTGGTCTCCGGCCGCTTGGTCGGGGTGGTCTCCGGCCGCTTGGTCGGGGTGGTCTCCGGCCGCTTGGTCGGGGTGGTCTCCGGCCGTTTGGTCGGGGTGGTCTCCGGCCGTTTGGTCGGGGTGGTCTCCGGCCGTTTGGTCGGGGTGGTCTCCGGCCGTTTGGTCGGGGTGGTCTCCGGCCGTTTGGTCGGGGTGGTCTCCGGCCGTTTCGCCGACCTTGCCCCGGGCCGCGTCATCCTTGCCGCGTCCGATGATGATCAGAACCGCCCCGGAGACGACGGCCACCACGACGAGGACGATCCCCAGGAGCCGTGGTGAGGTTCCCGGGATCACGAGCAGCAGCGACAGAAGCAGCGCGAGGAGGAACAGCACGAGCGTCTGTCCTGCCTCACTCCGCAGGGCGGCGTGGCCCACGATGCGGTCCCGGTTCAGTGACACCGCGACGAACAGCAGGCCGGTCAGCGCGCCAGCCGCGCTGCCGGAGATCACCGCGAAGTTCTCCCACGCGGGCAGCACTGTCTGGTCCGGCGTTCAGTCTCGCGAGGCGCTGGCGCCGGCCCATGGCGTGGCGGCGGCGTCCGCCGCGGCGGCGGCCCAGGGCCGACTGTCGAGCCAGGCGGTCCAGGGCTGGGTCGAGCCGATCACGAGCACACCCGTCGGCGCCCACGGATCCGGGCCGAGGCGTCGCCGGACTTCTTCCTCGTCCGCTGCCTCCACCACGAGCATGCCCTTTTCCCCATCGCCGATTGGGCCGCCGAGGACGACGAAACCCTCCGCCAGCAGCCCGTCCATGAACGCCGCGTGCTCATCCCAGCCACGCTGCTCCCGGCGGGGCCGCGACCGGTCGTACTCCGGACCATTGATCATCGTCAGGACGAAGAGAGCCATGGCGGGAGCGTAGCGCGGTCGGGTGACACCGAGCCGCCGCAATTCCGGTCCTCTCTTATCCCAGCCTGTTTCGCGACCCCAGCCGTTCCGTGACTGCCCGCCGTCCCTTGGGCATCGCTGGCTCGTATAAGCCCTGACGAACGAGTTGTCCCACTAGGTCCGTTCGGCATCAGGAAAGCCGGCGCGGGTCCGTGCTCACGTCATCACCCATCCACCGTCGACCTCGATCGTCTGGCCGGTGATGAACGAGGAGTCCGGCCCGGCGAGGAAGGACACCACGGACGCCAGTTCCTCCGGCGTTCCGCGCCGCTTCAGTGCCTGCTGCCCGAGAACGAACCGGTTATAGGCGGCCAGGTCCTCGTGGATCTCTTCGGCGGCGGTCGGGAACGCGCCGGGGGAGACCGCGTTGACGCGAATCCCGGACGGCCCCAGTTCGCGGGCGAGTGCCCGGGTCAGCGCCACGGCCGCCCCCTTGGATGCCGCATACGACGCCAGGCCGGACCACCCGCCGTGGGTCATGATCGACGCGATGTTGATGATCGCGCCGCCGCCGGCCTGCGCCATCTGCCGCGCCGCGGCCTGCGCGCAGAGCCAGTAGCCACGCTGGTTGACCGCGTGCACGTCGTCGTATTCGGCCGGGGAGATTTCCAGGAATGGGGTCGTCGGGTGGATCGCGGCGTTGTTCACGAGAATGCCGGTGCCGCCCGACTGGATGGCGATCACCTCGAACATCCAGTTCACCGCGTCCGCGTCGCGCAAGTCCATCGTCCAGGCGCGGACGGCGCCCCCGTCGGCCGCGACCTCCTTGCGGGTCGCCTCCACCGCCTCGGCGTCGATGTCGACGACCGCGATCGCGTGGCCGTCGACCGCCAGTCGGCGGGCGATCGCCCGCCCCAGGGCGCCCCCGGCGCCTGTAACTACCGCAATGCTCACCGTAACCTCCTCGTCATAGCCGTATATATGCCCTTTACGGGGAGGGATATATGCATTCCGACGAGCGAGCGAACAACTCGTTAACCCGGTCGATCAGCAGACTATGGTTCTCGCCGCCGATCAGCCCGTCGCGCAGCACCGCGTACGCCTCGGTTTGGAACTCCAGGTAACCCGCGAAGCGCGGCCTCACCCACGCGGCCTCGACGGTCCGGCGGGTCGCGGCGTGGAAGCCCCGCGCTGGCTGGTCCGCTGCCGGGTCCAGCCACACGCGCCGGTCCGCGCTCTGGCCGCCCAGCGCAGAACGCACGCCCGGTGCCGGTGATCACGACGGCCCGGATGACGGGATCGGCGTTGAGGGTGGCGACGTGCCCCGCCAGCAGGGCGGTCATCTGCGCAGTCAGGGCGTTGAGCCCTGCCGGGCGGTGCAGGGTGAGCACCGCGACATTCCCGTCGGCCTCCAGGTGGACGTCCGCCGGTCCGGCGGCTCCGGTACGGGCGCGTGCGTGGGTTCGGCGGCGGACGTCATCACCCCTCCTGCAGAGCGTCGGCCCGGGCCCCCTCGACGATCTCGCGCATGGCGTTCTCGGCCCTGCGGTGGTGACCCCGACGGATGGCGACCGCTACCCGCTCATGGTTGGGCAGCGCCTGGCGGTTGTGCCCGACCGAACGGCTGTGCAGCGGACGTATCGCACCGAGTGCGACGCTGATCACGTCGTGGATGTAGAGCAGCAGGTCATTGTTGGCGGCGCCGAATACCGCGCGATGGAAGTCGAGGTCAGCCTCAATGAACGCATTCGGGTCATCAACGGTGGCCCACAGCTTCGCCATGGCCATCGCGATCGTGCTGCGCTGTTCGGTGGTAGCGGTCTCGGCGGCCAGCCGGGCCGCACCAGGTTCGAGCGCGAGGCGCAGTCCGGCCAGCGCACCGATGTCATCGGCGCCGGGGGAGGGCGCGAACCGCCACGTAAGCACGTCCGGGTCGAGGAGGTTCCATGACTCGCGCGGGCGGACCCGGGTCCCGGCGCTGGTCCGGCTCTCCAGCAGGCCTTTCCCGGCCAGCACCTTTACGCCCTCACGCAGCGCGGACCGGCCGACGCGGAGCTGGTTCACCAGCTCGTCTTCGATGGGGACGGCATCGCCTGGCGCCAGGCCGCCGCGAACGATCCGGGCGCCGAGTCCGTGAACGACTTGAGCGTGCCGGGCACGGGCCGGGTATGCGGCGGTCATGAGAGGTCCTCCGTCTTTATGACGTGCAGCGATGTCCGTTCGGGAGGTATCTGGTAGATCTTCCGGACCTACGGGACGGGCTTCTGAAGCTACGTCAGCACATTGATGCCCGTCAACGATTCATCTGATGAAGTTGGTTCTTTATGCGATGAAGCTTGACCCGTCTAAATGTGTCGTCTTACGCTCGCGGGGCAGCATAGGCACGTCATTCCGGTGGCCCGGGGAGGGATAGCGGTGCGGCTCATCAGATTCCGGAATATCGATGACGGTGAACCTCGGCTTGGTGCCTTCGGGGAAGGCCGGACCGACGCGCCGGGTTCTGGGGGGGTGCCAGGCGGAATCGGCCCGGTCACCACGTTCGCGGCCGCACCGGCCCTGGCGGATCTGCTTGCCCTGCCGCTTAGCGACATCCGGGAGATCTGCGAGCGGCCCGGCGGTGACGCGGTGCAGCCGGAAGAGATCGAACCGCTGGCCCCGGTCGACGGCCGTACCGAAGTGTGGGCGGCGGGTGTCACCTACGAGCGTTCCCGCGCCGCGAGGGTGCTGGAAAGCGAGGATTCCGGCGATGTCTACGACCGCGTTTACGCGGCGGAACGGCCCGAGCTCTTCTTCAAGTCGGCGGCCTGGCGGGTTCGTGGCCCTGGCAGCGCCGTGTCGGTCCGCGCCGACTCGGGCGTCGACGTTCCCGAACCCGAACTGGCTGCCGTCCTTAACCACGCCGGCGAGGTGGTCGGCTACACGATCTGCAACGACATGAGCTCGCGCTCCATTGAGGGGCAGAATCCGCTTTATCTGCCGCAGGCCAAGATCTACCTGGGTGGCTGCGCGCTGGGTCCCTGGATCCGGCCCGCTTGGGAGGTCCCCGATCCGTATTCGCTCACCATGGAGATGACTATTACCCGGGATGGGGCGGTGACCTGGGAAGGCCAGTCCAGTACGTCCGGCCTGCGGCGCCGAATCGACGAACTCGCTGAATACCTGTTCCGCGAGGAGGAGTTCCCGGCTGGCGCGGTCCTGTCCACGGGGACCAGCCTCGTTCCGAATCTGCCATTCACCTTGCAGCCCGGCGATGAGATCCGGATCCACATCTCTCAGATCGGCGAGCTCATCAACCCTGTGGTCCGGGGCAAGGCCGACCTGGCCAGGGCGCCGCGCGGCCACCGGGTACACGCCTGAACCACGGCCACTGCACGGCTTCCGGATTCCCTTCTGTCCCCGTCCGGGTAAGGCGCCGCCGTCCCCGGTTTCGGGTCTGTCATACGTAGTAGCTGGTGGGCGTGGTCGTATACCGGCGGCCCGAGGGTGTCTTCCAGGCCATGTTTCCGGGACTCGTCTGTTCCAGCGCCCACCCTTGAGCCTGCTTGCACCTATGGTGCCGACGGCAAAGCGCACCGAGATTGCACTCGCAGGTCCGGCCGCCCGCTTCGTAGGCGACCGTGTGGTCGAAGTCGCACTGCCCCGCAGGCCGCCGGCAGCCGGGAGCGGTACAGCGGTCCGTTCGGGCGCTGGTCAGATGGCGTAGCCGCCGGCTCGGCTTGTAGCCCGGTTCCTCATTGCGGTGATCACACGTGCCGACAGCCAGCGGAGTCAGCCTTATGCCAAGGCGCTGCATGAACTCCTTCGCCTGGACGTGCAGCGCATAAGCCGCCGTCTTCTGGGGCTGTGGCTGTGGCTGGGACTGTGGCTCCTGGGGCTGTGGCTGGGGCTGTGGCTCCTGGGACTGTGGCTCCAGCTCCGGAACAGACATTGATCCTCCCGGCCCGTCCCGCATCCGGCGTTGGTCGGGATGATCCTGGTTACCGGCGGGGGGAGGAGGCCCTGGAGCGGTATGCCTGCCACGGGCACAACCGTGCCCCACGGCCTGACCGTCCTGGCCCACCGCTGTGACGCACCACCGGGTCCCTGGGTGGATTCCGGCCGCCCGAACCAGCTCGCGAGCCAGTTGGCCGTCGACCGGCCCGAATCCCGCAACCTCGGCCGGTGCATCCGACAGCCCGAGTATGACCGACAACGGCACCGTCACGTTGATCCGCCCGGCGAAGCTGCTCGCCGCTCCCGCGGTTGCGCCAGAGCCTGTAGCCCGGCCGCCGGCACATGCTGGTGCCG
Source organism: uncultured Actinomycetes bacterium (assembly GCA_963809975.1). Lineage (GTDB taxonomy): Bacteria > Actinomycetota > Actinomycetes > Streptosporangiales > Streptosporangiaceae > Bog-532. The sequence goes on from CAWELT010000006.1 coordinate 22,629, forward strand.
CCCCGAAACCGGCAGATGCGCTACCGCCAGGTGCTGGGGACGTCGTTCGGCGATCGTCGGCGCCGTCCTCAGGTCCCGTCCGTCGTCCCAGGTCCATATCTTGTTCCGGCCCGGGGTCCGCACCCGCGCCCCGGCCCCGGCCCCGCACCCGGCTCCGCGCCTGCACCCGGTCCCGCACCCGGCGCCGCGCCTGCACCCGGTCCCGCACCCGGCCCCGGCCCCGGGCCTGCACCTGGCCCCGCACCTGGCCCCGCACCTGCACCCGGCCCCGTGCCTTGTTCCGGCATCGTGCTCCGGCCCAGCAGGAAGTCGAGGTACGCGCGAGCGCGCAGCTCGTCCATCGTGCCCGTCATCCCGGCCGACTTCAGCTCGCGCGCTCGCGCCGAGATCCGCTGGTCCGCAGCCAGGACCTCTGCTGAAGGCAGGTCGCGCCCGCAGAGCGCGGCGGTGCCCGCCTCCTCCCGCCATCGCATGACGCGGGCATCGCGCTGGGCTTCTTCCCGGCGCCGGCGTGCGGCGTCAGGATCGGCCGCCAGGATCGCTCGCGCCAGCGCCGCCCAGAGCTGGCCGCTGGTTTGCTGCCCGGCCTTGGGCAGGATCAGGTCCTCTACCACGGCGGCTTGCTCGTTGGTCAGCACGCGCGTGGCGTCGGCGATGATCCGGGCCCGGACAGGATCGATCACCCCGGCTTCCAGCGCGGCCGCGGTCTTGTGCAGCTTGCACGCGAGTTCCGTCGCGAACTCCAGGTGAGTCTCGGCGGCGCGGGCCGTCAGCGTCAGTGCCGCGGCCAGCTCGTCCGAGGCAAATGGGCTGATCAACTCGGGAAATCCAGCGTCCGGTCCGGGTGCGCTTCCGGGGGTCGCACTGGCCGTATCACCGGAGCTGCTGTCGCGACCGCTGTCTGCCCGCGCCGAATCTGCCGAATCTGCCGAATCTGCCGCACGGAGGCGTGCTTTGATCTCCAGGCCGAAGGTGGACTCTTCTGCCGGACGGCGCCGCGCCAGCTCGGCAATGGCCGCCAGCTCCCTGGCCGTAGCCCACGACGTTAGCCGCCGCCAGGCCCGAATGACCCCGGTCAGCTCGTCGTCATCGACCAGCTGCAGCCCGCTGCCGTGAGCGCGATCGGTCAGCCCAGCGAGCGCAGGTCCGGGGAGCTGCCCATCGAGGATGCCCTCTGAGGCGAACCCCAGCCCGGCGACGCACTTTCGTCGGCAGCCGCGCCCGAGGGCGTGACCTCATCGTTCCGCAGGTCCCGATCTTTCCACAGGTCCCGAAGATCGCCCGGATCCCAGTAGTCCGCGTCCGCTAGCTCGTCGTCCAGCGGATCATCCTGGGCAAGGGTGGCGGCGACGATCAGGTCCAGGATCGCTTCCTGGCTGGCGTCGCCCGCGTCAACCGTATGCGGGAATCCGACTCGCTGTAAGCGCCCGGATCCCGGAGACGCGCGCGCTCGTGCACATCGTCCCCACCGCGCACATCGCGCGGGGTATCTTCGTCCCCCGCTGATCCGGATACCGGCTCTAACGGCATAGTCGCCCATCCGTTCGCCTGCCAGATCCTTGATAGCGCTTACTCGAATATATTATCGGTAATCTGGCCGACGTGCAACCTAGGGCAAACCCGTCACGGCCCAATACGGCTCGGTGGGAAAGAACCGGCACCTCAGTCCGAGGGAACCGGTGAAGCCGAACTTCCCGGAAGGAGGCCAGCCAGGCGGCATTGCGGCCGTGCCCGCACCGCGAGCTGGGACTGCCCCACGACGTTGGACGAATGGCAGAACTCACGGGCAGTCAGTGCCGCAGTAATGCAGGACGCCACCGCCGGTGGAGCTGGGCAGCGTCACGTTGACGCAGCCGTTGGCGGACTTGGCTCTAGGGGTCCGACGCCAGCGCTCCCCAGATACCAAGGCCCACGAAGAGGAGCAGGATCGACCGCGCAGACAATCGCCATGGTGCGCTTCTGGCCGCGGGTGAGCCGCTGGTTGCGTGGATTAGTTCGGCCGAACATGATCGACACGGTGTCGGGCCGGCCTGTCCCTCCGCACCGGGGACAGCCTCGCCGAGCTTCCGCGCCCACGAATCACCCACACCGTCGGCAACCCCTGCTGAGTGGGCCGGACCAGAGCCTCGTTGATCGCGGTACGGCGCGGCCTGGTCAACGAGGAAGCGATGATCTCGGCGATATCGCTGGCCTGCATGCGCTCCTGGTGAGCGAAACCGCTCGGCGAGCCCGGCCAGGATCTCGGCCGGTCGCGCCCGGCGAACTCGGTGTCGACCGCGCCCGGCTCGACCAGCGAAACACCGCAGGTATCGCGTCGCGACCTTCTGCCGGAGCGCCTGCTGAAGGCGCCGACCGCATGCTTGGTCGCGTTGTACACGCCGCTCCCGCTGCGCGCGACGCGGCCGGCCACCGAACTGATGTTGATCAGGTCCGCCACCTGGCGCGGGCTGCTGGAGACCGCGTCCAGGAGCGACGGCAGCGCGGCGTAGGTGCAGTACAGCAGGCCGAGCAGGTTGATGTTGACCATCCGCTGCCATTCGGCCAGCGGCGCGTCCTGGACCGGCCCGAGCAGCATGACCCCGGCGTTGTTGACGAGGGTGTCGAGGCGGCCGAGCTCGGCGGCGGTCCGCGCGACGACCTCCCGCGCCTGGGGTTCGTCGGTGATGTCAGCCGCGAGGACCAGGGCCTCCGCCTGGCCGCGGATGGCGGCCGCCAGTTCCTCGAGCCGGTCGGACCGCCGGGCGACCAGTGCCACCGACGCTCCGAGCCCGGCCAGTTCCAGCGCGGTCGCGGCACCGATGCCGCTGGACGCCCCGGTCACCAGGGCCACGGTCCCATCGAGCCGTTCTGCCATCGAGCCCTCCCAGGGTCATCGCCGTCGCATGGGAGCATACGGGCCATGACTGTGCTGCCGCTGACCCCCGACGGACTGCTCACCACGACCCGTTCCGTGCGCAAGCGCCTCGACCTCACCCGCCCCGTCCCGATGGACCTGATCACGGAATGCCTCCAGATCGCACTCCAGTCACCCAGCGGCGGCAACCCGCAGGGCTGGCACTGGCTGGTGATCACGGATCGGAGACGCGGGCCGCCATCGGCGAGTTGTACCGTCGTTCGACCGAGCGCTAACTGGCCGCCCGTGGCGGCGCCATAGCGGGCACCGGCGCCCCGGCCCCCGGCTCGCCCGCGGCCAAGACGATGCGGCGAATCCGGGAGGGCTTCGGCGTACCTGGGCGAGCACATGGGCGAAGTCCCGGTCCAGGTCATCGCCTGCATCGAAGTGAATGCGCCGTGGGAGACGGGTGACAACCAGGCGAACCTGTTGGGGTTCCATCCTGCCGGCGGCGTGGACCTACATGCTGGCGTGCCGCGCCCGCGAGCTGGGCACGGCGTGGACGACGCTGCACCTGGTTTACGAAAAGGAGGACGCGGAGATCCTCGGCCTGCCCGGCAACATCCGCCAGGGCGTTCTCATCCCTAAGCTTCTAACACCGGCGAGACATTCCGCCCCGCCCCGCGCCGCCCGGTGCAGGAGGTCATGCACATCAACCGCTGGTGACGCCGGCAGGCCACGCACCAGGCGATCGCGGCCCGCCGCCCCTCCAGCCAGTCCCCGAGCGCGGGCCAGCGGGACCCGGCCGCCCCGCCCCGCAGCAGAGATGCGGCTGCGGATCGTCCGCGAGCGTGGAAAATAACCGAGGAGGACAGGCTGGCTTCGCGGTCGAACTCCCTGACCCGGTGTCAGGCCAGCTGCGCGCCAACCCGGTATGACTCGGTATATTCCGGTAGCGGACGGGGACGGAAGCTGATACGCACCGCATTGGCATGATATCGCCGTGTTATCGCGGGCCCGTCCGCGAAGGTGCTGACGGCCCGGCTTAAGGACTCGCTCGTGGACAAGAATCGGCCCCTGTGCTGTGGCGATAGTGCTAAGAAAAAGTTAATCCAGGTTCCATTCCGGGTTTCCCTGCGTTCCGCTTGCGAAGCCGAGTTACGCGGGAGTAGCCTTCCAGG
>CAWELT010000007.1:0-69587 GCA_963809975.1 uncultured Actinomycetes bacterium
CAGGCCTTTCCCGGCCAGCACCGTTACGCCCTCACGCAGCGCGGACCGGCCGACGCGGAGCTGGTTCACCAGCTCGTCTTCGATGGGGACGGCATCGCCTGGCGCCAGGCCGCCGCGAACGATCCGGGCGCCGAGTCCGTGAACGACTTGAGCGTGCCGGGCACGGGCCGGGTATGCGGCGGTCATGAGCAGTCCTGCGTCTTTATGACGTGCAGCGATGTCCGTTCGGGAGGTATCTGGTAGATCTTCCGGACCTACGGGACGGGCTTCTGAAGCTACGTCAGCACATTGATGCCCGTCAACGATTCATCTGATGAAGTTGGTTCTTTATGCGATGAAGCTTGACCCGTCTGAATGTGTCGTCTTACGCTCGCGGGGCAGCATAGGCACGTCATTCCGGTGGCCCGGGGAGGGATAGCGGTGCGGCTCATCAGATTCCGGAATATCGATGACGGTGAACCTCGGCTTGGTGCCTTCGGGGAAGGCCGGACCGACGCGCCGGGTTCTGGGGGGGTGCCAGGCGGAATCGGCCCGGTCACCACGTTCGCGGCCGCACCGGCCCTGGCGGATCTGCTGGCCCTGCCGCTTAGCGACATCCGGGAAGTCTGCGAGCGGCCCGGCGGTGACGGTGCAGCCGGAAGAGATCGAACCGCTGGCCCCGGTCGACGGCCGTACCGAAGTGTGGGCGGCGGGCGTCACCTACGAGCGGTCCCGCGCCGCGAGGGTGCTGGAAAGCGAGGATTCCGGCGATGTCTACGACCGCGTTTACGCGGCGGAACGACCCGAGCTCTTCTTCAAGTCGGCGGCCTGGCGGGTTCGTGGCCCTGGCAGCGCCGTGTCGGTCCGCGCCGACTCGGGCGTCGACGTTCCCGAACCCGAACTGGCTGCCGTCCTGAATCACGCCGGCGAGGTGGTCGGCTACACGATCTGCAACGACATGAGCTCGCGCTCCATTGAGGGGGCGAGTCCGCTTATCTGCCGCAGGCCAAGATCTACCTGGGTGGCTGCGCGCTGGGTCCCTGGATCCGGCCCGCTTGGGAGGTCCCCGATCCGTACTCGCTCACCATGGAGATGACTGTTACCCGGGATGGGGCGGTGACCTGGGAAGGCCAGTCCAGTACGTCCGGCCTGCGGCGCCGAATCGACGAACTCGCTGAATACCTGTTCCGCGAGGAGGAGTTCCCGGCTGGCGCGGTCCTGTCCACGGGAACCAGCCTCGTTCCGATCTGCCATTCACCTTGCAGCCCGGCGATGAGATCCGGATCCGCATCTCTCAGATCGGCGAGCTCATCAACCCTGTGGTCCGGGGCAAGGCCGACCTGGCCAGGGCGCCGCGCGGCCACCAGGTACACGCCTGAACCACGGCCACTGCACGGCTTCCGGATTCCCTTCTGTCCCCGTCCGGGTAAGGCGCCGCCGTCCCCGGTTTCGGGTCTGTCGTACGGCGTGGCTGTGGGCGTGGTCGTGTACCGGCGGCCCAAGGGCGTCTTCCAGGCCATGTTTCCGGGACTCGTCTGTTCCAGCGCCCACCCTTGAGCCTGCTTGCACCTATGGTGCCGACGGCAAAGCGCACCGAGATTGCACTCGCAGGTCCGGCCGCCCGCTTCGTAGGCGACCGTGTGGTCGAAGTCGCACTGCCCCGCAGGCCGCCGGCAGCCGGGAGCGGTACAGCGGGCCGTTCGGGCGCTGGTCAGATGGCGTAACCGCCGGCTCGGCTTGTAGCCCGGTTCCTCATTGCGGTGATCACACGTGCCGACAGCCAGCGGAGTCAGCCGTCTGCCAAGGCGCTGCATGAACTCCTTCGCCTGGACGTGCAGCGCATAAGCCGCCGTCTTCTGGGGCTGTGGCTGTGGCTGGGACTGTGGCTCCTGGGGCTGTGGCTGGGGCTGTGGCTCCTGGGACTGTGGCTCCGGCTCCGGAACAGACATTGATCCTCCCGGGCCGTCCCGCATCCGGCGTTGGTCGGGATGATACTGGTTACCGCGGGGGGAGGAGGCCCTGGAGCGGTATGCCTGCCACGGGCACAACCGTGCCCCACGGCCTGACCGTCCTGGCCCACCGCTGTGACGCACCACCGGGTCGCTGGGTGGATTCCGGCCGCCCGAACCAGCTCGCGAGCCAGTTGGCCGTCGACCGGCCCGAATCCCGTAACCTCGGCCGGTGCATCCGACAGCCCGAGTATGACCGACAACGGCACCGTCACGTTGATCCGCCCGGCGAAGCTGCTCGCCGCTCCCGCGGTTGCGCCAGAGCCTGTAGCCCGGCCGCCGGCACATGCTGGTGCCGCCCCAAACCGGCAGATGCGCTACCGCCAGGTGCTGGGGACGTCGTTCGGCGATCGTCGGCGCCGTCCTCAGGTCCCGTCCGTCGTCCCAGGTCCATATCTTGTTCTGGCCCGGGGTCCGCACCCGGCCCCGGCCCCGGCCCCGCACCCGGCTCCGCGCCTGCACCCGGTCCCGCACCCGGCTCCGCGCCTGCACCCGGTCCCGCACCCGGCGCCGGCACCCGGTCCCGCACCCGGCCCCGGCCCCGGGCCTGCACCTGGCCCCGCACCGGCCCCGGACCTGCACCCGGCCCCGTGCCTTGTTCCGGCATCGTGCTCCGGCCCAGCAGGAAGTCGAGGTACGCGCGAGCGCGCAGCTCGTCCATCGTGCCCGTCATCCCGGCCGACTTCAGCTCGCGCGCTCGCGCCGAGATCCGCTGGTCCGCAGCCAGGACCTCTGCTGAAGGCAGGTCGCGCCCGCAGAGCGCGGCGGTGCCCGCCTCCTCCCGCCATCGCATGACGCGGGCATCGCGCTGGGCTTCTTCCCGGCGCCGGCGTGCGGCGTCAGGATCGGCCGCCAGGATCGCTCGCGCCAGCGCCGCCCAGAGCTGGCCGCTGGTTTGCTGCCCGGCCTTGGGCAGGATCAGGTCCTCTACCACGGCGGCTTGCTCGTTGGTCAGCACGCGCGTGGCGTCGGCGATGATCCGGGCCCGGACAGGATCGATCACCCCGGCTTCCAGCGCGGCCGCGGTCTTGCGCAGCTTGCACGCGAGTTCCGTCGCGAACTCCAGGTGAGTCTCGGCGGCGCGGGCCGTCAGCGTCAGTGCCGCGGCCAGCTCGTCCGAGGCAAATGGGCTGATCAACTCGGGAAATCCAGCGTCCGGTCCGGGTGCGCTTCCGGGGGTCGCACTGGCCGTATCACCGGAGCTGCTGTCGCGACCGCTGTCTGCCCGCGCCGAATCTGCCGAATCTGCCGAATCTGCCGCACGGAGGCGTGCTTTGATCTCCAGGCCGAAGGTGGACTCTTCTGCCGGACGGCGCCGCGCCAGCTCGGCAATGGCCGCCAGCTCCCTGGCCGTAGCCCACGACGTTAGCCGCCGCCAGGCCCGAATGACCCCGGTCAGTTCGTCGTCATCGACCAGCTGCAGCCCGCTGCCGTGAGCGCGATCGGTCAGCCCAGCGAGCGCAGGTCCGGGGAGCTGCCCATCGAGGATGCCCTCTGAGGCAAACCCCCAGCCCGGCGACGCACTTTCGTCGGCAGCCGCGCCCGAGGGCGTGACCTCATCGTTCCGCAGTTCCCGATCTTTCCACAGGTCCCGAAGATCGCCCGGATCCCAGTAGTCCGCGTCCGCTAGCTCGTCGTCCAGCGGATCATCCTGGGCAAGGGTGGCGGCGACAATCAGGTCCAGGATCGCTTCCTGGCTGGCGTCGCCCGCGTCAACCGTATACAGAGAATCCGACTCGCTGTAAGCGCCCGGACCCCGGAGACGCGCGCGCTCGTGCACATCGTCCCCACCGCGCACATCGCGCGGGGTATCTTCGTCCCCCGCTGATCCGGATACCGGCTCTAACGGCATAGTCGCCCATCCGTTCGGCTGCTAGATCCCTGATAGCACTTACTCGAATATATTATCGGTAATCTGGCCGACGTGCAACCTAGGGCAAACCCGTCACGGCCCAATACGGCTCGGTCGGAAAGAACCGGCATCTCAGTCCGAGGGAACCGGTGAAGCCGAACTTCCCGGAAGGAGGCCAGCCAGGCGGCACTGCGGCCGTGCCCGCACCGCGAGCTGGGACTGCCCCACGACGTTGGACGAATGGCAGAAGTTACGGGCAGCAGCGCCGCAGTAATGCAGGACGCCACCGCCGGTGGAGCTGGGCAGCGTCACGTTGACGCAGCCGTTGGCGGACTTGCTGTAGGGGTCCGACGCCAGCGCTCCCCAGATACCAAGGCCCACGAAGACGAGCAGGATCGCCGCGCAGACAATCGCCATGGTGCGCTTCTGGCCGCGGGTGAGCCGCTGGTTGAGTGGATTAGTCCGGCCGAACATGATCGACACAGTGTAGGGCCGGCCCGTCACTCCGCACCGGGGACAGCCCCGCCGAGCTTCCGCGCCCCCACGAATCACCCCGCACCGTCGGCGACCCGCCGATCACTCCGCACCATGGGCAGGCCCGCGTCCCGGGTGGCTCCGCGTCCCGGGTGGCTCCGCACCCCCCCGCGCAACCCCCGGCTTCTCATCGATCCTGCTCCGTAGGCCGGACCAGTACCTCATTGACCGCCGTCCGGCGCGGCCTGGTCACGATGAAGCTGATGATCTCGGCGATGTCGCTGGCCTGCATCCGCTCCTCGCGGGCGAATTGCGAGTTCAGCCTGGCCAGGATTTCCGGCCGGTTGTGCCCGGCGAGTTCGGTCTCGACCGCGCCCGGCTCGACCAGGGAGACCCGCAGGTGCCGTTTGGTCACTTCCTGGCGCAGGGCCTCGCTGAAGGCGCCGACCGCGTGCTTGGTCGCGTTGTACACGCCGCTTCCGCCGCGTGCGACCCGTCCGGCGACCGAACTGACGTTGACCAGGTCCGCCACCTGGCGCGGGCCGCTGGTGGCCGCCTCCAGGAGCAGCGGAAGCGCAGCGTGGGTGCAGTACATAAGGCCCAGCACGTTGATGTTGATCATGCGCTGCCACTCGGTCAGCGGCGCGTCCTCGACCGGGCCGAGCAGCATGACCCCGGCGTTATTGACGAGGGTGTCGAGCCTGCCGAACTCGGCGGCGGTCCGCTCGACCACCTCGCGCGCCTGCGGCTCGTCGGTGATGTCCGCCGCGAGAACCAGGGCCGTGCCGTCCTGCCCGCGGATGCTCTTCGCCAGTTCCTCGAGGCGGTCGGACCGCCGGGCGACCAGGGCCACGGAAGCTCCGAGCCCGGACAGCTCGAGCGCGGTCGCGGTCCCGATCCCGCTGGAAGCCCCGGTCACCAGGGCCACGGTCCCATCGAGCCGTTCTGCCATCGAGCCCTCCCAGGGTCAGTCGACTGTCATGACCATGGGAGCATACGGGCCATGACTGCCCTGCCGCTCACCCCCGACGAACTGCTGACCACGACCCGTTCCGTGCGCAAGCGCCTCGACCTCACCCGCCCCGTCCCGATGGACCTGATCACGGAATGCCTGCAGATCTCCCTCCAGGCACCGAGCGGCGGCAACCAGCAGGGCTGGCACTGGCTGGTGATCACGGATCAGGACACAAGGGCCGCCATCGGCGAGTTTTACCGTCGCTCGACCGAGCGCTACCTCGCCGCCCGCGCGCGGGCCATGAGCGGGCCCGGCGCGCCGGCTCCCGACTCGCCCGCGGCCAAGACGATGCGGCGAATCGGGGAGAGCGCGGCGTACCTGGGTGAGCACATGGGCGAAGTCCCGGTCCAGGTCATCGCCTGCATTGAGGTGAGTGCGCCATGGGAGGCGGGTGACAACCAGGCCGGACTGTGGGGTTCCATCCTGCCGGCGGCATGGAGCTACATGCTGGCGTGCCGCTCCCGCGAGCTGGGCACGGCGTGGACGACGCTGCACCTGGTTTACGAAAAGGAAGCCGCCGAGATCCTCGGCCTGCCCGGGAACGTCCGGCAGGGAGTCCTGATCCCTACCGCTTATTACACTGGCGAGAAATTCCGTCCCGCCCCGCGCGGCCCGGTACAGGAAGTCATCCATATCAACCGCTGGTGACGTCCGGGCCGGCTACGCGCCAGGCGATCGCGGCCCGCCGCCCCTCCAGCCAGTCCCCGAGCGCGGGCCAGCGGGACCCGGCCGCCCCGCCCCGCAGCAGAGATGCGGCTGCGGATCGTCCGCGAGCGTGGAAAATAACCGAGGAGGACAGGCTGGCTTCGCGGTCGAACTCCCTGACCCGGTGTCAGGCCAGCTGCGCGCCAACCCGGTATGACTCGGTATATTCCGGTAGCGGACGGGGACGGAAGCTGATACGCACCGCATTGGCATGATATCGCCGTGTTATCGCGGGCCCGTCCGCGAAGGTGCTGACGGCCCGGCTTAAGGACTCGCTCGTGGACAAGAATCGGCCCCTGTGCTGTGGTGATAGTGCTAAGAAAAAGTTAATCCAGGTTCCATTCCGGGTTTCCCTGCGTTCCGCTTGCGAAGCCGAGTTACGCGGGAGTAGCCTTCCAGGCCTACAAGCGATTGCAATCCTTGAAGAAATCGTGTGACTGGCATTGCGGCCCTGAGCCGGGCTTCCTAAGATGGGGTTACGCCGAGTAGGGATTTACATCGCGTAATAGAGACGTTTAAGCGATCAGGGCAGCGGCCGCTTTCGGACCCTCCGGCGAAGGCCGGACGGGCGAGACCGGAGGGTGCCTGTGCCGTCGGCAGCCGGTCACGCCCGGCTGCGGACCGTCTGGCTTCCCCCCCAGCCGGACGGTCCGCAGCCTGTCGTGGCCGAGGCTTATCCGCGCACAGGCGCCTCCGGCGGGGCCGCGTTAGCGGAAATGAATGCAGTGGGCTGTAGCCATAAACTGCCGTTGGCAACGTTCCCCCTGGTGTGTTCTTTTTATTAGCTGTCGCGGGTCACCGTTCGCTCGCGGTAAGAACGATGGCCCGGCGGCAGTTTGCCCTATTCCCCGGCCATGTGCCATTGGTGCGATCATTTATTCGTAAGATTCATCCAGCCGCACGGCCGATAACTCCTGCTGGTGGCCGGGCAGGTTTGCGGCCGTGATCTGATGGGAGGGGGAAGGCGGAGGAGGGTCGCATGCCGCACGACGCGATAGCCAGCACGGACGCCGTACGGCTGCGGGCCGTCGCGGCCGCGGACGATGCCTTCGGCGCTGCCGTTTACCGGTCGCTCGGCGCCGGCCCGCAGAACACCGTATTCTCGGCTGCCAGCATCGCCGCGGCGCTGCAGATGGCGCTGTGCGGAGCGCGCGGGAAAACGGCCGCACAGATGGCGACGGCGTTGCACCTCAGCGGGCCGGACGCCGCCGCCGACGGGCTGCGGCTGCTGGCCGGTGTGCTGAACGCCTCCGGCGACAACCGCGACGTGACGCTCCGCGCACCGAACACCATGTGGATCCAGGCAGGCTTGCCGCTGTCGCCCGAATTTACAGATCAGCTCCGCGACGCCGCCATGGTGGCGGTCCGGCCGGCGGATTTCGCGGGCGCTCCCCAGGAGGCGCGCTCGCAGGTCAACCAGCTGATCGCCGAACAGACCGGCGGGAAGATCACCGACCTGCTCGGGCCGGCCGCGATCAGCGCGACCACCCAGCTCGTGCTGGCCAACGCCGTCTACCTCAAGGCGGCCTGGACGTTCCCGTTCCCTGGGCACGCCACGTCCGATGCCCCGTTCTACCCCGGAACCGACGGCGCCGCGGCCGGGGACCGCGATGGGCGGCTGACCGTACAGATGATGCAGCTCACGGCGAGCCTGGACTACCTGCGGGCCGACGGCTACCAGGCCGTCCTGCTGCCGTACAAGGCGAGCCGGCTGGCCATGGCCGTGGTTCTGCCCGACGGCCCGTTGTCCGCGCTGGCGCCGCGCCTGGGCGGAGGCCTGGGAGCCCTGCTCGAAGGCGCAGCCCGCCAGAGCGTGGCGCTCTCGCTGCCGAAGTTCCGCCAGCGGGCGAGCTTCGGCCTGATTCCGGTGCTCCGGCAACTGGGCATCGAGGACGCGTTCACCAGCGCCGCGGACTTCAGCGGCATCACCTCGGCGGAGCGGCTGCTCATCAGCGCGGTCGTGCACCAGGCCTACATCGATGTGGACGAGCAGGGCACCGAGGCGGCCGCCGCGACAGCGATCACCATGCGCCCGATGGCGATGCGACGCGGCACCGGCCCGATCCGGATGATCGTGGACCGGCCCTTCCTGTTCGCGATCATCGACACCGCGACGGGCCTCCCGCTGTTTCTCGGTCATGTCGTCCGCCCGGCGACCGGCTAATCGGCCTGCCGGAAACTGGCTGATCTGGCCGCGTGATCGCCTCGTCGTGTCGTTCTCGCCCGCCGGGGGCCTTCACCACCCGTGACCGCCCGGCCTGGGAACGAATTGATCGCTGTCATGTTCAATCGCTTATCTGCGGGAAAGAGGGGGGGTTTTGCCGCCGTAACTGACAGCAAGGGAGCTCCGTTATGGCCCAACCCGCAACCGAGAGCAACGTCCTGTCCACCTTGGACGGTCGCAAACCGACCGCCTTCTACTGGCAGCTCACTCTGCTGGCCACCCTGGGCGGATTCCTGTTCGGGTACGACACGTCCAATATCGGGTCGGCGCTGAACTTCGTCCCCTATAATCTGCACGGCCTGGCCGAGGGGTACCTCGTGTCGGGGGCGTCGCTGGGCGCGGCGGCCGGAGCCATCCTCGGTGGCCCGGCCTCCGACCGGTTCGGCCGCAAGCTGCTGCTGATCATCGACGCAGGGATCTACGCCGTGGGCGCCATCTTGTCCGCGGTCACACCGGACGCCGCCGTCCTGCTCATCGCGCGTACGCTCATCGGCCTGGCCATCGGGGCGGACTCCGCGATCGCCACCGCGTACATCGCCGAGTACGCGCCGAAGGACCGCCGCGGTTCCCTCACGATGTTGCAGCAGTGGATGATCACGGTCGGCATCCTCATCTCCTACATCGTCGCGCTGGTCATCTTCAGCGCATTCCCGGCCAGCGCGGCGACGGTGGGCTGGCGGCTCGTCCTTGGCCTGGGCGCCGTTCCCGCCCTCGTGGGGCTGGCGCTGCGCACCCGGATGCCGGAGTCGCCCCGATGGCTGCTGCGGCACGGCCGCTACGACGAGGTGCGCAAGGCCATGGTCACCCTGGGCGCGGGCGACGTCAGCCAGGAGGACGTGCGGCGCGCCGCGGAGATCGTCGAGCAGGTCGAAGGCGGAAACCGCGAGCAGCGGCGCCGCGCGTGGACCCCCGGGGTGCGGCGGGCTCTTGTCGTGGTCTGCGTGTTCTTCATCTTCCAGCAGATCACCGGCATCAACGTGCCCCTCTACTACGGGCCGCATCTGCTCGGGCCGATCTTCTCCGGGGCCCATGCCTCGCTGGTCCAGACGACCATCGCCGGCGTGGAGGTGACGGCCATCATGACGGCCGTCAACGTGGCCTCCACCTACCTCGGATTCCGCTGGATCGACAAGTTCGGGCGCAAGCCGCTGGCCATCGGCGGCTACACCGGCATGATCGTGTTCGCGCTGGTCTCAGCGCTGGGCCTGGCCTTCATGCACGGCACCCCACGGCTCATCGTCATCATGATCGGCCTGGACTTCTTCATCGCCTCATTCGCGGTCGGCGTCGGTGGCACCGGCTGGACGCTCCAGGGTGAGGTCTTCCCCACCGCGGTCCGCGGCCAGGCGGCCGCCTTCGCGGCGATGATCGACTGGCTGGCCAACTTCGCGCTCATCGAGGTGTTCCCGGTGACGCAGAACGCCATCGGCCTGGCCGGCGTGATGGTGATCTTCGCCAGCCTGTGCGCACTGGCCATCGTGTTCGTATGGAAGTTCCTGCCCGAGACCAAGGGCCTGCCGGTCGAGGAAATCGTCAAGGTCTTCGAGCGCCAGCAGAAGTCCGGGCCGCTGGGCGGCTCGGGTAAGCCCACGCCCGTCACCAACTGACCGCCATCCGGGCCGCTACGGCACCGGACCAGTGCGGCGCCGGACCCGTAGCACCGAGCTCGGCAACACGCCGGGCCGGTAGACACACGAGGCCGGTGCCCGCCCCGCAGGCGGGCACCGGCCTCGTTGGCCCCACCGTGGCGGTCGCCCGACCGGAGCGTTTACCTGGTGCACGTGATTGCGCGCATGTCCGGCGTGCGGAGGTGCCGCCATCGCGGGAGAATGCTGTGGCGCGCGGCGGGCGCCGTCGAGTAATGCCCGGCAGGCGCCGCCGAGCCATAAGCAGCCAGCGAGAAAGCGGAAATCAAACGTGACGATGCCCGTCGACGGACCTGCCCGGACGCCCACGACTCCCACGCCCGGCGGAACCTCCGCGCCCGGCGGTAGCCCCGCGCAAGGCGGTAGCCCCGCGCAAGGCGGTAGCCCCGCGCAAGGCGGTAGCCCCGCGCAAGGCAGTAGCCCACGCGCCGAGTCGGCCGGCCGGATCGCGACGGAGCTCGGCGTCCGGGAGAGCCAGGTCACGGCGGCGGTGCAGTTGCTCGACGGCGGGGCCACGGTCCCGTTCATCGCCCGGTACCGCAAGGAGGTGACCGGCACCCTCGACGACGCCCAGCTCCGAACGCTCGAGGAACGGCTCCGGTACCTGCGCGAGCTGGACGAGCGCCGGGCCGCGATCCTCGACTCCATCCGCGCGCAGGGCAAGCTCGGCGACGCGCTCGAGCGACAGATCATGGCGGCCGACTCCAAGGCCCGGCTGGAAGATATCTACCTGCCCTACAAGCCAAAGCGGCGCACGAAGGCACAGATCGCCCGCGAAGCTGGCCTGGAGCCGCTGGCCGACCTGCTGCTGACCGATCCGAGCCACGATCCCCAGCAGGCCGCGGTGCCCTATGTCGACCCGGACCGGGGCGTCGCCGACGTCGCGGCCGCCCTGGAGGGGGCCCGCGCCATCCTCGTAGAGCGCTTCGCCGAGGACGCCGACCTGATCGGCGAGCTTCGGGAGCGGATGTGGTCGGCGGGCCGGCTCGTCGCCCGCGTGCGCGGGGGGCAGGAGGAGGCCGGCGCCAAGTTCGCCGACTACTTCGACTTCGCCGAGCCGTTCACCCGGCTGCCCTCGCACCGGATCCTGGCCGTGTTCCGGGGCGAGAAAGAGGAGATCCTCGACCTGACCATGGACCCCGCCGGCGAGAACGCGGGCGGGCAGGCCGGGGGGAACGCGGGCGGGCAGGCCGGGGGGAACGCGGGCGGGCAGGCCGGGGGGAACGCGGGCGGGCAGGCCGGGGGGAACGCGGGCGGGCAGACCGGCGAGCTGCCCGCTACGGACGCGACGGGTACGTCGGCCGCGGCCCTGCCCGCCGGAGCGCCCGCTCTTTCGAGGTACGAGGAATCGATCGCCCGCCGGTTCGCGGTCGCCGACGCAGGGCGCCCGGCCGACCGGTGGCTTGCCGAGACCGTCCGCTGGGCGTGGCGGACCCGGATCCTGGTCCACCTCGGTGTCGACTTGCGGATGCGGCTGTGGCAGCGCGCCGAAGACGAGGCGGTGCGCGTCTTCGCCGCCAACCTCCGTGACCTGCTGCTGGCCGCCCCGGCCGGCGCGCGCCCGACGCTGGGGCTGGACCCGGGGTTCCGCACCGGGGTCAAGGTCGCGGTGGCCGACCGGACCGGCAAGGCGGTCGCGACCGAGACGATCTACCCGCACGAGCCGCGGCGGCGCTGGGACGAGTCCATCGCGATCCTGGCCAAGCTGGCTGCGGCGGATGGCGTCGAGCTGATCGCTATCGGTAACGGAACCGCCTCCCGCGAGACCGACCGGCTCGCCACCGAGCTGATCAGAACGCATCCCGAACTGGGCCTGACCAAGGTCGTGGTGTCCGAGGCCGGCGCGTCGGTCTACTCGGCATCCGCGTACGCGTCCCGCGAGCTGCCCGGCATGGACGTGTCGCTGCGCGGTGCGGTGTCGATCGCGCGGCGCCTGCAGGACCCGCTGGCCGAACTGGTCAAGATCGACCCGAAGTCCATCGGTGTGGGCCAGTACCAGCACGACATCTCCGAGGGCAAGCTGTCCCGCTCGCTCGACGCCGTGGTCGAGGACTGCGTCAACGCCGTCGGGGTCGACGTCAACACCGCTTCCGCGCCGCTGCTGGCCCGGGTGTCCGGGATCAGCGCCGGGCTCGCGGACGGCATCGTGGCGTACCGGGACGCGGCCGGCCTGTTCCGCAGCCGCCGCGCGCTGACCGAAGTGCCACGCCTGGGGCCCAAGGCCTTCGAGCAGTGCGCCGGGTTCCTGCGCATCCCCGGCGGAGACGACCCGCTCGACGCGTCGAGCGTGCACCCAGAGGCCTACCCGGTAGTCCGGCGCATCCTGACCGAGGCCGGAACGACCATGCCCGGCCTGATCGGCAACACCGCGCTGCTGCGTACGCTCACGCCGAAACGCTTCGCCGACGAGCGTTTCGGTGTGCCGACCGTCACCGACATCCTCCGCGAACTGGAGAAGCCGGGCCGCGACCCCCGCCCGGCGTTCCGGACTGCGATGTTCGCCGAGGGCGTGGAGACGATGGCGGACCTGGCGCCCGGAATGCTCCTGGAAGGGGTCGTCACCAACGTGGCCGCGTTCGGCGCCTTCGTTGACATTGGAGTGCACCAGGACGGCCTGGTACACGTGTCCGCGATGTCCCGGAACTTCGTCTCGGACCCCCGCGAGGTGGCCAAACCGGGCGACGTGGTGCGCGTCAAGGTGCTCGGCGTCGACATTCCGCGCAAGCGCATCTCCCTCACGCTGCGCCTGGACGACGAGCCGGACGGCCGTGGCGCAGATTCATTCAGCGGAACGGGCGGCGGTGCACGGCCTGCCAACCGCGGAGGTGTCCGGAGCGGGGGTGACCGGAGCGGGGGTGCTAACCGCAGGGGTGATCGGAGCGGGGGCGCCAACCGCCCGCAGCCCGCCCGCCAGGAAGAAAAGCGCCAGCGCGACAACCGCCCGCGCAATCCCGGCCAGCGTGACCCGGGCCAGCGTGACCCGGGCCAGCCTGACCCGGGCCAGCGTGACCCGGGCCAGCGTGACCCGGGCCAGCGCGGGGCGCCCCCGGCGGGGGGCGCGATGGCCGACGCGCTGCGCCGGGCCGGACTGGCCGGCGGCCAGGGCAAGCCCGACCGGGAGGAGCGCCGCCGCGGGCGCTGACCGCCGCCCGGGGCCCGCTGACCGCCGCCGCGGGCGCTGACCACCGAGGCCAGGTCGCATTGCCCATAAACAGGTCCAAATCATCCGGAATCGACACACAATTTTTGCTCCCGCCGTCCCCGGCTCAGCAACAGGACCCCGCACCTTGAGTGCGGGGGACCTTGGACCCTAGTTGGCGTTCCGGGCCAATCGCCATGCTCCGCGCATGGACACCGATGGGCCCGGTGACTGCCTGGTCGAGACGCTGTTCTGACTGCGAATGCCTGCGACTGATGGCATCGGTGCCGGTCGGCCGGATCGTTTACACGCAGCGTGCCATGCCCGCCGTTGAGCCCGTCAACTTCGCCCTCGAGCAGGGGCACATCGTGATCAGAACTCATCCCGGCGGTAAGCTCGCCGCCGCCATCGGCCATGCCGTGGTGGCATTCGAAGCCGACGAACTGGACTTCGCGACCCACACCGGCTGGAGCGTCACCATCGTGGGCACGGCGCAGGAAGTCACCGACCCGGCCGAGATTGCCCGGCTCGAGGACATCGGCCTCATCTCGTGGGCATCGGGTGAGCGAAAGCATTTCGTCCGCATCAAGCCGGGGATCATCACCGGCCGGCGCCTGCGCGGCGCCGGTTTCGCGCAGGAGCGGCCCAAGCCCGTCCGCTGACCCGCTCGCCGGGCTGTCCCGCCGGGCGATCGTCCCCGGGGCCGCCGTCGAATTGACGCCACGTATTCGTGTTGTCCCCGTTTCACCGCCTATCTACGGGTAGTGACCCAACGGAAGTGACGACGAAGGCTGGCCGTCTAGCCGGCGATGCGCAGGCGGCAAGGGTGAGACGACGCGCGAGATCGCGGGAGCGTTCGCGAGTGTGCTGGCCGTCGCGGGCCTCGCGGTGCTGGTAATTGTTTCCGCGCTCGTCATCCGGCGGATACTCAACCGTAGAAGGATGGCCGCGTGGGACACTGAATGGAGTGCGACCGGGCCCCGGTGGTGCAACCACCGCTGACTATCCTCGGGCGGGGCGCCTCACCTTCGGCTCCCGGATTCCAAGCCCAGGAGAAGCCCGTGACCGTGACCGAGTCAGTCCCCGCTCAGCAAGGCCGAGCTGGAGATGAATCGACGCCTATTGGCGTGCCGCCAATTACCTGTCGGTGGGCCAGATATACCTGATGGACAATCCGCTGCTGCGCGAGCCGCTGCGGCCGGAGCACATCAAGCCGCGCCTGCTGGGCCACTGGGGTACCACCCCGGGGCTCAACTTGATCTACGCCCATCTCAACCGGGTGATCCGCAACTGGGATCTCAACATGATCTACGTCACGGGGCCCGGGCACGGCGGCCCGGGCATCGTGGCGAACACCTACCTCGAGGGCACCTACAGCGAGTTCTACCCCAACATCAGCCAGGACGCGGCCGGGATGCAGCGCCTGTTCCGGCAGTTCTCCTTCCCCGGCGGGATACCCAGTCATGTCGCGCCGGAGACACCCGGCTCCATCCACGAGGGCGGCGAGCTGGGCTATTCGCTGTCGCACGCCTATGGCGCGGTCTTCGACACCCCGGACCTCATCGCGGTGTGCGTCGTCGGCGACGGGGAGGCGGAGACCGGGCCGCTGGCCACCGGATGGCATTCGAACAAGTTCCTCGACCCCGCCAGCCGACGGGGCGGTGCTGCCCATCCTGCACCTGAACGGTTACAAGATCGCCAACCCGACGGTGCTGGCCCGGATCCCCGACGACGAACTGAAGTCCCTGTTCGAGGGCTACGGCTACACGGTGTACCGGGTGACCGGGGATGACCCGGAACAGGTCCACCAGCAGCTTGCCGCCACCCTCGATGCGGTGGTCGAGGAGATCGCCGCCATCCAGCGGCGCGCGCGCGAGGACGGCGACCTGACCCGGCCCCGGTGGCCGATGATCGTGCTGAAGACGCCGAAGGGCTGGACCGGCCCCAAGGTCGTGGACGGTCTCCAGGTGGAAGGCACCTTCCGCGCCCACCAGGTGCCCATTTCCAATGCCCGCGGCAACCCCGAGCACCTTCGCCTGCTTGAGGAGTGGATGCGGAGCTACCGGCCGGAGGAGCTGTTCGACGGCAACGGGGTCCTGGACGAGGAACTGGCCGCGCTGGCCCCGCGCAGCTACCGGCGGATGGGCGCGAACCCGCACGCCAACGGCGGGCTGCTGCTGCGCGATCTCGATCTGCCGGACTTCCGCGCCTACGCGGTGGAGGTGGATAGGCCGGGCGCCGGCGCGACCGAGGGCACGCGGCCGCTCGGCCGCTGGCTGCGAGACGTGATCAAGCGCAATCCGGCGACGTTCCGGCTGTTCGGCCCGGACGAGACGGCCTCCAACCGGCTCCAGGACGTGTTCGAGGTGACGAACCGGGCCTTCGACGCGGAGATCTTCCCCACCGACGACCACCTGGCCCCGGACGGCCGGGTCATGGAGGTGCTGTCGGAGCACCAGTGCGAGGGCTGGCTGGAGGGGTACCTGCTGACCGGCCGGCACGGGCTGTTCAACTGCTACGAGGCGTTCATCCACATCGTCGACTCGATGTTCAACCAGCACGCCAAGTGGCTCGAGTCCTGCAACCGGATCGAATGGCGCCGGCCGGTCGCCTCGCTGAACTACCTGCTGTCCAGCCTGGTGTGGCGGCAGGACCAGAACGGGTTCTCGCACCAGGACCCCGGCTTCCTGGACGTGGTGCTGAACAAGCGGGCCGAGGTCGTCCGGGTCTACCTGCCGCCGGACGCGAACTGCCTGCTGTCGGTAGGCGACCATTGCCTGCGCTCCCGCAACTACGTCAACGTGATCGTCGCGGGCAAGCAGCCGCAGCCGGACTGGCTGCCGATGAACGAGGCGATCATCCACTGCACCCGCGGCGCCGGGATCTGGGAGTGGGCCAGCAACGACTCACCCGGTGAGCCGGACGTCGTGATGGCCTGCTGCGGCGACATCCCGACCCTGGAGACCCTGGCCGCCGTCGACCTGCTGCGCCAGCACCTGCCGGAGCTGAAGATCCGGGTGGTGAACGTCGTCGACCTGATGCGGCTGCTGCCGGAGACCGAGCACCCGCACGGCATGTCGGATGCGGAGTACGACTCGCTGTTCACGGTCAGCCAGCCGGTCATCTTCGCCTTCCACGGGTATCCGTGGCTGATCCACCGGCTGGCCTACCGGCGGCACGGGCACGACAACCTGCACGTCCGCGGGTACAAGGAGCGGGGCACCACCACCACGCCCTTCGACATGGTCCGGCTGAACGACCTGGACCGGTTCCACCTCGTGATCGACGTCATCGACCGGGTCCCGGGGCTGGCCGCCCGGGCCGGCCACGTCCGCCAGCTGATGACCGACAGCCGCCTCGATGCCGTTGCCTACACCCGCGCCCACGGCGAGGACGCGCCGGAGATCCGCGACTGGGTCTGGCCGTACTGATGCGGGTCCTGGTGGTCAACGCGGGCTCCAGCTCGCTCAAGCTCAGCCTGCTCGACGACGGGAGCACGGAAGCGGAGGAGGACCTGCCCGTCAGCCGCGGGCAGTTCGAGCCCGCCGCGGTGGCCAGCGTGCTCGGCAGTATCGGCGGGGACACCGCCGATGCGGTCGGCCATCGCGTGGTGCACGGCGGCCGCCAGTTCGTGGAGGCGGTCCGGCTGGACGCCGCGGTCCGGAAGAAACTGGACGATCTGGTGGACCTGGCGCCGCTGCACCAGCCCAAGTCGCTGGCGGGCATCGACGCGGTCAGCCAGGTGCTGCCCGGCGTCCCCGCGGTGGCCTGCTTCGACACCGCCTTTCACGCCGGGATGCCGGCCGCGGCGGCGACGTACGCGCTGCCGCCGGAATGGCGCAAGCGGTGGGAACTCCGGCGGTACGGGTTCCATGGGCTGTCGCACGCCTACGCGACGCGGCGCAGCAGTGAGCTGCTCGGGTACGTCCCCGAGCGGCTCGTGGTCTGCCACCTGGGCTCGGGGGCATCGCTCGCCGCGGTCCGCAACGGCCAGTCGGTCGACACCACGATGGGCTTCACGCCGCTGGAGGGCCTGGTCATGGGCACCCGCTCCGGCACGGTCGACCCGGGACTGGTGCTCTGGCTGGCGGAGCACGCCCACACGCCGCTCGCCGAACTGGCGGCCACCCTGGAGTACCGTTCAGGGCTGCTGGGCCTGGCCGGCACCTCGGACATGCGCGAGGTCCTGACCCGCGCCGCGGGCGGCGACAGTGCCGCCGGGCTGGCCCTGGAGGTCTACCTGCACCGGCTCCGGGGCCTGATCGCGTCGATGGCCGCCGCGCTGGGCGGGCTGGACACGCTGGTGTTCACCGGCGGCGTCGGCGAGCACGCGGCGGAGATCCGCGCCCGCGCCGCGAATGGGCTCGGCTTCCTGGGTGTTGCCGTGGACGAGGGCCGCAACGCCCGCGCGGACGGTGACACCGACATCACCGCCTGCGGCGCGGCCGTCCGGGCGTTCGTCGTGGCCGCCCGGGAGGACATCGAGATCGCCCGCCAGGTGAGAGAGGTCCTGCGACGATGACGGACCTTGCTGATTTCGGCCGCCTGGTCCCGCGCGAGCACGGCCTGATCGTCATATCGACCCTGCGCGCCGACGGGACCATCCAGTCATCGGTGGTGAACGCCGGGGTGCTCAACCATCCCGCGTGCTGGCCCCCGCATCTGCCCGCGTGCTGGCCCGCGGGGCGCAAATAACGCTGACGCGGCACGCACCGTACCCCGATAGCATCGGTCAAGGGCAAGCCCGTCCATTCGTTTCCCGTGCCAAGGAGTTCACCGTGTCAACGCAGCCGCTTCGTATCGCTTCGCCGGACGCGAGCATGTGGTCGACGCGGGCACGACGGCCGGCGCGGTACTGGCGGAGGCCGGGCTGGGGGAGCAGACCCCCGGGGCGCACGCCGTGATCGCGGCGCGGGTCAACGGGGAACTGCGTGACCTGAACCGCGAGGTCGCCGACGGGGACGTGATCGAGCCGGTCCGGATCGACGACCCCGACGGGCGCGCGATCCTGCGGCATTCGACCACCCACGTCATGGCGCAGGCCGTCCAGGACCTGTTCCCGGAGGCCAAGCTGGGCATCGGGCCGCCGATCGAGAATGGCTTCTACTACGACTTCGACGTGGAGCGCGCGTTCGACCCGGAAAACCTGAAGGCGATCGAGCAGCGTATGCGGCAGATCGTCAAGCAGGGACAGCGGTTCTCCCGCCGGGTCGTCACCGACGATGACGCCCGCGCGGAGCTGGCCGGTGAGCCGTACAAGCTGGAGCTGATCGGTCTCAAGGGCGGCCAGGACGCCGAGGAGTCGGTCGAGGTGGGCGGCCCCGAGCTGACCATCTACGACAACCTCAGCCCGGACACCGGCGAAGTGGTCTGGAAGGACCTGTGCCGCGGCCCGCATATCCCCACCACCCGGCACATCCCGGCGTTCAAGGTGATGCGCAGCGGCGGGGCGTACTGGCGGGGCAGCGAGAAGAATCCCCAGCTGCAGCGGATCTACGGCACCGCGTGGGAGTCGCGGGACGCCCAGGACCGGTACCTGACCATGCTCGCCGAGGCCGAGCGGCGCGACCACCGTAAGCTCGGCGCGGAGCTGGACCTGTTCTCGTTCCCGACCGAGATCGGCAGCGGGCTGCCGGTGTTCCACCCCAAGGGCGCCATCATCCGCCAGGTGATGGAGAACTACTCGCGGCAGCGGCACGACGCGTCCGGGTACCAGTACGTCAACACCCCGCACGTGACCAAGGCCGAGCTGTTCGAGATCTCCGGCCACCTGGGCTGGTACAAGGACGGCATGTTCCCGCCCATGGAGCTGGACGGGCAGACCTACTACAACAAGCCCATGAACTGCCCGATGCACGTCCTGATCTACCGGTCACGCGGGCGGTCCTACCGGGAACTGCCGCTGCGGCTGTTCGAGTTCGGCACCGTGTACCGGTACGAGAAGTCCGGCGTCGTGCACGGCCTGACCCGGGCCCGCGGCTTCACCCAGGACGACTCGCACATCTTCTGCACCCCCGAGCAGCTGGCTCCGGAGCTGGCCTCGCTGCTGGACTTCGTGGTCGGGCTGCTGCGCGACTTCGGGCTGACCGAGTTCGAGGCCGAGCTGTCCACCCGGCCGGAGAAGTACATCGGGAAGCCGGAGGAGTGGGACGTGGCGGAGGCGGCCCTCCGGCACGCCCTCGATCAGTCCGGGCTGCCATACACCGTGGCCGAAGGCGACGGTGCCTTCTACGCGCCCAAGATCGACGTGCACGTCAAGGACGCGATCGGCCGCCGCTGGCAGCTGTCCACCCTGCAGGTCGACTTCCAGGAGCCGGGCCGGTTCGGCATCGAGTACCAGGCCGCCGACGGGTCACGCCAGCGCCCGTACATGATCCACCGGGCCCTGTTCGGGTCCATCGAGCGGTTCTTCGGCATTCTCCTGGAGCACTACGCGGGAGCCTTCCCGCCCTGGCTCGCGCCGGTCCAGGTCGTGGGCATCCCCATCGCGGACGCGCATGCCCCCTACCTGGACAAGGTGGTGGACCTGCTCCGCGAGCAGGGCATCCGGGCCGAGGTGGACACCAGCGACGACCGGATGCAGAAGAAGATCAGGACCGCCCAGCGGCAGAAGGTCCCCTTCATGCTGATCGCGGGCGACGACGATGTGGCGAAGGAGGCCGTGTCGTTCCGCTACCGGGACGGCTCGCAGAAGAACGGCGTGCCGATCGGTGACGCCGTCGCGGAGATCGTCACCGCGGTCCGCGACCGCATCCAGGTGTGATCCCTCGTGACCGATGACTCAGGAGCCAATGACTCAGGATCTGGGGTGACCTGGCCCCAGACCGGCGTCGGCATCCCGGACACGTTCGCGCGGCTGTGGATGCCGCACCGGATGGCCTACCTCAAGGGCGAGAACAAGCCGACCGGGTCCGGCGAGGGGGAGGCCTGCCCGTTCTGCCGTGCCCCGGCGCTCAGCGACGAGGAAGGCCTGATCGTCGCGCGCGGCCGGTTCGTGTTCACGGTGCTGAACCTCTACCCCTACAACGGCGGCCACATCCTGGTCTGCCCGTACCGGCACGTGGCCGACTACACGGAACTGGACGCGGGCGAGACCGCCGAACTGGCCGACCACACCAAGCGCTCGATCCGCGCCCTGCGCACGGCCTCGAACGCGCAGGGCTTCAACGTCGGCATGAACCTGGGCGGCGTGGCCGGCGCCGGCATCGCCGCTCATCTGCACCAGCACGTGGTCCCGCGCTGGGGCGGCGACACCAATTTCATGCCCGTCGTCGGGCAGACCCGGGTCCTCCCCGAACTCCTCCGCGACACCCGCAAAGTCCTGGCCGAAGCCTGGCCCAGCTGACACCGGGCCGCATACCCTTCAGGCGAATCCGGTCAGTTCTCCTTGGACTCCTCGGCGATCTTGGCGGCCAGGTGCGCGGGCAGGGGCTCGTGACGCAGGTAGGAGCGGCTGAACGAGCCGGTGCCGTGGGACACCGACCGCAGCTCGATCGTGTACCGGGTGATCTCCAGTTCGGGGATCTCCGCCTTGACCAGCGTCCGGCCGACCGGCACCGGCTCGGTGCCCAGTACCCGGCCCCGGCGCGAGGACAGATCCGACATGACCGCGCCGACGTAATCGTCGGGCACCAGCACGGACACCTCATCGACCGGCTCGAGCAGCATGGACTGCGCCTTGTCGACCGCGTCCCGCAGTGCGGCGCGGCCCGCCTTCTGGAACGCCATGTCGGAGGAGTCCACCGAGTGGGCCTTGCCGTCGTACAGCGTGACCCGAAGCCCCACCATGGGGTAGCCCGCGACCACGCCCTGCTCCATCTGGGACCGGACGCCCTTCTCCACGGACGGGATGAACTGGCGCGGCACCACGCCGCCGACAACCTTGTCCACGAACTCGAAGCCGGCGTTGCCGGGCATCGGCTCGACCTCGATGTGGCAGATCGCGTATTCGCCGTGGCCGCCGGTCTGCTTCACGTTCCGGCCCAGGCCGTTCGCCTTGCCCGCGATCGTCTCCCGCAGCGGGACGCGCGGCGCCGAGGTCTCCACCGCCACGCCGTAACGCCCGGACAGCCGGTCGAGCAATACGTCGACGTGGGCCTCGCCCATGCACCACAGCACGAGCTGGTGCGTCTCCGGGTTGTTCTCGAGCCGCAGGGTGGGGTCCTCGGCCACCAGCCGGGACAGCGCCTGGGACATCTTGTCGTCGTCGGCCTTGGACTTGGCCGAGACGGCGATCGGCAGCAGCGGCTCCGGCATCACCCACGGCTCCATCAGCAGCGGCTCGTCCTTGCTGGACAGCGTGTCGCCGGTCTCCGCGGTGGCCAGCTTGGCCACCGCGCAGATGTCCCCGGCCACGGCCTCGGTGACGGCCCGCTGCTGCTTGCCGAGCGGGCAGGTCAGCGCGCCGATCCGCTCGTCGGTGTCGTGGTCGGCGTGGCCCTGCTCGACGCGCCCGTGGCCGGACACGTGCACGGCCGCGTCGGCCCGCAGGGTCCCGGAGAACACGCGCACCAGGCTCACCCGGCCGACGTAGGGGTCGGAGGTGGTCTTGACGACCTCGGCGAGCAGCGGGCCGGCCGGGTCGCAGGACAGCCCGGTGACCGGGGTGCCGTCGAGGGTGGTGACCATGGGCAGCGGGTGCTCCTCGGGCGACGGGAAGGCCTGGGTCATCACCTCCAGCAGCTCCGCCATGCCGATGCCGCGCGGGGAGGACACGGCGAGCACCGGGTAGAAACTGCCCCGCGCCACGGCCTTCTCCAGGTCCTCGATCAGGACCTTCGGGTCGATCTCCTCGCCGGACAGGTACCGCTCCATGAGCGTCTCGTCTTCGCTCTCCTGGATGATGCCCTCGATCAGCTCACTGCGGAGGCTTTCCATCCGGTCGGCGTCGGCCGGGTCCGGGGCGCGCTCGGTACGTTCCGCGCCGGAGTAGTCGAACATCTTCTGCGACAGCAGCCCGATCAGGCCGCGGACCGATGACCCCTCCCCGTCGGAGACCGGCAGGTACAGCGGAGCCACGGCCTCGCCGAACGCCTCCCGGCACGCGGCCAGCGCGGCCTCGAAGTCGGCGCGCTGGTGGTCGATCTTGGTGATGACGACCGCGCGCGGCATCCCGACCCGCGCGCACTCCTCCCACAGCATGCGGGTCAGGCCGTCCACGCCCTCGGTGGCCGCCACCGCGAACAGGGCCGAGTCCGCCCCGCGCAGGCCGGCCCGCAGGTCCCCGGTGAAGTCGGCGTATCCGGGCGTGTCCAGGAGGTTGACCTTGACGCCCGCGTAGGTGACGGGGGAGAGGGTGAGGTTGACCGAGCGCCCCTGCCGGACCTCGATCTCGTCGAAGTCGCTGACCGTGGTTCCGTCCTCGACCCGGCCGGGCCGCTGGATGGTGCCGGTCTCGTTCAGCAGGGCCTCGACGAGTGTCGTCTTGCCCGCGCCGGAATGGCCGACCAGCGCGACATTGCGAATCTTGCCCGGCTGGCCGGCCAGTGGTACGCCTCCGGCGGCCCCTGATGTGCCTGTTGTATACGCCATCCCGTCGCCTCCTGTGTAGGTGCTGCGCTGCTGCCGTGCGTTCAGCCTGAACCCGTCGGCGGCGTTACCACAAGACCCCGGCTGAGAATCGGGCAGGTTACCGGAAAGCGGCCGGAAATGTCCGCGTGACAGTTTGGTCGCCCGCCGACGTTAAAATCTAACGGCCATGCTGAACAAGGCGCGCCCGTTCTTCACCCGGCTGATGACCCCGGTGGGTGAGGTGCTGGCCCGTACCCCCGTCACGCCGAACATGGTGACCGTGACGGGCACGGTCGGCGTGGCGGCCAGCACGCTGTGGGGGTACCCGACCGGGCACCTGTTCCTCGGCACGTTCGTGGCCACCATCTTCGTCTTCCTGGACATGCTGGACGGGGTGCTGGCCCGGCTGAAGGGCACCAGCGGCCTGTGGGGCGCGTTCCTCGACTCCACCATGGACCGGGTTGCGGACGCCGCGGTGTTTTCCGGCCTGGCCGTCTGGTTCGTCCGCGGCGGCCACAACCAGCTGCTGGCTGCGGTGTCACTGTTCTGCCTGGTGGTGGGCGCGCTTGTGTCGTACGTCAAGGCGCGCGCCGAGGGTCTCGGCGTCCAGGCTAACGTTGGCATCGCCGAACGCCCCGAGCGGATGGTGACCACATTCGTGGCGGTGGGCCTGTCCGGCCTCGGCGTGCCCTACATTCTTCAGATCGGGCTCTGGGGGCTGGCGGCGGCGAGCCTCGTCACGCTGGCCCAGCGGATGTACGCCGTCCACCAGGGAATGGCGGTCCTGACGGCGGAGACGCCCGCCCCGGCCGGGGGTACCGGGGTCCCGCCGACGGCGGGATCGACGCCGGACGCCGGGACCCCGCCGGCCACCACGGCCACGCACACGGTCGATTAAGACAGCGAGAGAGGCGCGGCGTTGTCTCGAGTGAAGGATCTGCTCGCCGGGACGGCATACTGGCTGGGCTGGAAGGCGCTCTGCCACCTGCCCGAATCCTGGGTGCGCTGGGCGTTCTCCACCGCGACGGAGATCGCCTGGCGGCGCCAAGGGCACGGTGTCCAGGTCCTCGAGGCCAACCTGCTGCGGGTGCTCGGGCCGGGCACCAGCGGCAAGGAACTGCGCGCCGCCTCCCGGGCCGGAATGCGCTCCTACGGCCGCTACTGGATGGAGGTGTTCCGGCTGCCCACCGTCGGCAAGGAACGCATCCTCCGCGACACGCAGGTCAACGCGGCCGCGGACGAGGCGCTCACCGACGTGGCGAACGGCAAGGGCGTCATCTTCGCGCTGCCGCACATGGGCAACTGGGAGGTCGCCGGCGCCTACGTCATCGCGCGCGGCCTCAAGTTCGCCACCGTCGCCGAACGGCTCAAGCCCGAGTCGATATACGACATGTTCCTCGCGTTCCGCGAGGGCCTGGGCATGGAGGTGCTGACGCTGGGCGGCGCGAACGTGTTCGGCGTCCTGGCCCAGCGGCTGCGCGCGGGGAACCTGGTGTGCCTGCTGTGCGACCGTGACCTCACCGAGAACGGCGTCGAGGTGGACTTCTTCGGCGAGAAGGCGCGGATGGCCGCCGGGCCCGCCGCGCTCGCCGTGCAGACCGGCGCCGCACTGCACGCGGTGGCGCTCTGGTTCACCGAAGAGGGCTGGGTCGCGCACGCCAGCCCGGAGATCCCGGTCCCGGCCGAGGGCAGCCGCAGGGAAAAGGCGGCGGCCATGACTCAGGAGATCGCCCGGAACTTCGAGAAGGGCATCACCGAGCACCCGCAGGACTGGCACATGCTTCAGCGGGTCTTTCTCGCCGACCTCGACCCCGACCAGCTGCCCGCCGAGCCCGGTGAGCCCGCCCCGCCCGGTCAGCCCGGTCAGCCCGCCCCGCCCGGTCAGCCCGCCGGGCCGCTTCCGGGGGCCGGCGGATGAAGATCGGGATCGTATGCCCGTACACCTGGGACGTTCCCGGCGGCGTACAGCAGCACATCAGGGACCTCGCGGAGGCGCTGATCGAGCTCGGTCACAGCGTCTCGGTAATCTCACCCGCCGACGAGGACACGCCGCTGCCCGACTACGTGGTGCCGGCCGGGCGGGCGGTGCCGGTGCCGTATAACGGCTCGGTGGCCCGGCTCGCGTTCGGGTTCCTGTCCGCCAGCCGCGTCCGCCGGTGGGTCAAGGAGGGCAACTTCGACGTGCTGCACGTGCACGAGCCCGCCGCGCCGAGCCTGTCCCTGCTGGCGTGCTGGGTTGCCTCCGGGCCGATCGTCGCCACCATGCACACCGCCAACCCGAAGTCGCGCGTGATGCACGCCGCCTGCCCGGCCCTGCTGACCGCGCTGGAGAAGATCAACGGCCGGATCGCGGTGTCCGAGGCCGCGCGGACCACGCTCGTCGAGCATCTCGGCGGCGACGCGGTGCTCATCCCCAACGGGGTCGCCACCCGCCGCTACGCGGTGGCCGAGCCGCTGCCCGGATGGCCCGGGGAAGGCGGCGCGATCGGCTTCCTGGGCCGGATGGACGAGACGCGCAAGGGGCTCGGGGTCCTGCTGAAGGCTTTTGAAACCCTTGGTACCGAACGGCCCGCGCTGCGGCTCCTCATCGCCGGCCCGGGTGACGCCGACGAGGTGCGGGAGCGGGTGCCCGCCCCGCTGCGCGACCGCGTCGTCCTGCTCGGCCAGGTCAGCGAGCAGGACAAGGTGCGGATGCTGCACTCGGTGGATGTCTTCTGCGCCCCGAACACGGGCGGTGAGAGCTTCGGCATCGTGCTCGCCGAGGCCATGGCCGCGGGAGCGCCGATCGTGGCCAGTGACCTGGACGCGTTCCGGCGGGTGCTGCGCGGCGGGAAGGCCGGCGAGCTGTTCACCACCGGGGACCCGGCCGACCTCGTGCGGGCCGCCCGCCTGCTGCTCGACGACCCGGACCGCCGCGCACTGCGGTCGGCCGCCGCGACCAGCGCCGTCGCCGCGTACGACTGGACCATGGTGGCGCGGAACGTGCTGTCCGTCTACGAGACCGTCGTGCTCGGCACCGCCGCCGTGGCCGTGGCTCACTAAGGGGATCATCGTCATGATCACCAACATCGTCATCATCGCCGCGGTCCTGCTGTTCCTGGGCGTGTACGTATCCTGGCGGGCTGGGCGCCTGGACCGGATGCACACCCGGCTGGAGGCGGCGCAGGCGGCCCTCGACGTCACCCTCGTCCGGCGCAGTTCGGTCGCTCTCGAGCTCGCCTCTTCCGGTCTGCTCGACCCAGCGACCAGTCTGCTGCTGGCCGAGGCGGCGCACAACGCCCGGGGCGGCCCGCAGAGTGAGCTCGCGCAAAGCAACCTATCCCGGGCCCTGCGCGCCGCGTTCGCCCAGCCCGGCTTCCGGGCCTCGCTGACCGGGAAGGACGGCGCCGACGAACTCCTGGCCGAGGTCGAGGCCGCCGCGCACCAGGTCTTCGTGGCCCGGACGTTCTACAACAACGCGGTCGCCGTGACCCGGGAGGCCCGGGGCAAGCCCCTGGTCCGGCTGCTCCGCCTGGCGGGGAACGCCGGGCTCCCGGAATTTTTCGAAATGGACGACTCGCTCGTCGCGGAGGGCGGCGACAGCGCGGGTGCCGGCCTGCAGCGCCTGGCCGGCGAGACCGGCCCCGCGTGAGACCCGTCCGGGCTCCGGGCCGGACCCGCCCGGCCACGGGCGAGACCGAGCACGCGCCGCGCGACACCTACCATGGGGAGTTAGGCAGCGTCCGTACGTGTGAGTACTGGAGTACTCCACCGATCAAGTGAGGTTTCGCGTGTCCACCGTCAACTCCGCAGGCAGCCCGGAACGGGCCACCGAGGTCCTCATAGCATCCAGTGACGGCCCTGGCGAGGCGGCCGCCACTGGCACGGCACGGGTCAAGCGGGGTATGGCGGAAATGCTCAAGGGCGGCGTCATCATGGACGTCGTCACGGCCGATCAGGCGAAGATCGCTGAGGACGCGGGCGCAGTCGCGGTGATGGCGCTGGAGCGGGTGCCCGCCGACATCCGGGCGCAGGGTGGCGTGGCGCGGATGAGCGACCCGGGCATGATCGACGGGATCATCGAGGCGGTCTCGATCCCGGTGATGGCCAAGTGCCGGATCGGGCATTTCGCCGAGGCCCAGGTGCTGCAGGCCATCGGCGTCGACTACGTCGACGAGTCCGAGGTGCTGACCCCGGCCGACGAGGCCCACCACGTGGACAAGTGGAAGTTCACCGTCCCGTTCGTCTGCGGTGCGACCAACCTGGGTGAGGCGCTGCGCCGGCTGGCCGAGGGCGCGGCCATGATCCGCTCCAAGGGCGAGGCCGGCACGGGCAACGTGGTGGAGGCGACCCGGCACATGCGGCAGATCCGCGCCGAGATCGCCCGCCTCGCGTCGCTGCCCCAAGAAGAGCTGTTCACCGCGGCAAGGGACCTGCGCGCGCCGTACGAGATCGTCGCCGAGGTCGCCGCGGGCGGGCGGCTGCCCGTCGTGCTGTTCACCGCGGGCGGGATCGCCACCCCGGCCGACGCGGCGATGATGATGCAGCTGGGCGCGGAGGGCGTGTTCGTCGGCTCCGGGATCTTCAAGTCCGGTGACCCGGCCAAGCGCGCCGCGGCCATCGTCAAGGCGACGACGTTCCACGACGACCCGGACGTAGTCGCGAAGGTGTCCCGCGGCCTGGGCGAGCCGATGGTCGGCATCAACCTGGACGACCTGCCCGCCGAGCAGCACTACGCGTCCCGGGGCTGGTAACCCCCGCCCAGCCCTCACCAGCCCTCACCCGCGCACGGCGGCCCGCGTTCGCCACGGGAAGAATGGCCCGTTCACCGGCGTTGACACAATGGCCCCCGCTTTGCCCGTGATCAGCCATGCCCGAAGGGTTGCCCGTGCCAGACATTTCCACCGCGCCGCTCGTCGGCGTCCTGGCCCTGCAGGGCGACGTCCGTGAGCACATGCGCGCGCTGGGGCAGGCCGGGGCCCGGGCCACGGCGGTCCGCCGGCCCGACGAGCTGGAACCCATCGATGGCCTGGTAATCCCCGGGGGAGAGTCCACCACCCTCTGGCGCCTTGCGGTTTCCTTCGACATGCTGGAACCACTGCGTAAGATGCTGTCCTCCGGCCTTCCGGGGTTCGGCTCCTGCGCGGGAATGATCATGCTGGCGGACCGTCTGCGGGACGGGGTTGCCGGGCAGCAGACGTTCGGCGGGATCGACATGACCGTGCGGCGCAACGCCTTCGGAAGGCAGGTCGACTCCTTCGAGTCCGACATCCGCCTGACCAGGGTGCCGGGGCCGCCGCTGCGGGCGGTGTTCATCCGCGCACCGTGGGTCGAGCAGGTGGGCCCGGGAGTTGAGATCCTCGGCACGGACGAGCGCGCCGGTAGGATCGTCGCGGTCCGGCAGGGGTCACTTCTGGCCACGTCGTTCCATCCGGAACTGACGCCAGACACGCGGATCCACGAGCTCTTTATTGACATCGTGAAGGGAAACACATGAGCGGCCACTCCAAGTGGGCGACCACTAAGCATAAGAAGGCGGTGGTCGACGCCAAGCGCGGCAAGCTTTTCGCCAAGCTGATCAAGAACGTCGAAGTGGCGGCACGGACCGGCGGCGGGGACCCGGCGGGCAACCCGACGCTGTACGACGCCATCCAGAAGGCGAAGAAGAGTTCCGTGCCGAACGACAACATCGACCGGGCGGTCCGCCGTGGCTCCGGTCAGGAAGCCGGCGGCGCCACCTACGAGAACATCACCTACGAGGGCTACGCCCCCGGCGGGGTCGCGGTCCTGGTCGAGTGCCTGACCGACAACCGGAACCGGGCCGCCTCGGACGTGCGGACCGCGTTCAGCCGTAACGGCGGGGCCATGGCCGACCCCGGTTCGGTGTCCTACCTGTTCAACCGGAAGGGCGTCGTCATCGTCGGCAAAACGGCCGGCGTCACCGAAGACGACCTTCTCGGGGCCGTCCTCGACGCGGGCGCCGAAGAGGTCAGCGACCTCGGCGACTCCTTCGAGATCACCAGCGAGGCGGCCGACGTGGTGGCCGTGCGCAGCGCCCTGCAGGATGCCGGGATCGACTATGAGTCCGCTGACATCGCGTTCATGCCGACCATGGAGGTCCCCGTGGACGAGGAGCACGCCAAGCGCGTGTTCCGGGTCATCGACGCCCTGGAGGACTCCGACGACGTGCAGGACGTTTACGCCAACTACTCGGTCCCCGACAACATCATGGAAAAGCTGGGCTCAGCCTGAGCCCCTGGTGACCGCCCGCCCCCAGCTGGACCGCCAGCCGCCGCCAGCCGCCGCCAGCCGCCGCCGGCCACCGCTGACCGCCGCCTGGTGACCGGCCGGACCGGGCTGACGCGCCGTCCCGCGGGCCGTAGCGTTGCTCCTTGTGGCAACGTATCTGACATCCCAGGGCGGGACGGAGATCCGGGAGGTCGCTCCCGGAGACGACCTGGAGGCGCTGTACGACCTTTCGCGGCGGGCGTTCGGCCCGGCGGGCGGCCCTCCCGAGTCAGCCCTCGCGCGCTCCAGCCGGCAGGCCCAGCTCGACGCGGCCATCGACGAGCGCCGGATCTTCGCCGCCTTCGACGGCGGCCAGCTGGTCGCGTCCGCCCGGTACCACGACATGCGCCAGTGGTGGCACGGGCGGTCCATGCCGATGGCCGGCGTCGCGGCCGTCATGGTCGCGCCCGAGTACCGCGGCCAAGGCATGGGCCGGAAGCTGATGACCGTGCTCCTGGAGGCAATCGCCAGCCGCGGGTACCCGGTGTCGGTGCTGTATCCGGCGACCGCGCCGATCTACCGGTCGCTGGGCTGGGAACTGGCGGGCGGCCACCATCACGCCGTCATCCCCGCACGCTCCCTGCGCGCGTTCGTCCCACCGGACGTCATCAGCAAATCACCCGGCGTGCCCGGCGACGAGCCCATCCCCGCCGAACGTCCCGCCCCGGTGCGCCGGGCCGGCCCGGACGACGCCGAGGAAGTGCTGGCCGTCATCGGCCGGGCCCACGAACGGGCCCGGGACTGCGGGCCCAACACCCGGGACCCCGCCACCGTCGCCCGCTGGCTGGCCGATCCCGAGCTTTTCGCCTATCTGGCGCCCGACGGCTACCTGGCCTACCGCTGGCACGGGGGGCATGGTGAGCTCTCCGTCGAGCGTGCCATCGCCTCCTCCGACCGGACCGCGCGCGACCTGTGGGCGATCGTCGCGTCGCACTCCTCGATCGCCAGCACCGTCCGCGCCCGGATCGGCCCCGCCGACCCGGTGTGCTGGCTCACCCGCGAGCCGGACGCCAGGCTCACCAACCGGGAGCAGTGGATGCTGCGCGTGGTGGACGCGCCCGCCGCCATCGCCGAGCGCGGTTTCCCGATGTCGGCGCAGCTCAGCCTGCCGCTGTGGATCGAGGACGACGCGCGGCCGGGCAATTCGGGGCTGTGGGAGCTCGTCGTGACGGGGGGCCGGGGCCGTCTGGTGCATAGCCCGGAGGCGACCCGGCCGCTCACCATCGGCGCGCGCGGGCTCGGCGCGCTGTACGGGGGCACGCCGATGTCGACCCTGCGCCTGGCCGGGCTCGCGGCCGGCGGCAGCCCGGTGGCCGACAGTGAGCTTGACGGTGCCTTTGCGGCGTCGTCGTACCTGCTCGATTCTTTCTAATTTCCCGGACGGACCCGCCGCGAACCCGCCCGCGCGCGGAGCCGGACGGACCCGCCGCGGACCCGCCGCGGACCCGCCCGCGCGCGGGGACGGCATGCATCCCGGACGCACCTGACGCGGCCCGCTGCGCGGCGGACGCCTCGTAATCCGGCTCCGCAGGCGACACGCCGCCGGGAGTGCGGGACGGGCGGGGCCGCCGGGCGGTAAGTTCGGAGCCGAACAGATGTTCGGCGGGAAAGATCGCGGCCGGATCTGATCGCCGGGCCCAAGCGAGCTGGGGGTGACATGGCGCCGACCTACGCGGAGCGCCCCCGCCGCGTCCTCGGCGTCGATCCCGGCCTCACCCGCTGCGGCCTCGGCATCGTCGAGGGGACCCCCGGCCGGGCACTCAGCCTCGTCGAGGTCGGCGTGGTCCGGACGCCGCCGGACGCGGACGTCGGCGTGCGCCTGCTGGCCCTGGAAGAACAGATCGAGGCCTGGCTGACCGCCCACCAGCCAAACGCCGTGGCCGTGGAGCGGGTGTTCAGCCAGCGGAACGTCCGCACGGTCATGGGCACCGCGCAGGCGGGCGCGGTGGCCATCGTGTGCGCGGCGCGCCGCGGCCTGCCGGTCGCCCTGCATACGCCCAGCGAGATCAAGGCGGCCGTCACCGGCAACGGCCGGGCGGATAAGCCGCAGGTGACCGCTATGGTCGTGCGGCTGCTGCGGCTCACTGACCCGCCCCGGCCCGCCGACGCCGCGGACGCGCTGGCGCTGGCCATCTGTCACCTGTGGCGGGGCGGCGCGCGCTCCCGCCTGGAAGCGGCCGTCGCGAGCGCGGGCAGTACGCCGGCCAGCACGCAGGCAAATACGCGGGCCAGCACGACACTCGGGAGGTACCAGTGATATCGCATCTGCACGGAACGGTCAGCGGCGTCGCCCCCGACGGCGCGGTGATCGAGGTCGGCGGGGTCGGGCTCAGCGTCCAGTGCACCCCGGGAACCCTGGCGACCCTGCGGCCCGGCGAGCCCGCCCGCGTCGCGACCTGCCTGGTGGTCCGGGAGGATTCGCTTACCCTGTACGGCTTCGTCAGCGACGACGAACGGAACGTCTTCGAGCTCGTGCAGACCGCCACCGGCGTCGGCCCCCGGCTGGCGCTGGCCATGCTCGCGGTGCACAGCCCCGACGCGCTGCGGCGCGCGGTCTCGACCGGGGACCTGGACGCGCTGACCTTGGTCCCGGGGATCGGGAAGAAGGGCGCCCAGCGCATCGTCCTGGAGCTCAAGGACCGGCTCGGGACGCCGGGTGACGTGCCCGCGGACGCGGGCCGGCCGATGTCGGCGACCATGCCCTCGTGGCGCGAGCAGGCCCAGTCAGGCCTGGTCAACCTGGGCTGGCCGGCCCGGGACGCCGAGCAGGCGATCACCGCGGTGGCGGCCGACCTGGCCGGGGACGGGGTGGCGCCGGAGATGGCTGACGTCGCGACCGTGCTGCGCGCGGCCATGAAGAAGCTGAGCCGCCAGTGACCGGGCCGCCCCCGAACGGGCGCCCAGCGGACCGGCGAATCGCCGAGGACGAACTGGAGGCGCGGGAGGCCGCCGCCCTCGACCGCGCGCGGGCCGCTGACGTGCGGGGCGGCCCGCCGGGCGGTAAGGATGCGGCGGACCGGGTGGTGTCACCGCTCGCGGACGCCGACGACCGCGTTATCGAGAGCGCGCTGCGGCCCAAGCGCCTCGCCAACTTCGTCGGCCAGCAGCGGGTCCGCGACCAGCTCTCCCTGGTCCTGGAGAGCGCCGTGCGCCGCGGCCGTCCGCCGGACCACGTGCTGCTGTCCGGGCCACCGGGCCTGGGCAAGACGACGATCGCCATGATCATCGCGGCCGAGCTCGGCATGCCGCTGCGGATCACCAGCGGGCCGGCCATCGAGCGTTCCGGTGACCTCGCCGCCGTGCTGTCCACGCTGTCCGAGGGCGAGGTCGTCTTCATCGACGAGATCCACCGGCTCGCGCGGCCCGCCGAGGAGATGCTCTACCTCGCCATGGAGGACTTCCGGGTCGACGTCGTGGTCGGGAAGGGACCTGGCGCGACCGCGATCCCGCTCGACATCGCGCCGTTCACGCTGGTCGGCGCTACCACCCGGTCCGGGCTGCTGCCCGCGCCGCTGCGGGACCGGTTCGGCTTCACCGCGCACATGGACTTCTACCAGCCCGGCGAGCTGGAGGTCATCATCCGCCGGTCGGCCGGGCTGCTCGGTGTCACCCTGCGCGATGACGGCGCGGCCGAGCTGGCCGGGCGGTCCCGCGGCACGCCGCGGGTCGCCAACCGGCTGCTCCGCCGGGTCCGGGACTACGCCGAGGTCAGGGGCAACGGGGTCGTGGATCGCGCCGTGGCCCGGGCCGCGCTCGAGCTGTACGAAGTGGACGAGCAGGGCCTCGACCGGCTGGACCGCGCCGTGCTCGAGGCGCTGGTCCTGCGGTACGACGGTGGCCCGGTCGGGCTGTCCACCCTGGCGGTCGTGGTGGGGGAGGAGGCCGAGACCGTCGAGGTCGTGGCCGAGCCCTTCCTGGTCCGCCGGGGCCTGCTGGCCCGGACCCCCCGCGGCCGGGTCGCCACACCGGCCGCCTGGCAGCACCTCGGCCTGACGCCCCCGGAGGGCAACACCGGCCCCGGCGTGGCCACGCTGTTCGACTAGGGCGGGGGCCCGGCATGGCTCCCCGACTAGGGCGGGGGCCCGGCATGGCTCCCCGACTAGGGCGGGGGCCCGGTATGGCTGCCTTTGACTAGCTGCGCCGGCGTCCGCGCCCGCCGCCCTTCCCCGGGCGCCCCATCCGCCCCCGTGTTCCCACCGAAGATCGCCGGGAGGTCACGATCACGGCGCAGACGCCGTAGCCTGTTGGTGCGTGGTCGATGGGTCGCTACACTGCGGCAGTTGGCCACTGGCCGCTGCCCCGCGCGGAAAACCGGGTGTATAGCCCGGGCCGAACGCGGGCCCGGCCTGGCCAGCCCGCAGAACCCAACTGGAAAGGTGCCCCGCTCATGGGCGGAAACCCGGTAGCTACAGCCGCGGCGGCGACAAGCTCGTCCGGCAGCTCCACGTTCATCATCCTGATCATCGTCTTCATCGGCCTCATTTACTTCATGGCCATCCGGCCGGGACGTAATCGCCAGAAGAAGGTCGCGCAGCAGCAGAACACTGTCCGGCCGGGTGCGCGCGTGCGCACGACGGCGGGCATGTACGCCACGGTGGTGGCCGTCGACGGTGATGACGTGGTGCTCGAGGTCGCACCCGACGTCGAGGTCCGCTACCTGAAGCGCGCGATCATGGAGGTGCTCGCCCCGGGTGACGAGCCGGCCGAGGACGAGGCCGAGACGGGCGGCGCCGAGGCGGAGTACGAGGACGACGCGTCCGCGGAGCACGAGGACGACCTGCACACCGAGTACGGCGCCGGGGCCGGGCACGACACGGTCACGTCCGCCGACGCCGAGCACGAGACCGAGCCGGACCTGAGCGCGACCGCCTCCACCCACGGCGACGACCTGACCATCAACGGTCAGCGTGACGCGTCCGCCAACGGCTCCGGCTCCGGGTGTCAAGCCGGAGCGTCCGGCGTCCAAGGAGTAGGGGCGCCGCGACGGCGTCTCCCGCAGCTCCAACGACTTCGCAGGAATCGACTAAGGACTTCAGGACAAGTGGCTCCGCCTAGGAAGAGCGGCTCGAAACCGTGGCGCTCGCTCGCGGTCCTGGTCGCGCTGATCGTGGTCATGCTCATCGGCATCGTCGGCGCGAATGCGTTCAGCCCCGGGAAGTGGCAGCACGACTTCAAGATCGGCCTTGGGCTGGACCTCTCGAGCGGTACGGAGGCCACTCTGGCCGCGGTGACCGCGAAGGGCCAGACGCCGCCCGCCGCGGACATGGAGCAGGCGGTCTCGATCATCACCAGCCGGGTGAACGCCTCGGGCACCACGGGTGTCTCGGTGCAGCGGCAGGGTGCCAACGACATCACCGTGACGGTGCCGGGTAAGGGCTCGCAGGAAGTGATCAACGAGGTCAGCACGACGGCCCAGCTCCGGTTCCGCCCGGTGCTGCTGGAGGGCTCGTCCACGCCGGCCACCTCGGCGACCCCGACCCCGAGCCCGAGCGCGACCGGCACCGGGGGCACCAGCACGAAGGCGTCGCCGAGCCCGAGCGCGAGCACCAAGGCGTACATCCGCCACGCCGGGGCCACCCCTGCCCCCGCCGCCAAGGCCAGCGGCAGCACGAGCGCCTCGCCGAAGGCCAGCGCGCCCGCGACGCCGAGCCCGAGCA
This sequence comes from uncultured Actinomycetes bacterium, assembly GCA_963809975.1. Taxonomy (GTDB): domain Bacteria; phylum Actinomycetota; class Actinomycetes; order Streptosporangiales; family Streptosporangiaceae; genus Bog-532. Next base: position 34,478 of record CAWELT010000007.1, read on the forward strand.
GTTCGTCCGCGGCCACCAACGCCGGTGACCCGGCCGCGGTCGACCCGGCCGTGATGAAGCTGTTTGAGAAGCTCGACTGCAGCGACCTGAACACCTGGAAGCAGAAGCTCGGCTACACCGAGCCGCAGTGGGACGACCCTGGCCGCCAGACCGTGGCCTGCGGCCCCAACGGCGCGAAGTACGTTCTGGGCAACGCGGTCATCCTCGGCACCGACGTCACCTCCGAGGCCGCGGCGATTGACAGCACCAACGGCCAGTGGGTCGTCAACCTCAACCTTAACGGCAAGGCCACCAAGGCGTTCGGCGCGCTGACCGAGGAGCAGGCCAGCAAGTACTACCCGACCGTCAGCACCAACGCCAACAGTTCGGTACTGGACCAGACCGCGATCGTGCTGGACGGGAACGTCGTCTCCGCCCCGCAGACCACGCAGGCCATCCCGGCCGGCCAGGTGCAGATCACCAACATCGGCGGCCAGACGGAGGCCAACCAGCTCGTCAACGAGCTGAAGTACGGGGCCCTGCCGCTGTCGTTCCAGGTGAAGAACACGACCACGGTGACCGCGCAGCTTGGCCGCAACCAGCTCGACGCGGGCCTCATCGCCGGGGCGATCGGCTTGCTGCTGGTGGTCATCTACTCCTTCCTCTACTACCGCGGCCTGGGCATCGTGTCGGTCTCCAGCCTCGCGATCGCGGGCCTCATCGGCTACCTCGCCATCGTGCTGCTCAGCAAGTACCAGAGCTTCACGCTGTCACTGGCCGGCATCGCGGGCCTCATCGTCGCCATCGGCATCACCGCCGACTCGTTCGTGGTGTTCTTCGAACGGCTGCGTGACGAGGTACGGGAGGGCCGCTCGCTGCGTGGCGCGGTGGAGAGCGGCTGGAAACGGGCCCGGCGGACGATTCTGGTCTCCGACACGGTGTCCTTCCTGGCCGCCCTGCTGCTGTACATCTTCTCGATCGGCGACGTGAAGGGCTTCGCGTACACGCTCGGCCTGACCACGCTCATCGACGTGATCGTCGTGTTCCTGTTCACCAAGCCGATGGTGACGCTGCTCGCCCGCACCAAATTCTACGGCCAGGGCCACAAATGGTCCGGCCTGGATCCGGCACGGCTCGGGGCCAGAGCTCCATGGCGTTCCGGCGTGCCCCGCCGGAGCGCGCGGCCGGCCTCACCGGGCACCGCGCGGACGCCGCGGACCACCTCGAGGGAGGCATGATGTCGCGCCTTGGTGACATCGGCGGCCGGCTGTACCGCGGTGACGTCTCCGTCAACTTCGTCGGCGGGCAGAAACTCTGGTACACGATCTCGGGCTGCATCCTGGTCATCGCGGTCCTGGCGCTGCTCGTCCGCGGCCTGAACTTCAGCGTCGAGTTCAAGGGCGGCTCGGTCTTCCAGGTCCGGGCGCCGAACGCCAGCATCAGCCAGGTGGAGAAGGCGGTCACCGACGGCGGCGGCGGGAACCCCGTCGTCCAGCAGGTCGGGGTGGGCAGCAAGGCCCAGTGGCAGGCGCAGACCGCGCCGCTGACCATCACGCAGACCGAGCACGTCCAGGACTCGATCGCCAAGGAACTGGGCGTCAACGTCAACAGCATCAACACCCAGTTCGTGGGCCCGACCTGGGGCAGCCAGATCTCTTCCAAGGCCATCGAGGCGCTGATCGCGTTCCTCGTGGTGATCGTCATCTATCTGTCGATCGCCTTCGAGTGGAAGATGGCGGTCGCGGCGTTCATCGCGCTGCTGCACGACATCCTGATCACGGTGGGTATCTACGCGCTGGCCGGGTTCCAGGTCAGCCCGGCCAGCGTCATCGGCCTGCTCACCATCCTCGGTTACTCGCTGTACGACACCGTGGTCGTCTTCAACAAAGTCCGGGAGAACACGGCCGGCCTGGCCACTACGGCCCGGACCACCTACAGCCAGGCGGCTAACCTCGCGCTGAACCAGACCCTGGTCCGGTCGATCAATACCTCGCTCATCGCGCTGCTGCCGGTGACCGCGATCCTCATCGCCGGAACCTTGCTGCTCGGCACCGGTGAGCTGTCCGACCTGGCCCTGGTGCTGTTCGTCGGCATGCTGTCCGGCACCTATTCCTCGATCTTCATCGCGACCCCCGTACTGGCCGACCTCAAGGAACGCGAACCGCAGTACAAGGCGCTGGCCAAGCGCCTGGCGGCCCGTTCGGCCAGTCCCCGCGTCGCCAAGCAGACCGCGGCCCGTGCGCAGGCGGGCGTCCCGGCCGGTCCTGCGGGTGGCGGCGCGACCGCTATCACCCCCGGTGACCAGGCGTCCGATAGCGGAACGGGCGATGACGCCGACCGCTACGACGACGCGACCGGGCCGGGCGAGGACGCCGGTGCGCCCGCGCCGAAATCATCGGTGGGGGCCGGCCGGGCCGCGCCCGGTAGCCGTCCCGCGGCCCCGGGTTCCCGCCAGCAGCCGCGCCGCACCAGCGCGGCCAAGCGGCGGCCGAACGCCAAGAAGAAGAGGCGGTAGACGGTGCCCTCAGACCGGCCCGGCGGGCCCGGTGCGGAGACTCTGGATCCCGCGGCGCTCGCGGACCTGATCAGGAAGCGAATCCGTGACGTCCCCGACTACCCGCAGCCGGGTATCTCGTTCAAGGACATCACGCCGATGCTGGCCGACGGCCCGTTGTTCGTCGCGGTGGTCGACGAACTCGCCACCGGGCAGGGGCCGGTCGACAAGGTGGCCGGGATCGAGGCCCGCGGGTTCATCCTGGCCGCGCCGGTCGCGACCCGCCTGGGGGCCGGGTTCGTCCCGGTCCGCAAGGCCGGGAAGCTACCCGCCGCTACCTACACCCAGGACTACCAGCTCGAATACGGAACGGCCACGATCGAGGTGCACACCGACGCCTTCGAGCCGGGCGACCGCGTGCTGATCGTGGACGACGTGCTGGCCACCGGCGGGACCGCGCTGGCCACGGCCGGACTCGTGCGGCGGGCCGGCGCGGAGGTCACCGGCGTGGCCGTGCTCCTCGAACTGGCGTTCCTGGAGGGCCGCCCTAAGCTCGGTGACATCAGTTTCCGCGCCCTGCTGACCGTCTGAGGCTGTCCTGTTACCCAGGTATACCGCCTTGTGACCTCGGTAACGGTCTGACGCACGCTCGCGACCTCCGCAAACGTCCGCCAGTAGAATAAGACTTCGGCGGACAGACAGGAGCGCGAGTGGCCCGTGAGGCGATAGCGGATGAGGGGCCCGTACCGCAGGCCCCGGCCAGCGACGCGTCAGCCACCGGCGGGACCGCCCAGGCCCAGGTGGTACTGGCCCCAAATCACGACCATGATGCTCACTACGATGATGCTCACCGCGACGCCGCCCCACCCGCCGCGCCCTCCCGGGCCGCCGATCCGGCGACTTCCGCGTCTGCCTCAGCGGCCGATCTCGCGCCCGCCCCGCCGGAGCCGGCCGCCGATCCCGCGCTCAGCCCGCCGGAGGCCGCTGCCGATCTCGCGCCCGCCCCGCCGAGCCGGCCGCCGGGGATCCCGATGCCGCAGCGGCCGCTTCTGCCTCTCCGGCCGAATCCACCCCTGCCGGCACATCCGCGGCCCCGGCTGCGCCTGCGGCGACTGCCCCGTCACCAGCGCCGGCTCCGGCCCATGCTCCCCGTCAGCCCCGTGAATCCGCCGGACGTGGCCGCTCCGCGTCCGGCGCGGGTGACGCGGGTGCTGGCCAGGCCGCCGGCCCGGCGTCCGGCACGGGCATGCGCCGCCGCCTGGCCCGGCTCGGGGCGCAGCGGGGAGCCGCAGTGAACCCGGTACTCGAACCGCTTATCAAGACGGTGCGGGCCACGCACCCCAAGGCGGACGTCCGGCTGATCGAGCGCTCCTACGAGGTCGCCGCGTACTGGCACCGCAACCAGAAGCGGAAGAGCGGCGACCCCTACATCACCCACCCGCTCGCGGTCGCGACGATCCTCGCCGAGCTCGGCATGAACACCGACACGATCAGCGCGGCGCTGCTGCACGATACGATCGAGGACACCCCGTACTCGCTGGCCGAGTTGCGCGGTGAGTTCGGTGAGGACATCGCGGCCCTGGTCGACGGCGTCGACGAAGCTGGACAAGGTCAAGTACGGGGCCTCTGCCGAGGCCGAGACGGTCCGCAAGATGGTCGTTGCGATGTCGCGGGACATCCGGGTCCTGGTCATCAAGCTGGCCGACCGGCTGCACAACATGCGCACGCTGCGCTACCTCCCCCGGGACAAGCAGGAGCGCAAGTCCCGCGAGGTGCTGGAGATCTTCGCCCCGCTGGCCCACCGACTGGGCATGAACACGATCAAGTGGGAGCTGGAAGACCTCGCCTTCGCGACCATGTACCCCAAGCGGTACGACGAGATCGCGCGGCTGGTCTCCGAGCGGTCCCCGCGCCGCGACGTGTTCCTGCAGGAAGTCATCGAGGACGTCTCCGGGGACCTGCGCGAGGCCAAGATCAGGACGACGGTCACCGGGCGCCCCAAGCACTACTACTCGATCTACCAGAAGATGATCGCCCGCAACGTCGGGTTCGACGACATCTACGACCTGGTGGGAATCCGCGTCCTGGTCGATTCGGTCCGCGACTGCTACGCCGCGCTCGGCGCCATCCACGCGCGATGGAACCCGGTGCCCGGGCGATTCAAGGACTACATCGCGATGCCGAAGTTCAACATGTACCAGTCGCTGCACACGACGGTCATCGGCCCCGGCGGCAAGCCCGTCGAGCTGCAGATCCGCACGTGGGGCATGCACCGGCGGTCTGAATACGGCGTGGCGGCGCACTGGAAGTACAAGGAAGAGTCGGTCTTCGGCAACCGTGTCAAGGACGGCAGCGGGCCGGACATGGCGTGGCTGCGCCAGCTGGTCGACTGGCAGCGCGAGGCGACCGACCCGGCCGAGTTCCTCGAATCGCTGCGGTTCGACCTCGCCGCAGCCGAGGTGTACGTCTTCACCCCGCGCGGTGAGGTACTCGCGCTGCCGCAGGGCGCGACGCCCGTCGACTTCGCCTACGCCATTCACACCGAGGTCGGCCACCGGACCATCGGGGCCCGGGTCAACGGCCGGCTCGTCGCCCTGGAGAGCACGCTCGACAACGGCGACACGGTTGAGATCTTCACCTCCAAGGCGCAGGAGGCCGGCCCGAGCCGGGACTGGCTCCAGTTCGTCAAGAGCGCCCGCGCCCGGAACAAGATCCGCCAGTGGTTTTCCAAGGAGCGGCGTGAGGCCGCCGCCGAGTCCGGCAAGGACTCCATCGCCCGCGCCATGCGCAAGCAGAACCTCCCCCTGCAGCGCCTCGCCACCGCGGGCGCGCTGCTGCGGGTCGCCAACGACCTGCACTACCCCGACCTCACCGCGCTTTACGCGGCGGTCGGTGAGGGACGGGTCAGCGCCCAGTCGGTGGTCACCAAGCTGGTCCAGTCGCTCGGCGGCCTGGCCGGGGCGGAGGAGGACCTCGCCGAGCTGGCGCTGCCCAGCGTCGAGGCGGCCCGCCCGCGCGCCACCGGGGACTCCGGGGTGGTGGTCGAGGGCGCGGCCGACGTGTGGGCCCGGCTGTCCAAGTGCTGCACCCCGGTGCCGGGCGACCCGATCAGCGGCTTCGTCACGCACGGGCACGGCGTCTCGGTGCACCGCAACGACTGCGTGAACCTCATCCACCTGGCCGAGACCCAGCCCGAGCGCATGGTCGACGTGCACTGGTCTCCCACGGACGAGTCGGTGTTCCTGGTCGCCATCCAGGTCGAGGCGCTCGACCGTACCCGGCTGCTCTCGGACGTCACCCGGGTGCTGTCCGACCAGCACGTCAACATCCTGTCCGCGTCGGTGACCACCTCGCGGGACCGGGTGGCCGTCAGCCGGTTCACGTTCGAGATGGGCGCCCCCAAGCACCTAGGCCACGTCCTCCGCGCCGTCCGGGCCATCGATGGGGTGTACGACGTCTACCGCATAACAAACTGAGCTGTGCTGGCCCGGGGGACGACCCCCCGGAACTCCCGCTGCGCTGTGCTGGCCCGGGGGGACGACCCAGTGTCCCCGGTCAAATGCGCAACATGATCTTGGGGTGCGGGGGCTGATGCTGGCGGTGGTGCTGGCTGCTTGTTGTGGTCGGCGCGGGGGTCGCTGAACGACCTGATCAAACGGCAGACCCATGACCGCTTTTCCTTGCCTGACCCGTGGGACCCGTGAGGGACCGTGCCCGGCTCACGGGTCAGCCAGCCGGGCACCGCTGAACTCGGCCAGCGTTCGTTCTGCTTCCTCGAGCCATGACCGGCGGGCTTCTAGGGCTTCTTCAGCGTTGCGGATGGCCGCGGGGTCGTGCTTGTCCTGAGCCTTCGCCAGTTGCTGTTCGAGCTGCTCGATGGCCGATACGGAGCTGGGTGACGGTGCCTTCCGCGCGCGCGATGGCCTCCGGGTTGGACTTCCGCCACTGGTTGTCCTCGGCCTTGCGCACGGCGTCCTCCACCTTGCGCAGGCCGCCCTCGAGCTGCTCGCGGTTGTCCCGGGGCACCCCGCCGACCTGCTCCCACTTCTCCTGGATGCCGCGCAGCGCCGCCCGCGCCGCCCGTACGTCGGTCACCGGCAGCAGGGCCTGCGCCTGCTCCAGCAGCTCCCGCTTGGCCGTGGCGTGCTCGCGCAGCTCGGCTTCCTTCTCCGATAGGGCCTCGGCCCGCGCGGCGAAGAACGTGTCCTGGGCCGCCTTGAACCGGGCCCACAGCTCTTCCTCGGCGTCCCGGCCCGCCCGCCCGGCTGCCTTCCAGGCGCGCATCAGATCACGGAACGTCCCCGCCGTAGGTCCCCAGGCTGTCGAGGTGGCCAGCGACTCGGCGTCGGTGACCAGCTTCTCCTTGCGGATCCGGACGTCCTCGCGCTGTTCCTCCAGGCCCGCGAAGTACGCCTTGCGCCGCTTGGTGAACGCGTTCCGCGCCGCTGACAGGCGCTTCCACAGCGCCGCCTCGGCGGCCCGCTCGGCGTGCGGGGCCGCCTTCCACTCCTCCAGCAGCTCGCGCATCCGCTCCCCACTGCTCTTCCAGTGCGTGGCCTCGGCCGCGATGTGCTCGGCCTCGTCGACGATCCGTTCCTTGATCTCCCGCGCGTTGTGCCGGGCCTGCTCCCGGGCGGCCTTGACCTCTTCGCGCTTGTGCCCGACCACCCCGGTCAGCTTGTCCAGCCGCCTGCACAGGCCGTCCAGGTCACCCAGGGCGTTCGCGCCCACGATGGTCTTCCGCAGCCGCTCTACCGACGCCTGGGCCTGCGCGGGGGACAGGTCCGTCGACGAGAGCCGCTGCTCCAGCAGCGAGACCTCGGTCTCCAGCGACTCGTACTTGCGCTGGAAGAAGGCAATCGCCTCCTCCGGGCTGCCCGCCTGCCACGAGCCGATCACCCGCTCGCCGTCGGCGGTGCGCACGTAGACCGTCCCGTCGGGATCAACCCGGCCCCACGGATGATTGGCGGTGGTCACGGCGTACCTCCTGCTTGTGCATGCCCCCCGGAGGGGCCGAGACCTCAGGTCTTCTCAGTCGTCACGTCGGTCGTACCGTTGCTCTGGTCGTTAGTCTGCATCAGGTCTGCTTAATAGTGATGGTGTCGATCACGACGTTTTCCTTCGGATGGCCGTCCCCGGGAGCGTTCGCGTTGTCGCTCCCGGCCTTGGCGATGGCGTCCAGGATCGGCAGGCCCTGCGTAATCGTGCCGAACGGCGTGTAACTCGGCGGCAGCGGCGTATTCTTGTAGACCAGGAAGAACTGGCTGCCGTTGCTGTCCGGCTGCCCGGTGTTGGCCATGGCCACGGTCCCGGCGGGGTACGTCGCGCCCTTCAGGTTCTCGCTGGCGAACTCATACCCCGGGCCGCCAGTGTCGGTGCCAGTGGGATCCCCGCACTGGAGCACGTAGATACTGCTCGTGGTCAGCCGGACGCATTTAGTGTCATCAAAGTATTTCTGCTCGGCCAGGTGCACGAACGAGTTGACGGTGCAGGTCGCCTTGCTGTTGAGCAGGTTGATGACGATGGTGCCCCGGTTCGTCGCGATCGTGGCCTGATAGCTCGCCGTGTAGTTGGGGCTGGAGGGGGGCAGGCTCACCTTCCGGGCGGCCGTTCCGCTCGCGGTATACGTGCAATGGTGGGCCGGCTCGGCCACTGCCGCCGCTGCCGGGGACGCCGTCGAGGACGCGGACGCGCTGGGTGAAGGGCTCGCGGACGCCGCCGCGGACGCGGACGCCGGCTTGCCGCCGCCGGTCCCGGCCAGGAAGTACGCGCCGACGCCGACCGCGGCGAGCGCGCACACCCCGCCGGCCGCGATGGCGCGGATGCGCGCCTTGTGCGAGCGCTGAGCGCGGCGTTCCGCCTGCCGCGCGTGCCGCTCCCGGGCCAGCTTGCGCTGACGCTCCTTCTTTCCCGCCACCGGTCAGGTCCTCCTCGTCCTTGTGCCGGCGCTCCCGCTATCGGCGAAACTTCGCGAATCGTACCTGGATAGCCGTAAGTGCGGTACCGCCGTTATCGGTTCGCAGCCGTGCCGCCGGGCTCGGTAGCCTGTACGCGTTACCGTGCTGCACTGAACCTTGCTCCACTCGAACTAGCTCCACTGCGCAGCCGCGCACAGTCCGGCCGGCTGCCACCCCGCGGCACGGTGCACTGGCTTAGCTACTGCATTGTCACGGATCAGCCCAGCGTGTTCCTGCACATCCGCCGGGTGTTTCCCTCAGAAAGGACGACCGTGCTAGTCACCGGGTTCCCCGCGGGCGCTTTCGCGGCGAACTGCTACGTCATCGCGCCCGCTCCGGGCGAGGAATGCGTGATCGTGGACCCGGGCCAGGACGCCGAGGACGGGATCGAGGAGATCCTCCGCGAGCACCGCCTCAAGCCGGTCGCCGTCCTGCTCACCCACGGGCACCTGGACCACATGTGGTCGGTCGCGCCGGTGTGCGGCGCGAAGGACATACCGGCCTATATCCATCCGGCCGACCGGGCGCTGCTGTCCGACCCGGGCCGCGGTTTCCCGCTCGCAGTGACCCAGCAGCTCTTCGGTGGCGTGACCTTCACCGAGCCCGACGACGTGCTGGAGCTGGCCGACGGGATGACGCTCACCCTGGCCGGCCTTGAGCTGGTGGTGGACCACGCGCCGGGGCACACCCAGGGGTCCGTGACGTTCCGGCTGCCCGCCGGGCCGGGAGCCGGCCCAGACGTGGGTACTGACCTCACCGAGGGTGAGGCGGGCCTGATGTTCTCCGGGGACCTGCTGTTCGCGGGCTCGATCGGCCGCACCGACCTGCCCGGCGGCGACTACCAGACGATCCTGGCCAGCCTGGCCCGGGTGTGCCTGCCGCTGCCCGATGAGACCATTGTCCTTTCCGGGCACGGTCCGGCGACCACGATCGGCGCGGAGCGCGCGGGTAATCCCTTCCTGGCCGGGCTCGCACCAGAACGCGGCCCCATCCGGGGACTTTGACGGCACGGGCTCCGGGGACGATGACGGCGCGGCGTGGACCGCGCCCGCCGGGGCCCGTTCGGAATCAAGAAGATCTTGAGAGGCGATAGTTACATGATCCGCACCCATGGAGCCGGGACGCTGCGCGCGTCGGACGCCGGTGAAACGGTGGTACTGGCCGGCTGGGTGGCGCGGCGGCGCGACCATGGTGGCGTCGTCTTCATTGACCTGCGGGACGCCAGTGGCGTCGTCCAGGTCGTCTGGCGCGGCGACGACGCGGCGGAGGCCGGCGAGGACGCGGGGCACGGGCTGCGCGCCGAATTCTGCGTACGCGTCACCGGCACCGTGCGGGCCCGGCCCGCCGGGAACGAGAACCCCGAGCTGCCCACCGGCGCGATCGAGGTCGTGGCCGACGACCTGGAGGTCCTCAGCGAGGCCGACCCGCTGCCGTTCCCGATCGAGGGCAACGTGGCGCTGAGTGAAGAGGTCCGGCTCAAGTACCGCTACCTGGACATCCGGCGCGAGCAGATGGCCCGGTCGCTGCGCATCCGCTCCCAGGCCACCTACCTGGTCAGCGACGTCATGCGCGACCACGGGTTCGTCAATGTGGAGACGCCCGACCTGACCCGGTCCACCCCGGAGGGGGCGCGGGACTTCCTGGTGCCGGTGCGGCTGCGCCCGGGTCACTGGTACGCGCTGCCACAGTCCCCGCAGCTGTTCAAGCAGCTCCTGATGGTCGGCGGCCTGGAGCGGTACTACCAGCTCGCCCGGTGCTTCCGCGACGAGGACTTCCGCGCCGACCGGCAGCCCGAGTTCACCCAGGTCGACCTGGAGATGTCCTTCGTCACCCGGGAAGACGTGATCGCCGTCGCCGAGGACGTGGTCCACCGGCTGTGGAGCGAGATCGCCGGCTACGACCTGCCGCTGCCCCTGCTGCGGCTCACCTACGCCGACGCGATGGCCCGTTACGGCTCGGACAAGCCCGACCTGCGCTTCGGCCTCGAGCTGGTTGACCTGACGGACTACTTCGCCGAGACGGGGTTCCGGGTGTTCCAGGCGCCTCACGTGGGTGCCGTGGTCATGCCCGGCGGCGCGTCCCAGACCCGCCGTGAGCTGGACGGCTGGCAGGAGTGGGCCCGGGCCCGCGGTGCGCGCGGCCTGGCCTACGTGCTCGTCCAGCCCGATGGGACGCTGTCCGCGTCCGGGCCGGTGGTGAAGAACCTGTCGGAGAAGGAGCAGGCCGGGCTGGTCGCCGTGACCGGCGCGGCGCCCGGGGACGCGATCTTCTTCGCGGCCGGCCCCCCGTCGTCCGCGCGCGAGCTGCTCGGGGCGGCGCGCCTGGAGATCGGCCACCGATGCGGCCTCATCGACCCGAAGGCGTGGGCGTTCACGTGGGTGGTCGACGCCCCCATGTTCGAGGAGGACGGCCGCGGCGGCTGGACACCAGTGCACCACCCGTTCACCGCGCCGCTCCCCGAGTGGGCCGACAAGTTCACCGCCGAGCCGGGCCGCGCGCTCGCGGACGCCTACGACATCGTGTGCAACGGCTACGAGATCGGCGGCGGGTCGATCCGCATCCACCGCCGGGATATGCAGCAGCAGGTCTTCGACGTGATCGGGCTGTCCCGGCCGGAGGCCGAGTCTCAGTTCGGCTTCCTGCTGGAGGCGTTCAAGTACGGGCCGCCGCCGCACGGCGGTATCGCGCTCGGCTGGGACCGGCTCGTCATGCTGCTGGCCGGCCAGGACAGCATCCGCGAGGTCATCGCCTTCCCGAAGGCCGCCTCCGGCCTCGACCCGCTGACCGGGGCCCCGACCCCCATCACCCCCGAACAGCGCCGCGAAGCCGGCATCGACGTCATCGCCCCGGCGTAAACCGCCCAGCCCGGCGGCCAGCCCCCCGCCCAGCCCGGCGCCCACGCCCAGCCCGCGCCCCCCGGTGTCCAGGCCGGCCAACCCAGCCGGACCTAATCCGCGAACCCGCCCCTCTTAGCCGCCGCGCCCCGCCTCATTACGCGCACCGGCCGCTCAAGTCACACCGGCACCGGGCCGGGGCCGGCTCCTCCCGATTTGTGGCGACTTTCCGCAATAATGCGGAATAGTCGCCACGGATCTCGAACTAACGCTCGGCTCCGCGTACCTTCGTCCTCTCTGGGCGCACCGGTACCGCACCGGCGGCGGATGGCTCGCGGAAATCGCGCTTTCCGGCGGAAAACGACACACGATCATGGAAAGTGGCCGCGATGTAACGTTTTGCGCCCCCGTCGGGTTACTGTCAGTGTGTGGCCAGAGCATATGGAGGCCAGGCGGCCCAGTCCGGCAGCCTGTTCGACGAAGCCGAGGAGCAGGCCGCGGCGGCCGCCGCGCCGCTCGCGGTGCGGATGCGCCCGCGCACCCTCGATGAGGTCGTCGGCCAGCACCACCTGACCGGGGAAGGCACGCCGTTCCGCAAGCTGACCGATAACGACGCGCCGATGTCCCTCGTCCTGTGGGGCCCCCCGGGAACCGGCAAGACGACGCTCGCCTACGTCGTCTCCCAGGTCACCCGCCGGCGTTTCGTCGAACTGTCCGCGGTGACCGCCGGGGTCAAGGACGTCCGGGCCGCGGTGGAGAACGCGCGGCGGGAACTCGGCATGACGGGCCGCCAGACCCTGCTGTTCATTGACGAGGTGCACCGGTTCAGTAAGACCCAGCAGGACGCGCTGCTGCCCGCCGTGGAGAACCGCTGGGTGTCCTTCATCGGCGCCACCACCGAGAACCCGTTCTTCTCCGTGGTGAGCCCGCTGCTGTCCCGGTCCCTGCTGCTGACCCTCACCCCGCTCAGCGACGACGACATCCGCGGGGTGATCCGCCGGGCCATTACCGACGAGCGGGGCCTGAGCGGATCGGTCAGCCTGGACGACGAGGCCCTGGACCACCTCGTCCGGCTGGCCGGCGGTGACGCCCGTCGCGCGCTGACCTACCTGGAGGCGGCCGCGCTCGGTGTGCCTGCGGGCGGCCTCATCGACACCGCCGCCCTCGAGCGCGCCGTGGACCGCGCGGCCGTCCGCTACGACCGGGCCGGTGACCAGCACTACGACGTGATCAGTGCGTTCATCAAGAGCATCCGGGGCAGCGACGCCGACGCCGCGCTGCACTACCTGGCCCGGATGATCGAGGCGGGGGAGGACCCCCGGTTCATCGCCCGCCGGATCATCGTGCACGCCAGCGAGGACGTCGGGATGGCGGACCCGACGGCCCTGCAGGTCGCGATCGCCGCGGCCCAGGCCGTGGAGTTCGTCGGGCTGCCCGAAGCGCGGATCAACCTGGCCCAGGCCGTCATTCACCTGGCGCTCGCGCCGAAGTCGAACGCGGTGATCAAGGCGATCAGCGCCGCCTCCGCCGACGTGCGCGCGGGACTGGTCGGCCCGGTTCCCGCGCACCTCCGGGACGCCCACTACGCGGGGGCGCAGACCCTCGGTCACGGCGAGGAGTACCTCTACCCGCACGATTACGAGGAAGGAGTCGTAACTCAGCGTTATGCTCCTGACTCGGTGGCCGATCGCGTCTACTATGAGCCTTCCGCCCACGGGATGGAGGCGCGCTTCGCGGAGCGTGCCAGCCGGATCCGGGCCATCCTCCGCAGGCCAGGCGGATCCGCCGCGCGATAGGGTCGGCCAGACAACAAACGCCTGCCACGGTAAGGAAGCACGCATGCAGAACGCAGGGGATCTGGCTGCGATCGTCGCCGCCTTCTTCTTCGCAGTGCTCGTATGCGCCGGCGTCTACGTCCTGATCCGGCTCGCCCGGATGATCTCCGAGGGCACCCGCCTGCTGGCCGATATGCGCGCGCAAAGTGACACCGTCTTCGAGCGGGTACAGACCGCCGTGGACCGGGCCAACCAGCAGCTCGACGCCACGAGTTCGGTCACCGCGGGTATGGACGAACTGAACGAGGGCATGTCGCAGCTCACCGACCAGGTATCGGCTCTGGCCGGGCTGGGCCGGGCGATCTCGGCCGGTCCGGCCGGGCGCGTGGGTGCCTTCGTCTACGGTGTGCGCCACGCCGTCGCGATCCGCCGGGACGGGACCGGGCGGCCGGACCGGACCGTCGGGCTCGATCACGGCGAGCAGCTGACGGCCATCAGCGGTGGCCGTCGCTTGTCTGCCCGGTCCGGAGGCCACCGGTGATCCGCCGCGTGTTCTGGCTGTCGGTGGGCGCGGCGGCCGGGATCACCAGCTACCGGCGCGCTACCGCCATGGGCCGGGCCATCTCGGTCCGGGTGACCGGTGACCGCTCGCCGGCGGTCGCCGGGCCCTTCTGGCCGCCGCAGCCCGGGCAGGCGCCGCCCCGCCCCCGCGTGCCGTCCCGTACGCAGGCCCTCCCTCGGTCCCAGGCCCGGCCCGGCCCGCGTACTCAGTGGAGCACGGCCCGGGCCGCGCGGCGCACCTCACGGGCCGCATGGCGCACGCAGAAGGCCGCCATCGCCCAGGTCCGGGCGGCCGGCCGGTTCGCCCGCGACGTGCGCGAGGGCATGGACCTGTATATGAATCGGCACCAGGAGCAGTCAGGCCCTACCCTGGCGACAGCGGCACGTCCCACTGGCGCACCGGGAACGACCGCACCCGGCGCACCGGGAACCACCGCACCCGGCACACCCGGCGCACCGGGAACTAAGGCAACCAACGGCCGCCCGCGCGGCCGAACTGATCATGTGAAGGATGGCCGCTGATGGAGTCGGCAGAGATCGCGCGCCGCTTCCTGGGGTATTTCGAGAAGCACGGGCACACGATCGTCCCATCGGCCAGCCTGGTGGCCGACGATCCCACGGTGCTGTTCGTCATCGCCGGAATGCAGCCGTTCAAGCCGTATCTGCTCGGCCAGCAGACCCCGCCGTTCAGGCGGGCGGCGGACGTGCAGAAGTGCATGCGGACCAGCGACATCGAGGAAGTCGGCAAGACCACCCGGCACGCGACGTTCTTCCAGATGCTGGGCAACTGGTCGTTCGGCGACTACTTCAAGGACATGGCGATCCCGTACGCCTGGGAGCTGCTGACCCGCTCTGAGCACGACGGCGGGTTCGGCTTTCCCGAGGATCGGCTCTGGGCGACCGTGCTGCCCGAGGACAACGAGTCCTACGCGATCTGGCGGGACGTGGTCAAGCTCCCGGAGAGCCGCATCCAGCGCCGTGGGCTGGCCGACAACTACTGGAGCATGGGCGTCCCCGGCCCGGGCGGCCCATGCTCGGAGATCTACTACGACCGGGGCCCGGAGTACGGCCGCGACGGCGGCCCGGAGGCGGATGAGGACCGCTACCTGGAGGTGTGGAACCTCGTCTTCATGCAGGACCAGCTCGGCGCGGTCCGCAGCAAGACCGACTTTGACATCGCGGGCCCGCTGCCGTTCCGGAACGTCGACACCGGGATGGGCCTGGAGCGGATGGCGGCCATCCTGCAGGGCGTCGACAACATCTACGAGGTCGACACCACGTGGAAGATCCTGGACCGTGCGGCCGAGCTCACCGAGCAGCGGTACGGCCAGGACCCCCGTGCCGACGTCGCGCTGAAGGTCGTCGCCGACCACGTGCGCGCGTCGGTGATGCTGGTCGACGACGGCGTACTGCCCAGCAACGAGGGACGCGGCTACGTCCTCCGCCGGCTCCTCCGCCGCAGCGTCCGTAACCTGCGCATGCTCTCCGGTGGCCAGCGGGGCGGGGCGGGCGGCTCCTCCGGGGGCGGCGAGCACTACCTGCACGATCTCGGCGGTACCGCGATCGAGGCGATGGCCCCGCTGTACCCGGAGTTGCGGCGCGACGCGGCCAATATCTTCACCGTGCTCGACGCGGAGGAGGCGGCGTTCCTCGGCACGCTGCGCACCGGCACCGCGATCTTCGACGCGGCGATGGAGGAGACCCGGCGCAAGAAGTCGACGACGCTGTCCGGTGAGCAGGCGTTCCAGCTCCACGACACCTACGGCTTCCCCATCGAGCTGACCCTCGAGATGGCCGGGGAACAGGGGCTCATCGTCGACGAAGAGGGCTTCCGGCGGCTGATGGCGGCCCAGCGCGAGCGCGCCAAGGCCGACGCCGCGCAGAAGAAGACCGGCAATGCCGACATCTCCGTACTCGCGGACCTGCGCGAGCGGACCGGGAGCGGTCGAGTTCACCGGATACGACCACTTCTCGGGCGAGGCGACGGTGGTCGGCCTGCTCGTCAACGACCTCCCGGTCACCTCGGCCACACAGGGCGAGGCGGTGTCGGTCGTGCTCGACCGGACGCCGTTCTACGCCGAAAGCGGCGGCCAGCTGCCCGACGGGGGCCTGATCGTCGTCGGCAGCACCGGCGGCGGGACCCCGGACAGTGAGATCGAGGTCTTCGACGTCCAGACTCCGCTGCCCGGGCTCATCGTGCACCGGGGCAAGGTCCGGTACGGGGAGGTCACGGTCGGCTCGCCCGCGTACACGGAGATCGACGTCGGCCGGCGCCGGGCCATCTCCCGCTCGCATACCGCGACCCACCTGGTGCACCGGGCGATCCGCGGCGCGCTCGGCGACGCGGCCGCGCAGGCCGGGTCGGAGAACGCGCCCGGCCGGCTGCGATTCGACTTCACCGCGCCGGGCGGGGTACCACGTTCCGTGCTGGGCGAGACCGAGGACGAGGTCAACCGGGTTCTCATCAACGACCTGGACGTCCGCGCATTCCACGCCTCCATCGAGGAGGCGCGGGCCATGGGCGCGCTCGCCCTGTTCGGTGAGAAGTACGGCAACAAGGTCCGCGTCGTCGAGATCGGCGACTACTCCCGTGAGCTGTGCGGCGGTACGCACGTGGCGCATTCCGGCCAGCTCGGTTTGGTCAAGCTGCTCGGCGAATCGTCGATCGGGTCCGGGGTGCGCCGCGTCGAGGCGCTCGTCGGCATCGACGCCTTCCGGTTCCTGGCTAAGGAGAACATCCTGGTCAGCCAGCTCAGCGAGCAGCTCAAGGCGCGGCGGGAAGAGCTGCCCGAGCGGGTATCGTCCCTGGTCACCCGGCTCCGCGACGCCGAACGTGAGCTCCAGCGGCTCCGTTCCGCCCAGCTGCTCGAAGCGGCCGGTGAGCTGGCCGCCCATCCGGAAGACATCGGCGGGATCGCGTTCGTCGCGCACCACGTCCCCAACGGCACCGATGCCGACAGCATCCGCAGGCTCGCGCTCGACATCCGCGGCCGGCTGCCGGCCGGGCGGCCGGGCGTGGTCATGGTGGTGGGCGTCCCCGCCGACCGGCCGGTGGTTGTGGTGACCGTCAACGACGCGGGCCGCGACCGAGGGCTCGCCGCGGGAAAGCTGGTCGGCGTCGCGGCGCGCGAGCTCGGCGGGGGCGGCGGCGGCAAGCCCGACGTCGCCCAGGGCGGCGGTGCGCCGCTCGGGGACGGCGGAACAGACGTAATCGAACGGGCCTTTTCGGCCGTCCTGGATGCTTTGCGGGACGGCGCCTAGGCTGGCAGGTTAACGTGATGGCATACTATCCCTGGTGTCAGGCTCTGCTGCCGTGAGAACGGGTGTGCGGCTGGGCGTTGATGTTGGTTCGGTGCGCGTCGGGGTGGCGCGCAGCGATCCCGGTGGCGTGCTGGCCAGCCCGCTCGAGGTGATCGCGCACGGCCGGGGGGACTTGGACCGGCTGGCCGGGCTGATCGCCAGCCACAACGCTCTGGAGGTCGTCGTCGGGCTGCCCACAACCCTGGCTGGACGGGAAGGGTCGGCTGCGGCAGGCGCGCGCCAGGTGGCTTCGGCGCTGGCGGCCCGGATCGCCCCGGTGCCCGTCCGGCTGTTCGACGAGCGTTTCACCACCACGACGGCGCATACCGTGCTCCGCCGGAGCGGGAAGAACTCCCGGGCCCGCCGGCTCATGGTTGATCAGGCCGCGGCTGCCGTGCTCCTGCAGGCGGCGCTGGACGCCGAGCGGGCCACGGGACGGCCCCCCGGAGAACTCGTGCCCGTGGCGGGCGGTGTCGCGGGATGAGCGACGACGAACGTACGGAGCCCGGCCCGGCCCCGCGCCAGGCCGCACGCCCCAATCCGGCCGGGCCGCCCCCGCCATGGCCGGGTGGCGACGGAACCGTGCCGAACGCCCCGGGAACCTGGCCGGTGCCGCCCCGCAACAGGCAACCGAACGCGGGCTACGTGCCGCCCCGAAACGGGCAACCCGGCTTTGACTACCGGGCCGGTGCCGATAAGGAAGGGACTGTCCCGGGCGTCCACGGCGCATCGCCCGGCACCAGGGGCACGATGCCGGGTCAGTACGGACCGCTCAGCACGCCCCCGGCGCGGCCGGGCAGGCGCTGCCACCGGGACGGGACGCGGGACAGGGCGGCGGGCCGCATCACCCGCCGGACTCCCACCAGGGCAGCCGCCGCGGCGCTTCGCCGGACGGAGCTCCCGCGGACTACCCAGGCCGCCGGGACGTCGCCCAGCCGGGGACCACCCCGGCCCGGCCCAGGACCGTTCCGATCCGCTGACCGATCCCCGCTACGCCCAGCGGCCGGAGTCTGGTCGCCCCGGTTACGGCGGCGGGAACGCCGGTGACGCGCGCGGCCAGTACGGCAGCGACGGACCCCGCCCGGGCGGAGACGCATACCCGGGCGCATACCCGGACGCCTACCCTGGCGCAGGCCCCGCCCCGGGCGGTGACCGTTACCAGCGAGACGGCCAGCACCAGCCTGACTACGGCTTTCAGCGTGAAAACCGATATCAGCGCGACGATGGCTATCAGCACGACCGCCGGTACCAAGACGGCAGCCCGTACCAGCCGGATAGCCATCAGAACGACCACCGGTACCAGAACGGACCAGCCGGTACCAGAACGGCGATCGGTACCAGAACGGCGATCGGTACCAGAGCGGCGACCCCAGCCGGAGCGACAGCCGAACCAGCGCGACGACCGGACCGCCGAGCCGGGTCGCTACCGGGCCGGCGCCGCAACAACGGGCCCGGCCCCGGAGGATTACGCCGGCTTCGCCGACGGCGCCGCGCACTACGCCGAAGGCACCGGCGGACTGCCCTGGTCAGACTCACGGGACACCGGGACACACGGGACACGCTGGGCGGCCCGGGCGCTCCGGACGAACACGCGGGCAAGAACGCGGACGACTACGCGGGCAAGAACGCGGACGACTACGAGGACAACCGGTTCGTCCCAGGTCTTGGCGGCCCCCGGCACCGCGACGAGGACGGCGAGGCCTACGAGGACAACCGGTTCGTCCCAGGTCTGGCGGCCCCCGGCACCGCGACGAGGACGGCGAGGCCTACGAGGACAACCGGTTCGTCCCAGGTCTTGGCGGCCCCCGCCACCGCGACGAGGCCACGAGCCTAGAGACCTCGAGGACGACGGCTACCACAATGGCGGCGGTAACGGGCGGCGGGGCCGGTCCGGCCGCGGCCCCGGCGCCGCCGGTCGCGCTGGATCGCCCCGCTGATCGCGGTCGCCGTCATCCTCACGCCGGTGGTGATCGGCGGTGTGTACACGTTCAACCTGTACCAGAACAAGTACCACCCCGCCGACTACGCCACCGGCGGCACCGGCCAGGCCATTGTCCAGGTGCAGACCGGCCAGAGCGCTACCGCAGTCGGCGAACGGCTGGTCACGCTGGGCGTGGTCGCGAGCGTCCGCGCCTTCGAGCTGGCCGCCGAGCACAGCACGAACAGCCGTGGCCTGGAACCTGGCTTCTACCGGGTGCACAAGCAGATGAAGGCTTCGCTCGCCTTCGCGCTGCTGCTCAACCCGGCCTCGCGCATCCAGGACAAGATCACCATCCCAGAGGGCTGGCGGATCTCGCAGATCGAGACCGCGCTGGGGGCCCGTTCGGGGATCCCGATGGCCGATTACCAGCGGGCGCTGAGCAACCCGGGCGCGCTCGGCCTGCCCAGCTACGCCAACGGCAACCCGGAGGGGTACCTCTACCCGGCTACGTACCTGGTCGAGCCGAACATGTCCGCGACCACCGTCCTGCAGGGCATGGTCAACCGCTTCAACCAGGAGGCGGCGGCCATCAACCTGGCCCTGGCGGCACAACAGGCGCACTCGACCCAGTCCCAGGTCATCATCGTCGCCAGCCTGCTGCAGGCCGAAGGCGGTGCGATCGCCGACTACCCGAAGATCGCCCGCGTGATCGCCAACCGGCTGGCCGCCGGCATGCCGCTGCAGTTCGACAGTACGGTCCTGTACGGGCTGGGCAAGTTCGGCACGACCGTCACCTACCAGCAGATCAACTCGAACACGCCGTACAACACCTACAAGCACCAGGGCCTGCCGCCCGGGCCGATCGACAGCCCGGGGAACGCCGCCATCCAGGCGGCGCTGCACCCGGCCAGCGGCAACTGGCTGTACTTCGTGGCCAACAAGAACGGCGTGACCAAGTTCTCCAATACGCTGTCCGGGCTGGGCGGGTAGCCCTGCGAGGGTGGTGGGCAGGCTGTCCTCGGCGGGACTGGCCCTCGAAGCCGGGGGTGGGGCTGATGGGCGATCACCGTGCGGCCGGGACAGTTCAGGCCATCAGCGAGCTCGACCTTGCCGGCCAGGACCTCAGGGACATGGTGTTCGATCACCTTCGGTGAGGCAACCGTGGATAGCGGGCGGGCCTAGTCAGCGATAGCCGCCGAGGCCGTCGTGCCCGTCACCGTGACCGGGCAAGGCCGCCGCTTGCGACTCCACGACCGTGACGTTACGCCAGCCGCCGACGGCCTGCAGCGGGTGCGGGTATCGAGGTTAACCCGGCTGCGTGGAAGTGCCCGGTCCGGGTCCCATGTCCCCGGACCGGGCACCGTGCGCAGGCGCGGACCTGACGCTTGCGACCGGGGTGTCTAGCGTGACGAGTTCAAGGCAGCCAGCTGGGCACGGGCCTGACCAGAGCGGGCCGGCGTTTTATTGGGGCGGTGCCTGTCGCGGCCGTCCCCGGCGTGCCCCTGCTGCCGCGCTGGCGTGGTTGCGCCGGCACTGTTGGCGGCGGCCAGCTCGCGGTATTCGGCTCTAAGCCGCCTGGCCTCGGCGGACAGCGGTGAGCTGGCGAGCTGCCGCAGTTCCCAGCCGGTGAGCTTCGCGGTCGTCGGAGGCAGCGGCCGCGCCTGCCAGCACGGGGGTTGCGGCGGTGACGGTGGCTATCCGGACGGCATAGGCGGTGGCGCGCGTGAGGGTGCTCATGATTTTTTTTCTCCCGCAGGGTCTGGGCGGCAGTACCCCTGCAACAGTGCCCGGTAGGTGACAGTCCGTCAATGTGAGCATGGTCTCAGCCCGTGGTGACCTTACCCGGCGGCTGTGTGCCTGCACGGGGACGCGGGGCTGGCGGAGGGCGGAGAGGCGGGGGAGACGTCTGTGAGGACGGTGCCGGTCCCGCAGCCAGCCGGCGAGCACCCTTCTAAGTGATGATCGCTGCCGCATCCAGGCCGGGTTGGCGGGGACCGCTCAGACGCTGAGGGTGGCAAGGTCCGCGAAGGCGCCGGCGACGATAACGTCCGCCTCGGGCGCCGCGGCCTGCGTGACGCTGAACAGGTTCAGGGCGCCGAGGGTGACGTCACGAAACCGCATCGGCAGGGCCGACACCGACTGGAAACCCTCCCTGAGCGCAGCGGCGGAAAATGACGGCCAGCGGCCAGGCTCGGCCTCCAGATCCGCGTGCTCGACGCGCTCCCCGGTGCGGAAGGCATCCAGGCAGGGGCCTGCCTGAGCCTGCAGCTCGAACAACTCCCGGCTGCGCCGGGTGAGCGGGGCTCATCCCAGCCTCAGCCTGCGGGCGATAATGTCATCGGCCACATCGGCGAGCAGGCGCTCGTTGCTGAACGCGAACGCCCGCAGGCGGATCAGCGCCTCAGCGACACTGATCCCTTCCTGGACCGAGACCATGCCCGCCGCGTTGTGCACTGCAAAATGGAGTCGGCGCTAGCCTCCAGCTCTTTGGCCACCGCGCCCGACGGCGCCCCCGCCTGGGCGTCCAGGACCCAGCGGGCGGCCACGTCGGCCAGGACCAGCGCGTCAGCATGCTGCTCGCCGTTCAGCAGGCCCGGCCGGTCGCGGTAGAGGTTGAGCGCCCCCAGCCGCACCGTGCCCACCCGCAGCGGGAACCCGAACACCGCCCGCACGCCCGCCTGCAGCGCCGGCGGGGTGAACGCGGGCCACCGGGGGGCCACCGGCTCGGCCAGGTCAGGCTCGGCCACCACCCCGTCCTGCCGGTAGGCATCCACGCACGGGCCCTCGCCCAGCGTGTACTGCAGTTCCTCGATCAGCTGGCTAACATCATCGGTGCTGCTCAGCGACCCGCGCGGTATGTCACCCGACATGAGCATGACCCCGGCGCCGTTCACCCCCACGATCCCCGGGCACACCGCGCACAGCCCGGCAGAGGTCCAATCATCTCCCCCGGCAGACAGCGCAGCGACTATCCGGCCAAGCCGGTCGCCAGCCATCTCAGCGACGCAATCGCGGGCACAGATGCGTCCCTTTGCCCGCACGATCAGGGCGATCACTCACCTGCCGGCTCCTTCGGCTGAGAAAGGAAAGCGTCAGCAGGGACTGGACACAACGCCCTTCGGGCCCGGCCTGCCGGGACCCGCATCCCTAACGCTACGCCAAAAGAACGGCCAAAGGCAGCCCGGACCCGGCCGGTGGACAATCCCCAGCCCTGGCGACCGAAGGTACCCGCAGACTTCGTGCCGGGGTTCCAGCCGACCTCCAGTGGGCCCGCGCGGATGGCCGGCAGTCGGGGAGCGTCTGCCCGGCCGGACCTGCGCAACAAGATCATCCCCGGGGATGTCGTGGTTTCACGCGGCCGGCCGCGGGCGCGCCGGACCATGTGGCGTGAACGAGGTTCCCCGGGCGCCGCCGCCCCGGACCCCGGCCGCGGGCGGGCCACGCGGATGCCCGCCCCGGACCCCGGCCGCGGGCGGGCCACGCGGATGCCCGCCCGGACCCCGGCCGCGGGCGGGCCACGCGGATGCCCGCCCCGGACCCCGGCCGCGGGCGGGCCACGCGGATGCCCGCCCCGGACCCCGGCCGCGGGCGGGCCACGCGGATCAGCGCCGGAATTTCCGCTCCCGGGGAAATTGTTGTTATTCTTAGCCGACGACTAGTCCGGCGTTACCATGCCGGACGTGTAAGCGGAGGGCCACCTCCCACCTCGCCAGCCGCAGGCTGGCAGGTCAGGCCGGATACGCCGGCCCGGATCCGGGAAAACCCGGCATACGGGGCCGCGCGGGTCTGGCGTTGGCGGGCAGCCAGTGTCATAGTGGTGACGCGGGGCGTTTGCCCGCCATGGTGGTTGCCCCGCGTGCACGGCGTGCGGGGCTTTTCTCGTGTGCGGCACTCGCCGCTTCCGGGTGGCCCAGCAGGTCTAGTCACGGGCAGTCTGCCGCCGGAAATTCCGCGGCAGTGGTGGGACTCAAGGAGGTCACATCAGCGCCGAACCGCGTATAAACGAGCGCATCCGTGTTCCCGAGGTCAGGCTGGTCGGGCCCGCCGGGGAGCAGGTCGGGATCGTATCGATCGACGACGCGCTCCGGTTGGCTCAGGAAGCCGACCTCGATCTGGTTGAAGTCGCGCCGACGGCGCGGCCACCGGTCTGCAAGCTCATGGACTACGGCAAGTTCAAGTATGAGTCCGCGCTTAAGGCCAGGGAATCGCGCAAGAACCAGGCCCAGACGGTCATCAAGGAGATCAAGCTCCGGCCGAAGATCGACCCGCACGACTACGGCACCAAGAAGGGCCACGTCGAGCGGTTCCTCAAGGCGGGGGACAAGGTCAAGGTGACGATCATGTTCAGGGGGCGTGAGCAGTCCCGGCCCGAGCTGGGCTTCCGGCTGCTGCAGCGCCTCGCCGGTGACGTCGAGGAGCTTGGCTTTGTCGAAGCCCAGCCCAAGCAGGACGGCCGGAACATGACGATGGTGATCGGCCCGCACCGCAGGAAGAGCGACGCCCGGGCTGAGCGACCCGTGCACCAGCAGGCCGAGCGTTCCCACCCCGAGCGCCCGGAGCGTTCTCCCCAGGCCCAGCGGGGCCCGCAGGCTCCGCCCGCACCGGCGCAGCCCGCACCGGCGCAGCCTGTGCAGGAAGCTCAGCCGGAGCCCGCACAGGCGGCTCAGCCGGCCCAGGCCCGTCCGGCGCCCGCACCGGCTCAGCCCGCACAGGCGGCTCAGCCGGCCCAGGCCCGTCCTGCGCCCGCACCGGCTCAGCCCGCACAGGCGGCTCAGCCGCCCAGGCCCGTCCTGCGCCCGCACCGGCTGAGCCCGCACAGGCCAAGCCTGCGCCCGCTCAGCCCGCGCCCCCCAAGCCTGCGGCTCAGCCTGCTCCGCAGCCTGCGGAACGTGCGTCCGCCGCCCGGCCGGTTCCCGGCCCGCGCGCCGTACACGCCGCCGCAGCCCGGCGGGCGAACGGTGGGCAGGGGACTACCGGGCACCAGGCAGCCAGGCCGGGAAGTCCCGGCCAGCTGACCGCAAGCTTGCACCACGTCTGACGCATCAGGTGGCAGGCGCCGGACCCTCGTGGCCCGGCGCCGGCCCATGTAAGGAACTAACGCGCCCCCGGGCGCGCCGATGAAGGAGACGACGGCGACCATGCCGAAAATGAAGACGCATAGCGGCACCGCGAAGCGGTTCAAGCTGACCGGTACCGGCAAGGTGATGCGCCGCCGCGCCAACCGCAACCACCTGCTCGAGCACAAGTCGTCCCGTGTGACGCGCCGGCTCGCCAGGGAACAGCTCGTCGCCGACAGCGACGTCCGGGAGATCAAGAAGCTGCTGGGAAAGTAGCCCGGCCCGCGAGCTTAGGGAGTTAAGAACATGGCACGCGTGAAGCGGGCGGCCAACGCCCATAAGAAGCGCCGCGTCGTCCTCGAACGGGCGAGCGGCTACCGCGGCCAGCGGTCGCGCATGTACCGCAAGGCCAAGGAGCAAATGCTCCACTCGATGACGTATGCCTACCGGGACCGCAAGGACCGCAAGGGCGCCTTCCGGCGGCTGTGGATCCAGCGCATCAACGCCGCGGCCCGTAGCAACGGCATCACCTACAACCGTTTCATCCAGGGCCTTAAGGCGGCCGGCGTCGAAGTCGACCGCCGCATGCTGGCCGAGCTCGCCGTGGCGGACGCCCCCGCGTTCGCCGCGCTGGTCGAGTGTGGCGAAGAAGTCCCTGCCCGAAGACGCCGGCGCATCGAGTGCCGCTGCCTGACGGCACTGGCGAGTACACGAGCGTCCGCTCGCCGCGGCTCAAGGCCGCGCGCCGGCTGACCAAACGGGCGCTCCGGCAGCGCGCGCGGGCCTTCCTGGTGGAAGGCCCGCAGGCCGTTACGGAAGCCTTCCGCTCCGGGGCCCCGATCACCGAGCTGTTCGTCACCGCTGAGGCGCGGGCGCGGCATGAGGATCTGGTCACCGCCATGGCCCGCGCCGAGATTCCGGTGCGTACGGTCAGTGGCGAGGTGATGGCCGAACTGGCCCAGACGGTCACCCCGCAGGGGCTGCTCGCCGTCTGCGCCTTCGTCGACGTCCCCCTGGAAGCCGCCATCGCCGCCGTCGCGCCGGGCGCCGCCGGCGAGCGTTCGCCGCGGCTGGTGACGCTGCTGGCATGCGTCCGCGACCCGGGGAACGCCGGCACCGTGCTGCGGACCGCCGACGCGGCGGGCGCGCAGGCGGTGATTTTTTCCGACGCGTCCGTGGATCCCTACAACGGCAAGTGCGTCCGTGCCTCTGCGGGGAGCCTGTTCCACCTCCCGCTGGTGGCCGGTGTCCCGCTGGATACCGCGGTCAGCGCGCTGCGCGGCGCCGGGCTGCGGATCCTCGCGGCCGACGCGCGCGGCGGCCGCACGCTGGACGAGCTGACCCCGGCCGAACTGGCCGCGCCGACGGCCTGGATCTTCGGCAACGAGGCGTGGGGCATGCCGGCCGCGCTGCTCGCGCTGGCCGACGAGAGCGTCGCGGTGCCTATCTACGGCCGGGCCGAGAGCCTGAACCTGGCCACCGCCGCCGCCGTGTGCCTCTACGCCTGCGCCCGCGCGGCGTACGCTCGATCTGACGGAACGCTTACGTGATATGGCATCTTGCTCTCCGTGGCGCACAATCGGTGGTGTGGGCCTGTCGCCCACACCAGGGCACGCTAGAGTCTCAGCGCATTCCGTCACGCAGAAGTCGAGTGCCGGACGTGCCGCGGCGGGCGGGCCGGAGCGGCGGACGTGCCAGATGGAGGCGGCGTTCGAGTGGGCAGAACATGATGAGCCGATCAGCCCTGGGCGGGCCCGGCGGGCCTGGTGAACCGGTGAGCGCGGACAGCCTGCCCGGGCCCTGCCCCGGCCTCTGCGCCCTTGCCCCGGCCTCTGCCCGGGCCCTTGCCCGGGCCTCAGGCGCTCGCCGAGGAGTGCGGCGTGCCCATCGAGCCCGGCTTCGTCATCGCGGACGAACTTCCCGACGGCCTCGTGGTCGCCGACGAAGCAGGCCGCGTCGCTGTCTTCAACGCGACCGCCACGCGCCTGACGAACGTCCACGCCGCGGACGCGCTCGGCAAGGATCTGTTCGACGTGCTCCCGCTGCGCGACGCCGACGGCCGCGACTGGTGGGCGTGCACCGACCCCTACCACGGCCTGCAGATCCGCTCCCGGCACCCGGAGCGGCCCCTCTACCTGCGCGACGGCACCGAGGTCCTCGTCGTCGTCCGCTACGTCCGCGATCGGCGCCGCCACGACGTGCTGCGGCTGGTCGTCGCGCTGCACGACGCCGCTCAGCACGCGCGCCTCGAGCGCAGCCGCGCTAACCTGGTCTCCACCGTCGCCCACGAACTGCGGTCCCCGCTGACCAGCGTCAAGGGGTTCACCGCCACCCTGCTGGCCAAGTGGCACCGGTTCACCGACGACCAGAAGCGCGTGATGCTGGAGACCGTCAACGCCGACGCGGACCGGGTCACCCGGCTCATCACCGAACTGCTCGACGTCTCCCGGATCGAGTCGGGGCGGCTGGAGGTGCACCGCCAGCTCGTCGACGTGCCCGAGCGGGCCCGCAAGGTCATCGCCGGGCGGGTCGCGGCGGGCGAGCCCGAGGAGCGCTTCCGGCTGGAGGTCCGCGACGGGCTGCCCGAGACCTGGCTCGATCCCGACAAGGTGGACCAGATCCTCGCCAACCTCGTGGAGAACGCGGTCAGGCACGGTGCTGGTACCGTAACTGTCGTGGCAGAGCCAGCCGCCGGAGCCGACGCCGTGACGGTGTCCGTGCAGGACGAGGGTGAGGGAATCGCCCCCGACCTGGCGTCACGCGTGTTCCGGCAGTTCTGGCGGGGCCACCGGCGCGGCGGAACCGGCCTCGGCCTCTACATCGTCAAGGGGCTGGTCGAGGCGCACGGGGGCACGATCAGCGTTGGCCGCGCGCCCGGCGGCGGAGCGGAGTTCCGATTTACCATGCCCGCGGGGGCTCCGGCCGCCTAGTCGCGCCGGACGTCCTGCCGCGGGCCACTCGCGGCGGGCCGGGCTGTCCGCCGCCTCCCCGCACACCTGCCGCCTCATCGGGGCGCCGCCCCATGTGGCTGGCCCGTGGGGCGCGGCAGGCGCGCACTACGTCCGTTCAGCATCATTGACCGCCGAATCCATCACCAGACCGGTAGTAAACCGCACGGCCCGCGAGGGAAGGCCCGATGTCCGGATCCAATACGAACTACGACCCCGTGGAGGTGACGCCTTTGTCACCCGACGAGGTCACGCGGATGCGCGAGGAGGCGCTGGCGGCCATCACCTCTGCGCGGACGCTGGCGGAGCTGAAGGAGGCGCGGATCGCGCACTTCGGCGACAAGGCGCCGCTGACACTGGCCAACGCGGAGATCGGCGCGCTGCCGCCGCAGGCCCGCGCCGGGGCGGGCAAGCGGGTGGGCGCGGCGCGCGCCGAGGTCAAGCGGGCCCTCGCCGGACGGACGGGCGAGCTCGAGGCGGAGCGGGACCGGCGGGTGCTGCTCGAAGAGGCCGTCGACGTCACGCTGCCGTGGGACCGGATGCCGCCCGGCGCCCGGCACCCGGTGACGATGGCCGCCGACCGGCTCTCGGACGTCTTCGTGGCCATGGGCTACGAGGTCGCCGAGGGGCCCGAGGCCGAGGCGGAGTGGTACAACTTCGACGCGCTGAATTTCCCGCCCGACCACCCGGCCCGCGAGGCGCAGGACACGCTGTTCGTGGCCGGCCCGGGGCCAAGGGCGACGAGCACTCCGGGGTGATCCTGCGCACGCACACGTCCCCGGTGCAGATCCGCGCCATGCTCAGCCGGCCGCTGCCGCTGTACGTGGTCAGCCCGGGCCGGTGCTACCGCGCCGACGCTCTCGACGCCACGCACAGCCCGGTCTTCCACCAGATCGAATGCCTGGCCGTCGACGAGGGCCTGACCATGGCCGACCTGCGCGGCGCGATCCAGTCGTTCGTGGACGCGATGTTCGGCGAGGGGCTGCGGACGCGGTTCCGGCCGGACTTCTTCCCGTTCACCGAGCCGTCCGCGGACGTGTCCATGGAGTGCCACATCTGCCGGGGCACCTCCGCCCGGCCGGGCGGCGAGCCGTGCCGCGTCTGCCGGTCCCAGGGCTGGATCGAGATCGCCGGCTGCGGCATGGTCAACCCGCGCGTGCTGGTCGCGTGCGGCATCGACCCGGACCGCTACAGCGGATTCGCGTTCGGCCTCGGTATCGAGCGCACGCTCATGATCGGCCACGGGGTGACCGACATCCGCGACACCATCGAGGGTGACGTGCGGTTCAGCCGGGCCTTCGGGACGGAGATCTGACCTTGACATCCACCATCGCCCTGACGGGCAAGGACTCCTGCGAGATGGTGACGGCTCGGGATAGCGC
Source organism: uncultured Actinomycetes bacterium (assembly GCA_963809975.1). Lineage (GTDB taxonomy): Bacteria > Actinomycetota > Actinomycetes > Streptosporangiales > Streptosporangiaceae > Bog-532. The sequence continues at coordinate 62,686 of CAWELT010000007.1, forward strand.
AAGGGCCACCATAGCTGCCTGGCTCTTGCCCCGCCCTGAACGACGGGGTTACCGCACCGGAGGTATCTGATGAAGCTTCCGCTTTCCTGGCTGCGCGAGTATGCGCCGGTGGAGGTGTCGGCCGAGCCTTCGGAGGTGGCCGAGCGGCTGACCGCCGCCGGGCTCGAGGTGGAGTCCGTCGAGCAGGCCGGCCACGACATCAGCGGCGTCATCGTCGCCGAAGTCCTCTCGATCGAGGAACTGACCGAGTTCAAGAAGCCGATCCGGTACTGCCGGGTCGCGACCGAGGAAGGCGGCGAGCCCGGCGGCGAGGGCAACTTCGGGGTCATCTGCGGCGCCACCAACTTCACGGCCGGCGACCGGGTGCCGCTGGCCAAGCCCGGTGCGGTGCTGCCCGGCGGCTTCGAGATCGGTGAGCGCACGACCTACGGCCGTGTGTCGCAGGGCATGATCAGCTCCGCCAGCGAGCTGGGCATCGGCGATGAGCACTCCGGCATCCTGGTGCTGCCGCCCGACGCCCCGCTCGGCGCGGACTTCGTCAGTTACGCCGGCCTGCGCAACGAGGTCTTCGACATCGCCGTGACCCCGAACCGCGGTGATTGCGTGTCCGTCCGCGGCGTGGCCCGCGAGCTCGCCATCGCGTTCGGGGTCACGTTCACCGACCCGGCCGACGCCGGGCTGCCGGCGCACGCCGGGCTCGGTGCCGACCTGGGCTGGGTGTCCGGGGACATCCGGCCGGCCAGTATCGCCGACCCGACCGCGTGTGACCGGTTCGTGCTGCGCGAGGTGCGCGACTTCCGCCCCGGGGCGCGCACGCCGCTGTGGATGCGGGTCCGGCTGGCGCGTTCGGGCGTCCGGACCATCTCCCTCGCGGTGGACGTGACCAACTACCTGATGCTCGAGCTCGGCCAGCCGCTGCACGCGTTCGACGGCACCAAGATCAGCGGGCCGATCGTGGTGCGCCGGGCCGGGCCGGGCGAGCGGCTGGAAACCCTCGACCACGCGGTCCGGGACCTGGACCCCGACGACATTGTGATCGCGGACGACTCCGGGCCGATCTCGCTGGCCGGCACGATGGGCGGCCTGGCCACCGAAATCGACGAGAGCTCCGCCGACCTGCTCATCGAGGCGGCGCACTTCTCACCCTCCGGAGTGGCCCGGATGGCCCGCCGGCACCGGCTGCACAGCGAGGCGTCCTACCGGTTCGAGCGCGGCGTCGACCGCGAGCTTCCGCTGCGCGCCTCGGCCAAGGCGGCCGCGCTGCTCGCCTCGCTCGGCGGCGGCAAGATCGTCCCGGGCTGCACGCACGCGCACGTGGACGTTCCGCCGGTCGTGATCTCCATGGCGGCGGACTACCCGGACCGCGTGGCGGGGGTCGTCTACGGCCTCGACGCCGTGATCCACCGGCTCCGCCAGACCGGCTGCGCGACCGAGCACGACCGGGCGCAGCAGACGCTGGTGGTCACCCCGCCGTCGTGGCGGTCCGACCTCACCGACCCCGCCGACCTGGCCGAGGAGGTCATCCGCCTGGAGGGGTACGAGAACATCCCGGTGCGCCGGCCGCGCGCCTTCGCCGGGCACGGCCTGACCCAGCGGCAGCGGCTGCGCCGCTCGGCCGGCCGGGGCCTGGCTGACGCCGGGTACGTGGAGGTGCTGTCCACGCCCTTCGTGTCCGCCGCCGACGCCGACCGGCTCCAGCTCCCGCCCGAGGACCCGCGCCGCGACATGCTGGCCCTGGCCAACCCGCTCAACGACGACGAGCCGCTGCTGCAGACCACTCTGCTGCCCGGGCTGTTCCGCGTGCTCAACCGCAACACCGGGCGGGGCTTCGCCGACGTCGCGCTGTTCGAGATGAGCCTGGTATTCCTGCCCCGCCCCGGCGGCCGCACCGTCCCGCCCGCGCTGCCGGTGGACCGGGCCCCGGCCTTCGAGGAACTGGCCGCGCTGCAGGCCGCCCTGCCGGACCAGCCGCTGCACGTGGCCGCGGTGCTGGCCGGGGAGCGGAGCCGGCCGGCTGGTGGGGCCCCGGGCGCACCGAGTGCTGGGCCGACGCCATCGAGGCCGCCCGCGAGATTGGCCGGATCTGCCGGGTCACGGTGGACGTCCGCGCCGACCGGCAGGCGCCCTGGCACCCGGGCCGCTGCGCCGCGATCTTCGTGCAGGCCCGCGACGGTTCGCAGGCGAACAAGTGGCTCGCCGGGTACGCGGGCGAATTGGACCCGCGCGTGGTGCAGGCGTTCGGCCTGCCGTCCCGGACCAGCGCGGTCGAGCTCGACATGTCCGCGATCCTGGCCGCGGCGGAAGGTTGCGTCCGGCCCGGTCCAGGCCCCGGTGCTGTCGCCGTACCCGCCGGCCACCCAGGACGTCGCGCTCATCGTCGACGCCGCGGTCCCGGCCGCGGCGGTTCAGGCCGCCCTGCGGGACGGGGCCGCTACCGCCGCCGGCGGCATCCTGCTGGAGGACATTCGGCTGTTCGACGTCTACACCGGCGCTCAGGCGGGGGAGGGGCGCAAGTCTTTGGCGTACACGCTGCGGTTCCGCGCCCTGGACCGGACGCTTACCGCGGCCGAGGCCACCGCCGCCCGGGACGCCGCCGTGGCCGAAGCCGAGGAGCGCGTCGGCGCCACCCTCCGCGGCGGCTAACTACTGGCCTCCGGGGCGGCCAGCTGCTGGCTGCGGTGGCCGCCGGCCGGACTAGCATCGCTCTCGCCAGCAAATCGTGACCGGATGAGGCGCCTGATGAATCAGCTCCTTGGGGTGGGCCTGCCGCCCGTGCTGCGGCTCGGCGGGACAGCTGCTCCCGCTCGCCGGGCGGGCCCGGGTGTACGCGTGCGGGATCACGCCCTACGACGTGACGCACCTGGGGCACGCCGCGACGTTCGTGTGGGCGGACACCCTGTCCCGGGTGCTGCACGCTGGCGGCGCCGAAGTGATCACGTGCCGGAACGTGACCGACGTCGACGACGTGCTGCTCGCCGCGGCGAACCGCGACGGCTCCCCGTATGACCAGTTCGCGGCCATCCAGCAGTTCTATTTCGACCAGGACATGACGGCCCTGGGCGTCAGCCGCCCGGCGCTGGAACCCCGGGCCCACGTGTTCATTCCGCAGGTCATCGCGCTCATCGCGGGCCTGCTGGACCGGGGCGCCGCCTACGAGCGGGACGGTCAGGTGTACTTCCGTGGCGCGGCCGTCGCCCGCCAGGCGGTCCCGGATCAGGCGGCGGCGCTGCGGCTGGCCGGTGAGTACGGTGACCAGCCGGATGACCCGCGCAAGGACGACCCGTTCGACGTCGCGATCTGGCAGGCGTCCCGGCATGGGCAGCCGGCCTGGGCCAGCCCCTGGGGGCCCGGGCGGCCGGGCTGGCACGCCGAATGCGCGGCGATGGCGCTGCACGCCTTCGGCCCGGCCATCGACGTGCAGGCCGGCGGAGGTGACCTGCGGTTCCCGCACCACGCCTACCAGGCCGCGCTGGCCGAGACCTTCACCGGCGTAACCCCTTTCGCCCGGGCGCGGTTCCACGTCGGCGTCGTCCGCGTGGCGGGCGCGAAGATGGCCAAGTCGGCCGGCAACCTCGTGGTGGTCAAGGAGCTGCTCGCCGATTACCCGGCGGCGGCCGTCCGGCTGCTGATCCTGGACCGGCCCTGGCACGAAGACTGGGATTACGACCGCGCGGGGCTGGACGCGGCCGCCGCCCGGCTGGAGGCCATCGCCGCGGCCGCGGGCCGGCCCAGCCGCGGCCCGGCGGGCCACGACGACACGGCGGTCGCCGCGGTGCGCGCTGCGCTCGCCCACGACCTCGACGTGCCCGCCGCGCTGCGCATCGCCCAGGACGAAGGCGGGCCCGCGGCCCGTTCCCTGGGCTCGCTGCTGGGCCTCTGGTAAGTGGCCGAGCAGGTTGTCCGAGACGTCGCGCAGGTGGGCCCGCATGGCGGCTTCCGCCTCCGCCGGATCGCGGTCGGCGAGCGCGGCCACGATGCGGGTGTGGCCCCGGTGATAGCTGGCCCGCCTCGAGGAACGCGGTGATGCGGTCCGGGCCGGGCTGATTGGCCAGCCGCGCCGCGAGCGCGGCGGGGTCGGGCGGGGCCGGGTGCTGGCCTCCGGGACCGGGGCCCAGGCCGGTTACGCCGAGTGGGGCGTGTCCTGTCGGCTCTCGTGCCGCCAGTTCTGGCCGAATTCGGCGTCGTGCAGCTTGCGCAGCTGGTGTGCGTAGTGGTCCAGCCGGTCGGCAGCGCGCTGCATTTCGTGAAAGTCCTGACCGTGGTCGCGCGGGGCAGTTTTCTCCTCGCCTCGTTTACGCACCGTGTGCAGCTCTTCCCGGCTCAGCTCGACGATTTTGTCGAGCGTTTCTTCCAGGTTCATAGATCCTCTTCTCGGTAAGCGCGATGGCGGGCAGCACGTCGGGCGGCCTGGCCGGGCCGGCGGGATGGGCCAGCGGACGCCCAGGCCGGTGGGGCAGAGCGGTGGGGCAGGCGGGTGGGCGACCGGTGACGGTGGCGCTCTTCCTCGTCCTAGCGATCTGCCTCGCGGTTCTCCTGCCGGTGCTCGCGGACCTCCGCGCCACGCTCGTCGACCTCCAGCCGGCGCTCCAGCTGCTCAGCCCGGCGCTGCTCCTTAGCCGTCGCGTGCCCCTCCTCCTCTTGCTTGTGCAGCGACTCAAGCTCACTCTCGAGGGCGTAATCACGTGGCCGGGGCTTCTCATAGGGATCGGACATTCGTTGCCTCCGGTGCTCGACAGGCGGATCGGGCCAACACGGCCGATGCTGGCAGGCTAGCTGATCGCCGCCGAGGGCCCAATAAGCTCGTCCCTGGGCCGCAACTGCTGCGTTGGCGAGGCGGCCCGGCCGGCCTGCGCGAGCCTGTTGAGATCCGCCTTGGGCCGCTAATCGGGGAGCGCCCGGAAAGACCCGCCTAAGGGCGGCGAATTCCTCACCGCTATCACAATTTCCTCCGTCGCCTGCTGCGTCTCACCAGCCAAAGCGCGGCGGCGTCATTCATCCGCTCTTACCGGATCACGTCTTTTGTACTATTTCCGGGCGGTGAACGGGTCAATGGAACGGACTTACTGTCCCGCGCAATGATGCGACATCGGTCGCGCTCATCTTCGGGCGCATCGCCGACATCGTCGGGCGCAAGCGCATCTACGGCTACGAGGTCCTGATCCTGGCGATCGGGGCCACCGCTTCCGCGTTCTCGCCGAACTTCACCTTCCTGCTCGTCTCCCGGATTGTCCGGGCATCGGGATCGGCGGCGACTACCCGGTCTCCGCGACGATCATGAGCGAGTACTGGAGCAGGTCGCTCGACAAGACCGGGCGCCGGCCCATCCAGATCCTGGGCTTCGGCATGATGGCGCTGATGTTCCTGCTCATCGGCCTGATCCCGAGTGCGACGACCGTGGCCGCGCCGTTCATCATCCTGTACGGGGCAGCTACTTCTTCATCTCGAGTTCGGCCCGAACATGACCACGTTCGTCTATCCCTCCGAGCTCTTCCCGGTTGAGGTCCGCACCACGTCCTCCGGCATCGCGGCCGGGGCCTGGAAGATGGGCGTCGTTCGCCGGCGCAACCCTCTTCCCCGACATGCTCGCCTCCTCGTGGGGGATCCGGGGCGCGGAGATCGTCGCTGGCATCGTGGCCGCCGTCGGGATGCTGCTCACCATTCGCGACACTGCCCGAGACCAGGGGCAAGAGCCAAGAACAACTGTCCGACGGGGCGCTGGCCCCGCAGGCCGTGAGAGCCGGAAGAGCGAGAGAGGCAACCGCATGACGTATCACGTGGTGGTGGGCGTGGACGGCTCGGCCACGGGGATGCCGACCTGCTGGTGGTCGGCACACACGGCCGGTCCACGCTCCGGGGCCTGCTCGTCGGGGCCGTGAGCCTGCGCTGCATCATGGGCGCGCCGTGCCCGGTGACCGCCGTCAAGCTGGCCAACGAGGTCATCGATGTAGCGCTGGAGGGAACTGACCCCGGATAGGGATTACCGGGGATTCTGGCCCGGCTGCGGATGGGTGAATTGCCGACTCCTGCGAATACTGGGTGGTCGCCCGCGGCTCAGGGGTGTCGCGGTGAGGGTGATGGGCACGCTTGGGGCGCTGGGCGGCGGGAGGATGGCGAGGATCTCCGCGCCGCCGCTGCGGCAGGCTGAGGTCTGGCCCGTCTTCAGGATCTCCGTGGTCGGGAAGCCCCGGCAGGTCCAGCCGCTTACCGTGACCGGGGCGCCGCCGCCGTTGCCGCGTATCTGCCCCGTGCGCACCACGGCCGCGTAGGAGTTCTCCACCCGGAGCGCGGTCGCGCAGGAAACCGGGCCCTCACTGATCTTGATGATGACCGGGACGTTCACGCCGGTCCGGGTCGTCCCGCAGGTCTGACCGGCGTTCGGCGTGCTGGCCGCGGACGTCCCGCACCCCGCGAGCACCCCGAGCCCGAGCGCCACCCCGACCACGCCCAGGCCAGGCCGGGTGGTTCCGCTCCGGCTGGTTCCGGTCGGAGTCGGGCCACCCGGGGGAGACGGCAGCCGTGGGGCCCGGCAGGCGGTCCGGGCGCGGGCGGCGACGCATCGGTGGATTCTCCGCATCCTTGGCTCGCATCACGTCATCTCTTGGACTCGGTTCCGCACCCGCCAGGTTCCAGCTCCGTGCCGTATTTCCCGGTCAGCTGCTCCCATCATGCCGCTCCCCGCCCGGCCGCCCCAATCCGCCACCCCGCGCTCAGCCCAGCCCGTCAAACCGCCTCCCGCCCCAGCTCAACCCCTCCCGCCCGGCCGCCCCAATCCGCCACCCCGCGCTCGGCCCAGCCCGTCAAACCGCCTCGCCCCAGCTCAGCCCCTCCCCGCCCGGTGCCCCCTCCGCGGATGATGGCAATCCGGGGCGTGACTGGATGGCGGTCAGTGCGATCGCGTAGAC
>CAWELT010000008.1:0-97993 GCA_963809975.1 uncultured Actinomycetes bacterium
CCCCGGGACCCCACGCGCCGATCCGTGGCGACCTTTCCGCAGATTCGCGGAAAATCGCCACGGATAGGAGAGATGGGCGTCAGTTCAGCTAGAACAGCGGGCAGTCATACCGGATCAGTTCCTCGGGCGCGCCCCTGACCTTCAGTTCGCGCACGGTCTGCGCGATCATTTCGTCCGGACCGCTGACGTAGATGTCGCGGTTCTTCCAGGTGGCCATGGCCACTACCCGGGGGATCGTCCCGTAGATCGCGTCCAGCGCGGCCTCCTCGGACACGACCGGGATGACCTGCAGCCACGGGTAGGACACCGCCAGGCGCTGCAGATCGGGCTGGTCGTACAGGCCGGACGCGTGGCGCGCGCCGTGGTAGAGCACAACCTCCCGCCGCCGGCCCGTGCCGGGCGCGCGGGTGACGGCCTCGATGATGGCCTTGACCGGGGCCAGGCCAGTGCCCCCGGCGAGGCACAGGATGTCGCGCTGGGACGTCAGGTCCGCGGTCATCGACCCGGCGGCCGCCCCCAGCAGCAGGGTGTCGCCGACGGTCACGTGATGAACCAGGGTGCCGCTCACCAGGCCGCCGGGGACGGCGCGGACGTGAATGGTCAGCGTGCCGTCCTCGCGGGGCGCGTTCGCGATGGAGTAATGGCGCCACAGGCGCGGCCACCGCGGCGTCTGGATGCTTACGTGCTGCCCGGGCAGGTACGGTAGCGGCTGGCTCGGCTGGAGCGTCAGGACGGCGAGGTCGGCGGAACGGGCCTCGTGGGCGACGATTTCCGCGAGCCACCACGGGGGCGCCTGTTCGGCGTCCTGTTCGGCCGCGCTGATCATAAGCTGGGCGGCCCGGCTGAACAGGTCTTCCCAGGCGACCGCCGCGGCGCCCGTCCAGGCCTCTGGCGCGTACCGCTGCCAGGTGGCCGCGAGTGCCCGGCCAACAGCGTCGAAATGCTCCTTCTGGACGCCGAATTTGCGATGAGCCCGCGCCAGGCCTTCCAGGTAGGCGGTCAGCCGGCCGTCATTATCGCTGCTCAATACGACGCGGCGCAGAGCCTGGTAAAACCGTGTTCGCTGCGCGTCCATGGCGGGCGGGAACATCGCCCGTGCGGACGGCTCGATGGCGAAGAGATGACTGTAAAAATAGGTCACAGCCGCGTCGGATACCGGATCAATCGCGGCGAAGAGTTCAGTCAGCGGATCGGAACCAAGTTCAGCCACGACGTCCGGCGAGCACGTCCCGGACCTGCGCCGAAGTGGATCTTCGCCGGCCGGCTTCCCCTCCCAGTTTCCCGTGGCGATCTCCGTGTTCCCCTCAGTCGGCGGGACCCGATGCTCCTATGGCGGACGGCGGCCATCGGAGGCCGTGCCCGCGCCCGCGTCCTTGCCCGCGTCCCTTGCCCGTGCCCCTTGCCCGTGCCCTTCGCTTCTCCAGTGTCCCACTCGCGGCGTCTATTCTGCAGCAGATAGCGGCAGGCCGGGTTTTAATGTGCGCAGTATATGGCCAGATCAATGGCCGAGGTGATAACCAAAGGCGGGATGACGGCGATTAGGGGTGGTAAGGCCGGGTTAGGCCATTTCCAGCATAAATACATATAGGCCATTCCTGCTTTCGCGGGCTCAGCGTCCTTATGCGCGTCTGTCCGGTTTGTGCCCGCCCGTACCCGCCCGTACCCGCGTGCCTGAGACGATGCCGCTGCGGCCCGCCAGGGCGCCCTCACGTACGTCTTCTGACAGCTTTCTGGTGAACTTTGGCAACGCGTTGACCTGGGGAGGCGATGATGGACCATCATGGTCACCGGGGGACGATATCGCGACCTGTCGGAATTCATGACCTACGCCGCCGGAGGGTGCATGGCCCGCTCGCTCATTGGGATCACCGGTCAGTTCGAGGCCGCGCACTGGGGCGATTGGGTTCGCGAGGCGGTCCTCTCTCCGCTCACCTACACCCGCGCCGTGGAACGCGCCGGCGGAACGCCGGTCATCCTCCCCCCGGTCCCGGCCGACAGCGTGGCCCGGCTGGCGCAAAGCCTCGACGGCATCGTGTTCACCTGCGGCACCGACGTCAACCCCGCGCTGTACGACGCCGCCCCGCACGAGAAGACGGACCCGCCCAACCGCAGGCGGGACCGGTTCGAGGTGTCGCTCGTCCGCGCGGCCACCGACGCGCAACTGCCTTACCTGGCGATCTGCCGCGGTATGCATATCCTCAACGTGGCCCGGGGCGGCACGCTCATCCAGCATCTCCCGGACGCGGTGGGCCATAACGGGCACGCGCCGGATCCGTACAAGATGGCCCCGCACGACGTTCACCTCAACGCGGACAGCACGGTGGGCAGGCGGCTCGGTTCCCAGGCCCGGGTGCCGGCGCGGCATCACCAGGCCGTTTGGCAGGCCGGCGAGGGCCTGGTCACGGTGGCCTGGGCGGACGACCAGGTCATCGAGGCGGTCGAACTGCAGGGGCACCCCTTCGCCGTCGGCGTCCAGTGGCACCCCGAGGAAGGGGACGACCTGCGGCTGTTCGAGGCGCTGATCGAGGCGGCCCAGGCGGCCACCTCGGCCCGGGCCGCGGCCCGGGCGGCCGAGGACAAGGCGGCCGAGGAGCGGCCCAGCCAGCCGGCCGGGGTGGCCGGACCGGCCGGGCGGCCGCCAAGGCGCGCGCCCGGATCTGACCGTTCCGCCGGCTCCCCGCGCCTTCACGCCGGGGAGGACGTCAAAGCGGAGCCTGGTAGCTGCCGACCCAGTGAATCTTGAGCCAGAGCATCGCCGAGGCCCACGCTCCCGTGACCTCGAGCACACCCACCGCGACGAGCAGCGCCCCGCCGATCCGGGTCACCAGGCGGGCGTGCCAGGCGGGCGTAGCCGAAAACGCGCATGCTGCGCTGGAAGGCTACCGAAACGATCAGGAATGGCACGCCCAGGCCGAGGCCGTAGATGAAGGCCAGGAACGCGCCCCGCCCCGCGGTCCCCGTGGTGGTCGACAAGGCGAGCACGGTGGCGAGCGTGGGGCCGATGCACGGCGTCCACCCCAGCCCGAACATCACCCCGAGCAGGGGCGCCCCGGCCAGGCCCGCCCGCGGCCGCACCGACGGGCGGACGACCCGGCCCGCAAAGGAAAACCGGTCGAAGACGCCCGCGAACAGCAGGCCGAGCACGATCGTGAGGGAGCCCAGCACCGCCGTTACGCCACCCTGGTGGTGGGCGAGCAGCGTACCTCCGAGGCTGCCCGAGGCGGCGCCGTAGACCGCGAACAGCGCGGAGAAGCCAAGCACGAAGAGCATGGTCCCGGCGATCGTGCGCCCGCGCCCGGGAGGGCGGGGGGCGGCGGGCGGCGGGCTCGCGCCGGGCGGATCCGCGGGCCGGTCGTCCACGGCTAGCCGGGTGCCGCCGTCGCCAGTTTCCCGCTCGTCGGCCGCAGCGGCGGCCGCGGTCCCGGCCTGTGCCTGGCCGGGCGCGCCGGGACGGCGGTCCCCGGCCTGGGGGGCGGTCTTCGCGGCCTGCGCGTCGGTGCCGGACATGCCGGTCGCGTAGGCCAGGTAACCGGGTACGAGCGGCAGGCAGCACGGCGACACGAAGGTGATCGCGCCGGCCGCGGCGGCGATGGGGGCAGCCAGGATGAGCGGCCCGGACAAGACCACCTGCTGGATCCCGCTGATGGCTGGTCGCCTCCTCGCCAAGTCGTTCCCATTTACTATCGCATGTCGTCGCCCGGCCGCACGCATGTCGCTGCGCGGTCGTACGCATGTGACCGCGCGTGCCGATATGGTTGGCGGGTGAAATCGGTGCTCGTCCCCCGGGGGGCGGCCGGGCCCACGCACCGGGTGCCGGGCCGCCGGCTGCTCGTCGCCGGGGCGGCCGCGTTCGGTGTGGCCATCGCCCTGTACGCCGTGTACGCCGCGGTTCACCCCACCCAGTGGACGCTGGATCCCGTTGACCTGGCGGTCTACCGGTCGGGTGGCCTCATCGTGCGGCACATCCGGCCCGTGTTCGACCCGCGGGCGCACGCTCCCCTGTACGACTGGGGCGGCTACGGCAGCCTCGGGCTGAAGTTCACCTACACGCCGTTCGCGGCGATCGTCTTCGCCGTCGTGTCGTTCGTCTCCTGGTCGGTCCTGCCCAAGCTCTCGATGGGGGTCAACATCGTCGCCCTGGTCGCGGCGCTGTGGTTCACCTTCGGCGGCCTCGGCTACCGCAACCGGCCCCGGGTGCGCCTGGGCGCGACGCTGCTGGCCTCCGCCGCGGTGTTCTGGACCGAGCCGGTGGTCCGGACCCTGTACCTGGGCCAGGTCAACCTGGTGCTGATGGCGCTTATCCTCTGGGATCTGTGCCAGCCGGACACCAGGGCCTCGCGCTGGTGGAAGGGGGCCGGGGTCGGCATCGCGGCCGGCATCAAGCTGGTCCCGCTCGTCTTCATCCCGTATCTGCTGTTCGCGCGGAAGTTCCGGCAGGCCGCCATGGCCTCCGCCGCTTTCGTGTTCACCGTGCTGCTCGGGTTCGTGATCCAGGGACCCGACTCGTCCAAGTGGTGGTTCGGCGGCCTCTTCTTCCAGGGCGGCCGGACCGGTTTCACCGGCTGGGAGGGCAACCAGTCGCTGCGCGGCCTGCTCACGCGGCTCGCGGGCAGCATCTCCGGCGCTCAGGCCAGCTGGATCCTCGCGGCCGTGCTGATCGGGATCACGGGCATCGCCTGTGCGGCGATCCTGGACCGAGCCGGGCACCAGGTGGCGGGCCTGCTCGCCGCGGCGCTCACCGGCCTGCTGCTCTCGCCGATCAGCTGGGACCATCACTGGGTCTGGACCGCGCCCGCCGTGGCGGTCGCCGGGCACTACGCGGTCCGGTCCTGGCGCTCCTCCCGGCTCCGCGCGTGGGCCTGGTGGGCCCTGGCCGGGGCCATCCTGGCCGTGTACGGCGCGTGGCCGGGCAGCCTGTGGGGTGAGCCCACAGACCTGGGCGCATTCTCGCTCGGCATCCTCTGGCAGCCGCCGAACACCGACCCGGCCACGTACTACCAGCACGGGGACCAGCCCTGGTTCGTCGAGTACCGCTGGCACGGCCTTCAGCTCGTCACCGGCAACGCGTTTATCCTCGGCGGCCTGGCCCTGTTCGTGGTCATCCTCACGGCTACAGCCCGCGTCGCCGTCCGGGCGCGGAGGACCCGCCCGCTGGCTGGGGCCAGTGAGGCTAGTGCTCCCGGCGGGGCCAGTTCGGGAGCCGATCCCGCTGGCACCAGCGAGCCGTCGCGGGCGTTATGCTCCCGGCGGGGATACCCCGACCTGCCGAGAGCAAGGAAGGTCTCATGCGCCGCGCCACACCGCCGTCCGTGCCGATCATGTCGGGAGCCTGCTGGGGCCCGAGCGCCTGCTGCGGGCGCGCGAGGAGTTCGCGGTCGGCCGGCTGCCCGCCCAGGACCTGCGGGAGCTGAACGTGGACGGTTTCTTCCTCGAGTACGACGACGCCCGGTCCGGGGGATTCGAGCCACTAAGGTTCGTTCCGAAGGGGAAGATGGTCGTTCCCGGGCTGGTCACGGCCAAGCGCGGCGTCCTTGAGGACGCTGACCAGCTGAGGCGCAGGATCGATGAGGCGTCCCAGTACGTCCCGCTCGACCAGCTGTGCCTGTCCCTGCAGTGCGGTTTCTCCTCCACGGTCGAAGGCAACGCGCTGACCTACGACGAGGAGGTCGCGAAGCTGCGGCTGATCGTGGACGTGGCCCGCGACGTCTGGGGCGACTGACCCTGCGGCCCCCGGCACTCAGCGTGCTCAGCGACATCTGCAGCCTGCTGGCCTGCCCGGTGTGCGGGCGCGGATTCGCCCTGACGCCCGCGTCCCCGCCCGCGTCCCCGTCCGCGTCCCTGTCCGCGTCCCTGTCCCCGCCCGCGCCCCTGCCCGCGTCCGTGTTGCCGTCGGCCTTGCGCTGCGGGAACGGCCACAGCTTCGATATCGCGCGGCACGGCTACGTCAACCTGATGACCGGCCACGCGCGCCCGGGCTCGGCCGATACGGCGGAGATGGTGACGGCCCGGCAGGCCTTCCTCGCCGCCGGGCACTACGCACCGCTGGCGGAGGCGGTGGCGGACCTCGCCGCCGCGGCGGTGCCCGCGTCCTTCCCGCCCGCCCCGGCCTGTGTGCTCGACGCCGGCTCCGGTCCGGGCTATTACCTCGCGGCCGTCCTCGACCGTCTCCGCACCCTCCCGGGCTGCGCCGGCACGACGGGGCTGGCCATGGATAACTCGGTCCGGGCGCTCCGCTGGGCCGCACGGGCCCACCCCGCGGCCGGTGCCATCGGATGGGACGTCTGGAAGCCCTTCCCGGTGCGCGACGGCGTCGCGTCGGCCGTGCTCAACGTCTTCGCCCCGCGGAACGGGCCGGAATTCCGGCGCGTCCTGCGCACCGACGGTACGCTCATCGTCGTCACCCCCGGCCCCGGGCACCTGGCCGAACTGGTCCGGGACGCCGGCCTGCTGACCGTGGACGAGCGCAAGGACGAACGGCTGTCCGCCGCGCTCGGTGAGCACTTCTGCCTGGCGGGCCGGCGGGAACTGGCCCGCACGCTCCGGCTGACCCGGTCCGGGGCCGAAACGCTCGCCGGGATGGGGCCGTCCGCCCGGCACACCGGCCCGGACGAGACCGCCGCCCGCCTGGCCCTGCTGGCCGAGCCGGTCAGCGTGACCGCGGCCTTCCAGGTTTCCCTTTACCGCCCCCGGTGATCCGCCGCCCGGGCAATCCCCGCTGCCCATGACCCGCCGGCCCCGGTGAGCCGGGTGCCGGTGGACCCCGTCACGGTGAGAAACGGACGTCCGCAAATGAGCGAACATGGCCTCAATTCGGGTCGGCGGCGGCATCGTCGCACACCCGCGCGCCGGCAGTGGCCGCACCGGCCAGGTAGGGTCACGGGCGTGAGCCAGATCGTTGGGGGCGATGCGAGCACGGGGGACGGTTCCGCCCGTAGCGGGGGCGCCCCGGCGCCCGGCAGCGACCCCCGGGACCGCGTGCTCACCATCCCGAACGCGCTCAGCGTGGCGCGCCTGCTGGGCGTCCCCGTCTTCCTCTGGCTCGTCCTCGGGCCGAAGGCCGACGCCTGGGCCGTCGCCCTGCTCATCGCGTCCGCCGCCACCGACTGGCTGGACGGCAAGATCGCCCGGGCCCTCAACCAGCAGAGCCGGCTTGGCGAGGCGCTCGACCCGGCCGCTGACCGGCTCTACATCGCCGCCACCCTGGTCGGCCTGGCCGTACGCGGGATCATCCCGTGGTGGCTGGTGGCGCTGCTCGCGGCGCGCGAGGTCATCGTGGCCGCGGCGCTGGGTGTGCTGCGCCTGCGGGTCGGCTTCGGTACGCTGCGGGTCAGCTTTGCGGGGAAAACCGCTACGCTTTGCCTTTTGTATGCATTCCCGCTGCTGCTCCTCGGGGCGTACGCCGGGACCTGGGCCGAGATCGCCCGCGTCATCGGGTGGGCGTTCGCGATCTGGGGCACGGCACTGTACTGGTGGGCGGCGGTCCTCTACCTGATCCAGGCGCGCGCGCTGATGACCGGGCGCCTGGTCCCCGGCCCGAATCCGTAAGCCCCCGACCCGAACCCGCAGGCCCCGATCCAGATCCCGGCGACATAGGTCCTAACGGACACAGCCCCGACGACGAGGACACCGGCAACGCGGGCACCGATTAACGTAGAAGGCGCATTCCGGAGGGAGCAGCGTAACCGTTGAAGGCCGTCGTGATGGCAGGCGGGGAAGGGACGCGGCTGCGTCCGATGACCGCCAACCAGCCCAAGCCCCTGCTTCCGGTCGTCAACCGGCCGATCATGGAGCACGTCCTTCGGCTGCTCAGGCGGCACGGATTCACCGACACCATCGTAACCGTGCAGTTCCTGGCCGCGCTGGTTCGCAACTACTTCGCGGACGGCGAAGACTTCGGTATGAACCTGCAGTACGCGACCGAGGAGATGCCCCTCGGCACCGCGGGCAGCGTGCGGAACGCGGAAGATGCCCTGCGCGACGAGCCGTTCGTCGTCATCTCCGGTGACGCCCTCACCGACATCGACCTGACGGCCATGGTCCGCTTTCACAAGGTGCAGGGCGCGCTGGTTACCGTGGGCCTGACCCGGGTGCCCGACCCGCTGGAGTTCGGCATCGTCATCGCCGACGAGGACGGGCGGATCCAGCGGTTCCTGGAGAAGCCGACCTGGGGCCAGGTGTTCTCGGACACGGTGAACACCGGCATCTACGTCATGGAGCCGGAAGTCCTGGCCGAGGTGCCGCCGGAGGAGTCGGTGGACTGGTCCGGCGACGTGTTCCCGAGCCTGCTCAAGCGCGGGGCGCCGCTGTTCGGCTACATATCCGACGGCTACTGGGAGGACGTCGGCAATCACGAGAGCTACATGAAGGCGCAGGTCGACGTGCTCGCCCGGAAAGTGAACGTCGACATCGACGGCTTCGAGGTGTCACCCGGCGTATGGGTCCCGGAAGGCGCCGAGGTCGATCCGGAGGCGGTACTCACCGGCCCGCTGTGCATCGGGGACTACGCCAAGGTCGAGGCCGGCGCGCATCTGCGCGAGTACACGGTGATCGGCAACAACGTCGTGGTCAAGGAGGGCGCGTTCCTGCACCGCGCCGTGGTCCACAACAACGTCTACGTCGGCCAGGGCGCGACCCTGCGCGGCTGTGTGGTGGGCAAGAACACCGACGTCATGCGGCTGGCCCGGATCGAGGAGGGCGCCGTCGTCGGGGACGAGTGCGTCATCGAGCCGGAGGCGTACCTGTCGGCCGGGGTGAAGGTGTACCCGTTCAAGACGATCAAGGCCGGCGCGGTCGTCAACAACAGCGTGATCTGGGAGTCCCGCGGCAACCGGACCCTGTTCGGCCAGCGCGGCGTGTCCGGCCTGGTCAACGTCGAGGTGACGCCCGAACTGTGCGTCCGGCTGGCCAGCGCGTACGCCACCACGCTGAAGAAGGGCTCGACCGTCACGACGTCCCGTGACGTGTCCCGCGCCGCGCGCACGTTCAAGCGGGCCGTTCAGGGCGCGCTGAACGCCAGCGCGATCAACGTCGTCGACCTGGAGGCGCAGCCCCTGCCGGTCGCCCGGTTCGAGACCGAGCGCGCCGACTACAGCGGCGGGATCGCGCTGCGGACCACGCCGGGGGACCCGCAGTCGATCGACATCACCTTCCTGGACGAGCGCGGCGCCGAACTGTCCCAGGCGGCCCAGCGCAAGCTCGAGCGGGTCTTCTCGCGGCAGGAGTACCGGCGGGCGTTCCCCGGCGAGATCGCGGAGCTCAGCTACCCGCCGCGCGTCGTCGAGTGGTACACCCGCGAACTGCTGCGGTGCGTCGACATGACCGCGGTCCGCGAGAGCGGGATGAAGGTGGTCGCCGACTGCGCGGGCGGCACCACCTCGCTGGTCATGCCGAGCCTGCTCGGCCGCATCGGCGTCGACGTGCTCACCATCAACGGCCGGCTGGACGAGG
Organism: uncultured Actinomycetes bacterium; assembly: GCA_963809975.1. Lineage (GTDB taxonomy): Bacteria > Actinomycetota > Actinomycetes > Streptosporangiales > Streptosporangiaceae > Bog-532. The sequence goes on from CAWELT010000008.1 coordinate 9,448, forward strand.
TCACCCCGACTGAGACCGTCGCCCAGCTGCGCGCGGGGCTGCAGCGCCTGTCGGAGGTGGTGTCCTCCTCCCGCGCCTCGTTCGGCGTCCGGTTCGACCCGGTCGGCGAGCGGATCCGGATCGTGGACGAGAAGGGTGAGATGGTCAGCGACGAGCGGGCGCTGCTCGTCGTGCTCGACCTGGTCGCCGCCGAGCGCAAGACCGGCCGGGTCGCCCTGCCGGTGACCACGACGCGGGTCGCTGAGCAGGTCTGCCGGTTCCACGGCGTCGAGGTGAACTGGACGCCGACGTCGATGGACGCTCTCACCCAGGCGGCCGCGGCCGACGATGTGATCTTCGCCGCGGACGGGCGTGGCGGCTTCGTGGTACCGGAGTTCGCCCGGACGGTGGACGGCATCGCGACCTTCGCCCGGCTGATCGGGCTCGTGGCGCGGACGCGGCTGACGCTGAGCCAGATCGACGCGCGGATTCCCGACGCGCACCTGCTCAGGCGGTCCATGCCGACTCCCTGGGCGGCCAAGGGGAGCGTCATGCGGACGGTGGTGGAGGCGGCGGGCACCCGTGAGGTGGACATCACCGACGGCGTGCGAGTGGTAGCGCCCGACCGGGGCTGGGTCCTCGTGCTGCCCGATCCGGCCGACGCCGTGACGCACCTGTGGGCGGAAGGAACCGACGCCGACACCGCCCAGCTGCTGCTGGACGAGTGGGCCCTCGTGGTCGAGCAAGCGGGCCAGTGACGGGCGGGGAAATCCGCCGGTAAAGAACGATTAAGCGGGCGGGTAATCGGATGCCTCGGTATGGCCCCGGACGAGCCTGACGATTGGTCATCCGGCGCCATAAGCCGCGCTATGGTGGGGGCCTGACTAGGTACGCCATGTCGTGAAGTCCTTTAGCCGTGAGACAATCACGCTCACATGAGGACACGTGACGCCGCGAGGTTTTTCGTGTCCCGGTGGCGAGTCGCGGGCTGGCGGGCTACGGCCGGGCGGCGTGTGGCGGAGGTGGAGCGGCGGTGTGGCGCAGACGTCGCGACGGAGACCCGGAGCGGTCTCCGGACGGGGCATCCGCCGGCAGCAGCGGCCAGGCGCCGCGCGGAGGCTGGCGGCGGCTGCTCGCGTGGCGCATGGACCGGAACAGCCCCGCCCCGGTAGCCTGGTCAGCCTCATCCCACGAGCCTGCGTCGCAGGCGCAGGGACCGGGCCGCGACGAGGCTCCGGCGGAGTGGGACTGGCCCATAGAGGGGAGGCCTGGCGGAGCGATGGCCAGCGTCTACTGCACACGGTGCGGTCGTCCGAATCCGGATGACGCACGCTTCTGCTCGAACTGCGGGACTGCCCTGATGCGGGGAGCGGCCGAGCGGGCGGGCGAAACGACCTCGACGATCTCCCTGGACCGGGGCCAGGCCCTCGACGCCGAGCTGAACGACGAGCCGCTCGCTGATCCGGCGATGCTGGAGGCGCTGCCCGCAGATACGGCGCTGCTGGTGGTGCACCGGGGCCCGAACGCGGGCAGCCGGTTCCTGCTCGACAGCGAGCTGACCACCGCCGGGCGGCACCCCGACAGCCACATCTTCCTCGACGACGTGACCGTGTCCCGCCGCCACGCGGAGTTCTACCGGATCGGGAACCGGTTCACCGTCCGCGACGTCGGCAGCCTGAACGGCACCTACGTCAACCGCGACCGGATCGAGGAAACCGAGCTGTTCAGCGGGGACGAGGTGCAGATCGGCAAGTTCCGGCTCATCTTCATGACGCACCCCCGCCTGCAGGGACAGCGCCGCGGCGGAGGCGCACAGGATTACGCATGAGCTCATCGCGCGAGCCTGCCTCCTTCGGGATCGGCGGGGTTCTCGCCCGGCTGCGGGCCGAGTTCCCGGACGTCAGCACCTCCAAGATCCGGTTTCTCGAGGCTGAGGGCCTGATCGAGCCCGCCCGCTCCCAGTCCGGTTACCGCCAGTTCGCCCTGGCCGACGTCGAGCGCCTCCGGTACATCCTGACCGCCCAGCGGGACGAGTACCTGCCGCTGCGGGTGATCAAGGAACGCCTCGACGCGATCGACGCGTCCGCCGAGCCGAATTCCCGCCCTACACTCGCGTCCTCGCTGGCCGGGGCCGTGGCGTCCAACGAGGCGTCCCGGCGCGGGGCCGGCCGCGGCGGTACGCCGCTGACCCGGGCCGAGCTGCTCGAGACGGCCGGCATCGACGGCGACAGCCTGGCCGAGCTGGAGGACTACGGGCTGATCCGCCGGTCCGGGCGGCACTACGGGCGGGACGCCCTCGAGGTGGCCCGGGCCGCGGCGGCGCTGGCCAGGTTCGGCGTCGGTGCCCGGCACCTGCGCGGGGTCAAGGCCTCGGCCGAGCGGGATATCTCACTGGTCGAGCAGCTCGTGTCCCCGCAGCTGCGGCAGCGCGGTCCCGGTGCGCGGGCCTCCGCGGCCCGTGACGCCTGGCAGATCGCCACGCTGACCCTCTGGCTGCACGCCGCACTGGTCGAATCCGCCCTCGACGAGGCGGGCCTGGCGGGTGCCGTACCTGCCCCCTCGGTCACCGCCCCGGCGCCCCGTATCGATGACGTAGGGGGTGGGTGGCGCTCCGCGTCGAGGCGATAGCGGGTGTACCTTGACAAAGGGAGTGGCGGCCAGCGAGGGTGTGCCAGCGGCACGTGAGGATGGAGCTGTAGTGCGGCAGATGGAGGTCGTCGGCGTCCGGGTCGAGATGCCATCGAACAGCCCTATCGTCTTGCTCAAGGAGACGCAGGGCGACCGGTACTTGCCCATCTGGATCGGCGCCGTTGAGGCTACGGCCATCGCGTTCGCCCAGCAGGGCATGGTGTCCCCCCGGCCCCTGACGCACGATCTGTTCCGTGACGTGCTGGACGTGCTGAACGTCCAGCTGCGGACGGTGAACATCACCGCCCTGCGGGACGGGATCTTCTACGCCGACCTGGTGTTCTCCAACGGGGCCGAGGTCAGCGCCCGGCCGTCGGACTCGATCGCGCTGGCTCTGCGTACGGGGGCGTCGATCTTCGCGGCCGAGGAGATCCTGGACGAGGCCGGGGTGGCCATCCCCGACGAGCAAGAGGACGAGGTCGAGAAGTTCCGGGAGTTTCTGGACACCATCTCGCCGGAAGACTTCGGCCGTGCGACCTGAATGGACTGTGCGTCAATGCGGACGCTTTGTTATGCAGACGCTTTAAGGGACACTGTTATCGCTGGTAGCGGGGTCAGGAAACACAGCCGGTGAGCGATTGGCACGGGCTGGCATGCCTGACTTAAACGGAATGTCGCGACGCGCCGCGTGGGATCGTTGACGCCGTGAGCTGGTCGGCTTACGGTTCGAAGCGAGTACCCAGGGTGGTCAGCTCGCGATGGAGGTGGGCGTGACGCGAACCAGGGGCGCGGGATCCACGGGCCCATCCGGTAGTGACGACAAGCCGGGCGATAATCGCCGAGCGGGAGTCCCGTACGCCGAGGAGCAAGGCACGTCTGTTCGATGCCGACGATGAGGGCGACGAGCCGGGCGGCGGGGAGTCCGGCGGCGACCGCGGCCTGAGCGCTGGGCCCGGCCCCGACGGGGACAGTGCCGGATTCGACGCCGACGCGGTGGACATCGGCTACCGGGGGCCGACCGCGTGCTCCGCAGCCGGCATTACCTACCGGCAGCTCGACTACTGGGCGCGCACGGGCCTCGTTGAGCCGAGCGTCCGCGGGGCACACGGCTCCGGGTCACAGCGCCTCTACAGCTTCCGCGACATCCTCGTCCTCAAGGTCGTCAAGCGGCTGCTCGACACGGGCATCTCGCTGCAGCAGATCCGCGCCGCCGTGCACCACCTGCGCGATCACGGCACCGGCGACCTGGCCGAGGTCACCCTGATGAGCGATGGGGTCAGCGTCTACGAGTGCACCTCACCCGACGAGGTGGTCGACCTGCTGCAGGGCGGCCAGGGCGTGTTCGGGATCGCGCTCGGGCGGGTCTGGAAGGAGGTCGAGGGCAACCTCGCCGAGCTCCCCGCCGTCCGGGCCGAAGACGGCCTCCTCACCGTCGGGCAGGACGAATTGGCCCGCCGGCGGGCCAGGCGCACGGGATGATAAGAATCTCCGGGATAAGAATCCCGGGGCGACTGTGCTCGCAGGCGGTCGTCTGCTCGCCGCTGGGTTCTTATCGTGCTAGCCCGGGGGACGACCCCCGGAACCCCCGCGTGGCTCCCTGGCCGTATTCGGCTTAGGCTCGCTGGCCAGCTGAGCTGAACGCCCGCATGCCCCCTGGCCCTGGCGACCTTTGCGGGTAGACTCTTGCTGCCATTGACACCATCCGGGAGAGTCCTCGCGCGGCCAGCGCGGGGCGCCGAAGGGGCAACATTCCCCGGAACCTCTCAGGCGCCAGGACCGGACGGGACAGGCATCTCTGAAGTGAGCGCTCGGCACGCCGGCGCGCAGCGACAGAGGGGGAGCCGAGGCGGTGGACGCTGCCCGGCGGCGGTGGCCGCCTCGCAGATGCCCGCAGTGCTGACCCGGGGACGCCCCCCGGACCCCCGGAGCGCGGCTTCGCCGCAGAGGCCGCGCCGGGAGCACACCGCCGACTGACCACTCAGCTCAGGAGGCTCCTGGATGGAATTTGCTCGGCGTCATATTGGGCCGTCCCCCGACGAGCAGCGGCAGATGCTCTCGGCCGTCGGGTACTCCGCCCTGGACGAGCTCACCGAGGCCGCCCTGCCCGCGTCCGGCGTCCGCCGCGCCGCTCAGCCTGCCCCCGGCCCTGACCGAGGCGGGCGCCCTCGCCGAACTGCGCCGCCTCGCCGAGCGCAACCAGGTGCTCACCCCGATGATCGGGCTCGGCTATTACGGCACCATCACCCCGGCGGTCATCCGCCGCAACGTCCTGGAGAACCCGGGCTGGTACACCGCCTACACCCCCTACCAGCCGGAAATCGCCCAGGGGCGGCTGGAGGCGCTGCTGAACTTCCAGACGATGATTTCCGGCCTGACGGCCCTCCCGGTAGCCGGGGCATCGCTGCTGGACGAGGCGACCGCGGCCGCGGAGGCGATGACGCTGGCGCGCCGCGCCGCCGGCCGGGGCCACGTCTTCCTCGCGGACGCCGACTGCCTGCCGCAGACCCTCAGCGTGCTGCGCACCCGCGCCGAACCGCTCGGGATCGAACTGGTCGTCACCGAGGTCACCCCCGAGGTGATCGCCCGGCAGCCGGACGGTGCGCTGTTCGGCGTGCTGCTCCAGTACCCCGGCGCGTCCGGGGCCGTGCGTGACCTGGCCCCGGTCATCGAGGCGGCGCACGAGCGCGGCGCGCTGGCCGCGGTCGCCGCGGACCTGCTCGCGCTCACCCTGCTGCGGCCGCCGGGGGAGATGGGCGCGGACATCGGGGTCGGCACCACCCAGCGGTTCGGGCTGCCGCTGAGCTTCGGCGGCCCGCACGCCGGCTACATTGCGGTCCGCGACAAGCTGCGCCGCCAGCTGCCCGGCCGCATCGTCGGCGTCTCGGTCGACGCCGACGGCAAGCCCGCCTACCGGCTCGCGCTGCAGGCCCGGGAACAGCACATCCGCCGGGAGAAGGCGACCAGCAACATCTGCACCGCGCAGGTGCTGCCCGCCGTGCTCGCCGCCATGTACGCGGTCTACCACGGCCCGGACGGCCTGGCCGCCATCGCCGCCGGCGCGCACCGCAGCGCCGCGGTCCTCGCCGCTACCCTGAGCGCTTCCGGATGCCGAACGGGCCCCAGTGGCTTCTTCGACACGATCCGCGTCGTCCCCCCCGAGAGTGCCGGGAGCGCGGCCGGCGCGGTGGCCCGGGCGCGGGACGCGGGCTACAACCTGTACCTGGCCGGCGACGGCGTGATCCAGATCGCCTGTGACGAGACCACCACCGACGAGGACCTGCGGACCGTGGCTGCCGCGCTGCTCGGCTGCCCGCCCGCCGACGTGGACCTGGCCGCGGCACGGACGACGCGGGCACGGGCCGGGCTGCCCGCGGGCTGCCCGCGGCGCGGTCCGGTGAGTTCCTTACCCACCCCGTGTTCCACTCCCACCGCAGCGAGACGTCGATGCTGCGCTACCTGCGCCGCCTCGCCGACTCCGACATCGCCCTCGACCGGTCCATGATCCCGCTCGGCTCGTGCACGATGAAGCTGAACGCGGCGGCCGAGATGGAGCCGATCACCTGGCCCGGGTTCGCGGCCCTGCACCCGTTCGCGCCGCCGGAGCAGGCCAGCGGGTACCTCGAGCTGATCAGCCGGCTGGAGACGGCGCTGGCGGAGATCACCGGGTACGACGCGGTGTCCCTCCAGCCGAACGCCGGCTCCCAGGGCGAACTCGCCGGCCTGCTGGCCATCCGCGCCTACCACCGGTCCCGGCAGGAACCGGACCGCACGATCTGCCTGATCCCCGAGTCGGCGCACGGGACGAACGCGGCCAGCGCGGTGCTGGCCGGGCTGCGCGTGGTCGTCGTCAAGTGCGGCGCCGACGGCGCCATCGACCTGGGCGACCTGCGGGCCAAGCTGGACGCGCACGCGGGCCAGGTCGCCGCGATCATGCTGACCTACCCGTCCACGAACGGCGTCTACGAGGACACGGTGGGCCAGGTGTGCGACGCGGTGCACCAGGCGGGCGGCCAGGTCTACATCGACGGGGCGAACCTCAACGCGCTGGTGGGACTGGCCACCCCGGTTTCGTTCGGAGCGGATGTCTCCCACCTGAACCTGCACAAGACGTTCTGTATCCCGCACGGCGGCGGCGGTCCCGGCGTCGGCCCCGTCGCGGTTCGCTCGCACCTGGCCGAGTTCCTGCCCAGCCGTGACGTGGGGACCGCGGGATCCGCTGAGGCGGACGGGCCTGGCGGGCCCGGGCCCGTGGGCCGGTCGGGCCAGTGGCGGCCGCGCCGTTCGGGTCCGCCGGGATCCTGCCGATCTCCTGGGCCTATATCGCGATGATGGGCGCGGACGGGCTGCGGCGGGCGACCCAGGTGGCGGTGCTGGCCGCGAACTACGTGGCCAAGCGGCTCGCGCCGCATTACCCGGTCCTCTACACCGGCCGTGCGGGCCTGGTGGCGCACGAGTGCGTCATCGACCTGCGGCCGATCACCGCGAGCACCGGCATCACCAACGAGGACGTGGCCAAGCGGCTGGTGGACTACGGGTTCCACGCGCCCACGATGTCGTTCCCGGTCGCGGGCACGCTGATGATCGAGCCGACCGAGAGCGAGGACCTCACCGAGATAGACCGGTTCTGCGACGCGATGATCGCGATCCGGCGGGAAATCGACCGGGTCGGCTCCGGCGATGACGACCGCGACGACAATCCCCTCAAGAACGCGCCGCACACCGCCGAAATGCTCATCGCGGGGGAGTGGAAGCACCCCTACGACCGCGCCGAGGCCGCGTACCCGGTGCCCGGTACCCGCCAGGGCAAGTACTGGCCCCCGGTCCGCCGGATCGACCAGGCCTACGGCGACCGGAACCTGATGTGCGCCTGCCCGCCGCCGGAGGCGTTCGCCTGACCCGGTGCTCACGCCCCGTCGGCTAGCCGGGGCGCGGCGTTCCCCTTTAGTCTTCCCGCATGACTGCCGAAGGGCCGGAGCCGCCCGGCACGACAGCCGAGACGCACACGCAGGATGAGGCCGCCGAGAGGCTGGCGGACCCGGCCGACCGGCCCACCGCGCCCGCGGGAACCGGCGCGCCGCGCCCGCGGGAACCGGCGCCGCCGGGTGGCCCGCGGACGCGGCATCGTGGTCGCCGGAACCGGGCCCGGCCGCCCCGGGCCCGGCCAGTACGGACCTGGCCAGCACCGGCCCGGCCAGCACCGGCCCGGCCAGCCCGACCCGGTCAGCACGGACCCGGCCGATTTCGTCGCCGAGGGCATGGGCTATCTCGACCGGGCCATCGAGGCGTTCTCGCGGGGCTGTGAGTCAGCGGACCGTGACATCGTGCCGCTGCGCCATCGAACTGCTGGCGCGGACGCTGCCGCTGCGCGAGCGTGACGCCGACGCGGCCCTCGTCTGGCAGCGCGGCCTCGAGGATCCCGACCCGGCCGTGGGGAGGGCCGTGCGGACGAGGCTGCGCCGTGCGTTCGGCGGCGACGAGGTGCCGGCCGACCATGATGGCGAGCCGCCCACCTGGTGGGAAGGGTTCGTGGAGGCCGCCGTCTGCTACGGGACGCTGCCGCTGCTCGCCAACGAGCTGTTCGGGGCCCTGGACCAGATGTACTCCCTCGCCGCCCTGCCGCTGGCGCAAGGCGGCGGGCGGGCCCGCGACCTGCGGGAGATCCTGCTCAGTGCGATCCAGGTGCCGAGCCAGTACGCCTGGGGTCCCGACCTGCACGGGAGCTTCCGCGCGCGGCTCCGTGACGCCATGGGGGCCAGCTCCGACGTCCTCCCGCCCGACTGGCCCGACGCCTAGCCGGCCGTCCTCTTGCGCTTTGTGCCGGCGAGTTCTGCTGGTCCTCGTGCCATTGTGCGCGGGCAGGCCGGCCTTCGCCGCGGTTTATGGCCGCCTCTTAACAGGCGATTACGAACGGCGCGGTTCCTGAACAGGTGGCCCTCCGCACCCGTATTAATGGGTGGTAGCCGGACTGTGACCCGAACGACGCTGGAGGATCACCTGTGAACCAGCAGCGCAACGCTGAGACCACGCGCCGCGGCCTGCTCGCTGGTGTGAGCCTGGCTGGCCTGGCGGGCACGCTGGCCGCGTGCGGCGGCCCCTCCGCCGGCCCGGCGGGCGGGACGGCCTCCAGCGGCGCGGCGGCCCCGGCCGGTGAGACGGGCCAGGCGGGCGGCAGCGGCGCCACACTGACCCGTACGAGCGAAATTCCCCTGGGCGGGGGCAGGGTCTTCACCTCGGTCCGGGTCGTGGTGACCCAGCCCACGGCCGGCGAGTTCAGGGGGTTCAGCGCGGTATGCACGCACATGCAGTGCATCGTGGATCAGGTCGCGGACAGGACGATCAATTGCCCCTGTCACGGCAGCCAATTCAGCGTCACCGACGGGCATGTCGTCGCGGGCCCGGCCCCGGGCCCGCTGCCCGCTCAGCACCTCAAGATCCAGGCCGGCCAGATCTCGCTGGCCTGATGGAACGTCAGGCCGACGGCTCCGGAAGGGGAACGCAGTGCTGAGCGTCGAACCACGGCCGGGGCCGCCCGCCTCGTCCAACCCGCCCGCCTCGGCGCCCCCGCCCAACCCGGATGCACGCGGAACGGCCCCGTCCCGGGCACGCCGGGCCGCGGCCGGCCGCCCGCCGGGGCGGTCGCGCCGGGTCGTCGAGGCACCGGAACACCTGCGCGCGCGGCCCGGGCTGGTCCTGTCCCTGATCGTCGCCGGCGCGCTGGCCGTGATCGCGCTGTGGTGGTCGGACACGCCATCGGTCCACGGCCCGGGCGACTGGCTCACCAACGCGGGACGCATCCTCGGCTTGCTCGCGGGCTACGGGGTGGTCGTGCTGGTCGCGCTCATGGCCCGGCTGCCGCCGCTGGAACGGGGGATCGGCACCGACCGGCTGGCCCGCTGGCACGCGATGGGCGGCCGCTACGTCGTCAGCGTGATCGTCGCGCACGCCCTGCTCATCATCTGGGGCTATGCGGTCACCGCGCACCAGGGACTGGTCAGCGAGACGAGCACCCTGCTGACCTCCTACCCGGACGTCCTGATGGCGACCGTAGCCGGGTTCCTGTTCCTGGGTATCGGCCTGGTGTCCGCCCGCGCGGCGCGCCGCCGCCTGTCCTACGACACCTGGTATCACCTGCACTTCTACACCTACCTGGCGGTCGCGCTGGCGTTCAGCCATCAGTTCGCCGACGGCGCGTCCTTCATCAGCAGCCTCAAGGCGCGCTTCGTCTGGTCGCTGCTGTACGCGTCGGTCGCCGCCCTGCTGGTCTGGTACCGGGTCATCAGCCCGCTGCGCAGCTCGGCCCGTCACCGGTTCCACGTCGCCGCCCTGCGCCGCGAGTCACCGGACGTGGTGTCCGTCTACATCGGCGGCCAGCACCTGGATGAGCTCCAGGCCGATCCGGGGCAGTTCTTCCGCTGGCGGTTCCTTGCCCCCGGCATGTGGTGGTCCTCGCATCCGTACTCGCTGTCCGCCGCGCCTCGTCCCGACGTCATGCGGATCACCGTCAAGGACCGCGGCGACCACAGCGCCGCGGTGCGCCGGCTCCGTCCCGGGACCCGGGTCATCGCGGCGGGGCCTTACGGGGCGTTCACCCCGGCCCGGGACGGCCGCCGGACCCTGCTGCTGGCCGGCGGGGTGGGCATCACGCCGCTGCGCGCGATGTTCGCGACGCTCCCGCGGTGAGGTCACCCTCATCTACCGGGCCAGCAGCCCGGAGGATGTCGTGTTCGGCCCCGAACTGGACGCCATCGCCCGGGACCGCGGGGCGGCGGTGCACTACCTGATCGGATCGCGGTCCCGGCTCGGCGCGGATCCGCTCACCGCCGACCGGCTGCTGTCGATCGTGCCCGGGCTGCGCCGCTACGACGTCTACGTGTGCGGGCCGGCCGGCCTGACCGAATCGGCGGTCGGCGCCCTGACCGCGGCGGGCGTGCCGCGTGGGCAGATCCACCGCGAGTCCTTCGAATTCTGAGCCCTGCTGAACGGGCAGCGCTGAATTCCGGGCCCTGTATTCAGAGTACGGGCGCATCCGAAGCCAACCTGACCTGCGAACGACGAACGGAGGAAGCTGATGCGCCGGGTAGTGCTTGCCCTCGGCGGTACGATCGCCGGGCTGGTCATGCTGCTGTCGTTCCGGACCCACCTGGGCTCGGGCGCGGTGGCGGGGGTATCGGGCGCAGGGGAAATGGCGGGCTCAGGGGGGACGTCGGCGTCCGGGACCGGTGGCTCGGCGGGCTCGGCGGGCTCGGCAGGTGGTGCGGCCGCGGCCGCACCGGCCCCCGTCAGTGCGGGCTCAGGGACGGGGACCGCGGTAACCGGGAACGCCGTCATGACGGGTTACGGTCCGACCCAGGTGCAGGTGACCCTCAACGCCGGGAAGATCGTCAAGGTCACCGTGCTGCAGCACACCGACGACGGCGTCAACAGCCAGATGATCGACGGTCGCGCCCTCCCCCTGCTCAACAACGAGACCCTGACCGCGCAGAGCGCGAAGATCAACGCCGTTTCCGGGGCCAGCTACACCAGCGCCGGCTACATCAAGTCGCTGCAGAGCGCGCTGGACAAGGCGCGCGCATAGTGACCGGCGTGAGCGTGACCACCCCGAACGTGGCCGGCCCGGGCGCGGTGAGCCCGGCCGCGATCGCTATCGGCCGCCCGGCCGAGCGGCTCCGCCACGCGGAGCACGTCATGGGCACGGTGTTCTCCTTCGACATCCCGGCGGCGGCCGCCCCGGTGCTGCCGGAGGTGGTGAGCTGGCTGCACTGGGTGGACGCCACGTTCTCGACCTACCGCGACGATAGTGACGTCAGCCGGTTCGGCCGCGGCGAGCTCATCCTGGCGCAGTGCGCGCCGGAACTCGCCGAGGTCATCGGGGAGTGCGCGGCGATCCGCGAGCTGAGCGACGGCTACTTCACCGACTGGCCCGGCGGCCGGTTTGATCCGTCAGGCCTGGTCAAGGGGTGGGCAATCGAGCGGGCGGCCATCATGCTGAGCGCCGCCGGCTTCACCGGGCACTGCGTCAACGGGGCCGGCGACATGCTGTGCACCGGCGAGCCGGAGCCCGGGCAGCCGTGGCGCGTCGGCATCGCGCACCCGCTGCGTCCCGCCGCGCTGGCCGCCGTCATCACCGGGCGTGATATCGCGGTCGCCACCTCCGGGACAGCCGAACGCGGCGCCCACATCGTCAACCCCCGGACCGGGCGGCCCGCCACGGAACTGGCCAGCGTCACCGTGATCGGCCCGGGGGTGGCCACGGCCGACGCCTACGCGACCGCCGCGTTCGCGATGGGCCCGGCCGCCCGGGAGTGGGTCGAGAGCCTGGACGGGTACGAGGCCCTCGGCATCGCCCCGGACGGTGCCACCTGGCAGACCGCGGCGCGCCACGGCGCCACCGGGGAAAATGCGGGCCGGTCACGATCGTCACAAACTTTCGTCTCGCTAAAACGTCAATAGAGTCGTTAGCGGTCATACGCCAACGCTGCAGAGTAGGCTCCGAAATCGACTGAAGGATGGCTTGGACTGATCACTCTCTGGCTACGGGGGCCGGTGTGACGAATGTGAACATCGGTTCGGCTCACGATTCGGACTGCCGCCTGCTGCTGCCCTCGGACGACGCCATCTCTACGGCAGCCACTTCAGCGATATCCATTGCGGCATGCGGGACATTACCCGGGACTGGCGCTCTGCCGCATGGCAATTTCGGCCTAGTTCGTGGGAGTACGCATCCAACGATGGTCGCTGAAGTTGGTCCGCATGAGGCCGCGGACCACACTGGAGGTGCCGGTCACCTTCTACAAGGACCGTGACGGCCGCCCGCAGGACGGCACTTCTAGACGATCGCGCCCTACCCCGAGCTTGAACTGCTCGGGCCAGCCCGCTGGGAGATCCTCAATGTGCGGCAGGCGGACGACCTCGGCGTCCACATCATCACCGTGACGCACGACCTGCTGAAGAAGCTGGCGCTGCTGGGGCGCGACCTCGACGCCTTCTCGCTGGAGACGGTCCGGCCATGACCAAAAACCCCTACGAATCTGACGTGCACCCGCCGTGGTATCTCAGCGCACGGACCGTCGCCGGCCCGCCGTAGAGTAACTGCGTGGCAGATCCGGCAACCTACCGGCCGGCCCCGGGCTCTATCCCGGAGTCGCCCGGGGTCTACAGGTTCCGTGATGCGCGCGGCCGGGTGATCTACGTGGGGAAGGCCAAGTCCCTGCGGCAGCGGCTGAACTCGTACTTCGCGGACTTCGCCAGCCTGCACCCGCGGACCCAGGCCATGCTGACGTCGGCGGCCTCGGTCGACTGGACCGTGGTCGGCACCGAGGTGGAGGCCCTCCAGCTCGAGTACTCCTGGATCAAGGAGTTCGATCCCCGGTACAACGTCAAGTACCGGGACGACAAGAGCTACCCGTACCTCGCGGTCACCATGAGCGAGGAGTATCCCCGGGTCATGGTGATGCGCGGCGCCAAGCGCAAGGGCACCCGGTACTTCGGGCCCTACTCGCACGCCTGGGCGATCCGGGACACGGTGGACACCCTGCTCCGGGTGTTCCCGGTCCGGACCTGCTCGGCGGGGGTGTTCAAGCGGGCCGGGCAGATCGGCCGGCCCTGCCTGCTCGGCTACATCGGCAAATGCTCGGCCCCGTGCGTGCAGCGGGTGAGCGCGGCCGAGCACCGCAAGCTGGCCGAGGATTTCTGCGACTTCATGGCCGGGCAGACCGCGCGGTTCATCCGCCGGATCGAGGCGGAGATGCGGCAGGCCGCCGCGGCCGAGGAGTACGAGCGAGCCGCGCGGCTCCGCGACGACCTGCGCGCGCTGGAGCGGGCACTGGAAAAGCAGGCCGTCGTGCTGGGGGACGGGACCGACTGCGACGTCATCGCCCTGGCCGAGGACCAGCTCGAAGCGGCCGTGCAGATCTTCTACGTCCGCGACGGCCGGGTGCGCGGCCAGCGCGGCTGGGTGCTGGAAAAGGTCGAGGACGTGACGACCGGCGAACTGGTCGAGAACTTCCTCGGCCAGGTCTACGGGGAGACCCGCGTGAACGCGCCCGACAGTGGCCCCGGCGCCGCCGGCAGCCCCGGCAGCGGCGTCCCCCGCGAGGTCCTGGTGCCCGTGCTGCCGCCCGAGCCGGAGACGGTCGCGGAGTGGCTGGCCGTCCGCCGCGGCGGCCCCGTCAACCTGCGGGTGCCGCGGCGCGGTGACAAGAAGGCCCTGCTGGACACGGTTGAGCGCAACGCCATGGGGGCGCTGGCGCTGCACAAGACCCGGCGGGCCAGCGACCTGACCACCCGGAGCCGCGCCCTGCACGAGATTCAGGAAGCCCTCGGCCTGGACGACGCGCCGCTGCGGATCGAGTGCTATGACGTGTCCAACCTGCAGGGCACGAACGTCGTGGCGTCCATGGTCGTGTTCGAGGACGGGTTGGCGCGCAAGAGCGAGTACCGCCGGTTCGGCATCCGCGGCGACGATGGCACCGACGACATCTCCGCTATCTACGAGGTGATCACCCGCCGGTTCCGGCGCTACCTGGACGAACGCGAGGAAACCGGGGAGCTGGACATCCTGGGTGATCCCGAGCAGGATCCGGAGGTCAATGCCGCCGAACGGGACGCGGCGATGCGCCAGCGCAAGTTCGCGTATCCGCCCAATCTGGTGGTCGTCGACGGCGGCCCGGCGCAGGCGGACGCGGCCTGGCGGGCCCTGGGCGATCTGGGCATCGAAGACGTCGCCGTGTGCGGGCTGGCCAAGCGCCTGGAAGAGGTCTGGCTGCCGGGGGAGGAGTTCCCGGTCATCCTGCCGCGCAGCAGCGAGGGGCTCTACCTGCTGCAGCGGGTCCGGGACGAGGCGCACCGGTTCGCGATCACCTACCATCGGCAGAAGCGGTCCCAGGGCTTCACCGCGAGCGCGCTCGACGATATCGCCGGCCTCGGGCCAGGCCCGGCGGGCGGCCCTGCTCAAGCGGTTCGGCTCGGTCCGCAAGCTGTCCGCGGCGACCCCGGAGGAGATTGCGGCGGTGCCCGGAATCGGGCCGCGCCTGGCCGAGACCATCGCCGCCGCGCTGCACGCAAGCGGGGGAGGCCCAGTGAATCCGGTACGGGAGCACGGCGGCGCGCGCGGCCGCCGCTCCGGACGATCCGGTCGCGCCGGACATCGTTGTCATCACCGGCATGTCGGGCGCGGGACGCAGTACGGCCGCCAAGTCGCTGGAGGACCTCGGCTGGTTCGTGGTGGACAACCTGCCGCCTGGGCTGCTGCCCACCATGGTCGACCTGGCCGAGCGGTCCAACGGCGCGGTGCCGAAGATCGCTGCCGTGGTCGACGTGCGCAGCCGCGCGTTCACCACGGACCTGAAGTCCTCGATCGACGGCCTCGGCGCGCGCGGCGTGGCCTCCCGCATCGTGTTCCTGGAAGCGGCCGACGAGACCCTGGTTCAGCGGTTCGACAGCGTGCGCCGGCCGCATCCGCTGCAGTCCGGTGGGCGGGTGGTGGACGGGATCGCCGCGGAGCGGGAGCTGCTGCGCGACGTGCGGGGCGAGGCCGACCTGATCCTCGACACCTCCCGGCTCAACGTGCACGAGCTGCGCGGGCGGATGCGGGACTTCTTCGGCGGGCGCTCGGTGCAGGGGCCGCGGGTCAGCGTCGTGTCGTTCGGCTACAAATACGGGCTCCCGGTGGATGCGGACCTCGTGGTGGACTGCCGGTTCCTGCCGAACCCGCACTGGATCCCGGAGCTGGCCCCGATGACCGGCCTGGATGAGCCGGTCCGGGAGTACGTGCTGAGCCGTCCGGGCGCGCAGGAGTTCCTCAAGGCGTACTTCGCGGCGCTAGAGGTGCTGCTGGCCGGCGACGAGCGCGAGGGCAAGCACTTCGTGACGCTGGCGGTCGGGTGCACCGGGGGCAAGCACCGCAGTGTGGCCATCGCCGAGTATCTCGCGGCACAGCTGGGCGACGAGGGGTCCGACGTCCGGGTCACCCACCGGGACCTCGGGCGTGAATGAGGGCCGCGGGCGGGTGAGGCGGCCGGGGGAACGGTGCCCGGGGCCACGGGGCCCGAAATGATGGAGGCTGGCGGGACGGCGCCCAAAGTGGTGGCGCTGGGCGGCGGGCACGGGCTGGCCGCGTCGCTGTCCGCGCTGCGGCGGGTCAGCAGCGACCTCACCGCCATCGTGACCGTGGCCGACGACGGCGGGTCGAGCGGCCGGCTGCGCCGCCAGTACGGCGTGCTGCCGCCCGGTGACCTGCGGATGGCCCTGGCCGCGCTGTGCGGCGACGACGACTGGGGGACGACGTGGAGCCGGGTCGTCCAGCACCGGTTCGGCGGCGACGGCGAGCTTTCGGGTCACGCGGTGGGCAACCTGCTGATCGTCGCGCTCTGGGAACTGCTCGGGGACACGGTCGAGGGCCTGGACTGGGTGGGCCGCCTGCTGGGGACGCGCGGCCGGGTGCTGCCGATGGCCTCGGTCCCGCTGGACATCGTGGCCGAGGTGGAGGGCGCCGATCCGGCGCGCCCGGACGAGATCTCCCGGGTCCGCGGGCAGGACGCATGCGCGTCCACCCCCGGCCGGGTGCGGTCCATTTCGCTGCTGCCGGACGATCCGCCGGCCGTTCCGGCCGCGGTCGCCGCGATCATGGAGGCAGACTGGGTGGTGCTCGGCCCGGGGTCGTGGTTCACTAGCGTGCTACCGCATCTGCAGGTGCCCGGGCTGGCCTCGGCGCTGCGGGGGACGCCGGCGCACCGCCTGGTGGCGCTCAACCTGGCACCGCAGCCGGGGGAGACGGGCGGTTTTTCCCCGCACAAGCACCTGGAGGTCCTGGCCGGGCATTCGCCGGGACTGGATTTCGACGTGGTCCTCGCCGACACCTCAGCGGGCGAGACGGCCGGTGACGCGGTAGCGGACCTGGAGAAGGCCGCCGGGGCCCTGGGTGCACAGCTCGTCCTCGCGGACGTCGCCGTGGCCGACGGAACACCCAGGCATGATCCGGTGCTCCTGTCGAGGGCATATGCGGACATCTTCGACGGCCGCCGGAGCGTGTTACCGCGAGCATGAGAGCGGGGCGCAAAACTTAGCAGCGGGTGACGGACAGGGGACGGGCCGCAGGCCCGACCGCCCAGCGACCCGGGCCCCTGGGCCCGGTGAGCGGCGGTGCTACGGCGGGCACCACAGCCGGGGCGCGAAGCGCATCGGGGGGTTCCGGGGGTCGTCCCCCCGGGCTAGCACAGCAGGAGGACGCGATGGCGATGACGGGTGTGGTCAAGGACGAACTCAGCCGGGTAAGCGTGGTCAAGCCGTGCTGCCGCAAGGCCGAGGTGTCGGCGACACTGAGGTTCGCGGGCGGGCTGCACCTGGCCGCGGGGCACATCGTGATCGAGGCGGAGCTCGACACCGGGGCGGCCGCCCGCCGGCTGCGGGCCGGCGTCGGCGAGGTGTTCGGCCACGCGTCCGAGCTGCTCGTGCTGGCGCCGAGCGGGCTGCGCAAGGGTAACCGCTACGTCGTCCGCGTGCTCAAGGGCGGCGACAACCTCGCCCGCCAGACCGGCCTGCTGGACAACTACGGGCGCCCGGTGCGCGGGCTGCCGCGGCAAATCGTCTCCGGCACGACCTGCGACTGCGAGGCCGCGTGGCGGGGTGCCATCCTGGCCCACGGGTCGCTCACCGAACCGGGCCGGTCGATGGCGCTCGAGGTGACCTGCCCGGGGTCGGAGGCGGCCCTCGCCCTGGTCGGCGCGGCCCGGCGGCTGAAGATCCACGCCAAGGCGCGTGAGGTCCGCGGAGTCGACCGCGTGGTGATCAGGGACGGCGACGCGATCAGCGCCATGCTCACCCGGCTCGGCGCGCACGACAGCGTGATGGCCTGGGAAGAGCGGCGGATGCGCCGGGAGGTCCGGGCCACGGCGAACCGGCTCGCCAACTTCGACGACGCCAACCTGCGCCGCAGCGCGCGCGCCGCGGTCGCGGCCGGCGCGCGGGTCGAGCGGGCCCTGGAGATCCTCGGCGACGACGCGCCCGAGCACCTGACCATGGCCGGCCAGCTGCGGATCGCCAACCGGCAGGCCAGCCTGGAGGAACTGGGTCAGCTGGCCGACCCGCCGCTGACCAAGGACGCGATCGCCGGGCGGATCCGGCGCCTGCTGGCCATGGCCGACCGCCGGGCCATCGAGCTGGGCCTGCCCAGCACCGAGGCCAGCCTCACCCCCGAGATGCTCATGCCGTGACGACCGGCTGAGCGACCCCCGGAGCGCGTGGGCCGCGGCTCGCCAGCGGACACCGGCTGGCCAGTCGGGCGAGCGCCTCGCGCCCGCGGGTTACGGCGCTAGGCACCGTGCCGTCGCCCGACCGACGGCCGGGCCTGCCGATGGCTCCGTGCGGGTAGCCAAGCCGGCGATTTGTCTGCCGGCCAAGCAATTCTCATATGGTCTAGACCATGGCGGCGTGGGCCGCCTGCCCCGTCCCCGCCCGGAACAGGGCGGAGCGCTGGATCGAACGCCGTCTCCGGGGACCCCCGGGGGCGGCGTTCGATAGGGTCTTCAGGGACGAAAGGCTCTGTGGCGCAGGTCGCCGGCGGTCTTAGATCGGTCCCAATAGCAACACAGCGACAATGAGGAGAGCGGTGCTGTGACCATCCGCGTGGGCATTAACGGATTTGGCCGGATCGGCCGTAACTACTGGCGCGCCGCCAACGCCGAGGCTATCGGCATGGCTGGCCGGGTCCCGGCGGGCGAGATCGAGATCGTCGCCGCCAACGACCTCACTGATACCGCCACGCTGGCGCATCTGCTGAAGTACGACACCGTACTCGGCACGCTGCCGCTGGACGTGTCCGTCTCCGGGGACTCCATCCGGGTGGGCGGCCAGTCGGTCAAGGTGCTGGCCGAGCGCGACCCGGCCAAGCTGCCCTGGAAGGACCTCGGCGTCGACGTCGTGCTCGAGTCCACCGGGCGCTTCACCAAGGCGGCCGACGCGCGCAACCACCTCGACGCCGGCGCGAAGAAGGTCCTCATTTCCGCGCCCGCCAAGGAGGAGGACCTGACGGTCGTCCTGGGCGTGAACGACAGCGACTATGACCCAGCGAACCACCACATCATCTCCAACGCCTCCTGCACGACCAACTGCGTCGCGCCGATGGCGAAGGTGCTGCTGGAAAACTTCGGCATCGTCAAGGGCCTGATGACGACGGTGCACGCCTACACCAACGACCAGGTCATCCTGGACTTCCCGCACAAGGACCTGCGCCGGGCCCGGGCCGCCGCAGTGAACATCATCCCGACCACCACGGGCGCCGCCAAGGCCACCTCCCTGGTGCTGCCGGAGCTCAAGGGCAAGCTCGACGGCATGGCGCTGCGCGTGCCGGTGCCGGACGGCTCGCTCGTCGACCTGGTCGCCCAGCTCAACCGCGAGGCGACCAAGGACGAGGTCAACGCGGCCTTCCGCGCGGCCGCCGAGGGCCCGCTCAAGGGCATCCTGTACTACACCGAGGACCCGATCGTCTCCTCCGACATCGTCGGCTCGCCGGCGTCCTGCACCTTCGACGCCTCGCTGACCATGACGTTCGGCGACCAGGTCAAGGTACTCGGCTGGTACGACAACGAGTGGGGCTACTCCGCCCGGCTCGCCGACCTGACGGCGCTCGTCGGCGCCCGGCTGTCGTAGTCGCGCACCGCGGCGCCGAGCGAAAAGACGAAGGAAATGAAAACCATCGAAGACCTCGCGGTCGCCGGCCGGCGCGTGCTGCTGCGGGCCGACCTCAACGTGCCGCTGGACTTCTCGGACCCGGAGAACCCGCGCATCACCGACGACGGCCGGATCCGGGCCAGCCTGCCGACCATCCGGAAGCTGTCCGAGCGCGGCGCCCGGGTGATCGTCATGGCGCACCTCGGCCGGCCGAAGGGCGCCGATTACGCCGAACGGGCCGCCGCTGGGCCGTCCCTGCGCCCGGTGGCCGCCCGGCTCGGTGAGCTGCTCGGCCGCCCGGTCGCGTTCGCCGCCGACGTGGTCGGGCGCGGACGCCTCCCGGGTCGTGGCCGGGCTGGCCGACTCCGACGTCGGCGCTGCTGGAGAACGTCCGGTTCGAGCCCGCCGAGACGAGCAAGGACGACGCGGTGCGCGGCGAGTTCGCCGCCCAGCTCGCGCTGTTCGGCGAGTACTACGTCGGCGACGGGTTCGGGGCCGTGCACCGCAAGCACGCCAGCGTCTACGACGTGCCGCAGCGGCTGCCGCACGCGGCGGGTGACCTGGTCCGAGCCGAGGTCGAGGTGCTCAGCAGGCTGACCTCCGCGCCGGAACGGCCCTACGTGGTCGTGCTCGGCGGGGCGAAGGTGTCGGACAAGCTCGCGGTGATCGCGAACCTGCTCGACCGTGCCGACCGGCTGCTCATCGGCGGCGGCATGGCCTACACCTTCCTGGCCGCGCAGGGCTACGAGGTCGGCCACTCGCTGCTGGAGGCGGACCAGATCCCGCAGGTCACCGAGATCATGGCGGACGCGGAGCGGCGCGGCGTGGAGCTGGTGCTGCCGGTCGACATCGTCGCCGCCACGCGCTTCGCGCCGGACGCCGAGCACGAGGTCGTCTCGGTCAAGGACTTCCCGGCCGACCGGCAGGGCCTGGACATCGGCCCGGTCAGCCGCGAGCTGTTCGCCGAGAAGCTGGCCGACGCCAGGACGGTGTTCTGGAACGGCCCCATGGGCGTGTTCGAGTTCCCCGCGTTCGCGGTCGGTACCCGGGACGTGGCCGATGCGATCACCCGCGTCCACGGGATTCACCGTGGTGGGCGGGGGCGACTCGGCGGCGGCCGTCCGGTCGTTCGGCCTGCCGGACGGACGCGTTCGGCCACATCTCCACCGGTGGCGGCGCCAGCCTGGAGTACCTCGAAGGACGCACGCTGCCCGGCCTGACGGCGCTCGAGGCGGACGATCCCAGCACCGCCCCGCGTACCGGCCCGCGTTCTGGCGGCCAGGCATGAGCGGCCGGCGGGACCGCAAGCCAGGCCTGCCGCTGATGGCCGGCAACTGGAAGATGAACGGCAACCACCTGGAGGCCATCGCACTGGTCCAGAAGCTGGCCTTCACGCTGTCCGATAAGGACTTCGACGTGGTGGACGTGGCGGTGCTGCCGCCGTTCACCTCGCTGCGCAGCGTGCAGACGCTGGTGGAAGGGGACCGGCTGCGGATCGCCTACGGGGCGCAGGACGTGTCCGCAGCACCCCGCCGGCGCGTATACCGGTGAGATCTCGGCGTCGATGCTGACCAAGCTCGGCTGCGATTACGTGCTGGCCGGGCACTCCGAGCGGCGCCAGTACCATCACGAGGACGACGCGCTGGTCAACGCCAAGGTGAAGGCCGCCCTGGGGGCCGAGATCACGCCCATCATGTGCGTGGGCGAGGCCCTGGAGATCCGCCGGCAGGGGCGGCAGGTGGAACACTGCGTCAGCCAGGTGACCGGATCGCTGGCCGGCATCCCCGCCGAGCAGGTAGCCGGCATGGTGATCGCCTACGAGCCGGTCTGGGCGATCGGCACGGGTGAGGTGGCCACACCGGAGGACGCCCAGGAGGCCTGCGGGGCAATTAGAGAGTACGTTTCTGCGGTTCACGGGCGCGAGACGGCCGATAGTCTGCGTATCCTGTATGGCGGGTCGGTTAAGCACGACAACATCGCACCGATCATGGCGCAGCCGGATGTTAACGGTGCCCTCGTTGGAGGGGCCAGCCTTGACGCCGCTGAGTTCGCCAGGATCTGCCGTTATCGCGAGGTCACTGACCCTGTTCGCTGACCGTGGCGGCGCAGCGTGGTCGCTGACGTTCGTCAGCTTCCAGGCGGCCCGCAGTATTTCCCCGGGGGGCGACCCCCCGGGATCCCCGGTGCGGCTCCGCCGCAGGCCGGGCTTTATCTAGTGGAGAGACAGGGAAGAGGGAACGAGCGGCGATGGTCATCGGTGTTTCCATCATCCTGATCATCACGAGCCTGGTGATGGTACTGCTGGTGCTGCTGCACAAGGGCAAGGGCGGCGGCCTGTCGGACATGTTCGGCGGTGGCGTCTCCTCGACGCTCGGTTCCTCCTCCGTGGTTGAGCGGAACCTCGACCGGATCACGATCTTCTTCGGGGTCCTCTGGTTCGTGAGCATTATCGCGCTCAACCTGCTGATCATCCACTGACCGGCTTTACTGGCTTTACCGATCGTCTATACCGACGTCCTCGCACCGGACGTAACGCATGTGCGCTATTGAAGGGGTGATCTGTGAGCAGTGGCAACGCCATCCGCGGCAGCAGGGTGGGCGCAGGTCCCATGGGCGAGGCCGAACGCGGCGAGTCCGCGCCTCGCGTCTGGGTGTCTTTCTGGTGTGCGAACCGGCACGAAACACGCCCGAGCTTCGCGACCGACGCATCCGTTCCGGACAGCTGGGAGTGCCCTCGGTGCGGGTACCCGGCCGGGCAGGACGAGCGGAACCCGCCCGCCCCGCCGCGCGTCGAGCCATATAAGACGCACCTCGCCTACGTGAAGGAGCGCCGCAGCGACTCCGATGGCGCCGCCATCCTCGCCGAGGCCCTCGACCGCTTGCGCAAGGGCGCCTGACCCGGCCCCCCGTCACCCCGTGATCGTGCGATAGGACCCGCGCTATGCGCGGGTCCTATCGCATATTGGCACCTGGACCCCGGCCTGGCCGCCGGGCTCAGTGGCGGAAGGACTCGCGGTCCTTTTCGTCCACCAGCGGGATGGGGGGCCGGGAATTGGCTTCCAGCAGCTTGACCTGCTGGCGGATGTCGGCCAGCAGGCAACTGGCCAGGTCCATGCTGAAGCCGTTCCTGACCACGATCCGCAGCACCGCGGTCTCCTGCAGGTTGGCGGGGAAGGTGTAGGCCGGCACCAGCCAGCCGCGCCCCCGCAGGCGCTCGGAGATGTCGAAGACCGAGTACCCGGTGACGCCGTCCCTGAGCCTGAAGGCGAAGACCGGAAGCTCCTTGCCCTCGCTGAGCAGCTCGAACGGGCCGATCTTGGCGATCCCTGACGCCAGGTAGACGGCGACGTCCTGGCAAGCCTGCTGCACGTCGCGGTAGCCCTTGAACCCGAGGCGGAGGAAGTTGTAGTACTGCGCGATGACGTTGGAGCCCGGCCGGGAGAAGTTCAGCGCGAACGTCGGCATCTGGCCGCCCAGGTAGTTGACCTTGAAGACGAGGTCGTCCGGCAGCGCGGAGGGCTCCCGCCACACCACCCAGCCCACCCCCGGGTAAACCAGGCCGTACTTGTGCCCGGAGGCGTTGATGGACGCGACCCGCGGCACCCGGAAGTCCCACTCGAGGAACGGCTGCAGGAAGGGCGCCACGAAGCCGCCGGAGGCCCCGTCGACGTGGATGGGGACGTCGTGGCCCTTGGTCTGCTGCACCTGGTCCAGTGCGTCGCTGATCTCCTTGACCGGCTCGTAGCTGCCGTCCATGGTCGAGCCCACGATGGCCACGACCCCGATCGTGTTCTCGTCGCACTGGGCCGCCGCCTCGGCCGCGGTCAGGTGCAGGCGGCCCGGTTCCATCGGCACCATCCGCGGCTCAACTTCCCAGTACCGGCAGAACTTCTCCCAGCAGACCTGCACGTTCGTGCCCATCACCAGGTTGGGCGCCGACGCGTCCTGGCCGGCCGCGCGGCGCGCCTTGCGCCAGCGCCACAGCAGCGCCATCCCGCCGAGCATGCACGCCTCACTCGATCCCGTGGTCGAGCATCCGGTCGCGTTGCCCCCCGCCGGCGAGTGCCACAGGTGGGCCAGGATGTTGACGCAGCGGCGCTCGATCTCGGCGGTCTGCGGGTACTCGTCCTTGTCGATCAGGTTCTTGTCGAAGCACGCGGCCATCAGCTGCGTGGCCTCCGGCTCCATCCAGGTGGTGACGAAGGTCGCCAGGTTGAGCCGGGCGTTGCCGTCCAGGATGAGCTCATCCCGCACCACCTGCGCCGCGGTGTGCGGCAGCAGGCCGTGGTCGGGGAGCCGGAACCGGGGTATCTGCAGGCCCTTTTCCTGCACGTAGACCGGGTTGACATCGACCTCCCGGTCCTGCTGAGACACGTCGACTTGCTTGTGCAGCGCCACCGTCGGCTCCCTGGGTGAGATGATCGGTCATCGCGGGCCAGGCTATCGGTCCCCCCGGCGCCACGAACTTCCCCGGGGGCCGCCGGCCGATGCAGCATCCACCGTTTGGCTGATGCCGTGATCCGGACTGGGCCGCGAACCGGGTGCTGATGCCCGTCTACTACCTCGGCTTCCTGGCCTTAAGTGCCCTGCTGGTCGCCCGGAGCCCGTGGTTCGCGTTCTTCTGCTGGATCGGTTACCTGCACGCGTACCGCTTCCTGACCGGCCCGGCCCGGTACGTCGGGCTTATCGGCACGGCCGCCATCTCCGCCGTCGCGCAGCTCGGCGGGTACCATCGGCCGACCCTGGCGGATTGGGTCATCTGCGGACGGGCCCGGCGGGTCCTGCGAGCCCGGCGCGGCCAGGCGCGCCCGGCGGGCCCGGGGAGGCGGGCCGGGCGGCAGCGGCTTCCCGACAGCGACGTGGTACCGGCGATCGAGGCCGGGGCCACGGGTTACCTGCTCAAGGACTCACCGCGCAGCGAACTGCTCCGCGCGGTCCGGGCCGCGGCGCGCGGCGAGGCCATGCTGTCCCCATCGGTCGCGACCCGGCTGCTCGGCCAGGTGCGGGCGCCAGCCCGGGAACCGCTGAGCGGGCGCGAGCTGGACGTGCTCGCGCTGATCGCGCGCGGCTCCTCCAACCGTGACACGGCGGCCCGGCTGTTCATCAGCGAGGCGACCGTGAAGACGCACCTGCTGCACATCTACGCCAAGCTCAACGTCAACGACCGCGCGGCGGCCGTGGCGGCCGGGTTTCGAGCGGGGCCTGCTGCCGCGCACCGTGGACTAGGTGTCCTGACCATGGTCGTTTGTGACGGCGACACGGAGCGTACAACGACACCATCGAACAATATATATAGCGCCAGGCAACACACGTCAACAAACGGTGAACCGCCCTCTTGGTGTGTATGTGGTACGCTATCTGGTACCACTTATGAGAGGCTGGTCGTCGTGTCAATCACTGCAAGCGAGGCGCGCAAAGGACTCTTCCCGCTGATCAAGAAGGTCAACGAAGACCATGATGCAATCGAGATCGTCTCTAAGCACGGGAATGCTGTCCTGGTCTCTGCCGAGGACTACGCCGCTCTTCGCGAAGGTGCCTACCTGCTGCGGTCGCCAGCCAACGCTCGCCGGCTGCTGAAGGCCTATGAAAACGCCCTCAACGGCACACATCTATCGGAACACGCTCTCGTTGATCCTAACGCTGAAGAGGGTCATCAGAGCCGGTGAGGCTCGTATTCGAAGACCAAGGCTGGGAAGACTACACTTCCTGGCTCAAGACCGACCGCAAAATGCTCGCGCGAGTCAATAAACTGATCGAAGATGTCCGGCGCGATCCCTTTACTGGCATTGGCAAGCCTGAACCGCTCAAGTACCATCTTCCCGGCGCCTGGTCGCGGAGGATTGACGACGAGCATCAGCTTGTCTACCTCGTCACCGAATCAGAAATCATCGTGCTCGCGGCTCGTTACCACTACTAACCTTAGACGGCAAGCGGCCCGTCACCGTGTACCGGCAGAGCAGGAAGCCCTGGTCCTCCAGGACATGCCCCAGCGTGACCGGGAGACCGCCCGGGAACTGCCCGCCGCCTTCGAGGACGCGGCCTGGCCCCCGGCCGGCCAGCCACGGGCTGACGGTCAGGCACAGCTCGTCGAGCAGCCCGCTGGCGGCCAGCTGCCCGAGCAGGTGCGGGCCGCCCTCGGTGAGCACCCGCTGGTAGCCGCGCGCGGCCAGGCCGGCCAGCGCGGTCCCCAGGTCGACGTGCTCCGTGCCCGCGACCAGCACGTCCGCGTGCTCGGCGACCGCGGCCCGCTGGCGCTCCGGGACGCGAGCGGTGGTGATGACGATCGTGCGGGCGTCCGGCTGCGCCGCGGTCAGCAGCTTCAGGCCGGGATCCAGGTCGAGCCGCCCGGAGATGACCGCGATGGGGGGCGTCGCGGTGCGCCCCGCCCGCAGCTCCGGCTGGATCGACGCCGGCTGAGCCGGGCGATAGTGCTCGGCCCGGGCCGTCCCCGCGCCGACCAGGATCACGTCGGCGAGGCTGCGCAGGAGGCCGAAGATCCGCCGGTCGGCGGGGCCGGACAGGCCCCCGGAACGGCCACCGACCGACGCCGCCCCGTCCACGCTCGCTACCATGTTCGCGCGCACCCAGGAGTGCCCGGTCAGCCTGGCCGGGCGATGAGGCGGATAGGCGTACAGCCGGGCGAGCTGCCCGCGATCGACGTCGCCGGGAGGACCGCCGGCCGGAAACAGCTGCCGCACGTCAGTCCCCGCTGCCGGGGCAGTGCAACACCATCACCGCGTGCGGGGCCAGCTTGGCGTGCGCTCGCGCGCTCAGCAGCGGCAGTTCACCGTGCAGGACGGGAACCCGGGGACCGCACGTGTCGATCACGATCTCCCACTCGCGCCCGAACCTCACCCCCGGCAGCGTGAACGAGACCGCGTCGTCGTTCGCGTTGAACAGCAGCAGGAACCGGTCGTCGGTGATGCGCTCACCCCGTGGATCGGGCTCGCTGATCGCGTCGCCGTTGAGGAAGACGGCCAGCGACTTGGCCCCGGGGGCGTACCAGTCGCTGTCGGTGACCTCCTTGCCAGCCGGGGTCAGCCAGACGATATCGCCCGGCCCGTCGGACGGGCCCGCACCGGGCTGGTGCCCGCGGAAGAACCGGCGCCGCCGGAACACCGGATGATCACGGCGCAGCGCGGACAGCGCGCGGGTGAAGTCCACCAGATCCCGCTCGCGGTCCGAGCAGCGTCCAGTCCACCCAGGAAATCTCGTTGTCCTGGCAGTAGGCGTTGTTGTTGCCGCGCTGGGTGCGGCCGAACTCGTCCCCGCCGAGCAGCATCGGCACGCCCTGGGAGCAGAAGAGCGTGGTCAGGAAGTTCCGTTTCTGCCGGTCCCGCAGCTCGTTGATCTCCGGATCGTCCGTCGGGCCCTCGACGCCGCAGTTCCAGGACCGGTTGTCGTCGGTGCCGTCCCGGTTGCCCTCGCCGTTGCGCCTCGTTGTGCTTGTGGTTGTAGCTGACCAGGTCGTTCAGCGTGAACCCGTCGTGGCAGGTGACGAAGTTGATCGAGGCGACCGGGCGGCGCCCGCTGGTCTCGTAGAGGTCGCTGGAGCCGCTCAGCCGGGAGGCGAACTCCGGCAGCGGTGCCAGGCTGGCCCCGCCACAAGTCGCGGACCGTGTCGCGGTACTTGCCGTTCCACTCGGTCCACAGCGGCGGGAAGTTGCCCGACCTGGTAGCCGCCCTCGCCGACGTCCCAGGGCTCGGCGATCAGCTTGACCTGCGAGACGATGGGGTCCTGCTGCACGAGGTCGAAGAACGTGGACAGCCGGTCGACGTCGTGCAGCTCGCGGGCCAGCGCGGAGGCCAGGTCGAACCGGAACCCGTCCACGTGCATCTCCAGGACCCAGTAGCGCAGCGAGTCCATGATCAGCTGCAGGGAGTGCGGGTGCCGCACGTTCAGGCTGTTGCCGCAGCCCGTGTAGTCGACGTACTGGCGACTTGTCGTGTTCGTCCAGCCGGTAGTAGGAGGCGTTGTCGATGCCGCGGAAGCACAGGGTCGGGCCCATGTCGTTGCCCTCGGCGGTGTGGTTGTAGACCACGTCGAGGATGACCTCGATCCCCGCGTCGTGCAGCGTCTTGACCATGGTCTTGAACTCGCCCACCTGCTCGCCGAGCTGGCCCGGTCGAGGAGTAGCGGTTGTGCGGGGCCAGGAAGCCGATCGTGTTGTAGCCCCAGTAGTTGGTCAGCCCGCGGCCGACCAGGGCCTGCTCGGGCACGAACTGGTGGACCGGCATCAGCTCGACCGCGGTGACGCCAAGCCGGTGCAGGTGCTCGGTGATCGCCGGGTGGGCCAGGCCGGCGTAGGTGCCGCGCTGCGCCGGGCGGGACGTCCGGGTGCCGCAGCGTCAGCCCGCGGACGTGCGCCTCGTAGATCAGCGTCTCGTGGTACGGGGTGCGCGGCGGCCGGTCGTTGGCCCAGTCGAAGAATGGGTTGATGACCACGTTCTTCGGCATGCTGGGCGCGCTGTCGGTGACGTTCCGGACGTACGGATCCGCGTACCGGTAGGAGAACAGCGACTCGTCCCATTGAAGGCTGCCCTGAACGGCCTTGCCGTAGGGGTCCAGTAGCAGCTTGGAGGGATCGCACCGCAGCCCGGCGCCCGGATCGTAGGGGCCGTGCACCCGGTACCCATACCGCTGCCCGGGCCCGACGCCCGGCAGGTAGGCGTGCCAGACGAACCCGTCGGCCTCGGTCAGCTGGGATCCTGGTCTCGGTCTGGGTGGTGTCCGGTTCCGTGCCGACTCCGGCGAAAAGGCAGAGTTCGAACGCCGTCCGCGACCTCGGAGAACAACGCGAAATTCGTGCCCCATCCGTCCCAGGTAGCACCCAGGGGGTACGGTGCACCGGGCCAGGGATGCATTCGCCTCCTTCGCGTCGGTCCGGCGAATCAGACCGCGGGTGATTTGTTCATCTTCATACCCGCGTAAGGCCACCGGTGCACCCGCATGGCGACGATCCGGTGCAGATGATCGCAGCGTACGCGATGACAGCTGACGGCCGGGGCGCCTCCGGCCGTGCCAGCTCATACCGCGGCCGCGGCTCCGTCCGCGAGCGACTCGGCGTAGCGGCCGAGGACCACTTCCGCGACCTCGGGCGCGGCGCCGAGCACGGCGGAGACCACCGCCGCGCCCGCGGCCAGGCAGTCACCGCGGATCTGATCGGCGAAGATCCCGGGGGAGAGGAGGTAGCTGGCGACCAGTACGCGCCGGGCCCCGGCGCGCCGGGCCGCGGCCACCGCTTCCGGCGGGGCCGGCGACGCCGCCGACGCGTACGCGGGTACGACCGCACGCCAGCCCCGCGCGGACTGCCAGCGCGCGGCCAGATCGCTGATCACGGCGTTCGCGGCGGGATCGCTGGAGCCGGCCGCCGCCAGCACCACGGCGGTCTCGCCGGGCGGCACCGCCTCGCCGGCGCTGGTGTCCCCGGGGCCCGTGTCCTGGCCCGTGTCCTCGCCCGTGTCCTGCAGCGCCTCGGCCAGCCGCCGGTCCAGCGCGCGCAGCAGCAGCGGGTGCGGCCCGAGCGGGCGGCCGTAGGTGATGTCCAGCCGGGGCCGCGTGCTGCGCGCTTCGTGCAGCGCCTTCGGGATGTCGGTCTTGCTGTGGTAGGCGGCCGTCAGCAGCAGAGGCAGGACGACGGCCTCCCCGTCCAGGGCACCGAGCGCCTGGCCCAGCGTGGGCGCCGCGTGCCCCAGGTAGGCGGCCCGCACGTCGAGACCCGGGTAACCGGTGTCGGCCGCGCGGCGGCACACCAGGCCCAGCAGCGCGCCGACGGTGGCGGCCGCGCGCGGATCCCTGCTCCCGTGCGCCACGGCCACCAGCGGCGGCGCCATCCGTGCGGACGCGGGCGCGGACCCTAGCGGTGCGGACCCCGGCCGCGCGGGCGCCAGCCGCGCCGGCACCGCCGCCGGGGACCCGGGCGGGAACGCGGGCGTGGGGCTCAGAGGTGAATGCCGCACTCGGTTTTCCCGGTCCCGGCCCACCGTCCGCTGCGCGGGTTCTCGCCCGGGGCCACCTGGCGCGTGCAGGTCGCGCAGCCGATCGACGGGTAACCGTCGTACACGAGCGGGTTGACCAGGATGCCGTTATCGGCGATATAGTCGTCGACCTGCTTCTGCGACCACCCGGCGATGGGGTTGACCTTGACCATCTCGCGGCGGCCGTCCCACTCCACCACGCTGGCGTCGCGGCGCTCTACGGTCTCGTCGCGTCGCACGCCGGTGATCCAGGCGTCGTAGCGGCTGAGCGCCCGCTCCAGCGGCTCTACCTTGCGCAGGTAGCAGCACAGGTCCGGGTTACGCCCGTAGAGCCGCGGGCCCAGCTCGGCGTCCTGCTCGGCCACGGTGCGGGACGGAGTGACGTTGACCAGGGTGACCGGGTAGACGGCGGAGACCGCGTCCCGGGTACCGATAGTCTCGGCGAAGTGATAGCCGGTGTCGAGGAAGACGACGTTGATCCCGGGCGCGATGGCCGAGGCCATGTGGATGATCACCGCGTCGGTCATCGAGGACGTGACGCAGATGCGCTCCCCGAAGGTTTCGGTGGCCCAGCGGAGAATGTCGTCCGCGGACGCGTCGGCCAGGTCCTCAGCGGCACGCGCGACGATCTGCTCCATACGGTGCGGTTCCTCCTGCTGAGGAGCTTCATCGACCACGGTCTCATTGGTAATTGTTGCCGCGGAACTCACAGGGCCGCTCCTATTCCGGCGAAACGTAGCTGAAAGCTGCGGGTGCAGCTACGGCAGTGCCAGTCCCCGTCCGCTGCTCCCTGCGGCTCGAGATCTTCCTCTCCGCAGTACGGGCAGTAGAAGGGAACGGCCCGGGCCGTGTGGCCGGTCATGACAGCTCCTCGTCGCTGGCCCGTCCAGTCCACTGCGCGAACGTCTCGCCTTGCTCCTTGCCGGCTGCAAAGCGGCTGAGAACACGTTCCGCGTAGTCGGGGAGGTCTTCGGCCGTGGTCTTCAGGCCCCTGACCTTCCGCCCGAACCCGGACGCCGATCCGTCACCGCCGGCGAGGCTGCCGCCCAGGTGGACCTGGAATCCCTCCACCTGCTGGCCGTCCGGCCCGGTAACGAGCGAGCCCTTCAGCCCGATGTCGGCGGTCTGGATCCGGGCGCAGGAGTTCGGGCAGCCGTTGACGTTGATGGTGACCGGGTCCGCGAAGTCCGGCAGCCGCCGCTCCAGCTCGCTGATCAGGTCCATGGCGCGCTGCTTGGTTTCCACGATCGCCAGCTTGCAGAACTCGATCCCGGTGCACGCCATCGTGTGCCGGCGGAAGGTGCTGGGGTTGACCTGCAGGTCAGCGGCCTCCAGCTCGGCGACCAGGCCGTCGACCCGGTCCGCGGGCACGTCGAGGATCACCATCTTCTGCTCGGTGGTGGTGCGGACCCGGCCGCTTCCGTACCGGGCGGACAGGTCGGCGATGGCATCCAGCGCGCCGGCGTTCAGCCGGCCGACCCGGGGGGCGAACCCGACGTAGCTCGCGCCGTCCCGCTGCGGGTGCACGCCGACGTGGTCCCGGACGCCCCCGCGCGGCGTGCCCGGCGCAGGCCCGTCCGGGAGCGCGTACCCGAGGTACTCCTTTTCCAGGACCTCACGGAACCGATCCGGTCCCCAGTCGGCGACCAGGAACTTGATCCGGGCCCGGTGCCGGAGCCGCCGGTAGCCGTAGTCACGGAACACCGACACGACGCCCGCCCACACCTCGGCGACCTGTTCGGGCCGCACGAACGCGCCCAGCCGCTTGCCGATCATCGGGTTGGTGGACAGCCCGCCGCCGACCCACAGGTCGTAGCCGGCTTCCCCGCTCGCCGACAGCACGCCGACGAACGCCACGTCGTTGATCTCGTGCACTGTGCACTGCGCCGGGCAGCCGCTCATCACCGACTTGAACTTGCGCGGCAGGTTGGAGAAGGCCGCGGCACCGATGTAGCGCCGCTGCACCTCTTCGATCTGCGGCGTCGCGTCGATGAGCTCGCCAGCGTCGATCCCGGCCAGCGGGCAGCCCAAGATGACCCGCGGGGTGTCACCGCAGGCTTCCATGGTCGACAGCCCCACCGACTCCAGTGCCTCCCAGATGGCCGGGACACTCTCGACCTCGATCCAGTGCAGCTGGATGTTCTGACGGTCGGTGACGTCGGCGGTGCCGCGGGCATACCGGCGGGAAATGTCGGCGATGACCCGGAGCTGCTCGGCGGTGAGCTGGCCGCCGTCGATCCGCACCCGGAGCATGAAGTAGCGGTCGTCGAGTTCCTCGGGCTCCAGGACCGCGGTCTTGCCCCCGTCGATGCCCGGCTTGCGCTGCGTGTACAGGCCGAACCAGCGGAACCGCCCGCGCAGGTCGGCAGGGTCGATCGAGTCGAATCCCTGCTTGGAGTAGATGTCGATGATCCGCTGGCGGACGTTCAGCCCGTCGTCGTTCTTCTTGTTCTCTTCGTTCTTGTTGAGCGGCTCGCGGTATCCGAGCGCCCACTGACCTTCGCCGCGCGCCCGACGGGGAGTGCGCTTAGCGGTGCTCGGTGGCATTCAGCTGGTTTCCTTCGGCTCTCAGGAGCGCGCGCCCGGGCCGGAGGCGAGGGGTGCCGGAGAAGCACACCCTTCCCGGGACTGGCCTGGCTCACCCTCATCCGGCTTTGGCACAGCCGGTTTCGGCGGCTCAGTCCGGGATACCCGCCCGGTTCCGCGACACGCGCCCGGTTTAGGTCACGGGCAAGTGGTCAGCGGGCGGGCAGACAGATGGCGCTGCGGACGCGAAGCAGGTCGACATGCCTGCGTTCGACGAGCAAAGGATCCACGGCGCCCACGACAACAGCATCACACGCGCCTGCACCGCCTGTCGAGGCGGCGCCCGATCCCCGGGCCGCGGCCCGGGTCGTACGCTCGTGTGACATCACGCACCCGGGAACACGGCGGTTGGCCCAAGTTATTCCGCCGCAGCCGAAGATTTACCGTCCTGGGACATTGCCGGCCTGGTCAGTCCGGGCGAATCTAGCTCAGCCCTGGCGAATCCAGCCCATCGGCGGCTCGGTTTCGCGGGGCGGAAGATGCTGACCAAAGCTTTGGGCGGCGCAAGCCCCGCTGTTCGGGGCGGGGATAGCCGATTGCCCTCAGTCTGGCCTGCGCTGGCTCTCAACGTACGCCTTGATGATCGACAGCGGCGCCCCGCCGCACGACGCGGCGAAGTACGACGGGGACCACAGGTGCTCGCGGTGGGTGCGGACCCGGTAACGCTGGCGCAGCCTGCGTGCGGAGACGCCCTTGAGAGAGTTCACCAGGGCGGCAACGGGGACCTTCGGCGGGTACTCGACCAGCAGGTGCACGTGGTCGTCTTCGCCGTTGCACTCGGCGAGGACCGCGCCGAAGTCCGCGCATACCTTGCCGAACACCTCGGTCAGGTAGCCGATCATCTCTCCCGTGAGGACACCTCGCCGGTACTTCGTCACAAAGACCAAGTGAACATGCAGGGCGGAAACAACGTGTCTGCCGCGCCGGTAATCCTCGCTGGTAGCCATAGACCAACATGATATAGTGGTGGTGTGCTGGCCAGGTACCGCTACCGCATCTACCCGGAGCCGTGTCAGGTGATGATCCTTGCCCGGACGTTCGGGTGTGCCCGTACGGTGTTCAACGACTCACTGCGGACTCGTGAGGAAGCGCACGCGGCCGGCGAGAAGGTCTCCGACACCGAGGTGCAGCGGCGGGTCATCACGCTCGCCAAGAGCACCCCAGAGCGGGAATGGCTGGGCGAGGTCGCGTCGGTGGCGCTGGTGCAGGCATGCCAGGACGCGCGCCGCGCCTACCGGAACTGGTTCGATTCCCTGTCCGGGAAGTGGAAAGGCCGGAAAATCGGGCACCCGCGTTTCCGGTCCCGGAAGGATCACCGGCAGTCGATCCGGCTCACCCGCAACGGGTTCACCCTGCACGGAGACAAGCTCTTTGTGGCGAAGGTCGGAGACATCAAGGTCCGCTGGTCGCGTCCCCTGCCGTCCGAGCCGTCCAGCGTCACCGTAATCCGCGAGGCAGACGGATGCTATTACGCCTCGTTCGTTGTCGAGGTAGCCGCGATGCCTCTGCCGTCCAGCGAACGCGACGTTGGCCTGGACCTCGGGCTGAGCGCGCTGGCTACCACGTCGGACGGCGATCCGATCACCAACCCCCGGCACCTGCGGGCACGGGAACGACATCTTGCCAGGGCACAGCGGGCCCTATGCCGCAAACAGAAGGGATCAGGGAACCGGGCTAAGGCCCGCGTGAAGGTGGCTGTGCATCACCGCAAGGTCCGCGAGGCGCGGGCCGATCACCTGCACAAGACGGCGCTCCGGCTGGTCCGCGACAATCAAGCGGTCTACGTCGAAGACCTCGCAGTATCCGGGCTGGCCCGCACCCGGCTGGCCAAGTCGGTGCACGACGCGGGCTGGGCGACGCTCGTTCGGCTCCTGGAGGAGAAAGCCGAACGGCATGGGCGGACCGTGGTCAAGGTCGGCCGGTGGTTCCCATCCAGCCAGATCTGTTCCGCGTGCGGCGTCAAGGACGGCCCGAAACCGCTCAGTGTCCGCGTCTGGACCTGCGGCGGCTGCGGGACCGTTCACGACCGGGACGTGAACGCGGCCCGGAACATTCGTCTTGAAGGACGCAAGGTCGCCGGCGGGCAGCCGGAGACCCTAAACGCCTGCGGAGGGACCGTCAGACCAGGGCTTGCCCTGGCTGGTCCCGGTGAAACAGGAACCCGCCGGAGCGCGGCGTGAGCCGCGCAGGAGGAATCCCCGTCGTTCACGGCAGGGAGGATGTCAAAATCACACCAGGTGCCACCCGGGCAGTCCTCGTGATGGCGCTCCCGGCACGGAACGCAGATCTGCCGTTATCTTCTCGCTTTGTTGGCTCGTTTATTAAGCCGGCTGAGAGAAATCCGGGTGATCATGAAGGGGACGACGCAATGCGGGTACCGCTCCCGTTTCCGGACCGGCAAGCGGCCGGCCTGCTGCTCGGCGCCCAGCTCCGGGAGCAGCTCGGCGCCCAGGCCGGGCAGGAGCCGCTGATCCAGGTCCAGCAGGGGCCGGGAGCCCCAGTCCAGGAAGGAAGCGCCGCGGGCCCGGATGCCCGCGGGGGGCTTCCCGCGCTGGTCCTGGGCCTGCCCCGTGGTGGCGTCGCGGTGGGCGCCGAGGTGGCCCGCATCCTGGGGGCGCCTCTCGACGTGCTCGTCACCCGCAAAATCGGTTACCCGCCGCGGCCGGAGCTCGGGCTGGGGGCGATCGCGGAGGGCGGCGAGCCCGTCTACGATCACCGGCTGCTGGCCACGATCGGTCTCGAGCCGGCTGATCTGCTGGCCACGGCCGAACAGGAACGCGAGGAGCTCACCCGTCGCGTGCGCGTGTACCGGGGCGGGCAGCCACCCCCGGACATCACCGGCCGGCTGATCGTGCTGGTCGACGACGGCATCGCCACCGGCGTGACCGCGCGGGCCGCGTTGCGGGCCATCCGGGCCCGGGGCGCCGGGCGCACCATCCTGGCCGTGCCCGTGGCCCCCCCGGCGTCGGTCGCCCAGATGATGCGGGAGGCGGACGACGTGGTGGCGCTGGCCAGCCCGGCGGCCTTCCGGTCGGTCGGGGAGTGGTACGTGTCCTTCGGCCAGCTCAGCGACGCCGATGTGCTCTCGCTGCTGGCCGGGGCAAGAGCCCGGACCCGGGCCTTATGACGAAGTCCCCGCCGCGGCCCGGAGGACACGGCGGGGACGGATGGAATATGAGTAGCTGGGCTGGGGATGCCGGGCCGTCAGGCTGCGTTGGCGCGGCGCATCCTGCGCCTGCGCTCGGCGGCGCGCTCTTCCTCGTTCAGGCCGCCCCAAACGCCGTACTTCTCCGGCCGGGACAGCGCGTAGTTAAGGCATTCCACCCGGACCGGGCAATCGGCGCATACGGCCTTGGCCTTGCGCTCCCGGATCTCACGCTCCGGCTGGCGCTCACCGTCGGGGCCGAAGAAGAGGATAAGATCCTCCTCACGGCACGCAGCAGCATCCTGCCAGCCCCAGTTGGGCCGGGGAAGCACAGCCGACTGCCGACGCACCTGAGACATGGGACCAATCACCTCTAATTGTTTCCTAGACTTACTAACAGGTCATCTTCTTGCCGGACATCTTTAGGGCATGTTCATTTAGCCAGCTCGTGGACACGCGGACAGACCGCGCAGCGCGCGGCCAACCGCCCGTCGATCCTTGCAACGCGTACTATCGCCGTAATGTTCCCGGGGCGCAGGGTATCCCCGGTGCCGGGAGAACGGCGTTCCTAGGCGGCGCAGTCATCGGCCGAACGGCAAGCGCGAGCGTCACGGTCCTTGCCCGATAGCCCATGGCGCCGACCGGATGCGAGCCAGGCGATAATCATGCCACCAGTGATCTCTTCGGCGCAGGCGGGTCGGTAATTAAACCCATCTCGTGACCAGCAGTTTTTTCTGCCTGCACCAAGTCGGGTAACGAACTGGACAAAGGCAGTGCTGCACGCCACGATGGGCTCCATGTCAGCGTCCGACGCAGCCCCACTGCCCCGGCTCGGCGAAGTCTTCTTCGACGTGCGCGGCAGCTCCCGCAGCATGCGTCTCAGCTGGTACTCCGACACCGGCGTGGCCGTATTCAGCATCTGGCAGGGGGGCACCTGCACGGGAACATTCCGTCTGCCCATCGATGATCTGCCGCGCATGGTGGAGGCCCTGCAGCGCGGGCCGCGCGGAGCGGCCCTGCCGGCGGGAGAGCCGCGTGACCAAGAACGCGGGCAAGAACGCGGGCTCGGCACCGAACAGCGGCGCCCCGGTCTCGCTTCGGCGCCGACCGAAGCGATGCCCGCGGTGGCCAGCTTCTCCGCCTACGCGACGGGCCAGATCGCGCCCGTGACGGGGGAATTCAGGTCCGTGACAGGGGAATTCAGGTCACTGGGTCCGGCTGAACCCTCCTACCGCGACGATCCGCCGGCCTACCGCGACGATGCGCCGGGCCTACCGGGACGATCCGCCGGCCTACCCGGACGATCCGCCGGGGTCGGGCGGCTACCCGATCTACCGGGACCGCGGCCAGGACAAGAACCAGGGCAAGGACCGGGACCGCGGCCAGGACAGCCCGGGCGGCTCGTTCCCCGGCTATGCCGATGACGGCCCGCCGGTCCACCGCGACAGCACCCCGGCGCCGGCCTACCGCGACGACCCCCTCGGGACGCCCCGCTACCGCGACGACCCCCCGGCGACGTCCAGCTACCGCGACGACCCGCTCGGCTCCGGCGGCTACCGCGACGGCTCCCTGCCCGGGTCCTTCCCCGGCCCCCTGCCCGGGCCCCGCGACAGCGACCCGTACGGGGGCGATCCGCTGGGGTCGGGCAGCTACCCCAGCTACCGGGACCGCGGCCAGGACAGCCCGGGCGGCTCGTTCCCCGGCTATGCCGATGACGGCCCGCCGGTCCACCGCGACAGCACCCCGGCGCCGGCCTACCGCGACGACCCCCTCGGGACGCCCCGCTACCGCGACGACCCCCCGGCGACGTCCAGCTACCGCGACGACCCGCTCGGCTCCGGCGGCTACCGCGACGGCTCCCTGCCCGGGTCCTTCCCCGGCCCCCTGCCCGGGCCCCGCGACAGCGACCCGTACGGGGGCGATCCGCTGGGGCCAGGCAGCTACCCCAGCTACCGGGACGACCAGTATCCGCTCGCCTACCGGGACGACCAGTACCCGCCCGCCTACCGGGACGAGCCGGCCTCGTATCCCGGGGAGGCACCCGGGCGGCAGTATACCGATGACCCGTTCCAGTCGGTGTACCCGGACGACTCCCGCGGGCCCGCCTACCCCGACGACGTGCGGGCCGGTTCGCACCCTTACGCCCTGCCCCCGGACCGCCCGGGACCGCGAGCGCCCCGCAGCCGTTCCTGACCCGTCCCCCGGAGCCTTGAGAAATCGGGGAAAAATCTCGAGGACGGGAACAGTGGGGGCGGGTACTGCGTTCTAGTATTCGGCCGGTGCGGCTGAGTGCCCCGGGCCGCATCCAAAAAAGCCTTCGCGGAATACCGTTCGGCTGGAGCCGCGTTGTGCCACTCGCCGAGGAGGCGACCTCCGCACCGGCTTTCAGGTCGTGGGCCCAGTGTGCTCGTTGGCGAAAGCTGCGAGCCGCTGGGCCTTTCGGCTGTTCTGGCCCGGGAGACGGCCGTGCTGGCCCGGGGGACAACCCAGTTTGTGCTGGCTGGCGTGGCCGTCCTGGGGACGGATCGCGACCGCGACCAGGTAGCGGCTATCCGTGACCGGGTTACGTCGGCTGCGGCTGCGGGTGCCGTTGCTGGTGAGACGAAGCGGGCAAGAGCACGCCAGGCGCGAGCGCGGGCTCAGGTACAAGCGCGGGCGCCGCGAAGCTCCCGCTGGCCACCGCATCTCCGTTCCGGGATCTCACTGATTTATCCGAACGGACGTGATCGAACCTATGTCCTAAGAATGTCAGCACCACTCCGCGCATGTGATCTGCCGTACCGACACCCAGATCCCCGACCCCGCGATGTCGGCGGTGGCCGAGGAGCAGCTGCTGGCCTTCGGCCGCTTCCCCGAAACCGGAGCCGGACCCGGAGGGGCCGGGCGCGGGGCCGGATGGCGGCCAGCCCGGCCCGACTGCGCTGAACTGGTTTCACGCGGGCACCATGCCCGTACCCGCCCATCAGCTTCCGACCGGCACGGTTCTGGTCGACCCGGCGCCGCGGGCGGCGGGCCGGACCGTGGCGTACTGCCGGGTGTCTGGCGCCGACCAGCGGGATGACCTGGAACGCCAGGCTGGCCGGGTGGCTGAGGAGTGCGGGCGGCGCGGCATCACCCTCGACGCGACGGTGACAGAGGCCGGGTCCGGGCTGGACGGCAACCGGGTCAGGCTCGGGAAGCTGCTGTCCGACCGGCGGTGACCAGGATCGTGGTGGAGCACCGGGACCGGCTCGCCCGGTTCGGGGTGGAGCACCTGCAGGCCGCGCTGTCGGCCACCGGGCGCAGCATCATCGTGCTGCACCCGGATGAGGTGAACGACGACCCGGCGGGGGACATGGCGGACGTGCTCACGTTCATGTGCGCCCGGCTGTACGGGCGCAGGTCAGCCCCGAGGCGTGCTGGCGCCGCCGTCCGCGCCGCGGAAAGCGTCACGTGACCGTCATCGTCCAGGCGTATCAGTTCGCCCTCGACCCGGCGCCGGAGCAGGAGGCGATGCTGCGGTCGCACTGCGGTGCGCAGCGGTACGCCCGAGGTTCGCCTTGATGCGGGCCAGCCCCAGTTGATGCACGTCGCCGGGGCCGGCATGTCCGAGTTCCGCCGCCAGGTCTGCTACAAGGGATCCTGGCGCGGCGGCCGGGCCGTGGTGGCTGACCGGTGGTTCCCGTCCTCGAAGACGTGCTCAGATTGTGGTGCGGTAAAAGCCAAGCTGCGCCTGTCCGAGCGCACGTTCCGCTGCGACCAGTGCGGATTCGTGCTGGATCGTGATCTCAACGCCGCGCTCAACCTGGCGGCGCTGGTGTCCTCCCGCAGTTGGCGGGCGACAGGAAACGAGCCCGATGGAAACCCAGGTAAGACCGGCGCTACGCTGGCAGCGGGTACCGCCACGGGAAGGCCCACGAGGTCAACGCCATGCCGCGAGGCAACGGCTCATGACACGCTATTCCACGTTTCATGAACGGCTCGCCGTTAACCGCAACAGCGTCGCAGGGCGCGGTACAGTCGCCAACGGTCCCTTACCCGGTGGGTAGGAGGACAGGTGGGCATGACCGAAGGCGACGATCTGCTGGCCGTGGTACTTAGTGACGTGGCCGCCCTAGGCACGGATCGCGACCGCGACCAGGTGGCGGCTATCCGTGACCGGCTGAGGTCGGCGCGGCTGCGGGTACTGGTGGCCGGTGAGGCCAAACGGGGCAAGAGCACGCTGGTGAACGCCTTCCTCGGCCAGGTGGTGCTCCCGATCGGGGTGACGCCGGTAACCTCGGTCGCGACCACCGTGCGGTATGGAGACAACCCGCGTGCCGAGGTGCGGTTCGCTGATGGGCATGCGGAGAGGTATCCGCACGCCGCGCTCGATGACCTGGTGACCGAGCGCGGGAATCCGGCGAACCGGCGTGGCATCGCCAGCGTCACCGTCTATGTCGACGCTCCGGCACTCACGGACGGCGTGGAGCTGGTCGACACGCCCGGGACCGGTTCGGTGTTCGCCTGGGACACTGAGGCGGCTCATGAGGCGCTGGAGTCGATGGATGCCGCGGTATTCGTGCTGACCGCCGATCCGCCGGTGTCGGCCGGTGAGCGGGACCTGCTGCGCAGGGTCGCGGAGCTTTCCGTCCGGACCTTCGTGGTGCTGAACAAGGCCGATCACATGGATGAAGGCGGGCTGGCCGAGGCGGTCGGGTTCACGCAGCAGGTGCTCCGTGCGGTGCCGGGCCCCGCGGACTGGGCCGGCGCGCCCGGCGCGGTGTACCCGATGTCGGCTCGTGCCGCGCTCACACCGGCCGGTGATCCGGGATTTGCCGCGTTCGCCGCTGATTTCGCCGCTTACCTGAAGACCAGCCGGCTGCAGCGATCTGCGCCTGTCGGCGGCCGGGCAGGCCCGGCGGATCGCCATGTCGCTCCAGGATGAAGTGACGCTGACGCGGCGGGCGGCCCAGATGCGGGCCGGGGACGCCGGGAGGCGGGTGGAAGAGTTCGGCGCGCGGCTGGCCGAGGTCGCCATACACAGCCGGGACGCGGTGGCCGTGGTCAACGCGGAGTCAGGGCGCCTGCTGTTCGGGCTCAACGACGCGGCAGATCCGGCGGTGCGCCGGCTGCGCGATGACGTTGGCAGGCAGCTTGATGAACTGCTCGGCGGCGAACTGCGGGCCGCGTCCCCAGCGGACATCGAGCGAAAGGGACACGAACAACTGGCCGTGCTGGTCCTGGATTCGGTCAGCACCTGGCGTGAGCAGCGCAGGGAACAGATCGAACAAGGGCTGGCCCGCGTGGACGCGCGGCTCGCTGGCGACCTGAAGGCCGAACTGGACGTGCTGCGCGGCTCCGCGGCCGAGTTGCTGGACCTGGACCTGGCCGTGCCCGAGCCGGGCGGGCGGCTGGCCGAGGACCGGGCCTTCTTCTTTTCCACGGGCGAGGATGCGGGCCAGACGGAGCTGCTGGCCGGGGCGATCCGCCGCAGTCTTCCTGGCGGAGTCGGCCGGCGGCGGGCCGGGGCATACCTGCGCCGGGCGGCCGCCGACCTGGTGGGCAGCCAGGTTGGGCGGGCCCGGGCCGACCTGCAGTACCGGCTGGCGGAGGCGACCCGCATGCTCGTCCGCGTGGTCGAGCAGCGCTATGCCGATGGCACGGAACGTATGTCCGCCGCGTTGCGGACGGCAGCAGACCTGCGCCAGGCGAGCGACGCCGAGGCCGGGCGGAAGGAGACGGCGCTGGCCGAACGCGAAGGAGCATTGCGCCGGGTGCTCGGCCTTCTCGATCAGGCAGTGAGTTAGCACCCGATCGTGGACTTAATACCCGATCGTACGGGTGGTCCGGCCCTGGTGCCCGCTGCTCCCCTCCGGCAGCCTCGACCATGTGAGGTTTGCGCCAGCGGGTGACGGCGGTCACAATGACTGTGGCGATGAGGCTCACCTGGACTGCGGGATGATGCGCCAGCTGATGGCCTCTACCACCGGCATGGCTGACCGCGGGGGAGAGAGAGGGCCGGCGTGCGCGCGAATGCCGGGCGGGATCGGGCGATAGGACGGGCCGATGACGACCAGAACGTTCCGGCGGGTCCTCGTCGGATGGGATTGCTCCGCCGAGGCCGCGGCGGCGCTGCAGACCGCGGCGTCGATCGCCGGGGACGGGACGGCGCACGTCGTCGCGCTCGCTGTCCTTGATGCCGTGCCGCACGGGGAGTGCAGCGAGGACCGCGCGCGGGATCGGGCCGAGCGGCGGCGGTACACCGAGCGGCTGTTCAATAAGGCCAGGGACAGCGTGCCAGTCGCGGCGCGCGCCCGGGTGAGCCTGCAGATCGTCGAGGATAGTGACCCGGCCCGCGCGGTATGTGATTACGCCGCTGAGCACGGTTTTGACCTGCTCGTCCTCGGCCGTCACGGTGACGGCGGGGTGCTGCGCCGCCGTCTTGGCCATGTCGCCGAGACGGCCGCCAGGGCAGGCAAGCTGCCCGTGCTGCTGCTGAGCGACCGGTGAGCCGGTCGCGGCGGTGCCCTGCGGGATGAGGCTCGCGTAACGCTACGCCAGGTGACCGTTGCCGGGTCCAAACGCGGCCCGAACGTGCTGCAGCCTTACTCGGACCCGGCCAAGCTGCTCGGTAACGGCAGCGCAATCAGCGACCAGGCGTAGGGTGTCCCGGCGGAGGCGGCCAGGGCGCGGGCGAGCGCCATCGAGGTGCCGACGGTGGCGTTGGCGCCGAGCCGGCCCTTGTTCGCCGTCCCATCCAGCTCGATCATCGCCTGGTCGGCCTCGGCCAGCGACGTCCAGGAGCGTCCGCGCAGCAGCTCAGCGATCTCGGTGTTCACCGCGGCGGCCGCACCCAGGACGCCCTTGCCCTCGTAGCGGGTCTTGTCGCCGTCCCGGCGCTCGACCGCCTCACAGTGACCCGGCGACGCCCCGGACGGCACCCCGGCCCGGGCGCGTCGTGCCGTCGGCGAGCCGGACGGTCACCGCCAGCGTGGGGCGCCCGCGCGAATCAAGAATCTCCAGCGCCGATAGGTCTGCGACACCGAAATCAGCCATTATCTGCTCCCGTAGGGTTGCTCGCCTGCCAGTGGGAAACCGGCCATCCGGCCAGCCTGACCCTCGCCAGGTCATCCAGTCATACCAGCGGTTTTGGTGGGGACATTTGGCCTTGCCGGACGAGCCGTCGGCCCATGGCACGCCAAAGCTGTTCATCGTCGGGTCCCGGCAGCCTGGCCCGTGCCGCGCTTTCGGCGCGAACTTACCGCCGTCACTGTGTGGAGCGTTTGTATCCAGAACGTACCTTCGCGCGGCCATGCCGCCTCCCGGAAGCTGGTTCCTGAGAGGCCATCAGCCGTATCGGCGGTTCAGAAGCGGATTGCTCCTGCCGGAGCCCCATCCGGCGTGCCCAGTCTAACGGGCCCGGCCGGGCCACGACGGGCGACGCGACAGGGCGAAATGACAGACTCGGCGGCGCTGGCCGGGAAACAGTACAATTGATGTGCGGCGTAGGCCGCCGGCGGTGGGCCCCGCCGCATGCGTGCCTCGTGCGCATGCTTGCCGGAAGGCCAATGGGTCCTGTGCTCCAATTAGCGGAGGCAGGACGATGTCGGCATCTGTGCAGCGGTCTGCCGAAGCAGCTGCGCCCATTCGGCCGCCTGTGCTGGCTGCCTGCGGGCGGGCGCGGCAATGGCCTCGACGACGACGCGTGGGCCCCGGTCCTGGAAATCAGTGCGGCGGCGGTACCGTCTGTTCTGGCCGCACTTGGGTCCGCGTCGGTTCCCGCCTACGCAGCTCCGGGCGGTCCGGCCGGACCGCGGTGCTCCGGGCGGGCCCGCGAACCGGGCAGCTGCCAGCTATGGGTGGGGCCAGCGCCTACGGCCGCGCTGAGGCGGTGCTGCATGGCCGTGATGCCGCATCTCGCCCAGGAGCTGGACAGCCGCGGTGACCGGGCGTGGCGATGACGACATCGCGGCGCGTGTGCGGGGCTGTTACGGCCTTTGCTGGTGTCGCGGTCGTCGCATCGCTGGTCGGCGAACGCGGCCCGCTGGCGGACGTCGATCATGCGGCGTTCGCCGCTGTCCGGGCCCGGCGCAGCCAGGCCGGCGTCATCGCCGCCCGCGGGATCAGTGCCCTCGCCGAGCCGGGCGTGACCTATCCCGCGGCCATCGTGGCGGGAATCGGCGCCTCCCGCCGTGCGGGCTGGCGACGGGCTTGCGTTCCGCTTCTCGTGGTGGCGACCGGTGCGGCGGCCCGGCGTCGCCTATCGCGGATGATCGCCCGGCCGCGTCCGCCCGCCGCCGCCTGGCTCATCGAGCCTGAGGGTTTCAGCCTGCCATCGAAGCACACCACCATCGCCGCTCTGACGGCTGGTGCATGCGTCCGGGCGGCCGGTGCCCCTAGCCCTCGGTACGCGGCGCCCGCGCTGGCCGCGGTCGCCGTCGGGGCCAGCCGCGTGTACCTGGGGGTGCACTGGCCGGGAGACGTGCTCGCGGGCTGGATGTTCGCCGTCGGCTGGCTGTGGCTCACCGACCCAGGATGACCTGAACCGGCTTCACTGCCTGCCCGGCCAAATTGCCGCCGGCCGGCGAGTGCCTGGCCACCCGAACGATGCCTTAACCCAGCCGCGAGGAACAGGAAGGTAACGCCCATGGACACGCCGGAAGGCACCGAGGCGCGCTGCTCAACCGAAGGGCCGTCATGAATTGCCTGGAATGTACGACAATAATGGGGGCATCGTATATGGTTCGCGGCGCGATAGGTTGCTGCGCCCACTGCGGAGCCGGTATCTGCCTCGACCACGCGAGGATCCTGGCCCGGGCCGCCCAGCCGGTGGGCGTGGTTCCGCAGTCGCGCGGCGCGCGTCGTGTCATGTGTGCCACCTGTTACACCGTGTCTGACGCTGGGGCGCTGACCGGCGCTCGGGCTGAGCCATGACCAGGACCTGATCCAGGACCTGGAGCTGACCACGCTGCTGCGGGCGATGGCCGCCGGTGACGAGTTCCTCTTCGACGTGTCCCAGCAGGTGCTGCTCACCAGCCTGCACGATCCAGAGGCCATCCGCTACCGCCAGCGGGTCCTGGCCGACTGCCTCGCACAGCCCGGGGTCATCCGGGAGATGTACGCCGTAGCGGCCGGCGCGCTGCAGGACAGGCGGCGCATGTGGGGAGGTTACGGCGGTACGTACCAGAGTCCCTCGTCCAACCTCTCCGGTGCGGTCAGCTATCTCGAAACCTACGTGGCCCGCCTGCGGCAGCTGCGGCGGATCGCCGACGACCATGCCTGGAAGTTCCGCTCCGACGGGCTGAGGACGCTGTTCGCCACGCTGCACCGCGAGCTGGACGACGAGTACTTCGAGGAGATCAGCGACCACCTCAGGCAGCTGCGCTTCCGCGCCGGCGTGCTGATCAGCGCCGGCTTGACCGGGACAACAGCGGGATCGGCTTCGTGCTCCGCGCCCCCGGCGACGCCAGGCGACGGTGGACCGAGCGGCTGGGCATCGGGCCGCGTTCCACCTACTCTTTCACCATCGCGCCCCGCGACCAGGCCGGAGGCCAGATCCTGGCCGACCTCACCAGCCGGGGAGTCAACCTGGTCGCCAACGCGGCCGCCCAGTCCGCAGACCACATCGGCAGCTACTTCACCATGCTGCGGGCCGAGCTGGGCTTCTACGTCAGCTGCCTCAACCTCGCCGACCGGCTCGCAGCCAAAGGGACACCGGTCACCGTCCCCGAGCCAGCGCAAGCGTCATCGCTCGCGTTCTCGTGCACGGACCTGCGCGATACCTGCCTGGAGCTGCAGTCCGCGGGCCCGGTCACCGGCAACGATGTGCAAGGCCGACGGGAAGTCGCTGGTCATCATCACCGGCGCCAACTCCGGGGGGAAATCCACCTTCCTGCGCAGCGCCGGTGTGGCCCAGCTCATGATGCAG
Source organism: uncultured Actinomycetes bacterium (assembly GCA_963809975.1). GTDB lineage: Bacteria > Actinomycetota > Actinomycetes > Streptosporangiales > Streptosporangiaceae > Bog-532. The sequence continues at coordinate 54,318 of CAWELT010000008.1, forward strand.
GCGGGCTGTTCGCAGTGCGGGCTGTTCGTCACCGCCCAGTCCTACCGGGCCAATGTGACCCGCGGGATCTTCACCCACTTCATCCGGGAGGAGGATGCCGGCATGACCAGCGGGCGGCTAGACGACGAGCTCCGGCGCATGAGCGCCATCGCCGACCAGATCGAGCCGCACTGCCTCATGCTGTTCAACGAGTCCTTCGCCGGCACCAACGAGCGCGAGGGATCCGAGATCGGCCACCAGGTCGTCCGCGCCCTGCTCGAAGCACAGGTCAAGGTGTTCTTCGTCACCCACCGGTACAGCTTCGCGGAGCGCTTCTACCGCCAGCACGCAGCCTCCACCCTGTTCCTGCGAGCTGAACGCCAGCCCGACGGGCGCCGGAACTACAAGCTCGCCGTGAAAGAACCTCTCCCCACAAGCTTCGGAGAAGACCTCTACTACCGGCTCGGCGGCTGGCTGGATGAGGATAAAGCCGTCACCCCGGCCGCCGCGCGAGCGGCCCCGGATGGCGAACTCGACGGCGGCAGCCGGATGCGGCAGGCGGGTCAGATCGCCGCCGTGGCGCCGGACGCGCCCGCCGGGAGCCGGATGAGCCGGCTGGGGCGCCCGTCCCGCGCGGACCTCAACGCCGGGCCCGGTGAGGGCCGCCTGGTAACATGGAAGCGGCGGAGGGGCCCGCCGTCAATCGCGCCAGTGCCAACGGTCCCTGCTCAGCAGGGAAAGGCGTGCATGCGGCATGAAGCAGGTTCTGGTTTGAGCCATGCCCGGAAGTCCTATGACGGCAAGGTCGTCCTGGATGATGTGACGCTGGCATTCTTGCCGGGTGCGAAGATCGGTGTGGTCGGGCCGAACGGCATGGGCAAGTCCACGCTGCTGAAGATGATGGCCGGGCTGGAGCAGCCCTCCAACGGCGACGTCCGCCGCATGCCCGGCTACAGCATCGGGATCTTGCCGCAGGAGCCGGAGCTGGATGAAGCCAAGACCGTGCTCGGCAACGTCGAGGAAGGCGTCGCCGGGACCAGGGCCCTCATCGAGCGGTACAACCAGGTCGCGGCGAAGATGGCCGCGGAGTATTCCGATGACCTGCTGGAGGAGATGGGCTGGCTGCAAGAGCAGCTGGACCACCGGGAGGCCTGGGACCTGGACAGCCGGGTCGAGCAGGCGATGGACGCGCTGCGCTGCCCGCCCGCCGATGCGGACGTGTCCACGCTCTCGGGCGGGGAGCGGCGCCGGGTGGCGCTGTGCCGGCTGCTGTTGTCCCAGCCGGACCTGCTGCTGCTGGATGAGCCGACCAACCACCTGGACGCCGAGAGCGTGCAGTGGCTGGAACAGCACCTGGACAAATACCCGGGCACCGTGGTGGCGGTCACCCACGACCGGTACTTCCTGGACAACGTGGCGAGCTGGATCCTGGAACTGGACCGCGGCCACGCCTACCCGTATGAGGGGAACTACTCGACCTACCTGGAGACCAAGGCCGCCCGGATGACGGTCGAGGGGCAGCGGGACGCCAAGCTGCGCCGGCGGCTGGAAGAAGAGCTGGCGTGGGTGCGGTCCAGCCCGCGGGCCCGGCAGGCCAAGAGCCGCGCCCGGCTGGACCGGTATGAGCAGATGGCCGCCGAGGCCGCGTCCCGGCAGAAGCTGGACTTCGAGCAGATCCAGATCCCGCCCGGCCCCCGGCTGGGCAGCCTGGTGGTCGAGGCCGATGGCCTGGTCAAGGGGTTCGGGGACCGGATGCTGATCGACGGGCTCAGCTTCAGCCTCCCGCCGAACGGCATCGTCGGGGTCATCGGCCCGAACGGGGTCGGCAAGACGACCCTGCTGAAGATGATCCTCGGGGAAGAGCAGCCCGACGCCGGGACCATCAAGGTCGGTGAGACGGTGCGGATCTCCTACACCGACCAGCTGCGCGCCGGGATCGACCCGGGCATGACCGTGTGGGAGGTCATCTCCGGCGGGCAGGCCCATATCCGGGCCGGGCGGGCCGAGATCCCCAGCCGCGCCTATGTGGCGGCGTTCGGGTTCAAGGGACCGGACCAGCAGAAACCGGCCGGGCTGATGTCCGGCGGTGAGCGCGGCCGGGTGAATCTGGCGCTGACCCTCAGGCAGGGGGGCAACCTGCTGCTGCTGGATGAGCCCGCCAACGACCTGGACGTGGAGACCCTGGCCTCGCTGGAGGACGCGCTGGGCGAGTTCCCCGGCTGCGCGGTGATCACCAGCCACGACCGCTGGTTCCTGGACCGGGTTGCCACCCACATCCTGGCCTGGGAAGGCGGCGCGCGGCACTGGTACTGGTACGAGGGCAACTTCGCCGCCTACGGAGCGACCGTACCACACCAGTGGCGGTGGGAAGAACTCGCGCTGGAGCAGCTCGCCCGGACGGCGGGCCGGCCGCGCGCTGCTGCCCGGTTCTGCGATCCAGCTCGTCAGCTGGAACGGGGTACATATCGGCCATGTGCGGCGGACGGGCGCCGGCCTGGCGGGTACTGGGTGGCCGTGACGTGAAGCAGGCCCGGCCGTGCGGCGATGCAGCGCGGCGCCGCCGCGGGCTGGCCCGCGCCTGCGGCAAGGATGACAGGTGCTGACGTGACCCCCAGTACCCATCGGGAGCTGTCGGTCCGGCTGGAGCAGCTGAAGCCCGGCCCCGGCCGCGGCCGGAGGTGGCACCTGCGGCTGTTCGGCGCCTGCGCCCGCCTGCTCGATGACGGCTAACATCCCGGTCATCCCGCGGGCCGCTTTACCCGGCACCGAGGTGCCGCAGCTCCGGGGACAGGAGCCCCGCCAGCCTGCTGCACGGCCACGCGGCGCGCCGCTGCTCGGTCTGCTCCGGGGTTTCCTCCATGACCGCGTAGTAATCATCTGGGCCCTAGCGCGGACACTGATCATAGAGCGGGCACGGGCTGCGCGGCGGCTCTCCCTTCGCCTGGCAGGCAGACGCCGGCCCGACCGGAACGCCACCAGTGCCCGCCACAGCAGCATGACCTCATCCTCGCTCACCCTGGCCACGGCGGCCTCCAGAATGGATCTAGGCAGGATCCTGGCGGCATCGTCCGCATAGTCAGGCTCGCTTCCTGATGCCGCCGGGGTAAATCCGCACGATCCACCCGCCCAGCTGCGGCTTGAACAGCGCGGCCGCCGCGACACCGCGAGACCTCAGGTCGTCAGCCGTCCGCATCGCGGCGATGCGCGCGTCCCTGCCGATTCCGAAGAGCCGGATCCTGTCGGCGGGTTCGGTGTTTTCCTGCATCAGTGCTGCTCCAGCCACTGCACGCTGCTCTGCAGGGACCGTTGGCACTGGCGCGTTTCCCGGCGAGCCCCTCCGCCTCTCCTCACGTTACCGCGCATGAGGCCGTTGCTGTCATGGTCGCCCTGCGCAGGTAGCGGCTGTAGATGGCCTGCACCTTCGACCGCCTCGCGGCCGGGTCCCACACGTTGTGGGCCAGCCGCAGGTACCGGACCCCGGCCCCGTCCATGTTCCGCCGCGGCGTCGGCCGCACGTACATGGACTAGAACTTACTGAGTAACACTCACAACACTGCCATTCACCAGTAAATTCGTTAACGGGCGTGTATCTAGGCCATTTCTGAATTCTGAGCACCCTGCAGGCATCTGACCTGCCCATTCACCCCCGGGCGCGGCCCAGAACACCGATTAGCCGCGGAGCCCTGGATTGACCTAATGACCCGGATTGACCTAATGATTTGTTACCGGACACGATTGGTCCAGCAGTCGAATCGCTAGGGGATGACATGACGACTTATGTGTGTCTCATCAATTGGACCGAGCAAGGCATCAAGGGCTTCCGCGACACTACGAGGCGCGCGGAGAATTTCGCCGAGCTTGTCAAGGGCGCCGGGGGCACGGTCCGCGAGCTGCTGTGGACCGTCGGCGAGTACGACATCGTCCAAGTCGTCGAGTTCCCCGACGAGGAAACAGGGGTCGCGGCCCTACTTGAGCTCGAATCGGCCGGAAACATCCGCGCCCACACGATGCCAGCCTTCAACGCCGCACAGATGGCCACCATCATCGAGCGAGCCAGCATTCGGCGCGAGTATCGCAGATCGGAAGCGTGGTCGCCCGGGTGAGCTTGTCGGCCACTCGAGATTTTTACGACGCTATCGACCACGGGTGGATGTGAAGGTTCGTCGAGCATCGCATCGCTGGTAAGTAAGCGAGTCCTGCAGCCCATCCAGAAATGGCTGAACGCGGCAGTTATCGAGGTTGGCGCGTGTCGGCAAGCGAGGAGGGAGTCCCGTACGCCGGCCCAAAGGCTGCGGTCTCGCAAATTTGGATATCGGGCTGGTGCTACCAGGCGTCAGGCTGAGGTCCAGAAGGGACCACCGTGGCTGTACGTCTGTCTGTCACGATAGGCCGTCAGCCCGTTCACGTCGCCGTCCTCTTGCGGACCATCAGGATCAGCGGGATCCCGGCGAACTCCGCGGCCACCGAGAACACGACAACGGCAGTGAGGGAAACGTTGAACAACGCGCCGATGACGATGCTGCCGGCCACCCAAGCGGTGCCGTAGATGCCGGTGAAAAGCCCGTAGGCAGAGGCGCGACGGTCGGAGGATACCATCGGGGCGACCGCGGCCGGGATGATCGACTCCTGCACTCCCATCCCCAAACCCCACAGCGACGCGCCGACCAGGCTAGCCCAGAACCCGCCGAAGAACACTAGCGGCGCGTACGCCGCCGCGATGATGGTCAGCGGGATAAGAACCGCCGCTCCGCGGCGGAACGCGCGCGCGCAGATCGCCATGCGCGATACCGTGGGTGGACGGCGGAGGCCCCCCTGGTCCGCGGAGATACCGCCAACGGTCCCTGTCATGGCTGGGTGGGTGATTCCGGTGGCAGGGAGGTCCCGTAACCGCCGTCGTCTGGCGATCTTTGGTCGCAGGCTTCTGGAGATTGTGGACCGCCCCGGGAGCGGGCCCGTGAGATCACGCGCCCTCGCACGCCTCGCAATAGGTGAGAATCCGCAGAGCCGCCGGGGCGCCGCCCGTCGCGGATTCAAGCACGTAGCTGACCGTTGACGCGGACGGAACGCCGCACCAGTCGCACCAGGCGCCGGGCTCCATACTTAAGATGACGATCCGCAGGTACAGGGTGGATTGGGTGGATTGCATCGCGGGCCTCCTCGCCGTGAGGGCGATCGCTTAGTAGAGGCCATCAGCGGACGCTCGGGTACGTCGGGCACGTCGGGCACGCGGCGCCGGGCTCCGCAGTTCAGGCGAGCCTCATCGCCTCTCCCCACTCTCGGCCGGTGCGGTGCGATGCGCAACCCTGGAGGGCAACTCCTGCGGCAGCACTCGGGGAGACCGAGTGGCGGCGCGGGCAACTGCACCCGCTGGTAGGGACATCGCGGGAAACAGATCACTGAGCGCCTCAGTGTTCTCACCAGCCAGATGGGGCTCTCGGGGGCGCCTGGTTACCCTTGTCCGATCTGGCACGGTAAAATAAATCTCTAGGCGATGAAGCCCGCCTGAACCGCCGCCCGGGCTGATGGCTTCTACCGGGCGTAAGACCGGTAGAAGCAGATGAAGAATGCCCTTTCAGAGCATCCTCTTTGACCGGCCAGAAGAATTTGCGGACGAGGACAGGCGGGAAGCGCCCTCCTTCCTCACCGACCTGAATCTTGATCAGGTCATGACCTCCATAGCGTTCGGCCGGGACGAATACAATCTCACACCTTATTTCCTGGCCCCGCTACCTACGGTGTCCGCTGTTGAGTACCGGCATCAGGTGCTGCGTGACCTCGAAGATCAGGACGTGCGCAGTGCCGTCGGCGGGTATGCGCATGACCTGAGCCAGATGCGTAAGTATCTGGCACTGATCGGCAAGCTGCATTACCGGTATCATCGGGAGCGCTGGTTTCTTGATGCGGTGGATATTTACTGCCGGGCCACGAAGTCCTTCGCCGAGCGGATGAGCCAGCCCGGCATCCGGTCCCGCGGTTTCACCGGTTTCCGTGAATACCTGAACGGTTACGTTGCCGCTGCGGATTTTACCCGGCTGGCCGCGGAGGCCCGGGAACTGCTCGCCCGGCTCGCCGAGGTACGGTATTGCATTGTCACCCACCTCTTCGACCTGGCGCACAGCTTCCACGCCGAAAGGCGGTTTCGGCGCTGTTCCTGCGGCCCGAGCGGCGCGACGACGGGAAGCGGACATTCCGGCTGTCTGCGGGCGAGCCCCTGCCGACCAGCTACGGGCCCGACCTCTACCGGCAGATATTCGGCGCCGAGCCCGCAGCCGCGGCCCGCCCGCGGGCGGGCACGTAATCACCCGCGCGCGACGGGCCAGGCCGGCGGAGCCGGTGAAGGCAAGGCCGCGACGCGGCGGGTTGCGGGCCGCGGAGCACCTAAGCAGACAATGGGCGCCTGGCGATGAGGCTCGCCATAACCGCGCAGCGTCGGCCGCGCTGATGGCCTCTACCCCTGTTCGCGCATGTGTGCCGTCTGGGTGTAGGAGGCAAGAGCGATGGAGGAACGCAGCCGAACGTCCCGGTAATGATCCCGGGGCCGCGCGATGAGCGCGGCCCTCCCGATCCCGGTCATCCAGCTGCTGCAGGTCCTGACGATCGCGGTAGCCGCGCCCGGCGTGTCGGGCGTGATCGCGCGGATCGAGGCGCGGCTGCAGGGCCGCGACCGGGCCGCGCATGCTGCAGCCCTATTACGATCTGGCGAAGCTGTTCCGCAAGGAGGCGCTGGCCCCGCAGGGAGCGGGCTGGTTCTTCCTGGCCGCCCCGGTGGTCGCGGTGGCGGCCTACCTGACCGTCCCGCTGCTGATCCCGGTGCTGACCACCTACGGGCTGCCGCTCGGCTACATGGGCGACATCCTGGGCGGCGGGTTCATGCTGCGCTGGCCAGTTTCCTGGTCGCTACGGCGGCACTGGAAACGGGCAGCCCGTACGCGCAGCTCGGCGCGAGCCGGGCGAAGACGTTCTCCGCGATCACCGAGCCGGTGGTGCTGTTCGTCGTGTTCACGGTGGCGTTGCTGACCGGGACCGATCTGCCGTACGCGCTGGCGGCGACGGTCAGGTCGTCGGCCGCGCAGATCGTGCGGCCCGCGCATCTGCTCGCTTCCGCCGCGCTGTTCATGGTGATTCTGAGCCGAGACCGCCCGGATCCCGGTGGAGACGCACACGGGGACGAATGAGTTCGGGATGATCGACGAGGCGCGGCCGTTCGAGCATTCCGGGCCGTATTTCGCGCTGCTGAAGTGGGGATCGGAGCTGAAGCAGCTCATCTTGTACACGATCCTGGCCAACGTGTTCCTCGCCCCCTGGGGGCTGGCGCTCCACCCAGCAGGCCGGTTCGGTGCTGCTGGCCATCGTGGCCCTGCTGGCGAAGGCCACGGCGATCGGCTGCCGTGGTCGTGGTGATCGACAACTCGTTCGCCAAGCTGAGACTGTTCAAGATCACCGAATTCGTGGCGGGGGCGTTCCTGCTCGCCGTGCTCGGCGTGTTCACGCTGTATCTGGGGGGTGGGTGATGGATCCCGTCCAGGCGCCGGGTGTCTACCAGGGCGCCGCCAACGTGATCGCGGCGCTCATGCTGCTGCTGGAGTTCGGCATGCTGCGGCAGGCGCTGATCAGGGACCAGATCCGCCTGTACGCCGCGCAATCCGCGCTGATCTCGGTGCTGGCCATCGTCATCGCCGCCGACCGCGGAATGCCCGGACCTGTACGCGCTGGCCGGCGCTGTCGGCGGCGCTGAAGGTGGTGGCCGTCCCGCTGGTCGTGCGCCGACTGCTCGGCCGGACGGGCCGCGACGAAGTCGCCGGGCGTCGCCGGAAGCTACACCCTGGGCGTGGCCAACACCGTGCTGGGCTCGATCGCGCTGGCTGCGATCGGGTTCTTCTGCTTCAGCGCGCTCGGTATCCACTCACCGGGCGCCCCGGCGGCCGCGCTGGCCATCGCCGGCGGCGATGGTGCTGGTCTCGTTCGGCCTGATGATCGTCCGGCGCGACGTCGCCTCCCAGGCCATCGGGTTCTTCTCGCTGGAGAACGCGATCTCGCTGGCCGCGCTGGTCGTCGCGGCGGAGCTGCCGCTGATCCTGGAGACGGCGTTCCTGTTCGACCTGCTGGTCGCCGTGGTGGTCTTCGGGATGCTGATGCGCGCCCACCATGCCCGCTCCGAGTCGCTGTCCACGGCCGACCTGACCCAGCTGCGGGGGTAGGGCATGTTCGGCGTCATTCTGGCCCTGGTCGTCGTCCCGTTCGCGGCGGCGATCGCTTCGCTGAGCGGCCCCGCGCGGCTGAGCGGCCGCGATCACCATGACTCGGGCATCGCCAGTTTCGGCCTGGTGCTCGCGCTGATACCGGCGGCGGCTCACCGCACCCTCGGCTATGGCGCCTATGTCCGGGTCGATGCGATCAGCGTCATCTTCATGCTGGCCACCGGATTCCTGTACGCGGCGGTGGCGGTGTACTCGGTCGGTTACGTCGCGGAAGGAGACCGAGGGCGAGGAACCCGCCGCCGGGCGCCGCTATACGGCCAGGTTCTACGCGCTGTTCAACGTGTTCGGCTGGTCGATGCTGGTCGCGCCGATGATGAACAGCCTGGCGCTGCTGTGGATCGCCGTCGAGGTGACGACCGTGGTCTCGGCGCTGCTGGTTGCGCTGGAGAACAGCGAGGCGGCCGTGGAGGCGGCCTGGAAGTACGTGCTCATCGCCTCGGCGGGGCTGGGTCTGGCGCTGCTGGCCACGATCTTCGCCTACTTCGCCGGCGCGCAGGTCCTCGGCCAGCATTATGACCTCGCGCTGAATTCGATCCTGCCCGTCGGCGGGCCGGCTCCCGCATACGCCCGTGCGGCTTCGCGTTCATGCTGGCGGTGCTGGGTTATGGCACGAAGGTGGGCCTGTTCCCGGTGCACACCTGGCTACCCGACGCGCATTCCGAAGCGCCGACACCGGTCTCCGCGCTGCTGTCCGGATCGCTGCTCGCCGTCAGCTTCTACGCGATCCTGCGTTACTTCCAGATCGCCACGTCCACGCTCGGCAGTGCATTCCCGCGGGAGGTGCTGCTGGCCTTCGGGGTCGCCTCGCTGCTGCTGGCGGCGCTGTATCTGCTGGATCAGCGGGATCTGAAACGGCTGCTGGCCTACTCCAGCATCGAGCACATGGGCATCTTGGCCATCGGGGTGAGCTTCGGCGCGCCGATCGCGCTGGCCGGGGTGATGCTGCACGTGCTGGCGCACGCGGCGGCCAAGGGGAACGCGTTCATGGGCGCTGGGGTGCTGGTGATCAAGTTCGGCAGCAAGCAGATCTCCGCGCAGCGGGGTGCGCTGGACCTGCTGCCGTGGAGCGGCCCGCTGTTCCTGCTCGCGGTGCTCGCGCTGTCCGCGATGCCGCCGTTCGGGATCTTCCGCAGCGAGTTCCAGATCGTCGCCGGGGGCTTCGGCTCACACTGGTTATGCCGCGGCAGCGGTCCTCATCGTTCTCGTCACTGTGGCGTTCTCCGGCCTCACCGCGGCTACGACCAGCATGCTCTTCAGGTCGCGCCGGCCCGCCGGGGGACGCGCGGCGCTGGCCGCAGGACCCGCGGCGCCTGCCGCGCCTCCATCGCCGGGGGACAACCGGCGCCTGGCCGGCGATGGCTCACCGGAGCCCGCCGGTACGGCGGGGGTCACGGTGCTTGAGCGGACAGGAACGGGCCGGGCGCTCACCCGCAGTGAGCCCAGTGCATGGATGGTCGTGCCGGTGCTGGCGGGGATCGCGGTGCTGCTCGTCCTCGGATTGCACCCGCCCGGCGAACTGACCCAGCTCATCTCGAGAGCTGTGGCCCAGCTCGGGGGGGCCGCATGAGGTTCCCGGCGACCGAAGCCGACGTCACGGAGCAGTGGGAGAAACTGGCCGCGCGGATCGCCGCCGGGGACCGGTTCGCCGGCCTGTTCGCCGCCGTCCGCCCCCCGCACACCAGCACGCCGGCGCGGAGGCCGCGCTGGTCCTGTCCGCGCAGGTGGCGGCCGGGGGCGGGATCGACACCATGGAGGTGGCGCTGCCGCCTGGCGCGGCCAGCTATCCCGCGCTGACCCCTCTGGTGGGCGCGGCGTTCTGGTATGAGCGGGTGATCCACGACCAGTTCGGCGTGGTTCCGCTGGGGCATCCCCGGCTGGCGCCGCTGGTGCTGCACGGCTCGCCGGAAGACCACGCGCTGCCCCGGCACGTGGCCGGGTACGGGATGTTCACGATCTCGCACGGCCCGGTCCGCTCGGGGGTGATGGAGTCCATCGAGTACCTGGTCGAAACCCCGGGCGAGGCGGTCCCGCACCTGAACATGCGCGTCTTCTACAAGCACCGCGGCATCGAGAAGCGATTCGAGGGCATGACCGCCGCCGATGGCGTGCTGCTCGCCGAGCGGGCCGAGGGCATCGCCACCGTCGCGCACACGCTGGCCTACTGCCACGCGATCGAGCGCATCGCCGGATGCGCCCCGCCGGAATCGGCCGCCTGGTACGGGTGCTGCACGCAGAGCTGGAGCGGATCGCCAACCACGTCGATGTCGCCGCGAAGCTGGCCGACGCGGCCGGCCTGGCGGTGGCCGCGGCCCGGTTCGCCGTCCACAAGGAGCGGGTGCTACGGCTGGTCAGCGGGCTGTGCGGCAGCCGGTTCGGCCGGGGCGTCGTCGTGCCCGGCGGTGTCAGCGCGCTGCCCCGGATCAGCCCCGACGCCCTGCTGGCCGAGCTCGGCCAGCAGGAGAAGGCCGTCATGGCGGACGCCGACTCGGTGATGGCCACCTCCTCCTTCCTGGACCGGCTGCGCACCACCGGCCCGCTGCCCCCGGCGCGGGCGCGGGAGCATGGGGCACTGGGCCCGATCGGGAAAGCCTCCGGGTTCTCCGACGACGCGCGGGTCGAGCGGCCCTATGATGCCTATCCGTCGCTCGGGATGCTGCCCGGCCGCGCGCATGAGGCGGGGGATGCGCTGGCCCGGCTGGCGGTGCGCTGGGATGAGGTCGCTGCGTCCTTCCACCTGCTGCGCCAGGTCGCCGACGAGCTGGCCGGGCTGGACGGCAGCGCCGGGCCAGCGGCAGCCGCGTGTGAGCCGATCGCCGGGCGGGCGGCCGGGTGGGCCGAGGCGCCGCAGGGCGAGGTGCTCTACGACGTGACGCTGGAGGATGGCCGGATCAGCCGCTGCCATCCCCGGTCGGCGTCCTTCCACAACCTGGTGCTCATGCACGAGGTGTTCGCCGGGGACATCCTCACCGATTTCCCGTTCATCGAGGCGAGCTTCGGCCTGTCGGTCGCGGGTGTGGCGCTGTGACGGGCCCGGCCCACACCGGAAGGCGGGGCGGCATGAGCCTGTGGGTGCTGCGGGGACTGCGTGACGGCGTGGTCACCACCCGGTGGCCGAAGCGGCCCGACGGCTACGCGGACGGCTGGCGCGGCCCGGCGACCGTGCATGACCCGTACGCGGCCGGCACCGCCGGGCTCGGTGAGCTGTGCCCGACCGGCGCCATCTCCGTCACCGGCCAGCCCGGTGCCGTGCGGCTCGACCAGGGCCGGTGCATCCTCTGCGGCCGGTGCGTCGACGCCCGTCCCGACGTGTTCGCCTGGTCTGCGGGCGCGACCGGGCCCGGTGCCGCCGCGCTGACCCGGGACGGGCTCGTCGTCCCGGAGGTCACGGAAACCGATGCGGCGGTCGAAGCGGTCCGCGCGCGCCTGCGCGAGCGCACCGTCGGCGCTGCGCCGCAGCGTGCACATGCGCCACGTCGACGCCGGATCGGACGGCAGCGAGGAATGGGAGGTCCTCGCGCTGCTCGGCCCCGTCTACGACGTTCACCGGCTCGGCGTCTTCTTCACCGCCAGCCCGCGCCACGCGGACATTCTGCTGGTCACCGGCGCGGGCGCGGCCGGGATGGCCGGGCCGCTGCGGGCCACGTATGAAGCGATGCCCGATCCCCGAGGTCGTCATCGCCGCCGGAACCGACGCGGTCAGCGGCGGGCTGCTGCGCGAGAGCGACGTCACCACGGGCGGGGTGTCGGCCAGCGTCCAGGTGGACGTGTGGGTGCCAGGGTCTCCGCCGTCTCCGTTCGGCATCCTCAATGCCCTGCTGATCGCCGTGGGCCGCTCGGCAGCAACCGGAAGGGGACGCGGTGAGCTGGCTATTCGGAGCCGGGCTGATCCTGCTGGCCGTCGCCGGGGCGGCAGACCTGCTCGGTGTGCCGCGCCCTGGGCGGGGGCGCGTGAGCGGGCTGCCGTACCTGCTCGGCGCCACCGGCTGCGGATGCCTGGCCGCGGCCGGGGGAGCCGCGCTCGCCGGGCACACGGTCCGCCTGGGCACCGGCCCGCTGCTCGGCCAGGTCCTTCCCGGGCAGCAGGCGCTCGGGCTGTCCGCCGACCGGCTGTCCGGGATGTTCCTCGTCATGGCGCTCGGCGCCGCCGTGCCCGTCTCGGTCGCGTTCGCCAGCTGGGCGGCACGGCCCGGCGCAGTCGGCCGGAGGGGCCTGGGCGCCAGCTACGCGCTCGCGGTTGGCTCGGTCGCGGTGTTCGTGACGGCCACCGACGCGTTCACCGCGCTGTTCGGATGGGAGGCTCTGACCGTCGCGTTCTACCTGCTCGCCGGGTTCGAGCGCGGCCGCGCGGGCCGGGCGGGGGCGGCGCAGATCACGCTCGCGTTCGGCCAGATCAGCGGGGCCGCACTGCTGGCCGGGCTGCTGCTGCTGGCCAGCGAATCGCACTCGATCGCGCTGGCCTCGTTCGCCCATGTGCCCGGCGGCGCGGCCCGGACCACCGCGCTGGTGCTGCTGCTCGGCGGGTTCGCGGTCAAGGCCGGCGCTGGTGCCGTTCCAGGTGTGGCTGCCGCGCGGTTACGCCGCCGCGCCCGGACCGGCCCGGGCGGTCATGGCCGGAGTCTGCATCAACGTCGCGTTCTACGGGATGTGGCGGACGTATGCCCTGCTGGGGCACCCGCCTGGCTGGCTGGCTGGCGTGCTGCTCGTGCTGGGCGGGTTCACCGCGCTGCTCGGCATCGCCCACGCCGCCGTGCAGAACCGGCTGCCACGGGTCATCGCCTATTCCAGCGTGGAGAACAGCGGCCTCATCATCGTCGGCTTCGGCGTTGCCCTGACCGGCGCGGCTGTACGGGACGAGCGGCTGGTCGCGGCGGGCCTGCTGGCCGCCACCTTGCAGATGATCGCGCACACCGCGGCCAAGTCGCTGCTGTTCACGTCCAGCGCCGGCCTCGAGGCGGTGGCGGGCGGCGACGACCTGGAGATGCTCAGCGGCATGGGGCGGCGGGCGCCGTGCAGCGGCACGGGACTGGCCATTGGCTCGCTGACCCTGGCCGGACTGCCACCGACCGCGGGGTTCGTATCGGAGTGGTTCCTGCTCGAATCGCTGATGCAGCAGTTCCGGGTGCCCGGGCTCGGTTACCGGCTGGTGCTCGCGCTGGCCGGGGCCGCGGTCGCGCTGACTGTGGGTTTCGCCGGGGTCACGTTCGTCCGCCTGGTCGGGCTCGTGGTCCTCGGCCGGGGCGGCCGGCGGGGCCTTCCGGCGACGCCCGCCGCCGCGACTACGGCTGGGCCGGGCAGGCGGCGGTCGCCGTGCTCGCCGCGTGCCCGCTGGCGCTCGCCGCGGTGACCCCGCTGGAGATCCGGGTCATCGCGGCCGGGCTGTCGCCCGTCGTGCCGGGCGCTGTCACGCTGGGGGCGCTGAAATCCCCGTGGGTCCTGCAGCCGGTGTTCGCCGGCTTTTCGATCCTGTCACCGTCCTGGCTGTGGATTGATATCCCCACGCTCGTCGCGCTGGTAGGGCTCTTCACCTGGGCCGTGTCCGGTCGGCGGATGCTGCGGGTGCGACGGGTTCCCGCGTGGCGTTCGGCGACGATCGGCGTCGAGGGGCCGGATTCCTATACCGCGTTCGGCTACGCCAATCCGACCCGCCGGGTGCTCGCCAATGTCCTGCACACCCGGTCCGAGGTGCGGGTGCTGACGGAGGAGCCGGGTACGGCTGCCGGGGGACCGCATCTCGGCTACACCTCTGACGTGATCGAGGTCGTGGAAACCTACCTGTACCGTCCCGCGTTCCGACTCGTCGCGGTGATCGTCGCAGCGACGAAACGGCTTCAGTCCGGCCGTCTTGATGCCTACCTGCTGTACATGCTCATCGCGCTTATCGCCGTGATCGCCGCGGTCACCGCACTGGCCTGAGCCCCGGGGATCACGCAGGCGGTGCTCTGCGCAGCGGTGGGCACGACACAACACGACTGGCGAGCAATTCAGCCGCCGTTCCGCCATCTCCGGCGGTCACAGGCTGGTGCCCGGGCCGGCCCGCCGCCAGCCGCACAAAACTGACCGGATCGGAATGTACCTCAGCGACCGGCCTGCCCACCATGCCGAGGGCGTGCAGGCCCGTCGGCCGGATGATCTCGCCGGCCCGGGCGGGCATGGTGGTGAACACGATGGGGTCTCCTCGCCACGTCTGGGAGACACGCAGTAGAGGCCGTCAGCAGCAGCTCGACCGGAACGGGCGGCTGCGGTTTTGGCGAACCTCATCGCCTGACTCAACTGTGACGCTCCGCTGCGGCCAGCGCAACCCGCGGCTCGTATTTTGCGCGCACCCCGCCTTTTCAGGCGAAATAACGGCGGCTCTGCCCGCCTGATCTCCTCATCATTTCCGGGGTAAAATCCTGCTCAGGCGATGAAGCCCGCCTTAACCGCCGCAGTGGCTGATGGCTTCTACCGGATGGGCAACCGGTGGAGGCACCTGTGCACATCGATGTGATCACCAGGAACCGCATCCTGATTGGTAACGCGAAGTTTGGCCAGCTGAGGAGGCATGGTGGACGTTGAGGTGATCGTCGAGATCCCGCAAGGCTCACGGAACAAGTACGAGATGGATCACGAGACCGGCCGGATCCGGCTGGACCGGATGCTGTTCACCTCAACCCGCTATCCGCACGACTACGGCTTCATCCCGGAGACGCTGGCCGAGGACGGCGACCCGCTGGACGCGATGGTGATGCTAGAAGAACCGACCTTTCCCGGCTGCCTGGTAACCGCCCGCCCCATCGGCGTGTTCTGGATGCATGACGAGCACGGCCCGGACGCCAAAGTACTCACCGTTCCGGCCCACGACCCCCGGTACGCCGGGCTGCAGGACCTGAGCGACGTCCCCCCGCATGTGACCGCCGAGATCGGGCATTTCTTCGACATCTACAAGGAACTGGAGCCGGGGAAGGACACCGACGTTCGCGGCTGGCAGGACCGTGCCACGGCAATAGAAGTCATCAAGGCCGCCTTCCAGCGTGCCGGTAACCACCCCGCGCCGATCGGTGCAGGGAAGCCCGCGAATTAACGGCACAGGACACCAGCGGGGCGCCGCTGACCGCGGCGTGTGTCAGGCGTGGGCGCCGGTGCCGGGGGGGCGGGTGGCCGGGTTTTCAACCTCTGGGACGGGCGGTGGCGCGGGTTTCTCGGCGGGCCGGGGGACGGGGCCGACCGCCGCGGCCAGTACCTGGGAGTTCGGCACGTTCATGACGGTGTCACCGGTGTCCAGCCGGATATAGGTGATGCCGATCTCGGTGACGACGCCCTGGAGCTGGCCGCCGAGTGCGCCCGCACGGAGCTGGATGGGGTCGCCGACCCGGAAGGGCCGGGACAGCAGCAGGACCATCCCGGCGAAGACGTTGGACAGCGACTGCTGGGCCGCGATCCCGATCAGCACGCTGGTGAGCGCGGTCCCGACCACGAGCTGGCCGACGGGGACGTTGAAAAGCTGCAGCGTGATGATCAGGATGACGACCAGGCCCGCGAGCAGCAGCGCGTAGCGGATCACCGCCGCGTGCGCCGACCCGATCCTGGGCTCGAAGAAGGCCCGCGTCTTGGCCGAGATGCCGAACACCGCGACGGTCGCCAGCCCGAAGAAGACGACAGCCAGCGCGTACCCGATGAGGTGGGCGGCCCACGGCTCTATCGACAACTTCGCGAAGATCGGCGCCGCGTTGCGCGACACCGAGGCGGCGGCGATCGCGAATATGAGCGCGATCGTCTCTTTCCACGGCCGGGTCTTCTCTTTGACCTGGGCGGTCTTCTCCTTGACCCGGGCCACCTGGGCACTTAGCTCCTTGACTTCGTGCGCCCGCTGCTCCTCCTGATCCACCCCCTGCTCCCTCCTTCGTGCCGCGGCGCCGGGGCTTTTCGCCTACGGTATCGGCGCGCCGGGAGGAGCCGAGACTCTTCGCCTACGGTATCGGCACGCCGGGAGGAGCCGAGACTTTTCGCCTACGGTATCGGCACGCCAGGGGAAGGGTGCAGCGAGCCAGGCCCCGGAAATGCGAACCGGTCCCGGGGGATCTGTGCCTCCGGGACCGGTCGCCAAACTGAACGGGCTACGAGCTGAACGGGCTACGAGCTGAACGGGCTACGAGCTGAACGGGCTACGAGCTGAACGGGCTACGAGCTGAACGGGCCACGAGCTGAACGGGCTACGAGCTGAACGGGCTAGCTGATGAGCGGCCTGCCGACCGGCATTTTGAT
This sequence comes from uncultured Actinomycetes bacterium, assembly GCA_963809975.1. Classification (GTDB taxonomy): domain Bacteria; phylum Actinomycetota; class Actinomycetes; order Streptosporangiales; family Streptosporangiaceae; genus Bog-532. Next base: position 70,796 of record CAWELT010000008.1, read on the forward strand.
CCGGCCCCCAAGGCCATTGGTCACCCCGGCCGCCGAGAGGTACCAGGCGAACAGCGCGGTGGCGATGCCGACGTAACCGCCGGCCTTGATGGTCCCCGTGCTGCCCGTGAAGTTGCCGGCGAACAGGAGGATCTCGGTGGCCTCCAGGAGGAGCAGCGTCGAGAAGAGGGCCAGGTTGACCTGGGCGCTGATCAGCAGCATGTAGGTGTTGAAGATGGCGAACCCGAGCAGGATCCAGCCGAGGTCCTTGGGGACTTGCGCCAGGAAAGCAGCCTTGAGTAGAGGACTCGCAGGCGCGTTACGCGCGACCAGAAGGACATACAGACCGAGGCCGATCCAGAAGCCGCCGTAGCTGCCGAACAAGGTGGTGCCGAAGACATTCTTGTTGCGGAATTCCCACATGCCGGCCAGCAACTGCACGACGCCGCCGTAGGCCAGGGCGTACCCCAGCCAGGCATCTCCCGTCGCTTTGGTCATCCAGCCCGCGTTGGCCGCGGACAGCAGAAATGTGGTGAGGGCGAATGCGGCCGCGCCGAGGGGCGCTGGGTCGGCAATAGGTGACGCGGCGGACGTGGCTGGGGCCGGCGTCGCGCGCTCACCCGCCCCGGTGATGCGATCGTCGTTGACGCTCACGGTGATCCTCCTGTGAAGGAAGGCACGTCTTGCTCACGCCGAACGCGAACAGCCGTGCCGCGTTCCTTGAACGATCACTTGCGGAACAAGAGAACCACATGTGACCTGCCCTGAGGGTAACGCTCCGGACCCCGGTTCGGTATACCCAGGTCTGGTGTTTCCGTGGCGTCGTTAAGCGGTTGGTCCCGTCGATACGCGGTTAACGTCATTAAGCGGTTAACGCAGCGGGCTTCCGGTTTTCGGCCAGCATCTGGCCCAGCCCGGCCCGGGTGGCCAGGACGAGCAGCCGGTCCTGCGGTGTCAGCTGGTAATTCCGGGTCAGCGACCAGTCGAACAGGTCCGTACCCCGGCGCCGCACGGCCAGCACGTGTGTCTCACCGGGACGCTCTGCCTGGTGGACCGGCTTCCCGGCCAGCTCGGTGCCGGCCTCCACGTGGACGTCCGCGACGAGCAGGACGTGCCGCCCGACCGGGATGGTCCGCAGCACCTGGTGCTCCAGCATGGCGGCGGCGAACGCCGGGGCCGCCAGGTAGGAGACGCTGCGTGACACGGTGTTGCCGATCATCTTCTGTACCCGCCCGGCCAGGTCGTCGTCGTACAGCCGCAGCACGATCCGCAGGTCGGATCGGAGCGCCCGCGCGTGCAGGGCCGCCTCGAGGTTGACCTCGTCGCTGCTGGTCACCGAGACCAGGGCGATGCTGGTCCGGAGATTCGCCGCCCGCAGCGTCTCCTCGCGGTGGATTTCCCCGACGAGGACGTGCACACCGAGACGGCGGGCGAACGCCACCCCGGCCGCCTGCGGGTCGCGGTCGATGGCCACCACCCCGATGCCCAGGTCATGGAGCTGGCCCACCACCCGCATGCCGACCCGCCCGAGCCCGACCACGATCACGTGCCCGCTGGCCGAGGGGCGCTTCTCCCGGATCGAGCCGGTCAGCCGGGCCCCGACCACCAGGGCCGTCACGAACGGCACGAACACCATACCGTCGAATGTGAGCAGGGTCTGCGCGACCTTCTCGGGGCCGCCGAGCGCCGGGTTGGTGAGGGCCGCGCGGGCCGCGTCCAGCATCGTCAGGTAGAGCGCGGTCGGCCACGCGTACCCCGCGCTCGTCACCAGCAGGGCGAAACCGGCCACGAGCACGGCGAACAAGCAAGCGAACCCCAGGCCGAGCCGGTGCCAGATGAGGCCGCGCGCCATCCGTGCCGCGGCCTGCAGCGGATTGCGCAGGCGGGCCAGCGGGTCGCGCCGGGGGCCGGTGGCGACGGCCAGGACCAGATCGGCGTTCTGCTCATCCCGGGGCAGCAGCCGGGGCGCGCCGGAACCGGTGGACGCGGCCAGCCCGCAGAGCACCTGGTCCGGGTCGGCGTCCTCGCGCCGCGCCACGTACAGGGTGCGCCCGGACACGCGGACGTGGCTCGGGGCGGGCTCTCCTAAAGCGGCCGCGGCGAAGGAGGGCGCGGACATCGCCGTGCCCTCCAGGACCGCGCAGTCCGGGAAGAACGCCCGCACCTGGTCGCCGAGGCCGGGGCTGAAGACCGCCAGTACCAGCCGGATGCCGGGGTTGAGCTCCCGCGCGCGCAGCGCGGCGTGAAAGTTGCCCACGTCGTCCTTGCGGAGCAGGGCCAGGGCGCGGGCGGAGGTGATCTGGGCGTCGGTGAACGCCTGGCTGGTCAGCTCGTCCCGTACGATGATCCGGACGCCGGGCAGCCGGTCGATGTCCGGCCCGTGACCGCGGCGCGCCGACGGCAGGATGACCGTCACCCGCTCGCGGTACCGGGTGGTAAGTTCCTGGGCCAGGCGGTGGGCGAGCTTGTCGTCGCCGCAGATAACGAGATGTCCCTCGGAGGCGCGGAACCGCGCAAGGGGTGGCATGGGCGCGATCCTAGCCAAACCGGCGAAAACGCCACCAGGGAGCGGCCTCGGCCGCCGCGCGGGCCAGGGCGCGGGCCGGGACGCGGACCGGGACGCGGACCGGGGACGGCCAGCCGCGGCCATTGGGCGGCCCGGCGGCCCGGCGCGCGCTGACGCGTCCTGGCCCAGCGGGTATGCTCAAACTGTTATCAGGGCTAGGCAACGGGAAGGCCCTTATATGACACCAGACGGTGGGATTCGCGCTTCCGACCACGACCGGGAAAGCGCGGTAGAGGTGCTCCGGGATGCGTACACCGCGGGCCGCCTGAACCTGGACGAGTTCGATGAGCGGACGACCGCCGCGTACGCGGCCAGGACCTGGGGCGACCTGCGTGAGCTGACGTCCGATCTGCCCGCCGAGCCCACCCTGGGCGCCGACCTGCGGATGCCGGCGCCCAAGCCAGTGGCCGACGTGCCGTTGCAGTACGGGTCCCGGCGGCCGCCGTTTATCCCGCTGCTGCCGATCGCCCTGGTCTGGCTGGTCGTCGCGGCCGCCGCGCACACGTCCGCCGTGATCATCCCCATCGTGCTGCTGTGCCTGCTGTCGGTGCGGATGGTCGGCTGGCGCCGCAGGCACCCGCCGAAGGACCGGGATCCCGGCCAGGGGCCCGGGCATGGCCGGCGCGCGGACGACATCATCTAGCGCCGCGCCGGGGCAAATGCACCGGTTCTGCTGGGCAGTCCCCGAAAATCGAACTGCGGCGGTCACCGGCCGTCAAATCTAGTAACGTCGAGATTTGGGCCTGGCATTGCCCCGGGGCCTGCGGGACGGAGTCCGGTACGCCGGCGTTGTGCGTCCCGGCGCGCGTAACACAGTAGCGAGGAACTCGGGAGACCTGTTGGCTGATGTAACCGCTGCAGGCGAACGCGCGGGCGGCGCGGGCACGTCGGCGGACACGGCTTCTCAGGATGCACGGGCAGCGCCCCCAGAACCCCCCGGTGCCGCGCCGGCCAGCCCGGGGGCCTCCCCGGATACGGCGGGACAGACGGCTGCCACCGAACGGGCCCCCCGCAGGGTCAGCCGCCTGCTGAGCGCCCACTGGCAGTTCGGCATCGTGATCACCCTCGCCGCGGCGCTGCGCGTGGTCGTCATGCTGGGCTACCCGCCGGCCCTGTGGTACAGCGACTCGTACAGCTACATCACCGATGCGGTGGCGAAGAGCCCCGATGTCGTCCGTTCGGATGGATATCCGCTCTTCCTCTATCTTCTGCTGCCCTTCCACAGCATCACCCTGATCGCCGCGCTGCAGGCCCTCATGGGCCTGGCCATGGGCGCCGCCATCTACGCGGTATTGCGGCGGCGCGGGCTGCCGTGGTGGGGCGCGACACTGCCCGCCCTGCCTGTGCTGTTCGACGTGTTCGAGATGCAGATCGAGCACGTGGTCATGTCCGATGTGCTGTTCATCTTCCTTGTCACCGTGGCCCTCGCCGCGCTGTGCTGGTCCGATCACCCGCCGTTCCTGCTGTGCGCGGTCGCGGGACTGATGATCGGCTATGCGAGTGTCGTCCGGACGGTGGGGGAGCCACTGCTGGTCGTCCTCGTCGTCGGCCTGCTGCTGCGGCGGGTGGACTGGAAGCGGACGGCGGTGCTGCTGGTGGCGGGCGTGCTGCCGATCGCCGGCTACATGGTCTGGTTCCACGGCTTTTACGGGCAGTACGCCCTGGACACCTCCAGCGGCACCTTCCTCTACAGCCGGGTGAGCACCTTCGCCAAATGTTCCCAGATAACCCTGCCCGCCAGCCTGAAGGTCCTGTGTGACCCCACGCCGCCCGCGCAGCGGCCCGGCTCGCAGGAATACCTGTGGTCGGTCAGCACGCCGCTGTACAAGGTGAGCAAGGGGAACCAGTTCTCGCCGGCGGCCGACAGCATGGCGGGCAAATTCGCCCGGGCCGCGATCGAGTCCGAGCCGCTGGCGTACGCCAGGGCCGTCTTCAAGGACACCGCGCACACGTTCACCTGGGACCGCAGCCAGTCGGACCTGACCGGCTCCGGGCCGTCGTTCCAGTTCGAGCCGGTGGTGACGCCGGTGACGGCCGATAAGACGCTGTGGTGGGTGATGTACTACCCGCAGGTCAAGTCCGCGCTGCTGCGTTACGCCGGCCCGAGCCTGGGCCAGCCCGCGGTGACCAAACCGTTCTCCAGCTTCATCCAGGCTTACCAGAAGGTCTTCTACCTCAGGGGCACGATGCTGGGGGCCATCCTGCTGCTCGGCGCGGCGGGCATCGTCGCGCGCTGGCGGCGGTGGGGCGGCCTGGCCCTGCTGCCGTGGGCCATCGCCGCGCTCCTCATCATCCTCCCGCCGATGACGGCCGGCTTCAGTTACCGGTACGTGCTCGCCGCCGTGCCGGTGGCCTGCCTCGCCGCCGGGCTGGCCCTGTCGCGAGAGCCCCGCGCCGCACGGAAGGCGGCCCAGGCCCAAGCCGAGACCGCGGCGGCCGGCTGAATCACCGGCCCGGGTTTCTGGGAGCCGCCGTGGCCCGGCTCCATCACTGCAGATCTGGCGAGCGGCGGGGGGCTCAGTGAGCGGCGGGGCGGCCGATCTCGGGCGGCACCTGGCTGGCCGCCTCCGCGTCGAGCAGGAACAGCGTGCGCTGCCGCCCCCGCGCGCCCGCGGCCGGGACCTGCACCGGGCCGGCGTCGGACAGGCCCAGCGCGACCGCGCCGGCCTTCTCCGTTCCCGGCGGCCAGGATCCAGATTTCCCGGGCCGAGTTGATCGAGGGCAACGTCATCGTCAGCCGCGTCGGCGGGGGTTTCGGCGCTCCCCGGACCGCGACCACCGGCCGGTCGTCGTACAGCGCCGGCATCCCCGGGAACAGCGACGCGATGTGGGCTTCGGGGCCGATGCCCAGCAGCAGGACGTCAAACGAGGGCACCACGCCGTGATCTTCCGGCCGGGCCGCCTCGCGGAGCCACGCCGCGTAGCGGGCCGCCGCCGCCTCCGGGTTGTCGCCGTCCGGGCCGTCGGACGGCGGCATGGGGTGGACCCGCGCCGGATCGACGTCGACGTGATCGAGCAGGGCAGCACGCGCCCCCGTCTCGTTCCGTTCCTTGTCCCCGGACGGCAGGAACCGCTCGTCCCCCCACCAGATGCCGACGTGCCGCCAGTCCACGGCGTCCCGGGCCGGGATCGCCGCGAGCTCGGTGAGCACGGCGGTGCCGATCCCCCCGCCGGTGAGCACCAGCGAGGCGGTGTCCCGGGCCGCGACCGCGTCCACCAGCCGGGTGACCAGCCGCGCCGCGACCGCCTTGGCCAGCAGCGGGGCGTCCCGGTGGACGATGACCTCCGGAGCGCTCATAGGTCGGCGATCTCCTGCTCTGATTCCACGCCCGTCTCGCCTTCGTTGGTGTCCATGGCTTCCGTGGCGGCCGAGTCGGCCACGCCCGGTTCCGGCGCGTTCTTCTCCACCGAATCCGCGAGGCGCTCGTCCGCCTCCTGCTCCGCCGTCCGGACCAAGGACGCGGACGTGGCCACGCCGATCAGCGTGAACGTGTCGGCCTCCCGCTCGTCGTCGATCCGCGCGTCGCTGAACAGCCAGGCCAGCGACTCCGCGTACACGTCGTCGGGGTCGAGCCGGCGCAGCTCCTCGGCGAGCAGTTCGGCCTGGTCCCGGCGGTGCAGAGCGACCCGCCGGTCCGGCTCACCGGTCTTCGACAGCGTGGCGGTCCGGCCGTCGTGGCGGGAGATCTCGATCTGGCCGTTCTCCGTCTCGAACCGGACGTCGGTGATGCCCGGGCCCCCGGACACGGCGCGCCGCACCGGGACGCCCAGCCGCACCGAGAGCCAGGCCGCGAGGACGTCCCCGCTCGGGTTGTCCAGCTCGGCGAGCACCTCCGCCCGCGTGATCGGGGGGTGCGGCACGTCGAACGTGGCCGCGAGCAGCGTGCGCCACGGGGTGAGCCGGGTCCAGCTGAAGTCGGTGTCCCCGGGCTTGTACGCCTCGGCCAGCCCGGTCAGAGCCAGCGACCCCTGCCCTGCGTCCCCGGACGCGGAGTCGGTCACCCGGCGCTGGGCCAGCGCCCCGAGCGGGCTCTGGGAGGGCACCTCCGGTACCTGCCCGGGCCACCAGGTCACCACGGGCACGTCCGGCACGAGCAGGGGCGCGAGCACGGAGTCGGCGTGCTGCCCGACCGGGCCGTACATCCGCAGCAAGATCGTCTCACCGGGGCCCGTTTCGCCCACCCGGATCTCCGCGTCGAGCCGCGACTCAGCGTTCGGGCGGCGCGTGATCACACCGAGCACGCGGCACGGGTGCTCGCGTGCGGCCTGGTTCGCGGCGCGCATCGCGTCGTACTGCGCGGCCTCGCTGGTCTCCACGATCAGCGTGAGCACCATGCCCAGCGCGGCGCCGCCGAGACGGCGCCGCGCCTCGGTCAGCGCCTCGTAGATCGCGCCCGCGCTGGTGTCGGTCAGGTCGATCGTCATTGTCGTACCCCTCTTGTCGGCCCGGATCCGGCCGGCTCTCGTCCGGCCGGCCGGCGGCTAGAGCCGTCGCCAGGCACGGCCGTCGCGGGCCATCAGCGTGTCCGCGGAGGCCGGCCCGGAGGTGCCCGCCAGGTACGGATCAGGCTTGGTGTACTCGGCCCAGAAGTCCTCGATCGGATCGAGGATGCGCCACGACAGCTCGACCTCCTCCTGCCGGGGGAACAGCGGCGGGTCGCCGATGAGCACGTCGAGCAGCAGCCGTTCGTACGCCTCGGGGCTGGACTCGGTGAAGGATTCCCCGTAGGCGAAGTCCATGTTCACGTCGCGGACTTCCATGGCCGAGCCGGGCACCTTGGAGCCGAACCGCACCGTTATGCCCTCGTCCGGCTGCACCCGGATCACCAGCGCGTTCTGCCCGAGTTCCTGGGTGTCGGTCGCGGAGAACGGCAGGTGCGGCGCGCGCTGGAAGATCAGCGCGATCTCCGTCATCCGGCGCGGCAGCCGTTTGCCGGTCCGCAGGTAGAACGGGACGCCGGCCCACCGCCGGGTGCCCACCCCCAGCCGCACCGCGGCGTAGGTCTCGGTCCGGGAGTCCGGGGGGATCCCGTCTTCCTCCAGGTACCCGCGCACCTCGTGGCCGCCCTGCCAGCCCGCGGTGTACTGGCCGCGCGCGGTGCCGGTGGCCAGGTCCTGCGGCAGCCGGACAGCCGACAGCACCTTCTCCTTTTCCGCGCGCAGCGAGTCGGCGTCGAAGGCGACCGGCTCCTCCATCGCGGTCAGTGCCAGCAACTGCAGCAGGTGGTTCTGGATCACGTCGCGGGCGGCGCCGATCCCGTCGTAGTAGCCCGCCCGGCCGCCGATGCCGATGTCCTCGGCCATCGTGATCTGGATGTGGTCGACGTACCCGCGGTTCCAGATCGGCTCGTACATTTCGTTGGCGAAGCGCAGCGCCAGGATGTTCTGGACGGTCTCCTTGCCCAGGTAGTGGTCGATGCGGAACACCGACTCGGGCGGGAAGACCTCGGCCAGGATGTCGTTCAGCTCCCGGGCGCTCTTCAGGTCATGGCCGAACGGCTTCTCGATGACGACCCGGCGCCACGGGCGGCGGCCCGCCCACGCCGCCTGCTGGCCTTCGGGCGGCGTGTAGCTGTCCGGATCGGACAGCCCGGAGCGCTTGAGCTGCTGCACCACGATCGGGAACGCCCTGGGCGGGATCGACAGGTAGAACGCGTAGTTCCCGGCCGTGCTCCGCTCGGCGTCCAGGGCGCGGACGGTCTCGGCCAGGCCGTCGAAGGCCTCGTCGTCGTCGAACTCACCCTGGACGAACCGGATGCCCTCGCTGACCTGCTGCCAGACCGTGTCGCGGAACGGCGTCCGCGCGTGCTCCTTGACCGCCTCGTAGGTGAGCTGGGCGAAGTCCTCGTCCTCCCAGTCCCGCCGGGCGAAGCCGACCAGGGAGAACCCCGGCGGGAGCAGCCCGCGGTTGGCCAGGTCGTAGATCGCGGGCAGCAGCTTCTTGCGCGCCAGGTCGCCGGTCACGCCGAACATGACCAGCACACACGGGCCGGCCACCCGGGGAATGCGCCGGTCCCGCGGATCCCGCAGCGGGTTCTCCTGCACCTGCAGGTCCAGCAGGGCCGCGGGACTGGCCGGCGCGGGCCCGCGCGCGACCTGGCCTGACGTCACTGACTCGGTCACGATTCTCCCGTTCCCTCGCTATCGTGGCGCCGGGCGGCCGGCGGGCGGTGGCCCGCCGGCGTCCGCTGTCAAGCGCTGATCACTGTTCCGCGAGCTGGCCCTTGACCGTCTCGATGAGCTCGTTCCAGGACGCGGCGAACTTCGCCACTCCCTCATCTTCCAGCACCCTGACCACGTCGTCGTAGGAGATGCCCAGATTCTCCAGGTCAGCGATGACCTTCCGGGACTCGTCGTAGGTGCCGTGGATCGTGTCCCCGCGCAGCTGGCCGTGGTCGGCCATCGGCGTGGATGGTCGCCTCCGGCATCGTGTTGACGGTGTCCGGCGCCACCAGCTCCACCACGTACATGGTGTCGGGGAACGACGGGTCCTTCGTGCTGGTCGAGGCCCACAGTGGCCGCTGCACCCGCGCGCCCTTGGCCCGCAGCGCCGCCCACCGAGGCGTCGCGATCCGCTTGTCGAACAGCTCGTAGGCCAGCCGCGCGTTGGCGATGGCGGCCTTGCCGCGCAGGGCCTTCGCCTCGTCCGTGCCGATCTTGTCCAGCCGCTTGTCAACCTCGGTGTCCACCCGGCTGACGAAGAACGAGGCGACCGACGCGATGCCGGACAGGTCGCGGCCGGCTTCGGCGGCCTTCTCCAGACCGGCCATGTAGGCGTCGATGACCGCGTTGTAGCGCTCCAGCGAGAAGATCAGGGTCACGTTGACGCTGATGCCCTCGGAGATCGCCTGCGTGATGGCAGGCAGCCCCTCCAGCGTGGCCGGGATCTTGATGAACAGGTTCGGCCGGTCGACCATCCACCACAGCGCACGCGCCTCGGCGATCGTCGGCTCGGTCTCGTTGGCCAGCCGCGGGTCCACTTCCAGGGAGACCCGGCCGTCCTGGCCGCCGCTCTCCTGGTAGACGTGATGAAACACGTCACACGCCCAGCGGATGTCGTAGGTGGTGATGGCGCGGACCGCCTCTTCGACCGGCACCTTGCGGATCGCCAGGTCGTGGGACTGACCGTCGTAGGCCGACCCCTTGCTCAGCGCGGCCGCGAAGATCGTCGGATTCGACGTCACGCCGATGACGTGGTCGTCGCGGATGAGCTGTTCCAGGTTCCCCGTGCGGAGCCGGTCACGGCTGATGTCATCCAGCCATACCGCCACCCCCAGGGCGGTCAGCTGAGCGAGAACGTCTTCTGACTGGGAGGTCATGACCTTTGGTTCCTTCCCTTATGCCGGTCATCCTGCTGAGGCCCTTGTCTTCACCCTCAGGAGGCGATGTCGTTCACCCTCACGGAGCGCTGGCCCGCTGCAGAGCGGTCCGCGCCACGGCGGCGACCCGCTCCGACGTGAGCCCGAACTCGGCGTACAGCCGCTGGTACGCGGCGGAGGCACCGAAATGCTCCACTCCGACGGACTCACCGAGATCACCGACGTACTCCCGCCAGCCCAGCGTGACACCCGCTTCCACCGAGACCCGTGCCCGGATCCGGCTCGGCAGAACCTCTTCCCGGTAGGAGGCTTGCTGCCCGGCGAACCATTCCACGCAGGGCATGGACACCACACGGGTCGGCGTCCCCTCGGCCTGCAGCTCGTCCCGGGCCGCCAGGGCGATCTGCACCTCACTGCCGGTGGCGATGAGGATCACCTGCAGATCGCCGTTCGCCTCGGCCAGCACGTACCCGCCGCGGGCGGTGCCCTCGGCGCTGGCCAGGCCCTCGGCGCCCGCGCGGCCCGCGGAGCGCTCCAGTACCGGCAGGTTCTGCCTGCTCAGGCACAGCGCCGACGGGTTGCTGTCCCGCTCCAGGATGGTCCGCCACGCCACGGCTGTCTCGTTCGCGTCGCCGGGCCGGACGACCTCCAGGTTCGGGATGGCGCGCAGCGCCCACAGGTGCTCCACCGGCTGGTGCGTCGGGCCGTCCTCGCCGAGCCCGATGGAGTCGTGCGTCCAGACGTACGTCACCGGCAGCTTCATCAGCGCCGCGAGCCTTACCGCGGGCCGCATGTAGTCGCTGAAGATCAGGAACGTGCCGCCGTACGGCCGGGTTCCCCCGTGCAGCGTGATTCCGTTGAGGATCGCGCCCATGGCGTGCTCACGGATGCCGAAGTGCAGCGTGCGGCCGTACTCGTTCCCGGGGAACATCTTCGTCTGGTGGTCGCGCGGGATGAAGGACGGCTCGCCGCTTGATCGTAGTGAGGTTGCTTTCGGCCAGGTCGGCGGATTCCGCCCCACAGTTCCGGAAGCAACGGGCCGATCGCGTTCAGCACCTCCCCGGACGCCTTCCGGGTGGCCATGCCCTTCTGGCTGGGCGGGAAGGTGGGCAGGGCCTCCTCCCAGCCGGCGGGCAGCTCGCGCTTGGCCAGCCGGTCGAACAGTTCCTTGCGGGTGCCGTTGGCCTTGGCCCACGCCGCGAAGGTGTCGTCCCACTGGGCGCGGGCCGCCTTGCCGCGCTCGATGACGCCGCGCGCGTGCGCGACCAGGTCGGGGGCCTCGGGGAAGGAGATCGCCGGGTCGAAGCCGATGATCTTCTTGGTCTCCGCGACCTCCTCGGCGCCCAGGGCCGAGCCGTGCGCCGCGCCGGTGTTCTGCTTGTGCGGGGCCGGCCAGCCGATGATCGTGCGCAGCTTGATCATCGAGGGCCGCCCGGTCTCGCTCCTGGCCGCGAGCAGCGCGTCGTAGAGGGCCTGGACGTCCTCGGTGTAGCTGCCGTCCTCGTGCCGCCAGTCGACGTGCTGCACGTGCCACCCGTAGGCCGCATACCGCGCCGCGACGTCCTCAGACTTGGCGATCAGGGTGTCGTCCTCGATGGAGATGTGGTTGTCGTCGTAGATCAGGATCAGGTTGCCGAGCTCCTGGTGGGCGGCCAGGGAGGACGCCTCGTGGGTGATGCCCTCCTCGATGTCGCCGTCCGAGGCGATCACGTACACGTGGTGGTCGAATGGGCTGGCGCCCGGCTTCGCGTCGGGGTCGAACAGGCCGCGCTCGCGCCGGGCGGCCATGGCCATGCCCACGGCGTTCGCGAGGCCCTGGCCGAGCGGGCCGGTCGTCGTCTCCACCCCGGCCGTCAGCCCGTGCTCCGGGTGCCCGGGAGTGACGCTGCCCCACGACCGGTACTGCTTGAGGTCCTCCAGGCTCAGCCCGTACCCGGACAGGTAGAGCTGGATGTACAGGGTCAGGCTGGAGTGCCCGCAGGACAGCACGAAACGGTCCCGCCCGGTCCACGCCGGGTCGGCCGGGTCGTGCCGGAGAATCCGCTGGAACAGCAGGTAGGCGGCCGGGGCGAGGCTCATGGCCGTGCCGGGGTGCCCCGATCCCTCGTACTGTACGGCGTCCATGGCCAGAACCCGGATCAGGTTCACGGTGCGCTCGTCGATGTCAGACCACTCGAGCTGGTTTTTTGGCTGGCTACTCACCGCTTGGTCACGGCTCCTCTCTGCTGAAGGCTGTGGCTGCGGCACTCGCGGACTCTGCCGTGATGCCGGCTGCGCAGCCCCACCTACCCTCCTCCAGGCAGCCAAAAAGCCCCGCGCAAAACCCGGGGGCAATGACCATGGTCGAGCCTATCCCGCCGGCCGCGCCGGCCAGAGCGTGAGGGGCCTTGCCGGCCTGTCGTGACGATGTTTTGACCCGGCTGACATCCGCCGTTCACGGGCCCGTTCAGCGGCGGGCGCGGGGACCGTCCACGCTGTGGCCCGGGCCCGCGCGCTCAGCGCCCCCAGCCGCGCGATCATGAACGCGGCCAGCTGAGGGGACTCTGCTACGGTGCCCGCGGGCCAGCTGAGGGCGCGGGCCGCTTCCGGGTAGGCTCGGCCGGCATGGGGACGCCCGTACCCGTCTTCGATCCGAGGGCGGTCATTGACGGCCTGCCGCCGGGCCGGGCCCGGGTCGGGGTCATTGTCGGGATCGTGTTGGCCGCGCTGTGCGTGATCCTCGTGTTCGGCATCGAGCTGGGCGAGAGCGTGGCTTCGGGGCACAGCACCACGCCGTTCTTCATCGCGCTGCCGCTGGCCCTCGCGCCCGTCCCGCTGCTGGTGGCGGCGGTCCTGTTCATCGATCGCCTGGAGCCCGAGCCGCGGATCAACCTGGCCTTCGGCTTCCTGTGGGGTGCCGGTGTCGCGGCCCTGTTCGCCGCGCTCATCAACACGGCCGGCCTGGAATACATCACGCAGCCCGCGCTGGGCGCTTCCGCCGGGCAGTACGTCTCGGCCACCGCCGGCGCCCCGGTCGTGGAAGAGACCCTCAAGGGCCTGTTCCTCGTCTGGCTGGTCCGCTGGCGCCGCCAGGAACTCGACGGGCCGACCGACGGCATCGTCTACGCCGCGATGGTCGGGCTCGGCTTCGCGATGACCGAGAACATCGGCTACTACATCAACGCGCTCGTCAACCCGGTGCATGGCGGCGTGCAGCTGCTCGGCTACACGTTCGTGCTCCGCGGCGTGCTGTCGCCGTTCCTGCACCCGATCTTCACCTCGATGACCGGGATCGGCGCCGCGTACGCGGCCTCGCACCGGAACGCCGGCTGGGCGCTGCCGCTGGGCTGGTTCGCCGCCGTGTGCCTGCACGCCATGTGGAACGGGCTCAGCATCTTCGGGCTGGCCGGGACAGCCGTCGCGTACCTGATCCTGCTCTGCCTGCTCGGCATCCTGTGGGCCGTCATCATCGCGGACCGCCGCCGGATCGTCGCCCAGATCGAGCATTACCTGCCCGGTTACGAGCCGACCGGCCTGGTCACGCCGCAGGACATCACGATGCTCAGCTCGCTGAGGGAGCGGCGGCTCGCCCGCAACTGGGCGCTGGCGACCGGGGGCCTGCCCGCGGCGTCGGCGATGGGTAACTACCAGCTCGCGGCGACGGAGCTTGCGCTGCTGCACGAGAAGGCCAGACGGGGGGTTCTCGGCCGCAGGAAGGTGACCCAGCGTCAGCAGGCCCTGCTCGGCCTGATGCAGGTGGCGCGCGCGGCGTTCCTGCGCCGCCGCCCGGCCCCGCCGCGGGCCCCGTGGGCCGGGACCGGACCGTCGGGATTCACCCGGCCGTCATCTCATTCGGCCCCGATGCCGTACCCGTTCATGCCGCACGGGCCCGATCGTTAGCTCCCCCAGGGACGGGCGCGTGTTAGCTCCCCCAGGGACCGGCGCGCGTTAGCTCCCCCAGGGACCGGCGCGCGTTAGCTCCCAGGGACCGGCGCGCTGGTGCCCGGCTGCGCGTCAGGCTCCAGCGATGCGACCGTGACCCTCTCGCTGGCCGGAGGCGTCTCGCTGGCCGGGGCGGTCTCGACGGGGCCCCGGTCACGCAGGGCCAGAAAGAGCCGGATGGTGACGATCCAGATCACCACCGCCACCGTGACGTGCACCCAGACCAGGCCGGCGGGCAGCCCGCTGAAGTACTGCGCGTATCCGATCGCACCCTGGGCCAGGATCAGCGCCCCGAGCGTCCAGCCCCGCCGAACCGCCCGGCGCGGCGCGCCCAACATCGTCAGGCCGAGAATCAGCGCGGCGGACAGGCCGGTCATCAGCCAGCCGATGTCCGCGTGGAACTGGGTGACGCCGATGAACGGCAGGTGGAAGCGGGGCGCCGTCGCGTTGCCGGCCAGCTTGCCGGTGCCGGTGACCACGGTGCCGGCCGCGAACATCACGGCCACCACCGGCACGAGGACCGCGCCCATAAGCCGCAGGTCCCGCCGGACCACGGGTGTCGCGGGCCCGGTGCCCTCCCCGCAGCGGACGTGCAGTATGACCGCCGCGCCCAGGATCGCGGTCGAAAGGAGGAAGTGGAAGGCTACCCAGGCCGGATTAAGCTTGGTCAGCACGACGATCCCGCCCACCACGGCCTGGGCGATCACCCCACCCGGCAGCGCCGCGGCCAGCCATACCAGGTCGCGCCGCCGCCGATTGCTGCCTGGCGGCCGGTACTGCCACGCGGCGATGAACGCGAGCCCGGCGATGAGCACGAGCGGGAAGTTCAGCAGGCGGTTGCCGAACTCGATCCAGGTGTTCAGGGTGGATTGCCCGGCCGTGCTCGCCGCGACCAGGCTGCGCGCCGTACATCTGGGCCAGTCCGGGCAGCCGAGCCCCGACTTGCTGAGCCGGACCGCCTCGCCGGTCGAGATGATGACCGCGTTGGCGATCACCGAGGCGAGCGCGAGCCCCCGCATCGACGACGGCGTCGGCCGCAACACCGTCCCCGCGATCCGGTTGGCCGCGATCCCGTTCACCGCGCGGCGCAGCGGCGCGGTGACCGCAGCAGCGGAGGTGGGCCCGGGGCCTGAGGCGGGCCCGGAAGTTTTGGGCGCGGGGGCGGCATCGGCGAACACACTATCCATCGTAGGAGACGGCTCCCGGATCCCGCCCCCGAACCAAGACCTGTCGCGATGTGGCTGCGGGTGTCCCGCGAGCCCGGGGCCAGCGGACCAGCGGACCAGCGCCCGGCTCCCATCCCCGGCCCGATCCACAGGGCCCAGCGCGGGCTGGTTCGGTTTCGGTTTTCCGCCGGATTAGCGGGGCGGCTTTCCGACGCCGATCATGGTCAGGTCGGCTCCGGTCAGGGACCGCTGTGACTGGGTCGTCCCCGGGGCCTTAGTTAGGCGCGACCAGCGGACCTCGCTACCCGCCGCCACCGCGGATTCCTGCGATGCGGGCAGCGTAGCGGCCCTTTTCCCACCCCGCAGGTAATCATCCGGACGACCACCGAGCCCGGCGCCGCCCGTCACATGCACCGGCCGATCACCGACACCGTGTTGTCGGATTCGTTGGCCTCGTAGGCTGTGTGCGTATCGGGGTCCACCGCGACCCCCCGCGGTTTTGAGCCCACGGTGATGGTGGCCGTTACCGTACCGGTGGCCGCGTGGATCACCGACACCGTGCCATCGTCGGCGTTGGCCACGTAGACGGTGCCGGCCGCGGGATCCACCGCCACTCCATCCGGATGGGAGCCCACGTGGATGGTGCGGGTCACGGTGCTGGTGGCCACATCGATCACCGACACCGTGTTATCGGTTTGGTTGGTCACGTAGACACTGCGGGCCGCGGGATCCACCGCCACCGCGGCCGGGAAGCGGCCCACGTGGATGGTGCGGGTCACGGTGCTGGTGGCCGCGTCGATCACCGACACCGTGCCATCGTCGGCGTTGGCCACGTAGACGGTGCGGGCCGCGGGATCCACCGCCACTGCCACCGGGCCGGAGCCCACGGGGATGGTGCGGGTCACGGTGCTGGTGGCCGCGTCGATCACCGACACGGTGTCACTGCCGGCATTGGTCACGTAGACGGTGCGGGTGCCGGGATCCACCGCCACCCCGTACGGATATGAGCCCGCGGGGATGGTGCGGGTCACGGTGCTGGTGGCCACATCGATCACCGACACCGCGCCACTGCCGGCGTTGGCCACGTAGACGGTGCGGGTGCCGGGATCGACCGCCACCCCGTACGGATATGAGCCCACGGGGATGGTGCGGGTCACGGTGCTGGTGGCCGCGTCGATCACCGACACCGCGCCACTGCCGGCGTTGGCCACGTAGACGGTGCGGGCCGCGGGATCCACCGCCACCCCGGCCGGGTCGGAGCCCACCGGGACGGTATGGGTCACCCGGTAACGAACCGCCGCCGGAGCATGCGCCGCAGTCACGAGCGGCATCCCCCCCACCACCACCGCCACCACGGCGGCACACCACCCACGCGCGGAAAACCACCCACGAAACTCCGTGACGCTGCGATCACCTACCCGTACGCGCATGACCTCTCCCCCCGTCCGTTGCCCTGGTCCTGGCGGAATGGCCGGGCCCAGGGCACCCAGCATCCCCACCTAAAGTAACAATCAACTACTATACGTAATCAGGACGCCAAGGGCATCCCCTGCACTTCGCCAGGACCTGGTCGGCACAGGATCCGATGCCGCCGGGGCCATGCGGCCACTCAGCGAGCCCGCATCGACGCAGTGGCAGCGAGCTGGACAACCGTGAGCGAGGAAGATAGCCCGCGCTCCACCAGGCCAACTCCTCAACGGCTCGTTCGACTCAACGGCTCGTCCGACATGCCCGATGAAGCCGGCGAGGAATACCGCCACCGCATCCGCCGCGACTACACCAGCCTGCACGACGAACGTAAGACCATCGAAACCCAGCTCCGGGTATCTCTTCAGGTGTGTAAGGAGTGACTCATGGTAACCATGTGACGTACGGGGTGAGCCCGCTCTTCCAGGGGGAGATTAGTGATCATGTCTGTGATCAGGGGAAATGCTGGTGTTTACGGATTGGCTGATGGTAGCGGCGAGATGCCGGATGTGCCGGGTGCGGGCCGGGAGGAGACGGTCCGGGAGCTGGTCGGTGACCGGGCGCTGGACCTGCTGCTGGCCCGGTCGAAGGACGAGGCCGGGCAGCTGCGGCTGACCGGTGAGGGGTCGATGCTCGGGGAGCTGGTGCGGGCGGTGCTGGAGCGGGCGCTGGAGGCGGAGCTGACCGCCCACCTGGGCTATGACCGCCACGACCGGTCCGGGCACCATTCAGGTAATTCACGTAACGGCGCGATCGCCAAGACGGTGCAGACCGGGGTCGGGCCGGTGCCGCTGGCCGTGCCGCGGGACCGGGCCGGCAGCTTCGAGCCGGTGCTGGTGCCCAAGCGGGCCGGGCGGATCTCCGGCGGCCTGGACGACATGATCATCAGCTTGTATGCGCACGGCATGAGCGTGCGGGACATCCTGCATCACCTGGAGCAGGTCTACGGCACCCAGCTGAGCCACGAGACCGTCTCGCGGATCACCGACGCGGTGCTGGAAGAGGCCCGGGCCTGGCAGGCCCGGCCACTGGACCCGGTCTGGGCGGTGGTGCTCCTGGACGCGATCATGGTCAAGGTCCGGGACAACCAGGTCGTGCAGAACAAGCCCGCCTACCTGGCCGTCGGCGTCGACGCCGAGGGGGAAAAGCACGTCCTGGGGATCTGGCTGGCCAAGACCCCGCCCGATACCGCCACCGCGGGCGAGGGCGCGCGGTTCTGGGGCAGCGTCATGACCGACCTGCGCAACCGGGGGGTCCGCGACATCCTGATCGCCTGCTGCGACGGGCTGGCCGGGTTCGAGGACGCCATCGGCGCCGCGTTCCCGCAGACCATTGTCCAGCGCTGCGTGGTGCACCTGGTCCGCAACGCGCTGCGGCCGGCCGCCCGCCGGGACGCGGCCGCGGTCGCGGCCGGACTGCGCACGATCTGCACCGCACCGGCCGCCGAGGCCGCCTTCGATGCCCTGGCCGCCTTCGCCGTCTCGCCCTGGGGCACGAAATACCCCCAGGCCGCCCGGGTCTTCGAGGCCGCCTGGGACGAGTTAACCCCGTTCCTGGCCTTCAGCCCCGCCGTCCGCAAGCTGCTCTACACCACCAACGCCATCGTTATCTTGAGCTTCCGCGTCAGCCAGGGCCGTGACCTGCGGCGTCCCGTCGTGGACAGTGTCGCCGACGGGACGCTCGCGGCCTGATCGCGGTTGTTTACTCCTCTGGATCGTTACCTGACCGGGTCCGTTCCGATCGCTGGTCGCCGAGTGCGCGGGCGAGCTGGCGGCGGAGCCGGGCGTTGTCGTCGGCTAGCTGCTTGTTTCGGCCGAGGGCGGCGGTGAGCCTGGCGCGCAGCGACGCATCAGTGGGCCGCTGGGCTGCGGGGATGGCGCCGGCGGAGCCGGCGCCTTCTGTTTTCGTCCGCAGCCTGCGGATCTGGCTGCTGATGTCGGGCTGGGTATAGAGCCATGACCGCGAGATTCCTGCCGCCTGCGCGACGGCGGCGAACGTCACGGGTGAGCCGGCCCGGTCAAGCTCGCGGAGAGCCTGGACGGCCTTGGCGCGGGTCAGCTCGTGCCGCCGGGTGGCTGCTTCGGCCAGCGGGTCAGGACGCACCGGTGGCTGCCTCCGTGCTGCCGGGGTCCCCGGCTTCGAGGGTGGCGATGATCTTGTCAAGGTTGCCGGCGACCTGCCGGTTCATCTCGGTGACGCGGGCATGGCCTGCGGCCTCGGCGGCGGTGATGATCTGCAGGGTCTGCTGCCGCTGGGCATGATGCTGCGGGAGGAACTCCGCAGTGGTCACGAACATCGGGCAGGTCAGGCACGAGTTTGCGTGCGGGCAGACACGCACCATGGGAAGCTCGCAGTAGCCGTTCGGCAGCGCTTGCGTCGCCCGGGACAGCCGCTGTTTCGACCAGGCGGCCTCGCCGAGCGGGCCGTCTGACCGGACCTGCACGGGCTCGCCTTCGGCGTTGACTTTGCGGGCCCGTTCCCAGTGCTCGCGCACGGTCTTATCCGACAGTCGCGCGTAGTGAGCGGTCATGATCGGCGAGTCGTGATCAAGTATCTTCTGCACGACATGCTGGGGGACATCACGGTTGATCAGGACCGTTCCGTAGGTTATCTGTACTCGATCTTGAAAAGTGCCTGTTAGTTGATGGTTTTGGCTGCTCAGTGACGTGAGCGACGTGGGTGACGCTGGGCGGGCTGCGGCGCGGGTCACCGGTTTGCCTGGCGGATCGCGCGGCGCAGGCTTTCGCGGGCGGCGGTGAGGTCGTCTTGGAGTTCGCGGACCTGCCGCTGGGCGTGGCTGGCTTCGGCGGCGCGGGCGTCACGCTCGGCGGCGAGCTGGCGGGTGGCGGCTTCGATGTCAGCGACGCGGGCGATCAGCTCGGCCCTGTCGGGTCCTTCGATTTCGGCGCCGAGCTGGAGGCGGAGCCTGCTGCGGAGCTTGTCGTGTTCGGTGCGGAGCCGGCGGATCTCGTTCCGGGCGATGGCGAGGTCGGTGCGCAGGCTGGACTGGGTGGCCGGCGCGCCGCAGCGCGGCGGGGCGACCGGGCCGGGCCCGGGCTGATGCTCGGCCTGGCGGCGCTGGGCAGCCTCGACGTGGTCCCGGACGCCGTCGGCGTAGGTCAGCCAGACAGATACCTGGGCGGCGGCGGCAACCGCGGTCGCGGTGACCGGTGTCCCGGCGGCTTCGAGGGCCTGCACGGCGTCCATGGCGCGCTGCCGTTTGTCCTGGCTGGCTCTGGCGCGGGCGGCCAGCATGGCCTGGGCGCGGCCGGGGGCGGTCATGCGGTCTCCGTGGCGGGGGCGGCTGAGGGGATCAGCGGCAGGGTGCGGCCGGCGCGGGCCCGGCGCAGGATCCGGCTGGCTTCCTCGATCTCGGCGCGCTGGGCGGGGTCCATCTGGGAGAGCTTGCGGTGCATCGCCTCGGCCACTGCGGTGAACGCGTCGATCTCGGCGGTGAGGCTGGCCAGCACGTAACCGGCGGCATCCATCGCCCGGGCGGTTTCCCGGTCGGCGCGCAGGCCGGCGATGTGCTGTTCGAGGGCCGGCAGGTAGGAGGGGTCGGGCCGGTAGAAGCCGCAGCCGGCGCACTGGAAGCGGATCGGGCAGGCGCCTCCGCCGGCGTTGACGTTGGACGGCTCGGTGCAGTTGCCGAACGGCACCGCGACCGAGGCCCGCTCGTAGGCGGTGGTGCTGGCGAACGGGGCGGGGTTGCCGGCTGCGTCGGTGGCCAGCTGGCCGACCACGCGGATGGCCTGCTGCTTGCGCTTGAGGCTGACCTGGTAGTAGCCCATCGTGGTGGTCACCGACGCATGGTCCATGAGCTCTTTGAGTACGTCCACCGGAACCCCGGCGTCAGCGTGTCTTTGGGCGTAGGAATGGCGCAGCGCGTACGGGGTGATCAGGGACGGGTCGAACGGTGCCGGGGTGCCGCCGGGTCCGGGCAGCTCGGAGTCGATGACACCGATCTGGCCGGTCCAGGCCTTGAACCCCCGGGCCACGCAGGACGGCGTGATGTGCCCGCGGGACTGGCGGGCGCGCAGCAGCGGGCTGGGGAACAGCCACCGGTCCAGGGCCGGGGGCACGCGCAGCGAAGCGCGGTGCTGCTGCCAGGACAAGATGATCTCGGCGGTGCCGGCGGTGATCGGCAGCCGGCGGCGCATCCGCCCCGCCTTGTGGTTGTCGTAGATCAGGTTGTGCTGGCCGCCGGTCACCTCGACGCAGCCGGTCCTGCAGGCTGACTACCTCGCCGGGGCGCCGCCCGGTGTCGCGCAGGATCTGGTAGATCACCTGGTGCATCTGCTGCAGGTCGGCTGCGGCGATCGCCCCGGCCCGCCCGGCCGGGCCGAGCAGGTGCAGGCTGGCGTCGAGCTGGCGGATCACCATCTCGGGCAGGGCCTTGCCGAGCTCGTCCTCGTTGGGGTCCTCGCGGACCCGGTGCCGGCTGGCGGGGCGGAACGGGTCGGGCACCGCGCTCATCAGCCCGCTGGCCCGGCCATGCTCGATGACCTGGCAGAACTGGTAGATCATCAGGTTGCGGTGGTTGGCTGAGTAAAGATCGCCATCGGTGCGCCGCTGGGTGCTGATCGCATCCAGGATGCGGGTGAAGTCGCCGGCGCCCAGGCTGGCCGGGTCGGTGCGCCCGGCGGTGATGAGCGCGTGCGAGGCGGCCTGGCAGGCGCGCAGCGTTTCCCGCAGCCGCTGCAGGTAGGGGCGGGTGGAGCGGGCCCAGTCCTTGACGATCTCCCGCAGCCAGGCCGGCTCGATCACGCCGAAGTCGATCTCGCCCTGGGTGGCCGGCCAGCGGCGGGAGGCGTTGACGGGCAGGTCGAGCAGCGCGACCTGCCACACGTCGCCGGCGAACGGGTCCGCGCCGGCGTACTGGGACCAGGCCCGGTCCAGGTGCCGGCGCAGGCCGCGGAACAGGCCCCGGGTCCCCGCGTTGTACTGCGTGCCGCCGGACTCGCAGACGACCTGCGGGTCGGCTTCGCGCAATGAGGCCGCGCCGCCGAGGCGGGCGAGCAGGATCCGCACTTCGGTGGGGTCCAGCGGTGGCGGTGCCTGGTCACGGTGCTGCAGCGCGTAGAGCAGCTCTGTGCGCGCCAGCTCGGGCAGCCCGGCGAGGGAGAACTGGTGCACCCCCAGGCGGGGCCGCTCGCTGGCCACCCAGGCGGCCAGCTCGTCACCGGCCAGGATGCCCCGGCGGTGCAGCCGCTGGTCGTGGAAACGGCACAGCCCGCGCCGGGCGATGCTCTCCCGGTCACAGCCCGGGACCCGGCATTCCGCGGCCCGGGCCAGCGGGCGGGCCCGGGCGGTGAACGCCGCAACCGGCTCGGTCCGGTCCTTGCCCCAGGCGCGCTCATGGCGGAAGCACAGGCCGGCGCAGTGCAGATCGCCTTCGCAGCCGGGCACCGAGCAGTTTCCGGGACGCAGCGGGCGGGTGCCCCGCGGCGGCGGCGCGGTGTCGAAATCGGCCCAGCACAGGCCCGAGTCCACCCGGGCGCGGCGGCAGCCATCGCAGCGCCCGGACGTGCGGCGCGTCGCCGTCGGGCATCCCGGGGTGCGGCACGGCCATGCCGCGGTCCGCGCGCTGTCCAGGTCGCCGGTAAACAGCAAGGCCCCGCCGTCCCATTCGCCGGCGCGCCAGGCCGGATCCAGCCGGGCGCGCAGCCACCCGGCCCAGCCCTGGGCATCGCGCGGCTCGCCGCGGGCGGCGGCGTCAGGGACGACCCGCAGCGCGCGTCCGCTCACCGGTACCGCTTCCCGGCCGCGACGGCCTCCACCGCGCGGCGCTTGTCCTCATCGCGGGCATGCAGGTAGACAGTCGTCGAGGCCAGCGACGCGTGGCCGAGCAGGGCCTGGACCACGTCAAGATCGACCCCGGCCCGGACCCAGTTCGTGGCCGCGGTATGGCGCAGCATGTGCGGCCGGACGGGGAACCCGCATCCAGCCGCGAGCCGCTCGAACCAGCCCTTCGCGGCCCGGTAGGTCATCGGCGCGCCGAGCGGCTGATGGTAGAGGTTGACCATGACCATCTCAGTCCCGTCCTCGCCGGCCAGCCCGGCCCGTTCGTGCTGGTAGTCGGCGTAAGCCGCGAGCACCGCGTCGCTGGCCGGCACGGTCCGCGGGAAACGGGACTTCGCCAGCGCGCCGTTCGGGTTAGCCCGGTGCCGCACGTGCACATGCGCACCCACGACCGTGCAGCCCAGCGCGCGTGAGTCCGGCAGCAGGTGCATGTCCGCCCCGCGCAGCCCCAGCGCCTCACCGATCCGCAGGCCTTTTCTTAGGGTCCTTAGGCTGTCGCATGATGTTGCGCGGACGGGGGTCTTGACGGGGTTCTGCGGCGTGTCTTCCAGGGTGTTGCCCACGTAGCTGGTAGTTGTTATTCCTGTTCAGCGGGATGGCTATCGGGGGTAGTGATGCGGGCGTTTCCGGTGCGGCTGCCGTCGGGCGCGAGGTACTGGACGGTGCTGGACGAGGACCTGGCGGTCGTGCCGGTCGCGGACGGGTTCTTGCGGCAGGTCCGGTTCGGCAGGGACGGTGCCGAGTCGACGACGAGGACTTATGCGCATTCGATCGCGCTGTTCCTGCGCTGGTGCGACAGGACCGGCCGGTCGTGGGCGGAGGGGGCGGGGCAGCTCGGGTCGTTCATGACCTGGCTGCGGCATGCCGGACAGCGGGCCTCGGCGGCAGAGCCCGGCGGGGGAACGGTGCTGGCCGGGCCGGGGAGCGCTCCGGCCCGCTCGGCCTGCCGGGTGAACAGCGTGCTGACCGCGGTCCGGGGCATGGTGGTGCACGCGGCGGCCGCAGGCCAGGCACCAGGGCATCTGGTGCCGCTGCTGTATGAGGTGGCCGATGACCGTGACCTGCCGGATCAGGCACGCGGCGACGGCGGGCGGATGAGCTGGCGGCTGCGTGCCCGTCATCGTCTGCATGAGCCGGAGACGCAGGTGGACCGGGCTTCGGATGAGGAGATCGTCGCGCTGCTGCGGGCGTGCCTGTCGGCGCGGGACCGGCTGATCGTGCTGCTGATGGGCCGGGCCGGGCTGCGCTGCGGCGAGATGTGCGGGCTGCGCCGCTCCGACGTGCACCTGCTGGCGGACTCGCGCCCGCTGGGGTGCGAGGTTGCCCGCGCTCACCTGCACGTGATCCGGCGCGAAGACAACCCGAACGGGGCGTGGGCGAAGTCGCGGCGGCAGCGTGCCGTGCCGCTGGATTTCCTGACCGTGCAGGCGTTCGACACCTATGAGTTCGAGAGGATGCGCGTTCCGCGGGCGGCCGGAAGCGATTTCGTGCTGGTCAACTTGTTCCGTGAGCCGGTCGGCGCGCCGATGCGGCCCGGCGCGGTCGGCGAGCTGATCACGGCGGCGGCGCGGCGCGGCGGCCTGGCACGGCATGTCACGCCGCACATGCTCCGCCACGCGTGCGGGTCGAACCTGCTGGACGCGGGCGGTGCCCTCGACGAAGCACAGGACATTCTCGGTCATATGAACGCATCATCGACACAGGTGTACCTGCATCCGGACCCGGCCCGGCTGCGTGCCGCGGTCGATGCGGTGCCCAGCCCGCGCGAGCTGGCCGGGGTGACGTCGTGACCGGTGCCGTGCTCCAGCTGGCGATGCCAGCGGTTACTGGGTCCGGCGCCGGCCGCGAGTTCGGCCGCGTCCTGGCCGGGGTCATCCTCGATGGGCAGGCCGCACGGCTGGCACAGGAGATCGATGCGGCGTTCCTGGCCGAAGCAGGATGGGACCCGGCCCGCCGGGTGCTGTCGATGCCGGCTGGGCACCGGCTGCTGGGCCGGTCGGTGTGCCGGGTCGGCGGCTGCGCCACGACCGCCCAGCCCGTCACGGGCGTGTGTTTTAGCTGCTGCACCTGGCTGACCGGGCAAGGGCTCAGTACCGGCCAGATCCTCCAGATGCCGGTCCTGCCGCCGTTGCCGGCGCGGGCTGCCGCGTGCGCGGTGCCGGGATGCCTGGCTGTTCCCACGGTGTCGCACGCAATCATGTGCGAGCCGCATGCCCGGCAGTTCCGCCGCCGGGTGCGCACCCCGGCGATGGAGCAGTTCCTGGCTGATCCCCGGGTCCGGCCGCTCCTGCCGCTCGGGCCGTGCGCTGTGGCGGCGTGCACGCGTGCCGCCGACGGTGCCCGCGGCTTGTGCAACACCCACTATCAGCGGTGGCGGATCGTCACCAGCACCGATCCTGACCGTGACATGGCCAGGTGGCAGCTGACCGACGGCGAAGTCACCGAAGGCGGCCAGGTGAGCTTGCGCGGGCTGCCGCCGCTGGTCGTGGTGCAGGTGCTGTTCGGCATCTGGCAGCGCACCCGCAGCGGGGCGAAGATCACCGATGTTGCCCTGCGCGGAGCATGCCGTGCGCTGAGCTGCCAGCAGGTCACCTCGATCGAGTCATGTGATATCGCGGTCGTCCCCAGCAAGCCCACCCGGTCGCTGCTGGGCGCGCTGGTGCGGCACGTCCGCCGGGCCCTGTCCGATCCGGGCAGCGAACACGGCAAGGACGTCTGGGACCTGGGAGTATTCGGCCATGCCGGGCGCCTGTCGTTCACCGGCATCAGCCAGTCCTGGCTGCGCGAGGCTGCTAAAGACTGGGCAGCCGAGGACCTGCCGCGTCACCGAGGCAAAGGCGCCAGGAACGTCCAGACGAAGATCAGCGCGCTGGCGCGGTTGTCGGAAAGCCTGCGCTGCCGGCCTGACCACGGAGACCTCCCGGCCGCTCTGGGCCGGGCCGACATCGAGAACTTCCTCAGCCCGGCTCGGCTACCTGGAATCGGCAGGGACAATCAGCCGTTACCACCGCAACGTCATCTGCCGTGGTGCCCGCACCGTCCTGGCCGGGATCCGCGCACTCGGCCTGACCCGCCCCGGCCAGGCCGCAGCCGGGCTGCACGGCGACTTCGCTATCGGGGCCGGCGACATTCCCGCCACACCGGTGCGCGGCGAGCCGGGACGCGACCTGCCGCCGGAGATCATGACCATCTTGTGTGCCAGCCTGGATACGCTGCAGCCGCCAGAGGTCCGGGCCGCCACCGAGATCGCCATCGACACCGGACGGCGGCCCGAAGATATCCTCGGCCTTCCGCTGGACTGCCTGGCACACGACAAAGACGGCACCGCCGTGCTGGTCTACGACAACGCCAAAGCTGACCGGATGGGCCGCCGCCTTCCCGTCAGCCAGGCCACCGCCACGGTGATCACCGGCCAGCAGGACCGTGTCCGCGCCCAGTTCCCCGGCACCCCGCCTGCCGAGCTGAAGCTGCTGCCGGCCGCGCGATGCAACCCGGACGGCCGCAAGCCCATGACCATCGACATGTTCGAAGGACGGCACCGTGAATGGGCCGATAGCCTCGGGCCTCTGCGCACCCGCGACGGCGTCGCCGTCGATCCTGCCAAGATCACCCCGTATGCCTACCGGCACACTTACGCCCAAAGGCACGCCGACGCCGGAGTGCCGATCGACGTGCTCGCCGAGCTGCTTGATCACCGGAACCTGAACGTCACCCGCGGCTACTACCGGGTCGGCGAAGACCGCCGCCGCGACGCGGTCGACAAGGTAACCGCGATGAGCTTCGACCGGCACGGCCACCGGATCTGGCGCGATGCCCGCGCCCTGCTGGAATCCGAGCACGCCCGTTACGCGGTCGGCGACGTCGCCGTGCCCTACGGGCGCTGCACCGAGCCCTCCAACGTTCAGGCCGGCGGGGACGCCTGCCCGGTCCGTTTCCGCTGCGCCGGCTGCGACCACTTCCGCACCGACGTCTCCTACCTGCCCGACCTGACCGCCTACCTCGATGACCTGCTCCGCACCCGGGAACGGCTCGCCGCCGCCATCAGCGGCGTCGATGAGTGGGCCCGCGCCGACGCCACCCCCGCCGAGGAGGAGATCACCCGGATCCGGCGGCTCATCAGCCGGATCAAAGGCGAAATGGCGCAGCTCCCCGATTCCCGGCGCGCCGAGATCAGCGAGGCGGTCACCGTGATCCGCAAGCACCGCGCCGTCTGTCTCGGCATGCCGTCGGTCCGCGCCGTCCCGGCCGCACCCGGGGCACTCGCATGACCAGCGAGCCCGGAGAACCGGGGACCGCGGACCCGCGTGCCGCGGTGATGACCAAGGGGCGGCAAGCCGACTCGGCCCGCCGCCGCCAGCGCGTCGCCGCCGCGATCAGCAAGGCCGCCGCCGGCGGCGCCGAGATCAGCGTCTCTTCCATCGCCCGCGCCGCGGCAGTGGACCGCACCTTTCTCTACCGCCACCGCGACCTGCTCGGCAAGATCCACGCCCTCGAAGCCGCCCCGCCCGCCGCCGGCGAAGGACCCGGCCCGGCCGTCACCCGGGCATCACTGCAAGCTGACCTGCTCGCCGCCCACGAACGGGCGGCCCGGCTCAACGCCCGCGTCCAGCAGCTAGAACGCCGCCTTTCGGAGGCGCTCGGCGAGCAGGCCTGGCGCGAATCCGGGCTTGGCGCGCCCGCCGACATCGACGCCCTCACCCAGAAGATCACCAGCCTCGAACAGCAGGCCATCGACCTGCGGCTCCAGGCAGAAGAACGCGACGAGGAACTCACCGCAGCCCGGGCAGCCAACCGCGAGCTCATGGCCCAGCTCAACGCCACTGCACGCCGGCACTGACGCGTCGGCACCGCCAGCTGCCAGGCCGGGCACGGGCGCACGCCCGCTGTTCCACCACACCTGTTGCGCTCCAACGGGACACTAACCAGGGGCTTGAACAGCCATAACAAGAAAATGCTCTGCATGTCCGTTTTGCACCCT
>CAWELT010000009.1:0-89630 GCA_963809975.1 uncultured Actinomycetes bacterium
GCAGCGGCCGCTCAACTATTTCCCGCACGGCAACCCGGACGTCTACGCCACCGACTACGACGATTTCACCTGCGACAACGCGACCGGGATGGAGACGCAGGCGAAGTTCGCCGATACAATCTACTCCCGCGACGAACGCGGATTTTCGTGACCTGTCGTCGCGTCCGAGCTGACCTCGCCGGCCGGGGGGTGACGCTGCGCCAGGCGACCCGCTTCCCGGACCAGCCGCGCACCCGATCGAGTCACCGCGGGCCTGGCCATGATGACAATCCGGGTCCGCGTCCCGGCCTGGACGGCGCCGCCAGCAGCGCACGGCTGAACGGCCACCAGATCTGCGTGACCGCGCGGCGGGCGGCTGGCTCGCCGTCGACCGGCTCTGGCGGCGGGGCGACGTCCTGGAGGTCACGCTGCCGATGCGGCTGACATTCGAGCCGCGCCCGACGACCGGACCGTGCAGGCGGCGGCGTACGGCCAGGTCGTCCTGAGCGGCGCCCACGGGCGGGACGCGCGGACTACGATGCCGCGGCTGCGGCCCGGCTCGCTGACGGCAGGGGCCCGCTGACGTTCAGCGCGACGGCCGACCGCCGGGACGTCCGGCTGCTGCCGGTGGCCGGACCCAGCACCAGCACTACAACGTCTACTGGAAGACCGCGTAACGCACCCTGCGCGTTTATTCGAAACAACCATGCTTACCTGCGCGAATACGTTCGTAGTTCGCGGGCAGGGGGTCGCGCTTCACGTAGCGTGCGATCAGTTGAGTGTCCAGGTCATCGGCAGCAGCCCTGGTCTACAAGGTCGGGGATCCCCCCTCGCGGAAGTGCTCTCCGATCACGCGAGCTTCGTTGTACGTACGCCGATGCAATGTCGTGATCTGCGCAAGGTCAGTCGTCTCGTTCGTGGGCCCGGACCGGTTACCGGATGTGCGCTCCTCCCTACCCCTGGCGGCTGTGAACGTTCTGGTAACCCGTGATCTACCGGACCCCGGTCCGCGGGGCGGCTCCGGCGGATGCTGAGCTGTCGAAGGCGGCCGGCCGCCCACAAACGGATGGTGGCGGTCAGCGCAGGACTCAAGGATTGTTCGGGCGGTCGCTTTCCCGTGAGAATCTTCGGCGTCTTGTATCAGCGCCGCGAGTCTTTGCTCCATACAAGTGCGGGAATATATCCAGGATCAGGTCTGGGGAGCACCCCCGGAGGTAAATGAGGCGGGAGAGTGAGCAGAGATGGGTGAGAAAGGCAATCTGCTCGATACGGGTGAGGAGATCTTCGCGAACCTAGCGGAGCAGGGGCCACAATTCTGGCTCGCTACAAGCAGTACATGGAATCCCGGGGCCGGGGTGCTGAGGCGGGACACGTGATTGCGGAGCATCAGGCGGGGGCGGCTGTGGAACCTGATGCGGCCGCGCAAGATGCGCCGGCCCGAGCGGCCGCCCCCCCGGGCTACCGGGTAGGAGGCTGGGCCGGTGGCCGGCGAAGGCCGCCCGGTGCTGGCGGTACCCGGCCGCAGCGATCGCCGCCTGAGCAAGGCACTGCGCCTGCAGGTCCCCAGCGAGGTGCCGCCGGGTCCAGGTGGCCTGCTCGGGCTGGAACTGGAATTCTCAGTCCGGTCGGCCCGGGGCGGCCGAGTCCATTTCGGCTCGCTGATTCACCGTCTCGCGCTGGACGGGACCGCGCTTGATCCTGGCGACCCGAACGCCTATCGGTGTTCGTGGGGCGGAGTCATCACATCCGATGGCGCCGAGGCGGAGATCGCCACGCCGCCCGTACGGGCGCGGCCAGGCTTTACAGCCCGGCTTCAGGCCTGGGCGCACACCGGGGAAGCCGAACTGCGCCGGGCCGTGCCGCGCGGCATCGAGCTGGATGGATACTCAGCCCACTTCAGTGCGGCGATGCCGGCCAAGCTCAACGACCGGGTGTGCCGGCTTTACGCCGAGACGTTCGCAGCGGACCTGATGCTGCTGATGGACCGCGCTGACTCTCCCGGCCTGCTGGTGCGTCCCCGCCCGGGCCGCACCGAACTATGCGGCGAGTTCATCGAAGATGAGCCACTGGCGGCGGCGGCGGCCTTCGTGGCAGGGTCCACAAGAGCGTGCGCGGCGGCCGTCCGCAGGCGGAGCGCGCGGACCGCGCTGCCACCCAGGCTCGAAGTCCGGCTGGCCCGGGCGGTGCACCGCTATGGCTGGTATGTGGACCGCGGGGCGTTCGGCACGGATCTGCACGCGGCTTCCCGGCGGGCGCTTCTTCCGCGAGCGTCGGGAGGGACGATCTGTGCGCAGTCGCATCTTGAGCTCGCGTGGGCGGCGGCGCGTCAGGCGCTGGCAGATGATGCCGCAGCCTCGGACCTGCAAGCAGCCGAGGCCATGGTCACCGGTTCCCTCCCGTTGCCCGCCGAGCATGGCCAGCCGGACGACGCTCCCGGCGGCCAGCGTGGCGGGGATGCCCGGTTCCCTCTCGACGGCACTGTCGTTCCGGACATGCCCCGCCTATGTGCGCATGTCCGGCCGGGTTACACCCTCCGCCCGGTCGCGGCGACATGGGACTTCACCGTGTTCGAGGCAAGTGGTCCGGCGCGCAGCGCGTACGCGTGCATCCCACGGGACAGCCTGCCGGGCTTCGCTGCCGCCCTCGAGGAGGGCGCGCTGGATGATGCCATCGCGGCCTACCTGGCTCTAAGCACCCGCCGCCGGGTGCTGTCAGCGGCCCGGCAGACCACACGCCCCGGCCTTTACGACAAGATGGGCGCCCCCGCCGAGCTGCTCGCTCCCGAGCGCGACCCCCAGACCGGCCACCAGGAGTCAGGGAACGCAGGGGCGAAGCGCACGCTGGCACGCCCGGGCAAACGAAACAGGCAGCAACAGGAGGCCCCCCGAAAGGCAGCCCGATCCATCCCAAGAGCGGCAGCCATCGTCGCCGCAATCGCCCTCGTACTGGCAGGCAGCGGCGTGGCCGCTGCCATGCTCACACACAAGCCCGGCACAGGAATCCCCACGCCGGTCACCACCCCCAGCTACGCCGGTCACCACGCCCAGCACGCCGGTCACCACGCCCAGCTCGCCGGTCACCACACCCAGCTCGCCCGTCACCACGCCCAGCTCGCCGGTCACCACGCCCAGCACGCCGGTCACCACGCCCGCACGCCGTCACCACGCCCGCACGCCGGTCACCACCCCGCCGTCGCTGACGCTTCCGCCCGGCCAGACGGTCGAAGCGACCGGCCCGGATGGGGCGACTGTCACCTACACGGTCTCCGCTAGCGACGCTCAGGACGGAACCCTCACCCCGAGCTGCAGCCCGGCCTCCGGGTCGGTCTTCCCGCTCGGGACCACGACGGACAACTGCTCGGTCACCGACAGTGGCGGCCTCACCACGACCGGCTCGTTCACCGTCACGGTGCAGGACACGACCCCGCCGTCGCTGAACCTGCCGGGCAATATCCCGTTCAGGCCGGCAAGCCGGCGACCGTCACCTACACCCCGCCCCCACCGCGACCGACCTCGTGGACGGCTCGGTGCCCGTAAACTGCAGCCCGGCCTCCGGGGCTGTCTTCCAGCTCGGGACCACGCCGGTCAACTGCTCGGCGACCGACGCACACGGCAACACCGCGACCGGCTCGTTCACCGTCACGGTGAACGAGCCGCCGCCGCCCCCGCCGCCGCCCCCGCCGCCGCCCCCGCCGCCGCCCCCGCCGCCGCCCCCGCCGCCGCCCCCGCCGCCCCCGCCGCCCCCGCCTGCTCCTCCAGCACCGCACTGAATAACCTGTGACCAGATCCTGTTGTTTTGCCGGCAAAGGTGTTCGAGTCCGCGGACGACGACCCCATGCGAGGCATCTCACGAGCTGACCGTGATCTTTGACGTCCGCGGAGACTACCGTGCGCGACGTGACGCACTTCCTGCGGGAAGGCTTCGGATAGCCGCCTGCCGCAGCCGGCATCCGAGGTCTGGAGCGCAGTCGGCTCTTGCGGTCAATCGGTGGGCCGGCGAGCCTGGTTCGCCTCGCGGAGGACCGCCCAGGCGTCCGCCACCGGGACCCACGTGCCCGAGCTTGTCGGGGTTGATCACCGTGCGGATCGTCTGGATCTGCCCGTCGAGGACGTCGAGCGCCCAGGTGTTGAGGACCTTGCCGTCGCGGTCGCGGAAGATCGCGCCCGGCTGGCCGTTCACCTCGTGCGGCTCGCACGACGCCGCCGATCCGGGCGAACGGCGGGACGATCGAGGCGAGCACCCGGGCCACGTTCTCGGCGCCGATGATGCCGCTGGCCCACTGCGGGGCCTTGCCGCCGCCGTCGCCGACCATGCTGCACGTCGGCGGCGAGCAGCTCCCGCAGCCCGTCGACGTCGCCCTCGCTGAAGGCGTCGAAGAACCGCGCGGCGAGCTCCTCGCGCTCCCTGCGGTCGGCCTCGAACCGGGGCCGGCCCTCGTCCATGTGGCGGCGCGCCCGCACCGCGAGCTGGCGGCACGCCGCCTCCGACCGTCCCACCGCCGACGCGATCTCGGGGAAGCCGAACCCGAACACCTCCCGCAGCACGAACACCGCCCGCTCGAGCGGGCTGAGCCGCTCGAGCAGCAGCAGGGCCGCCATCGACACCGAGTCGGCCAGCTCCGCCGACCGCTCCGGGTCCTCGTAGGGGTCGGTCGAGCAGCGGCTCGGGGAACCACGGCCCGACGTACTCCTCCCGCCGGACGCGGGCCGAGCGCAGCACGTCGATCGAGATCCGGGTGACCACGGCCGACAGGAACGCCTTGGTCGACGCGGGCTCGTGTCGGGGAGGCCTCGTAGCGCAGCCAGGTCTCCTGGACCGCGTCCTCGGCCTCGCTCACGCTGCCCAGGATCCGGTAGGCGATCGAGAACAGCAGCGGCCGCAGCTCCTCGAACTCCTCGGCCCGGGTCATCGCCAGCTCCTCCTTGAAGCCCTGCCGCCACGACGGGTAGCGCAGCTCCCAGCCGAGCTCCCGCTTGGCCTTGGCGTTGGAGAAGCCGCGGCCCTCGGTCATCATCGTCACCGCCACGCTCCCCGGCCAGCAGCCGGGCCAGCCACGCGGGGACCCGCATCGGCCGCTTCGCGCCCGCGCACGCCGCCAGGTAGGGCAGCCACTCGCTGGCCGGGGCCGGCTCGTCGTCGACGATGTTGAACACGCCCTGTCGCCTTCTGCTCCACGGCCAGGACGGTGGCGCTCGCCGCGTCGTCCAGGTGCACCCACGAGCAGTAGCCGGCGCCGCCGCCGACGAGCGGGAACTGCCGCTTGCGCACCAGCTCGACCTGGTCGTCGGTGGCGCCCGGCCCGTAGAGCGAGCCGTAGCGCAGGGCCGCGCCGCCGGCCTTGACGACCGCGTCCTCGAGGTGGCGGATCGCCTCCATCCCCGCCGTGCGCCGCCGTCCCCGTCATCGGGTCCAGCGGGTCCTCCTCGGTCTTCACCCAGCCGCCCTCGCGGATGCCGTTCCAGCTGGCGTAGCTCTGCGCGACGAAGTGGGACACGCCGGTCGCCTCGGCCGCGGCCAGCAGGTGGTCCGTGCCCTCGGTGCGCAGCCGGTTGGTGGTGGCGAACCACCGGTCCATGTGCTTCATGTCGGGCTTGCCGGCGTGCGCCAGGGAGATCGCGGTCATCTGGTGCACGATCGCGTCCGGCCGGGCCGCGGCCACCGCCTCACCGACCGACGCCGCGTCCAGCCCGTCCATCACGACCGCCTCGGCGCCCAGCCGCTCCAGCAGGCCCAGCTTGGCCGCGCTCGTCGTCGTCGCCGTCACCTGGTGGCCGCGGGCCACCAGCTGCGGCACCAGCCGCCGCCCGAGGACCCCGGTCCCGCCTGCCACGAACACCCGCATGACCATCACCTTCCTGATCTCGAGCCTGTTCTCGCCACCCGAGACGAGACAGCCCCGCTGTCTGTGAGATGGGCGGGAAAGAAGTTGGGAGAGGGCGCCACCTGGGGCAAGCCCGAGACGAGTTCGGCCACTCGCTGGCCCAAGACCGGGCCGCTGATGGTTGGTTCCCCGCCAAACGATCTCCCGGCTATTTTCTGTCCGCATCTCACAGATGGCCGGGGCTGTCTCGTCTCGGGTTCAGAAGACAGGTTCTGATAGAACACACCCTCTCCCATAGCAAGGAGCTGGTCATGCGCGAGCAGACCACGCACCAGAAGGTCGCGCTGGTTACCGGGGCGAACCAGGGACGGCCGTGGGGCTGCCGAGCAACTCGCTGCGCTGGGCATGACGGTCCTGATCGGCGCCAGAGACCCGCGGCGCGGCGGAGGGCCCGGTGCCCTGGTGACGATGGCCCTGGACCGCAGCAGAACTCGCGGACGGGCAGCTGGTAGTAGCGGCCAGTAGCTGAACCCCCGACGTCCCCCCACCACGACCAGCCCAGGAGGCACCATGGCCACCCCGGTTCCGGCAGCACTGTTCGCCGACCCGGCAGCCATCGGATTCTGAAGCCACCAGCAGTAATCATGCCCCGAACCCCGGTCCACACCAGCCAACTCACCGACTTCGCTGGCAGTCTCCAGCCGGAGCACGCAAAGGGCGACGTCGGCGTCAGCCGGCGAGCGGCCTGCGCGGTCGCGCTGCGCCTGTCCGCCCATTGCCCAGGGAGGCGAAACAGGCCTCATGACCTGCGCATCCTCCAGATCAACGTCTACTGGAAGACCGCCTGAGCAGCGTCACCGCCACCACGGCTGCTGGCGGATCTCGGCCAGCCGCGTGGCGGGACCGCTGATCGCGTTCACGCGCGACCGGAGATGGTGCAGATGCTCGTGGACCCAGAGCAACTGCGGGACGCCTCCTGTCCGCCGCACGGTATCCGCCACCACCACAGTGTCCGCCGCGACCATGCCTTCGGCGACCGCGACGTTCTCTTCCGCGGCGGCATCCTCCGCCGACGGCTCGCCGTCCGGCGCCGGGGCCAGATCAGTGAGGTGAACCGGCTCGAGGCCGGGGGAAGCGGGTCCCGCGATGGCCGCCCACGGCCAGTGCGGGCGCGAGCCGTTCCCCGTGGGCCCGATGTGCCCCACGGGCCCTGCGCGCCCCGGGTGCCCGACCTGAGCCGCGACCCGGTCGTAGAAGGCGGCGAGTTCGGCCGCGCGCTGTTGCAGGCGCACGCGCGCCCCGTCCGGGTGGCGCGCCCCGGTACGTGTCCGGTGGGGCGGGCCCGCGCAGCCCGGCCAGCGAGTGCGCGGTCAGCCGCAGCCGCATGCTGGCCATGACGAGCTGCCACAGATCGTCCTTGCTTAGCCGCTTCGCGCCTTGTTCGGCGAGGTACCCGCGCAGCGCGTCGTCGAGCCGGATGCCCGCGGTTACGGCGGCGATCGCCGTGTCGGGCGGGTCGGGCCGCAGGCCGAGCGCCCAGTCCACGGCCTGGGTCAGGTAGGCGGCACCCCGGCGGAACGCGTCGGCGAGGTCGTTACCGACGAGCGAGCCTGCGCCGCGCGGCCAGAACAGCGTTCCGATGACGAGGCTGACCACACAGCCGAGCGCGACGTCCTGGATGCGCAGCAGGCCGACCCGCCAGCCCGCCGGCGCCAGCAGGTTGAACAGCACCACGATCGTGATCGTGAACGCAGCCTGGCCCACCAGGAACGGAGCGGT
Source organism: uncultured Actinomycetes bacterium (assembly GCA_963809975.1). Classification (GTDB taxonomy): domain Bacteria; phylum Actinomycetota; class Actinomycetes; order Streptosporangiales; family Streptosporangiaceae; genus Bog-532. Next base: position 7,580 of record CAWELT010000009.1, read on the forward strand.
CCCCGGCGCGTACGACGCGACGAGAACGGCGACCGGCAGCGCCACCCACAGGGCGACCGGGCCGGTCCCGATGGCCGCCAGCAGGGCCGCGCCGATCGCGAATCCGACCACGGTCCCGGCCAGTGCCCGCCACGCCGTGGCCCCGGTCGCCGCTGCGCTGGTCCGCAGCACCGACAGGGTGCCCAGCACCACCCAGAATCCGTGCTGAACCCCGCTGAGGTCGGCGACGGCGACGGCGACGGCCAGCGCCACCGAGCCCCGGACGGCGTTGAGGAACCACACCGAACGGAAGCTGGCCTGCCTGGATACGACACCGAGGCTGTCCACCAGCGCGACCAGCCGTGATTCCTGCTTCGGCGGCCCGGCTTCCGGTTGGCCGTACCAGCCGCGGCGCTCGGCCGCGATCGTTTCCGGGTCCGCGCGCCGGGTGGCGATGAGGGCGTCGGCGGCGGCGGTGCGCGCGGCGACCGCGATCGCCTGCGCGTGGAAAGCCTGCGCCGCGGCCATCCGGGCGGCGTCCGGGTCGCCCGATACGTCCTGCTGATGGGCGGCGCTCGCGGCGCGGGCCGCCTCCAGCCGGTCGAGGCCGGGCCGGACGTCGGCCCCGGACAGCAGCGACGCGGTGCCGGTCAGCACGTCGGCGGCGACGCCCAGCAGCTCCCGGTCGGCCACGTCCGCCCGTGCGGGGTCCGCGTGGCCGTCCGTCGCGTCCGCGGTCAGCGTGGCGCACCATTCAAGGATCTGCACGACGTTGGCCATCGCCTGGTCGGCGGTGGCCAGGCCGGTTGGCCGGTACGGCGTCGCGGTGAACGTCTCCATCAGGACGTGCTTGGCCGCCAGGGTAGTTTCCAGGTCGGCGGGCGTCACCTCACCGCGAACCGCCGCGCGCAGCTGACGGCCGACAGCCGCTGCGGTGGCCGCGGCGCTGGCCCGCAGCCGGTCGCCGGGGCTCTTCGGTGACAGCAGCAGCACCGCCGCGGTGCCGACCACGGAGGCGAGCCACCAGCCCGCCAAGCGGGAGGGAATGGTCGCCACGCCGCCCGCCGAGGCGACCGGCAGCACGTACCCCAGCAGTGCGCCGGTCACCCCGCCCGCCGCATTCGGGCCGATCACGCCCGCGAAGAAGATGGCGAACGCGACCGGGATCGTGACCAGCGCCGCCAGCCAGGTGATCCCGCTGACCGCGGTGCCGATGATCAGCGCGAGGCTGCCCGCGACGGCGAGGCCAAGGTGAGCCACGAGCTTGTCCCGCCGGGTGCCGCCGAAGCTGGCGAAGATCAGCGTGGCGAATCCGCCGAACGTGGCGAACAAGGTCATCTGCGTGTCGCCAATGACCTCATACGTCAGCGCGAACAGGCCGGGGACGACGATGGTGGCCCGGACCGCCCGCATCGCGGCCGGAACCGACCAGGTCACCCGCCAGGGCGAGTCGGCCGCCAGCCGCGGGCGCCGCGCGCGGAACCACCGTGGTGACGGTACCGTCGCGGCAGGCTCAGACACGTGGGAAATTCTACGAAAGGCGCGAACGCATAAATAGAGGGATTTTGCGTCCGGTAAGCATCAGGGTGCCGTCATAGCCTGCGCCGCCGCCTCTGGATACGGTCTCCAGGTGGAGATATGGGATCGCGATCAGGGCCCGCGGAACGTCCGGAACTGTTCCGGGCAGCCCGGCGGCGGCTGCGTTCAGGCCACGGGCTCCTCGATGGTGACGTACGCCGGGACGCCGGTAAAGCGGGCGGCCAGCGCGGCCTCCGCCCGCGGGACGAGAAAGGGCGGCAGATACTCGCCGAATTCAGCCGGATCGGTGAACCGCCAGTCGTCGAGTTCTTCTTCCTGGAGCCGGATACCGCCCGGGTCGGCCAGGACGCCGCCGTCGAAGATGAAGCTGATGATCGGCTTGGGCCGGTCGCCCTCGGGAGCCGTCCAGCTCACGGCCAGCAGCGGGCCGGCGGGCAGCAGCAGGCCGAGTTCCTCCTCGACCTCGCGGAAGCAGCCCACGTGCGGCGGCTCTCCCTCCTCCAGGATGCCGCCGGGCAGCGACCACCGTTCCCGGTAGTTGGGATTGACCAGGAGCACCCGCGCGGACGGGCCATCGGTGTCGGTGATCAGCGCAGCAGCCGATCCGTACATGGTAGGGAGAGAGGCGTACCAGCTCTCGGCGTCCATTAGGGCCACGAAACCGCAGTTTAGAGGGGATAGATGAGGCCCGGGTTACCAGAGGGTGGCGTCCTGGGCCGCCATCGCCGCCGCGCCTTCCAGCCGGAGCAGCAATTCCTTCCGGTCCAGGCCGCCACCGTATCCGGTCAGACCGCCGTCCGCGCCGATGACCCGGTGGCAGGGGATGATGACCGCGATCGGGTTCTGCCCGTTGGCCGCGCCCACCGCCCGGGACGCCGCGGGCGACTTGCCGAGCTGGCGCGCGATTGCCCCGTAACTGGTCGCGGTGCCATAGGGGATCCGGGTCAGCGCGGACCACACCGCCAGCTGGAACGGCGAGCCCACCGGGGATAGCGGCACGTCGAAGTCACGCCGCTCGCCCGCGAAGTAGGCCCGCAGCTGCGCCTGGACCGTGACGAACGCCCCTGGCTCGGGCCGCGCCCCGGGTGGCGTGGCCGGCCGCCGCCCACCCGGGGCGCCCAGCATGTACAGCCCGGTCAGCGCGTCGTCGCTGCCGGTCAGCAGCAGATCGCCGATCGGCGATGGGACCCGGTGGACGTAGCACGGGGCGTCGGGGGCCACCGCGACGAAAGGCGCGATCATGAGTTCTGCTCGCTGCTGGCCCGTGATCATGAGTTCTCCCTCTCGGTGATGGCCCACAGGTGCTGGAGCGCGTAGGAGCGCCAGGGCCGCCAGCTTCCGGCTTGCCGCGCGGCGGACGCCGGGTCCGAACCGGCCCCCAGCGCGGCCAGCCCGTGCCGGACTCCCGCGTCCGTGGGCAGGAACGCGTCGGGGTCGGACAGCGCCCGCATCCGGATGTAGCCGGTCGTCCACGGCCCGATACCGGGCAGCGCCAGCAGCCGCGCCTCGGCGTCGTCCCGGCTGGCCCCCGGGTCCAGGGTCAGGGTCCCGGACGCGAGCGCGGTGGCCAGCCCGACCAGGGCCCGGGCGCGGCTGCGCGGCATCGGCAGGCTGGCCGGGTCCGCCTCGGCCAGCGTTTCCGCGGCCGGGAAACAGTGCGTGAGCGCAACGGCCGGCTCACCAGTCCCACCATAATTCCCAGCAGCCCCGCCAGCCTCAGCAGCCCCGCCAGCACCAGCAGCTTCCTCGTCCCCTGGTGCCACGGTGACCGGCCGTCCCAGCGGCTTGCCGTACGCGGCGGTCAGCCGCGCGCCGAGACGGCGGGCGGCCGCCACGGAGACCTGCTGGCCGAGCACCGCCCGGATGGCCAGTTCGTCCCCGTCCACGTGCCCGGGCACCCGCCGCCCGGGGCAGGCGGCCACGGCCGGCCGCAGGATCTCGCTGCGGGACAGGAACGCCGTGACCGCCGCCGGGTCGGCGTCCAGGTCGAGAAGTCGCCGGCAGCGCTGGACCGCGGGCGCGACGTCCCGCAGATCCTGGAGCTGAAGCTCGCAGTCGATGTGGGAGGCTTGGGGGTCCCCCGCAGGACGTAGTGCGATCACGCCCGTCCCGTTCGGCAGACTGATGGTTCTGCGGTAGGTGCCGCCGGTCACCGTCTCGACGCCGGGAATGGCGCGCGCGGCCAGGAAGCGGAGCATCCGGTCCATGTCAATCGGCGCCCGGTACGCGAGCCGCAAACGGATCCTTCCGGTCGCGCCAGCCAGCGCAGTAGCCGGCGCGCTGGCCCGCACAGTGGCCGGCCGACGCCGGGCGGAGCGTTCCCGCAGCTCGCCTGGCGTGGCCGCGAAGACCTCCCGGATCGTCGCGTTGAACTGCCGGATGCTGGCGAACCCGGAGGCGAATGCGATCTCGGACAGCGGCAGCGCGGTGGTCTCGGTGAGCACACGGGCGGTCTGAGCCCGCTGCGCGCGGGCCAGGGCGAGCGGCCCCGCCCCGAGTTCGGCGGTCACCGCCCGGTTGACCTGGCGTTCGCTGTAGCCCAGCCGCCGCGCGAGTCCGGTGACGCCCTCCCGGTCCACCATGCCGTCGCTGATCAGCCGCATCGCGCGGCCGGCCAGGTCGGCGCGGACGTTCCATTCGGGCGAGCCGGCCGACGCGTCCGGGTGGCAGCGCTTGCACGCGCGGAAGCCCGCCTCCTGCGCCGCCGCGGCGCTGGGGTAAAAGCGCATGTTCGCACGTTTCGGGGTGATCGCGGGGCAGCTGGGCCGGCAGTAGATCCCGGTCGAGGTGACCGCGATGAAGAAGACGCCGTCGAAGCGGGCGTCCTTGCTGACCGCCGCCTCGTACCGCTGCCCGTCGTCCACGCCTCCACCCTGCCAGCGCGCGCCGCCACGGTGCTAGCGGGAATCGGACATCTACCGGGACGGCCGCCAGGCGGCTCTCGGCATCACGCCCAGCATAGGCTTGCAGCAGTCGTTCCGGGGCGGGATGTGGGGCGGCGACGGGTTCGTGCTGCAGCGCCTGGACGGTGAGGGCCGTGCCTGGATCGAGCTGTCCGGCGAACTGATGCACTACACCCTCAGTCCCGGGCAGACGCTCATGGTGCATCCCGGCCACGTCGGGATGTTCGAGGCGCGCATCCAGTTCCAGATGACGCGCGTACCGGGGATCACCAACGTCCTTTTCGGCCAGGACGGCTACTACCTGGTCGCGCTGACCGGCCCGGGCCAGATCTGGCTCCAGTCGATGCCGGTCCCCAACCTCGCGCACGCACTAGCGCCCTACATCGCCCAGCAGATCAGCGTGGACACGGCCGGCACCGGTGCGGCCGCAGGGACCGTCGGCGGCATCCTCGGCAACATCATGCGCAGCTGACCTGGCACTTCACCGGAGCGAACTCCGCGAGGTCCCGCATGGGCCGGATCGTCCCGCCCGGCCCGCCGGGTCCTGATCAGCGGTCGGCCCTGGCCGGCGGACGGGCGCACGTGGCACAGTGCCCGCATGCCAATGACGGTGAGCACCACTCAGGGCGAGGTCCGCGGCCAGGATGACGGCGGCGTGACGAGGTTTCTCGGCATCCCGTACGCGGCCGGCCCGACCGGGGACCTGCGGTTCGGTACGCCGGTCCTGCCTCCGGCGTGGGACGGAGTCCTGGACGCGCATGTGTTCAGCGCGACCCCGCCCAAGCCCGGGCGGGACGCTCCCTCAGTTCTGCAGCGGCATCAATTCGGCGGCGAAACGGCCGAGGAAGTCCTCGAGTCCTCCGGGAGCGGGTGAGACTGCGGCCGGCCGGATGACGAACTTACTGAGACCGGCGTCCACGTACTGCTCCACCATCCGCCGCGCATCCGCCCAGCCGTCGGCGATGAGGGCCGCCGGATCGACCTCCGGGCGCCGCCGGCGTACGGCAGCGGCCATCTGATCCGGAATCCCGTCCGTCGCCACGGCCAGACTGATCCCGAAGTGGTCCGCCTCCACCTCCCGCCCGGCGTCCGCCGCGGCCGCCTGGATGGCTCCGCGGGCCGCGCGGCTCTCCTCTGGCGTCAGAAAGCTGCCGAGCCATCCGTCGGCGAGCCGCCCAGCGCGCCGGAACGCGCCCGGGGCGCTGCCGCCGGTCCAGATGTCCAGCGGCTTAACCGGCGGCGGCCCCACGCTGGCGCCCTCGACGCTGAAGTACTGGCCGGTGAAGGACACGTTCTCCTCGCGGAGCAGCAAACGCAGCAACTCGAGCGACTCGTCAAACACGGCACCGCGCCGTCCCGGTGGCACGGGAAACATAGCCCGCTCGTCCGCCCGCGCCGGCTGCAGGCCGAAGACAGGCAGCACCCGGCGCGGGGCGAGAACGGCCAGCGACGCGAATTGCTTGGCGACGAGCACCGGGTGACGTCCCGGGAGGACCGCCACCCCCGTGCCCACCTTGAGGTGCCCGGTGCGGGACAGCGCGTGTGCCATGCCGATGAACGGCTCGACCAGCGGCCCGAACACCATCTCCTGGACCCACAGCGAGTCCACGCCCATCTCTTCGAGACGGTCGACCGCCGCCGTGAAGCCTTCGGCATCCCCGTAGCCACCCAGGGCAATCCCCATCCGCACCTTCACCCTCACATCCGATCACGCCGCCGAGAGAGCGGTGAACCGGGCACCCGTCGGGTCAGCGCCGCCAGAAGTCGAAGCGATCCCGCCCGGCGCGGAACCCGGCTGCCTCCGCGATGCCGACGGCGACGGCGAAGCGGTCGCCGACGCGCCAGTCCTGGTGCGAATCGCTGCCGAACGACACCGCCCGGCCGCCCTCGTCCCGCCACCACCCCAGCAACTGGACCGAAGCCAGCGGGCTCTTCGTATTCATCTCGAGCACACGGTCAGACTGGGCCAGGGCGCGCAGCACCGTGCGGTATTCCTCCTCGAACTCCTTTTCCTCATATGGTCCGGAGCTCGCGGGCCAGTAGCGGCGCGGGAAATCGAGGTGCGCCAGGACCTGGAACAGGCCGCTGCCGGTGACCAGCCGTAGCAGCTCGGCGAAGTAGCGGCGCAGGACCTCATCCGGCCCGAACATCCCGTACATCGCCGGCAGCCCGACGAGGCGACCGCGCAGCGGCACCGCGTGCAGCGAACCCAGAATGCGGTCGAAGCGGTGCCCGCCGACGACGGCACCGGCGCTGGCCGCGAACAGGTGGACCTCGCCCGCCTCGACCCCGGACAGAATGCGCAGATCAGGGAAGCGCTGCCGGCATTCCTCGACCGCGGCGAGGTACCCGCTGACGTCCAGCGGCCGGATCCGGCTCCTGCGGCGCGGCTCCAGACCGGCCGCAGCCCCGGGATCGCCGGCTCCCCACCGGGTGAAGTCGAGGTGCTCGGTGAAGGCGACCGCGGGAACGCCGACGTCCAGCGCACGCTCGCACGCTCCCGTCATCGATGCTTCACTGGTAGTGTCGTACGACCACTCTGAGTGAACATGGTTGTCCGCCGGCACCACGCGCCCCATCCTCCCACGTCGGCGCGCCGAACGAGAATCGGGCTCCGCGTCTGGCCAGGCCACCCGCACTCCGCGCCCGCACCGGCCACCGAGCCCCGTTCTGTGCCCGGCCCGATCAGCGACGCCAGATTTTCCCGAACGGGCCCGGGCGGGAGCACTACGCACGCGTTCGGCCCCCTGGGCAGGCAGGAATTCGGCGTAACGGGGCAGGAATCCACCTGCTGCCCGGGGTCGCACGCGTGGCACACTCGGTCCCATGGAGCGCCCGTTCTGCCAGGTCGATGTGTTCGCTGACGAGCTGTACCTCGGTAATCCCGTCGCCGTTGTGCTTGACGGCAAGGGTCTGAGCACCGAGGAGATGCAGCGCTTCGCCTGCTGGACGAACCTGTCGGAGACGACGTTCGTCCTGCCGCCGGATGCCGCCGGGGCCGACTACCGGGTGCGGATCTTCACCCCGAGCCGGGAGCTTCCGTTCGCCGGTCACCCGACGCTCGGCACCTGTCATGCCTGGCTGACTGGCGGTGGGATACCTCAGCGCGGGGACGTGGTGATCCAGGAGTGCGACGCGGGCCTGATCGAACTGCGGCGGATCGACGGCGCGCTGGCCTTTGCCGCGCCGCCGCTGCTGCGGTCGGGGCCCGTAGATGACGAGACCCTGCGGCGGATCGTGTCCGTGCTGGGCGTTGACCGCGCAAACATCGTCGAGGCCCAGTGGGTGGATAACGGCCCCGGCTGGGTGGGGGTGCTGCTGGACAACGCCGATGCGGTGCTCGCGCTGCGCCCGGGCCGGCCGACCTCGACATCGGCGTGGCCGGGCCCTACCCGGCGGGCTCGCCGGAGGCGTTCGAGGTTCGCGCCTTCACCCCGGCCCTGGGCGGGGTCGGTGAGGATCCGGTAACCGGAAGCCTGAACGCATCGCTGGCGGGGTGGCTGCTGGCGGCCCGGCACGCCACCGCTCCGTACGTGGCCAGCCAGGGCACGGCGCTCGGCCGACGCGGACGGGTGCACATCACGCGCGACCCCGGCGGGACGATCTGGGTGGGCGGCAGCACAACGACCGGCGTGACCGGCCGCGCTGAGCTGTAAGACAACTGCTCACGTAGCGGCGTGGGGAGCGCGCTGGAAGCCGATCTGGCTCTCCGTGCCGGCGAAACCGACCGACCGGTAGACGCGGATCGCTCCGGCGCAGTTGCGACGGCCGCAGTTGAGACGGCCGCAGTACAGACGTGATCTTCCCCGGCTTGAGACGGTGGCCGTGCGCGGAACTCACCGGTGGGGGCGCCGCGGCGCGGCGGAGGTGATGACGTAGACCTGCTCGGGCCCTGGATCCGGTGGGCGCGGCGGAGAAAAATCCGGGGCGGACGGCCCCTCCCAGGCCGGACGTGGGGAGGCAACCTGGGACGGCCGTGGGGCGCGCTGACTGGCCGGTTCTCCTGACGCCGTGCCCCGCGGGGCGGCACTGTCCGGCCCGTTTCCAGCCGGCCCGTTTCCAGCCGGGCCGGCCCCCGCGCCGCCGGGTGCGCTCCCGCCGGCGGCGCCGTCGGGCGCACGCCCCGGCTCCGGCGTGCCGTTGTCACGGGCCTTGACGGCGTCCGCGGCCCGATGCCAGCGGTCTTCCCATTCGGTGACGTCACCGTCGCAGGCCCGGACGTACGCGGCCGTGACGGGCAGGGTGGGCAGGTTCAGCCCGCCCGCGGCCGCGGCCAGCGTCTTCATCGTGTAGTGCGAAAGTTCGGCCATCTCCGGGTACCCGAGCCCCGCCTTGATCCGCAGTTCCCGGAGGTCCTTCGCGAATTCCGCTAGTTCGGTCTGGGCATCGGCGACTGGCCGTTTGGCGGGCGGCCCGTCCCTGAGCGCCAGAGCGGTTCCCGGCTTGGCGGGTTTGTCCGCCTGGTCCAGGCCTGCCTGCTCTGGGACCGCGGTGCCGCGTTCGGGTGGCGCGGCGGCGCGGTTTCCCGGCGGGGTGGCTCCGCGGGCGTCCGGGGGAAGGCCGGGGCGCTCCCCGGCCTGGGGGGCGGGGTGTCCCGGCAGCGGGAACGGCTCGCTGCCGGGCGCGCCCAGCTGATCAGGTGGGATGGGGCGGCCCTGGAGAACTGGCCGGGCCCCGGCCCCTGCTCCGGCGTGGAGTGCGCCCGGTCCGGGCCGGTGTCCCGGTCTCCCGTCCGCCTGATGGCCGTCTGATCCGTGATCGCCGCCAGGGCCATACCCGTTGTCCGGCCGGTACGCGTCGCCTGGCCCGTACCCACCATCCGCCGCGTAGCCGCCTGACCCGTAGCCAGCGGGACCCGGCCCATAGGTGCCATCGGTCCCGTAAGCGTCATCAGATCCATAGGCCCCCCGCGGCCCGTACGAGTCTTCGTGGTCATAGGCTGCGTCCGATTCGCGGGTGGCCCCGTAGGCCTCCCCGGCCCCGTAGGCCTCCCCGGGCCCGTATGCCTCCCCGGGCCCGTAGGCCTCCCCGGCGCCCGTATGCCTCTCCGGGCCCGTATGCCTCCCCGGGCCCGTATGCCTCCCCGGGCCCGTATGCCTCCCCGGGCCCGTAGGGCTCCCCGGCCCCGTAGGGCGCATACACCCGGTCCGGCCCGGACGCGCAGCCGTCGGCCGGCCCCTGTCCGTTGGGGCCTTCCGCCGCGTAGCCAGGTGCCTGGTCCGGCAACGGTCCGTAGCCGCCGGCCGGTCCGTGCCCGTAGGCTTCGCCATTCGCGTAGGCACGGCCATCGGCCGGCCCGCGCCCGGGGCCCGCCCCGGCAGGTATCCGGGCCTCGTCTGCCTGCCCGCGCCCGTAGGCCCGGTCTGGCCGGTGCCCGTAGGCCTGGTCTGGCCGGTGCCCGTAGGCCTGGTCTGGCCGGTGCGCACCATCTGGTCCATATCTGGCCGCTGGGCCGTATCCGCCTGGTGCGCCGGGACGGACCGGAATCCCCATACGCGGGTCCGCCGGGGCCGGTCGGCGACCGTCCTGATGCGGGCCGCCCGCGTACGGCTCTTCCGGGTCCGGGCCCGCGGCGTACCGGCCGTCCGCATACCGGCCGTCCGCGTACCGGCCGTCCGCATACCGGCCGTCCGCATACGGGCTGGCTGGATACGGGCTGGCCGGATACGGGGGAGACGGATAAGGACGCGCCGGGCGGCGCCCCCCTGCCATGTTGCGTGGGTAGGCCGGCCCCGGGCGGGCGGCGCTATCTGGCGGCGCTCCCCGCCCGCCCAGATCGCGGCGCCTGCGCATATCCGCGAGCTCTTCCTGGTCGCGGGGCCCACGCATATCCGCGGGGGCGGCCTGGTCGCGGCGCTCGCCTAGCTGGCCGGGCGTGTGCTGGTCGCCGGGCCCGCGCTGGTGACCGGGACCGCCCGGGTCGCCAGGTCCAGCCGGACCGGAACGCCCTGGTCTGGCCATTCCCGGCGGGACGGGTCGTCCGGCCGGATATCCGGGTGCTGCCGTCCCAGGTGGCTGGGCCGGCCGGGCGCTCCCGCGGGCGCCGGGGTAACTACCTGGGCCGGGTGCTCGCGGCAGACGGGGGTCCCGGGAACGGGCTCGCGGTGGCGGGGCGGCCTGGGGAGACGGCGGCCCACTCCGTATCCGACCAGTCCGGATCCGGCCAAACGTCCCGGAGCGGGACTCCGGCGCGGTGCGGGGCACCGGCCCGCCTCGGCTCCTGGGGGCGGGGCGGGTGCTGCTGGCCGGCCCATTCGCCCGGCCGCGGCTCGTCGTCATGGCCCGGCTCGGGGCCCGCGGGGGCCCCGGGCCCCGTCGGCCGATTGGGGCCTGCCGGGAACGCCGGGCGTCCGTTCCGGTGATGCGCGGGACGACCGTCAACCCGGTACCTTTCGCGGCCGGGTTCGGCGTCACCACGTTCCACCGGGCACCTCCTAAGATTCCGGATCAGACGCGCCCGCTCACTACGGCATTCCATCCTTAAAAAGTCTAGGATGGACGGAATGACCAATTGGTGCGGAATGCATATTATACTTTTTGGGCTGAATTGGTACGTAATGCCACGTTCGGAGTGTAGCCCTCTCCCGGGCGGTGGGAGGCGCGTTTCCCTCTGCTGGCCGGCAGACACCCGGAAGAGCAGCGTGCGCAGGGTAACAAGTGCGGTACTCAGCCGGCGGGGTTACTCTCAGATCGAGGCCTGAGCGTCACGCTCATGCCGGGGTCGGCGGCCCGGGACCGGCGCCGCCGCCGCCCATAGCTGCGGAGCTTTGCGGAGCGGCCATGAGCTGGATCGTCTGGCTGGTCTTGGCGGCCGTGCTCGGCGTGGCCGAGTTGCTGACCGTGACGCTCACCCTCGGGCTGATCGCGGTGGCCGCGGCGGTGGCGGCCTTTGTCGGGGGACTAGGGGCTCCGGTGCCGTTCCAGGTCCTGGCGTTCGTGGTAGCGGCCGGGGCCGGCCTGGTCCTGGTCCGGCCCATCGCCGTGCGCCACCTCAGGCAGCCGCCGACGCTGCGCACCGGCACCGCCGCGCTCGTCGGGCGCAGGGCCCTGGTCCAGCAGGAAGTCAACGGGCACGACGGGCGAGTACGAATCGGCGGCGAGGAGTGGTCGGCCCGCTCCTATGACGAGACCCTCGTGATCCCGGTGGGAGCCACCGTCGACGTCATCCAGATCGAGGGCGCGACCGCCCTCGTCTACCCACGGGAGTGATCATGGCACTCGCGGAACTCCTTATCGGCCTCATCGTCGCCGTTCTGCTGATCCTGGTGGTGGTTCGCTCGGTACGCATCGTGCCGCAGGCACGGGCCCGGAATGTCGAGCGCCTCGGCCGCTACCGCAAGACCCTCCAGCCGGGGATGAACTTCATTGTCCCGTTCATAGACCGGATCAAGCCTCTCATCGATCTGCGCGAGCAGGTGGTCTCTTTCCGGGGAGCGCCGGTCATCACCGAGGACAACCTGGTCGTCCTCATTGATACGGTGCTCTTCTTCCAGGTCACCGATCCGCGGGCCGCCGATTACGAAATCGTCGACTACATCCAGGCGATCGAACAGCTCACCGCGACGATGCTGCGCAGCGTGATCGGCTCCATGGACCTGGAGGACACCCTCACCTCGCGGGACAAGATCAACAACCTGCTGCGCGGGGTCCTCGACGATGCCTCCGGCAAGTGGGGCATCCGCGTGACCCGCGTGGAGATCAAGGCCATCGACCCGCCGAAGAGCGTGGTCGACGCGATGGAGAAGCAGATGCGGGCCGAGCGGGAGAAGCGGGCCGCCATCCTCACCGCTGAGGGCGTCAAGCAGGCGAAGATCCTCACCGCCGAGGGCGAGAAGCAGAGCAACATCCTTACCGCCGAGGGTGAGAAGCAATCGGCCATTCTGCGCTCCGAGGGCCAGGCTCAGGCCATCGGCACGGTGTTCCAGGCCGTGCATCGCAACGACCCCGACCCCAAGCTGCTCGCCTACCAGTACCTCCAGATGCTGCCGCAGCTCGCCCAGGGTCAGGGCAGCACGTTCTGGGTCATTCCGAGCGAGGTCACCTCGGCCCTCAAGGCCGTCACGTCTGCGTTCGAGGGCCAGAAGGGTGAGGCCGGCCCCGGCCCGGGCCTGGACGCCGCCCTGGCGAGCCTGGCGAGCGGTAATGGCGGTAGCGTTCCCGGTACGGCCAGCCCCAACGTGACCAGTTCTGGCATAGCCGGCCCAGCCGGGCCGGCCCACGCTGACCAGGATGGTGCCGCCCTGGATGGCTCCCCCTGGGATACCGCCGGCCGGCCCGGCGCCAACGCGAACGGCGCGGCGCAAGACGCCATCGCGGTGGAAGCCGCTGAGATCACCGCGCCCACCGATCCGGCCCCGGCGCTCGAGGTTATTCCGCAGCCGAGGGCCATGTCAGCCGATCAACCCCCGCCCAGGCTGGTCCCGCCGATCATCCCTTGATCCGATCGGCCTGATCTGGGCGTCCCTGAGCGGATCGTCCCCTCAGCTGGGCAGCCGCTACGAGGCCAGCGCCAGCCATAGAACGGCCGCGACGACCAGGAGCGCCGCCAGCGCGAGCATGATCCCGGTCATGGCCCGTCGTGCCGGCCAGCGGCCTGGCTCCGACCCGGCCGGCAGTTCCGATGCATTCAGCCGCGCCCTGGACTTTTGCGCCCGGGCGTGGCCGCCAGATCCGCCCGCCGCCGGCCACGCCGTGCCGCGGTCCGCCGCCGACCGCGCCGACCCCCTTTCCCCCGCGCCGGTCCGCGCTGTGCCACGTTCGGCCGCGGGCCAGGCCGTGCCGTTATCGGTCGCCGGCCAGGCCGTGCTGCTGTCCGTCGGCGAAGGCCAAGACCTGTCCTGTTCCGTCGGTCGCGCTGTCCCGCTATCGGCCGCAGGCCACGCCGTCCCGCTATCGGCGCGGCCAGGCCGTACCGCCGATCCGGGGTCCGGTCTGTGCCAGCCCGCTCCGCCCGCCGGCACGGCCTGGCCCGTTCCCGACGGGGCCGACGGGGCCGACGGGCCGTAAGGGGCCGATGGGTCTGAAGGGGCCGATGGGTCGGAAGGGGCGTAAGGTGCCGATGGGGCCGACGGTGCGGACGCCGATGGGCCGACGGCCGATCCGGAGGCGGCGATGTCCGGCCGGGCGAACCATGAACCCGCGTCGGCGGCCACCGTTGTCGGGCCGAGGCCAGCCGCGACGCGCGCCAGTCCCGGGGCCAGGGCGGCTTGTTCCGCGGCGCTCAAGCCGACCGGCCCGGCACTCGCGCCCCTGGTCGGCAGCCGGTTCGCGGCGGGCGCGCGGGTGGGCAGGGCCGATCCCAGCTCGGCTTCTTCCGAGAGCGTGAGCCGGCGCCAGCGGTCTTCCCAATCGGACGGCCGGGCGCCGCAGCCGCGTACGTACGCTTCGAGCACCGGCAGGCTGGGCAGCGCGGGACCGTCCTCGGCGGTCTTGATCGTGTCCTCCGGATAGTGTGCCCGCGCCGCGAGGTCGCAGGTCTGCAGGCCCGCATGGACGCGCAGCGCCCGAAGGTCACGCAGGAAAGCAGCCCTCTCTGCATCGGCCCCGGCAGGTGGGGCGTTGCGGGGATACGTCATGAACCCTCCCGGTCGCCATACCCGCGGATTATCACTGGGACATCGTTGATCGCCGCTACTGGGAAGCGTAGACCCAATCATTTCCCACGTTGGAGCATTCCGCACAATTCACAGGACCGCTGACGAGCCCAAAATGACGCCGTATCCTTTTGGGGACCTTTAATCTCAAGAATCCGTTTCAACGGCGACGGTGCCGGTGGGCCCGGGCGGTCAGCAGCGATAGCGGCTCCTCGTGGTGAAGCGGTAGCGGCTCCTTGCGGTCAGAAGCGGATAGCCAGGCCAATGGTAAGGGCCGCGCCGAACGCCAGCTGCAAGCGGCCGGTCTGCCCGAGGGCGCGGATCAGTGCCGGGCCCGCCGCGCCGGAACGGACCGCGCGGATCGGGCCCAGGACCAGGGGCAGCGCCAGCAGCGTGAGCGCGGTAAGCGGCCGCGCCGGGGTGACAGCCAGGGCGATGACGAACGGGACGAGCAGGCACGCCACGTACACCGTCCGGCTGCGCTGGTCGCCGAGCCGCACCGCGAGCGTACGTTTGCCCACGTCGGTGTCGGAGCCGATGTCCCGCAGGTTGTTGATCATCAGCAGCGCGCAGGACAGCAGCCCGGCCGGGAGCGCGGCGATCAGCCCGAGCCAGCTCAGCGTGGCCATCTGCACGTAGGCGGTTCCGGCCACCGCGGCCAGCCCGAAGAACGCGAAGACCGCGACCTCGCCCAGCCCGCGGTACCCGTACGGATGGCTGCCGCCCGTATAGAACCAGGCCGCCCCGACCGCGGCCGCGCCGACGAGGATGAGCCACCACGACGTGAAGATCGCGAGCACCAGGCCCGCCACGCACGCGCAGAAGAAGCAGGCGAACGCGGCGGTGAGCACCTGGCGGGCCGGGGCCAGTCCCGCCGCGACCAGCCGGGTCGGCCCGACGCGCTGCTCGTCCGAGCCGCGGATACCGTCGCTGTAGTCATTGGCGTAGTTGACGCCAATCTGCAGGGCGAGCGCCACGATCAGGGCGAGCACGGCGCGCCAGGCGGAGAACTTGCCGTAACCGATGGCGACCCCGGTGCCGATGAGGACCGGGACGACCGCGGCCGGCAACGTCCGTGGCCGGGTACCCGCCAGCCAGTCTCGCGGCTGAGCCAACGCGACTCCTTCGTGGTTCGTGGGCCCCGGTTATCCGGGCGGCCTATCCGGGTGGCGCCGGCAGCGACGCGTGCAGCCGCACGATCGCGACCCGGACGTCCATGTCGAGCTCGCTCCGCGCGCCGTCTTCGGCCCATCCCGCCGTCTCCAGGAAACGGCGCATCGCCGTGTCGGCCTCCAGTATCCACGCGGATACCTGGGTGAAACGGTCCCCGGCCAGCGTGTCGGCGACGGCGTTGAGCAGCCGCCCGCCGTGCCCCTGCCGGGTCAGGCCGGGCGCGATGCGCAGTTCGTACAGTTCCCCGTCGGTGGCCGGCCAGCGGTCATCGTCACTGGCGGGCCCCACCGAGGCGAAACCGGCCACCGCCCGGCTGCTGGTGGCCACCAGGACCTGATGCCTGCTTGTCGGCGGGTTGCTGATCGCTTCCGCCCACCGCTCGCGCCAGCGGCCGGTAGCCTCCTCGCTGGTCAGTTCGGTAAGGACCGCCTCCGGGATGATCCCGGCGTATCCTTCGCGCCAGCATTCCACCTGGATGCTGGCCAGGTCCGCTGCGTCGGATCCGCGTGCGGCCCGGACGAAATCCTGGGCGCTCACCGGCTCCCGGAGCCCCCGAAGGCCGGATCACCGAGCAGGCCGACGTCACGCGCCGCGCCGCACGCCGCCGAGGTCACCATCGCCGCGTACGCCTGCAGCGCCGCGCTGACCGTCCGGTCCCGGTTCGCCGGGCGGTAGGTGTGCAGCTGGGCCAGCATCCGGTCCCGGCGGGCCGCCAGCTCGGCGTCGGGCACCTCCAGCGTCAGGTCGCGCCGCGGGATGTCGATCGTGATCCGGTCGCCGTCGGCCACCAGCGCGATGATGCCGCCCAGCGCCGCTTCCGGCGCGACGTGGCAGATGGAAAGCCCGGACGTGCCGCCGGAGAAGCGGCCGTCGGTGATCAGCGCGCACGCCCGGCCCAGGCCCTTGCCCTTGAGGAAGCTCGTGGGGTACAGCATTTCCTGCATGCCGGGCCCGCCGCGCGGCCCCTCGTACCGGATCACCACGACGTCGCCCGCGCTGACCGCGCCGCCGAGGATGCCGTCCACGGCTGCTTCCTGGCTCTCGAAGACCCGCGCGGTCCCCTCGAACCGGAACAGTTCCTCCGGGACGCCGGCCGTCTTGACGATCGCGCCTTCGGGGGCCAGGTTGCCGTAGAGCACGGCCAGGCCGCCGTCCGCGGTGTAGGCGTGCTTGAGATCCCGGATGCAGCCGCCCTCGCGGTCGGTGTCCAGGTTCTCCCACCGGGCTGACTGCGAGTACGGCTTGGTGGTCCGGATCCCGCCGGGCGCTGCGTAGTACAGCTCAACGGCCTCGTCGCGGACGGAGTCCGAGCGCAGGTCCCAGGCGTCGATGAAGTCCCGCAGCGTTTCGCTGTGCACCGTGCGGACGCTCATGTTGAGCAGGCCGGCCCGGTCCAGCTCGCCGAGGATCGACGGGATGCCGCCGGCCCGGTGCACGTCCTCCACGTGGTAGTTACTGCTCGGCGCGACCTTGCACAGGCAGGGCACCCGGCGAGAAAGCTCGTCGATCTCCTTGAGACCGAAGTCCACGCCCCCCTCGTGCGCCGCGGCGAGCAGGTGCAGGATCGTGTTGGTCGACCCGCCCATCGCCACGTCCAGCGCCATCGCGTTCTCGAACGCGTCCCGGCTGGCGACGGCGCGCGGCAGTACGGAATCGTCGTCATCGGCGTAGTAACGGCGGGTTATGTCGACGATCGCCGCCCCCGCCCGCTCGAACAGGCCGCGCCGGGCGGCGTGCGTGGCCAGGGTGGTCCCGTTGCCCGGCAGCGCGAGGCCGATCGCCTCCGTCAGGCAGTTCATCGAGTTGGCCGTGAACATGCCCGAGCAGGAGCCGCACGTCGGGCAGGCGGCCTCCTCCATGTCGAGCAGCTCGGCGTCGGACACGGACGGGTCCGCCGAGGCGACCATCGTGTCGATAAGGTCCAGCTTGCGGGTGTCCGCGGTGAGCCCGGCCACGGGCTTGCCGGCTTCCATCGGGCCGCCGGAGACGAACACGGTCGGGATGTTCAGCCGCATGGCCGCGATCAGCATGCCGGGCGTGATCTTGTCGCAGTTGGAGATGCAGATCAGCGCGTCCGCGCAGTGCGCGTTCACCATGTACTCGACCGCGTCCGCGATGAGCTCACGGCTCGGCAGCGAGTACAGCATCCCGCCGTGCCCCATCGCGATGCCGTCGTCCACGGCGATGGTGTTGAACTCGCGGGGGATGGCCCCGGCCGCCTTGACCGCCGCCGAGACGACCTGGCCGACCTCACGCAGGTGGACGTGCCCGGGAACGAACTCGGTGAAGCTGTTGGCGACCGCTACGATCGGCTTGCCGATGTCTTCGCGCGCGACGCCCGAGGCCCGCATCAGCGCGCGGGCCCCCGTCATGTTCCTGCCGTGCGTGACAGTGCGAGACCGAAGCGGTGGCATGACCGGTCATCTCCGAAGGTGAGCCGAGGAACGCAGGGGAATCCCTGCTCGCAGGTTTCGCTTAGCCTACCGGAGTGCGCTGGGCCGCATTGTTGAGCGGAAGAACCCTGGCCGCGGCCGCGTAGATCTGCTCGACCTCACCCGCGCTGAGCTTCGGCCGGTCCCGCATCCCCGCGTTGCGCCGCAGGTATCTGCGGAGCCGGTCGCCGTCGAACACGTCGACCTCCCGGATCGTCGCGATGTGCCACGGGATCTTCGGGCCGTAGACGGCCAGCACCGGGCGGACGTAGACGGGGGTGCCGAGCTGGCTGGTCAGCCGGTCGCTGGCCTGCTGCGCCTCCCAGCGCGCGTGCTCCAGCCGATCTTTCTTGGTGTACGGCCCGTGGTAAAGCTGGCGGGCGTTCCGGGTCCGGATGGGCAGGCGTTTGTCCCACGCTTCCGAGTCGATCGCGTACGCGCCCGTCGGCCCGACGACGAAGTGGTCGATGAACTCGCGGCTGCCCGGGATGGGCCGGGAGTGCAGGGCCCGGTAGCCGGACCGCTCCATTCGCGCGAGCTGACGCTGGGTGCGCTTCTGCGCGCCGGTCAGCCGGACGCCGGGCGGCATCGACGCGGTGGTTCGCGACCGGTAGATGGCGTCGGCGATGGCCGCGAGCACGGCGGCGGTCAGGCCCGCCCGCCAGGTGAAGATGACCGTGAAGACCAGGCCGGCCACGATCGCGACGAGCAGCCGCCGCTTCCAGATCCGCATCCGGGAGTCGGTCATCAGGTCGCCGAGGTGCAGCCGGTCCGCCATGCGCTCGGGGCCGGCCAGGGCCGGCCCTGAGTCCGGGCCTGCCTCCTGGCCGCCGGGACCCGACGGGCCGCGCGAGCCAGCCGGATATGGGCCGGAACCGCCCGCCGGGTCGCTGCCCGCGGTGATCGCGAACCGCCGGACCGGAATGTCATGGTGCTGTTGTGCCGGGCCTTGCTGCGCCGCGCTCTCTGGTTTCGGGACCGCGGTTTTTCCCGAACGCACGTTCCCGGGGGCCGTCCCCTGCTGCGGGCCCTGTTGCTGCGGGGCTGGCTGGGCCGGCTGTGGCCGGATGTGGCGGTTGGGGGAAGCTGGATCGCCCCGGCGCCGGGGCTTCACCAGCGGCTGCTGGTAGAGGCGGCGCGGCTCCCAGATCTGGTCGTCCGGGCGTGTGGAGCGGCCGGCCTGCCCCGTGTCCGGCGGCAGTCCGGCGCCCAGCGGCCCGAAGCTGGACACACCGGCACCGCCGGGGGACGGCTGGGGCGTGGCCGGGGCGGGCTCCGCCTGCCGGTCTTCGGTGCCCGGCCACACGCTCCGGGACGACGCCGCCCGGAAGGCAGTGTTTTCCGCGGCGGCCTGCATCGCGCTCTGCCGCTCGCCGGTGTCCTGGGGCCCGGTGTCCGGTGGGCCGGTGTCCGGTGGGCCGGTGTCCTGGGGGCCCGTGTCCTCGGAGTCCATATCCTGGTGGCCGCTGTCCCTGGCCGTGTCCCGTGGGTCGGGCGGCTCAGCGGGGCCTGTTGTTTCGGCCCCTCCTTTACGTCCTTTACGCGGTCCGACCTCGGCCGCGCCTGCGTACGGTACGACGGCGCCAGGCGAATGATTCGGGCGCGCGCCGTTGCGTCCCTGTTCGTTCGACGGGGCCGATGACCTATGGCTTTTCCTGGTCAGCCATGTCATCTGTTCCACAGGCCCAGCGTAACTGACTAAAGGCCGAACGCAAGTCGTCACTGGTTGAGTTAATTGTGTCGCTGTGGGGAGTGTATGAAGGTCTCTGCGGGGGCAGGAATCCATTTTCGGCCCGGCTTACGGGTAAGCGGTCTACCATTTTGTCACATGGCGCAGATTCATGAGCTTACGATGACCGACCTGGCCGCCGCCATCAGTGCGCGCCAGCTTTCTCCCGTCGAGGTGACAAATCATTATCTGCGCCGCACCGAGGAGCTGAATGCCCAGGTCGGAGCGTTCTTCACGGTGACCGCGGACCTGGCGCAAGAGCAGGCCCGCGCGGCCGAAAAGGCCGTAACGGAGCGCTCGGAGTCGGTGCCGGTGCCGCCACTTCTGGGTGTTCCGATCCCCATCAAAGACCTCAACATGGTCGATGGCGTCCGGCAGACGTTCGGGTCGGCTGTGTATGAGGACTATGTGGCGGCTGGTGACGATTACGCGGTGGCCGCGATCAGGTCAGCCGGCGCCGTCATCACCGGGAAGACGGCAACCCCGGAATTCGGCCTTCCGTGTTACACCGAGACCGTCATCGGGCCGCCGGCCCGGACGCCCTGGGATCTTACCCGGTCGGCGGGCGGCTCCAGCGGCGGGGCCGCGGCGGCGGTGGCCGCACGCCTCGCCCCGGCCGCGCAGGGCAGCGACGGCGGGGGGTCCATCCGCATCCCGTCGAGTGTGTGCGGGCTATTCGGCATCAAGCCGTCCCGCGGCCGGGTCTCCGAGGGGCCGATCGTACCGGACCTGTTCGGGCTGGCCACGGGCGGCCCGATCGCCCGGACCGTGGCCGACGCCGCGCTGCTGCTCGACGTGATGAGCGGCAACCACCCGGGCGACATGTACACGCTGCCGCCACTGCCGGACGGCGAGACGTTCCTCGGTTACGCGCGCCGGGCCCCGGGCCGCCTGCGCATCGGCCGCACGCTCACCCCGGTGGTCGAGGGCGCCGTCGTCCATCCGGACTGCGTGGCCGCCTACGAGGAAGCCAGCACCCTGCTCACCGAACTCGGCCACGACGTGGCCGACGTGACCCTCCCCATCGGGCCGGACGTGGTGCCGTACTTCGAGACGCTCTGGTACGCGCACGCGACGCTGGCCCCCGTCGACCCGGCGCGGGAGGACCGGCTGCTGCCGTTCACCCGCTACATGCGCGAGCGCGGGCTGGCCATCAACGCCGGTGAGCTGATCTTCGCGCAGGCGTACCTGCAGGCCGTGCTACGCCCGGCACTGGCCGCGATGAACGCCTACGATGCCATCCTGACCCCGACCCTGGCCTCGCCGCCGGTGCCGGTCGGGTACTTCACCGAGGTCGGGCCGGCCGAGAACTTCGAGCGGCAGAAGCGCTTCACGCCGTTCACGGCCGCGTACAACCTGTCGGGCCAGCCCGCGGTGAACCTGCCGCTGCACTGGAACGCCGACGGGCTGCCAATCGGGGTCATGCTGGCCGGGCGGATCGGCGAGGAGGGCACCCTGATCTCGCTGTCCGTACAGGCGGAGCAGGCCCGTCCGTGGAAAGGCCGCGTCCCGCCCGGCTTCTGAGCTGCCGTTACGGCGAGGCGATCGTTACCGGCTCATCGAGCCCGGGCCTCCGGCCCGGGCGAGCGGCCGGTGTGTCGGCGAAGTACCGCCGCGGAGCGCGTATTTCCGAGCGGCCGGCATCTGCTCGCAAGAACGGCCCTAATCCGTACGTAGAAACAGCGCGCCTATGATCCCGCCTATCACCTACGGCGCACCCGGCGCAGTCCCGGAGCGCCCTCGCGCTCACTTCCTTGTACGGCTTTCGATGTGTCCTTATTTGTACGTCGTTATGGAATCAAGCACGTACAAAGAGTAACTAGCGGTCTCCTGTGCTGGTCATGTGCGGGCGCAGGCGGATTCCGCAGGTCGTTCGGCCCAGGTCAGCCCCAGGTGTCGTTGCGCATGGCGTCCTCCGTGGCTCGTTGTGCGCGGACGGGTCGTGGTGGCGTCTGGTCTCAGCCCCAGGTGTCGTTGCGCATGGCGGTGGCTCCCTGTGGCTCGTGTGTGCGCGGACGGGTCAGTGGTGGACGGGTCTGGGCGTGTCAGCCCCAGGTGTCGTTGCGCATGGCGGTGGCTCCCTTCGATGTCGCGGTCGGGTGCAGGGGGGCGGGGCGGGCGGTGTCAGCCCCAGGTGTCGTTGCGCATGGCGTCCTCCGTGGCTCGTTGTGCGCGGACGGGTCGTGGTGGCGTCTGGTCTCAGCCCCAGGTGTCGTTGCGCATGGCGGTGGCTCCCTTCGATGTCGCGGTCGGGTGCAGGGGGGGACGGGGCGGGCGGTGTCAGCCCCAGGTGTCGTTGCGCATGGCGGTGGCTCCCTTCGTGTCGCGGTCGGGTGCAGGTGGACGGTGCGGGGGTGTCAGCCCCAGGTGTCGTTGCGCATGGCGTGGCTCCCTTCGGTTGCAGTGGCGGTGCCCGGTTAGTGGTTTTCTGCGTTCAGCCCCAGGTGTCGTTGCGCACGGCGTTGCCTCCTTTCTGTGGCGGCCAATAGTGCGTCGCGATGCCGGTAGCCTCACGCGCACGTATCGTTGCGCATGGTGCGCCTCCTTCGGTATACGGCGACAGATTGCCAGGTTGGGTAGGGGGCAGCCCCGGCGTCGTTGCCATGACAGGCCCCTCTCCGTGGCTGTCATCGCTCGCGGAGTGATCTCAGCTGAGGCCGCTATGGACATAACGCGTAAATCTCTAATGTCGGAAATATCCTGTACAGGATGATTTCACGGTGCACCTGCGCGAACCTGGCGACTGAGACACTCTTTCCGGCCATTAGGCCTCACTTACGCCGTCGTGTAGTCAATACCTGACAGTAGGTATGCTTCTTGCCGGGGATGCGGCACACTTAGACAAACGCCCTGGATGGGCCCCTGTGGACCGCGCTGACCGTCGAGGAGGTGCCGATGGCTGATGGTCATCGCATCCTGGCGCGGTGGACGCTTTCTGTGCGTGCGTGGCCACTTTGGAAGCTACGCAGGTGGCTGGTCGCCGTCATCCTGTTCGTCGTAGCGGCCCATGCCGCTGCCATCGGGCTCGCGGTCTCGGTGCTCTCGATCCACCCGCACGACCTGGTGGTATTCGGCACGCTTCTCGCGTGCGCGGCTATCACCGTGGAATTGCGGCGCAACCAGGGCGACGCCGCAGGCCTGAACAAAGACGTCTACGGCGTCTGGGAGCTGGCCATCGCCATCCTGCTCCCGCCGGCGTATGCCCGTCATCGCCCCCATCGTCCCGGTTATTTTGCTGCAGTGCCGCGTCCGGCGCAGCGTGCTTTACCGCCGGGTGTACACGATGTCGGCGCTGGGATTGTCGTTCGGCGGGGCTTCGGTCACCTTCCATGCGCTAGCCGTCCCGCTGAGCATGATCGAGCCCGGCACGGCCCTGCGGGCGCTGGCCTGGCTAGCCGCCGTGCTCGTCAGCGGTGTGGTGAAGACGTCGCTGAACAAGGTAATGATCATGACGGCGGTCAAGGGCACTGAGCCGTCGCAGCGGGTGATCCGGAACATTTTCCAGCGCGAGCCCCTCTACAACGATCTGGCTGAACTGTGCACCGGCACACTGCTGACCTACGGCGTGGCGACGAACATCTTCCTGGCGCCGGTGGCTCTTCCCGTGCTGGTGCTGCTGCAGCGCTCGCTCGGGCACGCGCAATTGCTCAGCGACTCGCGGACCGACGCCAAGACCGGCCTGCTCAACGCGCGGACCTGGGAACGGGAGGCGAAAGCCGAGGTGGTACGGGCTGTCCGGGCCCGGATGGCGTTGGCCGTGGCCGTCATCGACATCGACTGGTTCAAGCTGGTCAACGACACCTATGGTCACCTGTTCGGGGACGAAGTGCTGAAGGAGATCGCCCGGTGCCTGCCGGGCGTGCTGCGGGAATACGACTCGGCCGGCCGGTTCGGTGGGGAAGAATTCGTACTGCTGCTGCCGCATACCCGGGCGGTGGACGCGTTCCGTATCGCGGACCGCGTGCGCGACCACATCTCGGGGCTGTCCCTGCACACCTCGGACGGCCAGGCGGTTCAGGTCACCGTTTCGGTCGGGGTGGCGGCGCTGGACGCCGGCTCATGCCGTGAATTGGGCGAACTGGTCGCGGCCGCGGATGCGGCGCTGTACCGCGCCAAGCGGGACGGCCGGAACCAGGTGCAGATGATCAGTACCACACGTGGTCTGAGCGCTGTCGGCGCGTGCACGGCCGCGAGCATGAACGCGTTCGGCGGCGTGCCCGCCGCCCCCAGCGTGTGGGATGTCCTGCCGCGCGGTGACGCCCGCCCGGCTGGCGACGCCGATGAGGTCTCGGCCAAGGTATGAGTTCTGGATAGATTTGGCAGAGGTCTCAGCGCCGCCGAATTCCTGCTGGCCAGGAGCACTAGGCTTGCGTTGTGCTGAACGGACGTGCCAGGCCCCGCGTGTACGCGATCTTGCTCGACGCGGGCGGTGTCATGATCTTCCCCTCGCCGGAGCTCCTGCTGCCGCCTCTGCACGCTGCTGGTGTGCAGCCCACAGTGCCCGAGCTGGAGCGGGCGCACTACCGGGCGATGGCCGATTGCGACCAGCCCGGCCGGGAACCGCCGGGCGGCCAGTGGTGGCGTGGAGTATCTCCAGGATTTCGTGGCCGCCTGTGGTGTCCCGGCCGCTGACGCGGCCGCCGTCGCGGGGGACATCGCGGGCCTGACGGCCGGATTCTCCTGGACACACGTGGGCCCGGGTGTGGTCGATGCCCTGCGCCGAATCGCCGCCCTCGGCCTGCCGCTCGGCGTCGTCTCCAACTCCACCGGAGAGGTCGAACAGGCACTCCGTCAGCTCGACGTCTGCTACGCCCCCGGTGATCTCGCGGGCGCCGCCGGGCGCGGCGTCGAGGTGGGCGCCGCCGGGCGCGGGGTCGAGGTGGGCGTCGTCATCGACTCGGCCGTGGTCGGCGTGTCCAAGCCCGATCCGGCGATCTTCGCCCTGGCCCTGGACGCGCTCGGCATGCCTGCCGCGGATCGGAGCACGGTGGTGCACGTGGGGGACAGCCTGCGCTACGACGTGGTGGGCGCGCTCGCCGCCGGCGTCCGGCCCGTCCATCTGGACCCGCACGGCTATTGCCCTGCCCCGGACGGTCACGAGCACATCCGCCGCCTGGACGAAATCGTCCTCCTGACTGCCACCACCTCACTCGCCCGCCCGCCTCAGGCTCGCGGAGCCGGATCCGGGCAGCGTCTCAGTAAATACGGTGAATACAACCGAAACCGCTGCCCGGACCATGGACGGCACGAGCATGCGGCCGGTCAGGCGGGTAAAACGGCGGTAAGCCAGGCACCTGGTATCAGCGCCACCTGGCCGCCGGCTGACCCTGATCAGCGGCTGGCGGACGGGCGGCAGTGGCGCGCTGCGGCCCGGGATCAGAGGTCCGCCCTGGCGGCTGTCCGTGGGGACACAGCATGACCCTGGATGAGCCTCCGCCGGTGCCCCCGGGCGGCGCTCAGGTCGCGAGGGCGTCGCGTTCGCGGCAGCGGAGGGCACGGCCCACGTCGTCGCGGCCCTCGATCAGCAGGCGGCGCAGCGCCGCGGGCGGCTGGGTCCGCGCGATGTACTCGTGCGTGAAGCGGACGGTCTCCGCCGAGACCGGGCAGAGTGTATAGCCGATAGCGACGAACCGCTGGGCCATGTCCGAGCTCCACTCCCGCCAGATGTCCGCGAGCACGTCGAAGTACGGGTCCCGGTACTTCTCGGTCAGCGAGCGCTGGTCCGGATCGGCGAACCCGCCCAGGATCGCGCGGAACGTGGCGTTGGGCAGCTTCCCGCTGACGATCTCCTTCCACACCGCGCGCTTCACGTCCGGATCAGGCATGGCGGCGCGGCAGGCGGCGGCCTGCCGCTCTCCGGCGTCGGTCGCGTCCCGGGCCAGCTCCGCCTCGATCTCGCCGAACCCGGCCCGGCCGCGGCTGACCAGGCGGTGCAGCAGCATCCAGCGAAGGTCGGTGTCGACGGCGAGCCCCTCGAACATGGCCGTTCCGTCCAGCAGGCTGGCCAGCAGGGTGAGGTGCCGGTCGGAGATCGCGACCCCGGTCAGCGCCTGCACGTAGGCAAGCTGCTTATCGCTGCCGGGCGCCGCCGCGATGAGCAGCCCGTGCAGCGCGTCGGCCATCAGTTCCAGCCCGGCGGGCGCCCAGGACCGGTCGGCGAAGCGCCGGACGGCCTGGGCCGCCTGCCGGAGCAGGGTCTGCGTCACGCTGATGTCGGTCACCGAGCCGACGCCGAGCAGCACCAGGCGCACGTAGTCCCGGGCCGGCATCTCCGCGTCACGGCACATATCCCACGTGGCCGACCAGGCCAGCGCCGCGGGCAATGGGTCGCGGAACTCGCTGATGGCCTGGATCAGCGTCCCGAGGGAGTGGTCGTCCAGCCGGATCTTGGCGTAGGTCAGGTCGTCGTCGTTGACGAGCACCAGGTCGGGCCGCTGGTCTGCGGCCAGTTCGGGGATCTCGGTCAGCGCTCCGGTGATGTCGGTCTCCACCCGCCGCCGCCGTACCAGCCCTTCCGGGCCCCGGTCGTAGAGCCCGATCGCGATCCGGTGCGAGCGCAGTACCGGGTATTCCGGGACGGCCTCCTGGCGGACGGCGAAGGAGGTGAACCGGCCGTCGGCGTCGGTCTGGTACGCCGGGCGCAGCGTGTTCACCCCGGCGGTCTCCAGCCACTCCCGGGACCACTGGCGCAGGTCCCGGCCCGAGGTTTCCTCGAGCGCGGCGAGCAGGTCCGCCAGCGTGGCGTTCCCCCACGCGTGCGCGGCGAAATAGCGCCGGACGGCCGCCAGGAAGTTGTCCCGGCCGACGTACGCGACGAGCTGCTTCAGCACGGACGCGCCCTTGGCGTAAGTAATGCCGTCGAAGTTCACCTCGACCGCGTAGATGTCGGGGATGTCCGCGGCGATGGGATGGGTGGACGGCAGCTGGTCCTGGCGGTACGCCCAGGCCTTGTACAGCTGGGCGAACGTGGTCCACGCCGACGTCCAGCGGGTCGCCTCGGCTTCGGCCAGCGTGCCCGCCCAGGTGGCGAAGGACTCGTTCAGCCAGAGGTCGTCCCACCAGCGCATCGTGACCAGGTCGCCGAACCACATGTGCGCCATCTCGTGCAGGATCGTCTCGGCGCGGGACTCGCGGGCGAAGTCGGTGACCCGGGACCGGAAGATGTAGCTCTCCAGGAAGGTCACGCAGCCCGCATTCTCCATCGCGCCTTCCTTGAACTCGGGCACGAAAAGCTGGTCGTACTTCCCGAACGGGTACCGCACGCCGAACGCCGCATGATAAAAGCCGAAGCCCTGCTTGGTGACCTCGAAGATCTCCTCCGGATCCAGGTACCCGGCCAGCGACTGCCGGCAGTAGATCCCGAGCGGGATGTCCTCGTAGGAGTCGCGCACGAGGTGATACGGGCCGGCCGCGACCGCCGTGATGTAGGTCGGCATGACCGGGGTCGGCGGGAAATGCCACCGCGCGGCGGCCTGACCGGCGGGCCCGCGCTCATTGGGCGCCATGTTGGACACGACCTGCCAGCCGTCCGGCGCGGTGACGGTCAGTTCGTAGGTCGCCTTCAGGTCGGGCTGGTCGAAGCAGGCGTAGATCCGGTGGGCGTCGAAGGTCTCCAGGTCGGAGTACATGTACACGCCGCCGTCGGCCGGGTCGGTGAACCGGTGCAGGCCCTCGCCGCTGCGCGAGTACGCGCATTCCGCGACCACCCGGAGCTCGTTCTCAGCGGCCAGGCCAGCGAGCGTGATCCGGTCCCCGTCGAAAGCGTCCACGCTGACCGGCACCCCGTTGAGGGTGATCTCGCGTACCTCCGGCGCGGTCAGGTCGATGAACGTCCCCGCCCCGGGCGCATTGCAGCGGAACGTCACCATTGTGACCGACGGGAACGTGGTCTCGCCGCCGGTCAGGTCCAGCCCGACCCGGTATGACGAGACGGTGATGAGGTCAGCCCGGGCGCGGGCCTCATCCTGGGTGAGGTTGGCTGCCACCTACGGATCCCCTTCGTCGTGCTGCGGCTACGGTTCGCCTGCTCCCCCGGAGCGCGTCGCCCTGGCATCCTCCCACGCGAGCGCGGAATGAGCCGCGCTGATACCAGGTTGTGGCGGGCGTACGCCGGTCTGGAGCCCGGATCGCGGGCCCGGCCAAGCTTCGTTGAGCCACCTGATAGGGAGCGCGCATGGCCGAGCAGGAGACCACCGTCGTCGACTTCTGGTTTGACCCTATCTGTCCGTGGGCCTGGATCGCTTCGCGGTGGATGCATGAAGTGGAGAAGGTACGACCGGTCACGACCCGCTGGCACGTGATGAGCCTGTCCGTGCTGAACGCGGACAAGGAAGGCCTGCCCGACCAGTACAAGGAACTGCTGGCCGCCGGCTGGGGCCCGGTCCGGATCTGCATCGCGGCCGAGCAGCAGGCTGGCCCGGAGGTGCTCGGCCGGCTCTACACCGCACTCGGCACGCGCTTCCACCATGAGAAGGCGCCGCGCGATCGCGCGACGTACGAGGCTGCGCTCGAAGAGGCGGGCCTGCCCACCAGCCTGGCCGACGCGGCGGACTCCACCGAGTACGACGACGCCCTGCGGGCCAGTCACCGCGACGGTATGGACCGGGTCGGTTACGAGGTCGGCACGCCGGTGATCTCGGTGAACGGCATGGCGATCTTCGGTCCGGTCGTCTCGCCCATCCCGCGCGGCGAGGCCGCGGCCCGGCTGTGGGACGGCGTGCAGCTGATCGCCGGCACCGACGGCTTCTTCGAGCTGAAGCGCTCCCGCACCCGCGACCCCATCTTCGACTGACCCGCAAATTTGCCCCTGAACGGACGTGACTGAGGGCCCTGCCGGCGGCGAACCCGGGCCTCGTGCCCGGGTGAGCCGCCGGCGTCAGCGGCGAGCACCACGCGCAGGTTACGGTGAGGCGCTCATACCGGCCGGTGTGCCGGCGAAGTAGCGTGGCGGGTCGCGGAGCGCAGCGGGGGGGTCCGGGGGGTCGCCCCTCCGGGCCAGCACGGCATCCTCCGGGCCAGCACGGTACCTTAACGTGCGTGCGCGTATATCTGGGATCTGATCATGCGGGATTTGAGCTCAAGAGCCGCCTGGTGGCCTGGCTGTCTGGGGCCGGGCATGAACCGGTGGACTGCGGGCCCCCGGTCTACCAGGAAGACGACGACTACCCGCCGTACGTGATGCGCGCGGCGGACAGCGTGGTCAAGGATCCGGGCAGCCTGGGCATCGTGATCGGCGGGTCCGGGAACGGCGAGCAGATTGCCTCGAACAAGATCCCCGGCGTGCACGCGGCGGTGGCCTGGACGGTGGAGACCGCCCAGCTGGCCCGGCAGCACAACGACGCCAACGTCCTCAGCCTGGGCGCCCGGATGTATCCCGTCGACGACGCGATCGCCTTCGCCAAGGTCTTCGTGGAGACCCCATTCTCGGGTGCCCCGCGGCACGTCCGGCGGCTGGCCGAGATCGCCGGATACGAGAAGACCGGCAAGCTCCCGCCCCTCCCGTAGCAGCCGGCCTGGACAGCCCTCAATGGCGCTTGCGCCGGGGGCGCCCGCCCACGCTCTTCGGGATAGCCATCGGACGGCCTCCGGTGTCCTCCCGCGACCGTCCATCCGCCGCGGGCTGCTCCCCGCCGGAGTTACCCGCTGCCCGGGAACGCGGCGGCATCCCGGCCGGCCGCGGCATCCCGGCCCGTTCGGCGGCCTCCTGGGCGGCCTCTTCATGCTCGGCCTGCGGGCGCGAAACATCCCGCGCCCGCATTGCCGCACTGAGCGTGACCTTCATGCCTGGCATAACGTCCTCCAGCGCCCAGTGTGCCACGGGCGGCCGACAATACCGGGGTGGCCGTCAGGCGCCCTGGTCAGAAGCAGGTCAGAAGATGACGGGGCACCACGGGGCGGGATCCGAGGCCATGGCGGCGGACAGCCGTGCGAGCTGGCCGGCCCGGTGCTGAGTGACCCGGCCCGCGGCGGCGAGGGCGCCGAGGCGCGTCCCGCCGAGGTAGGCCGCGCCGAGTTCGGTGATGCCCAGCGACAGGTCCGCGGCCTTGTCCACGGGCTCGCAGACGGCCTGGCCGGACTCGTCGGCCATGAGCCGCCACCGGCCCTCGTTCGCCGGGAAGATCTCGTCGTGCACGTCGAGGACCACGTCCACCGGGCACGCGTAGTGGCGGAGCGAAAGCGCCGTGGGCAGGTCGGTGATGCGGGCCCACAGGCCGTCGGTGACCACCGGACGCAGCCGCCGCGGGTCGGCCAGCTGGAACAGCAGTGGGTCGTCGACGGGGCGGATAGCGGCGCGGATGGTGGTGATCAGGTCCCGGCTCAGCAGGTCGGCCCACAGCGCGGCACTGGCGGGCGGGTCGGCGGCGACGAGTTCCCGGACGTCGAGCTGGCCGTCCGGCAGGAACAGGTCGTCATCCCACCGGCCGACCCCGGAATAGAGCGCGTAGCCACGCGGGCCGTCGTCGTCCTCGGCCAGCATGCACCGCAGCGGCGACGCGTCCTTCCGGTTCGTCTCGGGATCATCCAGGACCCGGTTCCACCACTGGTCGTTCCGGGCGAAGAAACCCGGGCGCGTCTCCAGCACCGTGTCGTAGACCTTGACCAGCTCCGCACGGGCTACTTCGGGTTCGGTGATCCGCAGCCGGATTCCCGGATCGGTGGGTGCGTCCGGGGCCAGGGCTCCCTCACCGCGCCGGATCGTGAACGTGTCGTGCCAGGACGCGCGCCCGTAGCCGTAGCGGCCGTAGATCCCGGACTCCGAGGCCCAGAGCACGGCCAGCGCCTCGCCGCGATCCCGGATGCCGGACAGCTGCTGGTGCATCAGCCGCCGCAGGATGCCCCGCCGGCGGTGGGACGGGAGCACGCCGACCCAGCTCACCCCGGCCACCGGCGCGAAGGCCCCGGGCAGGCGCAGGCGGAAGCTGAAGGCCGCGGCGATGCCGACCGGGGTGCTGCCGTCGAGCGCGGCGAGGGTCCGGTCGAACTCGAGCCGCGACAGGATCTTGGGCCGCTGCTCCGCTGTCAGCGGCCCACCGTGGAACGCGTGCTGGTCCACGACGTGAAATTGGTCGAACTCGTCAGGGGTGATGGGCCGGATTGGAAAGGACTCCGTCATGTGTGCCTTGCTACACCTGCCGGCGGGCGGATGGCCAGCCGTTTTAGGCCGCCGGAAGCCCTTACGCGGCCAGGGCTGACGCGGCCGGCCGGGGGTGCGTCGGACGGCGATCACGCCCGATTACGGATACAGTGCCGCCATTATGATTTCCCGCCCCGCGCGTTTCCCGCAGCGCGCCCGCCGTGGCCTCCGGGCCCGTGGGCAGCAGGTGCGTGCGGTGCTGAGCAGGCAGTTCATCACGCGGAACCGGCGGCTGGCCTTTAGTCTCGCGCTGGCCATCGTGGCCATCGGCGCGGCGGCTGTGCACCTGTCGGTGTGGTGGTTCTCGCCCGGGGTGATCATCCTGCCGATCCTCGCGGGCGGCATGCTGCTCTGGGTCCGGGCCCTGCGCGTGCTGTTCGTGATCGCCGCGGCCACCGTTGCCTACGACATCACCTTGGACCGGGCGGGCCCCGGCATTGTGGCGACGATCGTGGTGACTGCGGTCTTTGCCGACGTGCTGGCGCGGACCCGGGCGAAGCTCGGGCTGCAGGGCTTGCGCGGTGACCAGATGCTCATCGAACTGCGTGACCGGATCCGCGAGCAGGGCAAGCTCCCGCCGCTGAGCGACGGCTGGCGCTCAGACGTCATCCTCCGCCCGGCCGGCGGGGCCTCGTTCGGCGGCGACTTCGTTGTCTCCTGCTCCGACGGCAAGAGCCTCGAGGTCGCGCTCGTCGACGTATCGGGCAAGGGCATCGACGCGGGCACCCGGGCGCTGCTGCTGTCCGGGGCGCTGGGTGGCCTGCTCGGTTCCGTGCCGAGGACCGACTTCCTGGCCGCGGCCAACGCGTACTTGCGCCGCGGCCGGTGGCAGGAGGGCTTCGTCACCGCCGTGCACCTGTCGCTCGACCTGACGTCGGGGGAGTACGTGGTCGCCTCGGCCGGGCACCCGCCGGCGGTGCACTACGAGGCGGCCAGCGGCCGGTGGCGCGTCACCCGGGCGCGCGGCATCGTCCTGGGCGTCGTTCCTGACCTGCAGGCGGTCCCGACCAACCCCGAGGAAGGCGTCCTGCGCCGCGGGGACGCGCTGATGCTCTACACCGACGGCCTGGTCGAGGCACCCGGGCGCGACATCGATGACGGCATCGACAAGCTCCTCGGTGAGGCGCAGCGGCTCGTCACCAAGGGGTTCCGGGCCGGCGCGGCCGATCTGGTCACGACCCTGCAGCGGGACGTGGGCAGCTCTGACGACTGCGCCCTCGTCCTCATCTGGCGCTGCTGAGCCGCACCGTGCCCGCGGCCGCGCCCTGGTGGGCCAGCCCGGCCGCGCGGGCCAGCAGGCGACCGGCGCTGGCGGTGAGGCTCGCCGCCTGCCGGAGGTCCACCGTGCGAACTGCCGTGGAGAGCCCGCTCTCCGAGGTGACATGTCGTCGGCGGTATGGGTGGTCCGGCTGATGGTGCGCCCGGGCGCGGCGCTGGCGCCCGGCTGCGGGCGCCAGAGCGCCGGTCCGGACAGAAACGGAATTGCCATCAGTTCATAGCGCTTAGTAACACCTTTGGACGGAATATGCGGCAGTTTCCCGCTGCTATCACCCGCACGTTCCCGCTGCTATCACCCGCACGGACCCGCTGCTATGACCCGCACGTTCCCACTGCTATCATCCGCTCGCGGAAGTGCGCCACTACGCCCGGCAGCGCATACGCTGGCGGCCCGCTAAGGCCGGACGGATGGGGTAACCGGTCATCCGCGAGTGCATTGTGCGAGCCGTCCGCTATCGCGTACGCTGCGTTGACCGTTTCTCTGCGGTGCGTCATTGCCGCATGGCAATAAACCTGCGTCCGTACCGTATCGGATTTGTATCGGCTCGGTATCCATTCGGTGTCGCGCCGATGCCGGATACGCGCGAACGCCGCTGCTCAGCGGCGGCTCCCCGGGGCGGTTCCCAGCGAGATCAGAGACGATGTGATTCATATCACCATGCGCTTTGCTTATGCAAATTATTAACGGGACGTGCCTGCCCGGCCCTTGTGGCTGTGCCGAAACTCTGCTGAGGTTGGCAGAAAAAGCGTGCGGGTACGGCGCGAAACCTGCCTGGCCGCAGGAGTAAACGTGGTCCCGCGCGGCGCGGCGGAAACGCCCGCTGGCCTCACCCGATAGCCCAATCCCCGACACGCGCGTCAGGTGACGCGTGCGTCATTGTTTGCATTAATTACGCGGCACCCGTGAAAATGTGACCATGGCTGGCAACGCGAGCGGTACTGAGCGTGCGCGCGCACAAGCGCAAGCCGGGGCGACGCCCGGGGCCGCCGAGCAGATCACGCTGGAGGCGGCGGCCAAGGCGTCAGCCGAGAACTTCCCGGTCGCCATGCGCATTCTGCCGGCCCGGTACCGCCGCCACCTCATGGCGCTGTACGGCTTCGCGCGGCTGACCGACGACACCGGGGATGAGATCACCCCCGCGGCCCGGTCCCGGCTCCTCGACGACCTCGAGGCCGACGTGGCGCGCATCTACGGCGGTGACAGGCCCCCGCGCCTGGCCGCCCTGCGCGAACTGGCCGCCACGGTGGCCGAATGCGGGATCCCCGCGCAGCCCCTGCTCGACCTCATCCAGGCCAACCGGCAGGACCAGATCGTCACCCGGTACGAGACATTTGCGGATCTGGCCGGTTACTGCCGGCTGTCCGCCAACCCGGTCGGCCTGGTGGTGCTGCACATCTTCGGTGCGGTGTCCGCGGAGCGTGAGCGGCTCTCGGATAACATCTGCACTGCTCTTCAGCTCGTGGAGCACTGGCAGGACGTGGCGGAGGATCTCCGCCAGGGACGGATCTACCTGCCGCGGCAGGACATGGAACAGTTTGGCGTGACGGAGGAGGACCTCGCGGCGTCCGTGACGGGACCTCGCGTCCGCGCGCTGATCGCCTATGAGACCGCCCGGGCGTCCGCCCTGCTCGATGAGGGAGCGCCCCTGGTCGGCACGCTGCGCGGCTGGGGCCGGCTGGCGGTGGCGGGGTACCTGGCGGGCGGCCGGGCCGCGCTGTCCGCGATTGCGCGGAGCGGCCATGACGTACTGAGCGTGACCCCGCGGCCGGACAAGCGGGAAACGGCCGCGAAAGCAATCCGGGCGTACTTGCGAGGGAGGTGAGGACAATGGAGACCGCCGAGGCCTACCGGGCCTGTGAGGAGATCACCTGGTCGCAGGCGCGTAATTTCGCCTACGGCATCCGGCTGCTGCCCGCGGGCAAGCGGCAGGCCCTCGCCGCCCTCTACGCTTTCGCGCGGCGGATCGACGACATCGGGGACGGGACGATGCCGCTGCGGGCCAAGCTCGCGGCGCTGGAGGAAGCCCGGGACGAGGTGCTCGGCATGACGCGCCCGGGCGCGGCCGGCGTCCCGGGGGGCGCCGGAGACGACCCCGTACTTGTCGCCCTCAACAACGCCGGCAAGCGGTTCGCCATACCTATGCAGGCCTTCGATGAGCTCATCGACGGCTGCGTCGCCGACGTCAACGGCACCTTCTACGCCACCTTCGACGATCTGCGGTACTACTGCCGCTGCGTCGCCGGGTCCATCGGGCGGCTGTCCCTCGGCGTCTTCGGCGCGCCCGACATGCGGGTAGCCGAACCGCTGGCCGACTCGCTCGGGGTCGCCCTGCAGCTCACGAACATCCTCCGGGACATCCGTGAGGACTACCGCAACGGCCGTGTCTACCTCCCGGCCGAGGACCTCGACCGCTTCGGGTGCACGCTGAAGCCGGCCGCCGAGCCGGACCCGGCCGCCGAGCCGGCCGCGGACCCCGCCGAAGAGGCGCGGTTCGCGTCGCTCATCGAATTCGAGGTGAACCGCGCGCGCGACTGGTACGCGACCGGCATGCGGCTGATGCCCCTGCTCGACGGGCGCAGCGCCGCGTGCACGGGCGCGATGGCCGGCATCTACCGGAAGCTGCTGGACCGCATCGCGGCCGAGCCGGCCGCCGTACTGCACGGCCGGCTGTCGCTGTCTCCACGGGAGAAGGCGATGGTGGCCGTGCGCTCGCTCGCCCGCCCGCTGCTGCCCGCCAGGGGGCAGCGGTCGTGAGCGCCCCTGCCCGGGCCCTGGTCCAGGCCGCCGCTGGGCCGCGGCGCGTGGCAGTGATCGGCGGCGGCCTGGCCGGGATCACCGCGGCGATCGCGCTGTCCGAGGCCGGGGCCGCCGTCACGCTGCTGGAGGCCCGGCCGAGGCTGGGCGGCGCCACCACCTCGTTCAACCGCGGCGCGCTCGTCGTCGACACCGGCCAGCACGTGTTCCTGCGCTGCTGTACGGCGTACCGCGGGCTGCTGGCGCGGCTGGGGATGACCGGGTCGGTCCGGCTTCAGGACCGGTTCGACGTCACCGTGCTCGCACCCGGCGGCACGGCGCGGCTCCGCCGCAACGCGCTGCCCGGTCCGCTGCACATGGGCGCGGCGCTGGCCCGCTACCCATTGCTCTCCCTGGCCGAACGGGCCCGGGTGACCCGTGCCGCCCTCGCCATGCGCATGCTGAACCCGGCCGACCCCGCGCTGGACACTCAGCGGCTCGGTGACTGGCTGGCGGCGCACGGGCAGGACGAGCGGACCCGGCGGGTCCTGTGGGACCTGTTCACCGTCTCCTCCCTGAACATCGACGGCGATGACGCGTCGCTGGCGCTCGCCGCGACCGTGGTGAAGACCGCACTGCTCGGCAAGAAGGACGCGGCGGACATCGGCGTCCCGCTCGCGCCGCTCGGCGAGCTGCACGGCACCGCGGGCCTGGCGCTGCTGCGCCGTCTCGGTGCCGAGGTGCGGCTGGGGGTCAA
Organism: uncultured Actinomycetes bacterium; assembly: GCA_963809975.1. Classification (GTDB taxonomy): domain Bacteria; phylum Actinomycetota; class Actinomycetes; order Streptosporangiales; family Streptosporangiaceae; genus Bog-532. The sequence goes on from CAWELT010000009.1 coordinate 42,831, forward strand.
GGCCGCCGCGGTCGAGATGGCCGGCCCCGGCTATCTCGTCCGCCTGGCCCGGGGCGACGGGGACGAGGGCGCGAACGGCCACGGCACCGGGGGCGGCCGCGGGGCCGGGGGGAGCCACGGAACCGCGGGCGGCCACGGAACCGCGGGCAGCCAGGGCACCATCGCCGCGGACGGCGTGGTCATCGCGACCCCGGCGTACACGGCGGCCAGGCTGGTGCCGGCGGCCGCGGGTGTGCCGTCCGGGACGTGGCAGGATCTGGGCACGTCGCCGATCATCAACGTGCACGTGATCTACGACCGGCGGGTGACCCGGCTGCCGTTCGCGGCGGCCGTGGACTCGCCTGTGCAGTGGCTGTTCGACCGGACCGAGATCTCCGGGTTCGGCGCGAGCGGCCGCGGCCAGTACCTCGCGGTGTCGCTGTCGGCGGCGGAACCGTACGTGGACGTGCCCGCGGCCGAGCTGCGGGACACTTTCGTGCCGGCCCTGGCCGGACTGCTGCCCGGCGCGCGGGACGCGCGGGTCAGCGAATTCTTTGTCACCAGGGAGCGGCGGGCGACGTTCCGCCAGGGCCCGGGATGCGGGCGGCTGAGGCCGCAAGCGGCCACCGCGCTGCCCGGCCTGACGCTCGCTGGGGCATGGACCGATACCGGATGGCCGGACACGATGGAGGGTGCGGTGCGCAGCGGACTGAGCGCGGCGATCGAGCTGAGACGGGGACTCGGCGGACTGGGCGGAGGCAGCCCGATGCCGGATGCGGGACTGCCGGTGGGAGCGTCCGCGTGACCGCCGTCATGCCGGCCGGCGTGGGGCTGGCCCGGGACGTCGTCAGCCCGGCCATGGAGGCGGCTGTATCCCGGCTGTCGCCCGAGGTCCGGGCGGTCGCCGCCTACCACCTCGGAATGACCGACGCCCAGGGCAATCCGCCCGGCGAGGGTGCGGGCAAGGCCCTGCGCCCGGCGCTCGCTCTGCTGTCGGCACGCGCCGCCGGGGAGCCGTCCGAGCGCGGCGTGACGTCGGCCGTGGCCGTGGAACTCGTGCACAACTTCTCCCTGCTGCACGACGACATCATGGACGGCGACACCGAGCGCCGGCACCGGCCCACCGCCTGGACGGTGTTCGGCGTGGGCGCGGCCATCCTGGCCGGTGACGCGCTGCTCGCGCTGGCGCAGGAACTGCTGCTGGAGGACAACGCGCCGCAGGGGCTGTGGGCCGCCCGGTGCCTGTCCGTCGCGGTGCAGCGGCTCATCGCCGGACAAGGCGCGGACCTCGCCTTCGAGAAGCGGGACGACGTCGGCCTGACCGAATGCCTGGAGATGGCGGGCGACAAGACAGCCGCGCTGATGGCCTGCGCGTGCAGCATCGGCGCCATCCACGCCGGGGCGGCGCCGTCGCTGGCCATGGGGCTGGCCGGCTTCGGGGCCCACATCGGCCAGGCGTTCCAGCTCACCGACGACCTGCTCGGGATCTGGGGCGCGCCCGAGGTCACCGGCAAGCCGGTCCAGTCCGACCTGCGGGCGCGCAAGAAGTCGCTGCCGGTGGTCGCGGCGCTGGGCAGCGGCACCCGGGAGGGCCGGGAACTCGCCGGGCTGCTCGCCCGCCCGCAGCAGCTGACCGAGGCGGACCTGGCCTACGCGGCCGGGCTGGTCGAGGCCGCGGGCGGTCGTCGCTGGGCCGAGGCCGAGGCGGACTCCCAGCTCAGCTCGGCGAGCAAGTGCCTCGCCGAGGCCGACATTCCCGAGGACGTGCGGGCCGAGTTCATGGCGATCGCAGAGTTCATCACGGCCCGGCAGTGGTAATGGCCGCCAGGCGGGCAACCGGGCTGGCGGAAGCGGAAACGGCGACGGACGCGGCCTCATCCCCGGGAGGAACCAGGCGGGAACCGGGGCGGCACGGGAGGCAGGGGGCTTCACGGGGATCGGCGGGCACGCAGGGCAGGAGGGAGACAGCGGTATGACGGTCACGCACGCGCGCAGCGAGACGGCGGACGGCGGCCCGGCGGGTCCTACGGAGCCGGCCAGCGACGCGGCCCGCGCGGCCCTCGGGCGCGCCCGTGATCACCTGCTCAGCTTGCAGGACGAGCGGGGCTGGTGGCAGGGCGAGCTCGAGACCAACGTCACCATGGACGCCGAGGACCTGCTGACGCGCGAGTTCCTGGGAGCCGGGGACGCCGTGCACACCGCCGCCGAGGCGCGCTGGATACGCTCTCAGCAGCGTGCCGACGCCACCTGGGCCAACTTCTATGGCGGCCCCGGCGACCTGTCGACCAGCATCGAGGCCTACGTCGCGCTGCGGCTGGCCGGCGACGAGCCGTCCGCACCGCACATGGCGCGCGCCGCGATGTGGATCCGCGCCCAGGGCGGTCTGGAGGCGAGCCGCGTCTTCACCCGGATCTGGATGGCCATGTTCGGCGAGTGGCCCTGGGACGACCTGCCGGTCATCCCGCCGGAGCTGATCTACCTGCCGGCCTGGTTCCCCCTCAACATCTACGACTGGGGCTGCTGGGCCCGGCAGACGATCGTCGCGCTGGCGATCGTCTCCTCGCAGCGCCCGGTCCGCAAGCTGCCGTTCGGCATCCCGGAACTGCGCACCGGCGTCACTCCGCAAAACCGCCCCGGCGACCCGTGGGCGAAGATCTTCGACCGCCTCGACCAGGCCATGCACGCCTACGAGCGACGGGCCCTGATCGGCCGCGCGGGCCGTCCAGCCCGGGCCGTACGGCGGGCCGCGCTGCGCCGCTGCGCGGACTGGGTCATCGCCCGGCAGGAGCGCGACGGCTGCTGGGGCGGCATCCAGCCCCCCTGGGTGTATTCGCTGATCGGTCTCAACCTGCTCGGCTACCGCCCGGACCACCCGATCATCGCGCGCGGCCTGGCCGGACTGGACCGGTTCACGGTCAGGGAAGACTCGCCCGACGGACCCGTGCACCGTCTTGAGGCGTGCCAGTCGCCGGTCTGGGACACGGTGCTGGTGATGGTCGGGCTAGCCGACGCGGGCCTGCCCGCCGACCACCCAGCCCTGGTCAGGGCGGCCGAATGGGTGATCGGCGAGGAGATGCCCGGTCCCGGCGACTGGCAGGTGCGCCGGCCGGATCTCGCGCCCGGTGGGTGGTCGTTCGAATTTGACAACGATTACTATCCCGACACCGACGACACCGCCGAGGTCATCCTCGCGCTGCGCCGGGTCGCATTGCCGGGGCCGCCGGCTGGCCGGCCGGCGAGCATACGGCCGGCCATCGACCGGGCGGTGCGCTGGCTGACCGGAATGCAGTCCAAGGACGGCGGGTGGGGGGCGTTCGACGCGGACAACACCCGCGAGATCGTTACCAAGCTGCCCGTCTGTGACTTCGGCGCGGTGATCGACCCTCCATCCGCCGACGTCACCGCGCACATCGTGGAGGCCCTGGCCGCCGAAGGCCTCGCCGCGGGGAGGGCCGTCCGGCGCGGCGTGGTCTGGCTGCTGCGCCACCAGGAACCGGACGGCTCCTGGTTCGGGCGCTGGGGCGCGAACTACATCTACGGCACGGGCGCGGCCGTCCCGGCGCTCGTCGCCGCCGGGGTGCTGCCGTCGGCGCCGGCCATCCGCCGCGCGGTCGCGTGGCTCGAAGCCCACCAGAACCCCGACGGCGGATGGGGTGAGGACCTGCGGTCCTACGACGACCCGGCGCTGGCCGGGCGCGGCGCCTCCACCGCCTCCCAGACGGCCTGGGCGCTGCTGGCGCTGCTGGCGGCCGGCGGCGCGGAGCGCGCGGTGGAACGCGGGGTCGCCTGGCTGGCCGCGACCCAGCGCGCCGATGGTTCCTGGGACGAGCCGCAGTTCACCGGCACCGGTTTCCCCGGTGACTTCTACATCAACTACCACCTGTACCGGCTGGCGTTCCCGGTTAGTGCGCTGGGCCGCTACGTGCGGGAAGCCCTGGACGGACCCGCCTCCTCCGGGCAGGCCTCACCCTCCGGGCACATACCGGGAGGCACGAGATGACCAAGCCGATCCACTCACCGCCGCTCCCCGCGCGCGGCGCGTTCAGCGCGCCCGATGCCCCAGGCCACGACAGCGAGGACGGTGAGGACGCCCGCGCCCCGCGGCCGGTGCCCCGGACCGGGACGACGCGGGCGCCGTTGCTGGTGTGCGCGCCACTGCTGTTCGAGACGCGCGCCGTTCGCCGCGGCCTGCGCGACAGCGCGCGGGCCGGCGGCGGAGCCAGCGGTGCCGACGCGGACCCGCCCACCGTCATGCGCACCGGCTACGGCCCCGCACGGGCCGCCCGCCACGCGGAAAAGGTCCGCCAAGGTCGGTTCGGCATGCTGGCCATCACCGGCACCGGCGCGGGCCTGGCGCCGGATCTCACCCCGGGCGACCTGGTCGTGGCCACCGAGGTGACCAGCGTCGGTGACGCGGGCCCCGGTGATGGTCCCGTGCTGCGCTCGCCGTCCGCGCCGCTGCTGGTCGGCGAGCTGCGCCGGGCGGGCCTGCGGGCCCGCGCGGGCCGTGTCGCCACCGTCGATCACCTGGTTCGCCATGCCGAACGGGACCGGCTCGCACGAGGAGGGATGACGGCGGCCGACATGGAATCGGCTCAGCTCGCCGCCGCCGCCGGCGGCCGTCCGCTGGCCGTTATCCGGGCCATCTCCGACACCGCGGACCGGCCTTTGCTGCACCCGGGCGCGCTGACCGGGGGGCTGTCGGCGCTGCGCTCCCTGCGCGCGGCCGGCCCGGTGCTGGACCGCTGGGCCGCCGCGTGCGGCTCGCGGCGGGTGCTGCTGGCCGGGCCCCGGTCGTTCTGCGCCGGGGTGGAGCGCGCCATCGAGATCGTCGAGCGCGTGCTGGCCCAGCGCGGCTCGCCGGTCTACGTGCGCAAGCAGATCGTGCACAACACCCACGTGGTACACGATCTGGAGCAGCGCGGGGCCATCTTCGTGGACGAGCTCGACGAGGTGCCCGACGGCGCGCCGGTGGTGTTCTCCGCACACGGCGTCTCGCCCGCCGTGCGGCGGGAGGCGGCGCGCCGTGAGTTGTCCGTGGTGGACGCGACCTGCCCGCTGGTGGCCAAGGTGCACAAGGAGGCGCTGCGCTTCGCCGCCGACGGCTACCTGATCGCGCTGATCGGCCATCACGGCCACGAGGAGGTGGAGGGCACGCTCGGCGAGGCGCCCGGGTCGACCGTGCTCGTCGAGACCCCGGAGGACGTCGCGGCGCTGCGGCCACGGGGCGAGGACAAGATCGCCTACCTCATGCAGACGACCCTGGCCGCGGACGAGGCCGAGGAAGTGGCCGGTGCCCTGCTGGACCGCTTCCCCGCTGCTCGCGGGCCGGGCAGCGACGACATCTGCTACGCGACCACCAACCGCCAGCGGGCGGTGCGCGCGGTCGCGGCGGATGCCGATCTGGTGCTCGTGGCCGGGTCGGCGAACTCATCGAATTCCCGGCGGCTGGTGGAAACCGCCGAGAGGGCGGGAACCCCCGCTCACCTTATTGACGGCCCGGGGGACATCCAGCTCGGCTGGCTGGCTGGGGTGTCCACCATCGGGCTGACCGCAGGCGCGTCGGCACCGCCGGCCGTGGTCAGCGAGATCATCGACGTGCTCGGCGGGCTTGGTCCCGTCGAGGTGGACGAGCGCGTCACCACGACGGAGTCAATCCGATTCAGCCTGCCCAAGGAGGTACGGCATACATGAGCGTGTCCATGCGCCAGAGCATGCGCATCGGGTCTTATCTGATGAAGCAGAAGCTCACCAGAAACGCGAAGTTCCCGCTGATCGTCGAGCTGGAGCCGCTGTTCGCCTGCAACCTCAAGTGCGCGGGCTGCGGCAAGATCCAGCAGCCGCACACCGTCCTCAAGCAGCGCATGCCGGTCGAGCAGGCCGTCGCTGCGGTCGAGGAGTGCGGCGCGCCGATGGTCTCGATCGCGGGCGGCGAGCCGCTGATGCACCCGCAGATCGATGAGATCGTCCGCCAGTTGCTGGACCGCAAGAAGTTCGTGTTCCTGTGCACGAACGCGCTGCTGCTGCCGAAGAAGCTCGACAAGTTCAAGCCGTCGCCCTACTTCGCGTTCGTCGTGCACATCGACGGGCTCAAGGAGCGGCACGACGAGTCGGTCTGCAAGGAGGGCGTGTTCGACGACGCCGTCGCGGCGATCAAGCTGGCCAAGTCGCGTGGCTTCAAGGTCAACACGAACACCACCTTCTTCAACACCGATACCCCGCAGACCATCATCGACGTGCTGAACTACCTGAACGACGACCTCGGCATCGACGAGATGCAGATCTCGCCGGCGTACGCCTACGAGAAGGCCCCGGACCAGGACCACTTCCTCGGGGTGACCGAGACGCGGGAACTGTTCCGCAAGGCGTTCGCCGACGGCCGCCGGAAGAAGTGGCGGCTGAACCACACGCCGCTGTTCCTGGACTTCCTCGAAGGCAAGCAGGACTTTTCCTGCACCGCCTGGGGTATCCCGTCTTACTCGCTGCTGGGCTGGCAGAAGCCCTGCTACCTGATGAGCGACGGGTACGTCAAGACGTACAAGGATCTGATCGAGACGACCGACTGGGACTCCTACGGCCGGGGCAAGGACCCGCGCTGCGCCAACTGCATGGCGCACTGCGGGTACGAGCCGTCAGCCGTGCTGGCCACCATGGGCTCGCTCAAGGAGACGATCCGCGCCGCTCGCGGCATCTGAGCACGATCCCGCCAGCGCCCGGGTGCCCCGTGCCCGGGTGCCCCGTGCCCGGGCACAGGTGTCCCCGGGGTGTTCGTGTGTCGCCGGGCTATGGCCGGGGCTTCCTGTGCCTGGGCTCTGTGCTGCCTGCGCCCATTACCGATTCGTGTCCAAGACCGGGGATTCCCCGGAGTTGACCCTCAGACCTGGATGAACTCGATGCCGGCGATGTCGCAGAAATCGCGCCAGTCGGCGGCGTGCTGGCCCAGGTTCATCACCTCGTGGTGCGGGCCGCCCGCGCGGAGCCAGCCGTTCAGGCAGGCGCGCAGGCCGGAGGCGGGACGGAACTGCCCGTACGGCATCTCCAGCGCCGGAAGTTCCTGGCTATCCAGGTTCTCGCCCTCGGCGCAGACCAGCCGGAACCTCTCGCCCTCCAGCGAGACCAGTGTCGCGAGCGTGGCCGGGCCCGGCTGAAGCTGGAACTTGAACGTGGGCGGGTCCGCCAGCCGCCCGATGCCGAGCGACCGCTTGATCAGCTTCACTGGCCGGTCCGAACGAGCCACTTTCCAGTTGCCCTCGCCCATGTGGCTCTGCAGGATCGAGTCAGTCGGGAAGTCCATCGCGTACATCTCGGTGAAGTGCGCGTCCCCGATCAGCAGGTGCCCGGCGTAGACCAGGCACGCGGTAAGGACGTCGCCTTCGGCCGCGTAGCCGAAGCCCTTGGCCAGCAGGCTGGACGCCGCCGCCAGCGGCAGCCGGCTGAACCGGCCGTCCTCGCCGATGGCGTCGAAGTGCGCGGTGTAGGCCCCGAACCCACGTTCGTTCAGAATCTGTTCGAGGGCCACTTGCATGCGGGCATGATCCTCGCGTTCCTCGGGCGACAGCCGCGGGTCGATCTCGAAGTTCTTGTCCTCGAACGCCGTCACCTCGGCGATCTGCGCGCCGGTCACCCGCTCCATCCCGCGGTACAGATCGCCGGTAGCGACCGCGAGGATCTCCGGGCCGAGCGTCCTGACCAGGGCGCTCTCGTCAACGCGGATGTCGCCCATATCGTTCATCGGGTAGCCGAAAATCGCGGTCTTCAGCGACTTCCACGCGGTGACGGCCGCGGCGGCCCGCGCCCACCGCCCGACGCCGTCCCGGAAACTGTCGCTCTTCCAGTCGTCGGTCAGGACCTGGAAGCGCTTGCCCGCCCGGACCATGGCGTTCGCGGTGTCCTGGGCGCCGTGCACCCCCTGGTTGTAGGTCATGTCGGCCATGTCCCAGGCGGGCGTGACCGACGGCTCCGGCTGGATGTTGGCCAGGCAGACGGGCAGCCGTGACTCGCTGAGCAGCCGCGCCACCCGCATGGCCGGCCCGTAGGTGAGCATCACGACCATGACCCCGTTGAGGTCGGCGTCCTCGAACTCGCGCATCGCGCGCTCCGCGTCCTCGCGGTACTTGATCGCCTTGCTGGGGATGAATTCAGCGACGTCAGACAGATGACTGGCGATCTGGCCGGCGTACCCCTCCTGGCGCTGGGCGATCCCGGGGATCATGTCGTCGTACAGGTCCTGCATGATGCCGAGGATGCCGATGCGCGGCTTGCGATCAGCCATGTCAATCTCCTTCCGGAACGGGCTTGGCGGGACGTGTGCTGGCCGGGTGGCTCATCCGGTCCACGGAAGCCCGGTGCTGTTCGGCGGGCAGAGCCGCGGCGTGAGCGGCGTGAAGGCAGTTCGGTGCCAGCTGCCCTTCAGTGCTGGCCGTACTGCTCCTTGTAGCGCTTGTACAGCGCGTCTACCTGGTCCGGCGGCAGCGGCTCGGGGGTGCCCAGCAGGCGCGCGGCGTGCACGGTCCGGGCCACGTCCTCGCACATGATCGCGGCCTTGACGGCGTCCCGGACGGTCGGGCCGATCGTGAACACGCCGTGGCTGCGCATCAGGACGGCGGGGGAGCGGTGGCCGGTCAGCGTGGCAACCACGCCACGCCCGATCTCGTCGCTGCCGATCAGGGCGAACGGCCCGATCGGGATCTCCCCGCCGAACTCGTCGGCCATGGCCGTGATCACGCAGGGGATCGGCTCGCCCAGCGCGGCCCACGCGGTCGCGTAGGTCGAGTGGGTGTGCACGATGCCGCCGACCTCGGGCATGTGCCGGTAGATGTAGGCGTGCGCCGCCGTATCGCTGGATGGGCTGTACCCGTCGCTGACCGTGTTGCCATCCAGGTCGCACACGACCATCGACTCGGGCGTCAGGTCGTCGTAGCCGATGGCGCTGGGCTTGATGACCATGAGATCAGCGCCAGGGACCTGGGCCGACACGTTCCCTGAGGTCCAGGCGACGAGCCCGTTGCGCGGCAGTTCGGCGTGCAGGTCGGACACGATCTCGCGCAACTCGGCGACGAGCTCCGTGGCCGCCCCGCCGCCGTTTTCGGCAGCACTCATCAGAGGCGTCCCGTTTCGTTGTCGAGCGATCCGGATGTGGTGTCGCCGGGATCGGAGTCATCAGCGCGGGAGCCGAGGACCCGGTCGCGGAGCGCGCGCAGCCGGTGCATGCTGTTGCTGCCGCCCCGGCCGAAGTAGTCGTGCAGCGTGACGTATTCCGCGTACAGCTCGTCGTACACGGCCGCGTTCGCCTGGTCGGGGTGGTAGACCTCGCGCCGGAGCTTTCCCATGGCCTGCGCGGCGGCGGGCACGTCCGGGTACGCGCCGGCCGCCACCGCCGCATGGATGGCCGAGCCGAGCGCGGGTCCCTGGCCGGAACCGATCACGCTCAGCGGGCGGCGCAGGACATCGGCGTAGATCTGCATCAGCAGCTCGTTCTTGAGCAGGCCGCCGGCCACGATGAAGTCGGTCATCGGGACACCCGCCGAGCCGAACGATTCGACGATGACCCTCGTCCCGAACGCGGTCGACTCCAGCAGCGCCCGGTAGATCTCGGCCGGCCGGGTGGCCAGCGTGAGCCCGACGATGGCACCGGACAGGTGGTGGTCGACGAGCACCGACCGGTTGCCGCCGAACCAGTCCAGGGCCACGAGCCCGTGCGCGCCGGCCTGCTGGGCGGCGGCTTCCTCGGTCAGCAGGTCGTGCACGGAGATGCCCCGCAGGGCAGCCTCGTCCCGGTAGGAGCCGGGTACGGCGTGCTCGGTGAACCACGCGAAAATGTCGCCGACGCTGCTCTGGCCGGCTTCGTACCCCCACTGACCGGCGATGATCCCGCCGTCGACCACGCCGCACATGCCCGGGATCTCGGCCAGGCCGTCGCTGTTCATCACGTGGCACGCCGAGGTGCCCATGATGACGACCATGCTGGCCCGGCTCGACGGCGCGCGCGGCCGGCGCGGTGACGTGCGCGTCGACGTTCCCGACCGCGACCGCGATGCCCTCGGGCAGCCCGGTCCATTCGGCGGCCTCGGCGGTCAGCGAGCCGGCGCGCGTCCCGAGGGCCGAGATCGGATGCTCCAGCTTGTCGGCCGCGAAGCTGGCGAAGCCCGGGTTGAGCGCGGCCAGGAAGTCACGCGACGGGTAGTGACCGTCCTGCCAGATGCCCTTGTAACCAGCGGTGCAGGCGTTGCGCGTCTCGGTCCCGGTGAGCTGCCAGATGATCCAGTCGGCGGCCTCGATCCAGCGCTCCGCCCGGCCGTAGAGCTCGGGGTCCTCTTCCAGCAGCTGCAGGGCCTTGGCGTACTGCCACTCGGACGAGATCTTGCCGCCGTACCGCTCGATCCATGGCTCTTTGCGCTCGTGGGCCAGTGCGTTGATGCGGTCCGCGTGCGGCTGGGCCGCGTGGTGCTTCCACAGCTTGGGGTACGCGTGCGGCCGTCCCTCAAGGCCGGGGATCATGCACAGCGGCGTGCCGTCGGCGACGGCGGGCAAGACCGTGCACGCGGTGAAGTCGGTGGCGATGCCGATCACCGCCGCCGGGTCGATGCCCGCGTCCTCGACGGCCGCGGGCACCGCGATGCGCAGCACGGCCAGGTAGTCGGCCGGGTCCTGCAGGGCCCAGTCCGGCGGCAGTGGCTCCCCCGTGGCGGCCAGCTCACGGTCCATCACCCCGTGCCGGTATTCGTGCACGGCGGTGCCTGCTTCCGCCCCGTCGCTGACCCGGACGACGAGCGCGCGCCCCGACAGGGTGCCGTAGTCGACGCCAATGACGTACCGGTCCTCGTTGTTAGCGTTCACAACCAACTCCGCCTCCCATTGGCGCTTCCGTTCTCCGGCTTCTCGTTCTTCCTGGCCTCAGGCTCACGGCCTCATGCCCCGGTCCGGGGCCAAGATCCCGCTGAGCCTGAGCCTGAGCGTGAGCGGCCCGGCCCGGCGGGCGTTCCCGCCCGGGCTCGGGCCGGCCTTCCCGCCCTGGCCCGCGGGGCGTTCCCGGCGCCGCCCGGCTGTCCTCGGCTGACTGGCCTGGCCGCGTCATCCCGGCGCGGCCCCGCCGCAAGTGATTGTAGGGATCATGGTCCAGCCTGGTGCGAGGCGGCTCCCGGCGGCGGCGCGGAGCTCACGCGCACCACGACTTCCGGCGGAACCCGGAGGTGGTCGCCGGTCCCGGGCCCGGCAGAGATCTGATCGACCAGCGCACTCAGCGCCCGCCGGCCAAGTTCGCCGAAATCCTGGCGGACCGTCGTGAGCGGCGGGAGGAAGTAGCCCGCCTCGGGCACGTCATCGAACCCGACCACGCTGACGTCGTCCGGGACGCGGCGGCCGCGTTCGGTCAGGGCCCGCACCAGGCCCAGGGCCATATTGTCGTTGCCGCAGAAGACGGCGGTAAGGTCATCCATCGCGGCCAGCTCCTGGCCGACTTCGTAACCCGAACGCGCCGTCCAGTCACCCGAGATGACCTCCGGTTCCCGGGCGCCCGCCTCGCTCAGCGCCGCGCGCCAGCCGTCGACCCGCTCCCGGGCATCCAGCCAGGTGCCGGGGCCGGCCACATGATGGACGGTTTCGTGCCCCAGGTCGAGGAGATAGCGGGTGACGCGGCCCGCGCCCGTCCGCGTTGTCCACCGCGACCGAAGTCAGCGGAGCCCGGGTCCCGCAGCCGACCGCGACGAGCGGCAGATCGGCGGGCACGTGGCTGAGCGCCGCGACCGCGGACGTCTGCGGCGCGATGACGATGATGCCCTCGACCGCGTGCCCGCGAAGCCGCTCCACGGTGTCCAGCATCGAGCGCCGGTCCAGGGCGGGCAGGCTCGCGATGACGACGAAGTATCCGTGCTGGGCCGCGCGCTCGATCCCGTTCAGCATCATGGCCGGCCCGTACAGCGGCGAGTCGATGCCGATCACGCCCAGGGTGTGGGTGCGCCGCGTGACCAGGGCCCGGGCCGCGGCGTTGGGCCGGTAGGCCAGCTGCTGGATTGCCTCAAGGACCTTCTCCCGAGTGTCTGGCCGGACATTGGGATGGTCGTTGAGTACGCGGGAGACCGTCTGGTGGGAGACTCCGGCGAGCTGCGCGACGTCGGCCATGACCGGTGGTCGGCGCAGGGTCCCGGCGTGGCGGCCGGCCGTGCCCGCCTTGGCCCGCGCCTGACGGTCGGGACCGGTCCTGACCGGGTTACGCGGTGACGACGCCACCTCGTGCCTCCCTTTGCCACCAGCGGCACAGCGGAACGGCCCACCTCCGCGCCTGGCTCAGCCGGGCGCCTGACGGACCGGCGGCGCTGGTGAATTTTGATGATGTTATCGCTCACATTTTGGCCGGTCAAGGGGCATATCACCGCAAGTGATACATCAGTAACATTTTCTTCGGTTTCTCGGCCTATTATCTGCTGGCCACGGCACCGCCGGGGGAAGCTGGCCGAAGCATCACAATGCTGCGCGCCGCGCAAGAAACTCACACACCGGCCGGATCCATGTGCGGTTGCCTGTTCACGGAAGGTAACAGCGACGGCGGTCCCGGCCAGGCGGAAAGCTCCCATCGAGCGGAAGATCCTGCGTCCCGGGGCGGGCTAGCGGTCGCCCATGGAGCGCCGCAGGCGCAGGTACGCGGCGCGCGCGGCCGCCTCGGCCTCCTGGATGGTCACTTCGGCCTTGCGGCCTCGCTCGCTCTCGCGGAACTCGCGGACGGTGTCCTGCGCCTTCCGGGCGGTCTCGCTGTCGCGCAGGTCGCGCACGGCCTCCTGGGCCCGGCGTGCCGTCTCGCTGTCCCGCAGGTCGCGGACGGTGTCCTGCGCCTTCCGGGCGGTCTCGCTCTCCCGGAAGTCCCGGATCGCCTCCTGGGCCCGGCGTCCGGCGTCGCCCGTCCGGACGTCGCGGAGCGCGGCTTCAGCCCGGCGCGCGGCCTCGCTGTGGCGCAGGTCCCCGAGGCCGCGGCGCGGTCGTCCGCTCCGGGCTGGCCCGCCCCGCCGGCCCGTTGACCCCGTCGCGCGCGCGTCTGCCCCGAGCAGATCGGATCGAAGACATCAGGTCGTGGAACTGCCGCGTAAACTTCCCCATCGGGGTATCCCTTCACATCCCGTAAAGGCAACTTACCTCCCCTAGTGTTATGCAAACGTGCCCATGCCTGGCCCTACCGGCCGCGAACCGCCTTCGGCCCGATCGTTGACATTCCTCCCCGCCCTAATGGACGGGGATTCCTTCCCTCACGGGTCGGGGTTCCTGTTTCACAGGCGACTGCCCGCCCCGGTTACCCGGCTGGGGTCTTACACCGCCTCCGCAGGCAAGCACGGAAAGCCCTTCCGCGCGTATGTTCCGGGCCGCATTGACGTCCCGGTCGTGGACGGTGCCGCATGCGGCGCAGGTCCACTCGCGGACGTTCAGCGGCAGGCTCGCCACCGCATGGCCGCAATCGGCGCACGTCTTGCTCGACGGGTACCAGCGGTCGGCCACGATCAGGTCACGGCCGTACCAGTCGCATTTGTATGCCAGCATGGCCCGCAGGTCACTCCAGGCCGCACCGGAGATGGCGCGGGCCAGAGTGTGGTTGCGGAGCATCCCGGCGACGTTCAGGTCCTCGATCACGACCGTTTGGTTGTCACGGACGAGCCGGGTAGTGAGCTTGTGGAGCAGGTCGCGGCGCCGGTCGGTGATCCGGGCGTGTACCCGGGCCACCTTCACCCGGGCCCTGGCCCGGTTCGCGGACCCTTTGGCCTTGCGGGACAGGCGCCGCTGGGCCAGGGCGAGCCGGGCCCGGTCCCGCTTCTCGTGCCGGGGGTTGGTGATCTTCTCCCCGGTCGACAAGGTGACCAGGGATGTCAGGCCCGCGTCAATGCCGGCCGTCGTACCGGTCGGCGGGAGCGGGTCGATGGGGCACTGGCACAGCAGGGACACGAACCACCGCCCGGCCGCGTCCCGGCTCACGGTGACCGTCGACGGTTCCGCGCCCGCGGGCAGCGGCCGGGACCAGCGGATGCCCAGCGGCGCATCCATCTTCGCCAGGAACAATTGTCCGTCCCGCCACCGGAACGCGCTGCGGGTGTATTCCGCCGAGGCGCGGGACTTCTTGCGGGACTTGAACTGCGGGTAGCGGGCCCGCTTGTCCCAGAACGCCGCGAACGCGCCCTGCAAGTGCCGCAGCGCCTGCTGCAAGGGGACCGACGACACCTCGGCCAGGAACGCCAGGTCCTCCGAACGCTTCCACTCAGTCAGCATCGCGGAGGTCTGAACGTAGCCGACGCGCTGCTGCCGCTGGTACCACGCCGTGGTGCGCGCGCCGAGGGCCAGGTTCCAGACCTTGCGGACGCAGCCGAACGTCCGCGCCAGCTCCCCAGCCTGCTCAGGCGATGGGTAGAAGCGGTACTTGTACGCCCGCTTCACCACCTTCGCCATGCCTCACATGCTATCACGTCCGTTTGTAAGCCAGAGTTTGAGAGGGGGGAGCGGCGTTTCCTCCCCGGCCTGAAAGCCGGGGTTTCCACGCCGCGATCTCGATGAGGGTACCGCCGCGGGTGACCGTGCTGGGCAGCATGAACATGGACATCGCCGTGAGCGTGCCGCGGCTGCCGGGTCCGGGCGCGACCGTCCTCGGTTCCTCCGCTCGCTTCACGCCGGGCGGAAAGGGCGGCAACCAGGCGGTCGCGGCGGCCCGGCTCGGCGCCCAGGCCCGGATGGCCGGCTGCGTCGGGGACGACGATTTCGGCGGGCGTCTGATCGGTGCCCTGCGGGCCGAATCAGTGGACACCTCGGCCGTTCGCACGGTGCGGGCGGTAGCCTCCGGGCTCGCCCTGATCACGGTTGACCCCGACGGCGAGAACATCATCACGGTGGCCCCCGGAGCCAACCAGGCCGTGGGCGAATCAGAGGTCTCCGCCGCGTGCGTGCCCCCCGTTGACGTACTGGTTATCTCGGCGGAAATCCCGTTCAGCGCGATTGCCGCGGCCCTGGCCCGGGCCCGGAGCGGGAACATGGTCAGCCTGCTCAACCTGGCCCCGGCCCCGCCCGAGGCGGCGAGCCTGCTGGCCGGGGGAGTGGACTGGCTGGTGGTGAACGAGCCGGAGGCCGCCGCGGTCCTCGGCCGCCCGGTGCACGGCTTGGCCGAAGCGCAGGCCGCCGCCGCCGACCTAGCCGCTGGTTCCACAGCCGGAGCCCGGTCCGTACCCGCAGCCCAGCCGGTACCCGCAGCCGGACACGTGGTCGTCACGGCCGGAGCCGACGGTGCGGCCTATGCGGGGCCGGAGGGCAGCGGCGTAATGGCCGGCTTTCCCGTCCTCGCCGTGGACAGCGTCGGCGCCGGCGACACGTTCGTCGGTGCGCTGGCCGTCGCCCTGGCCGTGGGCACGTCCCCGGCGGCGGCGGTCCGCGTGGCCTGCGCCGCCGCGGCCGCCGCCGTAACCAGGCACGGGACCCAGGAAGCCATGCCGCGCCGGGCAGATGTCCTGGCCCTCACCGGCGTCACCTGGCCCCCCGCAGCACATTGAGCCTCCCGGATAGCGGGAAACGCCTCCCGCACCGGCTTTGTGCGCTCATTCACATAGTTGTCCGCTCCACCTTGTGTAACCTGGAGTTCGCCGTACGTTCACTCCTAGCAATCCCGGTACTGCGGGTGATACCGTCCGCGTCGTGGAGGCCCGTGCGCGCGAATACATCCTCCCGGACTCTGGTGCGATACTGCCCGACCGGGTGCGCGATGCGCTGATGACGGCCTTCAACGTGGTGGAGGACCGTCACGCCAGCCGGGTGCGGCGGACGTGGCTGGACACGTTCGACTGGCAGCTGTACCGGGCCGGGCTCACGTTGCAGCATGTCATCACGCAGGCCGGGCGGAAATCCCGGGGCGTCGGCGAACTGGTGCTGACCGGCACGGGCGGCCAGCGGCTCACCGTACCGGCCGGGCTGGCCCGCTGGCCGGCCCTGCCCGAGGCCCTCCCGCCCGGTCCGCTGCGGGACCGGGTCGCGGCCGTGGCCGGACTCCGGGCCTTGCTGCCCACGGTCAGCGTGAGCAGCCAGGTGCGCGAGGTGCGGCTGCGCAATGAGGACGACAAGACGGTCGCCCGGATCTCCATCGACGGCATGTCGCTTCTCGTGCCGGGCTACGCCCCGATCCCGGCCCGGCTGGCCGTGACCGAGGTTCGCGGCTATCCAGCGCAGGCGCGACAGGCCGGGCGTATTCTCACCGGCGCCGGCCTGGCTCTCAGCCGGCAGACCGCGCTGGGTGCCGCGCTCAGCGCGGCCGGGCGCTCGCCCCTCGACTACACCGGCAAGGTCGACGTGGCGCTGCGGCCGGACATGCCGGGCGCCAACGCCGTCCGGGCCATCCTGCTGCAGCAATTGGACAACCTCGAGGCGAACGTCGACGGCGTGCTGCACGACACGGACACCGAGTTCCTGCACGATCTGCGCATCGCCGTGCGGCGCACGCGGTCCGGGATCAAGCTCCTCGGCGATGTCCTGCCCGGCGAGCTCACCCTGCGATTCGCCTCCGAGTTCAGGTGGCTCGGTGACCTGACGACGCCACTGCGGGACCTGGACGTGCACCTGCTGTCCTTCGCCCCGATGGCCGCCCGGCTGGTGGCGGCCGATCCCGCCGACCTGGACCCGTTCCTCGCCTACCTGGGCCGGCGCCGGACCGCCGAGCGGCGGAAACTAGGCCGGGCGCTGCGCTCGGCGCGTTTCGCCGCCACCGCCGGCGACTGGCGCAAGGCGCTGCTCGTCCCGTCCGGTGCCCGCGGCCTGCCCGCGGGGCCGCCCGCCGCCGAACTGGCCGCGGACCGGACCAGACGAGCCCACGGACGGGTCATCAAGCTCGGATCGGCGATCACGCCCAGCTCACCGCCGGAAAGCCTGCACACCCTGCGCAAGCGGTGCAAGGAACTGCGGTACGTACTGGAGTTCTTCGCCTCCCTGCACGATCCGGGGGCCTACCGTGCGGTTCTCGGCGACCTGAAGCGCCTCCAGGATTGCCTGGGCGAGTTCCAGGACAGCCAGGTTCAGCGCGAGGAGATCCAGTCCCTGGCGGCCGCGATGCTGGCGCAGCGGGCCGCGCCCGCGGCCACGCTGCTGGCCATGGGTGAGCTGGCCGCCCAGCTGGGCACCCGCCAAGGCCAGTCGCGCGCCGAGTTCGCGGAACGGTTCGCCAGGTTCGCGGGCCCCGCGGGACGGCGCCGGATGGCGGTGCTGACCGACCGGGACAGTCCATGAGCCGGGCAGTGCATCAGCCGGGAGTCCGCGTGAGCCGGGACAGCGCATGCGGGTGATCGCCACCTACAACATCAAGGGCGGTGTCGGGAAGACGACCGCGGCCGTCAACCTCGCCTACCTGGCCGCGCAGGACGGTCTGCGCACGCTGCTGTGGGACCTGGATCCGCAGGCGGCCGCCACGTTCATGTTCCGCGTGCGGCCGCGTGTCAAGGGCGGCGGTAAGGCCCTGATTCGCGGCACCCGCCCGCTGGACGAGGCCATCAAGGGCACCGACTTCGACCGCCTGGACATCCTGCCGGGCGACTTCACCTACCGGAATATGGATCTGCTGCTCGACGCGGCCAAGAACCGGGTCCGCCGGCTTTCCCGGCTGCTGCGCCCGCTGGCCACCGATTACGACGTCGTTGTCCTCGACTGCCCGCCCAGCGTCTCGTTGGTGTCAGAAAACGTGCTGCACGCCGCGGACCTGATCCTCGTCCCGCTCATCCCCGCCACCCTGTCGCTGCGCACGCTGGACCAGCTCACCGGGTTCGTGGCGGACTTCGACGGCCGGCGCCCCGATGTGCTGGCGTTCTTCTCGATGGTGGACCGCCGGAAGCGGCTGCACCGCGAGATCGCCGAGCGGCTGCCCCTGGAGCGGCCGGACATCGCCGCGGCCGCCATCCCCGCCCTCGCCATCATCGAGCGGATGCCCGCCGAGCGCGCTCCGGTGCCCGTTTTCGCGCCGGGTAGCCCGGCTGCCCGTTGCTACCGGGACCTCTGGGAAGAGGTACGCAAGCGCGTTCCCGTGTGACCCGGCGGCGCCTTGAGTCCGACTTGTTACATTTCGGTATGTTAAATTGTTGTTTACCGGCCATTACGGTCGACAGGAACCGTGCCGCAGGGGCCACCCGGCGAGGCAACGCAGCCGCGCTGGCGCCCTTGCGTGCGCGGTTATGGCGGTTTGGCTCCGCCGTCCGGTTACGCGGGCAGCTTCGCCGGGTCAGTTGACTTGGAACGAGCGCTTGGACAGGCCGGCCATATAGCCGTTGATGACCGTCTGCACCGGCGATGGTCGGGTCGCGCGGCGCCAGCGTGATGAACAGCGGGATGTAGTGGTCGACCGTCGGGTGCGCGTACGGCATCCCGGGCGCTTTGGCTTGTAGGCGGCCAGCGTGTCGACGTCCCCGGCTCAGCGCGTCGGCGGCCCAGGCGTCGAGTCGGCCGACCAGGCGGCACGACCTCGCCGGCAGCTCTCGCGCGTGAGGAACGGCAGCCGTGGGTCATGAGCCGGAGCCGATGACGAGGACGCCTCTCCGCAGCGGCGGAGGCGCGGCCGAGTCAGAGCGGGGGTCGTGCGTGGGCAGGCTGAGCTGGAGCACGGGCACGTCGCGAGCGGGTACATGACTTGAGCGGCACCAGGCCCCGTGATCGAGCCCGCGGCGCGGGTGCTCGGCACCGGCTCGCGGCGGGCAGGGCGGCGCGACCGGCGGCCGAGCCGCCGCGCGGGGTGGGGTACGCATCGGTAGTAGCGCGGGAAAAGGAAGTGGCAGAAGCAGGTGACGGTGCACGCGATGACCAGCCAGTGCAGCCCGCCCAAATGCCGCTGCAGCACTTCGCTGGATGGCGCGCCGGTCGACTGGTTGTGGGGATCCCGGCCCGCGAACAGCGCCCTCTCGATATGCACCATCGACCCGACCTGGGGCCTGATACCGAGCTTCGGCGCAACCCCCGACAGCGCCTCATAGCCAAGGAACAGCGCCACGAACGGCACCCAGTCACGCAAGAAGGCGAACGCCCGCCCGCTCAGCAACGCCACCGGTACCAGGATCAGCAGCAGGTAGTCCGGCGACACCGAGATCCCCCGCCAGATCATCACCCCGGACACCAGAGCGAGGTAGGTGATCGATACCACGGCCAGGGGGCCGGGCAGGGCGCGCGATGCAACAGGGCGTGAATGGGGGACATCTGCCTGGCTTCCATGTGTTTACGTGAGGGTAGCGAACGTAAAGCAGAGTTTTCCTATTGAATTAGTCGATAATACATCTGGTGTCGTGGAACAGGCGACAACTCTGGTTACCGCGGTGATGAAGCTCCGCGGGTACCGGCGGACGACCAGGACGAGGCCATCGAGGCCTGTCGGTCGAGCACGGACCGACCTCAGCCGACTACGGGAGGCTCGAAGACCAGCGAACGTGACTAGCGAGGAGCTCGGCTACCACCGATGACCGGCGCAAAAACGCCAAGCTCCAGTACCGGGCCCTCTACCAGGAACTCGCCTGCACGCTCCGAGCCTGACGGCGAACCGCAGGCTACACATTCGGCTAGAACCGCAGGGGGCGGGAGATCCGAATTTGGTGGGGTTGTAGTACTGCGACCGGTGGCGTGCCGGGGGCCTGGGCGAGATGGAGAGGGCGGTGAATGGGGGACATCTGCCTGGCTTCCATGTGTTTACGTGAGGGTAACGAACGTAAAGCAGAGTTTTCCTATTGAATTAGTCGATAATACAGCCAGAGTTCTTGCGCTGGCGGTATTTAGCCTGGATGAACGGCTCCGGGTTCCCGGGTCGCGGCTGCCCTGGGCAGGGCGGTGGCCGGGAAAGCGCAGATGGAGGGGGCATGGCGGCGAGCGAGCGGGGGGGTCGCGGTAGCCGCCGTTTGCCGACGCGGGCCGGACGGGGTGCGGGCTGGTCGACCCTCATGGGGCGTGGAATCGCATCAGGTGCTGCCGCTGTCACCAACGCGCGGCTTCCGGCTGCGGAACGAGCGAACGTTACCCCGGCCCCTCCGGGCGAGCTAGCGTGAAGATGAACGAGAACCCGCGTGTCGCGCTGGCGGACGTCACAGGTCCCAGGGCGGGTTCCGCGCCCTTCCTTTCCCGGTGCGCTCCCGCCCGGGCCCGTTCGGTATTAATAAAAACTTTGTGTTTCGTGATGAGGTTGCAGGCCACCACATATTCCGTTGCGGGCGAAGCCACGTCAGAGTGTCTGCATGACGAATACGCAGCCGCGTTTGGGCGGTATCGAGGTCCGCTCGATTGACTACGTACCGTTGAATGAACGGCACGGCCGGATCTGGCATCTCGGCCCGCTGTGGTTCATGTCCAACGCGCAAATCGCCACGCTGGCGGTCGGCCTGATCAGCATCAGCGAGGGCGCGTCGCTGTTCTGGTCGGTGCTGGCCATCGTGCTCGGCATCCTGGTCGGCACGCTATTCATGGCGTTTCACTCCGCGCAGGGGCCGCAGCTCGGCCTGCCGCAGATGATCCAGTCCCGCCCGCAGTTCGGCTACGTCGGGGCGCTGCTGGTCTGGCTTTTCGCCTACGTCCAGTACGCGGGCTTCAACGTCTTCAACACGATCCTCGGCGGCGAGGCCATGAGCACCACCGCCCACGGCAGCACCAAGCTGTGGGTCGTCATCGTGACCGCGGCGGCGTTCGTAGTTGCGGTCATCGGCTACGACCTCATCCACCGCGCCGAGCAGTGGCTGACGTACCTGATGATCGTCATCTTCGGCATCTTCACGATCACGCTGTTCTTCATCCACTACCCGGCGGGCACGTTCGCGATCGGCACCTTCAAGGCCAGCCCGTTCTTCGGCCAGTTCGGCGTGGTGGCCGGCTACCAGATCAGCTGGGCCATCTACGTCTCGGACTACTCGCGGTACATGCCGCCCAACGTGACCGTGCGCAAGACCTTCCACTGGACCTACTGGGGCTCGGCGGTCGGCGGTGCCTGGATGATGATCCTGGGCGCCGTCCTTGCCGCGTGGGCGGGCAAGAACTTCGACGGCACCGGCATCGCCGAGCTCAACGCGGTCGGCGATCACGTGTTCGACGGCTTCGGCGCGGTCGTGCTGATCGTGGCCGCGATCGGGGTGGCGTCGGTCACCGCGCTGAACATGTACGGCGGCTCGCTGACGCTCATCAGCGCGGTGGACTCGTTCCGGAGAGTGCGCCCGACGCTCGCCATCCGCGTCATCACCGTCGGGCTGACGGCGGCGCTCTCGCTTATCGGCGCGCTCGCCGCGTCCAAGCACTTCCTCAGCAACTTCAACAACTTCCTGCTGCTGATCCTGTACCTGTTCATCCCGTGGACCGCGGTCAACCTCGTCGACTACTACATCGTGCGGCGCGGGCACTACGCCATCGCCGAGATCTTCAACCCGCACGGCATGTACGGCCGGTGGGGGTGGCGCGGGATCCTGGCGTACCTCATCGGGTTCGCCGCCATGACGCCGTTCTTCAACGTCGGCACGCTGTACGAGGGCCCCGCGGCCAAGGCGCTCGGCGGCGCGGACATCTCGTTCTTCATCGGGCTGCCGGTGGCCGCGATCCTCTACTACGTCTTCTCCCGGTCGATCGACGTGGCGGCGGAGACCCGGGTGGCCCAGGCCGAAATGGACGAACTCGAGGCCGCCGCGGCCCAGCACGAACTGCCGTGACCGTTGTCCGCAGGTCCTCGCCGGGGGCGCCGGCCGCCGCGGTCCCCGCCTGGAGCCGCCGCCGGTCCCCGCCTGGAGCCGCCCGGGGATGGGCCGGTGAAGCCTGGCCCCGCCCGGGGCGCCCCGGTTAGCCGCGCCGGGTGTCCTCGTCGTCCAGCGCGTACGCGCCCAGGCGGTGGCGCCGGGACCAGCGCCGGTACCCCTTGATGGGATGAAGGAGCGACCGGAGGAAGTCGATGTCGACGCCGAGCTGGCTGACCGGAATGCCCAGGGCACGCTGCGGCTCTCTGCCCCGCCGGTCGCCCTGACTGGCGGGCCTGATGCGGTTCCGCGGTATGCCGAGCACCCGGTTGGGTTCCTCTTCGTTGCGGGTCACCGGGGTATCTCGATTCCGAACGGGCCACTGCGGGGTCTTACCCGGCCAGCTGGCCAGTAGGCGCCGGGCGTTAGCGCAGGAACTCCCTGAGCGCGGCGTTGCCCGGTGCCGGGGTAATCCTCGCTTGCGGTTCCAGGCTAAGCCCTAGCCGCCCCGGCACGCACGGTCCGTGTGCCGGGGCGGCTGCACCCCGGTTACCCCAGGCCCGTGCGTGCATCTCGCTGCTGATTGACCATGCCGGAATGACGGTGCCCGCAGCGAAATTGGCCGGACCTTAAACTTTTCATTTTACCTGAAATGCCGTCCCGCATCTGGTTTACGGAAATTGCGCGGTTGTGGCAATGCCCGGTCGGACGGCCCGGTCGGATGGCCCGGTCGGATGCCCGGTCAGAGGGTGAGGTCGGACTCGATCTGCCGGAGGTTGTGGCGAGCCAGCGCCAGGTTCGCCTTTTGCCGGTCGAGGACCAGGTAGAGAAAGAGGCCCTGCTCGCTGCGGGAGTTCCTGAGCAGCCGGATCAGATGGTACTGCTTGTTCAGCGTGATAAGAATGTCCTCGATGGTATCGTCCAGGCGAAGTGACTCCATTGTCCGAATTTTTGCCCGGACGACCTCGGTGTTCCCGGCCGCCGCTACGTCCAGGTCCAGGTACTTTCCTCCGCCAAGGGCGCCGAGGGACATGCCGCTATCCCAATCGACCAGGGATACGCCGACGGCGCCATCAATGGTCATGGCTTCCTTGAGAGCCGTGTCAATGTTCACGTAATCCGCCCTCCTGCTTTGCGTGACTGATCATAGTCACGGTAGCGAAGCTCTTTCTTGATCACTAATGAAACGGCCGTAAAACCTATTTTACTAAGAGTAGTTAGTTCGGCTACATTGAGCGATAAAAGGGCGTGTGAACTGGCCCTATAGGATGAAGAATTAGCCGCGCCGGAGCTCTCATTGCCATTCATCCTGCCCGGATTCCGGGTATGGCCGGCGGGCGCATCAGTACACTTGCCGAGCGGAGATCGCGACGGCGAGCCGGCCGGCGCAGGGTGGTGACCAATTCCTGTGGGGATCTGTGTTTCCAGCTCCATCGGGCTATTTGTCCGGTGTGCTCCTCGTGACGCCTTTGTGGGCAGGGAACCCGGGTAGGGGAGTGATTTCGGCTGACCAAATCAGATCGGCTACCGTGGCCACAAGTCACCGAGGTTCTGGAGAGCCTGGCCCACCAGCAGGCCTCCGGGGTTCTGCAGATCGATGGCAACCCGGCGGGGGCTATCTACCTTGATCGAGGTCAGATCACGTTCGCGCAAGCGTCCTGGATTCCTGACCTCACGGTCCGTTTGTCCGGTGCCCTTCAGCCGCCCGGCGAATGGCAGAATGTGCTGCGCGGCGGTGATCAGCCAGAACGCGATATCGGTCGCATGCTCATGCAGCTTCGGGCGCTCAGTGCTGACCAATTGCGGGCCATTGTGCGGTCCGCGGTCGTCGACGCCATCATCGTACTGACGGTGCCGCTGGCCAATGATTCCTTCGTTTCGGACATCCGATTTCAGGTTCCGGGCGCGCACTGGGCGGGCGCGTATTCCCGCCTGCGGGTGGACTCCATCCGCGCGGAAGCGGTCCGCCGGGCCCAGCGGCTGGCTCGATATCGTCTCGCCCGCACCGCGCCAGTGGCATTGCGTGATCTGGATCGGGCGTCGGTCCTGCTGAGGCCCGGGCTGTGGGCCATCGCCTGCCGGATCAACGGCGCGTTGTCCGCCCAGGATCTGGCCTGGCAGTGCGGCCTGGCGCTGTACGAGACGATCGAAGGCGTGGGCGAACTCCTCCAGGCGGGCCTGTGTGCCCTGAGCCCAGCCGCCCCCGCCGTCCCGCCGCTAGCTGATGCGGTAAGAACGCTGGCACCAGAGTCTCCGGTCCCGGTACACCCGGGTCCCGCGCTGGCTATCAGCCGGCCACCCGCTTCCGGGCCCGGGGCAGAAGTCACCGCGCCCGTGCCGGCGCTGCCGGCGCCTGGGTCCCCGGCGCCCGGAGTTCCCGGAGCCAAGATTGCCGGCGCGGAGATTGCCCGAGACACGGCCGCAGCGCGAACCGGAGGCCAGGACCGTACCGCCCCAGGACGCTGGCCCTGAGGTCACGCCGCCCCCGGAACTGCTGCGCCGGGTCCTGGACGGGCTCAGGAAGCTCGGCTGACGCACCCGCACGCGCCTCTGCGACGCCCGCACGCGCCTCGGCTGACGCACCCCGCACGCTCCTGCGACGCCCCGCACGCGCGCTGACGACCCCCCGCACGCCACTGACGCGCGCCGCTCAGGAGGTGCTGGACACCGCCCGGATGAAGGACAGCAGCGCGGGTGGCGCGGAGCCAGGAGCAGCGGAGGGAGAGGCGGGCGTCGCGGTCGCCAGGAAGCCGGCCACCGACAGCAGCCGCAACGCCAGCAGCCGGGAGACCTCGGCCGTCGTGCCGAAGACGCTCCCGTTCAGCTCCCAGGCCAGGTCACGAGGTGTCGTCCCGTCCTTGACGCGGATCAGCAGGGCCCATTGCCGGGCCGACACCTGCACGCCGGGCGAGCTCATCTGCGGGTTGCGGACGACGGCCGTATCCGGGGTCAGCACGGCCGACAGCTGTTTGAGCAACTGCTGACGCCGCGCGACCTCCGCCAGCAGCCATTCCAGCGGAAGGCTGAAGGCGGGGGAGAAGCCCGGCGTCCCGGCGGGCCGGAACTTGCCGTAGCGGGATTCACTGGACAGCAGCTCCAGGGCGGCGTCCACCGTGGGCTCGGTGACCGCCAGCAGGGCGCTTAGCGTGCCGAACGGCGGCCCGCTGACGGCATTCCCCGCATCGCCGGCCGGGCCGCCCCCGGGTGGCGCAGAATCTAATCCCTCCGGAATGGCCGGTCCGGGCGTCCGCTTCGATTCGGCGAAGACGACCTTTCCGTCCCTGAGGTAGATGGCCCCGTCGTGGCCACCGGTAAACGGCAGCGTTCCGGTGCTGCGGGCCACGGCTAGCTTGCGCAGCCGCGCGGCGATCAGATTTCCGTAACCGTCCACTACTCTTCCTGGCCAGACTGAGGCAGTCAGTTGCCGGGCGCGAGTAAGCCGGGGGATCTGGCTCACGAGGCGAAGCTCGCGCAGAAGTCGCGAATCTCGCGGCGTGCCATGGCGAGATTCGTCCGCCGCCGGTCCAGGATCACGAGCAGCAGGATCTGCGGCTCCGGATCTGGCCGGACGGGGCGTATCACATACAAGTGGTCCCGGAAGGTCACCATCACGTCCTCGGGGCCGTCCTCCATGGCCAGCTGGGCCGTGAGCAGCGAGACCACGTTGGCGATGTCGGCCGCCCCGGCCGCGGCCACCGGCAGGCTGAGGCCGTCCTGCTCCTGCAGCGAGGCCAGGACCATGCCGGTGGACGCGTCCATGAGGCAGGCCAGAGCGAAGCCGTCGATTTCCGTCACCGGGGCGAGCATCGTGTCAGCTTCAGGCAAGATCACGGATGCTTCCTCCCGGGCACGGTGAACAGGCTGGCCGGAGACGACGACGACGCTGCCGTAGGCATGGGCTGGCACGGACACATCGTAGAACCGCGATCACCCAGAGCGTCGGGATAGCGGCGAATTGAGCTACCCGGCGATCGGCGGGGGATGTCGGCGGAGGCCAGCGGCCCGGGCTCGGGGTACAGCAGGCGGTGCAGCCCCGCGGCCACCGTTCTCGCGCCGGCGGGCAGCTCGTCAAGCTCGCAGGAAATACGCGAGCGCAGATTGACGCCGGCGCAGGGCACGTGGTTAAGCTGACGAATTGCCGCCCCGGACCCTGGTGGCTCGGCCGCCCTACCATGACGGTTTGTCTACCTCTTCCCGGATACAGATGATCTTCCTGCCGATGTTAGAAGCCGGAAGCGGCGACCTCGATCGCACACACAAGGCTGATGCGCCGCAACGTGGCGGCTGCACTGCGGTGCGCAGCGACCTCACCAACTCTGTGCCTGCTAAGGGGATGACCATGCCCGAGGACCCGCGTCAGGTCTGGGGGCCCTTGCCCGGAGCGGTGGGCGGACCGGCTTGCGATCGTCGTCCTGCCGGAACATTTCGGGCTGCCCAACGTTGACCAGGTCCGCGAGCAACTGCTGTCCGTGCTCGACCGCGGCGCTCTGGTCCTGATCGCGGACCTGAGCGCGACGGTCTCATGTGATCATGCGGGCAGCGACGCCCTGGCCCGCGTCTACCAGCGAGCGGTGTCCAGCGGCACCGAACTGCGGCTGGTGGTCACCAGCGAGATCGTGCGGCGGGTGCTCAGCGTCAGCGGCGTCGACCGCCTGGTGCCCCATTACCCGTCGCTGGAGTCGGCCCTCGCCGCCTGTGCGGTGCCGGTCAGCGCCCGGACGGCGGGAACGGCCCAGGCCGGCTGGACGGGCGGCCCGCACGCCGTGGGCCTGCCACCCGGCGTGACCGGTGAGCGGCCGGGCCGTTCCGGGGCGGACCCCGACGTCGGCGCCGAGGTCGCGCTGCTGGACCGGGACGGCGTGATCGTGTCCGTCAACCCGGCGTGGCAGGCGTTCGCGCAGGCCAACGGGGGTAACCCCGAACGGACGGGCCCGGGCGTGTCGTACCTGGATGCCTGCGCCGGTGCGCCCGGCGACCCCGTGGCCGAGGAGGTCGCCGCGGCCATCCGCCGGGCGCTGGCCGGTGACCTGCCGGGCCCGCTCACGATCGGGGTGCCCTGTCACAGCCCCCGCACGGCCCGCTGGTTTGACATGCTGATCTCGGCCCGGCAGGACGACGCGGGACAGCATCTGGGGGCGACGGTGAGCCTGTCGCTGGCCAGATCAGAGTCCTGGGCCTCGCTGGCCGAAGCCGGAAGCGTTTCGCCCGCCGCCATCGCGGCCAGCGCGGCCGCTGGCCGCTGTGCGGACCTCATGCGCGTGATGACGCACCGGCTGCTCGGCGTGGGCCTGCTCCTGCAGACGGCCGAGGGCCTCGCGGAGGGGCCGCTGGCGCGCCTGGCTCTCGCAGGCGGTCGCCGAAGTCGACGCCATCATCCGCGACACCCGCACGGCGGCTTTCGAGTCGGGAATGTTCCCCGCGAGGACAGGCGGACCAAACCGGTAATCCGCCCCGGTGGCCCGTCAGCCGAGTGGCGGATGCGTCCCCCGCGGAGCCGGCCCCTCAGCGCCGCGCGGGTACGTTGGCATCGTGCCTGACGAGCCGGCCGCCGACGTCATCAGCGGCGGCCGTGATCCCGATCGCCGCCCCGCGGGCCCGGCGGGCCCGGCGAGTCGCTGGCGGCGGCTCGCTGGCGTAGCGGTTGCGGTGCTCATAGCCGGCTGGATCACCTTCCACCTGACCCTGGGTGGTCCCGGCCGCCCGCCGCACCGCATCCCCCAGGGTTCACCGTCAGCCGCCGCCCTCGTGGCGCCGGCGATGCTGCACGGAACGGCCTGGCGGCCGGGCAGCGCGCCGGGCACCGTGCTGTTCCTCGGCGGGGAGCAACTGCGGATCCTGAACGTTCCCCGGCAGGGCCCTACGCCTCTTACCGGCGTACCGCTGGGGGCCGGGGGCCGGGCAATCCGCTCGGGCCCGATCCAGCGGTGCAGCAGATCAACTCGGTGGCGGGCGGCGTGGTGGTGCTGGCGTTCGGCGACGGCTCGCGGCCTCCCGATATCGGAGATGTCCTGTTTGTGCCGTTGCGTCGCGAGTCGGCTCCCCGCGCCTGATCGCCCGCGCGGACTATATGGCGGTGACGCCGAACTCGCGAAATCTGGGTTGAGCAGGCCGCTCCTCCCTGGGCAATGGACCGGCCAGCAGCCCCACCTGGCTAGCCGGCGAAGATGGGCACCGCCTTCCGGAGCCCGTGGCCTCAATGGCCGGGTCCTCGTCGCGGCCATGTCCGCGGCTTGCTGGTCAAGAGTCCTGACCAGAAGCTCGCCCTCGTTGACCGGTAAATGGCCGCTGGAACCTACCGGCATCCCGGCCGACGCGATCATCGCGGGTGCCGACCCGGATCATGTGGCGTGGCAGTCCGCGTCCTGCGGGCTTCACTGCCCCCTGCACGTCACCGACGTGCGGGGCGGGCCGGACACGGAAATCCCGCTGCCGGCGCACACCGCCATCAACCCCGACGACACGTCCGACTTCGATCCGTCCGGCCAGCGCCTTGCCCTTCCGCTGGACACGATCGATCACCAGGGAGCGGAGGCGGGCACGTACATCTACGTCGCGGACACCGGCGCCCGCACGCTGGCGCGGGTCCCGGGCCCGCCGGTACCGGTCACCGCGCTGCCCGCGGTCCCCGGCGCGTTCCCGGCGGGCTCCAGCGACGTCGTTCTCCGCGCGCTGGGCCACGGACGGCCCGGGCCTGTGGATCGTGGCCACCGACGGGCTTTTCTTCCAGCTGGCCTACTGGGCCGGCCACGGCCCGCTTCACGTTCTCCCGCCCCAGGGCGGCCTGGCCTACAAATTCGCCGTCCCGGCGCAATAGTCCCTGGACCGTGACCCGGCCGCGGCGAAGACCCGGCTCCGTCTCACCGGTCCATCGCTCCGGCCGCCTCTGGATCCTTGATGCTGACGGTGGCTACTGCGGGCATGCGCCCGAAGGGATCATTTACCGCCCGCGCTAGGTGCTGGCGGGCCCGGTGGATGGCCGCGGCGGCGCTTCTCGTGCCGTGACTCGACCAGCACCGCCCCGGAGAGAATCAGGAACCCCAGCCAAGCGAAGGTGGACGAGAACACCAGCATGAATAGTGCCCCGTTATCGAAGCTGGTGATCGACGCGGCCGCCCACAAGCCTGCTGTGAGCACGGTTGTCGCAATGATCACGGGGATGTTCACTGGCGGCCGGGCCCGTGCCCGGGCGGCCTTGCGGGGCGGCTGGGCTCCGATTAGCCCGGTGGGGATGTCGGCGGTGACCGCGGCCAGTTCCGCGTAGGTCCGCGAGGCGAACGTCTCGGCCACCCGGGTATCAAATTCGTCCCTGGTCAGCAGACCCTCGACGAATCCCGCCTTGAGCACGCCGATCACGTGCTCGCGATCAGCGTGGGAAGCCCGTAGGCGGCCAGGGCCCGCCGTACCTGCTCCTGTCTGGTCTCCCGGTCCTCGCGTCACCGGTGCCTCCCCACTCGCACGGTGCACGAAAGCCTAGCGCGGCGGTCCCTGGCAGCTACCCTCGCGGGCGCGAAGTGAGACCAGAGCGGCCGGTGCGGCAAGGCTGGTGACAGGTGGGCGCATCCGGGTGGCACGATTGAGCCTCGCGCGGGGGTCACTGTGCCCGCGTCGCCCGATCTGCGCGCTCGGCACCAGCCGTCGTGCGCGGCTGCGGGACCGAACCTCGCTAGGCTAACGGGCGGACCATGATCGCGGTGGACAGGTTCTACCCGAGCAGCAAGACGTGCTCGGCGTGCGGTGTGATCACCGCAACGATACGCCGATGGCACCCTTCGCGGTCCAGGAGAGAAGCAGGCAGCTATGACTGAACCGTCTGGTGTCCGGGTGACGAGCCCGCTGGCGGCGAATCCGCGCGGGTTCTGCGCGCCGCTGCCTGCGCTGGGGCGGTTGTGATGCCGGACCCATCCGGCGAACAGTTCCAGGAGCCGGGGCGAGCCCGCCGGTACCGGCGGCTCATCGAGGCGTTCTCCTCGCCGGACAGCTATGCCCTGGTGCTCCTCCTGATACTCGTGACCTATGCCTTGTCGGCAGCGCTGGCGGCGTCGTGGCAGGCGTCTTTGGTGCTGGCTGTGCAGATCGCCACGGTGTGGGTGACGCTGCGGGCGTCCCGGGCGCGCCGATCGGTCCGGGCGCTCGCTAACATCGCCCTTGCCGCGGCGGCCCTGGCGGCGGCCGCGAATCTCCTCTTCCATGATCAGCTCCACGGCGGCACTGTTGCCTCCTGGGCCAGCTGCCTGCTGTACCTGATTGCGCCCGTTTCGATCACCCGCCAGCTCGTGGTCAGGCGGACCGTGGACAGCGAGACGGTCCTGGGGGCGATCGCGGCGTACCTGACGGCCGGGATGTTCTTCGCATTCCTCTACCATGCGCTGGGGCTCAGTCAAGCGCAGCCGCTGTTCTTCGGGGCCCAGGGCCGCGGCACGCTCTCGCAGGACCTGTTCTTCTCGTTCACCACGCTTACCACCACCGGGTACGGCAACCTTGTCCCGGCCGGGAACCCGGGCCAGACCTTCGCCGTGCTCGAAATGCTGACCGGTCAGCTGTTCCTGGTCACGGCGGTGGCTAAGGTCGTCAGTGCCTGGCGACCGGGGCAAGGAAGGGGGGGACTGCGAGGGAGCTCCGGCGACGACTGACGGCGCGCAGGTGGTCGGCTCCTGAACCGCGATGACTGGTTCATACCCGCCGTTCGCCAGGCGAAGGCGTACCAGGCGGTCAAGCCAGGGTCTTTCTGGGAACGCGGCCGGAAAAGCGTCTCTTAGATGGTCGCGCCAGGACGGCTAATCATGCCCCCTGAGCTGCACCGAAACAATAAGAGCGGGCGGCGGGAATCGAACCCGCAGGGCCAGCTTGGGAGATCGGTAATGGTCCACTTGGCGCGACGTGCCGGTAGGCGCGAGCGCGGCTGGTGATACCGCCGGAACGGCATGGCCGCTGAGGAAGAAATCCCAGCTCAGTAAGCTCTCCCTCAGCTGGCTGGTAGCGCTGTTGGCAGGCGTACGTGCGGTATACCAACGAGGGTAAACCAGGACAGGCCGGAAGGATTTCCGGCCCGGGCTGCCCTCGTGGCCATCGCGGAGAGTAGAGGGATTAAGCGCCCTAAAACAAGGCAAGCCGGAAATATAAGCATAATGCCGTGAACCACGATTATGCGTTGAAATTTGCGCCTGCGGGACCTAGGCAAATGATGGCCGTGTCAGGTCCGGGGACGGGCCGCCGAGGCCGCCTGGCCCGGGTTTTCGTGACCTTTGACTCTGGGGGGAGGAAGTAGCGGGAAAGATAAAGTTGCGGGGGAAATAAAGTAGCAGGGAAAATAAAGTAGCGGGGAAGATGGGGTTAGCGTTCGGGTCTCCGGCCCGGTCAGAACGCGGGCGCCTTGTGCGCGCAATCCCGGGGGGAGCAGTCTTGAGCCCGAAGATCATCGGCATTCGCAGGCGCTGGCGCTCTCGGTGACTAGCTCCCGGCTCCAGGTCCAGGTGACAGGTAGTGCGTCTGGGACCAAGCCACCAATGACCGCCGTCGCTGATACCGCGAAGAGGGGTGCTGCGCGGCGGGCATCCGTTCCTCATGCGCTCATGCTCGCATCGGTGGCTCTGCTCCTGATTCTGTTCGTTGCCAGCTCAGTGCTGTCGGCGTGGTCCTATGTGCGCTATACGAGGGCTGACCTCGCCATCTCGGCTGTCACGGGGGCGAGCGACGACCTGCTGGTCGGGTTGCTCGACGCCGAGACTGGCCAGCGCGGCTATTTGCTGACCAGCGATCCCGCTTATCTTCAGCCATACCAGGTGGCGCTCTCGACGGTTCCAGCCGACCAGCAGCGTCTCGGCTCGCTGGTCTCAGCGGTCCCTGGCACCGGGCGATACCTCGGAGAGCTCAACAGTCTGGTCGCGGCGAAGATGGCGGAGCTGGCCAAGACCATCAACCTGGCGCGCGCCGGCGATCACGCCGGTGCGGTGCGGTTGGTGGACACCAACAAGGGCAAGCGGGCCATGGACGATGTACGGGTGGTGACCGCAGACCTCCAGCGCGCCGCCGCTGCGGCAGGCGCCTCGCGGCGCACGGCCCTGCGTACCCAGCTGACCTTCTTCATTCTCCTGGCCGCCAGCCTGGCCGTCGCTGATGTGATGGCCGGTATTCTCGTTCGCCGCCGCCTGCGCCGGGCAACCAAGGAGATCGTGTCGCTGAACGCGAACCTGGAACAGCAGGTGCAGCATCGCACCATTCACCTGGCGCGGGCCAACCAGAACCTGGAGGCCTTCGCCTACTCCGTCGCCCACGACCTGCGAACCCCGCTGCGAGGGATCAGCGGGTTCGCCGAAGCCCTCGTGGACGACTACGGCGACCGCCTGGACGAAACAGGCCGCGAGTACGCCCGGCGGGTCCAGGCAGGCTGCGCGCGCATGTCCGCCCTGATCGATGACCTGCTGCACCTGGCCCAGGTGACCCGGGCCAAGATCAACCTCCAGGACGTCGACCTCAGCGCCGAGGTCACCGCCATCTGCGACCAGCTCCGCGCCCGTGACCCCGGCCGTCAGGTCCGGGTAACCGTGCAGGACGGCGTCCGGGTCACCGCGGACCGCGCCCTGATCCGGTCCGCGCTGGACAACTTGCTCGAAAACGCCTGGAAGTTCACCGCCCGCCGCGACGGTGCCGTCATCGAGTTCGCCACCGCACCCGTCGCCGACGCCCCCATCTGCTGCTACGTGCGCGATAACGGGGCCGGCTTCGACCCCGCCTACGCCGGCAAGCTGTTCCAGCCGTTCCAGCGGCTCCACGACGCCGACGAGTTCCCCGGCACCGGGATCGGCCTGGCCAGCGTCCGGCGCATCATCGAGCGCCACGGCGGCCGGACCTGGGCCGAAGGCGCCGTTGACGGCGGCGCCACCGTCTACTTCACCCTCAACCCGGAGGGCACTCATGACTGACAAGAAGATCATGCTCATCGAGGACAACCCTGACGACCGGGACCTCACCATCCGGGAACTCAAGAAAAACAACATCCTCAACCCCGTCATCGTCGCCAGCAACGGCGCCGATGCCCTCACCATGCTTCTCGGGGACGACCACCGCGAGCAGGGCAACCCGGCGCTCATCCTGCTCGACCTGAAACTGCCCAAGGTCGACGGGCTCGAAGTCCTGCGCCGCATCCGCGCCGACGAGCGGACCCGGGTCGTTCCCGTTCTCGTCCTCACGTCCTCCAAGCAGGAAGAAGACCTCCGCACCGCCTACGACCTCGGTGCCAACGGCTACGTCCGCAAGCCCGTCACGTTCAGCGAATTCACCGAGGCGGTACACACTGTCGGCCTGTTCTGGCTCCTCCTCAACCAGCCGCCGCCGGATTCCCGGCCCTGAGCGGTCAAGGGCGGAGCGGGCTCGCCGAGGTCAGCGGCATCCGCGGCGGACACCGGTCGCGGGGCAGGCAGCTCGCGATGAGCCGGGGCCGAAGGACGAGGTCGCGGATCGTCGATCGCCCCGGCCGGGGCGGCGAGCACCACTCACGCGATTGTCACGGCAGGCCTGCGCGCACTCCTGCACCTTCGCCGTTCACGTGGTCGTGGGCCAGGTGGCCACCGTCAAACCCGGGTGCGCGCTGTTGTTAGCGTAGCGGGCGGAACGCCGCCCGGATCTCGGTCGCGAACAGCTCGGGCTCTTCCCAGGCGGCGAAGTGGCCGCCCCTGTCGGCCTCGTGGAAGTACGTGAGGGTGGGGTAGGACTTCTCGACCCAGCTGCGCGGGGCCGCGAAGATCTCGCCGGGGAACGTGGTGAAGCCGACCGGGATCGATACGTCCGGAGGAGCCTGCCCGGCCGCGAGGGCTTGCGGCTCGTCCGCTCTCCCAGTACGACCGGGCCGCCGAGGCCCCGGTGCCGGTTAGCCAGTACACAGTGATGTTGTCCAGGATGTGGTCCCGGGTGAGGCCACCGGACGGCTGCCCGTCGACAAAGGCGTGGGAGATCTTGTGGTAGGCGTCGGTGTCGTGGTCGAGCATCCAGGCCGCCAGGGCGACGGGTGAATCCAGCAGGGCGTAGCCGATCGTCTGCGGCCGCGTGGCCTGCTCCAGGAAGTAGCCAAAGCCGCTGGTCCTGAATGTCTGGCGATCTGCTCGAGCGCCGCGCGTTCCTTCTCGGTGTCTGCCGGCATGGCAGCCGCCGCCCAGCGCCGTCACGAGCAGGTTCATGTGGATGCCGAGCAGCCCCTCGGGCGCCTGGCGGCCCATCGCGTCGGTGACCGCGGCGCCCACGTCGCCGCCCTGGGCGACGTAGCGGGTGTAGCCGAGGCGGCGCATCAGCTCCGCCCAGGCGCGCGCGACGCGGCCGGGGTCCCAGCCGACCTCGGCCGGCTCGCCGGAGAAGCCGTAGCCGGGCAGGGACGGCAGCACGAGGTCGAATGCGTCCTCGGCGCGTCCGCCGTGCGCGGCCGGGTCGGTGAGCGGGCCGACGACCTCGAGCAGCTCGATGACCGAGCCGGGCCAGCCGTGCGTCATGATCAGCGGCAACGCGCCCGCGTGCGGCGACTTCACGTGGATGAAGTGGATGTCCACCCCGTCGATCTCGGTCGTGAACTGCGGCAGCGCGTTCAGTTTCGCCTCGCACGCGCGCCAGTCGTAATCGGTTGCCCAGTAGCGGGCCAGCTCCTGAGTCGTCGCCAGCTGCACGCCTTGCGACCGATCGGCGACGAGCTCCTTGTGCGGCCAGCGCGCCGCGGCGATGCGCCGCCGAAGGTCGGCGACGGCCTCGTCGGGCATGTCGACCCGGAAGGGACGGATTTCAGTTTCGCTGGACATAAGTCTCTACCTCCCCGGATTGTGGTACTGGCTCACGATTGTCTTTCGCGCGGACGTGTCGCACCAGTGGACATCCCTGGCCATTGCCCTGGTCTGCGACATACCGCAGATGGAGTGGCTGCATCAGGTCCGCCGGTTTGCCGACGCCGGGCGGTAACGGCCTCGGGGCTGGCCACCTGGAACGACGTCGCTCGCGACGGGCTGAGGGCCGGACGATCAGAGGCGACTCGGCCTCCCCGGCCGCTGGCGTCTCCTCACCCGAGGTGAAACGGCGGCAGGTGATGACAGGTCACCTGCGGCTGCGGAATAGCCTGGTTGGCTGGAGCCCTGGCAAGATTGCACGACCAGGCGGAGGGGGCTGCGGTGGGTGCCGAACAGGATCGGGTGGCTGGGTTCGGGCGGCTGGAGGACGGGCTGCGGCAGGCCAGCGACTGGTATTTGTGGGGGCCGTATGTGAGCGAGCGGCAGTGGGGCACGGTCCGGGAGGATTACAGCGGGGACGGCGGGGCGTGGGATTACCTGCCGCACGATGCCGCCCGGTCCCGCGCCTACCGGTGGGGCGAGGACGGCCTGGCTGGCTTCTGCGATGTCGAGCAGCGGCTGTGCCTGGGGCTGGCGCTGTGGAACGGCCGCGATCCGATCCTGAAGGAGCGCCCGTACGGGCTGACCGGTGAGGAGGCCAACCACGGCGAGGACGTGAAGGAGTACTGGTGGTACCTGGACGCCCTGCCCAGCCATGCCTGGAACCGGTGGCGGTACCACTACCCGCAGGCCGCGTTCCCGTATGAGGACCTGCGGGCGGAAAACGGCCGGCGCGGCAAGTTCGACATGGAGTACGAACTGCTGGACACCGGCGTGTTCAACGACGACCGGTACTGGATCACCGAAGTCTGTTACGCCAAGGCCGACCCCACCGACGTGCTGATAACCGTCCGGATAACCAACGCCGGCCCGGACGCCGACACCGTCCATGTACTGCCGACCGCGTGGTTCCGCAACACCTGGTCCTGGGACACCGGGGCGCCCAAGCCGGCGCTGGCCGGAGCCGGCGGCTCGGCGATCACCGCTGAGCACCCGTTTCTCGGCTCTTTGGAGCTGCTCGCCGGACCGGGCCCGGACGGCACTAGTCCGGTGCCGCTGTTCTGCGAGAACGAGACCAACCTGGCGCGGTTGTACGGGGCCACGCCGACGACGCCGTACCCCAAGGACGGGATCGGCGAGCATGTGATCAGTCGCGCGGCCACCGTCAACCCCGATCAGCGCGGCACCAAGTGCGCGTTCTGGTACCAGCTGACGGTCGGGCCCGGCGAGACCGCCGAACTGCGGCTGCGGCTGCGCCCGGTGGGCACCGCGGACGGCAAGCAAACGCGGGCCGCGGACCCGCTCGGCGGCGGCTTCGACAGCGTCGTCAAACAGCGCCAGGCCGAGGCTGATGAGTTCTACGCCGAGCTCACCCCGGACGAGGCCAGCCCCGACGAGGCGAGGGTGATGCGGCAGGCCTTCGCCGGGATGCTGTGGAGCAAGCAGCTGTACAACTACGACGTGGACCGCTGGCTCGACGGTGACCCCACCCAGCCGCCTCCGCCGCCAGGCCGGCGCGGCGGGCGCAACTCCAAATGGCGCCAGTTCGATTCCTTCGACCTGATGTCAATGCCGGACAAATGGGAGTATCCCTGGTTCGCGGCCTGGGACCTGGCCTTCCACTGCGTAACCCTCGCCCACGTCGATCCGGCGTTCGCCAAGTACCAGATGATCCTGCTGTGCCGGGAATGGTTCCAGAACCCGAACGGGGCGCTGCCCGCCTACGAGTGGGACTTCGGTGACGTGAACCCGCCGGTACAGGCATCGGCCGTGCTGGAGGTGTTCGCCATCGACGGCAGCCGCGACTTCGACTTCTTGAGCGAGGCCTTCGACAAGCTGCTGGTCAACTTCACCTGGTGGGTCAACCTCGAAGACGCCGGGGGCAACAACGTGTTCGAGGGCGGCTTCATGGGGCTGGACAATATCGGCCCGATCGACCGCTCGCACCTGCCGGTCGGCGGAATCCTGGAGCAGTCCGACGCGACCGGCTGGATGGCCTTCTACGCGATCGCCATGGCCGGCATCGCCGGCGTCCTGCAGCGCAGCGGCCGGCGGCCGGCGACCGGCCTGATCATCAAGTTCCTCGAGCACTTCGCCGCCATCACCAAGGCCATCGACGACCAGGGCCTGTGGGACGACGCCGACGGGCTGTATTACGACCGGCTGCTAACCCCGGACGGGACCGCCGTGCCGCTCAGGTACCGGTCGATGGTGAGCATCATCCCCATGCTGACGGCCGCCGTCGTCGACGAGGCGTGGCTCGCCCGGGCGATGACGGTCGGCAAACAGTTCGCGGGCTTCCTCGGCCGGCGTGGCCTGGCCGACCCTGACAAGCTCACCGGACAGGACATAGTGCGCGGTAAGGCCGGTGACCGGCAACTGCTGCTCAGCGTCGTCGGCCCCGACCGCCTGGAGAAGCTATTCGCAAAGCTCTTCGACCCGGACGAGTTCTTGTCCCCCTACGGGCTGCGGGCCCTGTCCGCCTACCATCGCGACCACCCGTACCAGCTCAACGTCGAGGGGTTCAGTGCCACGGTCGACTACGAACCCGCCGAGTCCACCACCGACATGTTCGGCGGAAACTCCAACTGGCGCGGCCCGCTGTGGTTCCCGCTCAACTACCTGGTCATCAGCTCGCTTGAGCACTACTACCGGTTCTTCGGCGACGAGCTGACCATCGAGTACCCGGCCGGCTCGGGGCACAAGGTGCCCCTCGACATTATCTCCGCCGACCTGCAGGACCGGCTGATCTCCCTGTTCACCGTCGGCCCGGACGGGCGGCGGCCCTGCTTCGGCTGGGTCGACAAGCTGCAGCACGACCCGGCCTGGAAAGACAACCTGCTGTTCAACGAGTACTTCCACGGCGACAACGGAGCCGGGCTGGGCGCCTCGCACCAGACCGGATGGACTGGGCTGATCGCAGACGTGATCCGCCGCCGCCACGGTGCGGTCAGATCCATCAGCGACGTGATCCGGACCAACGACCCGGAGGACCAGCCATGACAGCCCGCAAGGCGCGGCCCCCGCCAGCCTGCCACGGTGCGACGCCTCCCTCGCGATGGGCTGGCAACTCTACGTGCGATAGAGGAGCGACGACACATGGATCAACAGCTGCCACTCGCGAACACCATCACCCTTGGCGTGCGTGACTTCGCGCGTGAGCGTGAGTTCTACCGCCGGCTGGGCTGGCCACACGCGTTCGACAGTGACGCCTTCACCGTCTTCGAGCTGCGCGGCGCCCTTCTCGCGCTGTTCGGCATTGACCAGCTCGGTACCGACGCACGCGCTACGCCGGAGCCCGGGCACGGCGGCATTCGCAGCTCGGTCATCATCACCGTGGACCGGCCGGAGGACGTCGACGCCCTCGTCCGGCGCGCCCGCGAGGCCGGTGCAACCGTGACGAAGGAGCCAACGGACGCAGAATTCTTCGAGGGCCGCGATGCGTACTTCGCCGATCCCGAAGGCAACTACTGGGAGGTCGCGTGGGCCGCCAGGGACAACCCGGTTAGCGCGGCGGCCCGGCGTGCGGCTGGCATTACGACCGACCTCCAACCCGGGTGAGCCGCTGAGTGAAGCCTCTGCCCAGCGACGGTCACAGTTGTCGTCGGCTCCTGTTACCACTCCGAGATCTTCTATGCGAGCGACGGGCAGCGCCAGGTCGCCGAGGACACGATCGCCGACGCCGACGCTGAGGCCGAGTGGGATATCTACCAGACGGACGGGGTTGCCGCCCGGATGGAAGACCTGCGGCGATCCGATCCGCAAGCCGCAGAGAAGGTCGAGGCTGCCGTAGATGTGCTCGGTGATGTGAGGTCAGGCAGCGGTGCTGTCGTGCTCGAGTCGCTCGGCGATCCACACCTTGATGATCGATTGGCGGGTGACGCCTAGGCGACGGGCCTCGCGGTCAAGCGAATCGACCATCCAGGAAGGGAAGTCGACGTTGACACGGCGCTGCGCTAGGGCCGGACGGTGGATCGCTCCAAGGTCCAGGTCCCCGGTTATGCCCTCGCCGTCGTCGAACTTCTGGTCGAACTCTTCAGCTCTCATAGAGCGCCACCTCTTCCTTGCGCGACCGCCGGGCCGAGACGATCCTGACCCGCTGCTCCGGGTAGGTCACCACTACCGACCAGTGCTTACCCTCAATCTGCCCGATCACCAGCCATCTCGCCTCGTTCGTCGTCCGGGCCGGAATCTCCACCCGCATGACGTCCTGCCAGAGCGCCTGTACCCTCCCGAAGTCGATGCCATGCTTCTCGAGGATTGAGGCGCTCTTGACTGGGTCGAACTCGAACTCCACCCGATTGCACCCAATTCAGGTATGAAAATTATACCTTAACTCTCCTTATCTTACCGCTCACTTCATGGCGGAGCGCAACCCCCGACGCGGGGCCGGAAGACGTCGAGATCGTTGACTACCACTGAGAGAAGGAAGCACGGTGACTGAAACGATCATGCCGCCGGTGCATCCGGGGGAGATCCTGTTGGAGGAGTTCCTCCACCCTCTCGACGTGAGCCAGTACCAGTTGGCCAAGGAACTTGGCATCCCGGCCCGGCGAATCAACGAGATCGTGCACGGTCAGCGCCGCATCAGCGTCGACACCGCGCTTCGTCTGGCCCGGTACCTCGGGATCTCGGAGCGGTTCTGGATGAACCTGCAGACTCGCTATGACCTGGAGATCGAGAAGGACCGGCTCGGGACGGTCCTTGATGAGATACATCGGCTGAGCGCGCAAGCTGACCAGCGGGCACCGTGCCCGCTGTGGCGCGAGCCCCGGCTGGTCATGCTCCGCCGTCGCTATCGGACGAGGACCGGGCGACACGCTGACCTGCACCGGCACCATGAGCGCGGGCGACCGGGATCGAACCGGCATGACCAGCTCGGAAGATCGGTCGCCTCACTCAGAGAGTGAGCTGCAACAACAGCGGTCCAGATAGACGGCGGCCGAGTGCCCGTGAGCGACCGCGGCTGACCGCCGGATGCTGTCGTTCATGGCACGTGCGTGGCACAAGCACCGCAGACCGGACCGCCCCCGGCAACGCCGCTATCACGCGGTTTCGGGCGCGGCCGGGTGCCGGGGATGCGGTGGCGAGCCGACCCGGACCGCAAAGGAGCGCCAGCGACCGAGGACCGGAAGCGGCGCGGCAGTATGAGCTATTGCTGGGAAGGCGACGGCCACGGTGCAGGTTGCCATGGACCTGACCACGCGCAACCTAGACTGGGCGGAGCAGCGTCAAGCGGAGGGGAGTGGCACGTGAGCGCCGAAGCATCCGAGATGGTGACGATCTCCCGCGCTGAGCTGGACTCGCTGCGGGCTGAGGTTCGCCGCCTGCGGCGTGAGGTCGGCCGGACAGTGGCCAGTGCACGCATCCAGAGCGATCCGGGTCCCGGTGACGACGCGCCGACGTTCTCGCGCAGTCAGCTTGCCGAGGCGTGGGGTATCAGCGATTGAGCGATCGTCTGGTCCGATTTCCTGGCTCATCCTGGCAGGAGATCGAGGCACTGCCGGAACCATTGCGGTGGACGGTTCAACGCGCGATCTTCCACCTGCTGGATGAACCTGTCCCGACCTTGGCGGATCCGTTTCCCGTGGGTGACCCACTGCCAGGAGCGTACGAGCTGCAGTTGCCCGCGGAGGGTGTGACCATCTGGTACACCGTGGCCACGTACGAAAGCCAAGACGTCATTAGCGTCCAGCACGTCAGAGTCGACACCTGACTAAATCGGCTGTACAGAGAGCGGGCGACGGGAGAGGTGCCGGGAAGTTTAGTGACAAGCTTAAAGCTTGCTGTGGGAGTCGAGCGAGCATGCACCGTCCAGCAAACAAGACATGAACCTAGGTCTTGTTCTGCGGCTGAAAGCGTCAGCTGAAGTTCCGGAGGTCTTGAGTAGGCTTCGGTCCCTTGGCAGCTGACCGGGACAAACGCAGGTCAGGCGGTATGTCCGCCTGCCCGTGAGTAACCGCGAGCTACCGTGGTTTACCGTCCCATCGGGCACGTAACGGGCACGCCGCGTGTCGATGGCGGGCGGCGTGATGGAGCCTTACTCTGGAGGCATGAGCGAACCCGCGTACGAGATGACCTTGGAGGAGTTGGCCGACAGCCCGCACCTCTGGGGCGAAGCGCTGCGATCGGTGGCGCGTGGACGCGTGGTTCATCTGGTCCGAGGCGATCATGAGCATGTCGCTGACCTTGTGCCTGACGGCGCCCTCGAAGAACTCGAAGATACAGTCGAGGTCCTCGCCGACTCCGAGGCGGTTCGCGCGCTGATCGAGGCACGTGAAGCCGCGGCCCGGGGCGACGTCGTCCGGGGAGTGGACGCTGTGCGTGCCCTCCTCGACGAGCGACGTGACTGAGCCGTTTGACGTCTATGCGATAGCTCTTGCGCCGCCAGCGCGGCGGGCTATCACGAGCAAGCTTCCGCCAGACGTGGCGGCTGCCGCCGTCGACTTCATAACGGGACCACTGATCGGCAATCCGAAACGGCTGGGGAAGCCGCTGCGTGCGCCGCTGGATGGTACCTGGAGCGCACGCGTCATGCGGGATTGGCGCGTGCTGTACGAGATCGACGAGGAGAAGCATGAAGTCCTCGTCGTTGACATCAGGCGTCGCGCCGACGCTTACCGGCGCCGCTAATAACTTGAGAGCGGGCGACCGGGATCGAACCGGCATGACCAGCTTGGAAGATCGGTCCCGCGCCCGGCCAGTGACCTGCGCGGACGATGGTGCAGGCCACTGGCGGGTGAGTGCCCGTGAGTGACCGTGAACACCCGCCAGGCACCCTGGCGTATGGCACGTGTGTGGCACGCGGCAGATCCGCCGTTTTGCTAGTAACGTCTTGCGTTAATAACGCATCGCGTTATCGTTGATGTGTGCTGAGATCCTTCCGTGACAAGGAGACCGAGGCCGTCTGGCACCGGCAACGGTCGCGGCGGCTGGACGGGCCGGTGCAACGGGTCGCCTGGCGCAAGCTGGCGATGCTCGATGCCGCCGAAACGTTAGTGGACCTGATGGTCCCGCCGGGCAATCGTTTGGAGAAACTGACCGGCGACCGGGGCGGGCAGTACAGCATCCGGATCAACCAGCAGTGGCGGATCTGCTTCCGGTGGTCCGACGCGGGGCCGGAAGACGTCGAGATCGTTGACTACCACTGAGAGGAGGAAGCATGG
Source organism: uncultured Actinomycetes bacterium (assembly GCA_963809975.1). GTDB lineage: Bacteria > Actinomycetota > Actinomycetes > Streptosporangiales > Streptosporangiaceae > Bog-532. The sequence continues at coordinate 84,501 of CAWELT010000009.1, forward strand.
TGACTGAAACGGTCATGCCACCGGTGCATCCGGGTGAGATCCTGCTCGAGGAGTTCCTCAATCCCCTCAGCGTGAGCCAGTACCAGCTGGCGAAGGAGATTGGCGTCCCGGCCCGGCGGATCAACGAGATCGTGCACGGCCAGCGCCGCATCAGCGCCGACACCGCTTTGCGCCTCGCCCGGTACTTCGGGACCTCGGAACGGTTCTGGATGAACCTGCAGACCCGCTACGACCTGGAGATCGAGAAGGACCGGCTTGGGGCGGTCCTTGATGAGATTCATCCCCTGAGCGCGGCAAGCTGACCAGCGGGCACCGTGCCCGCGGTGGCTCAGGCCCCGGCTGGTTATGCTCCCTCGCCACTATCGGACGAGGACCGGGCAACGCGCTGACCTGCACCGGGACCGAAAGAGCGGGCGACCGGGATCGAACCGGCATGACCAGCTTGGAAGATCGGTCTCCTGTCCCACCCGGTGAGCTGCGACAACAGCGGTCCAGGTAGACGGCGGGCGAGTGCCCGGTAGTGACCGCAGTTGACCGCGGTTCGCTGCCCTGCGTGGCACATATGTGGCACGAGCGCCGTAGATCAGGCCACCCCGGCAACACCGCCACCGCTCGGCCATGCGTGAGGCCAGGTGCCGCGGACCCGGTGGCAAGCCGACCCGGCCCGCAAGGAGCGCCAGCGACCGAGGACCGGAAGCGTGCTGCAGGATAACCCACTGCTCAGAAGCCTCCGGACCGCGACCGACTGGTCAGCCCAGACGCTGGTCGACATTGTCCGCCTTCCCAAGAGTCCCCGCGCTTCGCCATTGTAACGGGCGCAAACCAGATGATTGGCGGGTGTGACGCATACTTACCATTTTGGCCTTAGGGCTAGGGAGCGAGGATCCTATGCTCTGATTCTTCATCAGTTGGCGACGCAATCAGGTATTCGGTCAGCTCCTGATGACGGAACTGATAGCCTGCGCCGGATATGCGCAAGATTCCCGCAGAATGACACCAGTCCAAGAAATGCGCAAATCTAAACGGAAGCCTTTCGTGTGATGCACCCCAATATGCCGCTGCAAGGTATCGCATGTATGAAGATGCGCTGATGACCCCCAGAATACCCATTCCGGCAAATACGAATGCGATCGTTATTCCATATATTGTGACGTAGTACAAAGTTGCGTACGCACCGATAGCTACACTTGCGATGATCGCGAAGTTGCGATCATTAATCAGGGTAGCCATCGGACGCGTGGCGTCCGCTGGGTCTAGTCCAATCGAGGCTGGGATCAGCGTAAAAGAGGCGGCTGATGCTGCGTAACCAGTCACAGGTGCCCGGTTAGTTGATCATGCTGGGTGCGGTGGCATCCAGGTGTTTCCGGTGAGGGCGTCGCGGATGGCGGCGAGCGGGTGGCGGCCGTGGCTGCGGGCGGTGGTGAGGTAGGAGCGGATGCGGCAGTGGCGCTGCAGGGTTGAAAGGGTGCGCCAGCAGCCGCTGATTTCGCGGCGAGCTTGTAACCGCGGACGGCGTTTTCCGATCCGTTGTTCGTGGCGGGGACGCGAGCGGGTCGCGAATAGCCAGACCTGGGCGGCCTTGCGTTTCAGCTGCCGGGCCAGGATCAGCCCGGGGTGGTTTCCCTTGTGCCAGCGGCGGGACAGGTTGACGGAGATCCCGCAGGCGACGGCCTGGTCGTAGTGGTGACGCAGCCCGGCCAGCAGGGCGGGGTCCAGGCTGGCCTCGCGGGCGTCCCGGGCGGTCCTGACCGCGGCGGCGGCCGCGCGGAGGGCGTCGCCGGCCCGCCGGGTCCAGACCTGGGATTCCGGGTCGGTCGCGTAAGCATCGTCGAGGTACTGTAGAGGTGGGCGAGGCACTGCTGGACTCCGGTGAGCCCGGCGTCGTAGCTGAGGTAGCCGCCGTAGTCGTCGCGGACCAGGGCCCCGCGGTAGCCGTCCAGGATCCCAAAGTGGTGATCGACGCCTTGGTGCGGTTCCCGGCCGCGCCGTACCAGATGAGGTCCGGCCCGCCGCCGGTATGGGCCCGCATGGTCCGCACCGTTAAGTGCGGGTTCCCGCAATCTTCCGCGCTGGTCGCCGCGGTGGTGAGCGGGGCGGGGGTTTCGTCGGTGCCGAGCACGTCCGCCGTCCGCAGCGCGTCTTTGAGCGCGTCCTCGAATCCGGCGGTGATTAACGCCGCGTCGAGGCGGACCAGGCACCGCGACACGAACCCGGTGGAGACCGGCGCCTTCAGCAGGGCGCCCATCAGGTCCGCGGCCCGCTCGACCCCGATCACGTCCGTGCTCGCCAGCAGCGTTGCCGCATCGGTCACGTTCGGCCCGTAGCAGACCGGGCCGCCGGTTACCCTGGCCGGGGCCGGCGCGGCCGCGACCTGCCCGCACCCGCAGGCCCGTCTCATCATCTGGTACTCGGTCACCGTCAGCGCGGCCGGCGGGCGATCGAGCACCTGCATGGCACGGGCGACCGGCCGTGGCGCCCGCCAGGTCCGCGCCGCACCCGCCGCAGGTGCCCGGCTCGATGACCCGGATCTCATCCGGCCGGGGCAGCCCACCCCAGGCTCGCACCCGGATGGCCTTTCTGCCCGCCCTGCGGCCGGGCCGGCCGGGCCCGCCTCGCTGTCTGCCTGGCGGCCTTCGCCTTCGCCTCAGCCGCCGGGCTGTTCTGGCTCGGGGGCTGCGATGAGTTCGAGGAATCCCGGCCCGCCCGCCCGCGCAGTGCCGCGACCTCGGTCCGCAGCGTCTCGATCAGCGCGGCCTGCTCCGCCACGACCGCCAGGAGTTCCGAGACCCGCGCCGTCAATTCCGCGTTCCGGGCAGCCAGCTCCTCATACGACGGCTGCTCCGGATGCGGCATCCCCCAACCCAACCATGATCACAAAGCGGACGCCAGCACCGACACGCCGCAGATCAACAGGGGAGCAAAACTGGTTACGATGCTGCAGCCATTCCTGCACCATAAAGAGAACCAGAGGCAAGCGCGCCTGCTACGCCAACAGCTGGCTGAAAAGACTAGCCCTATCGCGGGTCGCGACTATGCCTCGACGTGTCCGCAGACCAGCGATTCTTAGGGCGATTGGACCCTTTCTTGACATGGCAAGGTGAAAGCTGACTAGTGATATCGTGATGTAGTTTGACGCTACAGCAAGCAGCAAAAAAAGATCGGGCTTATTGGGTCCATGAAGAGGTACGAACGCTAGCACGGCAAAAGGAATGTGCATAAATGTCCAGACAAAAAGCGCATGCGCTTCCAGTACTTTCCGCTCCTCGAATACTTTCCACCATTGATGTAGAACTATTTCGTTTCCAGCTGCAGCATCCTCGGTGCTGGTAGTCGTGAGCTTTGCCACTGTCCGCAAACGGGCGGTTATCGAGTTTGCAGAAGACCGATGTTTGTATAGGGAAATCTTTGCTGTGAGTAGTGTTCCCATAAGTAGCTTACTAACTCGATCAGAGTAAAGCGCGTGCCAATTTGGCCTACTCTTCTCAGATGGAAAGGGCAGGAGTTCAGTCGGATTGCCGCCCAAGAGGGCGAACGTGACAGCAGCAGTCAACCGCCACGGCGTATCAAGCGCCGAACGAACGGCACCCCAGTCGCGCCCTTTTAGTGCGTCGAATACTGGCAGCCATGAATCCATGCCAGCCTTATCTTAACAATGAGTCTCTGATGTAGTGACCATCTGCTGTGGCTTGAGATTCTCGACCGTAATATCGTCAGCATCGCGAACCTTTCGAACCAGTCGGTCGTAATATCTTTCACCGGATCGGCAGACTATGACGATATTACAGTCGGGTGTGCGGGCAATATAGTCGTTTATGCGCGACACGGCGCTTTCAGATCGACCGGGAGCCTGATCCTGTGAGTCCATCTCTTGTCGAGACCGTCAAGAACGGGCATAATCCAGGCCGCCATCAACTCAGGCTCGCGCAGCAATTTTGCGGCTAAGCCCAAAGCGATCAGCGATTTGAACTGAGAGCCATGCTGTAAGATCGACCGTTCCCGGATTCCATGAAGGAAGATACAGCATGCAGGTCACGGGAACCACGTAGTCTGAACTCCCGACAGCGGCCTTGCGTTGTTTTAGCAAACCAACAGTCAACGTTGCTGCCAAGACTGTTTTCCCGCTCCCCGCTGACACCCAGAATTACTAGCCGTTTCCTGGTCTGAGTCAGGTAGTACGCAGTAATTTCAGAGAAATTCTTGGTGGCGGCGATGCGCTTTGTCGCAAACTTTCGAGAATTTCGAGAGGTTCCTGGCCGGAAGTTGCTGTCGGCAGGACGGCTATCAAGCACGTCCGTGCTCAGGAGTTGAGCCAGCAGAAGGCCGTCTTGGCGTATAGATTCCCGAGCTATTTCGTCGGCAATTTTGGCCAATTGATCACGGGAAGCGCTCGTGATCGCCTTCACTTTCTCCGAAAGTATAAGAATTACACCTATCGCGCCGACTGTCATGGAAGCAATATTAGCCCAGCCGACCGCAGTATTAAATGTGCTGTCGTTTTTCCGTGAAAGCCATGCATAGGCTATCAAAAGTGTTGCTGCGGCGCCTATACCGGTGATAGCTAGGATTAATCCCAGTCTGCGGACGCTCCTCCACCTCTTAGCACTAGCGCCTAGCCCTTAGATGCATACAAGACTTCTGTAGAATACTATGCTAAGGAGAGTAGCGAGAAGATTCGATGTTCGAGACGTTGTTGTATTAATTACAGCGATCACGTTGGTGGTTCAGTCGCGCCCACGTCAAGGATCTGGGGCCCCTGCGCCGATCGCTCGTGACAGTCTGAAGGATCTGTCCTCAGCGCAGGCCAGTTCGTTGCAGACGTAGTCTACGTGTGTTGCTGGGCGACATCCGTTACTGAGCGATAAGCCTGTGCGCTGAGGGCCACTCCGCCGCGCGCGCCGGGTCGGCCCTCAGGCCGCAGCCCGGCGCTTGGGCGGCGGGCGTGTGGCTGGGCTGCCGCTACTTGATCAATTAAGGCTATATTCGGCAACTCATTTACGCGCAGCATGCGAAAAGTCGAGACGGCGCATGGCGACATGAGCGCGGCGGACCCGCGGGCCTACTCGTAGGGTGGTTGCTGTGATCAGCGCGGTCGTGTTCGACGTTGGCGAGTGCTTGGTGGACGAGTCCCGC
>CAWELT010000010.1:0-55562 GCA_963809975.1 uncultured Actinomycetes bacterium
GGCGACCCGGCCCGAGCAGGCCGCAGTGGACGAGGTGGCCACCAGCGGCGGCGCTTGGGCGCCGACCATCCGCTACCGCAACGGCGTCTTCTACGTCATCGTCACCATCGCGATGACCCCGCGCGGATGCGTTGTCTTCACCGCAACCGACCCGGCCGGCCCATGGAGCAACGGCGTCACCATCGACGGCGTCGGCGGCATCGACCCCGACCTGGCGTGGGACGAAGACGGCACGGCGTACGTCACCTTCTCCTCCGGGCTGCACACCAGCGGCGAGCAGGTGGGCCAGCATCTGGGCATCCAGCAGGTCCGGGTCGACCTCGCCGCCGGTAAAGCGCTCGAACCGCCACGCTCACTGTGGTCCGGCACCGGGCTGAAGTTCCCGGGGGCACCGCACCTGTACCACCGCGGCGACTCCTGGTACCTGATGATCGCCGAGGGCTTAACTGGACCTGGGATGAGGCGACGGCTTCTCCGTCCTGCACGGTCAGAGGCGTACTCGAGGGCGATCGCCATCCACCTGGTGAGAAGATCACGCTCGGGGCCTGGGACGTCCGGCTGTTTCCGCAGCGACGAAGCACATGCGTTATTTCAGCGGCTGACCTGGCCCGACGCCGCCGATCTCATTCCGCGTATATTCCGCGAACCCCGACCATCGAGCGGCTTCCGATTGCACAGACGGCTGCACAATCGTTCAGCCGAGGGAAGGGTGCGCATCTCGGCCAGCTGGTGCCGCGTACGTATGCTTCCCGGCGTTCGCGGGCTACGGCTTGCCGGCGGCCTGCTGTTCGCCGGTTCGCGGTCAGCCGCGCGGCCTTTGGCCTTGACGTCACTCCACTTGGCGTAACCGCTGCTCATTGCTTCCTCGATTCCTGCGGATGCCCTCGATCCGGTCAGCCAGTGGCCGCCGCAGGGCAGGGCCTTCGGCGGCGAGCTAGTCGAACAGCGTCCTCAATGCAAGTCTGGCAAAGCAGCCATTAACTTGGGACAGTCCGCTCCGGGTGGGCACGCGGCCCTGAAGGCCCTTGCGTTCCCATGCTCCGACCTGTGGCTGGGCTTAAGGCCGGCGGCCGGCTGGGCGTACACAGGGCGTGAGTGGGCCGCCCCTTTACGGAGGCGCAGGTCAGAGAGGTGCGCTAGATTCCCGCACTCTGAAGGTTCGTTCGAAAAAGGCGCCCCCAGTAGGATTCGAACCTACGCACACGGCTCCGGAGGCCGTTGCTCTATCCCCTGAGCTATGGGGGCCGGTGACGGTCCGTGCTCTCGCCGAACATCGCCGATTGGGACGCAGCAACATTACCAGTGTGCGGCACGCTCCGGGCACGCGACCGAACCCATGTGCGGCATCCTCCGGACACGTGACCGAACAGCGCGCGCCCCGCGCCCCGGAACGGATAATGTCGCGCGGGTGACGCAGGCACTGGGACGGGTCCTCGTTGTCGATGACGACGAGGTGATCAGGCAGCTTATCGCCGTGAACCTCACGCTTGAGGGCTTCGACGTGGCCACCGCGGTGGACGGTCAGGACTGCCTGGACAAGGTAGCGGCGATCGCGCCGCAGGTCATCACGCTCGACGTGATGATGCCGAGGCTGGACGGCTGGGTGACCGCGGTAGAGCTGCGGAAGAACCCGCAGACCTCGCACATCAAGGTGGTCCTGATCACGGCGCGGGCGCAGGAGGACGACAAGAGCCGCGGGGACCAAATCGGCGTGGACGCCTACCTGGCCAAGCCGTTCGACCCGGGCGAGATGATCCGCGTGGTCCGCGAACTGGCCGGCGCCCCGCCCACTGCCCTCAGCTGAGCCACCGCGCCGGGCGCCGCCCAGCCAAGACCGCCCGCCGCCGAACCGCCCAGCCGCCCACTGCCGAACCACCGGGCCGCCCACCCCTTCGGCTTACCCCGGGCCCCTCGGCTGAGCCCGGCCGGAGACAAGCCCTGTCGCCGGTACCCTGGCCACGTGCTGTCCGCCGACCTCCGTCACCTGGTCGCGGCGGCCGCCCGGGACGCGGGGTACCCGGGTCACGAGCGTGATGTCGGCCTGCGCGACGGCGGTGCGCCCGGCCGGTACTCCAGCAGCCTCCCCCTCCGCCTCGCGCCCGACCCGGCCGAGCTCGCCGCGCGCATGGCTACCCACCTGCGCACCGCCGCCTGGATCGAGGACGCCCAGCGCACCGGCCACGGCTACCTCACCATCACCGTGACTCCCGGGAAGCTCACGGAAACCGCCGTCCGCGTCACCGAGACCGGACCGGCATGCGCCCGCAGCGACGCCCTGGCCGGCATCAGTCGCCCGGCGCCTCCGGCCGGCCACCTGACCAGCGCGCGGAGCTGGCCGGAGGCCAGGGATCTGGTTGTCGCCCAGGTCACCGCCCGGCTCGCGGCCGCCGCGGGCGCGACCGTGACGGTGCCTGATTCAGCCGAACGGCCCCCGGTGACCCTCGATCCCAGTGCCGGGACTGGTCCGCTGCCGGACGCGGTCGCCTTCGCCGGCCTCGACGCCATTACCTATGCGCTGGCCCGCATCCCCCCGGAACATCCCGTCGCCCTCGACCCGGCCGCCTGGGCGCGGCATGTCCCGGCCAATCCCGCCTATGCTGTTCGTTACGCGCACTCCTGCGCTGCGTCGACGCTGCGCTGGGCCGCTGCTCTTGACCTGACCAGGGGCGAGGCGGCAGTGGTGCGGGCGGGCTCGCTCGCGCACCCCAGGGAGCGGGCTGTGCTCGCTGCGTTGTCCTGGCTCCCCGAACAGGTGGCCCGGGCCGCGCGCCGCGGCCGGCCGCACGAGTTCGCCGTGTTCCTGGAGGAGCTGGCGGAGACGTACCAGGTGTGCCGCGTATCCTGCCCGGCCTGGCCGGAGCGGGAGCACGACGGAACCCAGCACGACGGAGCCCAGCACGAAGGGACCCGGACCGAAGGGACCCGGACCGAAGGGACCCGGAACGAGGGGACGCAGCACGAAGGGCTGACGGGCGATGCCCGCACTGTCCGCGCCCGGCTGTGGCTGGCCGGGGCCGCGGCCACGGGCCTCGCCGCGGGCCTGGAGCTGCTCGGCGTCGGCGCGCCGGGCCGGCTGTTACCCAACCTGGACCCCGGCCGATCCCGCGCCGGTCAACGGACCGACCACGAAGGAATGTCATGAGCCGTGTCGCCCACCCGGCCGGGCCACGTTACGCCGACGTGCTGCCCGCCGATCACCCGCCGTCGCCGCCCACCGACCTGACCGCGCTCGCGGCGGCGATCTGGCCGCGTTCGGCGCGCCGGGAAGACGGCGTCCTGATGATCGGCGGGATGGACGTGCGCGAGCTGGCCGGGACCTACGGCACGCCGCTGTTCGTCTGCGACGAGGCGGACATGCGCAGCCGGTGCGCGGAGTACCGCGAGGCGTTCGGGCCCGACGCCGCTGTCTTCTACGCGGCGAAGGCGTTCTGCTCCCGGGCCGCGCTGCGCTGGGTCACCGACGAGGGACTCGGCGTGGACGTGTGCACGGGCGGTGAGCTGGAGGTCGCCCTGTCGGCCGGGGTCCCGCCGGAAATGATCACCATGCACGGTAACAACAAGTCGCTGGCCGAGCTCACCCGCGCCGTGGCGGCCGGTGTCGGGCACATCGTCGTCGACTCGTTCGAGGAGATCGCGCGTCTGGCCCACCTCGCCGACCGGGACCGCCCCGGCGCCCCGGCCGCCCGCCCCCGCGTGCTGGTTCGCGTCACTACCGGGGTCGAGGCGCACACGCACGAGTTCATGGCCACCGCGCACGACGACCAGAAGTTTGGCTTCTCGCTGTCCTCCGGTGCGGCCGACGAGGCGGTCCGCCGCGTCATCACCTGCCCGGACGTGGAGCTGGCCGGCCTGCACAGCCATATCGGCTCGCAGATCTTCGACACCGCCGGGTTTGAGGTCGCCGCGCACCGGGTGCTCGAGCTGGCGGTCCGGATCCGCGACGAGCACGGCGTGGAGATCGAGGAACTGGACCTCGGCGGGGGATTCGGTATCGCCTACACCGACGAGGATGCGCCGCCCGAGGTCAAGGTGCTCGCGCAGAGCATCCGGGACATCGTGGACCGGCAGTGCCAGGCCGCCGGGCTGCCCCGGCCCCGGCTCACCGTCGAGCCTGGACGGGGGATCGCCGGGCCCGGCACGGTTACGGTCTACGAAGTTGGGACGATCAAGGACGTGGACGGACTGCGCACGTACGTCAGTGTGGATGGGGGAATGAGCGACAACATCCGCACGGCGCTGTACGACGCGACCTATACCTGCGCGCTCGTCTCCCGCGCCTCGGACGCCCGGCCCATGCTGTCCCGGGTGGTGGGCAAGCACTGCGAGAGCGGGGACATCGTGGTCCGGCACGCCTACCTGCCGTCCGACCTGGCCCCGGGTGATCTGCTGGCCGTCGCGGCCACCGGCGCGTACTGCCGGTCCATCTCCAGCAACTACAACCACGTGCCGCGCCCGCCCGTGGTGGCCGTGCGGGACGGCGCGGCCCGGGTCATCGTCCGCCGGGAGACCATGGACGACCTGCTGCGGCTGGACGTCGGATGACCGCCCAGCAGACCCCTTCCCCGGCCAGCGAGGCGCCCGCGACGGCGGCAGGAAACGGGGCAACCCTGCGGATCGTGCTGCTCGGCTGTGGCTCGGTCGGCTCCCAGGTCGCGCGGCTGCTCCGCGAGCAGGCCGCCGACCTGGCCGTGCGGACCGGGGCCCGGCTCGAGCTGGCCGGCATCGCGGTCCGCCGCCCGGCCCATCCCCGGGACGCCGGGATCGACCGTGACCTGCTCACCGCCGACGCGATGGGGCTGGCCACCCGGCCGGACATCGACATCGTGATCGAGGTGATCGGCGGCATCGAGCCCGCCCGGTCCCTGCTGCTCGCCGCGATGAAGGCGGGCAAGTCGGTGGTCACCGCGAACAAGGCGCTGCTGGCCGAGAACGGCGCGGAGATCCACGGCGCGGCGCGCGAGCACGGTACGGACCTGTACTACGAGGCCGCCGTGGCCGGCGCCATCCCGCTGCTGCGGCCGCTGCGCGAGTCGCTGGCCGGGGACGCGGTGCGCCGGGTGCTCGGCATCGTCAACGGCACGACCAACTACATCCTGGACCGGATGGACTCCTCGGGCGTCGGCTTCAGCGAGGCCCTGGAAGAGGCCCAGTCGATGGGTTACGCCGAGGCCGATCCCACCGCGGACGTCGAGGGCTTCGACGCGGCGGCCAAGGCGGCGATCCTGGCCGGCCTGGCCTTCCATACCGCGGTGACCGCCGCCGACGTGCACCGCGAGGGCATCACCGACGTCACCACCGCCGACATGGCCAGTGCGCGCGCGCTGGACTGCGTGGTCAAGCTGCTCGCGATCTGCGAGCGGACCAACGGCGGCGTGTCGGTCCGCGTGCACCCGGCGATGATCCCGCGGTCCCACCCCCTGGCCGCGGTCGGCGGCGCCTACAACGCGGTCTTCGTGGAGGCCGAATCGGCGGGCCGCCTCATGTTCTACGGCGCGGGGGCGGGCGGCACCCCCACCGCCAGCGCGGTCCTCGGCGACGTCGTGGCGGTGGCCCGGAACCGGCTGGCCGGGACACGCGGGCCGGACGCCTCCACCTACGCCGCGCTGCCGGTCATGCCGATGGGGCAGACGCTCACCCGCTACCACGTCTCCCTGGACGTCGCCGACCGGCCGGGTGTGCTCGCTCAGGTGGCCGACGCGTACGCGCAGCACGGCGTCTCCATCCGCGCGGCCCGCCAGGAAGCCCGCGGCGACGACGCGCAGCTGATCATCGTATCCCACCAGGCCCGTGACGCGGCGCTGGCCGCAACGGTCGGCGAACTCGAGTCCCTCGGCGTGGTCCGCGCCGTAGCCAGCGTGATGCGGGTGGAAGGTGAGGAGGAGGGTCCATCATGACCGAGCCGGTTGTCCGCCTGCCAGAGGTGCCGACGTCCGCCGCACCGAGGGCCGAGAATGGGACGCCCGCCCCGGAGCGGCCTGTCCCGCCCCGGCCAGCCGACCCGGCGGCCATGCCCGCCCCGCCGGGCCCGGCGCAGGGAATTCAGCGTCTGTGGCGCGGCGTGATCGCCGAGTACCGGGACCGGCTGCCGGTCGACGGTGACGCGCCGGTCGTCACCCTGCGCGAGGGCGGCACGCCGCTGCTGCCCGCGCCGGTGCTGTCCGCGCGGACCGGGTGCGACGTGTACCTCAAGGTGGAGGGCGCGAACCCGACCGGCTCGTTCAAGGACCGCGGGATGACCGTCGCCATCAGCGCCGCGGCCGGGCGCGGGGCTCAGGCGGTGATCTGCGCGTCCACCGGCAATACCAGCGCGAGCGCCGCCGCCTACGCCGCGCGCGCCGGGATGACCTGCGCGGTCCTCGTCCCGCAGGGCAAGATCGCGATCGGCAAGCTGGCCCAGGCGCTCGTCCACGGCGCGAAGCTGCTCCAGGTGACCGGGAGCTTCGACGACTGCCTCGAAGTGGCGCGCAAGCTTTCCGCCGAATATCCCGTCGCCCTGGTCAACTCGGTGAACCCGGACCGGATCCAGGGCCAGAAGACCGCCGCGTTCGAGATCGTCGACGCCCTCGGTGACGCGCCCGACGTGCACTGCCTGCCGGTGGGCAACGCCGGCAACATCACGGCGTACTGGATGGGCTATCAGGAATACGCCCGGGACGGGCTGGCCGCGCACACGCCGCGGATGTTCGGTTTCCAGGCCAGCGGGGCCGCCCCGATCGTGAACGGGGAGCCGGTTCGCCAGCCGCAAACGATCGCGACGGCGATCCGGATCGGCAACCCCGCCTCCTGGCATCAGGCCGAGGCGGCCCGCGACCAGTCCGGCGGCCTGATCAGCGCGGTGACCGACCGGGAGATCCTGTCCGCCTACCGGCTCCTGGCCCGGCAGGAAGCCGTATTCGGCGAGCTGGCCTCGTCGGCGAGTGTGGCGGGCCTGCTGCGCGCGCACGCTGGCGGCCTCATCGTCCCCGGGTCCCGTGTCGTCTGCACGATTACCGGCAACGGGCTGAAGGATCCCGACTGGGCGCTGTCCGGCGCCCCCTCACCGGCCATCATCTCGGCCGACTCCGCGGCCGCGGCCGCCGCGCTCGGACTGGCCTGAAGGGCCCCGATGGACGGTTCCGTTCGGGTCCGTGTCCCCGCCACCAGCGCCAACCTCGGGCCGGGGTTCGACGCGCTCGGCCTCGCGCTCTCGCTATACGACATGATGGAGGCGCGCACCGACCGCCCCGGCCTCACGATTGAGGTCGCGGGCCAGGGAGAAGCCACCGCCCAGGCGGGGGAGAAGCATCTGGTGGTACGGGCCATGCGCGAAACGTTCGGCCTGCTGGATGGCCAGCCACCCGGCCTCGCGCTGCGCTGCGCCAACCGCATCCCGCACGGACGGGGGCTCGGCTCGTCGGCGGCGGCGATCGTCTCCGGCATCCTGGCCGCTCGCGCGCTCGCCGACGGCGGAGCCGCGCGGCTGCCGCGGCGCAGTGCTCCGGCTGGCGTCGGAACTGGAGGGCCATCCCGACAATGTGGCCGCGTGCCTGCTTGGCGGGCTGACGATCGCGTGGACTGGCGACGGCGGCGCGCGGGCGACCCGGCTGTCCCCGCTGACGACGATCGTGCCGGTAGCCATCGTCGCGCCGGAACCGCTCGCCACCGAAACGGCCCGGGGCGTGCTGCCGGAATCGGTCCCGCACGCCGACGCCGCGGCCAACGCCGCCCGCAGTGCCCTGCTCGTCGCCGCGCTCACCAGGGCGCCGGGCGATCTGCTCGAGGCGACCCGGGACTGGCTGCACCAGCCCTACCGGGCCAGGGTGATGCCGGTCACTGCGGACCTGGTCCGGCGGCTGCGCGAGGGTGGCGTTCCCGCCGTGGTATCCGGGGCGGGCCCGTCCGTGCTCGCGTTCCTGGTCCGGCCCGCGTCCATGTCAGAGCCTGACCCCGGGCCCGCGTCCTGGTCTGCGCAGGCCCCGGCCACGGCCAGCCTTAAGGTCCTGGATTCAACCATCCGGGAAATGGGTATCGACTGGGATGTAAGCGTTCTTGACGTTGACCGGCGAGGCGCTAGCATCCAGTCCGTAACGCCAGGCTCAGTTCCCGCAGGCGGCACACCCCAGTGATCACGCCAGGAGAACGTGCGCCGTCGGCGGCCGGACACGTTTCATCCTGTGCATGCTGGTCGTCCTCTTCTGCGACACACGGATACCGGTGAGGGAATGCGGTGGGCTCTCATGGTGTTAGGCTGGGTGTTGCACCAGGTGCCCCGATGCGGGGCGGGTGCTCACCAGCCATATGTGACCTGGCAGCTCCTGCTGCCGTGGTCAGGCAGTGGCCCCCCGGCAATGCGTCACCTGGATTTTTCGTTCTCGCCCGGTTCCCGGGCGAGAACGGGTTGGCAGGCGAGCGGAATCCGGGAACTCAGGCGGGTGGCCGCGTGGGTTTGCCTGGGGTTGTTTCGCTCGGCTGCGGGCGCCCAGCACATTTCATGGAGGAGCATCCCGAAGCGCCAGGGCAATGACGCATATCAGGGAAGCGTGAACCTACGCCTGAGCACCGCCAGATCGCGGCGCCGGCCGATCGGCCGTAGGACCGGCCGAGGATCGTAATGGAAGGACCATTAGTGAGCGACACCACCGAATTCCTCAGCGGCGCACCGGATGCGCCCGGGGAAACCCCCCTCGGTCGTCCGGCATCCCCGGTGAATGCCGACCCTGAGGGTTCCCACGCCGGGTCGAGGGCGCCAGCCGGGTCGGACGGTGCCGTGGCGGCCAAGGGGCGCCGCCGCCAGGGGACGGGTCTTTCCGCGTTGCTGCTGCCCGAGTTGCAGCAGGTTGCGCAGCAGATGGGCATCGCGGGCACGGCCCGCATGCGCAAGAGCCAGCTGATCGCGGCGATCCAGGAAAAGCAGGGCGGCGGCACCGCTGAGGAGCCGCGCCGCGGTCCCCGGGCCGGCGCTGGTTCCCCCGAGGTTTCAGCCCCGCGGGCCGCGTCTGCGGGAGCCGACGCGTCTCGCCCGCTCGAGCAGGACGCCATGGAACCACAGACATCCACCGAAACCGGCAGCCGCGGCAACGCGCGGGCCGACGGCAATGGCATGCCCGCTTCAAGCCGCGGCGATGCCGTCAGCCAACAGCTCAGCTTCGACCAGGCCCCCGCGAGCGACACCGGCCGTGCGGCGCAGGGCTCACAGAGCCCGCAGGCAGCCCAGGAGACGGCGACCGAGGCCGTCCGCGGTGACGGCCAGCAGCCCGCTGACGGGCCGCGCGGCGACCGCCGCCGCCGGGGCAGCAACAGCCGCGGTGACGCCCAGCAGTCCCGCGGGCGCGGCGACAGCAGCCGCGACGGCCGGGAGGGCCGGGACGGCAACGGCCGCGACGGCAACCGCGGTGAGCGCGGCGAGGGCCGCGACCGTGGTGATCGCGGTGACAGCCGCGAGCCGGCCGCCGCGCAGCCGTCTGGAGGCGACCAGTCCTACCGCGGTGACGACGACGGTGACGGCCAGGGCCGCCGCCGCAGCCGTGACCGGTTCCGCAACCGCAACCGGCGCCGCGAGCGTGGCCCGGGTGTGGCGAGCCCGAGCCGACGATCACCGACGACGACGTGCTGATCCCGATCGCGGGCATCCTCGACGTTCTTGAGAACTACGCCTTCGTCCGGACGACCGGCTATCTGCCCGGTTCGAACGATGTGTACGTGTCCCTGTCCCAGGTGCGGCGTTACGGCCTGCGCAAGGGCGACGTCATCGAAGGCGCCGTGCGGCAGCCGCGCGACGGCGAGCGCCGGGAGAAGTTCAACGCGCTGGTGCGCCTGGACAAGGTGAATGGGCTCGACCCCGAGCAGTCCCGGTCCCGGGTCGAATTCTCCAAGCTGATCCCGCTCTACCCGCAGGACCGCCTCCGGCTGGAGACCGAGCCCGGCATCATGACCACCCGGATCATGGACCTGATCTGCCCCATCGGCAAGGGCCAGCGTGGTCTGATCGTGTCCCCGCCCAAGGCCGGCAAGACGATGATCCTGCAGGCGATCGCCAACGCGATCACCAAGAACAACCCCGAGTGCCACCTCATGGTCGTCCTTGTCGACGAGCGTCCCGAGGAAGTCACCGACATGCAGCGCACGGTCAAGGGTGAGGTGATCCACTCCACCTTCGACCACCCCGCCGACGACCACACGACCGTCGCGGAGCTGGCCATTGAGCGCGCCAAGCGCCTGGTGGAGATGGGTCACGACGTGGTTGTCCTGCTCGACTCCATCACCCGCCTCGGCCGCGCCTACAACCAGGCGGCACCGGCCAGCGGCCGGATCCTGTCCGGTGGTGTGGACTCCACCGCGCTGTACCCGCCGAAGCGGTTCTTCGGCGCGGCGCGCAACATTGAGAACGGCGGCTCGCTGACCATCCTGGCCACCGCTCTGATCGAGACCGGTTCGCGGATGGACGAGGTCATCTTCGAGGAGTTCAAGGGCACCGGCAACATGGAGCTGCGGCTCCGCCGCGAGCTCGCCGACAAGCGGCTCTTCCCCGCTGTGGACGTGGACGCCTCCAGCACCCGCAAGGAAGAGATCCTGATGGCCCCCGACGAGCTGAAGATCATCTGGCAGCTCCGCCGGGTGCTCCACGCGCTCGACCCGCAGCAGGCACTCGAACTCCTGATGGAGCGGATGCGGGAGACCAAGAGCAATGCCGAGTTCCTGCTTCAGGTGCAGAAGACCACGCTCAGCAACTGAGACGGTGCCTGGTTATATCGCGATGCCCATGTCCCCTCATCCCGGGGACACGGGCATTGCCGTTTCCGGCGGCACGGCTTTGTCGCCTGCGGCGGAATCTAGCCGGATAAGCGTGCTCTAGACCCCTTTCCGGGAACATTAGGGACAATTGTGCCCGATTCCGGGCACGGAACTTGCCGTAGGGCGCCCGAAGATGGCACATTGGGGTCATGCCGGAGCTGCTCCCATCTGTGGAGCCCGACCTGATCCGCTACGTGACGGCGACGACGGGCCTGCCGAACGTCACCGCCGCGCGGGTCATCGCGGACGTGCTGGCGTACTTTGACAAAACCGTCGAGGACTATGTGCGCCGGCGGCATCACGAGCTGAGGCTCCGCCAACTCAAGAATGCCGATATCTGGTCGGCTATCTCCGCCGAGATGACCACGCGGCGGTTCGCGGCGCCGGCGCTGTCGCAGCGCCAGCTCCGCCGGATTGTGTACGGCTGACCCGGAGGGGGAGACGCATTCATGTGCGGAATCGTGGGCTACATCGGTCGCCGGGAGGCGGTGCCGGTACTGCTGGAAGGGCTGCGCCGGCTGGAGTACCGGGGGTATGACTCCGCGGGCCTGGCGGTGGTCTACCGCGGCAAGCTCCAGGTCAGCAAGACCGCCGGGCGGGTGCAGGATCTCCGGGATCAGGTCAGCGACCGGGTCCGTAGCACCGTCGGGATCGGGCACACCCGGTGGGCGACGCACGGCGAGCCTAACAAGATCAACGCGCATCCGCACCTGGACGCCGCGGGCAACATCGCCGTGGTGCACAACGGCATCATCGAGAATGCCGAGCAACTGCGTGACCAGCTGACCGCCGCCGGCGTCCCGCTCGTCTCCGACACTGACACCGAGGCCCTCGCCCACCTCATCGCGGCCGAGATGACCGACGGCAGCTCCCTGGGGGACGCCGTTCTGCGCGCGCTCAGCCGGGTCGAGGGGACCTACGGTCTGCTCGTTCTTGACGTGCGCCATCCCGACGAGCTGGTGGTGGCGCGCAACGGCAGCCCGATCGTGCTCGGCATCGGGGAGAACGAGATGTTCATCGCCTCCGACGTCGCCGCGATCGTCCGGCACACCCAGCAGGTCGTCTACCTCGACGACGCCGAGGTCGCCACGGTGCGCTCCAACGGCTACCAGACGCGCACGCTGGACAACCAGCACACGGACAAGACGCCGACCATGGTCGAGGCCGAGGCGGGCGACTACGAGCTGGGCCCGTACGAGGATTTCATGCGGAAGGAGATCCACGAACAGCCGGAAGCGCTGCGCCGTATGCTCCGCGGCCGGCTCGACGAGCGGTTCGCCACCGCGCGCCTCGGCGGCATCAGCCTGGACGCCCGCCAGCTCCGCTCGGTCCGGCGGGTCAAGTTCCTCGGCTGCGGATCGGCGTACTACGCCGGGCAGATCGGGGCCGTCCTGGTCGAGGAGCTGGCCCGGGTGCCCGCGGACGCCGAGCCCGCGTCCGAATTCCGCTACCGGAACCCGGTGGTCGACCCCGACACCCTCTACGTCGCGATCAGCCAGTCCGGCGAGACGCTGGACACGCTGATGGCCGTCCAGGAGCTGAAACGGAAGGGTGGCCAGGTCGTGGGCGCCGTCAACGTGGTCGGCAGCGCGATCGCGCGGGAGTGCGGCAGCGGCGTGTTCCTGCACGCCGGACCGGAGGTCGCCGTCGCCTCCACCAAGGCGCTGACCAACATGGCGGCGTCTTTCGCCCTGCTCGCCCTTCTCATCGGCCGGGTCCGTGACATGTCCGCCGCCGAGGGGGCCAGGATCGTGGCGG
Organism: uncultured Actinomycetes bacterium; assembly: GCA_963809975.1. GTDB lineage: Bacteria > Actinomycetota > Actinomycetes > Streptosporangiales > Streptosporangiaceae > Bog-532. Next base: position 12,529 of record CAWELT010000010.1, read on the forward strand.
GCATGCGCGCGCTGCCGGAGCAGATCGATCACGTGCTCGCCCAGGAGGACAACATCGCCACGATCGCCGGCCAGTTCGCCGGCGCGGAGCGCATGTTCTTCATTGGCCGGGTCCGTGCCTGGCCGGTGGCGCGCGAGGGCGCCCAGAAGCTTAAGGAGATCTCCTACGTGCACGCCGAGGCGTACCAGGCCTCCGAGCTAAAGCACGGGCCGCTGGCGCTGATCGACGCGAGCATGCCGAGCGTGGTGCTGGTCCCCGACGACGAGCTGCTGAGCAAGAACATCTCCACGATCGAGCAGATCAAGGCGCGTGGCGGCCCCGTCATCGCGGTGACCAGCGGCGATCTGCCCGCCGACCTGGCCGACGCGGTCATCCGCGTCCCACACTGCACGCCGGAACTGGACCCCATCCTGCTCACGATCCCGCTGCAGATGTTCGCCTACCACATGGCCGCCAAGCTAGGCCGCGACATAGACAAGCCCCGCAACCTGGCCAAAAGCGTCACCGTCGAATAAGGGGCAGGGCGAGTACCCCGCGCAGCCTGCGGCGAGGCGCTCATACCGGCCCAGCGAGTTCCGGGTTTTGGCCCGGGCGAGTGGCCGGTGTCTCGGCGAAGTAGCGCAGCGGGGGTTCCGGGGTCGTCCCCCCGGGCCAGCACCGCACTAATGCAACGGCAGAGGATTGACCTCGACGCCGGGGAGGGGCTGCTCGCACCAAACGACCTTGCCGGTGCGGGTCCGGCGGGCGCCCCAGCGCTGCGCGAACTGGCTGACCACCTGGAGGCCGCGGCCGTTCTCGTCGTCCCGGCCGGCCTGGCGCAGCCGGGGCAGCGCGGCGGAGTTGTCGCCCACCTCGCAGACCAGCGCGCCCTCCCGCACGATCCGCAGTGTGACCTTGCCGGGGGAGTACCGCAGGGCATTCGTGACCAGCTCCGACACCAGCAGTTCGGTGACCGGGATCATGTCCTCCAGGCCCCAGCGCTCCATCGGCTCCCGGATCAGCGTGCGGGCCTGGCCCACCGAGGTGAGCTCGCGGCCCAGCGTCCAGGTCGCGTGGTGGTCTTCAGGAATGCGGGACAGCCGGGCCAGCAGGACCGCGATGTCGTCGCGCTGCTGGTCGGCGTATACGCCGTCGAGCGTTGCCTTGCACAGCTCTTCCAGCGAGCGTGACGGGGCGCCATCACTGAAGATCTTCTGCAGCCGGTGGAGGCCGTCGTCGATGTCCCGGGTGCGGTTCTCGACCAGGCCGTCGGTATAGAGCAGGAACAGGCTGCCGTCCTCGATGGTGAACACGCGGCTCTCGATCGGGCCCTCGCCGACGCCCAGCGGGGGAGCGGGCGCCACGTCGAGGTACTCGTTGCTGCCGTCCGGCCGGACCAGCAGCGGTGGCAGATGCCCGGCCACGGCTACTTCGCAGGTGCCGCTGACCGCGTTGAAGATCGCGTACGCGCAGGTCGCGAAGTGCGGCTCCCGCTCGCCCAGCGTGTGCATGAGCTCGTCCAGCTGCTGCAGCGACTCAGCGGGCGGCAGCTCCAGCCGCGCGAGCGTGTGGATCGCAGTCCGCAGCCGCCCCATGGTCACCGCGGCCCGGACACCGTGCCCGGCCACGTCACCGACGACCAGGGCGACCCGCGCGCCCGGCAGCGCGATCGACTCGTACCAGTCGCCGCCGACCTCGATGAGCTTGCTGCCCGGCAGGTACCGGTGCCGAACGTCGACCGAGGACGGCGCGGACAGGCCGGTCGGCAGCAGGCTGCGCTGCAGGGTCAGCGCGGTGGCGTGCTCGCGGTTGTACCGCCGCGCGTTGTCGATGAAGATCGCGGCCCGCGAAGCGAACTCCATCCCGATTTCCTGGTCGTACGCGTCGAACCGGCGGTAGCCCGGTTTTCGCACGCAGACGAAGAAGCCGAGCGTGCTGCCCTGCGCGATGAGCGGCAGCAGCAGCATCGAGGCGTCGGCCAGCAGGGCGGACACCGGCTGGCGCTGCCACATGTCGGCCAGCTCTCCCGCCTCGTGCTTGCTGATCCTGCCCTCCAGGACCGGCTTGCCCGAGTCCATGCACAGCACGTACGGCGAGCCCTGCGGGTAGCGGAGAATTTCGCCGATGGGGAAGGTGGCCTCCCAGGCGGGGTCCTCCGCGTCGTTGGCCACCGCCAGGCGGCGCAGGGGATGGGAGCCGTCCGGCCCGTGCGCCGGGAACTCATCCTCGCCGATCAGGCTCTCCAGTACGGCGATGCCGCCCGCGTTGCAGAAATGCGGGACCAGGGTGGAAATCAGCTCGCGGGCGACGTGGTTGAAGTCGAGGGTGTCGCCGATCCGCCTGAACGTCCGGTCGAGCAGGGCCTGCCGCATCAGCGCCGGGTCAACGAACCGCTCGGCCACCGGGGCCGGGACCCGCAGCAGGGCCAGGGCCGCGACGTTCACGTCGCCGGCCCGCATCGGGTGCACGGTGACCACCGCGTCCGCCTTGCCGCTCTCGGTGCGGATCGAGAGCATGGCCGTGCCCTCGCGGTCGGACCGGATGGCCTCCAGCAGTCCCGCCACGATGTCGTCGCCGGCCGGGGCCGCGGATCCGGTGGACCCCGGGATCCGCCCGGCGGTCCCATTGGCTTCGGTCTTCTCGGCGATCCCGGTAGCCGTGCCTGCGTTCTGGCCGACGTTCTGGCCCGCGTTCTTGCCTGTGTTCTGGCTTCTGCTGCGTTTTTGTCAGCCGGGCCATCCCCGCTCAGCAGGTCGCTGAGGCTGGCACCGAGCAACTGGTCGGCAGGGCGGGCGAGCACAGCCGGGGCGTTGCGGTCGTGCTGGACGATGCGCCCGGAGTGGTCGATACCCAGGATGATGGTCCGCACCGACGAATTTTGCGGCGGGGCACTGTTATCGACCGTCATGCCGATTGTCACGTGGTGCTCTCCTGTCGGCTTCTCACCCGTTTGACACCAACGGTGATGGCCAGGATCACCGCTCCCTGTCCTGATACCCATTCGCCAGGCCCTCTTAGCCCAATTATGAGCCAACGAGGGTCCGTAGGCAGCAGATCCGCGTACGCGTTGTAAGCCGGGGGAATGCCCTTTCGCCCGGCTATTTCGCGCTAACCCTAATACGGGACCGGGCCGTTCAGGTCAGGCGGGCGATGGCGAGGCTGGCGGCGAGCAGGATCAGGCCCCACGACATCGCCCGCAGCGCTCCTTCCAGCGGGTCCAGGACCAGGTTCGGGGCCGATGGGGGCGGTCGTACCGTCCGCCCGGGTGATCCTGCCCTCCAGCCGGGCCGTGTGCCGGCGGATGGCCCGCGCCGGAGTGCTCAGTCGGCGCTGCGCCGCGGACAGCGCGAGGGCCGCCGCGGCGGCTACGAAGGCCGCCGGAGCCAGGTTCCCGTCCTGGGCGGCGTACCCGGTGAGCACGGGGAAGGCGCCCCACGCCGCGGCGAACCCCAGGTCGTTGTGCAGGATGCCGCCGAACAGCTCCGCGTTGTACGTGATCACCAGGGCCGGGCCAGCCACCATGAACGGCAGCAAGATCCAGCCCGCCTGGGTGATGCCGTAGACGCCCAGGCCGGCCGCGCCGGCCAGGCTGGCCGCGGCCGCGGTGACGAGGGCCGCGGCCGGGATGGTCGTGCGCAGCGGGCGGCCGTGCAGCTCGTCGAGGGCGTGCGCGGCGATGCCGACGGCGAGGAAGAACGCCGCCACTGCGTACAGGAGCCGGCTGACGTAGACGTGCGGGGCCAGCGACGCGCCGATCACCACGTAGGACAGGTGCCAGGCGGTATACGGCGGGTGCAGGAGCGTCCACCAGTCCCGCCACCCTCCAGGCCGCCCCCCGGGCCGCGCAGCGTAATAGGCCGGGCGGAGGCGGTTAGTCATCGGCGCGCTGGCCCCACATGACCAGGCCGCCGCCCAGGCTCATGATCCGCGTCCCGACCCCGGTGAAACCGGCCCGCCGCCACGCCTCGACCGTCCACGGGACGGGATACCGGCGGTAGTGGCCGGTGATGTTCGGCCCGAGGAACTGGCCCACCCGCAGCCAGGCCGGCCCACCGAGCAGCAGGCCCCCGGCCGGCAGGATGAGCCGGGTGTACAGCACCCACGAGGCCCTCCAGAAGGCCGTCGGGGGGACGCAGAACTCCAGGCTCGCCATCGTCCCGCCCGGCTTGACCACCCGCGCCAGCTCCGCCAGTGTTGCCTGCGGGTCACGGACGTAGCGCAATAGGTAGGTAAAGGTCAGCGCGTCGAAACTGGCGTCGGGGAACGGCAGCCGTTCCGCCTGGCCGGCCACCAGGCTGATCCTGCTCCCCAGTCCGGCGCCCGTCACGTTGGCCTGGCCCTGGCGCAGCATCCCCTCGGTCAGGTCGACGCCGACCACCCGCGCCCCGGTCCGCGATGCTAGCTGGAGCGCGACTCCCGCGGTCCCGGAGGCCACGTCCAGGACGAGTGCCTCCCCGGCGGCTGCTCCGGCGCCGCCGGCCGCCCGCGCGGCGATCTGGTCGACCATTGCGCGCCGCCAGCGGCCGTTCTGGCCCATCGACAGGATTTCGGCCAGCCGGTCGTAACGTGACGGCAGCGGCGTGAACAGCCGCTGCGCGAACCGGTTCCGGGCTTCGGTCGTCACGGGCACGAGCCCTCCACGGTCACTGGCTGAAGGTGGTATGGGTCCCGGCGACGCTGATGAGAAGTCCCTGCCCGGTCACGCTGACGTTCTGGATGGTCATCCCGGCGGGGAGGTTCGGCACGCTGATCGTGAAGTCCTGCAGCGGGCCGAGCACGCTCGGCGGAATGCCGCCGAACGAGATGAACCGTACGTTGATCTGGTGCGGCCCGGCCCGAGCCACCTGGGCGAGCGCGTTCCCGCTGACGAACCCCAGGTCGATACTCGCCTTCACGTCACCGTTGCCCGCGTTGGACAGCGTGATGCCGTCCCCCACGCCCGCCGCGTGGCTCAGCCCGGCGAACGTGACCAGTGCGGTGCCGTTCACCTGGTCGACCGTGGCGCCGTTGAAGCCCGAATTGACATGCACGCCGTGCAGGGTCGCGTTGATACTTGCGATGTCGAGCGGGCCTTCGGTTACGTTGTTCGCGGTGATGTTGATTTGCCGGAAGTCACGCGCGGCCAGCTGAGTGAGAAAGGGGAAGCCGGAGATCGTCACTTTGGGCTTGACCGGGAATCCCTGCGACTTGATCTGGTTGGCGACCTCATTTTCGGCGATACCCGCCGCCACGCGGTCCGCCACGACCAGGAGAATGAGCAGCACCACGACGACGATCGCGGTGATGGTCAGGCCCCGGTGCCTGCGGCCGCCACGGCGCCCCCGCCCGGGCACCTCGCCCTGGTAACCGGCGCCCGGCATCCGGGCCGTACCCGACGGTGACCCGTAGCCATCCGCCGGCGGATGCCCCTGGCCGTACCCCGCGTCTGGCCTGTACCCCTGGCCGTACCCGGCATCCTGCCCATACCCGGCATCCTGCCCATACCCCGGCCCGTATCCGCGGTCCGTTCCCTGCCCCCGCTCCTGGCCGGACCCCTGTCCCGGTCCGTGCCCCGGTCCTTGTCCTTGCCCCGCGCCGGACCCGCCGTCCGGCCCGTACCCGTCCGCGTATTTGCCCGGCGGCCCGTAGTCCTGTGATGAGCCATATCCGCCCGGTGGCCCGTACTCGCCGGGCCTGATGGGTCGGGTCGGGTCTTCGCTCATGACACCAGCTCCACTATCCGGGGGCGGATGAGAGTTTAATGCAATAAAACGGCCGGTAGAAGAAAGAGGCTCTCCATATTCCCGTTTATCGGCCGTACCCCTAGACTCGGTAGACATGTCATCGCTGCGTTCCGGCCCGGCGGGGGCTGGCCTGGTCCTTGTGGTGCGCACGCGGCAATCGGATCACAGATTGCAGGCGGGGACCTCTTACCGACTAGGCCGGGATCCGGGCTCTGACATCGCCCTGTCCGACGTGCGGGTGTCGTGGCATCACGCGACCCTTCGGCATGAACAGGACAATTGGGTACTTGAAGACGTCGGCAGTACGAATGGGACGTTTATCGGGACCCAGCGTGTAGACCGCGTCACCATTAGTTCTGACTGCGTGATCCGGCTCGGCAATCCGGAGGACGGCCCGGTCCTGCGCTGCGAGCCAGTCGTCCGCCCAGTGCACGCGCCGACGGAAATATCCACGCCCGTCGCCGGCTCTGGCCCGTTCGGCGATGACCGCCCCGGTCCCATCGGGCACGGTGCCCTCGGGGACGGTGCCATCGGGCATGGTGCCGTCGAGGCCCCGCCGCGCCCTGACCTGCCGCGCCCTGACCTGCCGCGCCCCGATGCGCCCCGACCCGGCCTACCCCGCCAGGGCGGCCCGGACGTTAATGGCCGCGGCGCCCCGGGCGCCCCCGCCGGCCGTGCCCCCGGCGGCCCCGGCACCCCCGGCAGCGCGGGCCCGGCGAACAACGGCGGCGGCCACGGCGGGGGAGTTCAGCAGAACGACTACCGGCTGAGTGTGGACCGGCGCCCCACCTCGGTGCAGCCGCTGCCCGTGCACCGCCTCCGGATTGGCCGGACGTCCGACAATGACCTCGTCCTTTCCGAGCTCAGTATCTCCCGGCACCATGCCGAATTGCGCAAATCCAGCGACGGAAAGTACCAGATTGTTGACCTGGACAGCCACAATGGCACATTTGTCAATGGGCAGCGTGTTACCTCCGCCACGCTTACCGAGAAAGATATTGTCGGCATCGGGCACGCTACATACCGGCTGACCGACGGTGAGCTGCGCGAATACATCGATACGCGGCGACGTGTCCCTGGTCGCGCAGGATCTGGTCGTCGAGGTCGCCGGGGGCAAGATTCTGCTGGATCATGTGAGTTTCCCGCTCGCCGAGCGGTCCCTGGTCGGCATCATCGGCCCGAGCGGCGCCGGCAAGTCCACCCTGCTCGGCGCGCTGACCGGGATGCGCCCCGCCGACCGGGGCGTCGTGCTGTACGACAACCGCGACCTGTACCGGGACTACGCGGAGCTGCGGACCCGGATCGGGCTGGTCCCGCAGGACAGCATCATGCACACTCAGCTCACCACTCAGGTGGCGCTGAGGTATGCCGCCGAGCTGCGTTTCCCGCCCGACACGAACGCCCGCGAGCGGAACGCCCGGGTCGACGAGGTCATGGGCGAGCTGGCCCTGACCCGGCACGCGGATACCCGTGCCGACAAGCTGTCCGGCGGCCAGCTCAAGCGGGTCAACGTGGCCCTGGAACTGCTGACCAAGCCGTCGCTGCTGTTCCTGGACGAGCCAACGTCAGGTCTTGACCCGGGACTCGACAAATCGGTCATGGAGCAGATGCGCGACCTCGCGCACGACGGCCGGACCGTGATCGTGGTCACGCACAGTGTGGCCAACCTCGACGTGTGCGACCGGCTGCTGGTCCTGGTCCCCGGCGGCAGGGTCGCGTTCTTCGGCCCACCGCAGGAAGGGCTGCGCTACTTCGGCCAGCCCGGCTGGGCCGAGGTGTTCCAGGCCTTCGACCGGTATGCCGACCGGGACTGGGCCGCCGAGTTCGCGGGCTCGCCGGTCTGCGAGGAGTACGTCACCCGGCCGCAGGCGCTCCCCCCGATGTCCGGCGGGCCGAAGGCCGCGGGGACCCCGGCGCCGGTGCGCGGGAGCGCGTTCCGCCAGATCGGGACGCTGTGCCGCCGGTACGCACGGGTCATCGCGTCCGACCGCGGCTACCTGCTGTTCACGGCGCTGATGCCGATCATCATCGGCGCGCTGATCCACCTGATCGCCGGGAGCAAGGGGCTGGGCGGTCCCCCGGGCACCAACCCTGACGCCTCGACCCTGCTGATCCTGCTCATCGTGGGTGTCTGCCTTTCCGGCACCGTCAGCTCGATCTGGGAACTGGTCAAGGAAAGGACGATCTACGTACGGGAACGGGCGGCCGGCCTGTCGTCAGGGGCCTACCTGGGCTCGAAGCTGATCGTGCTGGGTGTGATCGCGGTCGTGCAAGCCGCGCTCCTGGCGGCGATCGGGCTGCTCGGGCATCCGCTGCCGCCGAGCGGCTCGTTCCTGACCGGCGCCCCGTTCGCCGAGCTGCTGATCGGCATCGCCATGCTCTGCGTGGCGTCGATGTGCCTGGGCCTGATGGTGTCCGCCCTGGTCAGTACGACGGAACGGGCCATGCCGTTCCTCGTGCTGATCACCATGGTGCAGGTCGTGCTGTCCGGCGGCGTGGTCTCCATCGCGGGCAAGATGGGGCTGCAGCAGCTCGCGTACGTGGTCCCGGGACGCTGGGGCTTCGCCGCGGTCGCCTCCACGTCCGACCTGAACCACCTGGTCCCGCGCGGGTCCCTGCCCTTCGACCCGCTGTGGCAGCACCAGGCGAGCACCTGGCTGACGGACATGGGCGCGATGATCGCCCTGTCGATCGTGTTCGTGCTCATCGCCTGGTGGCGGCTGAACCGGCTCAGCCCGGGCCGGCGTAGGTAAATTCATCATCCCGAGCGGGCCCGGCTGAGACTAGCCCGCCAGGGCCTCGCGGGCGGCGCTTCGGGTACTCCGGCCGCGTTGCAGTAGCCTCGCGCGGCGCTTCGGCACCCCGGCCGCGTCGCAGTAGCCTCGCGCGGCGCTTCGGCACCCCGGCCACGGCGTCATACCGCAGCCAGGGCCGCGTGTCATACGTCGTCGCCATGATGGCCGATCACCACCAGGGCATCCGGTCAGCGTCGTCCGGGTGCCCACCGCTCATTACGGCCAGCGCGTTTGAGCGTATAAATGTCACACTCCGCCGTTTATCGGGCATTATGGATCCTCATCCGGTCCGTGTCCGGCGATTGTGCCTCGTGGGGCTAGGGTGAAATGATGACAGACCGGCTGGCCGCGGCGTGTGACCTGCTGCGCCGCTTTCCGCTCGTGGACGGGCACAACGACCTGCCGTGGGCGATCCGTGAGCAGTTCGGCAGCGATCCCGTCCGCGCGAGGCTTTCCGGCCCGGTGGCGACCACCCAGACGGACCTGCCGCGGCTGGCCGAGGGTCACGTCGGGGCGCAGTTCTGGTCGGTCTACGTGCCCGCGTCGCTGACCGGGGACACGGCGGTGACCGCGGTGCTGGAGCAGATCGACCTCGTGCACCGGATGATCCGCGCCTACCCGGAGTGCCTCGAACTCGCGACCACCGCCGCCGACGTGGAACGGGCCTTCGCCGCCGGGAAGATCGCCTCCCTGCTCGGCGCCGAGGGCGGCCACGCGATCGCGTCGTCCCTGGGCGTCCTGCGCGCGCTGTACGCACTAGGCGTCCGTTACCTGACGCTGACCCACAACAACAACGTGGGCTGGGCAGACGCGGCCACCGACGAGCCCGAGGCGGGCGGCCTGACCGATTTCGGCCGCGAGGTCGTCCGGGAGATGCAGCGGATCGGCATGCTCGTCGACCTGTCGCACGTCGCGGCGTCCACCATGCACGACACCCTCGACATCGCCGAAGCCCCGGTCATCTTCTCGCACTCATCGGCCCGGGCCGTCTGCGACCATCCCCGGAACGTCCCGGATGACGTGCTGACCCGGCTGGCCGGCAACCACGGGGTCTGCATGGTGACGTTCGTCCCGTTCTTCGTCTCCCCGGACTGTGCGCGCTGGCAGGCCGGGCTGCTGGCCGAACTGGACCGGCGCGGGCTGGACACGCGGGACATCTCCTCCTGGGAGACGGTGGTGCCGGAGTGGCGGGCGGCCCACCCCGTCCCGGAGGCGACGCTGGCCCAGGTCGCCGACCACATCGAACACGTCCGCGCGGTGGCGGGCATCGAGCACGTCGGTCTCGGCGGTGACTACGACGGATCCAACCTGGTCTCCACCGGCCTGGCCGACGTCTCGGCTTACCCGGCGCTGTTCGCCGAACTGCTGGCCCGCGGCTGGACCAAAACCGACTGCGCCGCCCTGGCCGGCGGAAACCTGTTGCGCGTCCTGCGGGACGCGGGCACGGACGGGGCCAACGTGGTCTCGTCATTGGCGGGGTGACGCTAGGATCGCTCGCGATGATCGCTCCGCCTGCCACTTCGCCCGTGTTCCGCCGGGTCCGCGGCCTTGAGGTGCTGACCTGGGCCGCCTTCGACCGCTGGGCCGTCGACGTCCTGGTCACGACCCGCCGCGGTGGGGTGTCCGCCGGTCCGTACGCCAGCCTCAACCTGAGCCTGAACGTCGGCGACGACGCCGCCGCCGTGCTGGAGAACCGGCGGCGGGCGGCGGCCGCGCTCGGCGCCGGGCCGGAGGATGTCGTCTTCTGCGAGCAGGTGCACGGCGGGGCGGCGGAGGTGGTCGGCGCGGCCGACCGCGGCCGGGGTACCCGGGCCCCCGCGGACGCCGTGCCGGGCGCCGACGCGCTGGTCACGGCCGATCCCGGGACTGTGCTGGCCGTACTGGCGGCCGACTGCGTACCCGTGGTCCTCTACGACCCCGTCGCGCACGTGCTGGCGTGCGCGCACGCCGGCTGGCGCGGTACGGTCGCGCGAGCGGCCGCGGCCGCCGTCGCCGCGATGCGCTCGCTGGGCACCCGTCCCGAGGACGTGATCGCCGGCATCGGCCCCGCGATCGCCCCGGACCGGTACCAGGTCGGCGCCGAGGTCGCCGAGGCGGCGGCGGGCGCCTTCGGCGACCGCGCCCCCACCGTGCTCCGTGCGACCGGGCCCGGGCAGTGGCAGTTCGACCTGTGGACGGCGAACCGCCTAATCCTGACCGGGGCGGGTGTCCCCGACCACCAAATCAACGTCAGTAACGTTCCAACGGGCGGCCCGTTCTTCAGCTACCGCGCGGAGCGGCCGTGCGGCCGGTTCGCGGCCCTGGCCTGCCTGCGGGCCCTGCGGCCCCGGGAGGCCCAATGAGCACCCCGGCGGCAGACGCCGCGAGCGCGGCCGGGGCCCGGCGGGGCCGGCGCTTCTGCTATGAGTCCTACCAGACCGATCCCGCCACCGGCCTGCTGACCTGCCGGTACAGCGTGGACGGCCGGCCGTTCGAGGAGCGGATCACATTTCCCCCCGCGAGCCCCGCGAGCCCCGCGAGCCCCGCGGCCCCGCGAAGCCCCGCGAGCCCCGCGAGCCCCGCGAGCCCCGCGAGCCGCTGGGACCGCCCGGCCGTGGCCGCGGCCGCCCGGCTCGTCTTCCTGCTCGCCGGTGTTTCCGCCTACAAGACGGCCGCGCCGCCCGTCATCGACACCGGCCAGACCGCACTGACCCGCCGGGAACGGGCCTTCCTGCGCGATTTCTACGCGGGCGGCCTGGGCGAGTTCGCGTACCGCAACGGCATCGACCTGTCCGGCCTGCGCATCGAGGGGCCCGACGCGCCGGAAGTGCCCGGGACAACGGGGCCCGCCGTCCGCGACCCCGGGCCGGAACCGCCCGCAGCCGGGCGGGCGCGCGTGCTCGTCCCGTTCGGCGGGGGAATTGACTCCATCGTCACCGTCGAGATGGTCCGCGACCGCTCCGACGTGGCACTGTTCGTGGTCAGCCGGCCCGGCGACCGGTTCGATGCGATCGAGCGCCCGGCCGCCGTCACCGGGCTCCCGGTGGTGCGCGCCGACCGGGAGATCGATCCCCAGCTGCTGCGCTCGCGTGAGCTGGGGTTTCTTAACGGTCATGTCCCGGTGACCGGCATCATTTCGGCGATCGCGGTCATGGCGGCGGCGCTGGAGGGCCGGGATGCCGTCGTGATGTCCAACGAATGGTCCGCGTCGGTGCCCACCGTGCAAGCCGGTGATCAGGTGGTCAACCACCAGTACTCCAAGAGCGCGGCGTTCGAGGTGGCTTTCCGCGGCGTGCTCGCCGAGACCTCCGCCCGCCTGCCCGCCGGGGCAGCCATGCCGGACTACTTCTCGGCGCTGCGGCCCCGCACCGAGCTGTGGATCGCGGAGCGGTTTGCCCGGCTGAAGCCGTACCACGGGACGTTCCGCAGCTGTAACCGCGCCTTCCACATCGACAAGGTGCAGCGGCTCGATCACTGGTGCGGGCAGTGCGACAAATGCTGCTTCATCGACTTGATCCTGGCGCCGTTCCTGCCGGCTGCGGACCTCGGGGCCATCTTCGGCGGCCGGGAGCCGCTCGCCGACCGTTCCCTGGCGGGCCGGTTCCGCGCGCTGCTGGGCGACGCCGACCTCAGCAAACCGTTCGAATGCGTCGGGGAGGTCAATGAGTGCCGCGCGGCCCTGCTGCTCGCGGATGCCCGCGATGACCGGGCCGGCTTCCCGCTGTTGCACGAACTGGCCGCCGAGGTGCGGGCGCTGCCCGGCCGCCCATCGACCGACGGCCTGCTGCAGCCCGCCGGGGAGCACTTCATTCCCGTCCCCTACGCGGAAGAACTCCTCGCGTGACCAGTACGCGTCCCAAGCTTTCCTGGGCAGATCTGCCCGGCGCCCGTGTCGGGGTGTGGGGTCTCGGCCGTGAGGGCCTGGCGAACGTCCGCAAGCTCTGCGCGATGGGGGTAGAGCCCGTACTGGTCGATGACCGGCCGCAAGCCGCCGCGATCATCGGGATGCCCGTACTCGCGGCCGGCTACGGCGGGCTCGCCGCGCTGGAGAAGTGCGATGTGGTCGTCAAGTCCCCGGGGATCAGCCGTTACCGCCCGGAGGTGGTGCGGCTGGAAGAGCGGGGCGTGGCGGTGGCCGGCGGCCTGGGCCTGTGGCTGCAGGAAGCCGATCCCGCCCGCGTCCTGCTCATCACCGGCACCAAGGGCAAGAGCACGACCGCCGCGGTCAGCGGCCACCTCTTGAACAGCCTCGGTCACCGCTGCCTGGTCGGGGGCAACATCGGCCAGCCACCGTGGGATCCGGAGGGCCCAACCAGACCGCCCGGCCTATCTGCATCATCTGCCTCGTCTGCCTCGTCTGCATCACCCGGCCGAGCCGGGCCGTGGGACTTCTGGGTCATCGAGGTGTCCAGCTACCAGGCCATGGATCTGCCGTGTTCCCCGCCCGTCGTGGCCGTCACCTCGCTGCACCCCGATCATCTCGACTGGCACGGCGGCGTGCAGAACTACTACCGGGACAAGCTGTCGGCGTGCTCGCAGCCGGGCGCGGACCTGACCGTCGCCAACGGCGACAGCGACCTGCTCCGCGAGCGGGTGTCCCTGCTCGGGCCGCGGGTGGACTGGGTGCACGCCGCCGACGACCCGGACGCCTCCTGGATGGAGCCGCTGCGGCTGCTCGGTGGGCACAACCGCCGGAACGCGCTGATCGCGCGGCGCTGCCTGCACGCGCTCGGCGTCGCCGGGGCGTCTGACGAGGGGGCGCTGCGCGGCGCGGCCGGGGGATTCCGCCACCTGGATCACCGGCTCCAGGTGGTCGGTGACGTCGCGGGGGTCACGTTCGTGGACGACAGCCTGTCGACCAACGTGCTGCCCACCCTGGCCGCGCTGGACGCGTTTCCCGGCCGGCGGGTGGCCCTGATCGCCGGCGGACACGACCGTGGCATCGACTACGCGCCGCTCGCCGCCGGCCTGCGCGACCGCGCGGCCCCCACCCTGGTGCTCACCCTGCCCGACAGCGGCGCGCGCATTCACAGAGAACTTGACCGGGTTGGCCTGCTGAACGCCGAGGACTGCGCCGATCTGGACGCGGCCGTTACCCGCGGGTTCGACTGGGCCCGCCCGGACGGCGTGGTGCTGCTGTCGCCGGCCGCGCCGAGCTTCGGCCGGTTCCGCGACTACCGCGAGCGCGGTGAGGCGTTCGTCCGCGCGATGCGGGGCTGCGCCGCGGCCGGCCCCCACTGAACCGGCCCGCACTTGGCTGGGCCCCGCCGGATCGGCCCCCGCCGGATCGGCACGGCTCTCGTCGATTAGCCAGGTTTCTTTGCTGAAACGTGGGCTTTCCGGCCAAATTTGCTGCCTGCCTCTGGCTGAAAGTGCTCATCACCTGACGGTTCGTCAGGAAATGTTACGAAATCTTCTGCTTTCCGACTTCTTTCCGAGAGCCCATGGCGGTTCTGCGAACCGGCCCATAGCCTGTCATTGCGGCCGAAAGCAGTAGAGGGGGCGCCGGTGGCGGGGGAAGTAGCAGCGGTTGTGCACGCGGGACACCACGCGGGCCCTGCGACCGGCGCAGAGGAGTGCCCGTGGCCGGAGATGGTCACGGAGATAACGGCTGCGACGGGCCCGGCGCGCTCTGCGGAGCCGCTGGATGACTATCCGCTGTTGCCATATTTTCGAATTACCGGGCGAACCTTCGCCGGAAAGCATTTGTGTGCATCCCGCCAAATAGTATGACCTATTCCGGAAAAAAAAATTAGCGGCGATTATCTGCCGTTCTGCCACGCTTATTCGCTACCCTGTCGCTGATCGGTTACGCAAGGTGTGCCGGCGGGTGCGTGACTTATGCCCCGGGCGCTTTATCAGGGACTTTCGGCCCCTTTCATGACCCGGGCAAACAACCTTATTCTGGCTTATCTTCTGTGTCACCGCACTTCAGAGGCGGTGCGGAGCGGTCCTTGCGACGAAGCGGGCGGCGGCAGCGGAACCCTATACGGCTGAGCAAGGAGGGCATGTCTTGGTTGAACCTGGCCAGCTGGGACCAGCCGATCAGATAGCCAGCGAGCTGGCCGGACTCGGCCGCAGCGGCGCATCCGGAGCGGTGGAAATCGAGGGGCGGCCCGGCGGAATTGTGTACCTGCGCCACGGACGTCTGGCCTTCGCTGAATCACCCGCTGTGCCCGATCTGGGTACCCGCCTGATCCGGTCGCGGCGGCTGCCGCCCGGTGTATGGGATCAGATTGCCCGGGATCATCACCCGGACGGCGCGGTCGGCGCCGCCCTGGTCGGCCGGGCTCTCATCACCCGCGCCGAGCTGCAGCGGCTGCTCCAGTCGGTCACGTTCGACTCGCTTCTCGCGCTGACGGCGCCATTCGCCGGGGAGTGCTCGGTGACGGGCATCTGGCTGGCGCCGCAGCGATCACATTGGGCGCAAACGGTCCTGGCCATGGACATCCCGTCGGTGCGCCGGTACCTCGAGCACATGACTCAGCAGCTGGCCTGGTACGACATCACCCCACGCTCTCGCCCGCAGTGGTCGGCCCTCCGTCATCCGGAGGCGCTGGTGAATTCCGGGCAACGGGCCATCGCCAGCCTGATCGACGGCCGGACGACGGTCGGTGACCTGGCCTGGCGTGGCGGCCTTTCCCTGCACGAGACGATGGAGTCCGTCGGCCAGCTCGTGCACGCGGGTACGTGCACCCTCCCCGCTCCGCATGCCGTTCCCGGGCCCCCCGCGCGGACCGGGCTGCCGCGACGGGCCCAGCTGACCGAGGCCCGCGCGACGCCCCAGGTCCGCGCCACGCCGCTGGAGTTCGGCCTGCTGCAGCGGGTCCGGCAGGGACTGGAGCGGATGGCCTGACGCCGCGCGGTGTCCCGGAGCGGGGCGCCCGGCAGCAAGGGGCCACGCCGCCCGTACATCCGCATCGCGACGGGAAAGGCGGCGACCACGATGCCTGCCGCCCAGGCCAGCGTGTACAGGACGTGCTGACGGCCGGGCCAATTCCGGTGGCGGCCTGACAGCTCGCCACGGCAGAACCGCTTCCTCTCCTGGCTGTCGGAGGCTGCGGAAAGACCGCGCCGCACGGCACAGCGCGAGACGGCGGCCGTGGCATAATCCGGCGTTTCCGCGGAAACGCCGGCGCTGCGCCGGCCCCGGTCGGCGGCATGAGTACGCGTTCGTTAAGGTCAAGTCCGCTATGGTCCGCTCGCAGCCCGGCGGGTCTGGCGGACCTGAGCACATCTGCCGTCCCGGGCTGGTGTCGGCGGGCTGCGGCCGGGGGATGATCGCGATCGTGCGTTTCTTCTCCGCGCGCAGGCCGTTCCTGGTTTCGCATCGATAGGAAAGGAGCTTCGAATGACGTCAAAAGCGGCTTTCTCACCGGAGGAATGGAAGGTGGTGCTCGAGGGCCCACCGAGCGCCGGCATGATCGTGGTCACCGCGGCTCGGGGGGGAATGATCCGTGAGTCAATCGCGATGTCGAAGGCCTACGTCGAAGCGCGCGCGCAGCACGGCGAGAGCGAACTCCTCGACGAGATCGTCGCGGCGAAGCCCGAGACGGACCACACGAGGTATCACTCTGCGGCAGAGCTCAGGGAGAACGGGCTGAAGCACCTCCGTGACGCGGTGGCACTGCTCGAGAGCAAGGCAACGGCCGGGGAACTCGACGATTACCGGCGCTTCGTCCTCGCTCTCGCGAGCAAGGTCGCGGAAGCGCACAAGGAGGAAGGGCAGAGCGTGA
The DNA here is from genome assembly GCA_963809975.1 of uncultured Actinomycetes bacterium. Classification (GTDB taxonomy): domain Bacteria; phylum Actinomycetota; class Actinomycetes; order Streptosporangiales; family Streptosporangiaceae; genus Bog-532. Next base: position 28,741 of record CAWELT010000010.1, read on the forward strand.
GCCCCGCTGAGGCCGAGGCCATCCAGGAGATCACAGCGGCGCTCGGAACCACCAGTTCCTGAAAAGATCGCACCCGGGGGTTCATGAAAACCGCATCCGGGACGCCGTTAGCCGTCTTTGAGGTCGATACCGAGCTGACGGGCCAGGGCCGGCGCCAGCGCGAGGAACTGGGCCGTGGTCATGATGGCGCCGCGGAGCGACTCGAATCCCGCGGTGATATCCAGTTCCGCCGTGGTGCTCTCCGGGCGCCAGATCTCCCTCGAAGCCGATGAGCGCGTCGGCGTAGGGCAGATCGCCCAGTTCGCGTGGCAGGTTCACCGCGCCAAACCTAGCCCACTGCGATGCAACCAATCTCAACGATGGCGCCTCGGCTACCCACAGCGACCACGGTCTATCGCCGTCAGCCAGCGTTTTCCGGCCGAATCGGGGAACGACCAAGGGAGGGGCCCAAACGGAGAAGTAGGGGCGCGGGACCCGCCGCCATGTCAGTGACATCGGCGCCGGCCTGTTTGCCGGGCGGCTGGCCGGGTATCGCGCCGCAAACAGCGATGCGAGAGTGGTGCGAGTAACGTGCGGTTCGAAGAATGGCGACTTGATTCGATCTGGCCCGTTGACCTCCTGGCCCGCTGCCTTACCGGGCATCGCCGCGCAGGCCACCGGGTCGTTTTCACTAATGGTTGTTTCGACGTCCTTCACCGCGGCCACGTTGAATGCCTTCAGCAGGCCGCGTCCCTCGGCGACGTGCTCGTCGTCGGGGTTAATTCCGATGAGACCGTGCGCAGGCTGAAGGGACCCGATCGGCCGGTCAGCCCGGCCGAGGACCGGGCGGCGGTTGTCGCGGCGATCGGCTGCGTGGAATACGTGACCATCTTCGAGGACGACACCCCGATCCACTTGCTCGAGGCGGTCCGGCCGGACGTATACGTCAAGGGCGGCGACTACGACGCGGACACCCTGCCCGAGAGACTGGCGGTCGAGTGTTACGGCGGCCGGGTGGCGACGGTCGGCTACCTTCCGGGCCGCTCGACCACCGGCATCGTCGAGCGCATCCGAGCCGGGGCAGGCTGGCCCCGGATACCGGCTGATCAGCTAAATCACCTATAAGAGATGCATCCGGTTTGGCCGCCGCGCGCTACCGTACGTGGCTGGCGGTGGCTACGACGCAGGGATGCGAGCGCGTCACGCGCATGGGCGGGCGCATGATCGGTAGTGCGCCCGCTATGTCCGAGCTCACGGCACTAACCGCCGGTTACATCTTCATGCCCCGGGCCGCCCGCCTGGCCGCTACGACGCTGGCCGCGCTGGCCGGCTCTCGATTTCCTCCAGTTCGCCTATGCCTACGCGGAGCGGCACGCCGGCTGACGCGCCCCGGCTACCCGTGGCTACGGGCGCTGGCTACCGGCGGCGGCGGTCGGTCGCGCTGGCCACGTTTGCGACGATCGCGGCGAACGGCGGGATGATCAGGGCCACCGCCGACATGATGACCGCGGCGAGCACCGAGTACCGGTCCACCACGGCCCACGACACGACGAACAGGCCGATACAGATGCCCATCAGGACGAAGTAGCGGCGCTTGTCCCTGCGCGTCGGCTCCGGACCAGCATCCCCGCCGGGACTCCCAGGCCACCCCGGTCCGGCCGTACCGTCACGTGGCCCGGGTCCGCCCGCGCCGCCGGGACTGTCACGTGGCCCGGGTCCGCCCGCGCCGCCGGGACGCCCGTCATCCGCCACGTCCGCCCGCCTCTCCGGCCACGGCCCCCGGTTGAGCCGGCGGCCGCCGCACCGCCCGCGCTGTCGCGTTACCCCGGCCATCCTGTCCCCAAACGAACATGCCGGGGGGGCCGAGCGGGTCCCTCGCGTTTGCGGATCCCCCTTGTGGTTAGCTTGAAGCCAGGACGTATGGCTCGCCAGGACTAAGGGGCGTGGGCGTGCGCACGTGGATCGAGGGATGGCCGGTATACCGGCAGCTCACCGGGCAGGACAAGCTCGGCCTGGGCGCCGCGACCAAGAGCGGCCCCACTAGCCGCCAAAAGCCCCGGGTGGCCGAGGCCGACAGGGTGGTCAAGTCGGTCTGCCCGTACTGCGCGGTCGGCTGCGGCCAGAATGTCTACGTCCAGGGCGGGAAGGTCACCCAGATCGAGGGTGACCCGGACTCGCCGGTCAGCCGCGGGCGGCTATGCCCCAAGGGATCCGCGAGCCTCCAGCTGACGACCGGGGACGCCCGCCAGTACCAAGTGCTCTACCGGCGCCCGTACGGTACCGACTGGGAAAAGCTGGACCTGGACCAGGCGATGGATATGATCGCCGACCGGGTGCTCAGCGCCCGCCGGAAGGGCTGGCAGTGGGAGGTCGACGGCCAGCAGACCCGGCGCACGCTCGGGTTCGCCAGCCTGGGCGGGGCGACCCTCGACAACGAAGAGAACTACCTGATCAAGAAGCTCTTCACCGCCCTGGGCGCGGTGCAGATCGAGAACCAGGCCCGTATTTGACACTCCTCCACCGTCCCCGGTCTGGGGACTAGTTTCGGGCGCGGCGGCGCGACCACGTTCCAGCAGGACCTGGCCAACGCCGACTGCATCCTCATCGAGGGCTCGAACATGGCCGAGGCGCACCCGGTCGGCTTCCAGTGGGTCATGGCGGCCAAGGCGCGCGGCGCGACGGTCATCCACGTGGACCCGCGGTTCAGCCGGACCAGCGCGATGGCCGGCCGGCACGTGCCGATCCGCGCGGGCAGCGACATCGCCTTCCTCGGCGGGATCATCAACCACGTCCTGCGCGAGGAGAAGTACTTCCGCGAGTACGTGCTGGCCTACACCAACGCGTCCACGATCCTCAGCGAGGATTTCGTGGACACCGAAGACCTGGACGGCGTCTTCTCCGGCCTGGACCGCGAGCACCGGACCTACGACTTCGGCGCCTGGCGATACCAGGCGGGCGACGTCGGGGCGGCCGCGGGCCACCGGGACCGGCGCAGCGGCGGGGCCGGCCATGGGCGGCGCCAGCAGGTCCGCGCGGCGGCCCGGGGCGAGGCGCACGGTTCCGGCGGCGCGGCCGCGCATCCATCTCCCGACACCGACGAGACGCTGCAGCATCCCCGGTGCGTGTTCCAGGTCCTGAAGCGGCACTTCTCCCGGTATACCCCGGAGATGGTCGAGCAGATCTGCGGCATCTCACCGGAGAACTTCCGTGCCGTGTGCGACGCCGTCACCAGCAATTCCGGCCGCGACCGGACGACCGCGCTCGTGTACAGCGTCGGCTGGACCCAGCACTCGGTCGGAGTGCAGTACATCCGCACCGGCGCGATCCTGCAGGCGCTGCTCGGCAACATGGGACGCCCGGGCGGCGGCATCCTGGCCCTGCGCGGGCACGCCTCGATCCAGGGCTCGACCGATATCCCGACTCTGTTCGACCTGCTCCCGGGCTACCTCCCCATGCCGCATGTGCACGGCAACGAGGACCTCGATGCCTACGTCGAGGCCGAGTCCATGGATAACGGCTTCTGGGCCGGTATGCGCTCCTACCTGGTCAGCCTGCTCAAGGCGTGGTGGGGGCCGGCCGCGATGCCGGAGAACGACTTCTGCTACGGCTACCTGCCCCGGCTCACCGGCAGCCACGGCACCTACGAAACCGTGCTGGCCCAGCTCGCCGGGGCGTGCAGCGGCTACTTCCTGTTCGGCGAGAACCCGGCTGTCGGCTCGGCCAACGGCCGCATGCAGCGGATGGGCATGGCCAAGCTGGACTGGCTGGTCGTGCGGGACTTCTCGCTGATCGAGAGCGCCACCTGGTGGAAGGACGGCCCGGAGATCGAGACCGGCGAGATGAGCACCGAAGACATCGGCACCGAGGTGTTCTTCCTGCCGGCCGCCGCGCACACCGAGAAGAGCGGCAGCTTCACCAACACCCAGCGGATGCTGCAGTGGCATCACGAGGCGGTCGAGCCCGCCGGGGACGCGCGCAGTGATCTGTGGTTCGCCTACCACCTGGGACGCAAGATCCGGGAGCGCCTGGCCGGCGAGACCGGGAAGGACGCGGGCACGGACGCGGGCACGGGCACGGACGCGGGCGCTGGCGCGGGCACGGGGATGGACGCCGACGAGATGAACCGCCCGGTGCTCGACCTCACGTGGGACTACCCGCTCCGCGGCCCGCTGCAGGAACCCGACGCCGAGGCGGTCCTGGCCGAAGTGAACGGCTGGGACGGCGACGGCAAGCCGGTGGCCTCCTACACCCAGCTGAGGGACGACGGCTCGACCGCCGCGGGCTGCTGGATCTACTGCGGGGTCTACGCCGATGGGGTCAACCAGGCCGCCCGCCGCAAGCCGGGCAGCCAGCAGAACTGGGTGGCGAACGAGTGGGGCTGGGCCTGGCCGGCGAACCGGCGGGTGCTGTACAACCGGGCCTCCGCCGACCCTGAGGGGAAGCCCTGGAGCGAGCGCAAGGCGCTCGTCTGGTGGGACGCCGAGCAGGGGAAGTGGGCCGGCCATGACATCGCCGACTTCGTCGCCGACCGCCCGCCATCCTACCGCCCGCCCGACGGCGCCACCGGCGTGGCCGCGATCTCCGGGACCGACGCCTTCATCATGCAGGCCGACGGGAAAGCCTGGCTGTTCGCCCCGGCCGGGTGTGTCGACGGCCCGCTGCCGGCGCACTATGAGCCGCAGGACTCGCCGGTGCAGAACCTGCTGTATCCGAAGCAGGAACACAACCCGGTCCGCGAGGTCCTCCGCCATCCCGCGACCCGGTACCAGCCCAGCGGCGACGAGCCCGGGTCGGACGTGTTCCCCTACGTCGCGACCACCTACCGGCTGACCGAGCACCACACCGCGGGCGGGATGAGCCGGTGGCTGCCGTACCTGTCGGAGCTGCAGCCCGCGTTCTTCTGCGAGGTGTCGCCGGAACTGGCTTCCGAGCGCGGCCTGGAGCACATGGGCTGGGCCACGATCGTCAGTGCCCGCAGCGCCATCGAGGCCCGCGTCATGGTCACCCGCCGGATGTCCTCGCTGACCGTGCAGGGCAAGCGGCTGCACCAGATCGGGCTGCCCTACCACTGGGGCCCGAACGGGATCTCGGCCGGGGACAGCGCCAACGACCTCGCGCACCTCGCGCTCGATCCCAACGTGCACATCCAGGAGGTCAAGGCGCTCGCCGTGGACATCCAGCCCGGCCGCCGGCCGCGCGGGCCGGCCCTGCTCGCCCTGGTCCGCTCCTACCACGAGCGGGCCGGCATCACCGACGAGACGGGCACGGAGGTGTGAGGTGAGTATCACGGAGCGTCCCGGCCTGACCGGGGGAGCCGATCCGGCCGAACGCGCCGGCTGGGCTGAGCACCCGCCCCGCGTGGGGTTCTTCACGGACACGTCCGTCTGTATCGGCTGTAAGGCATGCGAGGTCGCCTGCAAGGAGTGGAACGCGGTCCCGGAGGACGGGCTGGCGCTCACCGGCATGTCCTTCGACAACACGATCGGCCTGTCCGCCTCGACCTGGCGGCACGTCGCGTTCATCGAGCAGCAGGCGCCCGGAAGCGCCCCCGGCGGGGACGCGGGCAGGGACGCGGGCAGGGACGCGGGCGGGGCGGAGGACGCCCTGCGCTGGCTGATGTCCAGTGACGTGTGCAAGCACTGCTCCGAGGCGGGCTGCCTGGACGTGTGCCCGACCGGGGCGCTGATGCGCACTGAGTTCGGCACGGTCGTCGTCCAGGACGATGTGTGCAACGGCTGCGGCTACTGCGTCCCGGCCTGCCCGTTCGGGGTGATCGGCCGGCGCGAGGACGACGGCGGGGCGCACAAGTGCACGCTGTGCTACGACCGGCTCGGCGTCGGTATGGAGCCGGCCTGCGCGAAGGCCTGCCCGACCGAGTTCGATCCAGTTCGGCCCGCTGGACGAGCTGCGCGAACGGGCCCAGGCGCGGGTCAGCGACCTCCAGGAAGCCGGCCAGACCGACGCCCGGCTCTACCTGGAGGGCCCCGACGACGGCATCGGGGGCGCGGGCGCGTTCTTCCTGCTGCTCGACGAGCCCGAGGTCTACGGCCTGCCGCCGGATCCGGTCGTGTCCACGCGATCCCTGCCGCGCATGTGGAAACACGCCGGCCTGGCCGCGGCCGGCGTCGGCGCCATGGTCCTGACCGCTTTTCTTGGATCCGGAACGGACGTGCGGTGAGCGCTAGCCAGCCGGGGACGAATCCGGCCCGGGGGACGAACCGCGGCCCGGCCGGCCGCAACGGCGGCCGTCACGCGCGAAATGGCCGCGGCTCAGGCCGGGGCGGCGAGCAGTTCATGGTGCCGCGTGCCGAATTCCGCTCTTACTACGGGCGGCCCGTCATCAAGGAGCCGGTGTGGAAGGAACCGGACGTGCCCGCCTACCTGTTCTTCGGCGGTCTGGCGGGCGCCTCCTCGGTGCTGGGCGCGGCGGCCCAGCTCACCGGGCACCCCGGCCTGGCCCGGGCCGCGAAGGTGGCCGCTCTGGGCGGGATCAGCGTGTCGACCGTGGCGCTGATCAATGACCTGGGACGGCCCGCACGGTTCCACCACATGCTGCGCATCTTCAAGCTGTCCTCGCCGATGAGCGTGGGATCGTGGATCCTCAGCGCCTACGGCCCCGCCGCGGGCGCGGCCGCGCTGTCGGACCTGACCGGGTTCCTCCCTGCGGCCGGCGTCGCGGCGACCGCCGGGGCCGCGCTGCTGGGCCCCGCCGTGACCACCTACACGGCCGTCCTGCTGTGCGACACCGCCGTGCCGGCCTGGCATGAGGCCCACCGCGAGATGCCCTACGTCTTCGCCGGCTCGGCCGCGAGCGCGGCCGGCGGGTTCGGCCTGCTCGCCGCGCCGGCCCGCGAGGCCGAGCCCGCGCGCCGGCTGGCCATCATCGGCGCCGCCGTAGAGCTGACCGCGAAGAAGCTGCTGGAGCGGCGCCTGCAGGGCCGCGCCGAGCCGTACCAGACGGGGCGGGCGGGTGCCCTGCTGCGCGCCGGTGAGATCCTGACCGGCTGTGGCCTGGCCGGGGCCGGCCTGTCCCGGCGTAGCCAGGCCGGCTCGGCCGCGAGCGGCCTCGCGTTGCTCGCGGCCTCCGCCCTCACCCGGTTCGGCATTTTCGAGGCGGGGCGCATCTCGGCCCGCAATCCGGAGTACACGATCGTGCCGCAGCGGGAGCGCAGGCAGGCCCGGGAGGCCGGGACGAGAACCGAGGCCGACGCCGACGCCGACGCGGGGCGGACCGGCCGGCCGTGACCCAAAGGAACCACGCGGCCAGGAGGGTCGGTAATCGGGCCGCAGGCGAATACGCTGGCGTGAAAGGGCAGGCCCAGGGAGGTTGCGTTGCCGATTTACGCGCTGGGGGACATCGAGCCCGAGATCGATCCCGCCGCCTTCGTCCACCCGGACGCGGTGATCATCGGGAACGTGCGCGTGGCCGCGGAGGCGTCGGTCTGGCCGTGCGCCGTGCTCCGCGGTGACCACGGGACGATCGAGATCGGCGCGCGGACCTCGATCCAGGACGGAACCGTGGTGCACTGCACCCACGACTGGCCGACGATCATCGGCGCGGAATGCGTGGTCGGCCACAACACCCACCTGGAGGGCTGCGTGGTCGGGGACCGGTGCCTCATCGGGTCGGGATCGGTCACCCTCAACGGGGCGGTCGTGGGGGATGGCGCGCTGGTCGGCGCGAGCGCGCTGGTTCCGGAGGGTTTCAAGGTGCCGCCGGGGACCATGGCCCTTGGCGTCCCGTGTGCCTGCGCAGCCGAATCGGCGCGTCCCGCACACGTTTTTTCGCGTTCCGCGGGTAGGTTGGCGCCGTGGACTACGCGATCACGCTGGTGGCGGCTCTGCTGCTGGGCATTGGTTTTGTCCTGCAGCAGCAGAGCGCCGAAACGGCGCCGGAGTCCCACTTTCTCAGCCCGCGGCTGTTCGGCGACCTTTTCCGCAAGCGGAAATGGCTGGCCGGGATCGTCTTCATGATCCTGGGACAGGTCCTGGCCGCATGGTCCATCGGGCACCTCGCGCTGTCCCTGGTCGAACCGCTGCTGACCACGAACCTGCTGGTCGCCCTGATCCTGGCCGTCCCGCTGTCGCATCAGGCCCTCGGCATCACCGAAGTGGTCGGTGCGCTGCTGCTCATCGCCGGCGAGACGATCCTGTCGCTGGCCCGTTCCATTGAGCCCATCGGCGAGTCGTTCGGATCGTTCTCGCACTGGCCCGCCGCCGCGGGCATCGCCTGCATCGCGTTCGCCGCCGTCCAGGCCGGGCGGCACCGGTCCGGCAGGCGGCGCGCCACCCTGACCGGGCTCGGGGCCGGCCTTGTCTTCGGTATTCAGGACGCGCTGACCCGGCAGACCCTGCAGATCCTGCAGCATCATGGGGTGTCCGGCCTGCTGCACAGCTGGTCCGCATACTGCCTGGTGGCCACGGGTGCGGTGGGCCTGTTGCTGATGCAGAGCGCCTTCAACGCCGGGCCGCTGCACTCCTCGCTGCCGACAATCACCGCGGGTGAGCCCGTCGCCGGCATCCTGCTCGGCATCGTGGTCTTCGGTGACCGGATCTCGCTGTCGCCCGGAAGCCTGGCCATGCACGCGGGCGGCCTCGCCGCCCTGGTCGTCGGCGTCATCCTGGTCGCCCGCGCGCCGGCCCTGAGCAACCTCCGCAAGGCGGTCGTCGAGCCCGTGCACCTGCCCCGCCGCCGCGATACCGGACCGCAGCGGAGCCTGTCCCGCACCCCTGGCGCCATTTCTCCGCAGCCCGGCCCGCCCGGGCCGGGCGCCGCGGGCGCGCCCTCGCCTGCGGCCCGCAACGGTGACGCGGGGTTCCCGCTCCCGGGCGAACCGCCGCCCGCGGCCCGCAACGGCGACCCGGGGGTTACCCTCGCCCCCGGGCAATCCCTTCCGCCCGCCAATGGTGACGCCGGATTTCCTGTCCGAGCCGAACCGTCGGCCCGCAACGGTGACACCGAATTCGCCCCTCCCGCCGAGCCACCCACCCCGGTGCCGCCCGAGCCGCCCCGTTAGCGGTCTGCCGGTCGCCCGATCCGCCCGATAAGCTTTCCCACTGAAACGCGGGGAATCTCGACTCCAAAATGAATGGCCGAGGAACGTACCGGCATCCGGGGACTACGGCTGCACCGGGCGGCGGGAACCCGCTGTCCGAAAGATACAGCCAGGTGGCGGATAAAGCTAAATACCGCCGTGGAGCGCGGAAGAGATCGTCGTTCGGCGACGCCGTTGACGGAAACCATGTTGACGGCAACCGGATCTGAAATTGCTGAGAGTCGACGAGTTGGCCGTAGAACGAGAGAAGCCGACGGGCCGAAGTAGGCCAGTGGCAGGATACGACCGCGCGCGATGCAGCAGGGCGCCTCGACGATAACCTCCGCGGAGGACTGGGCGGCACGGACAGGTGCTTGGTGACTATGAGACTCCAGCGCTCGGTGGTGTCAGAGAGCTTAAGGGTGAATTTGCTCCTGCCCGTATAGGTGACCGATCCGGTGAAGTGATCGCCGGGCCGGACGGTGTGCTGAAGTTGACGGGGTAGGCGGGGTACATCTCGTACCAGGAGTAGTACGCGGAGTGCGGCCGAGCCGACTTCCGAGCCGGTCTGCTCGACCGAACTGCTGTAATACGAGTACAGGCACACGCAGAAGATGGAGTACTGGTTACCTGAGCGGCAGATGCGCATCGGCTCGACACAGCTCGAGGAAACGCTGGTGAATGAGCTGTTACCGCTGGTCGCCGCGTACCCCGACCAGTTCGTGCTGGTGGTGGCGTTCCTGGCCCCGGTGGGAGGTGCGCGGGCCGATCAGGTGACGGATCCCGCCGGGCTGAACGCGAAGGCCCCGTTCGCCGAATCCGGTCCGCCGCAGCGGAGGTGGCGGCAGGAGGCAGAGTGGCCAGCTGGCGGCGAAGGCGGCGGTAACAGTGAAGCCCAGCATCGCGATGGAGAGCAACGCGGAGATGCGGGGAGCCCCGAGGGAGACTGAGGCGAGGAGCAGCCACAGCGGGCGCTGGAAGCCCGTGTGCGCTGGGCCTGGGCGCCGCACCGCAGGCCAATGAAGGCACGGAGATAGGACAACAGATAGACCAGTGCCGAATTCAGAGCCCGTAAGAGAAGTTATGGACATGCACGATCGGCATACGTTCTCCCAGGTCATCGGTTCCGGGGAAAGATAGCACGAGATGTAACGATATGGGCAAGGTGACGCAGTATCCGGCGCCCGGTGACCTATAACGGGCACATCACAAGTTGAAGGCTTGACGAGCGGGCAAGTCACGACACCGCCAGGGCCGCGCATCCGTTCGCACATCCGTCCGCGTATCTGCCCGCAGGCCGGGCGTAATGCTTTGCACTGGCTCTGAGTACCGTGAATCCTGGCTGGAGGAGGCCGTAATGGCCCCACCGCCCAATATGATGGGTAACCGGCAGCCGGGCCTGGGGCGCTATCCGGCGGACTGCCGCAGCTCGGAAAGGCGCAGCCGCCGCGAGTCAGCGGGCGCCGCCCTGCGGTAACAGCCGCCGGGCCAGTACAGCGAGAGGCTAGGTTACGGCACGCGATGGGTAAGGCAAGCAGGGCCAAGCAGGACGGCAGCCGCCAGCAGAGAATCGCAGCCCAGCAGGCCGCTGCGCGCAGGGCCGAGATCCGCAACAAGGTGCTGATGTTCTCGGGTGTGGTCGTGGTGATCATCGCGGTCGTCGTGGGCTTCGTGGTGTTCAAGGCGAACTCCAAGCCGCAGGCTTCGGCGGCGGGCGGCGTCAGCAACGGGCCGACTGGCACCGCGCTGTCCAGCGTGGTCACCGACACCACCAGCGTCCCCACCAGCACCCTCAACGCGGTCGGCGCCGGCAGCGGCGTGTCGGCCTCCCCGATCGCGATCAAAGGCGGGACACCGCTCACGTCCGGCGGTAAGCCGGAGGTGCTGTACATGGGCGCCGAGTACTGCCCGTACTGCGCGGCCGAGCGATGGGCGATGGTCGTCGCGCTGAGCCGGTTCGGCACCTTCTCCGGCCTCAGCACGGTGCACTCGGGCAACAACACCGGTGAGGTCTTCCCCAACACGCCGACCTGGACCTTCTACAAGTCGACGTACACCAGCAAGTACCTCACGTTCACGCCGGTCGAGATGCAGACCAACATCCCGACGCAGACCAGCAACGGTCTGTCTTACACCACCCTGCAGACGCCGACCAAGGCTCAGCAGGCCCTGATCTCCAAGTACGACGCGCCGCCGTACGTCTCGTCGGCCAGCGCAGGCTCCATCCCGTTCATCGACTTCGGCAACAAGTACGCGCTGAGCGGGGCCAGCTACAGTCCGCAGGTCCTGGCGGGCAAGAGCTGGAGCGAAATCGCCTCGGCCCTCAAGGACCCCACCAGCCCGATCGCCCAGGCGGTCGACGGTACGGCTAACTACCTGACCGCCACGATCTGCAAGCTCACCGGCAACCAGCCGGCCTCGGCGTGCACTCCGGTGGTCCAGCACCTGGAGGCGAAGCTTTAATGGCCAAGGCCGCGCAGAGGAGCGGGACCCAGCGCACGGGGGCTCCGCGCACGGGGGGACTCAGGGCGCGGCGGCCGCGCGTAACTCGGAGGAGGGGGCCCAGGGCAAGGGGCCACCAGGGCAAGGGGGCCCAGCAGGCCAGGCCGCGGCGGGACGGCGCGACGCCGCCGCCCGCCCCCGTGCCCGCCGGCCCCGGCCTGGCTGCAGTGGTCGACCTTCGCCCTGGCCATCCTGGGCCTGGGCGTGTCGGCCTATCTCACGTACACGCACTACACCGAGTCAGCGCTGGCCGGGCTGCACCGAGACCTCCGGCGCCATCAACTGCGGGAAGGTGACGACCAGCCCCCAGTCGATCGTCTTCGGCGTTCCGGTGGCCGTCCTCGGGCTCGCGTTCTACGTCTTCCTGGCCGCGGTCATGAGCCCGTACGCCTGGCGGTCCGGCCGCCGGGAGATCGCCGTCGCCCGGCTGGTCTCCGCTGGTCGTGGGGATCGGCTTCGTGCTGTACCTGCTGTACGCCGAGCTGTTCCAGATCGGCAGTATCTGCCTGTACTGCACGAGCGTCCACGTCATCACGTTCCTGCTGTTCGTGCTCACCGGCCTCGCCGCGGCCATCTGGGGACTGGCGCCGCGCCCAACGGTTCCGGCGGGCCCCGCGTCCCCGCACCCGGCGCTAGCCAGCCCTACCGTCCCGGCTACCTTCAGCCTGGCTGACCACCCGCTGAGCCTCAGCTGACGGGCATGTCAGCGCTACGCCCGACATTCCGGTCGGGTGCGGCTACCGGAGCGTTAAGATAAGGCCAGCGGGCGTAGCTGTCTGTAACCGCCCGATGCCCGCGTTGTGGTCCTTCAGTTCGGCGCTCGAGCCAGAGGAGGGCTCCCATGCGATTGCGATTGCATCCCACCAGGGTTTTCCTGATATTCGCCCTTGGCGCCGTCACGGCCGTCACGGCGTGCAGTAGCAGCAGTAGCGGCGTTAAGCCAAGCGCCTCCGCCAGCACGACAGCCGCGTCCACGTCGGCCGTGGTCGCCCAGATCAAGGCGAACTGGGAGGCCTTCTTCGATCCCAGGACGCCGGTGGCCAAGCGGGTCAGCCTGCTGCAGAACGGTCAGGTCTTCGAGTCGATCATCAAGGCGCAGGCCAGCACGCCGCTCGCATCCTCGGCCACGTCCTCGGTCAGCTCCGTGACCGTCGAGTCGCCCGCGCAGGCCAAGGTGGTGTACTCGATCCTGGTCGGCGGGTCACCGGCGCTGAAGAACCAGCCCGGTGTAGCCGTTTACCAGAGCGGCATCTGGAAGGTCGGCGACCAGAGTTTCTGCGCCCTGCTGACCCTGGAAAACAGCGGTAAGGCCCCTGTGGCCTGCCCCAGCGCCGCCGGCTAGCCGACCGGTGGACCCGGGGAGCGTTATCCAGGCGCGGTCAGAGGGCCCCGAAGATCCGGTGACCGCCCGCTACGGCGGACGGTCGCTGGCCCTCGCCGTGCTGTGCACGCTGCTGTTCCTGACTTTTCTCGACAACACGGTCGTGAGCGTCGCGCTGGGCAGCGTGCAGACCACCCTGCACGCAGGAGTCTCCGCCCTGCAGTGGGTCGTCGGGGCCTACGCGCTGACCTTCGCGAGCGTGATGCTGGCGTGCGGGATGATCGGCGACGAGCTGGGGCGCAAGATCGTCATGCTGACCGGGACGGGTGTATTTTGCGCCGGGTCGGTCCTGTGCGCCCTGGCGCCGAATTCCGGCGTGCTGATCGCCGGCCGCGCGGTCATGGGACTGGGCGCCGCTGCCAGCGAGCCCGGCACGCTGTCGATGCTGCGGCAGCTGTATACCGACCGGCGCAGCCGGGACCGGGCCATCGGCGTCTGGGCGGCCGTGTCCGGCCTGGCCCTGGCCCTGGGACCGGTGATCGGGGGCGCGCTCGTGGGCGTGTGGAACTGGCGGGCCATCTTCTGGTTCAACCTGGCCTTCGGGCTCGCCGCGCTGGTGCTCGGGGCCATCATCCTTCCGGAGAGCGCCGATCCGGACGCGCACCGTGTGGACACCGCTGGCGCGCTGATCGGCGCGGCCGTCCTGGCCGCCCTGGTGTTCGCGATCATCGACGCGGAAACGGCCGGATTCGCCGCACCCGAGGTCATCGCGCTGTTCTGGGTGAGCGCGGTGGGGGCCGTCGCGTTCGTCTGGCGGGAGGCCAGGGCCGCTCATCCGCTCATCGACCTGAAGTATCTGCGCATCGCCCAGCTCGCGACCGCGAACATCGTGGCCTTCTGTACGTACTTCGCGACCTTCGCCATCTTCTTTTTTACCGCGCTGTACCTCTTCGAGGTCGTGGGGCTGTCCGGATACCGCATCGCCCTGGTTTTCCTGCCGATGACCGTGCTCATGATCGTCGCGTCGCTGCTGACCGGCCGCTGGCTCGATGTCATCGGCGTGCGCTGGGCCATCGTCGGCGGCTGTGTGCTGTTCGCCGCGGGCCTGTACCTGTCGGACGTGAACCTCAGCCCGCATCCGCACTATGTTCCGCTGCTGCTGGCGCTCGCCCTCACCGGCATCGGTATCGGCGCCACGGTCGTGCCGATCACGTCCGCGGCCCTGTCGGCGGTGCCGCCGGAGCGGTCCGGCATGGCGGCCTCGTTGACGAACACCAGCCGCGAGGTAGGCGCCGTGACCGGGGTGGCGGTACTCGGTGCCCTGGTCAACGGCCAGCTCAATGCCAGCATCGCCGGCCAGCTTCGCGCCCTCGGCCTGCCCGCCAGCATCCAGTCCATCGTCATCCGCGGCGTCGAAACCGGCCAGGTGCCCTCCAGCGGCAGCAACTCCGGAGTCGGGCCCGCGGGCCAGGGCGCCCTCGTCCAGAAGGTCATCAACGCCGCCTACAGCGCGTTCCATGACGGCCTGCGCGACGCCCTGTTCCTGTCGCCGCCTGGTCCTGGCGGCCGGGCTGCTCGCCCTGGTGACGCTCCGCTCCCGTTCCGCGCATACTGAGTAGGCCCTGGGCAAAGCCGCGGGCGTTACTTCTCCGAGGGGGAGTGAACGCTGGGGGGATGGCGTTCACTCCCCCCGGAGAGCGGTGGACGATCCTGTTACCAGGCCGACCGGTCCGGCGCCTGCATTCGCTCTGGGGGGGAGGAGCGAAGGGACGCCCGCCGGGACGGGCCCTAAGGAACATCCACCCGTCTGGGGGTCGTCCGGCCGCTGGAGGTTGTGACGCAGGCGCTCGCAGCGGACTCGTTCGGCGAGTTCGCGGAGCAGCCGTTCGTCGATCCCCTCCTCCAGGCCGTCCACCGGCCGGATGTCGGGCGGCCGGTTGTGTGACGCTGCGTCCCGGCGCCAGGAGCGCGCGAGGCCAACCAGGCTTCCGGCGCTGCCGGATGCCTCACTGGTCACGCTCGTCCTGCCGGTCACGAGGTCCTCCCTTAGTAAAGTCAGCTTCTGTAAAGGTCAGCTTCGGTAGCGGACGAGGACCGAACGTGAGCCGACATTCCCGGGTTTCCGGAATCGCCGACCGCGTACTGTTCCCGCCGCTACTAGTGATAGGGCACGGCTCCCTACGTGTTATGGATTTTTTCTGGATGTATCACACATATGCTGTAGCTCCGGCCAAAACGGCCGTGTCGGGGAGAGACAGCGATGGCCATCGATGACGTGGACGACGGCAGCCAGCGCCTTGAGTCCCAGTGTCTCGGGTCGCTGCGCGTCGGCGTCCTTGGACCCGTCCGGGCCTGGCTTTCCGGCCGGGAGCTTCCGACCGGCCCCCCCCGGCAGCAGGCCGTTCTGGGCATGCTGGCCATGCGGGCGAACCGGGTCGTCTCCCGCGATGAGCTCGTCGACGCCGTGTGGGGTCAACAGGCCCCGGCCAGTGCCGAGGGCGGGGTGCACACCTACGTGGCCGGGCTGCGCCGGGTGCTGGAACCTGGCCGCTCCCGCCGGGGGCCCAGCCAGGTCCTGGCCTCGGCCGGTGCCGGGTACGCGCTCCGCCTGAACGCCGGGCAGGTCGACGCCGTCGTTTTCGAGCGGAGCCTGCAGCACGGCCGCCGCCTGCGCATCTCGGGTGACCTGAACGGGGCAATCGCCGCGCTGGAGGTCGCGCTCGGCGAATGGCACGGATCGGCGTTCGCCGGGGTGCCGGGGCCGTTCGCCGGGGCCGAGCGGGTCCGCCTCGCCGAGCTCCGGTCGGCGGCCGCCGAAGAGCGCGCCGAGGTCCTGCTCGATCTGGGCCGTCACGAGCAGGCGGTGCCCGAACTCGCCGCGCTCGCCGCGGAGCACCCGCTGCGTGAGCGCATGCGCGGCCTGCTGATGATCGCGCTGTACCGCTGCGGCCGGCAGGCCGAAGCGCTGCAGGCCTTCCACGAGGCCCGCCAGGTGCTGGACGACGAGCTGGGCATCGATCCCGGTCCTGAGCTCAGCCGCGTCCACCAGCAGATCCTGGCCCTGGACCCGGACCTGGAGGCCCCCGGCGGGGACCGGGCCCCCGCGCCGGCCGCCGCCAGCCCCAGCCCCGTCCCCGATCCGGCCCCCGCGCAGCTTCCCCTGGAGGCGCCAGGCTTTTCCGGGCGGCACGCCGAGCTGGAACGCATGCTCCGGGTGGCCGGGCTGGCTCCGGGCGACGACGCCGCCAGCCCCGGCGCGCTCTCCCCGGGCGCCGTGCAGATCATCGCCATCACCGGGACCGCCGGGGTCGGCAAGACGACCCTCGCCATCCGCTTTGCCCGGCAGGCGTCCAAGCGGTTCCCGGACGGTCAGCTGTACGTCAACCTGCGCGGCTTCGACCCGTCCGGGTCGGCCACCAGCCCGGATGACGCCCTGCGCTACTTCCTGGATGCCCTGGCGGTGCCGCCGCAGCGGATGCCCGCCGACCTGGAGGCGCGGGCGGGGCTGTTCCGCAGCATGGTGGACGGCAAGCGGGTGCTGATCGTCCTGGATAACGCGCGGGACAGTGATCAGGTCCGCCCGCTGCTGCCCGGCTCGCCCGGCTCGCTGGTCGTGGTGACCAGCCGGTCCCAGCTGACCGGGCTGGTCGCCGCGGAGGGGGCCACGCCGCTCAGCCTGGACGTGCTGACCGAGGACGAAGCCCACGAGCTGCTGGGCCGCCGGCTCGGCCCGGAGGTCGTCGCGGCCGAGCCGGAGCCCGCGGCCGAGCTGATCGCCTTGTGCGCGCGGCTGCCGCTCGCCCTCGGCGTGGCGGCGGGCCGCGCGGCGACCCGGCCCGGGCTTTCGCTGGCCGCGCTGGCCGCCGAGCTGCGGGACACCCGGAACCGGCTGGAGGCGCTGGAGGTCGGGGACGCGGCCACCGACGTGCGGGCCGTGCTGTCCTGGTCGTATGAGCAGCTGAGCGAGCCGGCCGCCCGGATGTTCCGGCTGCTCGGCCTGCATCCGGGGCCCGATGTGTCCGTGCCCGCCGCGGCCAGCCTGGCCGGTGTGGCACGATCAGACGCGGCGGCCGCGCTGCGGGAGCTGACCCGGACCCATGTGGTGGCCGAGCACCAGCCGGGCCGGTACGCGTTCCACGACCTGCTCCGCGCTTACGCCTTCCACCAGGCGGAGATCGAGGACAGCGAGGCTGACCGTAATGCCGCCGCGCGCCGCTGCCTCGACCATTACCTGCATACGGCGCACGCCGGCGCGGTGCAGTCCAACCGCATCCGCAAGCCCCTCGATCTGGCGGCTCCGGCACCGGGGGCGGTGCCGGAGGAGTTTTCCGGCCGCGGGCAGGCCCTGGCCTGGTTCGACGCCGAGAGCCCGGTCATGCTCGGGCTTTTCACCCAGGCCATCTCCAGCGGCAACGACGAGCATGTGTGGCGGATCGCCTGGACTCTGTTGCCGTTCCTCTACCGCCGTAACCGGTGGCACGAGGGCATCGGCATCCAGCGTCAGTCTTTGCGCGCGGCCCAGCGCCTGGGCGACCCGGTCGGACTGGGGCACGCACACTACGAACTCGGCCGCATGCTCATCAATCTCGGGGCTTTCGGCGGAGCCCAGCCGCACCTGGCCGAGGCGCTCGAGGTCGTCAGCCGGCTGGGCGACCGGGCCAGCCAGGCCACCGTCCACCAGGGATTCGCTGCGCTGTTCGAGCAGCAGGGGCGTTACGCCCAGGCGATGGTGCACGCGCGGGAAGCGCTCCGAATCATCGAGGAGATCGGTCCCGTCACCGCCCTGGCCAGCATCGAGAACGGTGTCGGCTGGCTCCACGCCCACCTCGGCCACAACGGGGAGGCGCTGATGTACTGCCAGCGTGCGCTGGAATTTTGGCGGGAGATCGGCTACCGGGGCGGTGAGGCCGACACCCTGGACAGCCTGGGTTACGCACACAGCCGGACGAACGACTTCCGGCAAGCCGCCGAGTGCTACTCCCAGGCGGTGGAGATCTACCATGAGATCGGCGACCGGTTCCACGAGGCCGGGCTCGCATATCGGCCTCGGGGACGCGCAGGTCCATGCCGGTGACCCCGCGGCGGCCCGGAAGAACTGGGAACAGGCCCTGGCCGTCCTGGAGAGCATCCCGCACCCGGACGCCGAGCAGGCCCGCACCCGGCTGAATCAGCTCGTCTCCGCGGATGAGTCCCCGGCGGAACCCTCCGCCGCGCCGGCCGCCGGGGTGCCCAGCAGCTGAGCGCCTGAGGCGGTCCCCGCCGCCCGTTACGCTAGAGGCGAGGCAGCCATGCCGCCCGGGTGCGATCGCCCGGCGGGGGCGCATGGCCGCGCAAGGGGTGAGGGTGCTGACGCTGGACACGACGAAGCCGCCGATGCGCGCGCTGCTGCTGGAGAACATCCACCCGGATGCCACGGCCCGGCTGACCAAGGCGGGCTACGAGGTGGAAACGCGCCGGGGCGCGCTGAGCGAGGACGAGCTGATCGAGGCGCTGCCCGGGGTCAGCCTGCTCGGCATCCGCTCGCGGACGCATATCACGGAGCGGGTCCTCGCCTCGGCGCCGGACCTGGTGGCGGCGGGCGCGTTCTGCATCGGCGTCAACCAGATCGACCTGGCCGCCGCGTCGCATCACGGCGTCGCGGTCTTCAACGCGCCGTTCTCCAACACGCGCAGCGTGGTCGAGCTGGTGCTGGCCGAGATCATCTCGCTGGCCCGCCGGCTGCCGGAGAAGAACGCCAAGATGCACCAGGGGGAGTGGGACAAGTCCGCCTCCGGGAGCCACGAGGTCCGCGGCCGGCGCCTCGGGATCGTCGGCTACGGCAACATCGGCGCGCAGCTGTCCGTGCTCGCGGAGAACCTGGGCATGTCGGTGTACTTCTACGACATCGCCGACAAGCTGGCGCTGGGCAACGCGCGCCGCTGCGGCACGCTGACCGAGCTGCTCGAGTCCGTGGAGACCGTCACGCTGCACGTGGACGGCCGGCCGGGCAACAGCGGGCTGTTCGGGGACGCCGAGTTCGCCGCGATGCAGCCGCGCAGCCTGTTCCTGAACCTGTCCCGCGGCTTCGTGGTGGACCACGCGGCCCTGCGGCGGAACATCCAGAGCGGCCAGATAGCCGGCGCCGCCATCGACGTGTTCCCCGAGGAGCCCAGGGGCAGCGGGGAGGAGTTCGCCTCGGTCCTGCGCGGCCTGCCGAACGTGATCCTCACCCCGCACGTGGGCGGTTCGACCGAGGAAGCGCAGCAGGACATCGGCGAGTTCGTGGCCGGCAAGCTGACCGATTACGTGTCGGCCGGGTCCACCTCGCTCAGCGTCAACCTGCCCGCGATCGCGCTGCCGGCCGCGCCGGGCGCCCACCGCCTGGTGCACATCCACCAGAACGTCCCCGGCGTACTGGCGTCCATCAACCGGATCCTGGCCGACCACCACGTCAACGTCGAGGGCCAGATGCTCGGCACCCGCGACGAGATCGGCTACGCCATCACCGACATCGGCTCCGCCTACAGCGCCGAGGTTCTGGCCCAGCTGCACGCGATGGACGTCACGATCCGGCTCAGAACCATTCGCTGCGCCTAACGGGCGGCGCCGGGACACCTCCCGGCCGCGGTCAGGGGGGTCATGGCAACGGAAGTCACCTCGGGCGCAGCGGAAGGCCGGGCAGCGGCGGTGCCGCCAGCGGCTCGCCCTGGTCACCGGGCACCTCGCCGAACCGTCCGGCCGCCCAGTCGGCGCGGAACCGGGCGATCTCCTCGCCGGTCCGGGCGACAAAGTTCCACCACATCACCAGGCGCTCGGCGAACGGCTCCCCGCCGACCACGAAGAACCGCCCGCCATCCGGGCCGGACGGGGCCAGCCGCAGCGCGGAGACGCCCGTGGGCAGGTGCGCCATCAGCCCGGGCTCGATGTGCGCGCCGGGCCCATCCGCTCCGGGCACCGCGCCTGCCGACGCGGGCCCATCCACCGCGAGCACGCCGTACTCGAAGTCCGGGCGCAGCGCCAGCGCGGCCGCCGCCCCGGCCGGAACGGCGACCTCCAGCCCCACCAGCGGGGTGTACACGGCGGCGGGGGACCGCTCGCCACGGTACTCTCCGGCCACGACGGTCACGCTCGCGTCCCCGTCGCGCAGCACCGGCAGACCGGCGTGATGCGCGAAGCCCGGCCCGGTGAACCGGCGGCTGGACGGCAGCGCGATCCAGAGCTGAATGCCGTGCAGGACGGCGGGGCGCTGCGCCGGGGATTTCTCCGAATGGGCGATCCCGCGGCCGGAGGTCATCAAGTTGAGCTCGCCGGGGCGGATCAGCTGCTCGCTGCCGAGGCTGTCCCGGTGCAGGACCAGCCCGCCGAACAGCCAGCTCGCCGTCTGCAGGCCGGTGTGCGGGTGCGGCGGCACCTGCATACCCGGACCGGCGCTCACGTCGTCGGGCCCGTAGTGGTCGAGGAAGCACCAGGCACCGATGGTCCGCAGGGCCCGCTGCGGAAGCAGGCGGCGCACCTCGGTCCCGTCCCCCACCGCAGCCTTCCGTGCTTCGAGCACGTCGACCGCGCGGTGCACCGCCGGGCCGCTGGCACCGCCGGCGGCCAGCGTGACCGGCTCCGGGGACGGATCCAGATTGCTCATGATCTGACGTTACGCCGGCCGGCCGCCCCGCCCGCGCCCGCGGTCTCCGCGACGAAGGCCGCGATCTGCCCGGCGAGCGGCCCGGGCGCCTCTTCGGCGATGTGGTGGCCGGATTCGATCGGCGCACCGGAGACCTCGCCCGCCCAGGCCCGCCAGATCGCGATCACGTCCCCGTAGAGGTCTTCCAGGTCGTCACGGGTGGCCCACACGATCCGGGTGGGGCAGCGGATCCGCCGCCCGGCGGCGCGGTCGGCGTCGTCGGCGGCCCGGTCGGGCCCCAGCCCGGCGCGGTAGTCCTCGCACATGGCCAGCACGGTCGCGGGATCGTGGATCGCGGCCATGAAGTCGGCCCAGTTCTCCTCGCCCATCTGCGCCCGCTGGTCCTGGCTGTGGTACCAGGCGTCCGGGTCGGCGCTGATGACGCGGTCCGCCCCGGCCACCGGGTTGCCGAGAAAGAACCAGTGCCACCAGGCCTGGGCGAACCGGGCGTCACAGCGGGCCAGCGCCTCCCCGATGGGGACGGCGTCCGCGACGATCAGGTGGCTGACCGTGTCCGGGTGGTCCATGGCGAGCCGGAACGCCACGTAGGCGCCCCGGTCGTGGCCGGCCACGGCGAACCGGTCGTAGCCCAGTTCCCGCATCAGGGTCAGGCAGTCCCCGGCCATGGCGCGTTTGCTGTGACTGCTGTGATCGTCGGTGACCGGCGGTTTCGACGATCGGCCGTAGCCGCGCAGGTCCGGGCAGACGACGCTGAAGTCCCCGGCGAGCAGCGGGGCGACCCGGTGCCAGGTGGCGTGCGTGCGCGGATGGCCGTGCAGCAGCAGCACCGGGTACCCGGATCCGCCGTGGCGGACCCGGAGCCGCATCGGGCCCACGTCGACGTACTCCAGCGCGAATTTCTCGAACACGGCCGCCACCCCCTTTACTGCGTACTCCTATGGCGCCCGCCAGCGAGTCCATCCGTTTACTGCGCGCCCGCCAGCGAGCCTGTCCCGCCCAGGGTAGTGAGGTGGTGCCCGAAGCCTGCCGGGGCCCGGTACCGGCGCCGGGCTGACGTGACGACCGGCAGGGACGACGCGCGCAGTACCCGTCGGCCCTGCGCCCGCAAAGCGGCCACCAGCGCGCGGTCTTCACCGGTGCGCAGCGCCGGGAAGCCGCCCGCGCCCAGGTAGGCCTCTGCGGTAAAACCGAGGTTGGCCCCGTGCACGTGCGGATGCGGGCCCCGGTACACGCCGTACTGGCGAGCGTACTCGGCCGCCGTGCCCGGGGTGTGACCGGTCCAGTCGGTCACCGCCACCGTCCCGGCGACGGCCTCCCAGCCGTCCGCCGCGTACCGGAGCTGTCGCGCCAGCCAGTCCGGTGGCACCAGCGAGTCCGCGTCGGTGGTCGCCAGCCAAATGCTCGCGGCCGTCCCGGCCGGGAGATCCTCCGGTGCGTGCCGCAGAACCTCCCGCACCCCGGCCGCCCGCGCCCGCCCGACGTTGCGCGCCCTGAGCGCGATCACCGTCGCGCCGGCCTGCTGGGCCAGCGCGGCCGTGCCGTCGGAGCAGGCGTCGGCCGCCACCACGATCCGCATCCGGAGCCCGGGCCGCTCCGCGCCGGCCTGAGCGGCCGCGGCGCGCAGCGCGGCCAGGCATCCGGGCAGCAGTTCTTCCTCGTCGTGAGCTGGCACGACGACGCCGACGGAACGGATCACCCGACGCCTGTCACGTGAGGCCTTCGGCGGCGGCCACGGACACCGAGGCGGGGTCGGTGCCGGCCGGGACAGCCAGGTAGACCTGGGCCAGGAAGTCCGTTTCCCGGTGGTCCGCGGTCAGCGTGAGCTCCGGGCGCGCGGTGATCGCCTCGTGCACCTCGTCGCCAGTCCGCGGGTAGGCGGCAACCGGATGGCGCCAGTGCACGGCCAGCAGGGTGCCGCCGGGACTCAGCGCGGCGGTGGCCAGGTCGAGAGTCCGGCGCAGATCCTCGTCGCCGAGGTAGTACAGCATCTCGGAGAAGATCACCAGGTCGAAGCGGCCCGGCCCGGCCGGCCCGGCCCGCCCGGCTGGCCAGCCGCCCGGAAGCGCTCGCCGCTCGACGCGGACCTGCGGGAACGCGGCCGTACGCCGGGCCGCCGCGGTGACCGCGGCTGCGGACACGTCGCACGCCAGCAGGGCGTCGCACCGCGGCGCGAGCATCGCGGTCAGCTCGCCGATGGAGCAGCCGGGTTCGAACGCGCTCCGGTACCACGCCGACGGCAGCATCGCCACGCTGATCGCGTACTTCCGGCGCTCGTACCAGCGGTTCGTGAACCCCCAGGGTCCGGTGAGGCCGCGTATCTGGCCGTCGAAATAGCCGGCGTCCAGCGTCACCCGGCCGGTCAACTGATCAGCACTTCCTGGTCGCGGATGAAATGCGCGACGACCTCGGGCGGCAGCACCGGGGGACATTGCGGGCCCCGTGGCCGGAGCTGGCTGGCGAAGCAGCCGATCGCCGCGCGCTTGCGCCGGGTGGCCTCGGCCGACAGCGGCACCCGGGCCGCGGCCTCCACGGCACCCGCGAATCACCGGGGTGCGCCCAGTGCCACGTCCAGATCGGATAGGACAGCAGGCCGGTGCCCGCCGCCGCGCACGCGCCGCGGGCCGCGCGCCCCGCGGCCTCGTGGTCAGCGTGCATGTCCCCGTCCCACGGCGCGAGGCATAGCCGGAAACCGGATACGAGCTCGCGCAGTGCCTCGCGCACCTCGGGTTCCCGGCGGCTCACGCCGGTGTCCGGTATCCCTAGCCGCACGATCTCGGCCGCCGCGCCCAGCCGGCCCAGCGCCATGGACGTCTCGGCCGCGCGCCGTTCGGCCAGCTGCCCGGCCGTCGCCCGGTCCATCCCGGGGTGGGAGGCCTCCCCGTCGGTGATGGCCACCAGCCGCAGCCGGGTGCGCGCGGCCGCCAGCATGGCCAGCAGGCCGCCGACCCCGAGCACCTCGTCGTCCGGGTGCGCGGCGACGACCACGACGCTCGACCATCCGCCGATGTCCAGGACCGGGAGCTCGTCCAGCAGGCGCCAGGACCGCCACTCCTCCTCCGCGGTACCCGGCGCGTCGATCGCATTGGGCTCGGCATCACCCTCGGCTGCCGCGTCTTGTGTCGCCGTCACCAGCCGCTCCCGTCCCGGGCCGTCAGCCGTCCCAGCTCTTCCAGATCCCGCTCGGCGTGATGCTGCCGCAGGTAGACCATCAGGTCGGCCGCCCGGCGGGCGTGACCGGCGTCGTGGCCGAGCGGTCCCGCGCCGAGGGCGTGCCCGACCCGGGTCATGACGTCGGCCGCGGCGCCTTCCGCCAGCGTCCGGACCCGCAGTGTCCGGCGCGCGGAGCCGTCCTTGCGGTTCAGCGGGTCATCGTCGATCTCGTCCGCGGCCTGGTCCAGCGCGGCGGACACCGCCCGCAGCCCGATGTCGACGGCGCCCAGGTGCGCGTAGGCGTGCGGGCCGACGTCGCGGTCCCGCGCGGCGGCCAGCAGCGGCCGCGCCAGGCCCCGCGCCCCGCCGTACCAGCACGCGGCCACCCCGCACCCGCCGTGGCCGAACCCCGGCCGCGCGGTGTAGCCGCCGGGCGGCCCGACCGGTTCGGCCGGTACGTGCCCGAAGCGCACGTCGAGGGTGTCGCTGCCCGCCATCCCGACCGCGGGCCAGCTGCCGGGGATCGGCCGCACGCCGTCCTCGCTGGTCCGGACCGCGAACAGCCGCACGCCCTCGGCGGTGTCCGCGGTGACCAGGGCGTGCGCATGCATACCCGGGCGCCCGAGCAGTACTGCTTGGTGCCCGCCAGCCACCAAGTGCCGTCCCGCTGCTGCGCGGCCAGCGATGGCCCCGGCGGGCGCGCCGCCCACACCCCCACCGAGGGCACGAACGGGCCGGGCACGGCTGGGGCGCACCGTGCGGGCCATCCAGTTCGTCGAGGATGGCGAGCGCGTCGGCGTGCCCCTCTCCCAGCCGCGCCAGCGACAGGTCCGTCTCGGCCAGGGCGGCCAGCGCGGCCCAGCGGACGCGGGTCCGCCCATGCCCCGGCAGCGGCAGGTCGAGCAGTCCCTCGTCCACGGCCGCGGTGAACGCCCGCGCCGTCTCTTCCAGGGTTGCGGCAGGTCATAAGTCATCATCACGCCCCGCCAGCTACCCCAGGATGCGCTTCTCTACCATCCGGAACAGCCCGGGTCTGCCACGCACGTGGCTGCCGTCGTGCAGCAGTTCGCACCGGATCATGCGGAGCCCCGGCCGGGCACGGGCGGGCCGGGAAAAAAATATGAAAAGTTAACAATGTGCGCTGAGACCGGTCAGGTACTCCCGGGCGTATCTGCCTGGCGGGACAGGACGATCCGGACGTGCCGTGGCCGTTGAGCAGGAGGGCGTTCCTGGCGGCCATGGGCGCCACGGCGGGCGCGGTAGCCGTCGGGGGTGCGGCCGAGGGGGACGCGCCGCAGCTCACCCCGCCGGCCCGCATACCAATGACGACCGGCTACGCCCCGGACGGCAGCGCGGGACGGGCCGCCGCATTCCCAGTTTCCCAGGTGCGGCTGCTCGCGGGCCCGTTCGAGCAAAATCAGCGCCGTAACACCACGTATCTGCTGTTCGTGGACCCGGACCGGCTGCTGCGTTCCTTCCGGCTGAACTACGGCCTCACGTCGACGGCCCGCCCGTGCGGCGGCTGGGAAGCGCCGCTTATCGAGGTGCGGGGGCACAACACCGGCCACCTCATGTCGGCCCTGGCCCTGACCTGGGCGAACACGCGGCAACCGGGCCGCCCTGGACAAGGGGCGGTACCTGGTCCGGCAGCTCGCCGCGTTGCAAGGCCGGGCCGCGGCGGCCGGGTTCAGCCCCGGCTACCTGTCCGCCTTCCCGGAGAGCTACTTCGACCGGCTCGAGGCCGGGGAACCCATCTGGTCGCCGTACTACATGATCCACAAGTACCTGGCCGGGCTTCATCGACCAGTACCAGCTGGCCGGCGACGAGGTTGCGCTCGAGGCGGCGATCTTGCTGGGGGACTGGGTGGACTGGCGCACCGGCCGCCTCAGCTACGATCACATGCAGCGCGTCCTGGAGGTGGAGTACGGGGGCCTGCCCGAGGCGCTCGCCAACCTTTACACGATCACCGGCCAGCAGCGGTATCTGCTGGCCGCCGAGCGCTTCTATCACGCCCGTGTGCTGGATCCGATGGCCCGGAACCAGGACCGGCTGGACGGCCTGCACGCCAACACCACGGTACCGAAGGTCATCTCCTGCCTGCGCCTATGGGAGGAAACCGGCACCGGCATCTACCGCCGGGTCGCGGAGAATTTCTGGCGGATGGTGGCCCGGGACCACACCTACGCCGTCGGCGGGGCCAGCAACTACGAGCACTTCCACCGGCCGGGGGTCATCGCCGGGCAGCTCTCGAACTACACCTGCGAGAACTGCGTCAGTTACAACATGCTCAAGCTGACCCGCCTGCTCCACTTCCACCAGCAGGACCGGTCGACCTGGTCGACTACTACGAGCGCACGCTGTTCAACCAGATGCTCGGCGAGCAGGACCCTCGCTCAGCGCAAGGGTTGAACACCTATTACACCGGCCTGTCGCCAGGCGCCTTCAAGAAGCAGCCGCTCAACTATTTCCCGCACGGCAACCCGCACGTCTACGCCACCGACTACGACGATTTCACCTGCGACAACGCGACCGGGATGGAGACGCAGGCGAAGTTCGCCGACACGATCTACTCCCGCGACGAACGCGGATCTCGTCAACCTGTTCGTCGCGTCCGAGCTGACCTGCGCCGACCGCGGGGTGACGCTGCGCCAGACGACCCGCTTCCCGCCCGAGCCGCGCACGCGTATCGAGATCACCGGGGCCTGGCCCGATGGCGATCCGGGTCCGCGACCCGCCCTGGACGGCGCCACCGCCAGCCGCGCCTGAACGGCTAGCGCATCCGGGTGACCGCGCGGGCGGGCGGCTGGCTCGCGGTGGACCGGCCCTGGCAGCGGGCGACGTCCTGGAGTCACGCTGCCGATGCGGCTAGCGCTCGACCCGCGCCCGACGACCGACCGTGCAGGCGGCGGTGTACGGCCCGGTCGTGCTCAGCGGCGCCTACGGCGGACGCACCGACCACGATGCCGCGGCTGCGGCCCGGCTCTAACGGGCCGGCGGCCCGCTGACGTTCAGCGCAAAGGCCGACAGCCGGGACGTCGGCTGCTCCCGGTGGCCCGGACCCAGCACCAGCACTACAACGTCTACTGGAAAGCCACCTCCAGCAGCGTCACCGCCACCACGGCCGCTGGCGGATCTCGGCCAGTCACGTGGCAGGACCGCTGATCGCGTTCACGTGCAACCGGAGATGGTCCAGATGCTCATGATTACAGAGGTATT
>CAWELT010000011.1:0-97462 GCA_963809975.1 uncultured Actinomycetes bacterium
CTCGTCCCGCATCGTCCAGAACACCGCTGAAATAGCCGTCGGCCGCCCACCTGCTCCAGCGCCGACCGGCAGGGTCATCCGCAGCATTACCGGTTAATTTGAACATATGAGCAGATCAACCCGGCGGTCCTGGTCATCGGCCTGTTGATCTGGCGTGAGTTCGGGAGATCCCCAACCCGTTGTTTTCACGCCGGGCGCCTTTCCGCATTGTTCGGTTACGGCATATTTCCTGCACATGTTCTCAGCGTAACTGCCGTCACCGCTGCCCGTTCCGCCGGGGGAAATCAAGCCGGGTGAGGTGGGCCAGAATATCTCAATTTCGGCTACTTATTGTAACTGGTTTGGGCTGCCTGTCCCGGCTTTCACGCAGCGTACACGTCTGACCCCAAATAAACAATTTCCGCAGGTCAGCGAGGTCACAGTTCGGTTGCGAGCGGTTGCCGTCCCCGGCGTCATGGATACACTCAGTCAGTGATCAGATGCGGAAAGATAAAGGTCTGGTCACAAAGAGTATAGTCTTTCGTGCGCGTCAACCGCGTTACGCCTTATTGCGTCTGGCTTATGCGAGGCCCCGAAGGGGGCCGGTTAACCGCAGTAACTCGGCACGCGATGGCCGCCACGAAAAGGCGGCTCTGCCCGGTGACCGCAATTCACCGGGCAGAGCCCAGAATCTCGCCCTGCACAGGAGGGACGGAGACCAGTGCGCAACTGTAGCAATGCCGCCTATGCCGCGACTGCGGCGCTTGTACCGAAATCGCTTCGCTTGGGTAACACCTCGCTGAGCTCGCTGGCTTTGCCCGTTTTGCGCCCCGCCTGACCGCGCCCCGCCCGCCCAGGGTGCCCAGCGTGCCCAGACCGCCGCGCTGACCCGGGCCGATCCTCCGCACCTTACCGGCCGGAACCACCCGCGAGCAGGCGCCAGCACGCACCGTAATTATCTGTGTACGGAAAGCTGCCGCCTGCTGGGGGGTAGTCCCCTAACCCGTGCGCGAAGCACGGTCGTCGTTCCATTGGGAGGCACCATGCGCAGACGTATCACCTGGCGGTCCGCCGCCGCCATATCAATGCTCGGGCTGGCCCCCGGGATCGGGGCGGCGTTCGCCGTCCCCGCCGGGGCCAGCACAAACGATTGCCTCGCCGCGCTCGGCACCCAGTGCGGCACATTCACGGCTTCTGCGTCCCACAATCGACGGTGGCAGCGGCGGGCTGGGATGGGACGTCAAGGGCCAGTCCAGTGATTCCAACATCCCGCTGATCGAGTACCCGAACTACAGCCCCGGCACCGATCCGGGTACCGACCTGACGAAAGTCGAGCACTACGGGCAGATCCCCGGATCACGGGTCAGCGACGTCCGGAACCTGGTACTCGATCGTCTACACGCCGTCTGGTAAGTGGACGTCCATGTGCGTGTCCAACCCCGACAACAAGGGCATGGACGGTAAAAACCTGGTCCTGCGGTCCTGCAACCAGCAGGAGTGGCAGGCGTTCATGGCTGTCAAGCGCCCACAGCGGGGCCGTCACGGTGGCGGGCGGCGAAGGCCCGGCTCTGGCGTGACCAAGCTTGTCCTGCCGCCGGCGCCCAGCGGCGCCCACCACGTCGGTGTCCATCCCCAACGGCAGCAGTCACCTTCGCCTACGCCCTGTACAGCGTGGTGAACGGCGAGGTTTGTCGAGGGCGCCGGCTCCCACATGATGTCTGCCGCGGACCACGGCCCCGACTCCAAGGGGAAGGCTCTTTCCGCTACCGGCCGCACCGGTGAAAGCGCTCCACCAACACCAACACGTGGTACTGGACGAACGCCAACGGCACCAGCCAGTGAGCTGGCCGTAAACTGGCCGTGCGTGGAGGACAGAGCGGCCCCCGGCTAGGGGTTTAGCCGGGGGCCGTACCTTTGCCGGTGGCGGCCCCGCGTGTGCGGCGGCGAATCGGCTTTGCCCGTTTTGCGCCCCGTCTGACCGTGCCCCGCCCGTTCCGGGCATCCCGCGCTCTCGGCGCTCCCAGCGCCTTCAGCCCGGGCTGATCCTCGGCACGTCCATCCGTCCGGAACCACTCACGAGCAGGCACCAGTACGCACCGTAGCTATCTGTATGCAAAGAGCTGATGCCTGCTGGGGGTGGCCCCCTTAACCCGTGCCCGGAGCACGGTCGTCGTTCCATTGGGAGGAATCCGAATGTCCGTCAAGGCAAAGATCGCGGCTGGTGCCGCCACGCTCGCGCTGGCCGGCGGTGGCCTCGGCATGGTCGGCACGCTGAGCGCCAGCGCGGCCACCCCAAGCTGCGGTTCGAACTGCCAGGACCTGTACTCACAGAAGTTCGGCCCTGGCTTCCTCCTGGACACGTTCCAGGGCACGGCCGCGGCGAACCAGGAGGTCATCCTCTTCCAGGCCTCGAACACTGATCCGGCCGAGGACTTCAAGTTCAAATTCGTCGGCACGGTCGGCAGCCTCTACCGCCACCACGGGCACCTGATCACGCCGCAGTTCGACCAGGCATACCACAGCCTCGACGCGATCGAGATCCAGTACAAGCCGCTCGGCCGCAACAGCGGCTTCTGCACCAGCACCTGGCCGGGCGTGATCGCCCAGCCGGGCTACAAGGTGCGGCTCGAGCCGTGCGGCCGGTACTCGAACTCCATCTGGGCCGTTTTCAACGGCCATCAGGCCTATCACCAGATGGCGCCCGGGTCGCCCGGGTACCGCGTCCTGATCAATGGCGCGACGGACAGCTTCTCCAACCCGCTCGTGCTGAACTACCCGGCCGGCAACCCGGTCGACATGCCGCGTCCGTGGCTGAACGTCCAGCCGCTCAACACCTACAGCGACGGGACGGTCTTCGACAACCAGCAGTGGACCTACCGCTACGGCCCGGTCAACGGCGGGAGACACTAACGGCTCCACAGTGCATAGTCACCGGCCACCTGACGGGCGGCAGGCCCCGTGCCCGCCGCCCGTCAGTGCTTTTCCCGGGTGGACGGGTCCTGCGGATCTTCAGCATCTCCGCCAGACCGGAACCACTCATGAGCAGACGCCAGCACGCAGCGTAGTTGTTTGTGTACGGTTAGCTAACACCTGCTGGGGGGTGGTCCCCCGGTCCCCCTTAATCCGTGCCCGGAGCACGGTCGTCGTTCCATTGGGAGGAACCCGAATGTCCGTCAAGGCAAAGATCGCGGCCGGTGCCGCCACGCTCGCGCTGGCCGGCGGTGGCCTCGGCATGGTCGGCACGCTGAGCGCCAGCGCCGCGACCCCATCGTGCGGTCCGAACTGCGACAACTGGTACACG
The DNA here is from genome assembly GCA_963809975.1 of uncultured Actinomycetes bacterium. Taxonomy (GTDB): domain Bacteria; phylum Actinomycetota; class Actinomycetes; order Streptosporangiales; family Streptosporangiaceae; genus Bog-532. The sequence goes on from CAWELT010000011.1 coordinate 3,281, forward strand.
AAGAAGTTCCACTCGGCCTACGTCCTGGACGTCCTGCACGGCCAGGCCTCGACCGGGAACGAGGTCACCCTCTACCAGGCCTCCAGCAGCGACCCGGCCGAGGACTTCCTGGCGCAGGACCTGGGCACCGTGGACAGCTACAACAGCCACCACCGCCACCTGATCTCCGCCGGGTTGGACCGTGCGTACGGCGGCAACGATGTCATCGAGATCCGGTACGAGCCGCTGGGCCGGAAGAGCAACTTCTGCATCGGCACCTGGCCGGGCGAGGCCGCCCAGGCCGGGTTCAGGATCCGCCTGGAGAGCTGTCGCCAGGCAGGCTCCCTCTTCATCAAGGACGGGGCGGACAGAAGCGGCGGTTACATCCCGCTGATCACCGGCACCGACACCAACTACCGCGACCCACTGGTGCTGAACTACCCGGCCGGCAGGCCGTCCGACATGCCGCGCCCGTGGCTGAACGTCGAGCCGCTGAGCAGCTACGGCCACCACCCGGCGAGGGTCTCCGACAGCCAGATGTGGAAGGACAAGATGGGCGTCCTGCCCTAACGGACCGAGCCTTACTGCATAGTCACCGGCCACCTGACGGGCGGCAGGCCTCGTGCCTGCCGCCCGTCAGTGCTTTTCCCGGGTGGACGGGTCCTGCGTACGATGGGCCGGTGCGCATCGACCTGCACACCCACAGCAGTGCCTCCGACGGGACCGATCCGCCCGCCGAGGTCATGCGCCGGGCCCGGGAACGCGGCGTCGATGTGGTCGCGCTGACCGACCACGACACGGTGGCCGGCCACGCCGGGGCACGCGCCGCGCTCTCACCGGGCCCCCCGGCCCCCCGGCCCCTTCTGCCCTCCGGGTCTCCCGGGCCTGACTCTCGTCCCCGGCATGGAGCTGTCCTGCCACCTGGACGGGCGGAGCCTGCACCTGCTGGCCTACCTGTTCGATCCGGCCCATCCCGGCCTGGCCACCGAAACCGCGAGCATCCGCGACGACCGGGTGCGGCGCGCCCGTGCCATGGTGGCCAAGCTGGCCGCCCTCGGCGCCGGCGTCACCTGGGAGCAGGTGGCCGCGATCGCCGGTGACAGCGTGGTGGGCCGTCCGCACATCGCCCGCGCGATGGCCGCCGCCGGCGTGATCAGCGATCCGGCCGAGGCCTTCACCGCGGAATGGATCGGTGACGGCGGCCGCGCGTATGAGGACAAGTACGCGCTCGACCCATCGGTGGCGATCGGCCTGGTCCGCGACGCGGGCGGGGTCAGCGTGCTGGCGCACCCGGGCACGCCCGGTTATGAAGTGCCGGACGAGGCCATCGCCCGGCTGGCCGCCGCCGGGCTGGCCGGCGTCGAGGTATGGCATCCCGACCAGCCCGCGGCCGAACGGGCCCGGGCGCGAGCCCTCGCCGGTGAACTGGGTCTGGCCGCGACGGGCGGCAGCGACGATCACGGCGCGCTGACCGGATACCGGATCGGCTGCGAGACCACCCCGCCCGAATCGTGGGAGCACCTGGCCGCCCAGGCATCCAGCGGCGCAGCCAGCTAGACCTGCGGCGGATCCCGGGTCACGGAGCAAGATCCCCATAGGGTCTTGCCGTGAAGTTCTTCGCGGGAGTATCGCGTGGATCTCGGCCACCTGCGGCATCCGCGGAACCGGTGCTCTGACCTGCGGCGGAAGCTCTCGCGACTTCTCGTCATTGGCCGTTTCTGCGGCCATGTGCCCTGGATGTGCCCCGATCCTCTACTTGCAAAATACACCCGAGCTGTCGGCCGCCGTCGCTCACCTGGGCTTGCGGTCACAGCGCGTCCGCCGGATCCCCCTCGTCCCTGTTGTCAACTCGTGCCCAACCCCGCGTCACGCGATCGTGGCGATGTATGCGGCGATTAAGACGGCCCGGACCTGATTTCTGATTTAGGTGTCCCGGGATATGCGCATACCGCGCCGATATATGCAGGCATGGCGGTTATTTCTTGGCGGCTTGACTGAAGCTTTCAGATGCCCTGGCAGAAACGATAGTAACCGGACCAGACACGGGGCGGAGGAGAAAGCTATGACCAGGCACTTGTTTCGGAGAGTTACATGATCAATACTTTCAGTGATCAACCTGGGGAGAGGTCGCCTGGCCCGTAGAGGGCGACGGCACGCTGTCCCGGCCTTCTATTGGTATGAACTTCGGGGGACGGAATCGATGTACAGGAAACTTGTGTTCATTCTGACCATGTTTGCCGTGGCCTTCGGATCACTAAGCCAGGTGCAGGCGGCGCTGGCGTCATCGCGCCCGGCCGCGCGGGTGGCCAGCGCGGCACACGCCGGGACGCCAGCGTCCATCGCCACGCACAGCGCGACGGGCGCCGTCCGGGCAGCGGCCGCAAGGCGCCCAATGGCGCATGGCGCGCGCCTTCGAACGGGAAGAAAAACAAGGATCCCTGCCCCTGGGCAGGGATCGGCGAGCGACGGAAACGGCCTCGGCGCCCAAGATCACCAGCGCCCCCTCCTTTGCCGCGCCTAAGACGTCACCAGCCGCCGACTCCACCACCTTCACCGTCGGCCAGGCCGGGAGCTTTACCGTCACGATCGACCGGGATCGCTCCACCATGCAGCTTGTCCGCGACGCGGGCGTACCTGCCGTCGGGAGTCACGTTCAAGGACAACAGGAACGGCACGGCGACACTTTCGGGAACACCGGCTGCGGGCACCGGCGGAACGTACACGTTCACGATCACCGCCATCAACGGTGATCACTCCTTTAACGCTACCCAGAGCTTCACCCTCACGGTCGACCAGGCGTGCCAGATCACCAGCGCCTGCCAGCGCCACCTTTAACGTCGGCCAGGCCGGGACCTTTACCGTCACGACGACCGGGGTGCCCACCTGCAGATTGTCCGAGACGGGCGCACTGCCGTCGGGGCTCACGTTCACGGACAACGGGGACGGCACGGCGACACTTGCGGGAACACCACCTGCGGGCTCCGGCGGGACATACCCGTTCACGATCACCGCCACGAACGGTGTCAGTCCTGCCGCCACCCAGAGCTTCACCCTCACGGTCCACCAGGCGATAACGTGTACGATCACCAGCTCTGCCAGCACCACCTTTACCGTCGGCCAGGTCGGGACCTTTACCGTCACGACGAGCGGGTGTGCCCCCTTGCACATTGTCCGAGACGGGCGCACTGCCGTCGGGGAGTCACGTTCAAGGACAACGGGAACGGCACGGCGACACTTTCGGGAACACCGGCTGCGGGCACCGGCGGAACATACCCGTTCACGATCACCGCCACGAACGGTGTCAGTCCGGCTACCACCCAGAGCTTCATCCTCACGGTCGACCAGGCGTGCTGAGATCACCAGCCCCGCCGCCACCACCTTCACCGTCGGCCAGGCCGGGACCTTTACCGTCACGTCGACCGGGTGGCCCACGTGCACATTGTCCGCAGACGGGCGCACTGCCGTCGTGGCAGTCACGTTCGGACGACAACGGGGACGGCACGGCGACATTCTCGGGAACACCGACCTGCGGGCCCGAGGTACGTACCCGGTCACGATCACCGCCACGAACGGTGTCGGTCCTGACGCCACCCAGACCTTCACCCTCACTGTCAACCAGGCGTGTAAGATCACCAGCGCCGACCACGCCACCTTTGCCGTCGGCCAGGCCGGGACCTTTACCGTCAAGTCGACTGGGTTGCCCACTTGCACTTGTCCGCCCGCAGCCTGCCGCGCTCGATCCCGCAACCTGCCGTCGGGGGTCACGTTCACGCGACAACGGGGACGGCACGGCGACAATCTCGGGAACACCGGCTGCGGGCACCGGCGGTACGTACCTGCTCAAGATCACCGCCACGAACGGTGTCGGTCCTGACGCCACCCAGACCTTCATCCTCACCGTTCTCCAGGCACCCCAGATCACCAGCCCTGCCGGCGCTCACCTTTACAACCGGCCTGGCCGGGACCTTTACCGTCAAGTCGACCGGGGTGCCCAACGCCGCCTTGTCCGAGACGGGCGCACTGCCGTCGGGAGTCACGTTCACGGACAACTGGGACGGCACGGCGACACTGGCGGGAACACCGGCTGCGGGCACCGGCGGCACGTACCCGTTCACGATCACCGCCACGAACGGTGGCAGTCCTGCCGCCACCCAGTCCTTCACCCTAACCGTCGTGAGCGGCCCCCCGGCCGCGCCGAGTAACCTCACAGCCACGCGCAACGGGCAGGGGGTGTCGCTAAAGTGGACGAACAACGCCATCCCCACGTCGGCGGCGACGGTGATATGGATCCAGCGGTCGACCGACCCCAGGTTCACTACCGTTACCAACACCTCAGGTCGGCCCGGCCACCACCACCTACACGGACACGACGGTGGTGGCGGGCACGAGGTACTACTACCGGGTGCTGGCGTGGAACGTGGTCGGCTACTCTGCGTGGTCGAACGTGGTCTCGCCCTGAAGGTGCCCGCTCGCCGGTGAACACCGTGGAGGACGATTATCACCATCACACCGGGATGAGCGGCATGCCGCGCGGCTCCGGGGACTGACCGGCGCACCGCCCGGGCGGAGATCAATGCGATCCGCCCGGGCGGTGGTCTGCCTGCTCGGGCCTAGGCGCAGGCCACGGAGCCGTTTATAAGCTAATGGCATGTCAATGGCACGGCGGCCTCCGAGCTCACGCCCGGGGTGCCTGCCCTCATCGACGGCGGCCTGCCGTTTCCACTTGCGCAGCGTCTCCGGGGTCATCCCCAGCCGCCGGGCCACCGCGGTGATCGCCGCGTACTCCGATAGGTAATCACAGGCGTGCTCACGCATCAGCCGGATCGCCTTGGCCTTTGTGTCCTGGTCGTACCTGACCGGCATGAACGTGCCATCCTTCCCAAGTAAGGAGAGCATGCACGAAACCCGGGACGGTTCATAATGAAACCTTGCATGTTATGCCCGGCCCCGCAGATGAACGATCTTGGTCAGCATCACTTTTCCCCGTCCTCCTGATAGGTGCCGGGTCTTGCCGCGCCGAGCCCGCGCGAGGCATCGCTCGGGGCTCGGGGCCGCTGGCATCACACGATCCAGGTCCGGCCCGTCAGGCTGCGTCGAGGGTGATGACCGTCGCTGCTACAGTTGACGGGTGCGGGATCGGCTGACCGTCCTCGCGCAGTCCGTCCAGGTGGAACTCGATGGCCTTGCGCATCTCGTCCAGGGCTTCTGCTTCGGTGTCGCCCAGGGCGGCGACTCCGGGCAGGTCGGGTGACCACACGCCGTATCCGCCGTCGCTGGCGCGCTCGATGACGACTGCGTAGCTGGTCACTGTGCCCTCCGGATTATGCCTGCTTGCTCAGGATGCTGCGTTCGGTGCCGGGTGGCAACTCCTTGCTCGGCCCCCCCGCTACGGTAACCCGCCCTGGCTTGATCGGGTGCTTGTACTGCCGGTGACTACCCCCGACGCTGATTACCGCGGGCGCAAGGCCATGGACGAGTTCTTCAAGCGAGCCGGAGATAAGGGAAGTGCCCTGGATGTGCCCTCCGACGAGGCAGGTTGATGCGAAGTCACAGGTCAGAGGAATGCCGTGAAGTTCTTCGCGGAAGTCTTCGTCACCCTGCTGGTCATCATCGACCCGCCGGGGACGGTGCCGGTATTCCTCGGGCTGACCCGCGGGCGGTCGGCCCGGGCGCGGAACCGTCTGGCGTGGCAGGCCGCCGTCGTCGCGTTCGGCGTCATCGTCGCGTTCGCCCTGTTCGGCCGGACGATCCTCAACTATCTCGGGGTCGGGCTGCCCGCGCTGGAGGGCGCCGGCGGTCTGCTGTTGCTGCTGGTGTCCCTGGAACTGCTGACCGGCAAATCGGACGAGCCTACCTCCGAGCAGCGGGCCCGGGCCAACGTCGCGTTCGTCCCGCTGGGCACCCCGCTGCTGGCCGGGCCGGGCGCGATCGTCGCCACCATGCTGTACGTCCAGCGGATCCACAGCCCGGCCAACGTGCTGGCCCTGGCGCTGGCCATCCTGGCCGTGATGATCGTGGTGTGGCTGGCGATGCGGTTCTCCACGGTGATCCACCGCATCCTCACCGACAACGGGGTCGAGTTGCTGACCCGCATCGCGGGCCTGCTGCTGTCCGCGATCGCCGTCCAGCTCGTCGCGACCGCGGTGCTCGCCTTCGCGCACCAGCACTGACGTCCTTCTGTCAGCTGCTACCTGGTAGCTTGCCGACGATGACCAAGGAGGAGCGCATGGGCGCGGCGGAGCAGCTCAGCTTCGGCGGGATGCCGGAGAAGCTGTATGCGTGCACCCCGACGCGCCTGACCTCCTGGCTGGATTGCCCCCGGCGTTACCGGATGACCTATCTGGACCGGCCGCCCCCGCCGAAGGGGGCACCCTGGGCCCACAACAGCCTCGGTGCCAGCGTGCACAACGCGCTCGCGGGCTGGTGGCGGCTGCCGCTGCCGGGGCGTACCGTGACCGCGGCCGGTGACCTGCTCCACGCGGGATGGATCGCGCAGGGCTTCGCGGACGAGCGGCAGTCCGCGCGGCAGCGTGCGCGGGCCCGCGCGATGGTCGAGTCCTACGTGGCGACGCTCGACCCGGCCGACGAGCCGCTGGGCGTGGAGCGGACGGTCGCGACCCGCACCGACCGCATCGCGGTGTCCGGGCGCATCGACCGGCTGGACGAGCGTCTGGCGCCCCCGGCGGGCCCGGCGCCCCCGGCAGGCCCGGCGGGCCCGGCGCCCCCGGCTGGCCGCGACCGCGGCACCGAGCTGGTCGTCGTGGACTACAAGACCGGGCGTCATCTGCTCAGCACGGACGACGCGCGCAGTTCGCTGGCGCTCGCCCTGTACGCGGCCGCGGCGGCGCGTTCGCTGCGCCGGCCCTGCCACCGGGTCGAACTGCACCACCTGGCCAGCGGGACCGTGCTCGGCTGGGAGCACACCGACGGCACGCTGGCCCGGCAGCTGCGCCGGGCCGAGGACATCGCCGCCGAATGCGCCGGGGCGGACCAGGCCTACCGCGGTGGCCTGGAGCCCGCGCGGTACGGCGAGGTGTTCCCGCCGCGGCCCGGGCCGGGCTGCGGCTGGTGCGACTACCGGCAGCATTGCGCCGAGGGAGCCGCGGCCAGCCCCGCGCACCGTCCCTGGGACGGCATCACAGACGGCGAGAGCGCCTGAACCGCTACAGCTGGCGGGCCCGGGCTTGCCAGCGGGCCGCGCGGTCCCGGCCGTCCGCTGCGGCCTCGGCCGCCTGCCAGAACGCGTTGAGCGCGCTGACCGTGGTCTCCGGCGCGTCTACGGCGGGGGAGTGGGCCGCGGCCGGGATGCAGACCCGTTCGGCGGTCAGCTGCCACGCCATCTGCTCCTGCGCGGCCGGCTCCCACTTGTCGTCGTCCTCGCCGTACAGGACGAGGACGGGGGCATCAGCCGACCGGGCCAGCTCGGCCGTGCGGTCCGGGGCGCCGAGCAGGTACCGGCCCATGACGCGCAGGCCGACGGCGGAGCTGCGCAGCATACGTTCCCGCGCGAAGGCCGCGATCTGGGCGCCGGCGTCCGCGGCGGCCGCCTGGGGCGCCAGGGTGGTGGCCCAGATGTCCCGGATCGTGCGCCGCATGACCTCGGGGCTGCTGCCCTCGAGGCTCGTTATCAGCTGGGCCAGTTCGGCGGCCGCCGCTCCGGTCAGGTGGCCCGGCCCGGAGCTCATGAACGTGAGGGAGCCGATGCCGGAGGCGCCAGCCAGGACCGCTTCGCGTACCACCAGGCCGCCGAAGGAGTGGCCGGCCACGTGCACCAGTCCGCGTCCGCGGCCCGCGCTGCCGTCCGGGCCCGCCGCGCGGGCGGCCACGGCGTCGATGACCGCGGCGATGTCGAAGGCGAGCTCGCCGATGGTGTAGGCCCGGGGATCGTCCGGGCCGGCCGTCTCGTACTGCCCGCGCATGTCGAGCGCCAGCACCCGGCGCCCGGCCGCGGCCAGCTGGTGCAGGATGGCCAGGAAATCTTCCTTGCTCCCCGTGTAACCGGGAACCAGAACGGCGGGCTGGCGCTCGCAGACTCCTGAACCGGGCACGGCTTCGAGCGCCGCGAAAGCCCCGCGGCTCGTCTCGATCGCCGTCCGCCGGACGCCGTCCGGCAGGACGAGGGACGTGGGGGTGCTCAACGTGGGAACCCTTACCGAGCAGCAGCAGAGCAGCACTGCTGATGCCCATGCTGATAGACGTGCGGGAACGTCGCTGCTGCCATTGAATCACGCGAACGGGGCGGCAATCACGCGCCGGCGCCCCCGCTGGCCGGGCCGGATGGTGCGGCACAGTGCGGCGGGCAGCGTTCGGCGGGGGCGGTGCGCGCCGTCGTTCAGGACGCGGTCTGACCGCCCCGCGTCCGGCGGCGGCGGGGCCGGGCGCTGCGCTCGGCGGCGTCCGCGTGCTTGTCCGCGTATTTGCCCGCGGGCGAGTGGGCGGACGGGTGCGCGGCCGGCTGGCCGGTACCATCCCGCGGCTCGTGCGGCCCCGGCGTGTCCGGGGTCCGGGCGTCGCGGCCGCCCCGGGTCCGCCTGCGGACCCGGGAGCGTTCCCGGGGCACGGCGTCGTGGCCGTCACTGCTGTCGGTGCCGTCGGCGGTCGCCCGGCCGTCCGGCGCCGCGGTCGCACCGCGCCGGCTGCGGCCGCCCCGGGCCGGGGCGCTCCGCGGTCCCTTCGCGCCGGTCGCGGCCAGCCGCCCGGTCTCGCCGATGTCCTCGACGTCTTCGGCGTCCAGGCCGGCCCGGCTGCGCATGGCCTTCGGCAGGGTGCCGGTCGCCGACCGCGGTATACCCAGCTCGGTGAACAGGTGGTCCGACGTGGAGTACGTCTCGGCCGGCTCGGCCTGCGCCAGGCCGAGGGCTTCGTCGATGAGCTTCCAGCGGTGCATGTCACGCCAGTCGACGAACGTCACCGCGACGCCGTCCCGCCCCGCCCGCCCGGTTCGCCCGATGCGGTGCAGGTAGGCCTTGTCGTCGTCGGGGCATTCGAAGTTCACGACGTGCGTGACGTCCTCGACGTCGAGCCCGCGCGCGGCCACTTCGGTGGCCACGAGCACGTCGACCTTGCCGCTGCGGAACGCGCGCAGCGCGCGCTCCCGCTGGCCCTGGCCGAGGTCGCCGTGGACGGTCGCGACCGCGAAGCCCCGGGTCGCCAGGGCGCCCGCGACCTGGTCGGCGGCCCGCTTGGTCTGGCAGAAGACCATCGTCAGGCCCCGGCCCTCGGCCTGCAGGACGCGCGCCAGCACTTCGACCTTGTCCATGTGGTGGACGCGGAAGACGTGCTGCCGGGTGCTCGGGACCGGCGCGGGAGCGTCGATGGTCTCGGCGCGTACGTGCGTCGGCTGGTGCAGATGCCGCCGCGCCAGCGTGACGACCTCACCGGGCATCGTGGCCGAGAACATCATGGTCTGCCGGCCGTCGGGGGTGAGCTGCAGAATGCGCTCGACGTCCGGCAGGAAGCCGAGGTCGAGCATCTTGTCCGCCTCGTCCAGGACGAGGGTGCGGACGTCGCCCAGGCCCAGGTGGCGCTGCCCGACCAGATCGAGCAGCCGCCCGGGTGTGCTGACGACGACGTCGACGCCCGCGCGGAGCGCCTCGATCTGCGGCTCATACGCCCGGCCGCCGTAGAGCGTCAGCACGCGGGTGCCCAGGCCGGAGCCCGCCATCCGCAGGTCGCCGGCGACCTGGATCGCCAGTTCCCGGGTCGGCACGACCACCAGAGCGCGCGGCGCTTTCGGGGCGGCCGGCGGGCCGTCCTGCAGCCGCTGCAGGAGGGGGATGCCGAAGCCCAGCGTCTTGCCGGTGCCGGTCCGCGCCTGGCCGATGATGTCGTGGCCGCCCAGCGCGATCGGCAGGGTCAGGGCCTGAATGGGAAAGGTGGTGTAGATTCCTGCGGCCTCAAGGGCCGCGCAGATCGTGTCGGAGATACCGAATTCACGGAACGGAATCGCGTGCGCGCTGTCCGCGCCTCCGGCCGGCTCGTCATCCAGCACAATCTCGCTGCCGGGACTGTGCCCGGTCAATGTTTCGCTCGTCAGGGGGTTCAGCCTCCATCAATACCCCTTGCCCCGCCGCCCGCAGGCCGGTGCGGCGAAGGTCCGTCGTGTGCCACCGCGGCGTTAACCGCGCACGGTGCCCGTTCGTGTACGGGGGCGTGTCCCGCCGCCTGCGCCATCGCGGGCGCGCGGCGGTCGCCGCATCCGTACCACGTACAACGCAAAGTGTAGCAGGAGGCTTCCCAGCCGAGGTCAGCAGCTCAGAGGTTGCCGAAGCCGATCGGGCGGGCTTCCGCTCCGATGAACTCGAGGTAGGCGATCTTGTCCGCCGGCACGAACACCTTGCCGCCCTTCTCCACGGCGAGCGTGAAAACGCCGTCGCCGGCCAGGGCGTCCGTCAGCGCCCGCTCGATCTGGTCGGCTGGCGTGCTGGTCTCCACGGTCAGCTCGCGCGGCGCGGACTGAACTCCAATACGAACTTCCACCAGGCTCCTTCGATCAGGGATCAGCCGCTGGTCAGCTGCTCAGGGGCCAGCCGCTGATGCCCCGCCAGGCCAGCCGGGCCATCAGCTGCTCGGCCTCCTCCTGCGGGATGCGGGCGTCGCTGCCGAGCCAGTATCGCGCGGTGACCTGAGCTGTCCCCACCAGCCCCACGCTGAGCAGGTGCGCGGCGTCGGCCGGGATGCGCGTGTCTTCCTTGATGACCTCGCTGATCATCTCCGCGCACTCCTGGACTGACCGGTCGAGCCGGGCCCGCACGGCGGGCTCGTTGCCCAGATCGGACTCGAACACCAGCCGGTAGGCCCCGCCCTGGTTGGCCACGAAGCCGAAGTACGCGCCGAACGTCGCGGCCACCCGCTGCTTGTTGTCGTTCGTCGAGCTTAGCGCCGTGCGGACGGTGCCGATGAGCGCGTCCACGCTTTCGTCCAGCAGCGCCAGGTACAGCTCGAGCTTGCTCGGGAAGTGCTGGTAGAGCACCGGCTTGCTGATCCCGGCCCGGTCCGCGATCTCGTCCATCGCGGCGGCGTGGTAGCCCTGGCAGACGAACACCTCCTGAGCTGCGCCGAGCAGTTGACGGCGGCGGGCCTGCCGTGGCAGCCGCGCCCCCCGGGGCCGTGCGTCGGACGTTGCCGTCACCGCAGTCTCCGAGATCCTTGAGCCGGGCGGAGGACGATTCTCCGCGTTCCCGGCCATGTTAAGGCCCAGCCGGCCGACCAGCTAGTTTCGCTGCCTGGGTACCCGCCCGCATACTTGCCCGCGCACTTGCCCGGGCGGCCTGCTCACCGGTAGTCGTCGTCATCGTCGTCGCTGACCGTCCGCTCCTGCTCCACCACGTCGGCTTCGTTCGCGTCGAGCGGTATGTCCGGGTGTTCCGGCACGTCCCCCTCGTCGGTTTCGACCACCGCACGTTCCTGCTCGAACGCGTCGTCCGCCGGCTTTTCTATGTCCATCTCGCTCAATGCGAGCCACTCCTCGGATGTTCATTCGGCATCGGTGAGGTCACCGGAGCTGGCTGGCCAGGTCCCTGACGGCCGGCTCGAGCGCCTCACTCCAGGTGGGGAAAGCGTGCACCGTATCGGCCAGGATCGCCAGGGGGAGTCCGGCCCGGATGACCACGGTCACCTCGCCCATCCAGTCCGGCGCGCGCGGCCCGACCGCCGCCGCCCCCAGCAGCAGCCCCGATTCCGGATGAGCGTACAGCTCGGCGCGCCCGGTGTCCTCACCCGTCACGGCGGCCCGCGCCGTGCCGTGCAGATCGGCGCCCGCGGTCAGCACGGATATCCCCACCCCGGCGGCGCCCAGCCTGGCCGCGGCCAGGTATCGCCAGGCGGCCGTCTGACCCCGCCCAGAATCCAGCGTGGGTGTTTTACGTGAACGGCTGGTTGATTAACCTCAAGTGTCAGTGAACGCCGTGTTCACCGGGCGGGAGGCGGTCGATGGCGGAGCCTATTCCGGCGTGGCCGGGGGAGTTCGTCGGCCTGGGTGACAGCGAGGTCTTCGTGCGGACCGCCGAGGTTGGCGACGGGGCCGAGCCTGCCCTGTTCGTGCATGGTTTCGGCGGTTCCTCCACCAACTGGACCGACCTCATGCACCTGCTGAGCACGTCCGGCGACGGCGCCGGTGTCGCGTGCGACGCTCTCGACCTGCCGGGCTTCGGGTACTCCCCGCCCGCCGAGGCGAGCTGCACGCTGAACGGGCAGGCGGCCACGGTCGCGGCCCTGATCGAACAGCGCGGCCGCGGTCCGGTCCACCTGTTCGGCAACTCCCTGGGCGGCGCCGTCTGCACCCGGGCCGCCGCGACCCGCCCCGAACCTGGTCCGGTCGCTCACCCTCATCGCCCCGGCCATGCCGGATCTGTGGCTGCGCCCGGCCACCGCCCGCTTTCCGGCCCTGTGCGTCCCGAAGTTCGGCGGCTGGGTGCTGAGCCGGGTGCAGAAGATGTCCCCGCAGGACCGGGTCGAGGCGTCCATCGCCACGATCTACTTCGACGGTACGTGCGTGCACCCGGACCGTATCGCCGCGGACATCGCCGAGATCGAGCGCCGGGACCAGCTCGGTTACGGCGGGGCGGTGCTGGTCCACTGTGCCCGGTCCATCGTCGCGGAATACCTGCGCCGCGGCAGTGCCTCGCTGTGGCGCGACGCCGCGCGGGTCAGCGCTCCGTCGCTCATCATCTACGGCAGCCACGACCGGATCGTCGACCCCCGGATGGCCGGGCGTGCGGCGCGCACGTTCCGCCGGGCCCGGGTCGTCGTACTGCCCCGGACCGGGCATGTGGCCCAGATGGAGCGGCCGGACGCCGTCGCGGCCGAGTTCCGCCGGATGCTCACCGGGAATGAGCCACTGTCCGTCCCAGTTGTCTAGTACGGCCCATCCTCATACGAGTACACGAACCTGGAGAGCACTGTGTCGTTGCCACCCCTGGTCTCCCCGGCCGACGAGCTCTCCGTGGACGAGGTGAAGCGTTACTCCCGCCACCTCATCATCCCCGAGGTGGGGATGACCGGGCAGAAGCGGCTGAAGAACGCCAAGGTGCTGGTCGTCGGCGCCGGCGGTCTCGGTTCACCCGCTCTGCTCTACCTGGCCGCCGCAGGCGTCGGGACCCTCGGCATCGTCGATTTCGATGTCGTGGACGAGTCCAACCTGCAGCGCCAGATCATCCACGGAGTGTCGGACGTCGGACACCCCAAGGCGGAGTCCGCCCGCAACAGCATCCGTGAGATCAACCCGTACGTCGAAGTCGTCCTCCACACCGAACGCCTGGACTCAGATAACGCCCTGCAGATCTTCGGGCCCTACGACCTGATCGTGGACGGCACGGACAACTTCGCCACGCGTTACCTGGTCAACGACGCCGCGGTGCTGCTCGGCAAGCCCTACGTATGGGGATCGATCTACCGGTTCGACGGGCAGGCGAGCGTGTTCTGGGCCGAGTACGGCCCGTGCTACCGCTGCCTGTACCCCGAGCCGCCGCCGCCCGGGATGGTGCCGTCCTGCGCCGAGGGCGGCGTCCTCGGCGTGCTGTGCGCGTCGATCGGCTCGATCCAGGTCAACGAGGCCATCAAGGTCATCACCGGGATCGGCGACCCGCTGGTCGGGCGCCTGATGATCTACGACGCCCTGGAGATGACCTACCGGTCGGTCCAGGTCCGCAAGGACCCGGAGTGCCCGGTGTGCGGGAAGAACCCGACGATCACCGGGCTCATCGACTACGAGGCGTTCTGCGGCGCGGTCTCCGAGGAAGCGCAGGAGGCGGCGCAGGGCTCGACGATCACGGCGCGCGACCTGAAGAACATGATGGACGCGGGCGAGAACATCTTCGTCGTGGACGTCCGCGAGCCGAACGAGTACGAGATCGTGTCGATACCCGGCGCCACCCTGATCCCCAAGGGAGAGTTTGTCTCCGGTGCCGCCCTGGAGCGGCTGCCGCAGGACAAGCGGATCGTGCTGCACTGCAAGAGCGGTGCGCGCAGCGCCGAGGCCCTCGCGATCGTGAAGGACGCCGGATTCGCTGACGCGGTGCACGTCGGCGGCGGTGTTCTGGCCTGGGTCAGCCAGATCGACCCGAGCCTGCCAACCTACTGACCTACCACGCTCGGCCAGTGGCCGCCGGGTGACCGGCGGCCATCGGCGCCTGGTGGCACGATCAGCCTCAAACAGGCGTCAGTCAGCCCAGACCAGGCCGTACCATTCCCTTGTGCCGAACGAGCCGGATGCGCGGGGTGAAGGGCCGCGCTCGTCGCCATATGCCACCGCCGTCCGCCCGGGCCGCCCCGTTCGCCCGCCGCGGCGCCGGTCCCGGGGTGTCGGCGCCACCGCCGCGCTGACCGCGGCCATCTTCGGCGCCGTCGGCCTGATCGTCTCGCTGACCGGACTGGCCGTCCAGCTGCTGCCCCGGCACCTCAGTGCCGCCGAGCAGCGGCAGATCATGGCGTGGGAGGTCAGCAAGCGGTGGCGGTCTCTCCCGGCGGGGGACATCTTTCCGGCCTCCGTCCGCTACCTGCTGCCCGCCGCGACGCTCGCCGGCCTGAGCGGCGTGAACCTGCAGGCCGCCCGCGTCGGCATCGCCGCGCAGTCTTCCTGTGCCGACGGGACCGACGCGGCCGCGGCGCGGCTGCTGGACGCCGGGGGCTGCCAGGCGCTGCTGCGGGCGACCTATACCGACGAGTCCGCCACCTACGTCATGACGGTCGGGGTCGCGGTGCTGCCCGGCGCCGCCCAGGCGTCCGCCGCCCAGTCCGCGATGGCGCGCGCGGGGGCCGGGAGCGCCCTGGACCCCGGGGTGCACGCGGTGGCGTTCGGCGGGACCCCGGCTGGCTTGTTCGGTGACGCGCAGCGCCAGATCTCCCGGAGTTTCGCGGCTGGCCCCTACGTCATCATGTACACCGCCGGGTACGTGGACGGCCGGCCCCCGGGTCTCGATCGGGGACGACCGGTACGCCGAGAGCGAGATGGTCAGCGCCGCCCGCGGCGTCGCCCAGGCGGTCGCCGGCGCCCTGGCCACCCCGCCCCCGCCGCCGTCCTGCCCCGGGTCCCCCGGATGCTGAGGCTCCGGGTGGGCCGCCGCGCTGAGCCTGGCCGCCACGTGTGCCGGGGCGCTGGGGGTCCAGAGCGCGACCGCGCCGCCGGCGACGGCGGACAGCGTCCGTGACGGCCAGCAGGGCGTTCTGGCCATGCTGAACGTCCCGGCCGCGTGGACCGTGAGCCGGGGACAGGGCGTCACCGTGGCCGTGCTGGACAGCGGCGTGCAGCCCACGGTGTCCGACCTGGCCGGATCGGTGACCGCCGGGCCGGATCTGACCGGCGTCAGCACCTCGCCGAGCAGCGCCGACTGGGGCCAGCACGGCACCTGGATGGCGTCGATCATCGCCGGGCACGGCCACGGCGCAGGTGCGCGGGACGGCATCGTCGGCGTCGCCCCGGAGGCCAGGATCCTGTCCGTCCGGGTCATCCCGGACCGGAACGATCCCGGCTACGGCAGTTACGAGCGCGAGCAGGAGGACCGGGTCCAGGACTCGCTGGCCCAGGGGATCCGGTACGCCGTCGATCACGGCGCGGGCGTCATCAGCATGTCCATCGGCTACAGCTCGCCCAGCGCCGGCGTCCGCTCGGCCCTGCAGTACGCCTACGGGCACGGCGTCGCCGTGGTGGCCTCCTCCGGCAACTCCGGTGATACGCCGGCCGCCAGCCGGAACGGGTACGCGCCGCTCAAGTTCCCCGCCGACTACCCGGGTGTGATCGGCGTCGCCGCGGTGAGCTCCAGCGGGACCGTGGCCGGATTCTCCAGCGACAACCTCTCCGTCGAGGTCGCCGCGCCGGGCGTCAGCGTCTCGGCTCAGGGCCGGGACGGCCAGTACTGGCTGGTGACCGGCACCAGCCCGGCGTGCGCGCTGGTCGCGGGCGTCGCCGCCCTGATCAAGTCGAGATACCCCGGGCTCGCGCCCGACCTGCTGGCCCGCGCGCTCAGCTCCACCACCCAGTTCCGGCCCGCGGGCGGTTACGACCAGGAGGTCGGTTTCGGCACGGTGGACGCGGCCGCCGCGCTGGCCGCGGCCGGCCAGCTGTCCGCCCAGCGGGCCGCCGGCGCGGGCGCGACGCCGGCCGTGAACTTCGGCGGCGGCCCGTCCGCGGTTCCCCCCGAGCCGGTCCGGCCGCGCGGCAGCGGGCAGCTCGTCCTCTTCGCCATCCTGGCCCTGACCGCGCTCGTGCTGGTCATGGCCGCGGTCAGCCGGCTCGCGGTGCTGAGCCGGATGCGGCGCCGCGAGCAGGAGCGGCCCCCGTCCGCCCCGCGTGCCGTTCACCGCGGCCGGTTCTCCTGGCTACCCGGTCCGGGTGAGTGACTCCGCGCCGCTGGACGACTTCGCCAGTGACGTTCTGGACACGGTCGAGGCGATCCCGCCCGGCCGCGTGATGTCCTACGGCGACATCGCCGAGTACCTGGGCCGTGGCGGGCCCCGCCAGGTCGGCCGGGTCCTGGCCATCAGCGGCGGCGCGGTCCCCTGGTGGCGGGTCATCCACGCCGACGGCTCGCTGCTGGCCCGGCACGAGCGCGCGGCCCTCGCCCACTACCGCGCCGAGGGCACCCCGCTCCGCCCCTCCACCGGCGGCGCGCCCGCCCGCGTCGACATGCGCCGCGCCCGCTGGCACGGCCCCCGGCCGGCCTAGCCCGGTCCGGCCGCACGCCGCCTGGCCAAAATCCTTCGGAATGTCGGTGGGCTCTGCTGGAATGCCGTTGAGATGGAAAGCACCTCACCGCCGGCGCACGCCGCCCAGCCGGGCACCCCTACCGGCTGGTCCGCCACCCGGCCGCGGCCGCCGCGCGGCTCAGCCTCGACGCCACGCAGCAGCGAGTGGTCAGCCATTCCGGCGGCCCGCTGCTCGTGCTGGCCGGCCCCGGCACCGGCAAGACGGCCACCATCGTCGAGACGGTGGCGCACCGGATCGAGGAACGTGACCTGGACCCGGCCCGGGTGCTGGTGCTCACCTTCAGCCGCAAGGCCGCCGGCGAGCTGCGCGAGCGCATCGCGCGGACGGCTGCACCGCACGATCAGGGAGCCCCTCGCGCTCACCTTCCACAGCTACGCCTACGCCCTGGTGCGCCGGGAGTTCGCGCTGCTGGGAGAGGAGCCGCCCCGCCTGCTGTCCGGGCCGGAGCAGCTGCTCGAGGTCCGCCGGCTGCTGCGCGGCGAGCTCGCCGACGGGGCCGCGTACTGGCCGGAGGCGCTCCGCCCGGCCCTGGCCACCCGGGGGTTCGCCGAGGAGCTGCGCGACTTCCTGCTCCGGGCCGCCGAACGCGGGATGGATGGCCGCCGCGTCGCCGCCCTCGGCCGCCAGCGCAGGCGCGAGGACTGGATGGCCGCCGGGCGCTTCCTCGACCGTTACGCGGCGCGCTTCGACCTCGCGCCGGTCGCCGCCTACGACTACGCGGAGATCGTCCGCATCGCGGCCGCCCTGCTGAGCCGGACCGCGACCCGCCAGCGTGAGCGCCAGGCCTACAACGTCGTCCTGGTGGACGAGTACCAGGACAGCGACCCGGCTCAGGAATCGCTGCTGCGCGCGCTGGCCGGTGACGGGCGCGAGCTGATCGCCGTCGGGGATCCCGACCAGTCGATCTACGCCTTCCGCGGCGCCGACGTCCGGGCCATCACCGAGTTCCCTGACCGGTTCCGCGCGGCCGATGGCGGCCCCGCCCCGGTCGTCGCGCTCGGCACCAACCGGCGCAGCGGGCCAGCCCTCATCGCCGCCTCCCGCCGGATTGCCCGGCACCTGGCGGGCGGCCACGCAGGCCACCGCGACACTGCGGGCCCGGCCCGGCGCCGAGCCCGGCGAGATCCGGATCGCGGTCGCGGAGAGCGCGAGCCAGGAAGCCGCGCTCATCGCGGACACGCTCCGCCGCGCCCACCTGGCCGACGGCATCCCGTGGTCGTCGATGGCGATCCTGGTCCGTTCGGCGACCCGGCAGGTCCCGCTGCTGCGGCGGGCCCTGAGCGCGTCGGGCGTCCCGGTGTCCGTCGCCGGGGACGAGCTGCCGCTGCCCGAGGAACCGGGGACCCGGCCGCTGCTGACCTTGCTGCGCTGCGCGCTGCGGCCCGAGGCGCTGGACGAGCAGACCGCCACCGAGCTGCTCACCGGGCCGCTCGGCGGCACCGACGCTCTCGGGCTGCGCCGCCTGCGCCGCTGGCTGCGCGTGATCAGTGATACGGCCGGCGCCGATTCGGCCTCCACGGGCCCGCGCCGGCCCTACGACCCGGCGACCTGCTGGCCGCCGCCATCCTCGACCCGCGCGAGCTGATCATGGTGCCGCGGGCGGTCGCGGCGCCCGCGGAGAAGCTGGCGCGGCTGCTGTCCATCGCGCGGGACGCCATCGCGGCCGGCCAGACCGCGGAGGAGACCCTCTGGGCCGTCTGGGACGCCTCTGGCCTCGCCCCGGTCTGGCAGGCCGCCAGTGCCGCGGGCGGCGCGGCCGGGGCGGCGGCCGACCGGGATCTCGACGCCGTGCTGGCGCTGTTCGACGCGGCCGGCCGGTTCACCGACACGCTGCCCCCCGGCGCGCCGGGCCTGTTCATCGACAGCCTGGCCGGCCAGGAGATCGCCGGCGACACGCTGGCCGAGCAGGCCACCCGGGACGAGGCGGTCCGTATCCTGACCGCGCACCGGTCCAAGGGCCTGGAGTGGGACCTGGTCGTGGTGGCCGGTGTCCAGGAAGAAACCTGGCCCGACCTGCGCCTGCGCGGTTCTCTGCTGGGCACCGACGAGCTCGCCGACGCGGCGTCGGGGGCCAGCCGCCGGCGCCGCCGACGCGGCCGCCGCCGCCCTGGCATCCAAGCTCCTGGCCGAGGAGCGCCGGCTCTTCTACGTCGCGGTGACGAGAGCCAAGCGCACCCTGGTGGTCACCGCGGTCGGCGGCGACGGCGCCGACACGCGGCCGTCCCGGTTCCTGGCCGAGCTGGCCGGCGACGACATCGAGGTGCAACGGGCGTGCGAGCCCGGCCACCGGTGGCTGTCCCTGGCCGCGCTCACCGCCGATCTGCGCCGGACCCTGGCGGACCGCTCCCGCCCGCTGCCGGTCCGCCGCGCGGCCGCCACCGAGCTCGCCCGGCTGGCCGGCGCCGGCGCCCGGGGCGCCCATCCGGGACACTGGTACGCGCTGATGCCGCTGTCCGACGCCGGGCCCATCGCCACCGCCGGGGAGCAGGTCCGGCTGTCGCCCTCCCAGGTCGAGGCGTTCACCCGGTGCGGGCTCCGCTGGCTGCTCGAATCGGCCGCCGGTGCGGGCCGGTCCGACGTGCTGCGCCACCTCGGCACGGTCATCCATGCCGCCGCCGTGCTCGCCGCGTCCGGCGCCTCCGACAGCGAGATCGGCAGCCGGATCGACGACATCTGGCACCACCTCGACTTCGGCAGCGTCTGGTACAGCGCCAAACAGCGCGAGCAGGCGGAGCGGATGGTGCGCAAGTTCCTCGACTGGCACGCCGCCAACCCGCGCGAGCTTGTCGCGGTCGAGCAGTCCCTGCAGGTCCAGATCGGGCAGGTGCAGATCACGGGGCGGGTCGACCGGCTCGAGCGGGACGACCAGAGCCGGGCGGTGGTGGTCGACCTGAAGACCGGCAGCAGCGCGCCCCGCGAGGAGGACCTGGGCCGCCACCCGCAGCTCGGCGTGTACCAGCTCGCGGTGCTGCTCGGCGCGTTCGAGCGGCTGGGGCTCACCGATCCGGGCGGTGCCGAGCTCGTCCAGGTCGGCAAGGCGGCGCTCACCGCGCGGGCCAGGATCCAGCCGCAGCGGGCGCTCGGCGACGACGACGATCCCGCCTGGGCCAAGGATCTGGTCGAGACCGTCGCGGCCGGGATGGCGGGCCCGGTCTTCCAGGCCCGGGTGAATCCCGGCTGCCGGACCTGCCCGGTCGCGTCGTGCTGCCCGGTCAACGACAGCGGTACCCAGGTCCAGCCTTGACGACCCAGTTCAGTCCGGAAGACCTCGCGCGCGTACTCGGCCTCCCGGCGCCGACACCGGAGCAGTCGGCCGTCATTTCGGCGCCGCCCCAGCCCCTCGCGGTGATCGCCGGGGCCGGCTCGGGCAAGAGCGAGACCATGGCCGCCCGGCTGGTGTGGCTCGCCGCGAACGGCCTCGTCCGGCCCGACCGGGTGCTGGGCCTGACCTTCACCCGCAAGGCGGCCGCCGAGCTCGCCAACCGGGTCCGCGCCCGGTTGGACCGGTTGCGCCGCTCAGGTCTCGCGACCGCCGGGGAGACGCTCGGTGATCCGGTCATCAGCACCTACCACGCCTACGCGGGACGGCTGGTCAGCGACCACGCGCTGCGCGAAGGCCTGGAGCCGTCCATGCGGCTGATCACCCCCGCCGAGTCCTGGCAGCTGGCCGCGCGCGTCGTCGCCGCCTACGACGGCCCGATGGGGGACATCGGCTGGGGACCGCCGACTGTGACCGCGGCCGTGCTCGCGCTGGCCGGTGAGCTGAGCGAGCATCTGCGCGACCCGGCCGGGGTGCGCGCGGTGGGCGAGTGGCTGGACATCCGCCGCGCCGCCCTCGGCGGGCGCCTGCCCGCGTACGTGCGGAAGATGCAGGAGAGCCAGCGTGCCCGCGAGCAACTGCTGCCCCTGGTCGCCCGGTACGCGGCGGCGAAGAGCGCCCGCGAGGTGCTCGACCACGGCGACCAGATGGCGCTGGCCGCCCGGATCGCCTCCCGTCATCCGCCGGTCGGCCTGGCCGAACGGAGCCGCTACAACGCCGTCCTGCTCGATGAGTACCAGGACACCAGCCACGCGCAGCTCGTGCTGCTGCGTGCGCTGTTCGGCGGCGGCCATCCCGTCACGGCGGTCGGGGACCCGTGCCAGTCGATCTACGGCTGGCGCGGCGCGAGCGCCGGGAACCTGCGGCGCTTCGCCCAGGACTTCCCGGTCCTGCCGCGGCCGTTCCGGCCCGGCGTGGCGGGCTATCCGGCGCCGGTGAAGCTGCTGTCGACGAGTTTCCGCAACGCCGGCCGGGTGCTGGACGTCGCCGCGGTCCTGCAGGAGCGTCTGCGCGCCGAGGCGCCAGACGTGCCCCGGCTGGTGGCCGCCCCCGACCGGACCGGCCGCGGTGACGTCGCCTGCGCCCTTCTGGACACCATCGCCGCCGAAGCCGACTGGGCCGCGGCCCGGATCGCGGGCCTGCTGGCCCTGCCGCCGGGCGCCGCGCCGGACGGTGCCCCGTGGCCGGACGGGCGCGACGCCCCGGTCCGCCCGTCGGACATCGCCGTATTGTGCCGAAAACGGTCGCAGTTTCCCGCGCTGCGCCGCGCGCTCGAAGCCCGCGACATACCCGTGGAGGTCGTCGGGCTCGGCGGCCTGCTGACCGTGCCCGAGGTGCAGGACGTCGTGGCGACGCTGCGCGTGCTGACCGACGCGGCCGCCTCCGACGCGCTGGTCCGCCTGCTCACCGGGCCGCGGTGGCGGATCGGCCCCCGGGACCTGGTGGCCCTCGGCCGCCGCGCCCGGTCACTTGCCCGGTCGGACAAGCCCTCGCAGTCCGATAAGCCCTCGCAGTCCGACAAGCCCTCGCAGTCCGACAAGCCCTCCCAGTCCGACAAGCCCTCGCAGTCCGACAAGCCCTCGCAGTCTGCAACTCCCAGTCCGACAAGCCCCGCTCTGCGGAGGACCCCCTGACCGAGGCGCTGACGGACCTGACCGCCGAGGCCGGCAGCCTCGTCGAGGCGCTGGACGATCTGGGGGAGGCGGCGGCCTACTCACCGGCCGGGTACGGCCGGTTCCGCACCCTGGCCGCCGAGCTCCGCGCGCTCCGCGGCCAGCTCGCCGGCCCCTGCCGGACCTGATCGGCGAGGTGGAGCGGACGCTCGGCCTCGACATCGAGATCGCCTCCCGCCCGGGCGTGGATCCGCTCTCCGCGCGCGCCGACCTGGACGCGTTCGCCGACGCCGCCGACGCGTTCGCCGGGTCCCGGGAGGAGCCGACGCTCGGGGCGTTCCTGGCCTACCTGGCCGCGGCGGAGACCGAGGAGTTCGGCCTGGAGACCGGCCGGGTGGGCGAGACCAACTCGGTCAAGCTGGCCACCGTGCATACCTCCAAGGGCCTGCAGTGGGCCGCCGTCCTTGTTCCCGGGCTCGCCGCCGGGGAGCGGGCACAGGTCTTTCCCGCGCGCCCGCGGCTGTCCACGCGGTGGACGGACAACCCGCGGCTGCTGCCGTTCGGCCTGCGCGGCGACGCCACCGACCTGCCCGACCTGCGTGATCTGGATCCCGGTTCCGTCGACGCCTTCACCCAGCGCTGCGCCGACCGTGACCTGGCCGAGGAGCGCCGGCTCATGTACGTCGCCGCGACGCGGGCCGCGTTCTGGCTGGGCTGCTCAGGCTACTGGTGGGGGGAGGGGGCCAGCCGGCTCGGGCCGTCACCGTTCCTGGACGAGGTGCGGCTCGCCTGCGAGACGGGCGCCGGCCGGGTGGACGCCTGGGCCCAGCCGCCCCCCGAGGATGCCCAGAACCCCGCGCTCGCCGAGCCTCCCGCCGCGAAATGGCCCGTCACCCCGGCCGGCGCCCGCTACGAGGCGGTGCTCGAGGCGGCCACGATGGTCAATGAAGCCATCCGGTCCGCCACGACTCCGGGGCGAACGCCGGGGACCGACGACGCGGACCTGGCCCTGCTCAGCCCAGCCGACCGGGAACTCGTGCTGGCGTGGCGCCGGGACGCGGATCTGCTGCTGGCCGAGCGGGAGCGGCGGCGCGCGGAGGGCGGCCTGCGCGTCACCCTGCCGGGGCACCTGTCGGTCTCCGCGCTGGTGACACTGGCACGCGATCCGGCCGAGCTGGCCCGCCAGGTCCGCCGTCCCATGCCCCGGCCGCCCGCCCCGTACGCGCGGCGCGGCACGGCCTTCCACCGCTGGCTGGAGGAGCGTTTCGGCCAGCAGCGGCTGATCGACGCCGATGACCTGTTCGGCGCGGACGACGGCGACGTGGCCGCGGGGACCGACGCCGACCTCTCCCGCCTCCGCGACCGGTTCGAGGCCAGCGCCTGGTCCGGGCGGTGGCCGCGTGAGGTCGAGGTCCCGTTCGAGACGCTGATCGGGGACCGGCTGGTCCGCGGGCGGATCGACGCGGTCTTCGACGACGCCGGCGACGGCACGTTCGACGTGGTCGACTGGAAGACCGGCCAGCCGCCCGCCTCGGCCGCCGAACGGCACGCCGTCGCGGTCCAGCTCGCGGCCTACCGGCTGGCCTGGGCCGCCCTGGCCGGTGTCCCGGTGCAGCAGGTCCGCGCCGCGTTCCACTACGTCCGGAGCGACCTTACCGTCCGCCCCGCCGACCTGCTCGGCGAGGCGGGGCTCGCCGCGCTCATCGAGGCCGTCCCGGCCACTGCCTGATCAGGTCCGCGTCGTTCCGGCCGGCGCCTGGGCGCGCCACCTGGCGTGGCGGCGCGGTGGGTGCCGCAGCGGCTCAGGAACGCAGGTACCGCTCGACGGCCTCGACCTTGGAGGTGAGGCCGTCCGTGACGCCCGGGCGCAGGTCGGCCTTGAGCACCAGGCTGACCCGGGGAGCCCGGGCCGCGACCGCGTCCACCGCCCGCTTGACGACGGCCATGGTCTCGTCCCAGTCGCCCTCCAGGGTGGTGAACATCGCATCGGTCCGGTTGGGCAGGCCGCTCTCGCGGACCACCCGGACCGCCTCCGCGACGATGTCCCCGACGCCTTCGCCGGTGCCGAGCGGTGTGACAGAAAACGCGACGAGCATGGGACGCCTCCGAAATTGTGGGGTGGATGCGGAAGCAGGGAATCAGCGTGTAACATGACTGGCATGTCGCAATGGTATTGGCGCTTTCCGCTGGCTCCAGGTGTAGCCAGCCGCGTCCACCAGCGCTGACCACGCACCTGGAGCCAGGAAGACAGAGGCAACTGCCTCTGTCTTTGTCATGTACGGGCTGACTGGCTCCCGGGGCGCGGGTGTCCGGTCCTTGTGATTAAGGAGACACGCGATGCCCCACCACACGAGCGATACACGCATCCTGGATTACGAACCCTTGCTGGCGCCCGCGGCGCTGTTGCAGGAGCTTCCGCTGGGACAGGCCCGGGCGACCACCATTGAGCAGGGCCGCGCGGATGTTCGCGCGGTACTGGATGGGGCCGATGACCGCCTGCTGGTCGTGGTCGGCCCCTGCTCGGTCCACGACCCCCTCGCCGCGATGGACTACGCGCGCCAGCTGGCTGAGCTGCGGCGCTCGCTGGAGAATGAGCTGCTGATCGTGATGCGGGTGTACTTCGAGAAACCGCGCACGGTGACCGGATGGAAGGGCCTGATCAACGATCCGGGCCTGAACGGCAGCTACGACGTGCACCGCGGCCTGCGTACCGCGCGGAGACTGCTGCTGGACGTGGTGGAGCTTGGCCTGCCGGTCGGCTGCGAATGGCTGGACCCGGTCACCCCGCAGTACATCGCGGACGCCGTGGCCTGGGGCGCGATCGGCGCGCGGACGACGGAGAGCCAGGTGCACCGCCAGCTCGCCTCCGGGCTGTCGATGCCGGTCGGCTTCAAGAACGGGACCGACGGGGACGTTCAGGTGGCGATCGACGCGTGCCGGGCGGCCGCGGCCCAGCACACGTTCTTCGGCGTCACGCCGGCCGGCGCCGCGGCCGTGGTCACCACGGCCGGGAACAGCGAATGCCACATCATCCTGCGCGGCGGCCGCTCCGGGCCCAACTACTACCCCGGTGATGTGTCGGCCGCCCTGGACGCGGTCACCCGGGCCAGGCTGCCCCGGCGCCTGATGGTCGACGCCAGCCACGACAACAGTGCGAAGGATCACCGCCGCCAGCCTGCGGTGGCGAACGCGCTGGCGGACCAGATCGCCTCCGGCGAGCAGGGCATGGTCGGGGTGATGCTGGAGAGCTTCATCGAGGCCGGGAACCAGGCGCCGGGCGATCCGGGCACGCTGGTCTACGGTCAGAGCATTACCGACACGTGCATGGACATCGGCACCACCGCGGAGGTCCTCGGCCGGCTCGCGGCTGCGGTCCGCCGCCGCCGTAAGGTGCATCTGGCCGGAACGCGCCGCTCCTACGTCACCGCTGGCGCGGCGGGGGCGAGCCAGCCCGTACACTGAGCGGACATCATCGCGGCGAGTGGGCGAGTTTCCCGCACCGGTTGACGGCAGCTCCGCGCGATGCTCTGGCCGCAGTGTGGGAGCCGCTGGTTTGCCGATGTGTTTCATGACGCTGAAGGGAACCATGCTGACGATGCGTCGGCCCGCGGTACCTCCAGCAGGATTTATCCGGAGGTAGCCGATGGGCCTTGGACCGAATGAGCAGCGCCTGCTGGGCCAAATCGAACGGGCGCTCCACGGTTCGGACCCGAAGCTGGCGGCCACGCTCGCCCGCTTCAACCGTCTCACGTTCCACGAGGCGATGCCCATGCGCGAGCGGTTGCTGCATCCCCCGTCCCGGGTGGTCCGCTTCGCTCCGGTGGCCATAGCGGCGTTCGTGATGTTCATGATCCTGATTTCGGTCACCGTGCTGAGCCGTATCGGCCCGGCCAAGGGCAATGGCGCTGCCGCGTGCGGGATCGCCTGGGTGCGGGCTTGCCGGGCCGGGGGCGTGTCGCCGCACGCCGCGCACGGCGTGGTCAATATCCGGCGATAACAGCGCACCGGCCAGCCGCGGTGCCGGGCCGGCGCGGCAGCGGGTGATCAGGCCGGCCTGGCTAGAGTTGCCTCATGGATGCCCGTACCTACGTCGAGGCGAACGCGACCGGTTTTTTCACCGATCTCAAGGCGTGGCTGGCCATCCCATCGATTTCTGCGGATCCCGCGCGCCGCGATGATGTGCGGAAATCCGCGGAGTGGCTCGCGGCTCGTTTGCGGGACACCGGGTTTCCCGTGACGGAGATCTGGGAGACAGGGGAGGCCGCCCCCGGTTCCGGGCAGCCCGCCGTCTTCGCCGAATGGCCCGCTGGGGACCCGTCCGCCCCGGTCGTGCTGGTTTACGGCCATCACGACGTGCAGCCGGTTGAGCCGCTGGACGAATGGCGTAACCCACCGTTCGAGCCGGCCGAAGAGGGCGGCCGGCTGCTGGGGCGCGGCGCCTCGGACGACAAGGGCCAGGTGCTCTTCCACGCGCTCGGGGTGAGTGCCAGCCTGGCCGCGTCCGGCCGTGCGGCGCCGCCGGTCACGCTCAAGCTGCTGATCGAGGGCGAGGAGGAATCCGGCTCGCCGAACTTCGCCGGCCTGCTGCGGCGAGAGCGGGCCCGGCTCGGCTGCGACGTCATCGTGGTCACCGACACCACGATGTGGTCCGAAGAGGTCCCGTCGATGTGCACCGGGATGCGAGGGCTGCTCGACGCCCAGATCGATCTGGCCGGACCAGACCGCGACCTCCATTCGGGATCGTTCGGCGGAGCGGTACCCAACCCGCTGCACGCCCTCGCCGCGCTGCTGGCCGGATTGCACGACGTGACGGGCCGGGTGACGCTGCCGCGGTTCTACGATTCCGTGCTCCCGCTCAGCGGCGCCGAACGCGACCTGTTCGCCCGGCTCCCGTTCGACGAGAAGACCTGGCTCGCGGAGGCGCGGCGGCAGCCGTGCCGCCTCCGGGGAGAAGGGCTTCACGACCCTGGAACGGATCTGGGCCCGCCCGACGGCCGAGATCAACGGGATGTGGGGCGGCCACACCGGGCCCGGCACGAAGACGATCATCCCGCGCGGCGGCGCACGCCAAGCTCTCGTTCCGGCTCGTCGCGGACCAGGACCCGGCCGACGTGGCGGAGGCGCTGCGCGAGTACGTGTCCGCCCGCACCCCGCCCGGTATCGAGGCGACGGTGACCTTCGGCGGTCCGGGCGCGCGGGCGTCCCATTCGCCGATCGACTCGCCCGCGGTCCGCGCCGGGCGCCGCGCGATGGGCCGGGCTTTCGGACGGGACGATCCTGTTCACCCGGGAGGGTGGCAGCGGGCCCGAGGCCGATCTCGCGGAGATCCTCGGCGCACCGCTCGTCTTCATCGCGGTCGGTCTCGACTCCGATCGCATCCACGCGCCGAACGAGAAGGTGGAAATGGGCCTCCTGCTCAAGGGCGCCGAGGCCGCCGCGTACCTGTGGGAGGAGCTCGCGGCCGCCGCCGGAGCTAGCTCGGGAGCGCGCGAGCCGCGTCCGTGACGGGCGACCGGGGACTCGGCCGGCTGGCGCTGGCCCGCGAGACCGTCGACCGGGCCACCGAACGCCGGTTCGACCCGGCCTGGCTGGCCGCGGCGTGGGCCGATCCGCGCACCCGCGTGCTGGTGGTCCGCTCCGGGATGGCGCTGGTACGGTTCGCCGAGGGCCGCGCGGACCTGGTGTTCGTCTCCCCGGCCGAGGCGCCTCCCGGCGTCCGCTTCCTGCTCGGGGTCGACGCCGACGGTGTCGTGTACTTCGGCGTGGACGCGCCGCTGGATCAGCGTCCCCATGGACGGGCAGCGCGCGCGCGGACGGCAGCCAGCGTACGCCCGTGTTCGCTCCGCCAGGTGGGATCGCTGCTCGGCGATCGGGACGCCGGGCTGCTTACCCACGCGGTCGCGCTCGCGAACTGGCATGAGACCCACACGCACTGCCCGATCTGCGGCACGCCGACCACGGTGAACCCCGGGGGCACTCGACTACCTGCCCGAACGACGGTACCGAGCATTTCCCGCGTACCGATCCCGCCGTCATCATGCTTGTCACCGACACCGCCGACCGCTGCCTGCTGGCCCATAACAAGGCGTGGCCGGAGGGACGGGTGTCCATCCTGGCCGGTTTCGTCGATCCGGGGGAGTCGGCCGAGCACGCGGTCATCCGTGAGGTCAGCGAGGAAGCCGGCATCACGGTCGGCCGGGTCACCTATCTCGGCAGCCAGCCGTGGCCGATGCCGAGGAGCCTGATGCTCGGCTTCCATGCGTTCGCCGAGGGCGGCCAGGACATCCGGGTCGACGCCGAGGAGATCGGCGACGCGCACTGGCACACCCGCGAGGAACTCCTCGAGAGCCTCCAGGCGCGCCAGCTGGCCCTGCCGCCCCCGGTCTCGATCGCCCGCCAGATCATCGAAGCCTGGTACGGCGGCGCGCTCCCGGACGGCGCCAGCTTCGAGTAAGCACGCCGAGGGCGGCGGTAGAGCGGGAGGCCGTCCGGCGATTTATCTTGATTAAATAGACCCGTTTAGTAGGATACTGCCTTGTGACTACTTCGGCGCGCCTGGCGCGGCGCGGCCATGTGGACTTTGTCCGCGTCGCCAGCGCCCAGTGTCGCGGGGCATCCCGAACCGGGGTGCTTTCCGTACCTGAAGGGGCCGCTTTGATGCGAAGGAGTCACCCATGCCGTCCAACCTGCTCGTCGCCGCCCGGACGCAGCCGGGACCAGGCCCGGTGGGCCAGGATGGGCCCGCAGGGACGGGGCCCGGAGGGCACGCTGCTGGCGGTGTCCCGATCCCCGGCACGGACACCTCACTGGCATCGTCGGCTACACCATCCCACGGCCGCCTCCACTGACGCCTACGGACGGCGGCTGTCGTCGACCACGCCGTCGCTGCGCCTGGCTGACGGGGAAGAGGTGAGCTCACCTACCAGGAGTTCGAGTTGCTGCGTTCCTGAGCGCGCGTCCGGTCAGGTCGTCAGCCGCGCCGACCTGCTCGCCCAGGTCTGGGGCCAGGACCCGAAGTCGCACCCGGACTGTTGACGTGCACGTCAGCCGGCTGCGGCGCAAACTCGGCCCGGTGTACGGCCTGTGCCTCACGACGGAGCACCGGGTCGGCTACCGGTTTGATCCCACTATCAACAGTGCGACCTAACTACTTGCTGTGCTTTTCCAGGTAGTCGAGGTACAGGGGCCGCAGCGCGTCCGCGGTCTTCCCCTCGCCGGAGCCGAGCGCGTCGGTGA
Organism: uncultured Actinomycetes bacterium; assembly: GCA_963809975.1. Taxonomy (GTDB): domain Bacteria; phylum Actinomycetota; class Actinomycetes; order Streptosporangiales; family Streptosporangiaceae; genus Bog-532. Next base: position 32,130 of record CAWELT010000011.1, read on the forward strand.
TCAGCGCCGATATCCGGTACATGTCGGCGCCGGAGCGCCCCGGGTTACCCTCGATCGCCTCGGCCGCCGGGATCTCCCGCAGCAGCGTCCACAGGAACCCGACGTCCGCGTGATGCAGGGCGCGGCGCATGGCCAGATCGTGAAGCTCATGGGAGGACATGGCCTCCAGATCACTGCGGCTCGGCACAACCGTCACCCTACCCTCGCCTAGCATGAGCCAGTGCCGGAAGCCTCAGTGCGTGAAGATCCAGTGCCGCAAGACAGTGCGGCGTGCGTGTTCTGCGCCATCATCAGGGGCGAAAAGAAGGCGGAGATCATCCACGAGACCGGCCACCTCATCTCGTTCCTCGATCACCGGCCCCTGTTCCGCGGGCACACCCTGCTCGTGCCGAAAATCCACGTCCGGCTGCTCAGCGATCTCCCGGCCGACCGGGTGGGGGAGTTCTTCCTGGAGGCGCAGCGGCTGGAGCGCGCGGTGGAGACCGGCCTGGGCGCTGCCGGGTCGATGATCCTCATCAACAACGTCGTCAGCCAGTCGGTGCCGCACCTGCACCTGCACGTCATTCCGCGTAACCGCAAGGACGGCCTGCGTTTCTGGCTCGGCCCGCGCCATCCGTATGACGCCAGTCACCCGGCCAGTGCCTACGCCGGGAAGATCAGGGCCGCCCTGCTGGCCGGCTCGTCCGCGGCCGCCCCGGGTGGCCTGGGCTTGAACTAATTGGTATGATGAGCGGCACCGTGCTCGCCGGTGATCCGTCGCTGCAGGCCGGCCAGGAAGGCCACCTGGCGGGGGACACCGGCTCGGTCGTGAACCCGGGCGTAGATGTCGGTGCGACGCGCGCGGTAGGTTCCTTAGCCGCTCCATCTCGCCGAGCACTGGCCCCCCACCTGGCCGAGCGCCGGCCCCGCTAACTCGGTCCGCCCGGTGCGGGCCGGCCGGGCCGGCCTAAGCTTCCCCCTCAGCACCGGCCGCCCGGGCGGCCTGACGCCAAGGAGTCACCCATGCCGCCGTGGCCTGGCACGTCCTATCCCCTCGGCGCCTCCTACGACGGTGCGGGCACCAACTTCGCGCTGTTCTCCGAGGTGGCCGAGTTCATCGAGCTGTGCCTGTTCGACAGCGACGGCAAGGAGACCAGGATCCGCCTCAACGAGACGGACGGCTTCGTGCACCATTGCTACCTGCCCAATGTCGGGCCCGGCCAGCAGTACGGCTACCGCGTGCACGGGCCGTACGATCTCGGCCAGGGTCTGCGCTGCAACCCGGCCAAGCTGCTGCTCGACCCGTACGCCAAGGCGGTCAGCGGCGGCCTGGACTGGGACGAGTCGCTGTTCGGTTACCGTTTCGGCGCACCGGACGAGCGGAACGACGACGACTCCGCGGCGCACATGTGCAAGGGCGTCGTGGTCAACCCGTTCTTCGACTGGATCAACGACCGGCCGCCGCGGATTCCGTACAATGAGACGGTCATCTACGAGGCCCACGTCAAGGGCCTGACCATCTGCCACCCGGGCGTGCCCCAGGAACTGCGCGGGACTTACGCGGGCATCGCCCATCCCGCCGTCATCGAGCACCTGACCCGGCTGGGCGTGAACGCGGTCGAACTGATGCCCGTGCACCAGTTCCTCGACGACAAGGTGCTGGAAGAACGCGGCCTGCACAACTACTGGGGCTACAACACCATCGGTTTCTTCGCCCCGCACGCTGCCTACGCCGCGGCCGGCGACGGGAACCAGGTGCAGGAGTTCAAGGCGATGGTCCGCGCGCTGCACGAGGCGGACATCGAGGTCATCCTGGACGTGGTCTATAACCACACCGCCGAGGGCAACCACCTGGGGCCCACGCTGTCCTTCCGGGGCATCGACAACGCCGCGTACTACCGGCTGATGGACGATGACCCGCAGTACTACATGGACTACACCGGCACCGGCAACTCGCTGAACGTCCGGCATCCGCACTCGCTCCAGCTCATCATGGACTCGCTGCGCTACTGGGCGACCGAGATGCACGTCGACGGCTTCCGCTTCGACCTGGCCGCGACCCTGGCCCGCGAGTTCTACGACGTCGACCGGCTGGCGGCGTTCTTCGACGTCGTCCAGCAGGACCCCGTCATCAGCCAGTCCAAGCTCATTGCCGAGCCGTGGGACGTCGGTCCCGGCGGTTACCAGATCGGCCAGTTCCCACCCCTGTGGACCGAATGGAACGGGAAGTACCGGGACACGGTCCGCGACTTCTGGCGCGGCGAGCCCGCCACCCTCGGCGAGTTCGCGTCCCGCATCACCGGCTCCTCGGACCTGTACCAGCACGACGGCCGGCGGCCGTACGCGTCGATCAACTTCGTCACCGCGCACGACGGCTTCACCATGTACGATCTCGTCGCCTACAACGGCAAGCACAACGAGGCCAACGGCGAGGGCAACCGGGATGGCGCGGACGACAACCGGTCGTGGAACTGCGGCGCCGAGGGCGACACCGACGACCCGGCCGTGCTCGAACTGCGGCACCGTCAGCAGCGCAACCTGATGGGGACGCTGCTGCTGTCGCAGGGCGTGCCAATGATCCTCGGCGGCGACGAGATCGGCCGCACCCAGCAGGGCAACAACAACGCCTACTGCCAGGACAATGAAGTGTCCTGGGTCGACTGGTCGCGGGCCGAGCCGAACGCCGACCTGATGGCGTTCACCGCGGCACTGTCGGACTTCCGCCGGGGCGCACCCGGTGTTCCGGCGCCGGCGGTTCTTCGCGGGACAGCCCGGCCGGCACGATGACACCCTCGGTGACATCGCCTGGTTCAGTGCCGGCGGGACGGAGATGGCGGATGCGGACTGGGATACCGACATCGCCCGCTGCCTGACGGTCTTCCTGAACGGGCAGGCCATCACCGACGTGGACGCGCGAGGTGAGCAGGTCACCGACGGCTCGTTCCTGCTGTGCTTCAACGCCGCCCCCGAGGACGTGGACATGGTGCTGCCGAGCAGCGACTACGGCCAGAAGTGGGCCGTCGTGCTGGACACCGCGTCGGGCGAGGTGCCGGCCGGCGTGGGCGGTCTGGGGGCCCTGGGCCCGCCGCTCGGCGCGGTCGCGATGGGCACCGGCTTCGACGTCCTGGAGGGGGCCCGGACCGTGGAAGCCAAGGCCACGCTCAAGGTCACCGGACGGTCCCTGGTCGTGCTCCAGCGCAGCGAGCCGGCCGAGCGACGCCCCCGGCCTCCACCTACCGGGTCCAGCTCGGGCCGAACCTGACGTTCTCCGGGGCCACGGAGCTGATCCCCTACCTGCGCGACCTCGGTGCCGGCGCGATGTACACCTCACCGGTGCTGGCCGCCGCGCCAGGTTCTACCCATGGTTACGACGTGGTCGACCCCACCAGGGCCAGCCCCGCCCTGGGCGGCCAGGAAGGGTTCACGCGCCTGGCGGATGCGCTCAAGGACGCGGGCCTGGGCCTGGTCGCCGACATCGTGCCCAATCACATGGGCATCGCGGTCCCTGCGGCCAACCCGGCGTGGTGGGACGTGCTCCGGCTGGGCCGCGAATCGCCGTACGCGCGGTTCTTCGACATCGACTGGGATCGCGCGCCGATCATGGTGCCGGTCCTCGCCGACGCCGGCGCGGTCGCCGACCTGACGATCATTGACGGCCAGCTCGCCTACCACGACCTGCGGTTCCCCATCGCCCCGGGCACCGAGGGCGGCACGCCGCAGCAGGTGCACGAGCGGCAGCATTACCGGCTCGCGGACTGGCGCCGCGCGAACAGCGAGCTGAACTACCGCCGCTTCTTCGACATCACCACGCTCGCGGCCGTGCGGGTCGAGGACCCCGAGGTCTTCGAGGCCACGCACGCCACCGTGCTCGGCTGGGTGGCCGCGGGGCAGGTGACCGGACTGCGCGTCGATCATCCCGACGGCCTCGCCGATCCCGGGGCCTACCTGCGCCGGCTGGCGGCGGAGGCGCCGTCGGCGTGGCTGGTGGTGGAGAAGATCCTCGGCCCGGACGAAGCGCTGCCGGCCCGGTGGCCGGTGGACGGCACGACCGGCTATGACGCTCTCCGGCTCGTCTGCGGGCTGTTCGTGGACGATGCCGGCGAACCGGCGCTCACCGCGTTCGCCGATGAGGAATGCGGCGACCAGGACCTGCGCGAGATGGACTACACCGCCAAATGGTGGGTGGCCGAGGACATCCTGCGTGCGGAGGTGCGGCGGATCGCGCGGGTCGTCGGCCGGGTCGTCCCGGCGCAGCAGATCGAGCCCGGGCAGGCCGAGCAAGTCGTGATCGAACTGCTCGCCTGCTTCCCCGTCTACCGTTCCTACCTGGCCGACGGTGAGGCGGACGCGCTGCAGGCGGCCGCCGCTGAGGCGACCCGGTGGTCGCCCGAGCTGGCCGGGCCGATCGAGGCCCTGGTGCGGCAGATGACCGGCGACCGGGACGGCGAACTGGCCGAGCGCGTCCAGCAGACTGCGGCGATGGTGATGGCCAAGGGCGAAGAGGACACGGTTTTCTACCGCTACAACCGGTTCATCGCGCTGAACGAGGTCGGCGGGGATCCGGGACGGTTCGGCGTGCCGCCGGAGGAGTTCCACCACCGGGCCCGGCGGGCCGCCGCCGGCGACCACCCCCACTCGATGACCACGCTGTCCACCCACGACACCAAGCGCTCGGAGGACGTGCGGGCCCGGCTGGCGGTGCTGTCCGAGGTGCCCGGCGAATTCACGGACGCAGTGCGCCGGTGGTCGGCCCGCGCCTGCCTCCCGGAGCCCGCGCTCAACCTGCTCGCGTGGCAGTCACTGGTCGGCGCGTGGCCCATCACCACGGAACGGATGGCCGGCGTACCTGGAAAAGGCGGCGCGCGAGGCCAAGATCGAGACCAGCTGGATCGAGCCCAACCCGGAGTTCGACGCGGCCGTGGCCGCCTGGCCGAAGGCGGTGCTCGCGGACGAGGAACTGGCCGCGGACGTGGCCGGCTTCGTCGCGCTGGTGCGCCCGCCCGGCTGGTCAAACTCGCTGGGCCAGAAGCTCGTTCAACTCACCATGCCCGGCGTGCCCGATCTCTACCAGGGCAGCGAACTGTGGGACCTGTCGCTGGTCGACCCGGACAACCGCCGTCCGGTCGACTTCGCCCAGCGCCGGGAACTGCTGGCGCGCATCGACGCTGGCTGGCAGCCCGACGTGGACGAGTCCGGTGCGGCCAAGCTGCTGGTGGTGACACGGGCCCTGCGGCTGCGCCGGGACCGGCCAGACCTTTTCGACGGCTACCGCCCGCTCTGGGCCGTGGGCCCGGGCGCCGGTCACGTTGTCGCGTTCGCGCGGGGCGGCGGCCGCCTGGTCGCTGTGGCCACCCGCCTCCCGCTGACCCTGCAGCGCACCGGCGGCTGGCGGGGGACCTTCCTGCCCCTGCCGGACGGGCCCGACGCCGGGGGAGCGGACGGACGTTCTTACCGGCCAAACGGTCCCGGCTGGGACCGTTTCGCTGGATCGCCTGCTCAGCCGCTATCCCGTTGCCCTCCTGGTCGGAGGTGACCAATGAACGCGCGCCCAGTGATCCCCGGTTCAGCGTGGGCCCCCGACCGGAACCGGGTCCGCATCCGCGCAGCCGGCGAGACCTTCGAGATGTCCCGCGGCGACGGCGGCTGGTGGCACGCGCCCGAGCCGCTCCTCCCCGGCACCGACTACGCCTACCTGCTCGACGATGACGACACGCCGCTGACTGATCCCCGCTCCCAGTGGCAGCCGTCCGGGGTATTCGGGCCGTCCCGGAGCTACGACCACTCCGCCTTCCGCTGGACCGACGCCGGCTGGACGGGCCGCGCGCTGCCCGGATCGGTCCTGTATGAGCTGCACATCGGGACCTTCACGCCCGGGCGGACGTTCGACTCGGCGATCGAGCGGCTGGACTACCTGGCCGACCTGGGCATCGACCTGATCGAGGTGATGCCGGTCAACGCGTTCGACGGTACGTTCGGCTGGGGCTACGACGGCGTGCTGTGGGGGGCGGTGCACGAGCCCTACGGCGGCCCGGACGGGTTCAAGCGCTTCGTGGACGCCTGCCACGCCCGGGGCCTGGGCGTGGTGCTGGACGTCGTTTACAACCACATCGGCCCGTCCGGCGCGTTCCTGGACCGCTTCGGCCCGTACTTCTCCGGCCAGAACCAGTGGGGCGCCGCGCTCAACGTGGACGGCCCCGGCTCCGATGAGGTCCGGCGCTACGTGATCGACAACGCGGTCGGCTGGCTGCGCGATTTTCACGTCGACGGGCTCAGGCTGGATGCGGTGCACGCGATCGAGGACCGCCGCGCCATCCCGCTGCTGGAGGAACTGGCCGCCGCGGCCGACGCGCTGTCGGCAGGGGTGCGGCGGCCGCTCAGCCTGATCGCCGAATCTGATCTGAACGATCCTAAGCTCGTGACCTCCCGGGAAGCGGGTGGATACGGGCTGGGCGCCCAGTGGTGTGACGACATCCATCACGCTCTGCACGTGAAGCTGACCGGTGAGACGCAGGGGTACTACCGGGACTTCGCCGCCCCGGGAGCGCTCGCGACCACGCTCCGTTCGGCCTATTTCCACGCCGGCACCTGGTCGTCGTTCCGCGGCCGGACCCACGGGCGGCCGGTGGATGTCCGCCGGATCCCGGGCAGCCGGTTCGTGTGCTACCTGCAGACCCATGATCAGGTCGGTAACCGCGCCCAGGGCGACCGGCTGTCGGCGACCGTGCGCCCCAGCCGGGTCGCCTGCGGGGCGGCCATCATCTTCTGCTCGCCCTACACGCCGATGATCTTCATGGGCGAGGAATGGGCCGCGAGCACTCCGTGGCAGTTCTTCGCGTCGTTCCCGGACCCCGCCCTGGCCGAGGCCGTGCGCAACGGGCGCCGGGCGGAGTTCGAGGCTTTCGGCTGGGGCGAGGAGGAGATCCCCGATCCGCTGTCACCGGAGACCGTCGAACGGAGCACGCTGGACTGGAAGGAGCCTTTCGCCCCGGAACACCGCTTCATGCTGGAGCTGTACCGGGGGCTGATCGCGCTGCGCCACCAGCATCCTGAGCTCGCCGACCCGCGGCTGGATCAGTTCGCGGTGGAGACCGGTCCCGGCGAGCGATGGCTGGTGCTGCACCGGGGCACGCTGCGGCTGGCCTGCAACCTGGCCGGCGAGGTCGATAACATCCGGCTGGACCGGGCGGTCGGCGTCGTCCTGCTGGCGTCGGCGGAGGTGACCCACTCGGGCCACGTCCTGAAGATGCCGCCCGAGTCCTTCGCCGTCGTCACCACCCTCGATAAAGAAACGCGGCCCTCAGCCAGCGACCTCGCCGCCATCGAGTGACGGCGTACCCAAATACGGGCCGGGAATCAGGCCGGAGCCATCGCGCACCTCGACTCCGGCCATCTGGACCCGCAGCTCCCGGAGCAATCCGCCCCACTTGCCGTCCAGTACCACCGTGAGCTCGTTCGGCAGATCCACGATTCCTCCGGCCATTGCAAGCAGCACAATTGCTACTTCAGGGTAGCCCGGCGCACACTCGCACCCGAAGGCGTCCGCAGCTAGCCGGCCGGCGAGGCGGCCCCTTAGCTAGCCAGCTCCGTTTCGTCGTCGTCCGTCAGCATGTCCTCGGCCGGCTCGCTCGTCAGCTCCTTGATCGGCAGTGCCTCCTGACCGGCTACCAGCTCGCCGGCCAGGTCCTGCAGGCCGTAACGCCCGACATGCTCGGGGTCGTCCAGGCTGATGGTGCGCAGGCCCTGGGCGACGAGCCGGTCGTTGATCTCTTCAAAGTGGTCGCGGACGAGTTGCTTCTCGGCGTCGGTCGTCTTGCCCTTGTGCGGCTCGCCCGCGTGCTCCAGCGTCGCGTAGCTGACCCGTCCGCCGCCGTCGCTCGTGGTCGCAATGGGTGCCGTGGCCGTTGTGGGTGCCGTGGCCGTTGTGGGTGCCGTGGCCGTTGTGGGTGCCGTGGCCGTTGTGGGTGCCGTGGCCGTTGTGGGTGCCGTGGCCGTTGTGGGTGCCGGTGGTGGTTGTGGGTGTGGTGGTGGTTGTGGGTGCGGTGGTCGCCGTGCCCGTGGCGGACGGAGTGCCCGTCACAGTCCCAGTGGCCGTGGCGGTCCCGCTGGATGCCCGGGTGCCCCGCCGCGTCTGGCGGGCTGGGCGCGCTGGGCGGGCCGAGATCAGGAGTTCGTTCATCGGCGTGTCGGTCGCCAGCCCGTCAAAGGTCTCAGCGTCGACCACAACCCGGCGGGGCTCCTCCTCACCCGGGAGGTGCAGCTCAACGATGGCCACCCGAAGCGCTGCCTTCTCAATGGTGATGGCCTCGTCGGTCAGCGCCTCGATTTCCACCGGGCTGTCCCCGAGCTCAGGGTGGTCATGCACGACGATGCGCGCCAGCGCGTCGTCTTCGGTAATGAGCTGCCCGCTCAAGTCGCTGAATCGGACGGTCTTCTGGCCCACGATCGGCTCCTCCCGGATGGCTGACGTTCGATGACGTGATCCCAACCATCTCGGATCACTAGGGGCAATGTCAAACACCTGTTCGACCCGGCGTGGTGTTCCGGATCTTCGGGCGCTTACCGCCGCCGAGGCCGGTGACGACATCTTCAGGGACGGCTATCCGCGTCGCTGTCTTTCTGTGCAGTTCAACAACCCCGCGAAACTTCATCGTGCGCCCCCATCCTCGCCGTGACAACCGCGTGCTTTCAGTATGACCATATCGGCGACTAATTCGATCGCTCTAGGTCAGGTGGCGTACATCGTGGGGCCGGTGAAGTATTTCCAGCCCGACGGAGTTACCTAGGCGAGAACACCAGGTTCGGGCTGCTCGAGCCGCCACCCTTCCAGCTGTTTGACTTGGTGGTGACGACGGCATAGGGGGCCAATAGGGGGCCGAGGTTGCATTCGCAGGTTCGACCGCCTTTGTCATAGGGAATCGTGTGATCATCGTCGCATCTAGCGGCGGCTATGCGGCATCCAGCATAGGTACACCGCTGATTACGGATTTGCATAAGGTGCCGTAGCGATGGAGGCGGCCGGTAATTGCTGCTTTCCCGCTCATGGCGGCAGTCAGCCGCGGCGAGCGCGCGGAGTTTCACGGTAAAGGCCCATTCCCCGGATTCCCCGGCGACTGATTCTCTGGCTGCCGCGCGTCGTCGGCGGACCCGGGGCCGGGCACAGCCGTGACCAACTGGCTCACCATTGTCGCTGATTACCGTCAGGCACCAGCGGACGGCCGGGGCTTTCAGCGCCGCCGAAGTGATCTCGCGGGCCGTATAAGCGGTGACGGGCCCGAACGCGCCGAGTTCGCCCGGTGCGTCAGTAAAGCCCAGCAGCGTGGCCAGCGGCACAGTCAGGTTAACCGTCCCGGTCAGCCGGGCAAGGCGAAGGTCGCCCGCGCGCACCGGAAGGTCCGCGCGTCCCGCACCGATTTCCTGCACCGCACCTCGGCGGCCCTGGTCCGCGATCATGACGTGATCGTGATCGAGGACCTGGCCGTGCAGAACATGGTCCGCAACCGGTCGCTGGCCAAGGCCATCTCCGACTGCGGGTGGGGCACCTTCCGCCAGATGCTGGCGTACAAGGCGGCCAGGGCGGGGCGGCACCTGATCGTGATCGGCCGCTGGTACCCCAGCTCGAAGACGTGCTCGGCGTGCGGGCATCTGCTCGCTGAACTGAGCTTGAAGACGAGGTACTGGACGTGCCCGTCCTGCCGTACCCGCCATGACCGGGACATCAACGCGGCGAAGAACATACTTGCGGCAGGTCTTGCCGTAGCCGGGGGCAACCCCGGCGATGCCTGCGGAGCTGATGTCAGACACTTCGGTCCTCCCGGGTGCGGTCGGCTGTGAAACAGGAACCCCAGCCTGCGAAGGCTAGAATCCCCGTCCTTCAGGGCGGGGAGTAGTCAAGACTGTCCCAGGAAGAATCACGGCCAGGGCCACCAGGTTCGAGGCGCCCGCCGCGTGCAGGGAGTAATAGAGCACGATGGGCGCGACGACGTTGAGCACGAGCGTGCCGGCCGTGCGAGCCAGGCCGGGCGGCGCGGCCGGACCAGGCGCCGGGGCCGGCTGGGGTGCCGCTGCCGTATCTGGGCCGGCCGAACGAAATGGCGCGGTCATCGGGACCCCCGGGTCGCGAGGTCGATCGCGGTCACGACTTCGGTGGCGTACATCCGCGTGTTGAAGCCGGGCTGGCTGCTCAGCAGGAACGGGAGGCCGTCGATCGCCCGCTGGATCAGCGTCGCCATCACGGTGACGTCGAACGGGCGGAACTCCCCGCTCGCCTGGCCGGCCCGCAGGATGTCTTCCACCGCGGACGTCACCGTCCGGTCGGTGTCGGCGTCGTAGTGGAATCCGCCGTTCAGGAAGATCTCCAGCAGTGCCTTCATCTCCGCCCGGTGCGACTCGATGAAGGCGATGTTGCCGTCGATGTAGCGGTGCAGGGCATCGGTCGCGCTGGTGACGCCCGCCATTCGCTCGGTCATGAAGGCCGTTATCGCGCTCACGATCTGCTGGCCGACCTGGTCGATCAGCTCGTCACGCCCGGCGAAGTGGTAGGAGATGAGGCCGGTGCTCGATAGCCCCGCGCGCGCCGCGATCTGAACGAATGAGGCGCTCGCGTACCCCAGATCCGCGATGGTGGCGATCGTCGCCTCGATGATCTGGGTGCGCCGCGCCGTCTCCGTGACCGATGGCCCGGCCGCTCTGCCTCGCGCCCTGGCCCCGCCCCGGGTCGTAGCCGCGCCCCCAGTCGTGCCCGCGTCCCGGATGGTGCCCGCGTCCCGGATGGTGCCCGCGTCACGGATGGTGCCCGCGTCCCGGATGGTGCCCGCGTCCCGGATGGTGCCCGCGTCACGGATGGTGCCCGCGTCCCGGATGGTGCCCGCGTCACGGATGGTGCCCGCGTCACGGATGGTGCCCGCGTCCCGGATGGTGCCCGCGCCCCCTGAGTGGTGCCCGCGTCCTCAGTCGCGCCCCTGTCCCCGGTCTTGCCCGCGCCCCGAGTCCCGCCCGCATCCCGAGCCGTCGGCCCTTTCTCAATTTTTGCTTGCATAAGCTAAATCTAGCTTGCCCAAGCAAGGGTAGCCAAAGTATCTTCCGGCGCCCGCTGGCGAGTCCCTGTCGGCTTGTCCCAGAGGTGCGCTGATGCCGCCCTCCAGCCGATCCGCTACCGCAGCCCTAGCGACCGAACTCAACTCGCGATATAACTTGTATCGCGACCATCGTCAACGTATACTCGTATACGAATATACGTCATAGGGCATCACCGAACGCGAGGCGCGACACCCATGGCACGCAGGCGCAAGCTGACGAACCCGCTCGGCCTGGCCGTGCTGGCCACGCTGATGAGCGGGCCGATGCATCCGTACCAGATCGCCCGGCTGCTCAGGCACTGTGGCAAGGACGACTCGATCAAGATCCGTTACGGCTCGCTCTACACCGTCGTGCAGGACCTGGAAAGCCGGGGCTTCGTCGAGGCGGAGGGCACGGCGCGGGCGGGTCACCGCCCCGAACGGACCGTCTACCGGCTCACCGACGACGGGCAGCGCGAGCTGGAGGACCGGATCCGCGAGCTGATCAGCGAACCGGTCAAGGAGTACCCGCTGTTCACCGCGGCGCTCTCGCTGGTCTCGGTGATTCATCCCGATGAGCTGGGCGGGCTGCTCGCGGAGCGGCTACAGGCCCTGGAGATCGAGATCGCGGCCACCACCGGCATCGTCGATCATGCCGTCGCCCACCGGCTGCCCCGGCTCTTCCTGCTGGAGACGGAGCACGGGCTGGCCATGAAGCGGGCGGAGGCCGATTGGGTGCGCGGCCTGATGCGGGAACTGGCCGACGGCACCTTCCCCGAACTCAAGTTCTGGCGCGCCTGGCACGAGACGGGGGAGTTCCCTGCGGAACTGGCCAGCACCGACTGGGCCCAGGCCGAGCAGGCCGTGTTCGCCGAGCGGGACGTCCACCGCTGGCAACCGTCAGGGCCAGAGCCAGGGCCAGAGGCAGGGCGAGAACCAGGGCCAGGACGAGGGCCAGGGCCAGGACGAGAGCCAGGGCCAGGGCCAGGACGAGAACCAGGGCCAGGACGAGGGCCAGGGCCAGGGCCAGGACGAGAACCAAGGCCAGGACGAGAACCAGGGCCAGGACGAGAACCAGGGCCAGGACGAGAGGTCGATGAGCCTGGATAGCACCTGAACGAAAGACACCCCGGCTGGTGCCCCCTCACCGCCAAGATCCGGAGCACCGGGCCGGGGCCGCGACACCGCCGAACCGCTGGCCGGCAATGCGGCATCTCCAGGTTACCTGGGATGTCTCCGCCGGCCGGTTCGGTGCAGCCGATGAACCACCGACCGGAGGAGCAATAGCGTTATGTCACCTACCGTGGCCAGCCCCGCCACCACGGCGGCCGGCAACCCCGCCGCCACCACGGCAGCCGGCAACCCCGCCGCGGCGCGCAATGCCATCGAGGCGGAGGGCCTCGTCAAGACGTACTCCGTCCGCGGGCACCGGGAGGGCGTCCGCGCCCTGGACGGGCTCAGCATCACCGTCCCGGGCGGCATCATCTTCGGCCTGCTCGGCCCGAACGGCGCGGGCAAGTCGACCACCATCAAGATCCTTACCACGCTGGCCCGGCCCGATCAGGGCACGGCCATCGTGCAGGGCCTCGACGTGCTCAAGCGCCCCGACCAGGTCCGCCAGGTGATCGGCGTCGTCGCGCAGAAGTCCGGCAGCGACCCGATGGCCACCGGCCGGGAGAATCTCATCCTGCAGGGTCACCTGTTCGGCATGCGCGGCGCGGCCGTCCGGGCCCGCGCCGACGAGCTGCTGGATCGCTTCGACCTGGCCGGCGCGGCCGGGCGCCTGGTCAAGACGTATTCCGGCGGCATGCAGCGGCGCCTCGACGTGGCCCTGGGCCTGGTGCACCGTCCGCAGATCCTGTTCCTGGACGAGCCCACCGCCGGCCTTGATCCGGAGGCGCGGACCGCGATGTGGCAGGAGATCGCCCGGCTGTCCGGGGGCGAGGGCATGACCATCCTGCTCACCACGCACTACATGGAGGAGGCCGACCGGCTGGCCGGGCGTCTCGCGATCGTGGACCACGGCCGGGTCGTGGCCGAGGGCTCACCGGACGAACTGAAGGGCGACCTGCGCGGCGACGCCGTGCACCTGGAGCTGTCCGCCGACTCCGACCCGGCCCGCGCGGAAAGCGTGCTCGGCCAGCTGCCCAGCGTCCGCGACCTGCGCGTTTCCGGCCGGAACATCAGCGCCCGGAGCGACGACGGCGCGGCCGCCGTGCCGGGCATCCTCGCGGCGCTGGACCGGACCGGCGCCCCCGCGGCGGCCGTGACCATGGCCCGGCCGTCGCTGGACGACGTGTACCTGCGGCACACCGGGCGCCGCTACTCAGCCAGCACACCCGGCGAGCCGAGCCTGGAGGCGAACCAGTCATGACCACCACCGAACTGATCACCGCGCCGGACCTGACCGCCCTCGGTCCCCCAGACCAGGCCGGCCGTATCGGCGCGACGCTCCGCCATACCTGGTACCTCACCGGCCGCAAACTGCACGCCGTGCTGCGGCAGCCGGCCTTCATCGGGATCGGCCTGGTCCAGCCGGTGATCTGGCTGTTCCTCTTCGGCCAGCTGTTCCGGCGGGTCGTCGACATCCCGGGGTTCGGGCCGGCGGGCCCAGCGCCTCCTACCTGGACTACCTGATCCCGGGCATAGTCATGATGAACGCGATGAACGGCAACATGTGGGCCGGGATGAACGCTATGGAGGAGATCGACCGCGGCACGCTGAACCGGTTCCTGGTCTCCCCGGCCCGCCGGGTCGCGCTGATGAACGCCAACGTGGTCGAGCAGGCCGTCACCACCATCGTCCAGACGGTGATCATCCTGGTGCTGGGCCTGATCGGCGGGGCGCGCTATCCGGGCGGCTTCGCCGGCGTGGCGGTCGTGGCGCTCGCGTCGATCCTGATCGGCACGGTGTTCGGGGCGCTGTCCAACACCATCGGCATGCTGGTGCGGCAGCGGGAGGCGATCATCGGGATCAACGTCTTCCTCATGCTGCCGCTGACGTTCCTGTCCTCGGCGTTCCTGCCCACCACCCTGATGCCCGGCTGGATGCGCGCGATCGCCGCGTGCAACCCGCTCAACTGGGCGGTGCAGGCGGGCCGGGACGCGCTGAACGCGAGCGCCAGCTGGTCTGCGGTGGCCGTCCGCGGGGCCGGCCTGCTGGCCCTGGCCGTGGTGTGCGTGACCGTCTCGGTGGCCACGTTCCGCGCCTATCAGAAGAGCGTCTGACCGGGACGCGGTGAGCCCCGGTGCCGGACGAGGGCCGGCGCCGGGGCGCCCGCCGGGCCGCCGGGTTATCGTCAGTGGCGTGAAATTCGCGATCTCCCTCCCGCAGCAATGTTCCGACGGCGCCTTCGACCCCGCTGCCTTCGCCGCCTACGCAAGGCGCGCCGAGGAACTCGGCTTCGACAGCGCCTGGACGCAGGAGCAGGTCCTCGGGCCATGGCCGCAGCTGGGTGCGCTGGAGACGATGACGTTCGCCGCCGCCTGCACGCAGCGCCTGCGGATCGGCTGCTCGGTCTTCGTGAGCCCGCTGCACCAGCCCGTTCAGCTGGCCAAGAGCCTCGCCACGCTGGATCAGCTCAGCCGGGGCCAGCTTCGAGATCGGGTTCGGCACCGGCGGGCACGGCCGGCCGTTTTCGGCGTTCGGCATCGGCCCGGACCATCTCGTGTCCCGCTTCACCGAGGGGATCGCGGTGATGAAGGCCTGCTGGACCGAGCCGGAGGCCACCGTGGACGGGCGTTTCTGGCAGCTGAAGGGCGCGACGATGGAGCCCAAGCCGTTCCAGAAGCCCTACCCGCCGCTGTGGATCGGCGGCAGCGCCCCGGCCGCGGTGCGGCGGGCGGCCCGGCTGGCCGACGGGTTCTTCGGCGCCGGGTCGACGACCACCGCCCGGTTCGCCGAGCAGGTGCAGGTGCTGCGCGCCGCCCTGGCGGAGCATGGCACCAACCCCGGCGGCCCTGGCCCGGCGGAATTCCGGGTGGCCAAGCGCGTCTACATCGCGGTCGACGAGGACGCCGGCCGCGCACGGGAACGGATGGCCGCCGCGCTGATCGACGTGTACGGCGCGGCGTTCGGGTCGGGCCTGCTGCCGGTCACGGTCCTCGGCCCGCCGGACGCCTGCGTACGCGGGCTGCGCGAGGTGGCCGACGCGGGCGCCGGGATGATCCTGCTCACCGCGCTCTTCGACCAGCCCGCGCAGATGGAGCGCCTCGCCGCCGAAGTCGTGCCGCACCTGTCCTAATCGCCGTCTGGGCGTTGTTCGCCCCGAATCGGGACAAGACAACAACAATGGCGAATGCCCGGGGCACTTCGGAAGAAAGCCGCAATCGTCCGCAGTCGGCCATAGGATGGTGCACGCAGGGCAGGATTTCGCCGTTACGATTAACGGGGCTGGGCATTTGCCCAGATACGTAAGCGCACAAATGCACCGGCGGGGTAGGCCGCCTTCCGGGCTGCTGAAACGCAGCCTGTCAGCTCATCAGGAGTTTTACCGTGACCGAGGACCGTCCCGCGCGCGAGGTGCCGCCCAGCCAGAAGATCGACACCACCGTGCCGCATTCGGCCCGGATCTGGAACTACTGGCTCGGTGGCAAGGACCACTATCCGGTCGACCGCGAAGCCGGGGACACCTACCGCGAGATCTACCCGGGCATCGTAGACACCGCGCGGGCCGGGCGGTATTTCATGGCCCGCGCCGTCCGCTATCTGGCCGGCCAGCCGGGGGTGCGCCAGTTCCTGGACGTCGGGACCGGCCTCCCGGCCGTCGACAACACCCACGAGATCGCCCAGCGCGTCGCGCCCGAATGCCGGATCGTCTACGTCGACAACGACCCGCTCGTGCTCGCGCACGCCCGGGCCCTGCTCACCAGCCGCCCGGAGGGTGCGTGTAATTACGTCGACGCCGACATGCTCCATCCGGAGGACATCCTCAAGGCCGCGGCCCGGACCCTGGACCTGACCCGGCCGGTGGCGCTGCTGCTGATCGGGGTGCTCGGCCACGTCAGCGACTACGGCGGGGCCCGGTCGGTGGTGCGCGGGCTGATGGACGCGTTCCCGCCCGGCAGTTACCTGGCCCTCGCCGACAGCGTCCGGGTGGGCGGCGCCCACATCGCCGCGGCCGAGAGCTACGCCCAGACCGGTGCGGTGCCGTATCAGCTCCGCAGCGCGGAGGAGATCGCGGGCTTCTTCGGCGGGCTGGACCTGGTGCCGCCCGGCATCGTGCCCGTACCGGAGTGGCAGCCCGATCCGGCGCCGTTCCCCGCCGTCCATGTCGACACGCTCGGCGGGGTGGCGCGTAAACCGGGCGGCCCGTGATGGCCGGCCTTCCCGGCCGCGCCAGCGGCGCGGATGCGGACACGGACGGGCGGTGGCTGGGCGCTGACCTGGAGGCGGGGGACGTCGCCGGGCTGCTGATGGAGATGATCGTGCCGAAGTTCTCGGACGGCGGAGCGGTCTTCGTCCTGGAGCGCGGGCACGGCGGGAACAGCGGGCAGGTCGTCACGCGCAGGCTCGCCAGCCGTTTCGTCGAGCGGGACGGCCACCCGGCCGAGAGCGTGCTGCCCGCGGGCGAGGTGTTCGCCTTCCAGGTGGATTCGCCCTACGGCATATGCCTGGCCAATGGCACCCCGCTGGTATTCAGCGGGCCCGACCCAGCGACGATGAAGCGGGTCCGCCCCGCGGGCCGGGAGCTTCTCTCTCACCACGCCGCGTTCCTGGCGGTGCCGCTCACCGCCGACGGTGAGGTGACGGGGGTGCTGGTAACGTCCCGCGGCGGTGCCCGGGACCCCTACAGCGACGACGACATCGCGGTCATCGCCGACCTGGCCGGGCGCGCGGGAACCGGGATCGCCCGCGCCGCCGAGTTCGCCCGGCACCAGCGCGACAGCCGGGCGCTGCAGCAGGGCCTGATCCCCGCGCCGCCGCCGGTTCCCGACGTGGTCGAGGTGGCCTGGCGTTCCAGGCCGGCTCCCGGCGAGGTGGTGGGCGGCGACTGGTGGGACATCGTCACGCTGCCCGGGGAGCGGACCGGGCTCGTGGTCGGGGATGTGATGGGGCACGGGCCCACGGCCGCGATGCGCCTGGCCCAGCTGCGCGCGGCCGCGCATACGCTGGCCGATCTCGACCTGGACCCCGCGGAGATGATGCGGCGGCTGGACCGCAGCGCCTCGGCGCTGACCGATGGCACGTGCGCGACCTGCGTGTACGCGGTCATCGATCCGGCGGACGGGTCATGCACCATGTCGCTGGCCGGTCACCTGTCGCCGGTGCTGGCCCTGCCGGACGGGCGGACGTACGTCCCGGCGCTGCCCGCGGGCATGCCGGTCGGCCTGGGCACTGGGCTGTTCGGCCAGGCCCGGATCAAGCTGCCGCCGGGCGCTGTCCTGGCGCTGTACACCGACGGCCTGGTCGACAGCCGCACCCTGTCGTTCGAGCGGGGCATCCTGGCGCTGCGCGCCGCGATCTCGGGCGAGCACGGCGCCCTGGCCGACACCTGCGACTCGCTGATCGAGTCGCTGCATCACGACGACGACGTCACCGTGATGCTGGCCCGGATCCCCGGCTGAGCCCGATGCAAATGTGCACCACCGGCCAAGAAAATGGGCTGGCCCGGGCTCGTGAACCCGGGCCAGCCTAGTGCGGCGGGAACTGGATGGTCAGGACTTCGGCATCAGCACCGTGTCGATGATGTAGACGGTGGCGTTCGCGGTCTGCACGTTGCCGCACACCACGTGGGCGCCGCTGATCGAATACGTGCCGTTCATCATCGCGGGCGTGACCGGTCGCACGCCGGGGAGCCCGGCCTGGCCGGTCCGCTCCCCTACGCGTTGGCCGGCTCCGAGTACCCGTTAGGCTCCGCCTCGTCATCACGATGCAGATTCAGATCCAACACGGCCGCAGATTGGCTGAATATTTCACCCATCCACTTCGCCATCTGCTTCGAATAGAGGTCATGGATACACCCCGCATGCGGCAGCCCCGTCCGGGCTCTGGTCCCGAGGAGGGGAGGGACCAGGGCCTGGAAGGCCTGCTGGCTTGCGTGGCGCGCGGCGATCACGCTTCGTTCGAGACCGTCTACGACGATCTCAGCGCTCCGGTCTTTGGGCTGATCAAGAGGGTGCTCCGGGATCCGGCGCAGTCGGAAGAGGTCGCGCAGGAGGTATTGCTGGAGGTGTGGCGAACGGCGTCGAGGTTTGACGGTGCGAAGGGTGGCGCCATGTCGTGGGTGATGACCATCGCCCACCGCCGCGCTGTTCGACCGGGTCCGGTCCGAGACTTCCGCCGCCCAGCGGGAGCAGAAGGTGGCACCGGACCCGGTCAGCGGGCCCGACGACGTGGCGGACGCCGTCGAGGCCAACCTCGAGAGCCAGCGGGTGCGGCGCTGCCTGGACGGGCTCACCGAGGTGCAGCGAGAGTCAGTCAAGCTCGCCTATTACGGGGGGTACACCTATCCGCAGGTGGCGAAGCTTCTCGGTGTCGCGCTCGGCACGGTCAAAACCAGGATCCGGGACGGGCTGATCCGGATGCGCGACTGCATGGAGGTGAGCTGGTGAGGTTTCAGCGACACGACCTGCATACCCTGACCGGCAGCTACGCACTCGACGCACTGCAGGGCGAGGAACTCGCCGAGTTTGAGCGCCACCTGAACCACTGCCCGTCGTGCACGTCAGAGACCCGCGGTCTCCGCGAGACGGCGGGCCGCCTTGCCCTGGCCACGGCAGAGCGCCCGCCGGCCGCCATGCGCGGCCGGGTCCTGACCATGGCCGAACGGACCCGGCAGCTCCCGCCGCTCACCGACGAGCGGCCCGCGCGGCGGGGTACCAGCCGCCAGGCACGCCGGGCCCGCCGCGTGTGGATACCCCGGCTCTCCGTGGCCGTCGCCGCCCTGAGCGTGGCCGCGGCCGTGGTGTTCGGGGTGACCCAGAACAGCGCCCAGGACCAGCTCAACAGCATCCGGAGCCAGCTCGCCAGCACCGAGGCGCACAACCACGAGCTTTCGGCGGTGCTGGCCGCCTCCGATGCCCACCTGGTCAGCAGCGCGACCTCGCACGGCGGTGCCGTCACCGCCGTCGTCTCACCGAGCCAGGGCAAGCTGGTCGTCGTGACCTCCGGGCTGCCCGCCCTGCCCGCGTCCAAGGTCTACGAGCTGTGGCTGCTGGGCCCGTCCGTCACCAAGCCATCCGGTCTGCTCAGCGGACCGCACAACGGGCGGACTGATCCGGTCGTCGCGGCCGGGCTGGTCGCCGGGTACAAGCTCGGTATCACCGTGGAACCGGCCGGCGGCACCCTGAAGCCCACGACCGCCCCGATCGTCGACATGCCCCTGCCAGCCTGACGAATCCGGCCAAAGAATTACTGAAAGTGAATTATTGTGCGCCGGTCACGCGGGCGGCCGGTAACGCAGCCCGTCCATGAGCAGGTCCAGCATCCGCCGCGCCTGGGCGGGCTCGCCCGCGGCCAGGGATACCCCGCTCAAGCTGGCCAGCACGTCACCCGGCTCGACGTCACCCCGGATCGGGCCGGCCGCGGCGCCCGCCGCCAGGAGCATCGTGATCGCACCGAGGAGCCGGCCCCGGCTCTGCGCGAACGGGTCTCCGCCGGACGCGATGAGCGCGCGCAGCGCGTCGGCCATGCCGCGTTTGGTGCTCATGTAGTCGATGAACCGGCCCATCCACGCCCGCGTCGCCTGATCCGGCGGCCCGGCCCGGAGCAGGTCCGCCGCCGCGTCACAGAGCCGGGCCAGCTCGTTCCGGTACACGGCCTCGACGAGCGCCTCCCGGGTGGGGAAGTGGCGGTAGAGCGTGCCGATGCCCACGCCCGCGTCCCGGGCGATCGACTCGAGCGTCACGTCCGGCCCGTCCCTGGAGAACGCACGGACGGCCACTGCGAGCAGGCGGTCACGGTTCCGCCGTGCGTCAGCGCGCAGCGCCTTCACCTCAGAGCCCGGCACATGTCTCCTCCCGTACGGGTTGGAAGTGGAGGTGTCTCCGTTTATCTGGGCTCAGCTAGATCGGAGGACCCTCCGTTTTCCATCGTAACGGCCGGCCACCGGCCTCGACGACTCCGGGGCGAACGTCCCCGATGCCTTCAGAGGCGGCCGAACGGTGCCTGATACAGGCTGACCGCGGGTTGGGGAGAAGATCGTTAATCCCGGCCGCCGCCGGGTAGAGTAGGCGCCGCGAAGGGGAGTAACTCCATCGCCGGGACGCCGACAATCCCGGCCCGCTCTGCGGGCCCGGTGCCCGGGGGCGTGGACGCCTGAGTGAGACCTTCGGCCGCAGCGGAAGTTTGAGCTGCCGAGCCGGAGGACTTCCCTATCCGCCGGTCGGCCTGACCGGACAGGGGCGTCGCGGTGAACCCAGCCGTCACCATCACGGCGTTCCTCATCATCCTGCCGGCCGAGCTGCCCGACAAGACGATCATCGCGTGCCTCATGCTGGGCAGCCGTTTCCGGCCCGGGTACGTGTTCGCCGGGGCGGCTGCCGCGTTCGCCGTCCAGGCCGCGCTCGCGGTGATGGCCGGCGGCCTGCTCAGCCTGCTGCCGCACACACCGATGCAGATCGTCGTGGCCACGCTGTTCATCGTCGGCGCGATCCTCCTGCTGCGCCAGAAGCCCACCGGCAGTGACGAGTACGTCGAGGACCATCACGCGCGGCGGACGTTCCTGCCCGCCGCCGCGACCGGTTTTGCGGTGATCTTCGCCGCCGAGTTTGGCGATCTCACCCAGATCATGACCGCCAACCTGGCCGCCAAGTACCACGACCGGCTGTCGGTCGGGATCGGGGCGGTGGCGGCCCTGTGGGCGGCGGCGGGCCTGGCCATCATCGGCGGCCGCAGCCTGCTGAAGGTGATCCCGGTCAAATGGCTCAGCCGGGGAGCCGCCGCGGTCATGCTGGCCCTGGCCGGGGCCACCCTCGCTGCCCTGTTCTAGGGGGCCGCCGTTCCCGGGAAGCCGCCCGCCATGGCCCGTTCGGCATCATGACCGCCTGACCGGATACATGCCGGTCAGGCGGTCAGACGGGCAGGCCGGTCAGACGGGCATGCCGTAGGGGATCTCGGGGGAGGTGGCGGCGATCTCGATGAGGCGGTTGTATTTGGCGACGCGTTCGCCGCGGGCGGGGGCGCCGGATTTGAGCTGGCCGCAGCCGGTGCCGACGGTGAGGTCGGCGATGAAGGTGTCCTCGGTCTCGCCGGAGCGGTGCGAGACGAACTGCCGGTACCCGGCGTCCCGGCAGATGGCCATCGCCTGGAGGGTCTCGGTGACGGTGCCGATCTGGTTGAGCTTGATCAGTGCCGCGTTGGCGATGCCGCGCTCGATGGCCGCGGTGATGAGGGCGGGGTTGGTGCAGAAGTTGTCGTCGCCGACCAGTTCCACCCTGTCCCCCAGGCGGGCGGTCAGCGCGATCCAGCCGTCGTCGTCGTCCTCGCCGAGGCCGTCCTCGATCGAGTGCACCGGGAAGTCCGCGACGATGCGCGCGTGCCGCTCGATGAGGTCGTTACTGCTCAGCAGCTCACCGGCGACCCGGTAGCGGCCGTCCGGCTGGCGGAACTCCGACGCGGCCGGGTCCAGGGCGATGGAGACTCCCGCGGGCCCGGTCTGGTAGCCGGCGTCGCCGATGGCCTGGACGATGAGCCGGAGCACTTCTTCGGGTTCGTCGATCTCGGGGGCGAAGCCGCCCTCATCACCCAGGCCGACCGACAGCTTCCGGCTGGTCAGCTCGGCGCCGCAGGGCGGCGTAGACCTCGGCGCCGGCCCGGACGGCCTCGGCCATCGACGGGGCGCCCAGCGGCGCGACCATGAATTCCTGGAAGTCCAGCGCGTTCGCCGCGTGCGCGCCGCCGTTGAGCACGTTGAAGTGCGGCACCGGCATCCGCGGGCGCACGCCCTCCGGCGCCAGCCACTGCCACAAGCGGTGTCCCGGCGGCGGCGGCCAGGGCGCGGGCGAGCGCCATCGAGGTGCCCACGGTGGCGTTGGCGCCGAGCCGGCCCTTGTTCGCCGTCCCGTCCAGCTCGATCATCGCCTGGTCGGCCTCGGCCAGCGAGGTCCAGGACCGCCCGCGCAGCAGCCCGGCGATCTCGGTGTTCACCGCGCCGGCCGCGCCCAGCACGCCCTTGCCCTCATAGCGGGCCTTGTCGCCGTCCCGGCGCTCGACCGCCTCCACGAGACCCGGTGGACGCCCCCGACGGCACCCCGGCCCGGGCCGTCGTGCCGTCGGCGAGCCGCACGGTCACCGCCAGCGTGGGCCGCCCGCGCGAATCAAGAATCTCCAGCGCCGATAGGTCTGCGACATCAAAACGCGTCATCATCAACTCCCGTGGTCCCTGAGCATCAGGCGCCGGCGCGTCGGCCAGCGGTCTTCACTGCGTATCCTCGACGCCACACGCCGGACCGGGAAGGGTCGTAGTGCCCTATTTAAGATCTGTTCGGGACGGGCCCGGCGCCAGATCATCACGCACGTATCCGTATTGCCCGGCTGCATGGCCCGGCTGCGCTGCGGGCGCTCCGTGGCTCTCGCGACTCCCGCTGCTCGTACCCCGCTTGTCCTTCTGTCCCTCTCGCCTCTACAATCACACCTGTCCCACCCGTGTTCCGTGTAGCCCGTTCCTCTGGGCCGTCATACCGGGGCTGACCAGCGCGAGCCGGGGGAGTGTGACCCAGCGCAACGGTCGCGCCAGGCTGCACGTAGCATGGATTGCGTCGGTTGTGCATCGTTTCGTGGCGATACCGCAGTTACCTGCCGGTACGTTGACCGCGAGATCGGAGGCCGCAGGCATGCAGGTGGGTCAGCTTCTGGGAGAGAGTTCCGGCGAGGCCACGCCTTCTGGTTCCCCCGCACCCCCGGTGCCCCTCGCGCCCGGGACGTCCCTCGGGTCCAGTGAGCCGGGCCGCCCCCCGGCTGGCCTCCCGGGTGATCGCACTGGAGATCGTGAGCTGGACCAATGGCTGGCCGGGGTCCAGCAGCGGGTGACCGGCGTGCTCACGGCGGTCGTCCGGGAGCGCTGCGCGGAGTACGTGCGCGGCGTGCCCGGAGCGGACTTCGTGGCCGGGCTGCTCGCCGAATTCGTGGCCGGCGGGAAGTTCGTCCGGTCCACCTTCACCTACCTCGGCTGGCGGAGCGGCGCGGAGGAAAGCGAGTCGGCGCTGCGCGCCGCGGCCAGCACCGAACTGGTGCACGCCTTCGCCCTGCTGCAGGACGACGTCATGGACCGGTCCGTGCTGCGCCGGGGCCGCCCGTCCGTCCACGCGCGCCTCGCCGACTGGCACCGTGCCCAGGGGCTGAGCGGCCCGGCCGAGCGCTTCGGTGAATCGGCTGCGATCCTGCTCTCCGATCTATGCCTGGTGTGGGCGGAACAGCTGCTGCGCGACAGCGGTCTCAGCGCGGCCGCGCTGGGCCGGGGCTGGCCCCGGTACGACACGCTGCTCGGCGAGCTGGCCGTCGGGCAGTTCGCCAACCTGGTCAACGACGCCCGGCGCAGCCCCAGCCTGGACGACGTGCTCGACGTGACCCGGCGCAAGTCCGGTAACTACACGGTCCGCCGCCCACTGGAGCTGGGCGCCACGCTGGCCGGCTGCGGCGAGCAGGTGCTGGGCGTCCTCGGCGAGTACGGCGAGCTGGTGGGCGAGGCGTTCCAGCTTCGCGACGACGTACTCGGCGTCTTCGGCCGGCCGTCCGTCACCGGCAAGCCGAGCGGCGGTGACCTGCGTGAGCGCAAGGCGACGAGCATGGTGGTGCTGGCCGGTGAGATGGCCACGCCCGCTCAGCGCGCCCGGCTGATCGACCTGTCTGGCCGGGAATCCCTCGACGAGGAACACGTCGACCAGTGGCGTCGCCTCATCGCCGAAACCGGGGCCACGGCCCGGATCGAGCAGATGATCAGCAGCCGGGTGAGCGCCGCGTGCGATCGCCTGACGGGCGGCGGCCTGAACGATTTCGTCCTGGGTGCCCTCCGCGACCTCGCCATTCGCTACACGAACCGGGCCTGGTAACCGATGCGGACCGTGAGCGGGCCCACCAGCCAGGTCGTCGTGGCCGGCGCCGGGCTGGCCGGGCTCGCTGCCGCGCTGCACCTGGCCGGGCGGGGACGCGAGGTCACTGTCATCGAGCGCGACGCGACGCCGGGTGGCCGGGCCGGCCGGATGGACGTCGCGGGGTTCCGCATGGACACCGGCCCCACCGTGCTGACCATGCCCGACCTGGTGGCGGAGACCCTGGCCGCGGTGGGGGAGAACCTGACCGACCGGCTGGACCTGGTCCGCCTGGACCCGGCCTACCGCGCCCAGTTCGCCGACGGCAGCGAGCTGGACGTGCACACCGACGGCGGGGCCATGGCCGCGGCCGTGGCCGCGTTCGCCGGGCCCGCCGAGGCGGACGGCTACCGGCGGCTGCGCGCCTGGCTGACCGAGCTGTACCAGCGCGAGTTCGGCCAGTTCATCGCGGCGAACTTCGATTCACCGTTCGCGCTGGTCACCCCGGATCTGGGCCGCCTGGCCGCGCTGGGCGCGTTCCGCCGGCTGGAACCCGCGATCGGCCGGTTCATCCGCGATGAGCGGCTGCGCCGGGTCTTCTCCTTCCAGTCCCTGTACGCCGGGGAGTCCCCGCGGCACGCGCTCGCCGTCTACGCCGTCATCGCCTACATGGACACGGTGGCCGGGGTGTACTTTCCCCGCGGGGGGATGCGCGCGCTGCCGGACGCGCTCGCCGGCGCCGGGGAGTCGGCCGGGGTCCGCTTCTGCTACGGCACCGCCGTGACCCGGCTCGAGCGGTCCGGGTCGCGGGTCCGCGCCGTTCACACCGACACCGGGCTGCGGATCCCCTGCGACGCGGTGGTTCTGGCCACCGAGCTGCCCACCGCGTACCGGCTGCTCGGCCGGACCCCGCACCGGGCGCTGGCGTTGCGGCCCGCACCGTCCGCGGTGGTCTTTCACGCCGGCACCGGGCGCCGCTGGCCCGATGCCGCCCACCACACGATCGTGTTCGGCGACGCCTGGCAGGAAACGTTCCGCGAGATCATTACCGCGGGGCGGCTGATGAGCGATCCGTCCCTGCTGGTCACCCGGCCCACGGCGACCGACCCCGGACTGGCCCCCGACGGCGCCGACCTGCTGTACATCCTGGCGCCCGTCCCCAATCTGGCGCGCGGCCGGATCGACTGGAGCGCCACCGCCGGCCCTACGCGGACCAGCTCGCCTCCCTCGTGGATAAGCGCCTGCTGCCCGGCCTGGACGTGGAGATCACCATGCGCCAGGTGGTCACGCCGGACGACTGGGCTCAGCAGGGCCTGGTCGCCGGGACGCCTTTCTCCTTCGCGCATTCGTTCCTGCAGAGCGGCCCGTTCCGGCCCGGTAACCTGCCGCGCGGCACGGACAACGCGGTCCTGGCCGGGTGCGGCACCGTGCCCGGGGTCGGCGTCCCGACCGCGCTGGTATCCGGCGGGCTGGCCGCAGACCGCGTCACCGGACCCCGGCCGGCCCGGTCGATCGCCCCGGCCGTGCGGAGGCCGTCGTGACCGGGGCGACCTCGTGACCGGCGCGACCTCATGATCGGTGCGGAACTGGACGCGGCGGGGCTGACCGATCCCCGGCTGCGCTCCGCCTACGAGCGCTGCCGGGAGCTGAACGCCCAGCACGGCAAGACCTATTACCTGGCGACCAGAATGCTGACGCGGGCCCAGCGACCCGCGGTGCACGCCCTGTATGGCTTCGCCCGCTGGGCCGACGACATCGTTGACACCGCCCCGCCCGGCGCCGACCGCGGGCATGTCGCGGCCGGCCTGACGGAGCTGGCCGAAGGCCTGTCCGCCGGGCTGGGGACCGGGCACAGCGACAACCCGATCGTGGCGGCGGTGGTGGACACCGCGGCCCGCTACCGCATCGCCCCGTCCCTGTTCGGGGACTTCATGACCTCGATGCGGATGGACCTGGAGATCAGCGGCTACCCCGACCGGGCCGCGCTGGACACCTACGTGCACGGCTCGGCCGAAGTGATCGGGCTGCAGGTGATGCCCGTGCTGGGCACGGTCGGGCCGACCGCCGAGGCCGCCCCGTACGCCGCCGCCCTGGGCAAGGCGTTCCAGCTGACGAACTTCCTCCGCGATGTCGCCGAGGACCTGGACCGGGGCCGCGTGTACCTCCCGGCCGACGAACTCGCCGTTTTCGGCGTGGACCGCCCCCTGCTGGCCTGGTGCCGTGCGCATCAGCGCACCGATCCCCGGGTGCGCGCCGCGCTGGCCGATCAGCACGCCACCACCCGCGCCATCTACCGGTTCGCACGTGGCGGGATCGCCATGCTGGACCCAGTGTCCCGGCCGTGCGTCGCGACCGCGCTCGCCCTGTACTCGGAGATACTGGACCGCATCGAGGACATGGACTTCGCGGTGTTCGCGCGCCGGGCCCGGGTCAGCCAGGCCCGGCGCCTGCGGGTAGCGGTCCCGGCCCTGGCCCGTGCGTGGTGGACCCGGCGCGGCGGGCGCAGCCCAGGGCACGTCACGGGAGCCGTGGACGTGACCGGGACGATGGACGCCCCGGGAGCCGGGGGTGCGGGCTGAGATGGACCACTACCAGTACCTGATTCTGATGGGCGCCTGCCTCGCGGTCACCGCGCCGCTCGAGGTGCTCGGCGCCCGGGTCTACCGGCGCCCCGCCCGGCTGGTGCGGGCCGTGCTGCCGGTGGCCGCGGTCTTCCTGATCTGGGACGCGCTGGCTGTGGCCGGGGGGGTCTGGACCTATAACCCGCGCTACGTGACGGGGCTGCGGCTGCCATTCCGGATCCCGGTCGAGGAATTGGTGTTCTTTCTGGTCATACCGGTGTGCGGGATACTGACCTACGCCGGCGTGCAGGCGATGGCCTGCCGCTGGCACGCCCGGCGGTCCCGGCACCCCCGGCCGGGTCCGCGTACTTGCCCGCGTACTTGCCCGCGCCCTTCCCGCGCCGCGCCGCGGCGGGGACGGCCGGAACGGGCGGAACGGCCGGAGCGGGCGGAACGGGCGGAACGGGCGGTACGGTCATGACCGGCGCGGGTACACCGTGCCGGCGGTGCTGGCGGTGGCCGCCGTCTGCGCATGGGAACTGGCCTTTCTGCGGACCGGATTGTTCCGCCGGCCAAGCTACTGGGTGGCCATGGCCATCGTGCTGGCTTTCCAGATCCCGGTCGACGGCTGGCTGACCAAGCTGTCCGCGCCGGTGGTGCAGTACGCGGCCCGGCAGATGACCGGCCTGCGGTTTCCCTGGGACATCCCGGTCGAGGACTTCCTGTTCGGGTTCGCCCTGGTCACGGCCGCACTGCTGCTCTGGGAGCGACAAGGACGCGGGCAAGAACGCGGGCAGGGACGCGGGCAAGGACGCGGGCGGGCCGCCCATGATCTGAGAGGGGAGCCGCGGTGACGACTGACGCCGTATTGCGGCGCGAGGAGATCCCGGCTGCCTTCGACGCCGGGGCCGCCGCGTACGACCGCCTGGTGGGCGCCAACCCGGGGTACCACGCGCACCTGCGGCTGTCCGCCCGCCGGATGCGGCTGCCCGGCGACGGCCGCGGCCTGCGCCTGCTCGACGCCGGGTGCGGGACCGGCGCGTCGACCGCCGCCCTGCTCACCGCCGCGCCGCACGCGGAGATCGTCGCGATCGACGCCTCGGCGCAGATGCTGGCCCAGGCCCGGGCGAAGGCCTGGCCGTCGTCCGTCCGCTTCGTGCACGCGCGGGTCGAGAACCTGGCCGAAGCCGGGGTCTGCGGGCCATTCGACGGCATCCTGGCCGCCTATCTCATCCGCAACCTCGCCGATCCCGACGGCCAGCTTCGCGCCCTGCGCGATCTGCTGCGGCCCGGCGGCACGCTGGCGGTGCACGAGTACTCGGTGCGCGATTCGCTCCGGGCCCGCGCGATGTGGAACGCGGTGTGCTGGAGCGTCATCATCCCGTCCGGCCGGCTGGCCACCGGCGACGCCAGCCTGTACCGCTATCTGTGGCGCAGCGTGGAGGGCTTCGACGGGGTGCGGCGCTTCCGCCGCCGGCTGCGCGAAGCCGGGTTCACCGGGGTGCACAGCGAGACCATGACCGGCTGGCAGCGCGACGTGGTGCACACCTTCCTGGCCAGCGCACCGCCGGTCACACCGCTGGTACGGCCGCCGGATGCCGCCAGCGCACCGCCGGTATACGCGGGGACCGGATGAAGACAGCGGGCGGCCGGGACCCGCGGGCCGTACGGCACCGGGCCCCGGACGGCGCGCCGGATGCGAGCCTGCTGCCCGGGCGGCCGCACGCGGTCGTCGTCGGCGCCGGCATCGCGGGCCTGGCCGCCGCGACCGGGCTGGCCGAGCGCGGGGTACGGGTCACCGTCGCCGAGCGCGAGCCGTACCTCGGCGGCCGGGTGGGCGGCTGGACGGAATCACCGCGCAGCAGCGCCGTGGCGGGCGGGATCGATCTGCCGAACGGACATGGCCGGGACGGCACCGGCCGGCGAGCTTGGCGATGAGCCGGGGATTCCACGCCTTCTTCCGCCAGTACTACAACCTCCGCACGCTGCTGCGCCGAGCCGACCCGGGACTGCGCCGGCTCGTCCCGCTGACCGACTATCCGCTGGTCGACGCCCATGGCCGGCGGGACAGTTTCCGCGGCCTGCCGCGCACGCCGCCGTGGAACGCCCTCGCCTTCGCCCTGCGCAGCCCCACCTTCCGGCCGCGGGATCTGCTCGCCCTGAATGCGTCCGCGGCGGCCCCCCTGGCGGCCGTGTCCGTGCCGGGCATCTACGAACAGCTCGATGACGTCGACGCCGAGACGTTCCTGCGCCGCATCAACTTCCCGGCGGCCGCCCGGCACCTGGCCTTCGAGGTCTTCTCCCGCAGCTTCTTCGCCCCGCCCGGCCAGATGTCCGCGGCCGAGCTGGCCACGATGTTCCACATTTACTTCCTCGGGTCCAGCGAGGGCCTGGTGTTCGACGTCCCCGACGCCGGCTTTGACACGGCCTTGTGGGCGCCGCTGCGCGACTACCTGACCGCGCAGGACGTGACCTTCCGCACCGGTACCGAGGTCACCGAGGTACAGATCGGTGACGGCACCCGATTCGGCCAGGCAGCTCCGGTCAGCGAGGGCCCGCACGATGGCCTGCGCGAGGGCGGGCCGCGGCGGTTCGGCGTGCTGACCCGCGACGGCGCGCGCCTCGACGCCGACGCGGTGGTGCTGGCCACCGATGTGGCCGGGCTCCGCGCGATCGTCGGCGGGTCGCCGGATCTGGCCGGCGCGGACTGGCGCGATCGTGTCGCGGGGCTGCGCACCGCGCCGCCGTTCCTGGTGCAGCGGCTGTGGCTGGACCGGCCAGTCGACGCGAGCCGCCCGGCGTTCCTGGGCACCAGCGGTCTCGGCCCGCTGGACAACATCAGCGTGCTCGACCGTTTCGACCGGCAGGCCCAGGACTGGGCCCGGCGGCAGCACGGCGCCGTGGTCGAACTGCACGCCTACGCCGCGCCGAACGACCCCGCCCTGGGCAAGCGGATGATCGAGCGGCTGCACGCGCTGTACCCGGAGACCGGCACGGCGCGGATCGTCGCCGCCTCCGGGCTCTGGCGCGAGGACTGCCCGCTGTTCGGCGTGGGCGACTTCGCCCGGCGGCCGAAGGTGGTCACCCCGTTCCCGGGGCTGGTGCTGGCCGGCGACGGCATCCGCATCGACCTGCCCGTGGCGCTGATGGAGCGGGCCGCCAGCACCGGCTGGCACGCGGCCAACTGCCTGCTGGTGCGGTGGGGGCTGGCCGGCCATACCGTGTACTCGGTGCCGACCCGGGGGCGGCTCGCCCCGCTGCGCTGGCTTGGTGCGCACGGTGCGCCCCGGGCGCAGGGGATGCGGGAAGCGGAAGGAGTGCGCAGATGACATCGGACGCCAGGGGCCGTCTGGCCCGGCGGTGGCCGCCGAACTGGCCGCTGCGCCCGCTTCCCCGGGGGGACTGGGCCGGTCAGGAGCCCACGTACGCCGGCGCCCGCCCCGCGCTGATCGACGCGGCGGTCAAGCGGGCCCAGGCCCGGCCATCCGGTAACTGGTTCGTGCTGGCCGCCAGCCGGGAGATCCACGCCGACCGCCCGTTCGGGACCAGCGTGGCCGGGGCCGAGGTCGTGGCCTGGCGAGACGCCGAGGGACGGCTGGCCGCCGGGCCGGGGGCCTGCCCGCACCTGGGCGCTCCGCTGGCGCTGGCCGCGGTCGACTGCGGCGCGCTGGTCTGCCGGTGGCACGGGCTGCGGGTCGGCCCCGGCCGCGGGGCTGGGTGGCATCCGCTGCCCGTGCACGACGACGGCGTGCTGGCCTGGGTGCGGCTGGACGCGGCGGGCGGTGAGGAACCGCTGGATGCGCCGGTGGTGCCCGCCCGGCCGCCCAGGGCATCCAGCGTGGATTCGGTGGCCACCCTCACCGGGGTGTGCGAGCCGGCGGATATCGTCGCCAACCGGCTCGATCCCTGGCACGGCTCCTGGTTCCACCCCTACTCGTTCAGCCGGCTCTCCGTCCTGTCCGCGCCCGACGAGGTGGACGTGGCCGACGACGACGACCGTTTCCTGGTGTCGGTGACCTTCCGGGTGACGCCCGGCCTCGGGGTTCCGGTCCGCGCCGAGTTCAGCTGCCCCGAGCCGCGAACCGTGGTCATGCGGATCACCGACGGTGAGGGGGCTGGCAGCGTGGTGGAGACGCACGCCACGCCGCGGGGCCGGGGGACCGACGGCCGTCCGCGCACCGCGGTCATCGAGGCCGTGGTCGCCGACTCCGGCCGGCCGGGGTTCGCGCTCGCCCGGGCCATGGCGCCCGCGTTGCGGCCGGTCATGCGGCGGGCTGCGGCCCGGCTGTGGCGCGATGACCTCGCCTACGCTGAACGCCGGTATCAGTTGCGGTCGAGGTGAGGCGGTATGGGATCACCAGGAGAGTCAGCGTGGACCGCAGGGCAGGTGGCTCGGCATCTGGGCATCGCCGAGTCGACGCTGCGCTCATGGCATCGCCGGTACGGCATCGGGCCGCAGGGCTCGGAGCCCGGCCGGTACCGCCGGTACGGTGGGGAGGACGTCGCGCGGCTGCGCCGCATGCTGGACCTGATCGGCCTGGGCATGCTCGCATCCGAGGCCGCGCGCACGGTGCAGGCCGGGGATTCGGAGCCGGTATCGGCCGAACGGGACGTGGCGGACCTGGTCGCGGCCGCCCGGCTGTCCGATACCGAGCGCTGCCGGATCGTGCTGGACAGCGTGCTGTCACGCTGGAGCGTCATCGACGCCTGGGACGAGGTGTGCCGCCCGGCCGTGATCGCGGTGGACGCCGACCAGCGCATCGACCCGGACTGCATAGACATCGAGCACGCGCTGTCGTGGGCGGTGCTCGGCGCGCTGCACCGCGTCCCCCGGCCGCCGGTCTCGCCGGACGCGCCGCTGATCCTGCTGGCCTGCGTGGAGGCCGAGCAGCACACGCTCCCGCTCGCGGCGCTGTCCGCCGCGCTGGCCGGGCACCGGATACCCACCCGCATGCTGGGCGCCGCCACGCCGACGCCGAGCCTGGTGCGGGCCGTGCGGGACACCGTCCCCGGGGCCGTCGTGGTGTGGGCGCAGCGCCAGGACACCGCGGATCCGGAGGTCGTGCGGGCCCTGCGGCCCTATTCGGTGCGGCTGCACACCGCGGGCCCCGGCTGGCCGGTTCCGCCGCCTCCGGGTGTCCGGCACCTGGGCAGCCTGCGGGAGGCGGTCGACACGCTGGCCGGGCCGCCGTCCAACGGGCGGACGGGCGGCCGCCGCCCGAACCGGGCGAAGCCGGCCATCCCAGCGCCCGGGAGTGCCCCGTCCCGAATGGCACCGGCCGGGACCGCGCGCCGTCCGGGATCGCCTCTGTTCTCCCGGCAGGCATATTGCCCCATCGGGGCCCGTTCGGTCACCTCAATAACTTTCTGTGTTCGATGTTGTCTCCTGTGTGATGGCTGATATAAGAAAAGTAGGTAAGCCGTCACTTCCTGTACGTACCTGGAGTGAATAGTGCGCCGTTCCCGTCTGCTCGCCGGTGTGGCCATCGCCGCCGCCCTGACCGCGACCACTGCGACCGCCGTGACCGCGGCGACCGGAACGGCTCCGGCCCGTACGGTGCTGGCCGCCACCCCTCGCGCCTTCCGGTACGTGGCCCTCGGCGACTCCTATGCGGCCGGCACCGGGGCCGGCGACTACGTCTCGTCCACGGCGAAGCTGCGTGCGCAGCGCGAACGCCTATCCCGAGCAGTGGGCCCATCGCCACGCTCCGGCGTCCTTCGTCTCGGCGGCCTGCAACGGGGCCACTACGTCTGGCGTTCTCAGCCGTCAGCTGGCGGCGCTGAACGCCCGCACCACCCTGGTCAGCATCACGATCGGCGGCAACGACGCCGGCTTCGCGCACGTGATGGAGACCTGCGTGTTCGAGTGGGACAGCGCGTGCCTGTACGCCGTGTCGTCGGCCGAGGCCTTCGTCGCCAGCACACTGCCGGACCGCCTCGACGCCACGCTGCGGGCCGTCCGCGCGCACGCGCCGTCCGCGAAGATCGTGGTCGTGGGCTACCCGGACCTGTACGACCTGTCCCAGTCGGCGGATTGCATCGGCCTGGGCAGCACCAAGCGGACCGCGCTCAACCAGGGCGCCGACGACCTGGACCGGGCGCTGTCCGCCGCGGCGGCCCGCAACGGTGACGTCTTCACCGACGTCCGGGGCCAGTTCTCCGGTCACGAGATCTGCGACTCCGCGAGCTGGCTGCACGCTGTCACGTTCCCGATCGGCGACTCCTACCACCCGAACGCGGACGGCCAGGAACTCGGCTACCTGCCCGCCTTCACCGCCGCCGCCGGCTGAGGGCCGTGGTCACCGCCGCCGAGCTGCACGGGGCCGCGGCTCATCCAGAGCAGGGCAGTAGGCCGTAGGCCTGCTTGACGGCCAGCACGTGCATGACAGCCGCGCCGACCTGCCCGCGGAACGTCCCGTTCTGCGCCGCCCGCTTCAGCACGGCGCTGTCCATCGCGGCGGCCACCGGCACGCTGACGGTGGTGATCAGGTCCCCGCCCGCGGCCAGGAAGCCGATGGCCCGGGCGGCCGGGGATACTCCGCCCACCGCCGAGGCCGCGCCCATGTCGTCGGAGACGATGACGCCGCCGAAGTGGATCTGCTGCCGCAGGATCGTGCGCATCACCCGTGCGGAGAACACCGCGAGGTGCTGCGGGTCGATCCGCGTATAGGTGGCCAGCGAAACCATCACCAACGGCACGCCCGCGTGGCTGGCCGCCTGGTACGACTGCAGGTAGGGGTCCTGCGCGGTAGTGACGGTGTCCACGACGCCCGAGGTGACATCGGTGTTGCCGCGGACCCGGCCCAGCCCGGGGAAATGCTTGGCCGTCGTCGCCACGCCGGCCTGGCTCATCCCGCGCAGGAAGGCCACTCCGTGCGCCGCGGCGGTGCCGGGGTCGTGGGCGAATTCGCGCTGCAGCGCCCCGATCGGCGCGTTCTGCTGATCGGTGCCGGGCGGCACTACGTCCATGACCGGGGCCAGGTCGAGGTTGACGCCGGCCTGCCCGGAGCTCCCGTCCCCAGCCTGCGGCCTGCTGCTGCAGGGCATTCGGCGTGACCAGCCCCTGATCCAGTGCGGCGGGGATGGCCGCGAAACCGGGCCCTTGCAGCTGCTGAACCTGCCCGCCCTCCTGGTTCGCGGCCACCAAGAAGCGGATCCCCGCGGTGTCCTGTCTGGACGCGAGCGACTGTACGGCGCTGGTGACGGCGCGGGTGCGGGGAACCCCGGCGTAGCTGGTCGTCCCGAACAGCACCGACCCGAAGTGATCGGACCGGACGGTGGCGGCCGTGGCCGGGTCGAGCTGGTCGGTGGCCAGTCCGACGAGGAACAGCTGGCCGACGCGCTGGGCCTCGGTCATCCGGCTGTAGACCGCGGCCGGGCAGGACGGGCTCGCGGGGCTCGCGGGCTTCGCGGGGCTCGCGGGGCGCACGGGGGACGCCTGGCCCGCCTCGGCGGGCCTGCTGGCCTGGTGGGACGGGGACGTGGTGCCCCAGTCCTGGCCGGCGGAGGTCGCGCCGCATCCCGCGGCGGTGAGGGCCACGGCCAAGGCGGCGGCGGCGGGGATAATGGTCCGCCGCCTGCCCGGTACGCGCCGGCGGCGCCCGCGCTCAAGCGTCGCCATCGATGCCGTTCCGCTGGTCGCGTCCTGGTCGCACCGCACGTACCGGAAGACTAGTACGGCTGGTCCGCCGACTGAGCGTCGACAACGGTCAGCCTGTCAACCGCGTTAGCAAACGGTCTCAGCCGGTCACCTGGGCGAGCGGCAGAACCAGCTGGCGGGCAAACGCGGCCAGCTCGGGCCACGGAAAACCGGGCCGCGCCGTGCGCAGGGTGACCGTGCCGTGCAGGGCGACCCAGACGGCGGTGGCATCGGTGACGGCATCCGTGCTCGCCGAGGCGCCGGCCGCCACGCAGTCCTCGATGGCCTGTACGAGCAGGGCGAAAGCCTCCGCGCCGAAGTCCATGACCGGGCGCCCGTCCTCGCCGACTGAGACCGGCCGGCAGTACTCTTCCGGGCTCATGCCGCGCTGGGCGAACAGCACGCCGTAGCGTGCCGGGTGATCCAGGCCGTAGGCCAGGTAGGCCTCGCACCCCGCGACCAGTCTCCGGACCGGGTCCGGACCCGCCGCGGCGGTGCCCTTCTCGATCGCCTCGCTCAGCTCGTCGAAGACGCGCAGCACGACAGCCATGACGATCGCGTCCCGGTCGGCGAAGTGCGCGTAGATGGATGGGGCCGCGATCCCGATCTCCCGCGCCACCGCGCGCAGCGTGACGGCCTCGTCGGAGCCGGCCCGCTCGATCAGGGCCAGTGCCCCCGCCACGATGTCGTCGGCCAGCCGAACGCCCGCGCAGGCCATCGCGGCCTGGTCGGCCGTGGCCGGCGCGGCCGTCGTGATCGGCCCGACCCTCGGCGGCCTGCTGCTGGACCACTTCTGGTGGGGCAGTGTCTTCCTGATTAACGTTCCGCTGGTGGCTGTCGCGCTGGCCGGGATCGTGCTCACCGTGCCCGAGACCGCCGAGCCCACCCGCGCCCGGTTCGACATCCCCGGCGTGGCACTGGTGGCCGGGGCGCTGTTCGCCATCGTCGACGCCATCATCGAGGCGCCGGGCCGCGGCTGGACCGCGCCGGTGACCCTCGCCATGGCGGCGGCCGGCCTGGCCGGGCTCGCCGCCTTCGTCTGGCGGGAGCTGCGCATCGCGGACCCCCTCATCGACCTGCGCGTGTTCACCTCGCGCGCCTTCTCCGCCGCCGCCGGGTCGGTCACGGTGATCTTCTTCACCCTGTTCGGCAGCCTGTTCGTGCTGACCCAGTTCCTGCAGCTGGTGCAGGGGTACAGCCCGCTGGCCGCCGGGCTCCGCGCGCTCCCGTTCGCGCTCGCCATGGCCGCCGTCTCCCCGGTCTGACCGCTCGTCGCGGCCCGGGTCGGCACCCGCGTGATCATGCCGGCCGGGATGGCGCTGATGGGCCTGGGCCTGCTGGACCTCTCGACCGCGGGCGTGCACACCGCCTACCCGCCCATCGCCCTCGCCGTCGCGATCATGGGCGCGGGCATGGGGCTGGTGATGGCCCCGGCCAGCACGGCCATCATGACCACGGTGCCCGCGCACCAGGCCGGCGCCGGGAGCGCGATCAACGACACGATCCGTGAGGTCGGCGGGGCCCTCGGCGTCGCGATCGTCGGCAGCCTGTCCGCCGCGGTCTACCGGTCCCGGCTCGGCCGCGCGCTGGCCGCGGCGCACGTGCCCGGCCAGATCGGCCACGCCGCGACCGGATCGGTGGCCGCGGCCAACCTCACCGGCGCCCGCCTCGGTGGCGTCCACGGCAGCGAACTGGTCGCCGCCGCGCACTCCGCCTTCGCCACCTCGATGTCGGTGGGCATGAAGGCCGCCGCCGCCGTCGCCCTGGCCAGCGCGATCGGCACGTTCGTGGCCCTCACCCAGCGCCGCTCCCGCCCGGAGCCGGAAGCGCTACCGGTGCGGCCGGGCCCCGGCAGGATCTGATTTTTCCGCCGAACGGACCTGACGGGGGGTGAACCTCCGCTAGGTCCGTTCGGCTGTCGCCGGAAGACCCCGGATCATCGTTGATGTCCTTGCGCTGTGGCCGCCGGCCCCGCTGGCGGCGCTGGCGCAGACCGCCAGCCAGCCGGCCGGTGATCGTGAAAGCTGACGCGAGGGGGATCATGGAGGGGGTCTTCAGGAAAGGCGCCCACCCGCGCTTAAGCAGGATGGAAGAAGCTGACCGGTATGCGGTACCTGGACATCGACACGGCCACGAAGATCTCTAAGATCGGCCTGGGCACCTGGCAGTTCGGGGCTAAGGAGTGGGGATACGGCGAGGGGTACGCCGGGCAGGAGGCGAAGGAGATCGTCGGCCGGGCGATCGACCTGGGCGTCACGCTGTTCGACACAGCCGAGATCTACGGTTTCGGGCGGAGCGAGCGGATCCTCGGCGAGGCGCTCGGCGACCGGCGGGCCTCGGTCTTTCTCGCCACCAAGATCTTCCCGCTCGTCCCGGTGGCTCCCGTGGTGGAGCAGCGCGCGGTGGCGAGCGCGAACCGGCTGGGCATCCGCCTGATCGATCTGTACCAGGTGCACCAGCCGAATCCGCTGTTCCGCGACGGCACGATCATGCGGGGGATGAGCGCACTGCAGCGTGTCGGCCTGGTCCGCGAGGTCGGTGTCAGCAACTATTCGCGGCAGCGCTGGCAGGCGGCCGAGGACGCGCTGGGCAGCCGGGTGCTGAGCAATCAGGTCCGCTACAGCCTGGCCGACCGCTCGCCCGAGGATGAGCTGCTGCCGTACGCCGAGGCCCGCGGCCGGGTCGTGATCGCCTACAGCCCGCTGGCGCAGGGCCTGCTGAGCGGCCGGTACGACCGCAACAGCCGTCCCGCCAACCGGGTCCGGTCCCGCAATCCGCTGTTCCTGCCGGAGAACGTGGACCGCGCCGCTGACCTGATCGGCATGCTGCGCGAGGTGGCCGGCGCGCACCGCGCCACCCCCGCGCAGATCGCGCTGGCCTGGGTCATCCGGCATCCCGCCGTGACCGCGATCCCGGGTGCGTCCAGCATCGAGCAACTGGAGAGTAACGTCGCCGCGGCCGACATCGATCTGGCCGCCGGCGAGTATGACGCCCTGCGCGCCGCCGCCGAACGGTTCCAGCCGATCACCGGGCGCGCCGCGGTCCCCGCGATGGCCCGTGCCCGGCTCCGCCGCTGAGCCGCACTCTCTGGCACAATGGACCGGGATGAGCAGCTCCGGTTCTCCGCGATATCCCGTAACCGTCACGCAGTTGCCGGTTACCCGTTGCCAAATCTGCCGGCGCACGGTGGCCTACCGTCCCGGCCAGGCGAGTGCCGCCCTGACCGAGCACTACCGCCGCGCCCACCCCGAGAAGCTCGGCGACGACTCCGCCAAGTAGCAGCCCGGTCATCACCGGCCAGCCCTGAGCCGCCGCCGTGGTTCCGCGCGCCCCTACGACCGGTAATTGTCCCGGATCTGGTTGATCAGGCTTATGGAGTCACGTGGGCTCAGCGCGGCGTCGCGCAGGTACTCCATTGCCTCCCGGTACCGGGCGATCTCGGCCGGGTGCTCGTAGTACTTGTTCTTGAACAAGCCTTCGACAAATATAATCGGTCCCTGCGGTGACTCATCTGCGAATTCGAGGAACACCACATTGCTGTCACTGCTGGGGTATACGCCGACGTCAAAAGGAATGACCTGAACGGTGACCTTTTGCTCGGATGCGCATGTCACGATCTTGTCGAGCTGAGCCTGCATAACGGCTGTCCCGCCGACTTGCCGGCGCAGGACGGCCTCATCGAGCAGCACCCGGTAACGGGGCGGATCCGGCCGGTGCAGCAGTTCCTGCCGCCGTAGCCTGACCTCGACTCGCTGGTCGAGGACCGCCGGATCTATCTTCCGCTCGATGCTCTTTATGGTGGCACGGGCGTAGTCATTGGTCTGGATCAGGGCCGGAATGAAGGACATGGAGTAGACCGTGATGGCGACGGCTGCCTGCTCCAGGCCGATGTAAGGAGACAGAATCGCGTCTTCGTATTGCTTCCACCAGCCCGGCTCGCGCGCCCGGCTGGCCAGCGCCATAAGATCCTCGACCTGGTCTTGGTCGGTGACTACGTAGATGCGGCATAGATCCCGCACGTCGCGCAGGCTGGCCCGGCGCGCGCCTGTCTCCAGGCGGCTGATCTTTGTCGCCGAGCACAGCAACTTCTGCCCGACCTCCTCGACCGTAAGGTCCACGGCATTGCGGAGTTCTCGCAGCCGCATTCCCAGCTCGCGCTGACGAACCGTCGGGTTCGCGCCGGCCGGAACCGCCCGTCTTCTCGCCGACGGGGTTCGAGATGCGCCGGGGGCTTGCTGCTGGCTGTCGCCGCCACTGGTACGTGCCACGAAGCGCAATTTTACGCCGTCGCTGCCCTCCGCTGCCGCCATCAGCTCTCCTTTTCGTGACCCGTAAAGCAACGGGGACCAGCGAATCGCCGGTCCCCGTTATGGATCTTGGTTCCTTAAATAAGGTCGTCAAAGTCACCCTGCCGGATTCCTTCCACGAAGGCCACCCATTCGGCGCGGTCATACGAGAGCACAGGACCATGGGGACGCTTGGTGTCCCCGATGATGATCATTTCGTCATGGGGCGCAACGCGGACACAGTTACCGGCATCGCAGCCTTTGGCGATCCGCCACGAAAGGCTGCCGGGCGCCGGCGGAATGGAAGACGACATGGATTCTCCTTGACTGAGAATCTTCCGGACCGCGCCGCGCACCCGGCCTGTCGGCCGGGAAGTGTCGGAACTGGGCCGGAAGGAACCTGATGAAGCGGCCAGGCCTCAGTGGCGAGGACCTGGATGGCAGGGAGAGTGCTGTTGGCGCTCGGGAGCGCGCAGGTGTGCGTCCCGGTACCTGGCACAGCATCGGGACGTCGCTCGGGGCGGGGGAGTGTGCTCCGCGTTCCAGCAGTTCTCCGGGTGGCTCGCCGGACCCACAGCCCGCGTCAGCCTCCTTGGCAATTGCCATGGCGGCCGAGCCTATCAGGAACGGCAGTGACGAGATGGTCACAAGGTGATCTCGTTCAAGCAAGGTCGTGTACCTTGCTGGATAAGCGCCCTGAACAGGGACTTTCTCTTCGCGACCAGTGCCGAAGAGGTCATCCGCGACACGCCGGGCGCTGCGGTGCGCAACTCGGTCTGGGCTGGGCAATGCCGCGTACATAACCATTGGCACATGCCTAGTTACTAGCGGGGGCGCCCGGTTCAGCAAGCTCCTGGACCCCCCTGACGTAGGATGATGCCCGGGGTCTGGCCGCCATGAGGCGGCCCGGATCTACCTCGTCGGCCTGGCCCCGGCCTCGGTGCGTGACCTCCCGGGAACCGGGCTGACCCGGGGCCGGCCTCGAAGCGGAACTGACCGGCCCGGATGGGCCGGCGTCGCCGTCCGTATGCCGCTCGGCGCCCTGACCAGGACCCTTCCGTAGCCGGGGCGGCACCCGGCTACGATGTATCGCAATGAGCATGGCCAAAGCGCCAGCGAGCGCTACTGATCAGCGTGACGCCGTAACCGGCGCGGTCATCCATACCGAGAACCTCACCAAGATGTACGCGGGCACGGACTTCACCGCGGTCGACCGGCTGAATCTTGACGTCCAGGCCGGCGAGATCTTCGGCTTGCTGGGACCGAACGGGGCGGGGAAGACCACCACCGCGGGGATGCTGACCACGCGCGTGGTACCGACCTCCGGACGGGCGTTCCTCGCCGGGGTGGACGTCGCGGCGCACCCAGCGCTGGCCAAGCAGCTGAGCGGGATCGTCTCCCAGCAGAACACCCTCGACCGGCAGCTCACCGTCTGGGAGAACCTGTACTTCCACGGCCGGTTGTTCGGCATGGGGGCGAAGGTATCCCGCCGGACCGCCGATGAGCTGCTTGAGCAGTTCCAGCTGTCCAAATGGGCCAAGGCGTCGGTGTACGCCCTGTCCGGGGGAATGGCGCAGCGGCTCATGGTGGCGCGGGCCATCTTTCACCGCCCGTCCGTGCTCTTCCTCGATGAGCCGACGGCCGGGCTCGACCCGCAGAGCCGTCTCGCGCTCTGGGACCTGCTGCGCGAGCTGCACGGTCAGGGCCAGACCATCCTGCTGACGACGCATTACATGGAAGAGGCCGACCAGCTCTGCGAGCGGGTCGCCATCATGGACCAGGGCCGCATCCTGGCGCTGGACACCCCGGCCGCGCTCAAGCAGGGCGTGGGCGCCGACACGGTGGTCACCGTCAAGACCGCCGGTGACCCCCAGCGGCTGGCTGAGATCCTCAGCCGCGACGTGGCAGGCGTCACCCGGACGCGTCTCGTGGACGGGGGAGCTGAGCTGCACATGCAGGGCGGTGACCGGCTGATCCCGCGGATCGTGCTGTCGGCCGAGCGGGGCGGTTTCGAACTGAACGACGTGTCGGTCTCCGAGCCCAGCCTCGAGACCGTCTTCATCAACCTCACGGGGCGGGAGCTACGGGACTTATGGCTGCGTCTACTATCCGCGAAGCGCCGCCCCGGCGGATCGGCGGGGGCCCCACCCGCTCGGTGGCCGCCGCGAGCTGGACCGCGCTGGGCGCGCTCCTGCTGCGCAACGTCGTCGTCCTGCGCAAGCATTTCTGGGAGTTCGTGCTCCGCACGCTCATCCAGCCCTTCCTGCTCTGCTTCGTCTTCCTGTTCGTCTTCCCCAAGATCGGCCAGGGCATCGGCGGCGGGCATGGCACCGTAGCTGAGTCCGCGTTCGCGACCATTCTCGTACCTGGGGTGGTCGGGATCTCGGTCATGTTCCAGGGCGTGCAGTCGATCGCCCTGCCCATGGCCCAGGAGTTCGGCTTCACCCGGGAGATCGAGGACCGGGTCCAGGCGCCCTGCCCCCTCTGGCTGGTGGCCGTGGCCAAGGTTCTGTCCGGCGCGGCTCAGGGCGTTCTGTCGGCCATCATCGTGCTGCCGATCGCCTCCGTCGTGCACGCGCCGGGGGTGCAGGCCCACCTGTCCCTGCACTGGTGGATCATCGTGACGTTCGTCCCGCTGGCGTCGGTCGCGATGGCCGGCCTCGGGCTGCTCCTGGGTACCAGTTTCGAGCCCCGGAACATCGGGCTGATGTTCGGCTTCATCATCCTGCCGATCACCTTCCTGGGCGGCACCTACTACTCGTGGACCAAGCTGGCGCCGGTGACCCTGGGCGGGTGGCACTGGCTGCAGACCCTGGTGCTCATCAACCCCCTCATCTACGTGAACGAGGGCATGCGCGCCGCCTTCACGATGGCGCCGCATATGCAGCTCTACGTGATCTATCCCGTGGTGCTCGCCTTCGGCGCCGGCTTTCTCGCGCTGGGCCTGCGCAACTTCCGGCGGCGCGTGCTCTCCTGAGCGGCGGCGCACCCCCTACCGGTCGGGCGGGGCCGCCCGGATCTGGGCAGCGAAATCCGCAAATGCTGCGGAAACCCTGCCCAAATCGGAGGACTCGTCCCCGGATGACCGGGGGCCGCGTCCGGGACAGCGCCCCCGGTCCGCGCCCGATAAAGGTGATGGCGGCGTGGAACGTCTCCCGCCGTGTGATTCGCTGGTCCTATGTCACCCGCCTCCGGTTTCCCAGCCGATTCCGATTTTCGCTCCCGGCTCATTGCCCGCGAAACCCTCTATGGTGCCTGGTCTGCGGTCCCCTCGGCGCTCAGCGTGCGCCTGCTGGCCGCGGCGGGACTGGACTACGTGGTGGTCGATCTGCAGCATGGCGGAGCGGCCGAACACGACCTGCCCGGGCTGACCACGGCGATCCGGCTCGCCGGCGCCACTCCCATCGGCCGGGTCCGGCACGCTCACCCAGCTGATATCGGGCGGGCGCTCGACCTTGGCTGCGAAGGTGTCATCGTGCCGAACGTCAACTCGGCGGCCCAGGCGCGCGAGGTCGCAGGCGCCTGCCGCTACCCGCCGGCCGGGTACCGGTCCGCCGGGGGCGTCCTGGCCGCTGGCGAGCCGTTCTGCATCGTGATGGCCGAGTCGGCGGAGGCGGTCGCGGATCTGGAGGCCACGCTGGCCCAGGACGGGGTGGACGGGATTTACGTCGGCCCGCGGGATCTGTCCTACTCGCTCGGCTGCCCGCTCGACCCGGAAGACCCCGTGCTGAGGCCGGCCCTGGAACGTATCTGGGCCGCCTGCGCCGCCGCCGGCAAGCCGGTGGGCGTGCACGCCACGGACGGCGTGACCGCACGGCTTTACCGCGACGGCGGGTGCAGCCTCATCACGGTCGCCTCCGACGGTGTGGTCCTTTCCCGCGGGACGGCCGCCGAACTCGTAGCCGCCCGGAAATAGCCACGCTCTTCGTGGTCCGGCGCCGCGAAGGGAAGCGGAATACCGTACCGGCTGGCTCCCCCGGTTCGGGCCGGTGCTGGTCGAGCGTTAACGAAAATGGCTCTTCCCAGCGTGGAGGTGCCGGGCTGGCAGGGGGCGGCCGGTGATTGCCCGGTCCTGGCCTCTCGCGTTCGCCGTGGCGCGGGCTTACACTCGCGCAGAGGGTGATTGCATGGACGATGCGGCGGGCCAGTTCCTCGATCTGATTCACAGTCTCGAGGAGGTCAGGGATGCCATGACCCCCGAGCGTGCTCACGCCGAGTTCGACGAGACGACCCTGCAGATCTTCTGGAAGAAGTGGCCCGGCCTGTCGGCCTGGGCCGGCTCGCTGTGGCGGATGCTCTCCGAGGAACTGGCGGGCCCCGGCAGCCCCCATCGCGACACCGAGCTGGACGAGGTAGGGGGCAGTGACTGAGAGCCTGCGCTATCCGGGGTCGACGGCCGTGACCGTGCTGCGCGATCTGATGCATAGGCGCGTGGCCACCACCACGCCGGATACGGCCGTGGCCGCGGCCGCCGCCGCTATGGTGGAGGCCAGCGCGGGCTCGGTCATCGTCACGCAGGGGCGATTCCTTGCCGGAATCCTCACCGAGCGCGACGTCCTGCGGGCCGCCGCGTCCGGGGAGGATCTCACCGCTTCCACGGTGTCGGACTGGATGACTCCCGATCCTCAGTCGGCCAGCCCGGACACCTCCACTGAAGACGCGGCCCAGATCATGCTCCTGAACGGATTCCGCCATCTCCCGGTCGTGAACGGCCGGACGGTCTGCGGCGTAGTGAGCCTCCGCGACCTCTTCGCCGCGAGAATCCGCCGCCCGCCCCCCGGCTGAGCGCCCAGACCGACGGCCGCCGTGTCCAGCAGTGTGCTCGCCGTGGCAGCCCTCGGGGCGGGTGCCGCAGCGTAGCATGAGTCGGTGGCTGGTACCCGGCGTTGCGGGCAGTGCGGCGTGATGTTCGCACCGCGCCGCGAGCATGCCCGGTTTTGCTCTCCGGGGTGCCGGGTGGCCTGGAATCGCGATCATTCGCGGGATTCGGCGGCCGAGGACCGGGCGCTTGCGTGGTCCATCGCCGGGATGCGTGACGTGACGGAGCAGCTTTCCACGTGCCAGCCGGCTGATCAGGCTGCGGCGCTTACGGCGGTGACTGAGGCGGTGTGGTGGGTCACGATCATTGACGCGCGCCTGGTCCGTCAGTACACGGACCTGTACGACGGCGCGCTCGCGGCCCGCGTCGCGGTGCAGCAGCCGGTGATCGAGGGGACGCTGGCCGGACTGCGGTTTGTCCGGAACATGATGAGTGACCAGGCCGCCCGAGTTGATTTCATCGGGCCGCCGGCGTGTCCCGGCGCTGACGATGGCGTGGTGGCGGCCTGGATGTGGAAGCCGGTGCCGGAACTGGCGCTCGGGCCGCTTCCTGCTAGGGTGCGGCCGTGGGAGACGACACGGTACCGGGCGTATACGGCCTGGCTGGCCGGCCGAGCCGTGGGAGAGGTCTTCGGACGGGCGGCGGCTTTCCTGAATCTGGCTGCCTCCCGGGCGGTCTCAGCCACGGATACCGGCCTTCTGGCCAACTGGTAGAGCAGCTGACGTCGGGCGGAGAGGTTACGGGTGCACTCATACAACTGGCACGACAGCGTTGTCTCGGATGGGACGCCTGCCGCTGTTCTTGATACCAGCGT
Source organism: uncultured Actinomycetes bacterium (assembly GCA_963809975.1). GTDB lineage: Bacteria > Actinomycetota > Actinomycetes > Streptosporangiales > Streptosporangiaceae > Bog-532. The sequence continues at coordinate 76,250 of CAWELT010000011.1, forward strand.
TCCGCATATCGCGCGGGTATATGACTACTGGCTGGGCGGCAAGGACAATTTTGCCGCCGACCGGGACGCGGCCGAAAAGGTCATCGCCACGTTCCCGGACGTGCTGACCAGTGTGCGCGCTCAGCGGGCGTTCCTGGGCCGTGCGGTGAATTACCTGGTCAGCGAGGCGGGTATCCGGCAATTCCTCGACATCGGGACGGGGCTGCCCGCTGCGGACAACACGCACGAGGTTGCCCAGCAGGTGGCACCGGAGTCGCGGGTCGTGTACGTGGACAATGATCCGATTGTGCTCGCCCACGCGCGTGCCCTGCTGGTGGGCAGCCCGGAGGGTGCAACCGCCTACATCGAAGCTGACCTGCGCGACACCGATGCCATCGTGCGGGAGGCGGCCCGCCTCATCGACTTCCGTACGCCGGTCGCGGTGATGCTGCTGGGGGTCCTGCATTGCATTCCCGATGCGGAGGACCCGGCGGCTATGGTGATGCAGCTGATGGCCGCGATGCCGCCGGGCAGTTTCCTGGTGGTCGCGCACCCGGCGATAGACATCGCCACCAGCCAGATGGGCAAGTCCATGCGCAGCTACAACGAGCAGGCGCCCGTCCCGCTTACCGCACGCACGCACGCCGAGGTGTGCCGCTTTTTCGAGGGCCTCGACCTCGTGGAGCCCGGTGTGGTGCAGCTGCACCGGTGGCACACTGGCGCTGGTGACCCGGGCACTGACCGTGAAGTGGCCAACTACGGCGGGGTCGGCCGGAAACCCTGATGCGCGGCGGCGCGCAACTTGCCGTGCTGCCTGGCCCCACGCACATGCAGATAACCCGCCGCGCCAATGTCCTGCTGCCCATCCTCAGTTGTCAGGAGACAATCCGGTCGGCTCTTGACCGCTAACCTGTCCGGACGACCCGGTACAGCGCGGGAGACATGGGCCAGCGCAGCTCCGACGCCGATTCCCGGAACCCTTCACTGCGGACTGCGGCATTGAAGTCTTCCTCAGACGCCCACTGGGCGATGTTCACGAAACGGAACCGCTCATCATGCAGCGATTGATGCAGCGCGGTCTCGATGTGCGCTGGCAGCGCCATGAGGTAGTCACGGGTCTTCTCCCAGGCGGCAATGAACGCGTCTTCGTCGCCGGCGGGTACTTCGAAGATGTTGATCAAGGTGACGCTCATGCTCTCTGGTCCCTTCGGTGCAGGAGTGGCCCCCCTGTCAGCCTTGACGGTTACCTTGTGGCTTCGCAAGAGGTGTCGGCAGACGAGCCCAATTTCCCCGTCCTCCCCGGCAGAGGCCAGGGTGAGAGAGGTAGCTTGTCACGGGCGGCTACAGGCTTGGCAGCAGTATGCGGCTCGGGACTTGCTTCCTGACCTGGGCCTTAGCCTGCGGGGCAGGTGACGGGAATCGAACCCGCACTATCAGCTTGGGAATCTGTGCGGATCTGGCTTGCATGTGGTCTGGCCCCTCGGCCGGCATTCCTGGCGAATGCCTTCCGGCGTCCGCGGATGACTGCGCGAGAGGGTCGGGGTCGGCCGAAGGTCAACGGCATGGCAGCGGCCACGTCGGGTCAGTTGCGGTTGCCGCGCAGGTAGTCGTGGATCAGGCGGATCGCCACTGAGCCCTCGCCGGCCGCCGACGCTACCCGCTTAACCGAACCGCGACGGACGTCGCCGGCCGCGAAGATCCCGGGCAGGCTGGACTCCAGAAGCATGGGAGGACGCTGCAGCGGCCAGTTCCCCGCACGGTACCCGCCCGCCAGCAGGTCGGTCCCGGTGACCACGAATCCCCACCGGTCACGCACGATGGTGTCTGGCAGCCAGTGGGTGCGCGGCTCGGCTCCGATCAGCACGAATACTGCCGTGGCCGGAACGGTCTGGGTCATCCCGGATAGCCGGTCCTGGAGGGTCAGGCTCTCCAGGCGACCCGTCCCGGCCCCGCCCGTCACCACGACGTTGTGCCGTACGGTGATGTTCGGTGTGCTGGTGATCTGCTTGATGAGATACTCGGACATGTCCTCGGCCAGCGACTGGCCCCGGACCAGCACCGTCACCTGGGCGGCATACCTGGCGAGGTGGATTGCGGCCTGCCCGGCGGAGTTCGCGCCGCCGACCACGAATACGTCCCGGTCCTTCATCGCCTTGGCCTCGGAAGTAGCGGCGCCGTAGAACACGCCCGCGCCGATCAGCGTGTCGAGTGAGGGTATGCCCAGCCGCCGGTAGGACACGCCGGTGGCGATGATCACGGCCCGGCTCCGAACCTCGCCCCCGCCGGCCACCGTCACCACACGCTCCGGGCCTTGGACGCGCAGGCCGGTCGCGGGGTTCCCGTAAACGTAGTCGGCCCCGAAGTTCCAGGCCTGGGTGTAAGCCCGCACCGCGAGGTCCTCGCCGCCCACGCCGGTCGGGAAGCCCAGGTAGTTGCGGATGTGCGAGCTTGTGCCGGCCTGGCCGCCGATGGCCTCTGGCTCCAGCACCACCGTGGACAGGCCCTCGGATGCCCCGTAGACCGCGGCCGCCAGGCCGGCCCGGCACCGATCACCGCCACGTCGAACAGGCCGCCGCCCGGGCGGGTCTGCACCCCGAGGGCCTCGGCGATTTGAGTGTTCGGCGGATTCTCCAGCACCCGCCCATCGAGCATGATGATCACCGGCAGCGCCGCCGCAGCGGCGCCGGCCTGTTCCAGCAGCGCCTTTCCCGGCCCGCCGCACGCCGGGTAGAAACCGAACGGGACCACGTTGCGGCTCAGCAGGTCCCGGATCTCGTGCGAGCGGGCCGACCACTCCTCACCCACCACCCGCATGACTTCGGGCCTGGGAAGGTTCGACCTGGCCCACTCCGCAAGCAGCTCGGTGACCGCCAGATGGAACTCCTCGTCCGGCACCGTCGCGGGCCTGGCGGCGTAGGCGTCGATATGGCCGAGCGTGATGGCCTGGAGGATTGACTCCGGAGGCGGTCCATATCCCCCATATCCCCCATCGATCAGGAGCAGGCGCTTGGCCGTCCGATGGAACTCGCGGACCTGCGCCAGCAACTGTGTCCCGGTCATTCCTGGCGTCCGCTGACCCGCCAAAACGATGCTGACCAGGCGCCGATCGTCGCGGAGCCTGGCGAGCAGGCCGGGTGGATCATCGGCGGTTCCAGCGCCAATGACCTGGTAATCGGCTCCATATCGCTTGCGGAGCTCTCCCGCGACGACACCGCGCGCCCGCGGATCGTCATCGACGACCAGCAGGACTGGAGCATCTGGCATGGGCGGCACCTGTGAGCTTGGCTGGCACGTCATCTCTTGACACGGTTCCTTTCCCTGCTGCGGCGGGCATCAAGCGCGCACATGGCGCTTGGGCTGGTCACGGCACCCGCTAGGGTAGGCCGATCGCGCTGGACGGCGACAGGCAGTATTCAGGGACAGCGGACGCGGATGGCGGTCAGGATGCCTGCCCATGCAGGTGCAGATCGCCCGGTTGCGGGTGCGCCATGAGCGGGCAGCCCGCCGCTGCAGGGCGGGTCCGGGCTGACCGCCGCGCTGGGCAGCGCGGTGCACGCCGCCTGCCGGCAGCTGTTGCGGGCCTTCGTCGAGCTGGCGGCGGGCAGCCCTCAGTCGCCGCTGCACGGCTGCAGCGTGCAGGACGTGACCGCCGCCGGCGGCCGCATCAGTGCGGTGCACGCCGCCAGCCCGGCGCCGGCGGAAACCTACACCGCCATCCTCGCCCGGCATGGACTGGCCGGACTAAGCGCAGACGGCGCCAGCGCCCGGCGCAAAGGCCTGAATGCCGAACCAGGCATTTTCGCCGCCAAATTCGCCGAGGTCGAGGTCGACCCCGACCTCGGGCTGGTCCGGGTCACCCGGTTCGTGGCGGCGGTCGACGGCGGCCGCATCCTCAACGCGAAAACCGCGGCAAGCCAGATCATCGGCGGGACCGCTGGCGGAATCGGCATGGCGCTGCTGGAACAGACGGTGTCCGACCCGGGCACCGGGCGTATCGCCAACGCGACGTTCGGCGACTACCTCGTTGCGGTCAACGCCGACGTCCCCGACATCGACGTGATCTTCGTCGGCGAACCAGAGCCGATGAACCCCATCGGCGTCAAGGGCATCGGTGAGGTCGCGATCGTGGGCGTGGCCCCAGCCATCGCCAACGCCGTCTTCCACGCCACCGGCCGGCGGGTACGGTCCCTGCCGATTACCGCCGAGCGACTCCTGTGACAACCGGCCGCTCCCTGCGCCTTCTACCGCCCTACCGCAGGAAACTGGCGTACGCCAGCTCCGCGAACACGCTGATGCGAGGTGACACCCCGGTGATCTACAAGCCGGACCGGACCGCCCGGCCGATGAAGGATCTCATCCTGCTTGCGCGGCGCCCCTGAGATCCAGACGCGACTCCATGTCCAGGCGGAACCGCCCTAGGGGCTGACTGTAGAACTGGCTCATGCCAGGCCCTCGTTGATGAAGGTGAAGGTGAGCTCCTCGAGGTGCTGGCGAGTGGCCTCGGGGACGTCGCGCAGGGGCCCTTGCCCGGCGAGTACTGCCAGTCCATGCACCGCGGACCAGATGGGGTATTCGATGCCGACGCGGCGCTGCCGGTGCAGCACGCCGGCGTCGACCAGCTCGTCGAGCGCGGTGCGCAGATGACCCAGGGGCGTGCGCTCCCGCCCGGTCCCGTCGTCCGGAGCGCCGTAGGCGTGCTGCTGCGGCAGGGCGAACGCGGTTGCGAACAGCCCCGGTTCCTCGCGGGCGAACTGCAGGTAGGCCGTGCCGATCGCGCCCAGCCGGCGGCGGGCCGCGGCGGGATCGCCGTGCTTGCCGCGCACGCGGGCGACGCCGGCGGCCATCCGGTCGGCGAGCTCGCGCATCGCCGCCGTGCAGACCGCGGCGAGGAGCTCGTCACGGTCGCCGAAGTGCCGGTAGGCGGCGTTGGGCACCACGCCCACCATCCGGGTCGCCTCACGCAGTACCACGGCGTCCGGGCCACCCGTCCGGGCCAGCTCGAGCCCGGCGGCGACCAGGCCGTCGCGGACGGCGCCTCGCGGCCGTCGCCGCCGCTCCGCCTGGTGGGTCTCCCCTGCTGACTGGCCGGCTGTCACGTCCGCAGGATAACAAAGTGGACAGCGTCCACTAACTCAAGCTATGGTGTACAGCGTCCACTTATGACGAGGGAGGCTACCTATGAGCGGGAACAGGACGGCAGGGTCACCACTGGTGACGGCGGCGAAATGGTTCGCGGGCGGACAGCGGATCCCGTACGACCCGGAATCCGCGCGCGTGCTGACCGAACAGGAGGCCGCCGCGACCCCGGGCCTGCGGGTCTTCGAGCGCGTCGCGGCTGCGGAGCAGGACGCGGATGAGGACACCGTATGGCTCACGATGCTGCCCGGTTTCCCCGACGGCTCCTACGGCTGGGCGCGGGTGGACCGGATGCTCGGCGACGGCCCGCGCCCGCGGCTGTACGTCGAGCCTGTCGGGCAGGGTGACTCGGATAAGCCACGGGACTACCGGTACTCGACAGTCGAGCGCGCGGACCTGGTCCAGGCGCTGTGGCGGTACCACGGCGTGCGCCGCACCGTCGTCGTCACGTTCGACTACACCTCGCTGGCCCTGCTCGAGCTGCTCCGCCGCCAGCTGGACAGCACCATGGCCACGCCGGCGATCACGGCCGCGCTCATGGTGAACGGCGGCCTGTTCGCCGACGCGCATACGCACCCATGGCGGACCACGCCGGTGCTGCGCACCCCGCTGGGCGCGCTCGGGATGCGGCGGGCGCAGCGCTCGCCGCGCGTATTCGACGCCACGATTCTGCAGGCGCGCCTGTACTCCCGCGACTACCATCCCGCCCCGGCCGAGCTCGCCGAGCTGCGGTCGGCGATCACCCGCCGGGACGGGGCGGCGTTCCTCCACCACGCCGCGGGGTTCACCGCCGAGCACCGCCGCCACGCGCGACGCTGGGACCTTGCTGCGATCGCCCGCGACCTGGGCGGCACGGTCGCCCTCTACGTCGGCGGCAGCGACCAGGACCCCTACGAGCACCGGCAGATCCAGGCCACCCGCGAGCGCGTGCCCCACGCCGAGATCCTGACCTTCCCCGGCGGCCACCTGACCACCAGCGAGCACCCGGACCTCCTCGCCGCAGCCATCGGCGACATCGCCGCACGCCACCGCGTGGGCACCCTGGCCGCTGCCAGCCGGTAACACCTGAAAGAGAAGGAAACCACCATGACCAGGATGACCCCCCTGCCCGAGGACCACTCATGACGCTCGGTACCCATAGTGGCCCTCGCCCCCCCAATTTCGCCGGGGTCAAGAGATCCGACATCCCCTCGACGCGTTCCGGGCGCCAGCAGCCGCGCCGATCACCCGTATCTGCACGCGGCGCGCCGCCTGGCCCGTGGCGCGCCGCGGCTTGGGATGCCCGGCAGAATGGTCGCTGTGACCGGTCAGTCCCCGCCGCCTGATGTGCCGCAGAGCCTGTCGGTGCTGGAAGCGGTCCTGGAACGGATCACCTACGCCAACGAGGACACCGGCTACACCATCGCCCGGGTGGCCACCGAGCGGACCGGCCCGGATCTGCTGACCGTGGTGGGGCCGCTGCTGGGCGCCCAGGTCGGCGAAAGCCTGCGGCTGACCGGGCGCTGGAGCTCCCACCCCAGGTACGGCCTGCAGTTCGAGGTGCACTCCTACACCACCGTGCTGCCTGCCACGATCCAGGGCATCCGCCGCTACCTGGGTTCGGGGTTGGTCAAGGGGATCGGCCCGGTGATGGCCGAACGGATGGTGGCACATTTCGGTGCCGGCATCCTGGCCGTCATCGAGACCGAGCCCGGCCGGCTGACCGAGGTGCACGGGCTGGGACCCAAACGGACCAAGAAGATCGCCGACGCGTGGGAGGAACAGAAGGCGATCAAGGAAGTGATGGTATTCCTGTCCGGCGTGGGGGTGTCCACGTCGCTGGCCGTGCGGATCTACAAGAAGTACGCCGGCGCGTCCATCACGATCGTGAAGAACGAGCCGTACCGGCTGGCGTCCGAGGTGTGGGGCATCGGGTTCAAGACCGCCGACACCATCGCCCAAGCCGTCGGGATCCCGCACGACAGCCCGGAACGGATCAAGGCCGGGCTGCAGTACACCCTGTCGCAGGCCGCCGACAACGGGCACTGCTACCTCCCGCAACCCAATCTGATCACCGATGCCGCCAAGATCCTCGAGGTGGACCGGGAACTGATCGGCCCGTGCCTGGATGAGCTCGTCGCCGCCGAGGGCGTCGTCCGCGAACTGGTACCCGGTGAGGGGGGTGATCTGCTCCCGGCGGTCTATCTGGTGGCCTTCCACCGGGCCGAGATGTCCCTGGCGACCGGGCTGCTGGCCCTGCTGAACTCCCGGCAGGAGCGGCTACCGGCATTCGCGGCCGTGGACTGGGGCAAGGCACTGCGCTGGCTGCACGCCCGGACCGGGCAGGACCTGGCCCCCGGGCAGCAGGAAGCGGCCCAGCTCGCCCTCACGCAGAAGGTGGCCGTGCTGACCGGCGGCCCCGGCTGCGGGAAGAGCTTCACCGTCCGTTCCATCGTCGAGCTCGCCACGGCCAAGAAGGCCACCGTGGTGCTGGTCGCGCCCACCGGCCGGGCCGCCAAGCGGCTGGCCGAGCTGACCGGCCACCAGGCCTGCACCGTGCACCGGCTGCTGGAGCTGCAGCCCGGCGGCGACCCCAAATACGACCGCGACCACCCGCTGGACGCCGATCTGGTCGTGGTGGATGAGTCCTCGATGATGGACGTGATCCTGGCCAACAAGCTGGTCAGGGCCATCCCGGCCGGAGCGCATCTGCTGATGGTCGGCGACGTCGACCAGCTCCCCTCGGTCGGCGCCGGTGAAGTGCTGCGGGACCTGCTCGCGGCCGGCACCATCCCGCGGGTGCGCCTGACCCAGATCTTCCGTCAGGCCCAGCAGTCCGGCATCGTCGTCAACGCCCACCGCATCAACCATGGCCAGCCCCCGCAGCTCACCGGCTTCGGCGACTTTTACTGGTTCGGCTGCGAGCCTTCCGGGGACTGCGGCCTGCACCCGGCGGAGGAGACCGCCAGGCTCGTCGTGGACATCGTTGCCCGCCGCATCCCCGCCAGATTCGGGCTCGACCCGGTTCGCGACGTCCAGGTGCTGACGCCGATGCACCGCGGCCCCGCCGGCGCGGGCAACCTCAACACCCTGCTGCAACAAGCGCTCACCCCGCCACGTGACCAGACGCCGGAAAAACGGTACGGCGGGCGGGTGTTCCGCGTCGGGGACAAGGTCACCCAGTTGCGCAACAACTACGACAAGGGCAAGGCGGGCATCTTCAACGGCACCGTCGGGGCGGTCACCGCCCTGTCCCTGGAAGAGCAGACCCTCACCGTGCTCACCGACGAAGACGAGCGGGTGGACTACGATTTCGCCGAACTCGATGAACTCGCCCACGCGTACGCCGTCACCATCCACCGCTCCCAGGGCAGCGAATACCCCGCCGTGGTCATCCCGCTGACCACCTCCTCCTGGATGATGCTGCGGCGCAACCTGCTCTACACCGGCGTCACCCGCGCCAGGAAACTCATCATCCTCGCCGGATCCCGCCGCGCCCTGGCCCAAGCGGTCCGCACCCCCGGAGCAGGCCGCCGCCACACCGCACTCACCCACCGGCTCCACCCCGCCAGATAGCCGAGGGACCCCAACGCCCGGGCAGCGCCCGGACAGCAGAACCGATCACGGCCGGTGGCGGCGCTGACCCGGCAATTCGGGAGACCAGAAGCAGCCGTGATTGCCCCTCATCACCCCCGGCTTAACGGCACGCTAATTGCATACGGCCGACTGGCCGGTGACCCACTGTTGGCTCAACGGCTGCCATCCCTCAGGTCTGGCCGACGTGTCCGCCTGTCTGCATGGCGCCTCCTCGCCTTCTAACCCGCAGGTACCCGACCCGCGCGGCCCTGCTGTGGCAGGGGTAGCGTCGATTTCTAGAGGGTGGCGCCGATGGTGCCCTGATGGCCGGGAGGTATGCAGATGGCCAGGACCGTAGCCGAGGGCATGTGGGAGATGCTGGTGTCGGCGGGGGTGCGGCGATGCTACGGGATCGTCGGCGACGCGCTGAACCCGGTGATCGACGCTCTGCGCCGTAACGGCTCGGTGGACTTCGTCCACGTGCGCCATGAGGAGTACGGCGTGTTCGCCGCGGTCGCGGAGGCACGGCTGACCGGCAACCCGGTCGCGGTGTGCGGTACCGCGGGGCCGGGCGTGACGCACCTGATCAACGGCCTGCTGGACGCGCGGAAGGAGCGCGCGCCGGTCATCGCGATAGCCGGAGACGTCGAGTCGTCGCTGCTGGACTCGGACGCCCTGGAGGAGCTGAACCCGTACATGTTCTTCGGCACCGCCGCGCTGTACATCGGGCGGCTGGTCAACCCGGGGCAGCTGCGCCCGATGGTGAGCACCGCGATCACCACCGCGGCCGCCGAACGCGGCCCGGTGGTGATCTCGCTGCCAGGCGACGTGGCGGTCGCTGACGCGCCTTCGGTCTCGCTGCGGGTACCGCTGCCCGCCACGACGGTCGGCGCGGCCTCCGCCGCGGACCTGGCCGCCATGGCCGACCTGATCAACCAGGCGGAGACGGTGGCCATTTTCGGCGGGGACGGCTGCGAGCAGGCGCAAGACGAGGTGCGGGAACTCGCCGCGCGGCTCAGGGCGCCGGTCGGCTACAGCCTCAAGGGCAAGCCGTGGCTCGAGCACGACAACCCAAACGCGGTCGGCATGACCGGCCTGCTCGGGTACGGCGGCTGCCACGCCGCGATCAACAACGCCGACGTGCTGCTGATGCTCGGCACCGACTTCCCCTTCACCGACTTCCTGCCACACAAGAAGGTGAAGACCATCCAGGTCGACCGCGACCCCGGGCACATCGGCCGCCGTACGCCGCTGGAGCTGGGCGTCGTCGGCGACGTGGCGGCGACGTTGCGCGCCGTGGCGCCGATGGTCGAGGACAAGCACGGCGATCACTTCCTGCGCGAGCATGTGGCGCAAACCGAGCATGCGCGGCGGCGGCTCGGGCACTACGTCACCAAGGGACCTGGCATCAAGCCGATCCGGCCGGAGTACGTCGCCGCCGTCCTGTCCGAGCTGGCCGACGACGACGCGGTCTTCACCGTGGACACTGGCACGCCCTGCATCTGGGCCGCCCGGCACATCGAGTACGGCCGCGACCGCCGGATGTTCGGCTCGTTCACCTGGGCGTCCATGGCCAACGCCTCGCCGAACGCCTTCGGCGCCGCGCTGTCCTTCCCCACGCGGCAGGTCATCGCCCTGTGCGGCGACGGCGGCTTTACCATGCTCGGGCTCGGCGACCTGCTGACCCAGATCCAGCGCAAGGCCCGTGTCGTGAACGTCATCTTCAATAACGGCATGCTGGACTTTGTCAACCTCGAGCAGCAGGAGGCCGGTATCATCCCATTCGGGACTGATTTCGTGAACCCGGACTTCAGCCAGGTAGCCACGGCGCTCGGCGCCCACGGCATCCGCGTCGAGGAGCCCGGCGACGTGCGCGACGCCCTGCGGGCGGCGCTCGCCTACACCGACGGACCCGTCGTGGTGGACGCGGTAGTGGACCGCTACGCGCTCGCCCTGCCCTCCCACGTCCCCGCCGCGACAGCCAAGGGCTTCACGCTCAGCATCGCCAAGCAGGTGCTGGGCGGCAAGATGGACGACGTCATCGAGACCGTCGAGCACAACGTCCGGCTCCTGTGACCCTGTAGCGAGCACTTTGCGTCCGGGAAAACTCAAAGCCTACCTGATCGGACAGTAGCGAATCCGCCTCCGAATGCCATGGTGACGGCTGCCGCGAGAGAAATCCAATAGCTTGATCCGTAATCGCTGAGGCCATCTCCCCCGATTGAGGGCAGGTATGACGTGTACCCGATAAGGGCGAGCGCAGCTACGACCACGACGAACATCAGGAGCCGCCTGTACACGCCAACACTGATGATCGTGACCAGGAAAGCAAAGGCCACAAGACCGATCGAGATGTTGAAACTCATAGAGCGCAGTGGTGACGCAGGATCGCCATGCGTCGCCTCAAAAAGACTCTTCCACCCGGTCCCGTTGTTCGTGTAGCGGGTTAGCAGCGTCGCTGATGCAATGAAGACAACGCTGCTTACCATAACGATGAGTTGACCTACCCGGCCAGCCCCGTGCGGGCGCGCGCGGACAGCTGCCGGAGGTGGCCGCGTGCGCCCATGGACGGTTCCCTGCGGTGCCATTGCGCCTGGAGTGCTGCCGGCCGTGCGCGCTGGTGGCGCGGCTGGCCCCGGCACGGCCGGCCCTATTGTCGGCTCCGGCCCATTGGATGAGCGAAAGCCGGCCTCCGGGGTGGATACCGGCGGCGCCTGGGAGGACGGCCGGAAGCTCACTCGGGTCGGGATAGGGGTAGCAGGCATCTGCGTCTCGGTGTCGAGGTACCTGACATGGGCGGAGCGCAGGGCCGCCGCGAACTCACGGCCCGACTGAAAACGATCATGGGGATCGACCGCGAGCGCGCGTGCGAGGAAGGCATCGTAGCAGGGTCCGAGAGCCGGACAGATAGCAGAGGCTACCGGCCGCGGGCTGTTGGCGTGGGCCCACTGCACCGCCAGGTCGTTCTCCCCGCTGAACGGGCGCTGGTCTGTGAGAGCCTCAAAAACAACGCAGCCAAGCCCGTAGAGGTCACTCCTGGGGTCGGGTTGCTGCCCCCGGATCTGTTCCGGTGACAGGTAGCCAGCCGTGCCTATCACCCAGCCCGTGCGGGTGAGGTGATCTTGAGCATCAGGCACCTTGGCGATACCGAAGTCCGTTAGATAGGAATGATCCTGCCCGCCAAGATCGCGGACGAGTACGTTAGCCGGCTTCACGTCTCTGTGAACAAGGCCCGCATCATGGACTGCCTGGAGCGCGGACGCCATCTGGCTCCCAATGTGCACCACGCGATCCGGGGCCAGCCGTTGCTGGAGATCAATGAGGGTCCGCAGCTCTACGCCGTCGATCCATTGCATGGTCAAGTAGAGCCGACCGTCGTACTCGCCGACATCAAAGACCGAAACGATGTGGGGGTGGTTGACTGAAGCAGCAAGTCGCGCCTCCCGCAAGAAACGCGAGCGGTAGTCGCCGGATTCAGCAGTTTCGGGCCGAATCACTTTCAGAGCCACGGTGCGCCCAAGGGATCGCTGCTCGGCGCGATAGACGACGCCCATGCCGCCGGAGCCCGCGATCCCGACAATGTGGTAAGCGCCGAAGGTCTGGCCCTCGCTCAAATCCGTACTCACCGCACCGCCCCCACACGTCCCCACTCCGGGCTTGTGCGCGGAGCGTCATCCTCCACGCCGCCCACTAAGCTTATGAGCTGTCCGACGAACGTCACTCCAGCCTGGACGGTCTACCGGCGGCGTGGAATTGACCACGCCTGGCCTGTGTTCCGGTCGCCGCTGGATTTAGAGGGCAGCGACGCCGCCGTAGGCCCAGGCCCGGTCGGCGTTCGGCTCCGGTTCGTCCCCTTCCGGCCGCCAGCGGGAGACCAGGACCAATCCGGGATCAACGAGCTCGCGCCCGTTGAACATGCGCAAGATCGCGTCCCTGCTCCGGGGGATGAGCATAGTGCCGCTGCTGTCGGCCACCTCGGCGTTGGCCTGCATCTTCTCGGGTGAAAACTCATCGGTGGCATGCGAGATGACCAGATAGCTGCCGGGCGCCAGCGCCGCCAGGTACCGGGCCACGATGCCAGCCGGGTCGCCGGAATCTGGGATGTGATGCAGGCACCCGACGAACAGCAGCCCGGCAGGCCGGGTGAAGTCGAGCAGTTTCGCGGCTCCGGACAGTACCTCGCCTGTGTCGCGCAGGTCGGCCCAGACCACGCCGGTGCCGTCGTTCTTGGCTGTCATCGCCCCGGCATGCGAGAACACCACGGGGTCGTGGTCCACGTACACCACGCGCGCACTGGTGTTGCCCGCCTGGGCGACCTCATGCACGTTCGGGCTGCTCGGCAGCCCGCTGCCGATATCGAGGAACTGGCGGATCCCGGCATCGCGCAAGAATCCCACCGCCCGCACCATGAACTGGCGATTACCGCGCACAGTGTCCAGGATCTCCGGCATCACCTGCAGCACCTGCTCGGCTGCCGCCCTGTCGGCGCCGAAGTTATGTTTGCCGCCCAGCCAGTAGTCATACACCCGGGCCGGGTGAGCAACATCCGTGCGGATGTCCGCCGGAATGCCGTTCCCCGGCCGGTTCGATCCAGTCATGTCGCCTCCTCGAAAACCCGCTCGTCTAGATGATGCCATCCGTGGGGAGGGCGGCAGACAAAAACCAATACAGCGGGCATCCGAAGATGAGCCGGACCAGCTTGGCCCTGACCAAGGTCCCGCCGGCAGTGGCACCGAGATGCTGACCACCAGCGCGTCACCACTGATGCGCATCCCCATGGCGGGGAACCGCGTCGACCGCCGCCGTTAACGCGTGGTCGGAGGCGCGGTCACCGACCGCGTCCGCCACGCGCGCCAACTGCCATAGCTGGTGATGTCCTGAGCTCCGGTCACGGCGGCTGGCTCGCACAAGAATCCAAGTACGTGGCGGCCGTCGTCAAGCTGGACGAGGCCGATGGCCATCGGTGCTGTCAGGTCGGCCATGAATCGCGCGAAGCCTACTGCCGGGAGCCGCCACACCTCTCCGGGGATGCTCGCCCCCGGGGTGCATCGGCCGTAGTCGTCACCGACGCGGACGAGTCCGGGCTTGGGTGGCCGGGTATCAAGGGCGAACAGCCGGTAGCGGTCCGCGGTAGTGACCTGACCGATCAAGGTGCCGCCTGCCGCGAGGAGTTCATGGTTCAGGGGCTGTCCGCTCAGGTGAGCGCCGATGACAAGAAGGTCGACCGGGGCTTGTCCGCAGCGCGCGGCGATCTGGGCGAGCCGGTCGTCGCTTCCGGCCGGGCCGGTGAACATGACGCCGAACGGCAGGCCGCCAGCGGTGCCCGCAGGCACCGCTAGGGCGGCCATATCGAGCAGGTTTGCGAAGCCGGTGTAGCGGCCGAGCCGGGAGTTGACCGCGACTGGGCCGGCTTGCACTTCGGCGATGGTGGGATGTGCGGTGGTCGTCGGGGTCAGCAGCGCGTTAAGCCCGGACATCGCCTCGGCGGCGCGGGCAGCGAGAAAGTCCAGGCGTTCTCGGTCGGCGAAGTAGTTCGCCGCGGTGGGCATCGCGGCGTCGAGGATGATCTGCGCCACGGTGGGGTCGAGGTCGGTACCGATCAGGTCGGTGTGCGCGCGGATGTGCGCGCCAACCGCCACGTAGCGTTCGGCGACGAAGGCCCCGCCGTAGAGCAGGGCACCCGCATCCAGCATCGGCTGGATGTCGATCGGCACGATCTCGGCCCCGGTCAAGCGCAGCCGCTCGACGGCAGTGGCGAAGGCGTCCGCCCAGCCGTCGGCCAGATCCTGGAGCTGCGAAGGTAGCGGAACCGCCACCCGCGGGCCGCGCCCGTCGTCGGCTGGGGTTGGGCCCCGGAACGCGCGGGCGAGCGGGTCGCGGCCGTCCGGGCCGGACAGCTCTGCCACCGTCCGGCGTGCCAGGTCCAGGGTGCGGGCGAAGACGGTGACGCAGTCCAGGGTGCGGCAGGCCGGCACGATGCCGGTAGCCGGGATGGTGCCGCGGGTGGGCTTGAGACCGATGATGCCGTTGAGCGCTGCCGGGACACGGCCCGATCCGGCGGTGTCGGTGCCGAGGGCGATATCGACCAGGCCGAGCGCGACCGCGACCGCGGAGCCTGAACTGGAACCGCCGGAGATACGGGCTGGATCCCACGCGTTACGGACCACGCCGTAGGGGCTGCGGGTTCCGACCAGTCCGGTGGCGAACTGGTCGAGGTTGGTCTTGCCGAGCACGACCGCGCCGGCGGCGCGCAGCCGGGCGACGCTCGTGGCGTCCTGTTCGGGCAGGTACGAGTATGAGGCAGCGCCGGCTGTGGTCGGCATTCCGGCGACGTCAATGTTGTCTTTTACCGCGGCGGCCAGGCCCGCCAGCGGCAGCCGGTCACCGGTGGCCACGCGCGCGTCCACGGCGGCGGCCTCACAGATAGCCTCCTGTTCCGGGCGCAGCGCGATCCAGATCTCAGGCCGGTTGGCGGCGGCGATCTCGCTGTAAGCGGCGCGGATGCGCTCGACGGCGGTCAGGAGGCCACCGCCACCACGGCCGGCCTCGCCGGCGCGTCGTCGGCAGGCTCGATTGCGACCAAGGGCTGGCCCGCCTGGACCTGGGCTCCGATGGCGGTGTAGACGCCGACCACCCTGCCGTCGTGTGGTGCGGTCAGGATCGTTTCCATCTTCATGGCCTCCAGCGACAGCAGCTTGTCGCCCATGGCGACCTGCATGCCGGGACGGGCGTCGATCTGCCAGACGCTGGCCGGGAACGGGGCCGTCACGGCGGCCGCTCCGGCAGGGATCTGCACCGTCTGGCCTGGCACGGCTGGCGGCAGGTCGGGTGCGACGTCGAACTCGCCAGCGTCGTGCCAGCGCTGTTTTTCCGCTTCAAACGCCGCCGCCTGCTGCGCGCGGAACGCGGCGATTGCGTGGTCGTTGTCGGCCAGGAACCGGGTGTAGACGCCGTAGTCGAACACGCCGTCGGTGACGTCGATGTCGACCGCGTCCGGCGTCAATCTGCGCGCGCAGGTCGAGAAGCTCGTCGGCACCGACCGGGTACCACTCGATCTGGTCGAAGAACCGCAGTGACCACGGCTGGTCGGCGAACAGGCCGGCCCGGCGGAACCGGTTCCACACCTGTACTGTTCGCCCGATGAACTGGTAACCGCCGGGGCCCTCCATGCCGTAGATACACAGGTACGCGCCGCCGATACCGACGGAATTCTCCGCGGTCCAGGTGCGGGCCGGATTGTACTTCGTGGTCACGAGCCGGTGCCGTGGGTCCAGCGGCGTCGCCACCGGCGCGCCGAGGTACACGTCGCCAAGGCCCAGCACGAGGTAGCGTGCGCCGAAGACGATGCGGTACACGTCATCGACGGTCTCGAGTCCGTTGATGCGGCGAATGAATTCGATATTCCACGGGATCCACGGTGCGTCGCTGCGCACGCTGTTCATGTACCGCTCGATCGCGAGCCGCGTGGCCGGGTCGTCCCAGGACAGCGGCAGCCGCACCGTCCGGGACGGCACGCGTAGCTGGCGAGTCTCGGGGAGCTGATCTTCCACTTGGCGCAGGAGGCCGAGCAGCGAGCTCGCCCTCCTTCGTGCCGGGTCGGTGTGGATCTGCAGCGATCGGATGCCGGGGGTGTAGTCGAGCACGCCGCCTGGATCCTCTCGCTCAAGTGCTGCGTGCAGCGCGTGCACCCGCATCCGCAGACCCAGGTCCAGGACCTGGGCGCCGTACTCCACGATCAGGTTGTCATCGCCGTCGCGGCGATACGTCACGCAGGGGCGATCCAGCCCGCCCTCGCGCTGGGCCAGGATGCCGTCGTCGTCATCGCCGCCATGGCGCAGCACAGGCGGCGACCAGCGGCGCTGCCGCAGCGCGGCCGCGTCCCGCTCCCGGACCGGGACGAACCGGATCGTGTCGCCGGGGCGCAGTTGGCCGATCTTCCAGCGCTCGCCGCTGGCTACGACGGCTGGGCAGACAAAGCCGCCCAGGCTCGGACCATCCGGGCCGAGGATGATCGGGGTGTCGCCGGTGAAGTTCAGCGCTCCGATCGCGTACGCGGTGTCGTGGATGTTCGACGGGTGCAGGCCGGCCTCGCCGCCGTCTTCGCGAGCCCAGGCCTGCCGGGGCCCGATCAGCCGCACCCCGGTGCGGGCCGAGTTGAAGTGCACCGTGTACCCGCTGGCGTAGAGCACGTCGATATCGGCGCGGGTGAAGAACTCGGGTGCGGCATGCGGGCCCTCGGTCACGCCGATCACCCACGCGGTCACGATCGCCGGGCGCTTGCTGGCGGGCACCGGCCCGTGCGGCGCGGTCATGTGCGTGCCCGGAGCGAAGGCGGGATGCGGAGCCTGCGGGTCCGCCGAGCCGGGCCGCAGCACGTCGCCGACCTGCAGCGCACGGCCGCCATGGCCGCCGAACCGGCCCAGCGTGAACGTCGACGCGCTGCCGAGGTATCGGGGAACGTCGAATCCGCCGCGCACGGCCAGGTAGGTGCGCAGGCCCGGCCCTGGCATGGGGCCGATGGTCAGCGTGGCCCCAGCGGCGACTTCGAAAGGCTCCCACCACGGCACCGGCTGCCCGCCGGCCTCCGCCACTGCCAGGGCACCGCCCAGGCACACCAGGGTCGCTGCCGAGAAGCGAAGCGTCGGTCCGGATGCCGTGCACTCCAGCGCCGGCGCGCCGCCCGGATTGCCCACCGCCAGGTTTACCTCGCGCAGGGACACCTCGTCCATCGGGCCGCTCGGCGGGACACCGACCTGCCAGTATCCGACTCGTCCTGGCCAATCCTGGACAGTGGTCATCGCACCCGGATCAAGCACCTCGATGCGCGGCTCCGGGTCGGTAACTCGCTCCAGCGTCGAGGTCGAATGCGTCACCGCCCGGACATCCGGATGGGTCAGGACCGCACGCAGCAGGCCGAGATTGGTCTGCACGCCATCGACGCGAGCCTCTGCCAGCGCCGTGCCGAGGGCCGCCAGCGCCTGTTCACGGTCAGCGGCGTGGGCTATGACCTTGCCGACCATGGGGTCGTAGTCGACCGGCACCTCCAGTCCCGCCCCGATCCAGCCATCGACCCGGATGCCAGCGTGGCCCGGCCAGTTGACCGAGGTGACCAGGCCGGGGCTGGGGCGGCCGCCGTGATTCGGGTCCTCGGCGTAGACGCGGGCCTCGATCGCATGACCGCGGGCGACCGGGTCCGCCGCCAGCAAGGACGCGACGCTGGCCTGCCCCAGCCCGGCCAGCCGCAACATCTGCTCCACCAGGTCGATGCCAAATACCTGTTCGGTAACGGGGTGCTCCACCTGCAGACGGGCGTTCACCTCCAGGAAAGACGCTTCCTGGTGCACAGGGTCGTAGACGAACTCGACAGTTCCGGCCGACCGGTACCGCACCGATGCGGCCAGCGCCCGCGCCGCTTCGTGCAGGCGTGCCCGCAGGTCGGCAGGCAGGCAGGGAGCGGGTGCCTCCTCGATCACCTTCTGGTTGCGGCGCTGGAGCGAGCAGTCCCGATCGCCGAGCACGACCACCGCACCGGCGCCGTCGCCGAAGATCTGCACCTCGACGTGGCGGGCCGGACGAACGAGGCGCTCGAGGAACACGCCACCGGTGCTGAAGTTCGCGGCAGCAAGGCGCTGCACGCGAGTGAAGGCGGCGGCCACCGCGGGCTCGTCGGCGCAGGCGAGCATGCCGATGCCGCCACCGCCGCCAGTGGCCTTGACCATCACAGGAAACCCGATCCCGGCCGCCTCTGCCACCGCCTCCTGCGCCGATCGCAGCAGGCCTGTGCCGGGCAGCAACGGCACGCCCACTGCCTGCGCGAGAGCGCGAGCGGTGTGCTTGACGCCGAACGCTTCTAGCTGCGCCGCCGTGGGCCCGACGAAGGCGAGTCCCGCCGATTCCACGCGGCTCGCGAAGTCCGCGTTCTCAGAAAGGAAGCCGTAGCCGGGATGAATGGCACCAGCCCCGGTTCGAGCCGCTGCCGCCAGGATCGCGCCGGCGTTCAGGTAGGACTCGCCGGCGCTGGCCGGGCCGATCAGCACCGCGCCGTCGGCCTCGCGCACATGCGGGGCCGCCAGGTCGGCCTCTGAATATACTGCGACCGTCCGCAGCCCCAGCCTGCGCGCGGTGCGGATGATGCGGCGGGCGATCTCGCCCCGGTTGGCGACCAGCACGGTATCGAACGTCCACCCCCCGGGGTCAGTGGTCACGCGCGGCTCCGTCCCTCCGCGGCCGTAATGATCATCCGAAGCGGAGTGGGGTTGAAGTCGTTGCACGGGTTGTTCACCTGCGGGCAGTTCGACGCCAGCACCAGGATGTCCATCTCGGCCCGGAACGCGACCCGCTTACCCGGCCCTGAGATGCCGTCGACGATCCCGAGCGTGCCGTCAGCCTCGATCGGGACGTTCATGAACCAGTTGAGGTTGGACACGATGTCGCGGGCGCCCATGCCGTACTTCGCCGCCTCGGCGAGGAAGTTTTCCCGGCAGCCATGCTCAGCCATGGTGTGGTAGCCGTACCGCAGCGTGTTCGATTCCTTGCCGCAGGCCCCGCCGATCGTGTCCTGCCTGTCGATCTCGTTGGCCACCACTGTCGCCAGCGCGTTCCCGTCATTGGACCGCAAAATGGTCCCGGTGCGCACGTACGCATTGCCCGACCGGCTGACGGTGTCCGGTACGCTGTACCGCTCGCCGGTGTCCTGCGCGCTGTACAACAGACAGTCACCTGACTGGTTGCCGCCGACGTCGACAATGGTCAGGACCTGCCCGGCCCGCACGACCGCCGACCATGGCGCCCGGGCGGGCACAACCTGGTCGAGCACGATCTCGCCCGCTACTAGCGGTCCGGCGAGGTCCAGCACGGTGCTGCCGGCATAGTTGGCCGGGTTGAGCACCACGGCCAGATCTGCGGGGCAGAACGGTCGGCGACCGGCCGCGTCCGTCACCACCACGGAGAAGTGGTCATGAGTCACACTCCTCGCGCGTCGGCGTAGTCCGTAGTGTTCAGGTAAGCGCGGTGCACCTCCGGCGCCGCGTCCCAGTACCGGTCGCCTGGCCCGGTCGGCGCCGACCGCCAGGCGTGCACGCGGAGCAAGCCAGACACGTAGCCGGGCCGGGGATCGATCGGGTGCGGCACATTCGCGATCAGCACGATAAGCGGCAGTTCGGCCACCAACTCCACCGCCCGGCCTGGCCCGGCGCTGCCGGTGAACTCAAGCCCGCCGTCTGCCCGGACGCGCACCCCCTTGAAGAACGAGATGCTCGGCGGCAGGTCACGCGGGGTCAGTCCGTGCTTGGCGGCGGCCAGGATGAACAGCTCGCGCCCGGACGGCGATGGGCCCTGTGGCGCCGAATCGCCGTACCTGGCGCGATTGGCGGCAGCGGTGCTGGTCCCGCCGAGCGCGTCGTTCCGGCCGGAGTCGTCGGCGACGACCGTGGCTAGTACCCGCCCGTCGCCCGACAGCAGGGGGTGCCCAGTGCCGAGGTAGGCCTGCCACGGGATCTTCATCGTATCCGCCACATTCAGCCGCTCCCACGGCTCGACGGCGTTGTACAGCAGCACGTGCGCGCATGCCTCACCGGTCACGTCCTCCAGCCGGATGCGCGATCCGCGGGCGAGGACCTTGTGGGTGTAGCCACCCGCCGCGACCGTTTCCGCCCACACCAGCAGGTCCGCATCCACACCAGGGGGCGGGAACGGGGTGCTGCTGGCCGGCAGGACGGCATCGCCTCGGCGGCCCGGCCAGCCCGGGCCCGCGCCATCGGCACGCGCCGCGCCTACCGTGTCGGTCTCGTGCTGCGCAGATGGAGTGACCATCCTAGAACTCCTCACCTCCCCCCAACCTCCCCAGCTCGGCGACTTTCGCGCGGCAGCACGTTCTGCTGTATGCGCGAGCGGGCGGCTCAGGCGAGGTCTATCTCGGGTGCTGCGAGATGGGCTTCCTCGACCGGGCGGGCGTGGAATCTCGTGACCGGGATGACTGCGGCGTTACGGCGCAGTCGCTGGTGGACGAAGACCCCGACGACCAGGGTGAGGCCGATGAAGAGCACGGCGCTCCACTGAAGCCACCAGGTGTGGCCGGTAGGGTCATAGACCTCCTTCCGCGGCCAGACCAGATTGACGATGGCGACAATCTGGTAGGCGACCGCGATCAGGTTGAGCGGGATTCCCCAGCGTCCGAGGCTGAATAGCCGTCGCCGGTCTCGTCGACTTCGGCCGACAGCGATCCGCGATGGCGGGCCTGCCGGATTCGGGCGACGAGAAGAGGCCCGGTGACGCCCAGGTAGGCGAGATAGAGCATGGCGATGCACAGGCTGGCGAGCGCAGTGAAGATCGCGCTCCGGCCGACGTTGACCGCCAGGGTCAGCGCGGCGCCCGCGCCGACGACGATGGATGTGACGATCGGCGTACCGGTGCGCGGAGAAACGCGGCCAAGGGCGCGATGGAACGGGAGCGCGCGCTGCCGTGACATCGAGTACATCATGCTGGAGCCGGATGCCTGGCACGCGAGGGTACAGACGCAGATCGCGATCGTGACATCGACCAGCA
>CAWELT010000012.1:0-29875 GCA_963809975.1 uncultured Actinomycetes bacterium
CTACCGGGCGCCGCCGAGCATCCTGGACCCCTCCATGCCCAGGCAGGCCGCGTAGGCCACCAGCACCCCGGCGACCAGCACCGCGGCCACGGTCACCGGGACTCACCGGCCTCAGCCTCCCCGAGCGCCTGGTCGAGCGCCTCGCGCAGCAGCGCAGCGTCGTGCGGGCTCATCTGGAGCGCGAAATGCGCCAGCGCCGTGCGGTGGTCCGCGCTGGTGGCCAGCGCGTCGTTCATCAGCGCCGCGGTGTAACCAGACCGGGACCCGGTGGGCTCATAACGCCAGGCCCGGCCGTCCCGCTCCCGCCGCAGCCACCCCTTGCGACACAGGTTCTCCATCACCGTCATCACGGTGGTATAGGCCAGCCCCCGCTCGTCCCGCAGATCGTCGACCACCTCGCGGACCAGGACCGGGCGGCCCCACTCCCACAGCCGGTCCATGATCACCGCTTCCAGCTCACCGAAACGTCGCATTCTCACTCCCGGGCATGGCCATGCCTACGGCGTACGCCGTTACCTACTATCACGCATAGAGCAAGCCTACAGTTCAGGCATCGTCTCATTCTTCTTCCGGCAGGCGCCTCGACGCGGCCAGCGGCCGGGGAACTGAACTCACCGAAGGCGTCCAGAGGCTTGCCTGCTCAACGGCGGCGTCGCCGACCCGGGAAAGTCTCCGGGAATGCCCGCGCGCCGCAGGCGCCCCGCCGAAACCGCGACGGCCACGGTGAACGTAACCTTATTACTATCCGTGTTAGTAGATATGGCTGCTAACACACAAGCTCCCGGCGGCGAGCTCCCCGGCGACCCCGATGCCGCGATCCGCCAGCTGTACTCGCACTACGCCAAGGCCCTGCATGGTTACGTCGAGCAGTTCTGCCCGGACCGGGCGAGCGCGGATGACATCGTCCAGGAAACCTTCATCCGGGCCTGGCGTCACCTGCCCCGGCTGAGCGCCGACGACCGGCCCATCCGGCCCTGGCTGTACCAGGTCGCGCGCAACTTGCTGATCGACGCTAACCGGGCCGCTCGGGCCCGGCCGATGAGCGCGCCAGAGGCGCCGGCGAGATCGGGACCGATTCTGGATTGGACGAGGTCCTGGACCGGCAACTCGTTTCCGCTGCCCTCCAGCACCTGTCGCCCGCGCACCGGAGCGTGCTCGTGGAAACCTTCTACTGGGGCGGGCCCATGGCTGCGGTCGCTCGCGAGCTCGGCATACCGCACGGCACAGCCAGATCACGGCTGCACTACGCGCTGGATGCGTTGCGCCAGCAACTGCAAGAGCACGACGCGATCGCGTCCTGATGAACAGCCGCATGCCCTGGGACATCACCGCTGCCGGCGCCGATGGCGAGGAGGCAGCACCTGCCGCCAGGCCCAGGCCGGGCCGGCATCTGATCGCCGTGATGCTGCTCACCGCGGCAGTCCTGGACCTGACCCGGTGCGGTCTCGTCCTGGCGGCGGCCCGGCACCCGGCGCCGACCGCGGGGCTGGCCGCGGCCGGGCTGGCCGCGGCCGTGCTGAGCGCGCGCACCGCGCGCGGGTGCCAGGCCGGCCGGCGCTGGGCAGGCTGGGCCGCATTGCTGATCGGCGCCGCGTCGGCCCCGTGGGCGGCCATGTCCGGCTTCCACGGCCCGTACACGATCCCCGATACGGCCACCGCTGCCCTGGGGGTTCTGCTGGCCGTGGCTATCCTGGCCACCGCCAGTGCGGCCGGACTACCGGGCCAAAACACCGAAAACCCTTGCATCGGGCTCGCTGGGCCGCTTATCTAATGGGCGTAGTGGCCGCGGTAGTACTCGAAGACGAAGCCGATCAGGGTGCACATGGTCAGCAGCGCGCCGATCAGGAACAGCCACCAGCCCATCGCGAAGCCGGCCGCGGCGACCGCGCAGGAGAAGCCCACAAACAGCGGCCACCAGCTGTGCGGGCTGAAGAAGCCGACCTCGCCGGTGCCCTCGGCGATCTCGCCCTGCGGGTTGTCCTCGGGACGCTCCGGCAGGCGCCGGCCTGTGAACAGGACGTAGAACCCGACCAGGACGGCCAGCGCCACCGCGAACGCGAGCGCGGCGGTGCCGGTTGGGTCCTTCGAGTAGTACCAGTAGATGACGTCCAGGCCGCCGAAGAACGCTGCGCAGCCGAGGAACAGCCAGCCTTCGACCTTCATGCGAACCTCACCCTCACCGTGCCACCCATCGTCAGCTAAGTCTTCCGTTACTCCCCGGCCGGCGGGGCCGGCGGGATCTCATTGACCGGCGGGGGCAGCGTCTGCGTCAGCGACCGGGAGGCCACGCCCGACCTGATGTGCGGGTAGTGCAGCTCGAACGCGGGGCGCTCGGACCGGATCCGGGGGATCCGGTAGAAGTTGTGCCGCGGCGGCGGGCAGGACGTGGCCCACTCCAGCGAGCTGGCGAAGCCCCACGGGTCCTCGACGTTCACCTTCTCCCCGTACCGCCACGTCTTGTAGACGTTGTAGAAGAAGATCAGGATCGACAGGGTCAGGATTGATGATCCGACCGAGGAGATCTGGTTGAGAGTGGTGACGTTGCCGGGCAGGTCCGGGTAGTTGGCCACGCGCCGCGGCATGCCCTCGACGCCGATCCAGTGCTGGACGAGGAACGTCATGTTGAAGCCGATGAACATCAGCCAGAACTGGATTTTGCCGATCCGGTTGTCCAGCATCTTGCCGGTCATCTTCGGCCACCAGAAATAGAAGCCCGCGAACATCTCGAACAGCACGGTCCCGGCCAGCACGTAGTGGAAGTGCGCGACCACGAAGTAGGAGTCGCTGACCGCGAAGTCCATCGGCGGCGAGGCGAGGATGATGCCGGTGATGCCGCCGAACAGGAACACGATCAGGAAGCCGACCGTGAACAGCATCGGCGGCTCGAACGTGATCTGTCCCTTCCACATCGTGCCCGCCCAGTTGAAGAACTTCACCCCGGTGGGGATCGCGATCAGGAACGTCATGAACGAGAAGAACGGCAGCAGTACTCCCCCGGTGGTGAACATGTGGTGGGCCCACACGGTCATCGACAGGCCGGCGATCGAGATCGTCGCGGCGATCAGACCCTTGTACCCGAACAGCGGCTTGCGGCTGAACACCGGCAAGATCTCCGTCGCAATGCCGAAGAACGGCAACGCGAGAATGTAGACCTCCGGGTGGCCGAAGAACCAGAACAGGTTCTGCCACAGCAGCGCCCCGCCGGTGGCGGCGTCGAACACGTGCGAGCCGAGCCGCCGGTCGATTTCCAGCACGAGCAGGGCCGCGGCCAGGCACGGGAACGCGAGCAGGATCAGAATGCTGGTCAGCAGGGTGTTCCAGGTGAAGATGGGCATCCGGAACATCGTCATGCCGGGCGCGCGCATGCAGAAGATCGTCGTAATGAAGTTGACGCCGCCGAGGATGGTGCCGAGCCCGGACAGGGTGAGGCCCATGATCCACATGTCGGCGCCGATGCCCGGGGAGTACACCGCGCTGGTCAGCGGCGAGTAGGCGTACCAGCCGAAGGCGGCCGCACCGCCCGGGGACAGGAAGCTGGCCAGCACAATGAGCCCGCCGAACAGGAAGAAGTAGTAGCTCAGCAGGTTCAGCCGGGGGAACGCCACGTCGGGTGCGCCGATCTGCAGCGGCATGATCGCGTTCGCGAACCCGACGAACAGCGGGGTGGCGAACAGCAGCAGCATGATCGTGCCGTGGATGGTGAACAGCTCGTTGTACACCTCGTCCGAGACGATCGTGTTCGCGGGCTCGAACAGCTGCAGCCGGATGATGATCGCCATGATGCCGGCGATGATAAAGAAGGCGAACGAGGTGATCAGGTACATGTTCCCGATGACCTTGTGGTCCGTCGACGACAGCCAGCCCGCCAGGATCGAGCCCTTGCGCTCGGTGCGCCTACCCGGGATGACCGGCTCGCCGGTGGGCGGGAAGCCGGTGGCCGGCCACTGTTCGATTGTGCTCACTTAACACCACTCCTGAATGCCGTCTTCGCCGCGGGCTGCCCGCCGGATGACGAATTCGAGGCCGCCTGCCGCGACGAGATCCACTGCTGGAACTGGGCCGGGGTCACCACCTTCAGGGTGAACAGCATGCGGCTGTGGTACAGCCCGCACAGTTCACTGCAGTGCCCAAGGTAGGTGCCGGTCTTCGTCAGCGTGACCTCGAAATGGTTCGGGTGCCCGGGGATGACGTCCCGCTTGAACAGGAAGGCCGGCACCCAGAACGAGTGGATCACGTCGGGCGAGGTGAGGTTGAACCGCACGGTCTCGCCGGTCGGCAGCTCGAGCATCGGCAGCGGTCCCGGGTACATGACGCCATTATCGGTCACGCTGTACTGCGGGTACTGGAACTGCCAGCTCCACTGGTAGCCGATGACGTTGACCGTCACGTCGGGGTTGGAGGACAGGTTGTCGATGTAGTTCTCGTCCTTGGCGGTGTAGTAGAAGAGCACCGCGATGAGCACGAACGGCAGCGCCGTGTAGAGGATCTCAATCGGAAGGTTGTACCGGACCTGCGGGGGGAGCCGGTCGCCCCGCCTGCGGTGGAAGACCACCGCCCACAGGATCAGCCCCCACACCACGACCGCGACGGCCATGCCGGCGATCCATGATCCCTGCCAGAGGTGGAGCGTGACCTGCCCCTGCTTGGTAATAGGGTTCGGGAAGCCCAGACGCGTGAACGTGTCGTTCGTGCAGCCGGTCGCGGCGGCCAGCACCACGGCCAGGGCGGCCGCGCGCGGCACCCAGCGGCGCGGCCTGCCTGCGCGTCCGCTGCGCGGAGCGGGGCGGATGGGAGTCAACGGAATGCCTTCCGGGCGGGGTGTCCCCGGCTCAGGGAGCCGGTGCTCAACGTCCTTCTACAGCGTGTCGTGGAAACAGTATCGCGCTTCCGCTGCCTGCGGTCGGAGACCCCCGGCGTTTTGTCGCTACGAGGCCCAGGTGACGCGGGGGGGCCGGGCAGCCGGCCGGCCAGGCCGGAAGACCCAGAGGGGATATTCATAACGAATTGAAGTCGAATGGTTTCAAATTGAATTGCCGAGCGCAGGACACAAGTGTCAGGGCATCATGGACGGTGTGGGCGTGATCGCATGAGCAACCGCTGGTTTGGCCGTACCACCGGACGCAGCGCTCCGGCCGCGGTCGGCGCGGTCCCGGACGACGTGATGCGCCCGGCCGGTGACGGCCGGATGGACCCGGCCGCGGACGATCTGGCCGGCCCGGCGGCCCCAGCAGGGCCAGCGACCCCGGCAGGCCCATCGGCTCCCACTCCCCTGCTGACGATCGACGCCCTGGGCCGCAAGTGCCCCATTCCGATCATCATGCTGGCGGAACGCATCCACGAGGTGCCGATCGGAGAGATCATCGCCGTCCTGGCCGATGATCCGGCCGCCGAGAACGACGTGCCCGCGTGGTGCCTGATGAAGTCGCATGACCATGTGCTGACACAGCCGCTGGAGCGCGGCTGGTCGATCCTGATCCGCCGGGAGTATTAAGCCTCAGGTCAGCCTGGGCTTCAGGTCAGCCTGGCGAACGCGGCCCGGGCGACCGCGAGCGACCCGGCCGAAAGGTCGCTGATCGATACCGGGCCATACCCGCCGCGGTTGGATCGGTCCAGCCCGTTCAGCACGACGGTGATCACCACGTTCCGGTAACGGATGACGGTGCTGGCCACGTCGGTGATGGCCCCGCCCACCCGGTAGATCTGAGTCGCGGTGAACGCCGCCGTCCCCAGCCCGGGCACCGTGGTGACCTGCGCGCGGGGGGCGCCGGTCCCGGCGGGCGGATCCTGCTTGGCCTGCAGGGCCCCGGCGTACGCGTCGATGGCGGCGAACGTCGCGCTGCCGGTTCCGCTGGCCAGCCCGTTCGGGGTGTAGGCCTGGATGTCGAGCTGGAGCAGCCGGTAGACGGGACGGGCGTCCACGGTCCAGTCGCACTGGCTGTCCAGCACGCCGTCGAGCGGCGGCGGCGCCGCGACCTTGGGCTGGCCGGGCAGGTAGCTGCCCACGGTGGCCGCGGGGATCGCCGGGCACGCACCCGGCACCTTCTGGATCTCACCCGGCAGGAACGTGGTGATGAGCGAGCCCGGGGTGACCGTCGCCGGGCCCGAGCCCCCCGGGATGACCACGACCGCGGCCACCACGGCGACGACGATGACCGCCGCGGCCAGCACCGCCCAGGTCAGCGGGCCGTTCCGGCGGCCCCGCTTCCCCCGGCCGCGGGTGCGGCCGGGCAGCGGACGAGCCGGCCAGTCCACGGGCGCGACGTCATCGGGCCGCTCCGGCACCGGATCGGGGAGTGACCCCCGCTCTTTGATTTCTCCCCGCCCTGAACGACGGGGATTCTCAGCCCTCGCGGGCCAGGGTTCCTGTT
The DNA here is from genome assembly GCA_963809975.1 of uncultured Actinomycetes bacterium. Classification (GTDB taxonomy): domain Bacteria; phylum Actinomycetota; class Actinomycetes; order Streptosporangiales; family Streptosporangiaceae; genus Bog-532. Next base: position 6,369 of record CAWELT010000012.1, read on the forward strand.
TCACCGACGGTCTACCCCGCCCTGAACGACGGGGCCTGCGCTCTGCAAGGGTTTGGTCACAGCGCGCCTCCGGGGAAGGAATCAGACCGGTTGATCTTATGGCAACGGCGCCCGGACGCGTGGCCGGTTCGGGCCGGGCGAAGACACGATCAGTGAGGGCGGATCAGGCGGGCGTGAGGACGGCGCCGGCCCAGCGGGGGCCCACCGCGCAGATCCGCACCGTCCGGGCGGCACCGGACAGCTCGATCGAGATCTCCAGCCGATCGTCCGACAGCCCTTCGGCCAGGCCCTCGCCCCACTCGACGGCGGTCACCGAACTGGCCGTGGCCGAGTCCAGGTCCAGATCGTCGATCTCGGCGGCACCGCCGAGGCGATACGCGTCGGCGTGCACCAGGGCCGGGCCGCCGCGCAGCGACGGGTGAACGCGGGCGATCACGAACGTCGGCGACGTGACCGGGCCGCGCACGCCGAGGCCGTCACCGATGCCCTGAACCAGGGTCGTCTTGCCGGCGCCGAGCGGCCCGCTGAGCACCAGCAGGTCCCCCGCGCGCAGGCCGGCGGCGAGACGGCGGCCCAGGGCGCGCATCTCCTCGGCCGTCGCGACCTCGACCTGATCACGCATCGGCGGCCTCCTCCGGCCCGCGGCCTTGCCCGCGGGCAAGGCCGCCAGCAAGGGCGCGGGCGGAGACGCGGGCAGGGGCGCTGGCGTAGGTCCGGGGCACCCTCGCGCCGATCCCGGTGACGATCTCGTAGGAAATGGTGCCCAGGGTCTCGCCCCACTCCTGGGCCGTGGCCTCGCCGTCGTCGCCCGGGCCGAACAGCACGACCTCCTCGCCGGGCGAGACCGGCTCATCGCCGAAGTCGACGACGAACTGGTCCATGCAGACCGTCCCGGCGATGGCCCACCGGCGGCCGCGCGCCTGCACCAGCGCCCGGCCCGCCGCGCCGCGCGGCACGCCATCGGCGTAACCGAGCGGCACCAGACCGAGCGTGGTCTCCGCGGTGGTGACGTAACGGTGGCCGTAGGACACCCCCGCGCCCGGCGGGACCCGTTTCACCTGGGCCAGCCGGGCGGTCAGCGTCATGGCGGGCCGCAGCCAGCCGGGGGCGCCGCCCGGCAGGGTGGACAGGCCGTAGATGGCGCCGCCCAGCCGCACCAGGTCGAGCCGGGAAGACGGGACGGTCAGCGCGCCCGCGGTGTTGGCGATATGCCTGACCTCGGGCGTCAGGCCGGCCTTGGCCGCGTAATCGGCCGCCGCACCGAACCGCGCAAGCTGCGCGGCGACCGACGGGTGACCGGGGTCGTCGGAGCAGGCGAAATGGGACCACAGACCGGTGACCCGGAGCTGGCCATCGCCCTGGGCGGCCAGGGCGGCGTCCACGACCGCGGGCCATTCGGCCTTGGTCGCGCCACCCCGGCTGAGCCCGGTGTCGGCCTTGAGCTGGAGCCGGGCCGGGCACCCGGCCCGCGTGGCCGCACCCGCGATCTGCCGCACCAGCGGCACCGTGCCCGCGGTCAGGTCGATCCCCGCCGTGATGGCATCGCCGTGTGCGTCCTCGGCCAGCGCCATCAGGCACAGCACCGGGACGGTGATCCCGGCCCGGCGCAGCCGCAGGGCCTCGGCCACGTGCACGACGCCGAGCCAGTCCGCACCGCCAGCGACAGCCGCATGGCCGGCCTGGGTGGTGCCGTGGCCGTACCCGTCGGCCTTGACGACGGCCATGACCTGGCTGCCGTTCATCCGCTGCCGCAGTACCGCCACGTTGCGGGTGATCGCGGTCAGGTCGATCAGCGCCTGTGCGTGATACGTCTCCCCGGGGCCGTCCATGGACGTCAAGTCTGCCAGGCTCCCGGCGCTGCCCGTACGCTCGCGCTACGTCCGTTCGGCTGGAAATAACGCCCTGACGGCGCGAATAGCCCCCGGCAGCGCCCGGACGACATCGGCGGCGCCAATGGGCGCACCGTCGGTCAGCGACCCGTCCCCGGCCGCTTCGGCTACCGCCGTCCCGCCATCGGGCGCCGGGCCATCCGGGTCACCGGCAGCGGCGCGGCGGGCCGCGACGCCGTGCAGGAACGCGGCCGCCAGGGCGGCTCCAGCCGGGTCCAGTCCCTGCGCGAGCAGGGAGCCGGCCAGGCCGGACAGGACGTCGCCGGTTCCGGCGGTCGCCAGCCACGGCGTCCCGGTGGAATTGACCAGGTTGGGCTGTCCGGGCACACCGAGGCCGCCGGGCCATTGGCCGGGTGATCCGGGCGGTGAGCAGATGACGGTCGTGGAGCCTTTGAGCAGGACCGTGACCCCGAGCTGGCGGGACGCCGCCCGCGCGTGCTGAAGACGCTGGGCCTCGATGTCGCCGCGGTCGGCACCGGTGAGGCGCGCGAGCTCACCCGCGTGTGGCGTGATCAGCGTAGGCGCCTCGCGCGGCAGCAGATCGCGGTGCGCGGCCAGCACGGTCAGGCCGTCCGCGTCGACCAGAACCGGCACGCCGGTGCCGAGCACCGCCCGGAGCAGCTGGGCGGCATCATCGTCCGTCCCCATGCCGGGACCGATGACCCAGGCCTGCACGCGGCCGGCCGAGGCGAGCACGTCCTCCGCCGTGGTGCCCGCGAACCGGCTGCCACCCCCGGCCGGTTCCGGCGGGAGGACGGTGATCACCGTCTCCGGCCACCACTGCCGGACCACGCCGACCGCGGGCTGGGCGGAGACGAAGCGGACCATCCCCGCGCCGCCCCGGATGGCGCCGCCGACGGACAGCACGGCCGCACCGGTGAACTGCTCGCTGCCGGAGACGAGACCGATCACGCCCCGGCGGTACTTATCGGAGTCGGCGGTCGGTGACGGCAGCATCGTGGCGACATCGGCGGCCTGCGCGGAAACGACGTCGGGCGGCCCCAGGTAGGGTCCCAGGCCGATGTCGACCAGCTCGACCACACCGGCGTGGGCGGCGCCCGGATCGACGAGCAGGCCCGGCTTCCACGTGCCGAAGGTGACGGTGACGTCCGCGCGGACGGCGGGGCCGTCGACCGCGCCCGTGTCGGCGTCGATGCCGCTGGGCAGGTCCACGGCCACCACGGTCGCGGCGGATCGCGCGGCCTGGGCGGCCAGCGCTGCGTAGGGATCCCGCAGTCCGCCCTTGCCGCCGATGCCCAGCATCCCGTCCAGGATGAGGTCGGCCCGGCTGATCGCGGGCCCGACGGCCCGATCGGCGCTGGTGACGATGCGGCCACCGGAGGCCCGCAGCGCGGCCGCCCCGCCCTCGTGGGCCCGCGACCCCGCGGCCACCGCGATCACCGCCGCGCCGCGCCGGGCCAGCTGCGCGGCGGCGTAGAGCGCGTCCCCGCCGTTGTCGCCGCTACCGGTCAGCACGACGACCCGTGATCCGTAGATTCGGCCCAGGAGCGTCGCGCACACCGAGGCGAGCCCGGCTGCCGCACGCTGCATGAGGGCGCCATCGGGCAGGACGGCCATCAGTTCGCTTTCGGCCGCGCGGACCTTGGCCACGTCGTGAGCATCGCGCATGAGGAATGCCTACCTTTCAGACGGGCTCTTCACCGGGGCCCTTCGGCCATAACCACGGCCACGGCGGCACCTGCGTCGTGGCTGAGGGACAGGTACCACCGGGCGACACCCAGCCGGCTCGCCGCCGCGGCCACCGTGCCCCGCGTCAGCAGCGCTGGGCGCCCACTGTGCTCGCGGACCACCTCGGCGTCGATCCACCGCAGCCCGGCCGGCGCGCCGAGGGCCTTGGCCACCGCTTCCTTGGCGGCGAAACGGGCCGCCAGCGAGCTCACCGGCAGCCCGCGTTCACCATCCGCGAACAGGCGCTCAGCTAGGCCCGGGGTGCGGTCCAGCGCGGCCGCGAGCCGGGCGACGTCCACAAAGTCGATGCCGATGCCCACGATCACGGTGTAAGGGTATTGGGCTTTGCTGGCCCGGGGGGCGGCCCCCCTGGCACCCCCCGCTGCGCTCCGCGCCCCGCGGTGGTACCTCGCCGGCGCACCGGCCGCTCACCGGGCCGGAGGCCCGGGCTCGCTGGGCCGGTATGAACGCCTGGCCGTGGGCGGTGGGAGGTTAGACGAGGGCCTGGCGGATGGTGTCGGCGACGCGGCGGGCTACGGTTTCGGCTTGGTGGGTGTCGACGGCTTCCACCATGACGCGGATGGTGGGCTCGGTGCCGCTGGGGCGGACCAGGATACGGCCGGATGAGCCCAGTTCGGAGCGGGCTTTATCGACGGCAGTGGCCACCTCGGGCGAGGTGGCGGCGCGCGCTTTGTCACCCGGGACGTTGATCAGGACCTGCGGATACCTGGTCATTACCTTGACCGCCTCGGCCAGCGTCACGCCGCGGCGGGCGAGCACCGCGAGCAGGTGCAGACCGGTGAGAATCCCGTCTCCGGTCGTCGCGTGGTCGGCGAGGATGATGTGCCCCGACTGCTCGCCGCCCAGGACATGGTGCCCGGCCTGCATGGCCTCCAGCACGTACCGGTCGCCGACCGGCGTTTCGACGACGTGGATGCCCGAGTCGTCCATGGCCATGCGGAAGCCCAGGTTCGACATGACGGTGACGACGACCGTGTCCCCGGCGAGCCGGCCCTGCTCCTTCAGGTCGGTCGCGAGGACCGCGAGGATCTGGTCGCCGTCCACCACCTGGCCGTCGGCGTCGACGGCCAGGCACCGGTCCGCGTCGCCGTCGTGGGCAATGCCGACGTCGGCGCCCTGGGCCAGCACCGCGGCGGACACGGCCTCGAGGCAGGTCGATCCGCAGCCCTGATTGATGTTGTACCCGTCGGGTTCCACCCCGATCGCGATGACCTCGGCGCCCGCCCGGCGGAGCGCCTCCGGAGCGATGGCGTAAGCGGCTCCATGCGCGCAGTCGACGACGACACGCAGGCCCGACAACGCTGACGTGGCCGGGTGCGGGCGACCGGTCAGGCAGACCAGCAGATGGTCCAGGTAACGTTCCTGATCCGCCTGGGCATCGACGACCCGGCCGAACCCAGCCGCGGGAGGCTCCTCCGGCCGGCCCGGCTCGAGCAGGGCCTCGATCCGGTCTTCCACGGCGTCCGGGAGCTTCACCCCGCCGCGTGCGAAGAACTTGATCCCGTTGTCCGGGGCCGGATTGTGGCTGGCCGACAGGACAACGCCGAAATCGGCGTCGAGTGCCCTGGTCAGGTAGGCCACGGCGGGCGTGGGGAGGACGCCGAGGCGGAGTACGTCCACGCCGGAACTGGCCAGCCCGGCGACGACGGCCGCCTCGAGAAACTCGCCGGAGACCCGGGGATCCCGGCCCACCACCGCGCGCGGCCGTCGAGAAGGGCTGGCCGCGCGGGAAAACCCGAGCTCGTGCGCGGCGGCCGCGGAGAGATCAAGGGCCAGTCGCGCTGTCAGATCACGGCCAGCGACGCCGCGAACACCGTCCGTACCGAAGAGCCGGCCCATGAGGTTATGCCCCCCCGCTCCGCAAGGTTCCGGTTATCTGTAAGACGCGCGAGATTACCACTTGGAGCACTCGCAAAATATCACTTAGGACACCCAGTGGATTACCGCTTGGAGTACTGAGGCGCCTTACGGGCCTTCTTCAGGCCGTACTTCTTGCGCTCCTTCACCCGCGCGTCACGGGTCAGGAAACCCGCCTTCTTCAGCGCCGGGCGGTTCTCCGGGTCGATCAGGATGAGCGCCCTCGCGACGCCGAGGCGCAGCGCGCCGGCCTGGCCGGTGACCCCGCCCCCGCTGATGCGGGCGATCACGTCGAACTGGCCCTCCGCGCCCAGGGTGACCAGCGGCTCACCGACGATCTGCTGGTGGACCTTGTTGGGGAAGTACCCCTCCAGGGTCCGGTCGTTGATCTGCCACTGCCCCGTGCCGGGGACGATGCGTACCCGCGCGATCGCTTCCTTGCGGCGTCCGGTCCCGGCGCTCTGGCCAGTCGTCACCGGACGGCGCACCCCACCTTGACCGGTGGCGTCCGCGGGCGTCTCGCTGGTGTACTCGGAGGGAACAGAGTCTCCCTCGAGTTCCCCGAACTCCACGCCTTCCGCGCCTGCGTCTTCGACGGGCTTCTCTACCCCTGTGGGCTCAGCCACGGTTACTTCCTCGTACTTCCTTGCCTGGAGCTTTCGTCTGCTCGGCGATCGTCTGCGGGCCGCGGGACCGCGCCTGCGGCGCCTGCCCGCTGCGTGGGCTGGTCGTTACTGCGAAACCTGGGTGATCTCGAACGGCATGGGCTGCTGGGCCTGGTGCGGGTGGTCGGGCCCCGCGTACACCTTGAGCTTGCGTAGCGTCTTCCGGCCAAGCGAGTTCTTCGGCAGCATGCCCCGCACCGCCTTCTCGACGACGCGCTCGGGGTGCTTCTCCATCAGTTCGCCGTAGCTGACCGACCGCAGGCCGCCCGGGTAACCGGAGTGCCGGTACGCCTGCTTCTGCTCCAGCTTGTTGCCGCTGAGGGCGACCTTGTCGGCGTTGATGATGATCACGAAATCGCCGGTGTCCACGTGCGGGGCGAAGATCGGCTTGTGCTTGCCCCGCAGCAGCACGGCCGCCTGGCTGGCCAGCCGGCCGAGAACGACACCGGACGCGTCAATAACGTGCCACTGCCGCGTGATGTCACTGTCCTTCGGGCTGAACGTGCGCACAGTCGAGCCTTTCGCATGTGGGACTGAAGATCGGGGACCCGTGCCGCGGCGACTACCTGAAGGGAAGCCCGCCGCACTGGCCGCGCCCGCAGGCTGAACCGCCTGCCCAGGCGCCACGTGCATGCTCACAACACATGGACGCGAATGCAAAGGATACTCGTTGTCCCGCGTGGTTTGCAAAGTAAGTGGATTACGGCGCTGCCGCCCGGACTGGAAGCCGTCCGGAGGCCCCGCAGCGGCCTCCCGCCAGGGGAAGCTGTGGCTGGAGACTCCGGAGAGCGCTCAGTGCCTAAGCGTAACGGGAAAATATCGCGACCACCTTGCCGCGCCAGGACAGGACGATAACCTCACTTTTATGGGATACCGGGGCACTGACGGCTCCCGCACACCGGCCGACTGGCATAGCCAGCGGCCCGGGCGGCCTCGGTCGTATGCGGCCCGTCCGGCCACGGAGCTCGGCGATGGCGGCTCCGGTACGCCCGGTGGGCCCGGCTTCTTCCCCCGATCATGGCGCAGGTGACGACGAAGTGGGATACGGCACCGGCGAATGGGACGCTGACCACCGGGATGGCGGCTACCGCAGCGACGCTACGAAGAGTCACGGCGCGGCTTCGCGCGGTCCTGCCCGCGGTTTCCCGCCGGTGCCGGGGCAGCCCGACCCGGTCTACCCGCACGACGCCTTCGAGGCCTGGAACGGCAGTACGGGCGCGGTCGGCGGCCAGGCCGGTACCCCGCAGGGCCACGAAGGCCAGCAGGGCCAGTGGGGCGCGCCCACCACGGGTGGCGAGTGGGACTCGCCCGCCGCGAGCGGAGAGTGGGACTCGCCCGCCGCGAGCGGAGAGTGGGAGGGCCCCGCCCCGAGCGGAGAGTGGGACTCGCCCGCCGCGAGCGGAGAGTGGGAGGGCCCCGCCCCGAGCGGAGAGTGGGAGGGCCCCGCCGCAGGTGCCCACTGGGACGCCGCTCCCGTCGGCCAGCGGGAGCCCACCGGCGATCAGAGCGAGCACAGGGAAGGTGGCGAGCACTGGGAGGAAGGCGGCCACTGGGACCAGGGAGATGGCCCCTCCCAGCCGTGGGGTGAGGGCAGCGGGCACTGGGACGCGCCGTACGGCCGGTGGGACGAGAACGGCGAGTGGCACAGCCCGGCCGAGCACGACGGCGATGACGGCAGCGGCCAGGAGGGGAACGGCCACCGCGCGGGTGGCTATAACCGCGCCGACTTCGCCATCGCCGGCCGGGACGCGGGCGAAAACGCCGGCCAGGACACAGGCCAGGACACGGGCCGATGGGATTCGGCCAATTACCCGTCCTACGGCGGCCACCCGGGCGAGTACCCAGGTAGGTATCCGGACGAGCCGGAGGCCGGGGAGAAAGAGGACGCCGGCCAGCGGAAGGGCCGCCGGGGCGGCCAGGGGCGAAAGGCCATGGCCGGGCTGTCAGCCGACGCTGGACCCGGCGGGCCCAGCGTGCCGGGCGGCGATCGCGGCGCGGCACGGAAGGCGGCCGACGGCTCCCGGGCCAGGACCGTTGGCCTGGCCGCGGCGGGCGTGGTGATGATCGCCGCGCTCGCGGTGGCCGCGTACACCTTGTTGAGCGGTCATTCGGGCCATTCCAGCGTGGCCACGGGATCTTCGCAGGGGCTGTCCAAGCTCCCGAGCCCCAGCGCGTCGGGCTCGCTAGGCACGTCGGGCGCATCGAGGCTCGGTAAGTGGGGCTACATAACCAGCCGGGCCACGGACGCGGCGCCGCTGACCGTCGCCGAGCTGTACCCAGCCCAGTTCCTGATCACCGGGAGTTCCTTCGTCCGGACCACGGACCGGGCCGACACCAACTGCGATCAGGCGCTGTTCGGAACGCAGCTGCAGAACGCGGCCAAGGTCTACGGCTGTTCGCAGGTGGTCCGGGCGAGCTACATCTCCGGCAGCCAGACCATGATGGGCACCGTCGGCGTGGTGAACCTGTCCGGTGCCAACGACGCCGCCAAGGCCGGGAACGCCTCCGGGGCCAACGACTTTGTCACCCCGCTGAACGGCAAGACCGGGCCGACCCGCAACCTGACCCAGGGGACCGGCGTCGTTCAGGCCGAGTACAAGGGCCACTACCTGATCCTGATCTGGGCGGAGTTCACGAACCTCAAGGCACCCACGACCGCGGGCCAGCGGAGCCAGCTGGAGCAGTTCGCGTCCGGTCTCATTTCCGGTAGCGCCAACATCGCTCTGAGCAACCGCATGGTGAGCGGCCATCCGGAGGTCACGGGAACTCCCGGATAGCGGACGGGCACGGACGGGCACGCCGGCACGCCGGGCCCCCGGACGACAAGCGACCGGCGACGGCATCCGGACGACGGGTATCTCCGGCCGACGTCAGGCGGGAGGCATGGACCGCACCCGGCGGGTCGCGCGGGCGCGGGCGGCGAGTTCCCCGGGTGGCGGATAGCGGACCTCGGCCAGGCACAGTCCGTGCGGCGGCACCACGTGCACGGCATGATCCCGTACCGCCGCCGCGAGCACCTGCCGCGGCCAGTCCAGGTCCCGGCGGTTCTCGCCCACCGCGAGCAGTGCCCCGACGAGGGCCCGCACCATATTGTGGCAGAACGCGTCGGCCGCCACGGCCGCCACGGCCGCTCCGTCGTCGTCCCGCGCCCAATCGAGCCGCAGCAGCCGCCGGACCGTGGTCGCGCCCTCGCGACGGCGGCAGAAGGCGGCGAAATCGTGCTCCCCGAGCAGCGCGGCGGCCGCGGTATTCATCCGGTCCACGCTGAGGCGGCGCGGGTACCACAGCGTCTCGTTCCGCCGGAGCGGGTCCGCCGTCGCGGGGTCGTCGCTGACCCGGTAGGAGTACCGGCGCCAGAGTGCGGAAAACCGGGCGTCGAATCCGTCCGGGGCCGGCGCCAGGCGACCCAACCGCACGTCCGGCGGGAGCACACCGGCCAGCGCGCGGAGAGCACCGTCGGCCGCGCTGAGCCAGGCGTCCGCGGGCACGTCGGTGTGCGCCACCTGCCCCCTCGCGTGCACACCCGCATCCGTCCGGCCCGCGACCGTCAGCCGCAGGGCGGACGGACGCGGGCCAGGCAGCCGCAGCACCCGGCCGAGCGCTTCCTCCGTCACCGCCTGCACCGTCCGCCGCCCGGGCTGGCTGGCCCATCCGGAGAAGCCGGAACCGTCGTAGGCCAGGTCCAGCCGGAGCCGCACGAATGCCTCGCCGGGCGGGCAGGCCCGATCACGAACCGGCTCCGCCGCGGCGGGACCGCCCCTGGCATCCACCTCGTCCATGTTCATACTCTGAGCGCCCCGCAGACGCAGCGACGGGCTGTCCCCCATCATGCAGGGACAGCCCGTCGGATGCGATCTGTCAGGCAGACTCTTAGTCGTCCTCTTCGTCGTCGGCCTTGGCCGGCGCTCCGGGCTCCTCGCCCTCGGCGGCCGGCGCTTCCGTCGTGTCCACGGCACCATCGGCCGCCTCGCCGGCCTGTGCGGCCGCCTCGCCGGCCGGTGGGCCGCCTCGGGCCGGTGCGGCCGCCTCGGCGCTGACCGCGGGCGCCTCAGTGTCCTCGGCCCTCACGGTCTCGGTGGTGGTGGCCGCGGGAGCGGGAACCTCGTCCCGCGACCGGCGGATTCCGGCGGCGCGGACGCGACGCAACCTCGTCCCGGACCAGTTCGATCACGGCCATCGGGGCGTTGTCGCCCTTGCGCGGCCCGATCTTGGTGATCCGGGTGTAGCCACCGTGACGCTCAGAGAACCCCGGCCCGATATCGGTAAAGAGCGAGTGCACGATTCCCTTATCAGAAACGACCGTGAGCACCTGCCGCCGGGCGTGCAGGTCACCCCGCTTGGCGAAGGTGATCAGGCGCTCGGCCACCGGCCGGAGCCGGCGCGCCTTGGCCTCGGTCGTGGTGATCCGCCCATGCTCGAAGAGCGCTGTGGCCAGGTTCGAAAGAATATGCCGCTGGTGGGCCGAGCTTCCGCCCAGCCGCGGCCCTTTCGTGGGCGTGGGCATTCGTTTCCTCTTCTCGGTTTCCTATTGGCTTGCTGTGCGGTACGTCAGTACTGCTCGGTCTCGACGTAGCTGTCGTCCTCGTCCGGCGCGTAGTTGTCCACCGCGCTGCTCGGGTCGAACCCGGGCGGGGAGTCCTTCAGCGCCAGCCCCATGTCGATCAGCTTCTGCTTGACCTCCTCGATGGACTTCGCACCGAAGTTGCGGATGTCCAGGAGGTCCTGCTCGCTGCGCGACACGAGTTCGCCGACCGTGTGGATGCCCTCACGCTTGAGGCAGTTGTACGAGCGGACGGTGAGGTTCAGGTCCTCGATCGGCAGCGCCAGGTCCGCGGCCAGGGCCGCGTCCGTCGGCGACGGGCCCACATCGATGCCCTCGGCGTCGACGTTGAGCTCGCGCGCGAGCCCGAACAGCTCGACGAGCGTCTTGCCGGCGCTCGCCACCGCGTCCCGCGGCCGGATGGAGGACTTGGTTTCCACGTCGAGGATCAGCCGGTCGAAGTCGGTCCGCTGCTCGACACGGGTGGCCTCGACCTTGTAGCTGACCCGGGTCACCGGGGAGTAGATCGAGTCGATGGGCACCCGGCCGATCTCCTGGCCGGGCTGCTTGTTCTGGGTGGCCGAGACGTAACCGCGACCGCGCTCGACGGTCAGCTCCATCTCGAGCTTGCCCTTGCCGTTCAGGGTGGCGATGTGCAGCTCGGGGTTGTAGACCTCCACCCCGGCCGGCGGAGTGATGTCCGCGGCGGTGACCACGCCCGGACCCTGCTTGCGCAGGTACATCACCACGGGCTCGTCGTGCTCGGAAGAGACGACCAGGCCCTTGAGGTTGAGGATGACGTCGGTGACGTCTTCCTTCACGCCCGGCACGGTGGAGAACTCGTGCAGGACTCCCTCGATCCGGATGCTGGTGACGGCCGCCCCGGGGATGGACGACAGGAGCGTCCGGCGGAGCGAGTTACCGATCGTGTACCCGAAACCCGGTTCCAGCGGCTCGATGACGAACCTGGACCGGGCATCACCTATCTGCTCTTCGGTCAGGGTGGGACGCTGAGCGATAAGCATGGTGCCTTCCTTCCCGCGACGCCCACTATTTGACGTCACGATTTCGTCCCGTGACGCCCGCTATTTGACGTCACGATCTTTCCGGCGACCGCATGGCCGCCGGCTCCGCCCGGCGCTAGCGGCCGGGCGGATCAATCAGTTACTTCGAGTAAAGCTCAACAATGAGCTGTTCCTGAACCTGCGTGTCGATCTGCGCACGGACCGGAAGGGCGTGCACGAGCATACGCATCTGGTCCGGGACGACCTCGAGCCACGCCGGAACCTGGCGCTCACCGGCTTCAGCCTGCGCCACGACGAACGGCGTCATGTCGCGTGACTTCTGACGGACCTCAACGATGTCGTTCTCAGCCACCCGGTAGGAGGGGATGTCCACCTTCCGGCCATTGACCGTGAGGTGCCCGTGCGTGACGAGCTGGCGGGCCATGTCGCGGCTCTTGGCGAACCCGGCCCGGTACACGACGTTGTCCAGGCGGCTCTCCAGGATCTGGAGCAGGTTGTCGCCGGTCCGGCCATGCCGGCGCGTCGCCTCTTCGTAGTAGTTGTGGAACTGCCGCTCCAGCACGCCGTACATGCGGCGGGCCTTCTGCTTCTCGCGGATCTGAAGGAGGTACTCGCTCTCCTTCGGGCGGTTCCTGCCGTGCTCACCCGGCGGGTAGGGCCGGATCTCGATCGGGCACTTCGGCGAGTCGCACTTGGCGCCCTTCAGGAACAGCTTCATCTTTTCGCGGCGGCAGCGCTTGCAGTCCGCGCCCGTGTCTCGAGCCATCTGCTCTTTAACTCCCTCAGACCCGGCGCCGCTTCGGCGGGCGGCAGCCATTGTGCGGAACCGGGGTGACGTCCTGGATCGAGCCGACCTCCAGGCCGGTCGCCTGCAGCGACCGGATGGCGGTCTCCCTGCCCGAGCCGGGACCCTTAACGAAAACGTCGACCTTGCGCATGCCGTGCTCCATCGCCCGGCGCGCGGCGGCCTCGGCGGCCATCTGCGCCGCGAACGGCGTCGACTTGCGCGAACCCTTGAAACCGACCTGCCCGGAGGACGCCCACGAGATGACGTTTCCAGTCGGGTCGGTGATTGAGACGATCGTGTTGTTGAACGTGCTCCTGATATGGGCGTGCCCGTGAGCGACGTTCTTCCGCTCCTTGCGGCGCACCTTCTTGGCGCCCGCGCTGCGGCTCCTCGGCGGCATCTGCTCTTAACTCCTGAGGTGATCGGTCCGATGCTGACTGGTTTCCGGCTGTTTGCGGGCGGAGCCCGCGCCGGGGTCCGGGGGCGTCCCCCCGGGCCAGCACGGCTACTTCTTGCCGGCCTTCTTCTTGCCGGCCACGGTCTTCTTCTTGCCCTTGCGGGTGCGCGCGTTGGTCTGCGTCCGCTGACCGTGCACGGGCAGGCCCCGGCGGTGCCGGATCCCCTGGTAGCAGCCGATCTCGATCTTGCGCCGGATGTCGGCCTGAACCTCACGGCGCAGGTCGCCCTCGACGCGGTAGTGCGCGTCGATCCAGTCGCGGAGGCGGACCAGCTCGTCTTCCCCCATGTCGCGGACCCGGGCGTCCGGGCTGACGCCGGTTCCGTCCAGCGTCTCCAGGGCCCTGGTCCGGCCGATGCCATAAATATAGGTGAGCGCGACCTCCATCCGCTTCTCGCGGGGGAGGTCAACGCCGATAAGGCGTGCCATAGGCGGGCAGTTCTCCTTCGGTCAGTGGGAGGTCCTTCGCGCCGCTTCCCGGCCCTGCCCGAGCCAGCCCCGGCCTCCCCCGGGGGTTGCTCCGTGGCCTGCAGGCCACGGAGCTGCGGTACGCGTTTAGTTACGGGTGCCAGGGCTTCGGTCAGCCCTGGCGCTGCTTGTGCCGCGGATCTGAGCAGATGACCATCACCCGGCCGTGCCGGCGGATGATCCGGCACTTGCTGCAGATCTTCTTGACACTCGGCTTGACCTTCACGGCCTGCGTCTCCTCATGGGCCCGCCGCGTGAGCGGCCCTCTTGCTGTGCTGTCGGTGCTCGGCTTACTTGTACCGGTACACGATCCGCCCGCGGCTCAGGTCGTAGGGACTGAGCTCGACCACGACCCGGTCGTCAGGCAGGATGCGGATATAGTGCATCCGCATTTTCCCGCTGATGTGAGCGAGAACCTGGTGCCCGTTGTCTAGCTCCACCTTGAAGAAGGCGTTTGGCAGGGACTCGACAACCGTGCCTTCAATTTCGATGGCGCCGTCTTTCTTGGGCATGTCCTCCGCGTTTCGCTATCCGGCTCGGCCGCGCGCATGGCGCACGGCGTCGCATTGCTACGTATCCTGAGTGGGCGCCCGGCCAGGTACGGGGCAGAGGCCTCCACCTCGCCGGGCCCGTCGGGGCGGGATCCGCCTCGACAGGATCGGTACGGCCGAGCAGACGTTGCTTCGCGGTAAGGCTACGCGAGAAGAATAGCCCACAGGCCGTGAGCGAGTTTACGCGATGCCCGGCATCAATGCGAACTCAGCAGTTCACACGGATCCACGCCGACGAACGGGCCCGGCAGCGCGGTGGCCGCCGGCTCAGGGTGCCCGTCCTGTGGCAGTATAAGCGACGCGGCGCCGGTTTTATGCCCACGGCCGGGCGGGGACGCAGCCAGGGCCCGGTCTCCTGGTCGCCGCCGGCGGGACGCCGCCAGGGCCCGGTCGCACGGTCGCCGCCGGGCGGGACGGCCGCCGGAACCCAGTCTTACGCCCGCCGACCGGGCCAGTCCGCCGGGAGGAGACCTTGCGCGGGCGGCCGGTGCAGCGAGGCATCCGGGAGCGCATACCGGCGCAGGTCGACGTGCGGCAGATCGGCGAGCAGCTCATCGAGCTCGCCGAGGGTCCGGGCGCGCAGCGCCGCGTCCATCCGTTCGGCGAATTCCTCGGCGGTCAGCCGCCCGGCGGCGTGGTGCTCCTGCAGCAGCGAGGCGGCGTGATCCCGGTCGGCGTCCGAGGCACGGATCTGTGATTCCGACGGCACCAACGTCCTCCTCACCCATCGTCCCGGTGGCAGGTAGCGACCCTGCTAGCGGCGGAGCCTCTCTTCTGAGAGTGCATCCTCAGGTGCCCTCCGGGCAACTCTGGGCTGCCCAACGGCCGAGAATCCGGCCGCCCCGCCGTCCTGCGCGGTCAGCACCCAGGGGCCGTCCGGGGTGATCGCGACGGTGTGCTCAAAGTGGGCCGCGCGGCTCCCGTCGGTGCTGACGACGGTCCACTCGTCGTCCAGGACCTCGGTCTCGGCGCGGCCGAGGACGATCATTGGCTCGACGGCGACGGCCATGCCCTCGGCCAGCCGCGGACCACGGCCCGGCCGGCCATAGTTCGGCACCGGCGGTTCCATGTGCATAGCGCTGCCGATGCCGTGCCCGACGTACTCCTCAATGATGCCGTAGGGTCCCGCGGCCCGTACGGACGCCTCCACGGCGTGGGATATGTCGGTGAGCCGGTGGCCGGCCTGCGCCTGCGCCAGGCCCCGCCACAGCGCGGTCTCGCACACCTCAAGCAGCCGGGTCACCTCGGGGGCGATCTCCCCCACGCCGACGGTGAGAGCCGCGTCCCCGTGCCAGCCGTCGACGATGGCACCGCAGTCGATGGAGATGATGTCGCCCTCGTGCAGCACCGTGTCCGGGCGGGGGATGCCGTGCACGATGACCTCATTGACCGATGTGCAGACCGACGCCGGGTACCCGTGGTAGCCCTTGAACGAGGGGGTGGCACCGGCCCCCCGGATCTCGCGTTCGGCCAGCTCGTCCAGGTCAGTGGTGCTAATGCCGGGCCTGACCGCCGCACGGAGCACCTCCAGGGTGCGCGCCACGACCAGGCCCGCTTTGCGCATGGACAGAATCTGCGCGGGGGTCTTGACCTCTATCCCCGACTTCGCCCGCATCCGCGTCCCCATCTCTTTCGTGCGCATGTCAGCGGGCGAAGGGCCGCAGCCCGGCCAATGCCCGCTCGGTTATCTCCTCGACCGGCCCGGTCGCGTCGATCCCGATCAGGATTCCCTCGTCGGCGTAGTAGGCGACCAGGGGTGCGGTCTGCTTGGTGTAGACCTCGAGGCGGTGCCGCACCGTCTCCTCGCGGTCGTCGTCGCGCTGGAAGAGCTGGCCACTGCAGGCGTCGCAGATCCCGTCCCGGGTGGGCGGGTCGAAGAGGATGTGCCAGACACGCTCGCACCGGCGGCACGTCCGGCGGCCGGACAGCCGGCGGACCACCTCGTCCTCGTCCACGACCAGCTCGAGGACCACGGTGAGCCGGGTACCCCAGTCGGTCAGCAGCTTCTTCAGCGTCTCGGCCTGCGGCACGTTCCGCGGGAACCCGTCCAGCAGGAACCCGGCCTGCGCGTCGTCCTCTCCCAGCCGGTCACGGACCATGGCGATGGTGACTTCGTCCGGCACCAGGTCGCCGCGGTCCATGTACTGCTTGGCCTGACGGCCCAGCGGTGTTCCGTTGGTGACGTTGTGCCGGAAAATGTCACCTGTCGATATTTTCGGGATCGCCAGGTGTGAGGCTATGAATTGGGCCTGTGTCCCCTTGCCCGCTCCGGGGGGCCCAACGAGGACGATGCGCACTATCGGAGGAAACCCTCATAGTTGCGCTGCTGCAACTGGCTCTCGATCTGCTTCACCGTGTCCAGGCCGACACCGACCATGATCAGCAGGCTCGTGCCGCCGAACGGTATCTCGTTGCTCACGTTCATCAGCGCGAACGCCACCATCGGGATCAGGCCGATCACCGCGAGATACAACGAGCCCGGCGCGGTGAGGCGCGTGAGCACGTAGTTCAGGTACTCGGCGGTGGGCGGGCCGGGCCGGATACCGGGAATGAAGCCGCCGTACTTCTTCATGTTGTCGGCGACTTCGGTCGGGTTGAAGGTGATCGACACGTAGAAGTACGTGAAGCCGACGATCAGCAGGAAGAAGGCGAGCATGTAGAACGCCGAGTCAGTCGAGGCGACGTAGCGGTCGATCCACGCCACCCAGCCCTGCGGCTTGGTCTGGTTGCCGAACAGCGACGCCGCCAGTTGCGGTATGTACAGCAGGGACGAGGCGAAGATGACCGGGATGACACCCGCCTGGTTGACCTTCAGCGGGATGTAGGTGGACGTCCCGCCGTACATGCGCCGCCCGACCATGCGCTTGGCGTACTGCACGGGGATCCGCCGCTGCGCCTGCTCCATGAACACGATGAACGCGACGATCGCGATCAGCACGATCACGGTGATCCCGGTGACGAACGCCGACTTGGTGCGGTAGATCTCCAGCAGGCCGCCGGGGATGACCGCGATGACCTGGGTGAAGATGAGGATCGACATGCCGTTGCCGACGCCACGGTCGGTGATCAGCTCACCCATCCACATGATGACGGCGGTGCCGGACACCATGGTGATCACCATGGTGGCGATCGTGAAGACCGACGCGTTGGGGATCAGGGGGGTGCTGCAGTTCGGGTACAGGCGGCCGGACCGGGCCAGCTCCACGTAGCCGGTGGATTGCAGCACGCCCAGCCCGATGGTGAGGTACCGGGTGTACTGTGTGATCTTGGCCGTGCCCGACTGGCCCTCCTGCTTCAGCGCCTCAAGCCGCGGGATGACCACGGTGAGCAGCTGCAGGATGATGCTGGCGGTGATGTACGGCATGATGCCGAGCGCGAACACCGACATCCGCAGCAGCGCGTTGCCGCTCAGCAGGTTGATGAGCTGGTAGACACCCTGCGCGGTGCCGTTGCTGGCCTCGATCCCGGCACAGGTGGTGATGGCCTTCTCGGAGATGCCGGGGGTCGGCACCGCGGCCCCGAACCGGAACAGCGCGATGATGCCGATCGTGAAGAGCAGCTTCTTGCGCAGGTCTGGCGTCCGGAAGGCGCGGAGGAACGCGGTCAGCATGCGCAGTCCTCGGTTCGATTGATCAATGTCTCCCAGCCGTGCGGCTTCCGTATCCTACCCGGCAGTTCCGGCATTGTCTTCTCCAGAAGGCCGGAGCGCCCGCCGTCGGGCGGGCGCTCCAGCCATCACTAAGGCGAAAGGGTCAGTCGCTCACAGTTCCGTGACGGAACCGCCCGCGCCGACGATCCGCTCCCGGGCGGTCGCGGAGAACGCATGCGCGCTTACCCGCAGGGCGACCGAGATCTCGCCGTCGGCAAGCACCTTCACGCGCTCGCCCTTTCGGATGGCGCCCTTGGCCACGAGGTCGTCCGGGGTCACGTCGCCGCCCGGCGGGTACAGCTCGGCGAGGCGGCCCGTGTTCACCACCTGGAAGGTGGTACCGAAACCCGCGTTGGAGAAGCCCTTCAGCTTCGGCACGCGCCGGTACAGCGGCATCTGACCGCCCTCGAAGCCGAGGCGCATCGTGTTCCGCGCCCTGGTTCCCTTGGTGCCGCGTCCCGCGGTCTTACCCTTCGAGGCCTCACCCCGGCCGACCCGGGTCTTCGCGGTCCGCGCCCCGGGCGCCGGCCGGAGGTGGTGAAGCTTCAGGCCACGGCCCGAAGGAGCGGCGGGCTCCGCCGCGGGCTTACCGGCGCTCCTGGGGCTACCGGTAGCGTTCGGCGCGTCCTGCGCCGTCTCTGGCGCCTTCTCTTCCTTGGGTGGCATATCAGTCCACCTCCTCCACGCTTACCAGGTGGCGCACGGCCTGGATCATGCCGCGGAACTCGGGCCTGTCCGGCTTGAAGACAACCTGCCCGATCCGCTTCAGGCCGAGCGAACGCAGCGAGTCACGCTGCGGCCGCGTGCCACCGATCTCTGACTTGATCTGGGTGACCCTCAACTGTGCCATGGTGCTGCTCCCGCCTAGCTGCCCGCGGCCGCGCGGGCCCGGAGCATCGCCGCCGGAGCCACGTCCTCGATGGGCAGGCCGCGCTTGGCCGCGATCTCCTCCGGCCGGCTCAGGCCCTTCAGCGCGGCCACCGTCGCGTGCACGACGTTGATCGGATTGGAGGAGCCGAGCGAGCGCGAGAGCACGTCATGGATACCCGCGCACTCGAGCACGGCACGCACCGGGCCGCCGGCGATGACGCCGGTTCCCGGGCTGGCCGGCTTGAGCAGCACGACACCGGCCGCGTCTTCGCCCTGCACCGTGTGCGGGATGGTGCCGGCGATGCGCGGCACCCGGAAGAAGTGCTTCTTGGCCTCCTCGACGCCCTTGGCGATCGCCGCGGGCACCTCCTTGGCCTTGCCGTATCCGACGCCGACCATGCCGTTGGCGTCGCCCACCACGACGAGCGCGGTAAAGCTGAACCGGCGGCCACCCTTGACTACCTTGGCCACCCGGTTGATGGTGACCACACGCTCGAGGTAGGCCGGCGACTTGTCGGCCCCGCCTCCGCGTCGGTCGTCACGGCGTTCACGCCGCTCGCCGCCGGGGCCGCGCCGCGGAGCTCCTGGCATTAGTTTTTCCTCATCTCAGGTATTACGTACACGCAGTGTCGAATTAGAAAGCTCGCGTTATTCAAAGATCCCGCTGCGCTTTCTGCCGTGGACGCCTGCACTGGCCGCTCACCCGGCGCAGCAGGCCCGGGTTCGCTAGCCAGTTTTGAATAACGTTCGCAGGCCATCAGAAATCGAGCCCGCCTTCCCGGGCGGCATCGGCGAGCGCCGCCAGCCGGCCGTGGTAGGCGTAGCCACCGCGGTCGAACACCACGGCGGTGATGCCTGCCCCGGCCGCCCGGCGGGCCAGCAGTTCGCCGACCCGGCGGGCCCTGGCCGTCTTGTCTCCTTCGCCGCCGCGGATGTCCGCGTCCAGCGAGGACGCGGACGCCAGCGTACGGCCCGCGGTGTCGTCGACGATCTGCGCGAACATGTGCCGCGAGGACCGGTTGACGACCAGCCGGGGCCGCTGCGGGCTGCCGGTGACCTTCTTGCGCACCCGCAGGTGCCGCTTGGCCTGCGAGGCGGCGCGGGAACTCAGCCGCCGCCCGCTGCGCGCACGCGACCTGGTCTTCGTGCTAGCCATCGCTACTTCCCAGCCTTCCCGACCTTGCGGCGAATCTGCTCGCCCTGGTACCGCACGCCCTTGCCCTTGTACGGGTCGGGCTTGCGCAGCTTGTGGATCTGCGCCGCGATCTCACCCACCTGCTGCTTATCGATGCCCTCGACGACGAACCGGGTGGGCGCCTCGACGCGGAAGGTGATGCCCTCGGGGGGCGTCACGGTCACCGGATGGCTGTAGCCGAGCGAGAACTCCAGGTTCTGCCCCCGGGCCTGCACGCGGTACCCGACGCCGACGATCTCCAGCGTCTTGCGGTAGCCATCGGTGACACCCGTCACCATGTTGGCGATCAGCGTGCGGGACAGGCCGTGCAGCCCACGGACATTGCCCTCGTCGCTGGGCCGGGTGACCTTGATCGCGCCGTCGTCGCGGACCACCGTCAGCGGCTCGGGCACGGTGTACTGCAGCGTCCCCTTGGGCCCCTTGACGGTCACGTCCCGCCCGTCGATGGCGACGTCGACGCCACCGGGCACCGTGATGGGGAGCCGTCCGATCCTTGACATAGCCGCCTCCCCTCTTACCAGACGTAGGCGAGGACTTCCCCGCCCACGCCGCGCTTGTTGGCCTGCTTGTCGGTCATCAGGCCGTTGGACGTCGAGATGATCGCGACGCCGAGGCCGCCCAGGACCCTTGGCAGGTTGTCCTTCTTCGCGTACACCCGCAGGCCCGGCTTGGACACCCGCTTGATGCCGGCGATCGAGCGCTCACGCGAGTTGCCGTACTTGAGGCTGACCACGAGCTTCCTGCCCACCTCGGCGCTCTCCACCGACCAGCCGGCGATGTATCCCTCCTGCTGGAGGATCTCGGCGATGTGGGACTTGATCTTGGAATACGGCATGGCCGCCGTGTCGTGGTACGCGGCGTTCGCGTTGCGCAGACGGGTCAGCATGTCTGCGATCGGGTCGGTCATCGTCATGGCCTGATGGCCCTCCTCACCGTGGTTTCCATCCCCGCCGGGGCTGCCTGCCCGGGCGGTGCGGACCTGCGGTGTGGTCGGTGGATGCGCGGTGCGCACCCAGGGTCGGTCTTATTAGCTCATCGCGGTGGCCGCCGAGGCACGGCGGCCACCCCTGGATTACCAGCTGGACTTCGTGATGCCCGGCAGCTCACCGCGGTGCGCCATCGAGCGGAAGCAAATGCGGCAGAGGCCGAACTTGCGGTACACGGCACGCGGCCGCCCGCAGCGCGTGCAGCGCGTGTACGCGCGCACGGCAAACTTCGGCTTCCGGTTGGCCTTGACGACCAGCGCCTTCTTCGCCACTATCAACCCTCCCTGAAGGGGAAACCGAGGCGCCGCAGCAGCGAGCGGCCCTCATCGTCATTGGTCGCGGTCGTGACGAAGGTAATGTCCATTCCCCGCTGCCGGTCTACCCGGTCCGGGTCGATCTCATGGAACATCAGCTGCTCAGTCAGGCCGAACGTATAGTTGCCGCGGCCGTCGAACTGACGGGGCGACAGCCCGCGGAAGTCACGGATCCGCGGCAGTGCGATCGTGAGCAGGCGGTCGGCGAACTCCCACATCCGGGTGCCCCGGAGGGTCACGTGCGCCCCGATCGGCATGCCCTCGCGCAGCTTGAACTGGGCGATGGACTTCTTCGCCCGGGCCACGGCCGGCTTCTGCCCGGTGATCAGGGATAGGTCACGGACCGCGCCCTCGATCAGCTTGGCGTCGCGGGCCGCCTCACCGACGCCCATGTTGACCACGATCTTGGCCAGGCCGGGTACCTGCATGACGTTGCCGTACCCGAACTCCTCACGGAGCCCCGGCGCGATCTCCCTGAGGTAGCGCTCCTTGAGGCGCGGCGCGCCCTGCTCGGGCGGGGGCGCCGTGGTCGCCTCTCGTGTCGCTGCTGGCATCAGATGTCCTTACCGCTCGGCCGGGCAACCCGGACCTTGTTGCCGTCCTCGTCGACGCGGTGGCCGACACGGGCCGGCTTCTTCGTGTCCGGGTCGACGATCTGCACATTGCTCACGTGAATCGGCGCTTCGGCGTGGACGATGCCGCCCTGCTTGGCGCCTTGCATGCCCTGGGTGACCTTGGTGTTCTTCTTCACCATGTTCACGCCCTGGACCAGCACCCGCTGGCGCTCGGGGTAGGCGGCGATGACCGTGCCCTCACGGCCGCGGTCACGGCCCGCCACGACGATCACGTGATCGCCCTTCTTGATCTTCACTAGAGCACCTCCGGCGCAAGCGAGATGATCCGCATGAACCGCTTCTCGCGCAGCTCGCGGCCGACCGGGCCGAAGATTCGGGTTCCGCGGGGGTCCCCGCCGTCCCTGATCAGGACCGCGGCGTTCTCATCGAAGCGGATATAGGAGCCGTCACCGCGGCGGCGCTCCTTACGGGTGCGCACCACGACCGCCTTGACGACGTCGCCCTTCTTCACGCCGGCACCGGGAAGCGCGTCCTTCACGGTAGCCACGATGATGTCGCCGATGCCCGCGTATCGCCGGCCCGAACCGCCGAGCACACGGATGCACAGAATCTCCTTGGCACCCGTGTTGTCGGCGACCTTGAGCCGCGACTCCTGCTGGATCACGTCAACTCCTGCTTCTCACGCCGGGCATCGTGGCCGGCGATTTCTGCCTGTTGTTACTTGGCCTTTTCGAGGATCTCGGCCACGCGCCACCGCTTGGTGGCCGACAGCGGCCGGGTCTCCATCAGCAGCACGCGGTCACCCACGCCACAGGCGTTGGCCTCATCGTGTGCCTGGTACTTCTTGGTACGGCGGATGACCTTGCCGTACTTGGATGCTTCGACGCGGTCCTCGACCTCGACCACGACCGTCTTGTCCATCTTGCTGCTGGTGACAAGGCCCTCACGGGCCTTGCGGTAGCCGCGCGCCGCATCCCGGCGGCGGCGGTCCCCGTGTTCTCACTCACCGGCGTCCGCCTCCTGGTTCCCGGCGTCTTCGGTCTCGTCCGGAAGCTCCACGACGATGCCAAGTTCCCGCTCCCGCATCACGGTGTAGATGCGGGCGATCTCCTTGCGGACGGCACGCAGCCGCCCGTGGTTCTCCAGCTGGCCGGTCGCGCCCTGGAAGCGGAGGTCGAACAGCTCCTCCTTCGCCTCGGCCAGCTTGCTGCCCAGCTCGTCCTCGGTGGACGTCCGCAGCTCAGCGGCGGTCAGGCTGGGTCCCATCACGCCCCACCGCCCTCTGCGTAACGACCTTGCAGTTCTTTAGCGAGCACAGCATCGGGAGCTGTGGTTGAACATCAAGCCTCACCGCCTTCTCGCGTACGGCACTTGCAGTTCTCTAGCGAGCCCAGCATCGGGAGCTTCTCCTCGACCATCAAGCCTCACCGCCCTCTCGCGTAACGACCTGCACTTCATCGGAGCTTGTGGATCGCCCGCGAACGCTTCCCGTGCGACCGGCTCGGCCACACCGGACAGCTCGAACATCACGCGACCCGGCTTGACGTTGGCGACCCACCACTCGGGTGAGCCCTTGCCGGATCCATTGGGTCTCGGCCGGCCTTGGTCAGCGGCCGGTCCGGGAACACGTTGATCCAGACCTTCCCGCGACTGCGGATGTGCCGTGTCATGGCGATACGGGCCTCCTTGAACCGCCGGTTGGTCACGTACGAGTGCTCGAGCGCCTGGATGCCGAACTCGCCGAAGACCACGCTGGCGGCGCCCTTCGCCTTGCCACGGCGGTCGGGCCGATGCCGCTTACGTGCTTGACTCTGCGTGGAACGAGCATGTCCTAGCCTTCCGCCCCGGTTGCGCCGTGAACCCGCCGGCGCGGCGGCCGGTGCCTCGGCGGGGGCAGAGCCAGAGGCCGCGGGAGCGGACAGCCGCCCGGGCCGCGGTCGGGCCGGTCCCCGCGCTCGCGGCGGTCCGG
>CAWELT010000013.1:0-121889 GCA_963809975.1 uncultured Actinomycetes bacterium
TGAGCAGGTGCTGCGCGAGCTGACCGAGCGGGCCCGCACCGGCGGGCTGAAGCTGACCGGTCAGGGCGGGCTGCTGGGCGGCTGACGAAGATGGTCATGGAGGGCGCGCTGGAAGGCGAGCTGGATGATCATCTCGGCTACGGCAAGCACGACCCGGAGGGCCGCGATAGCGGTAATTCCCGCAATGGTCACCGGGCCAAGACGGTGCTCACCGATACCGGGCCGGTGGAGATTTCCGGTGCCGCGGGACCGCGATGCCAGCTTCGAGCCGAAAATCGTCGCCAAAAGGCAGCGGCGGCTGACCGGGTCGACGATATGGTGATTTCCTTGTCGGCCAAAGGGTTGACGCATGGCGAGATCGCCGCGCACCTGGCCGAGGTGTACGGCGCCGAGGTGTCGAAGCAGACGATTACCACGATCACCGACCGGGTGGTGGAGGGCCTGGCGGAATGGCAGAGCCGGCCGCTGGACGCGGTGTATGCGGTGGTCTTTATCGACGCCATTAACGTGAAGATCCGCGAGGGACAGGTCGCGAACCGGCCCGTCTACCTCGCCCTGGGCGTCACCGTGGACGGCGAGCGTGACGTGCTGGGACTGTGGGCCGGGGAGCACGGCGACGGGGAAGGCGCCAAGTACTGGATGCGGGTCTGCTCCGAAATCAAGAACCGCGGTACCCGGGACGTGCTGATGGTGGTCTGCGACGGGCTGAAAGGACTGCCGGACGCGGTCGATGCCGTGTGGGAGAAGACCATCGTGCAAACATGTATTGTCCATCTCCTGCGGAACTCATTCAAGTATGCGTCGAAAAGGGATTGGGCGCAGATCGCGAAAGACCTCAAGCCCGTCTACACCGCGGCGTCCGAGACGGAGGCGCTGGACCGGTTCGCCGAGTTCTCCGGCAAGTGGGAGAAACGCTACCCCGCGATTATCCGGCTGTGGGAGAACGCGTGGGCCGAATTCGTGCCGTTCCTGCGGTTCGACCGGGAAATAAGGACTGTCATCTGCACCACAAATGCGATCGAGTCGATTAACGCCCGGCTCCGCAGAGCGGTGAATGCCCGCGGCCACTTCCCGACCGAGCAGGCCGCCCTGAAGTGCCTGTACCTGGCGATCAGGAGCCTGGACCCGACCGGGAAGGGCCGCAAGCGCTGGACCAACCGGTGGAAGGCCGCCCTGAACGCCTTCGACATCACCTTCGACGGCCGCCTGAGCGCGGGACGCAAGTAACAACAGAGAAAGAAGTTACACCGTTTACTTGACAGACCCTCGACGGGCTCGGCGGGTTCGCCGTCACCCACGCTCAGCCGTTCGGCTCCAAGGCGCTGATCCGGCTGGGCTGGGAGAACCTCGCCGTCATCACCGCCCGCGACACGCGGTGGCACGCCATCACCCCCGGCGAACCCATCTACCTGCACGGATATCAGCCGTGCCCCGAATGCGACGGCAAAGGGATCATCTTCGCCACCTAAGACCAGCCCCACCCGGTCTGGGACGGCCAGCCCAACCGCTGGGTCACCCCCTGACCCAGCCACCCATCCACGGCAGGGCACCGGCATACCTCCGGTGCCCTGCCCCACCAACCTCCCGGAAGGGAGGCACACCCTCATGACCACCCCGATCACCGGCGCGTTCCCGTTCTCCATGTTCGACCCGGTGCACCTGGGCATCGATGAGAACGGCGAGCACGTCTACGTCAACCTGGCCGAGCGGAACATGCTGCTCGGCGGCGAGCCCGGCGCGGGCAAGTCCTCCGGGCATCAACCTGATCGTCGCGCACGGCGCGCTGTCGTATGACTGCAAGCTGATCCTGATCGACGGCAAGCAGGTCGAGCTCGGCCCGTGGCGGCACTGCGCCGACATGTTCATCGGCCCGTCCATCAACGCCGCCATCGAGGCGTTCACGTCCTTCCAGGCCACCATGAACGGCCGGTACGACGACCTGCTGGCCACCGGCCGCCGCAAGATCATCCGCGACTCCGGGGAGCACGTCTACCTCGATCGTCATCGACGAGTACGCCTACTTCTCCGCCACCGTCGGCACCAAGACCGAACGGGAGAAGTTCGCCGCCCTCACCCGCGACCTGGTAGCCCGGGGCCGCGCGGCCGGGGTGATCATCATCCTGGCCACCCAGCGGCCATCGCATCAGGTCATCGACCCGTCCATGCGGGACCTGTTCGGCTACCGGTGGGCGTTCCGCTGCACCACCGACTCCAGCTCCGACACGGTGCTCGGGCAGGGCTGGGCCAGCGACGGCTACACCGCCGCCGACATCGACCCGCTGGCACGCGGGGTCGGCTGGCTGCTGTCCGAGACCGGCGTCCCGCGCCGGATCAAGTCCGCCTACCTCACCGACGAGGACGTGGCCTACCTCGCCGCCTACGCGGCCAGGCTGCGGCACGGAAGCGGAGGCCGCATGAGCCACCCACACGTCCTGACCCGCCTACCGGGACTCCTCACCAGCGGCCAGCACCGGCCGCCACGACAGCGTCAACACCGCGTTGACACCAAACCGCGCCCGGCGGCCGGTGGACAACGACGAGTACGCCAGCTTCGCCCGCCGCGTCCTGCGCGCCTACGCCCGCCGGGTAGCCACCGGCGACATCGACGCGCTGACCGCCATGACCGATCTCTCCGAAGAGATCGACACCGCGATCGGCCAGGCCGTCACCGGCCTGCGCGGCTTCGGCTACTCCTGGGCCGAGATCGGCACCCGGCTCGGCATCACCCGCCAGGCCGCCCAGCAACGCTGGGGCCAGTCGGCATGACCACCGCCGCGACCGCCGCTCTCAGCCCCGAACCATTCGACGGCCCGGGGCTGGGGGCGACCGCCGACGACACCACCGAGACCATCACCTGGGCCGACTTCCGGGCCTGGGAACGCCAGCTCGCCACCACCGGCATGTGCTCCCACCCCATCCGGCTGACCGGCCGGATCGAGGCCATCGACCGCGCCACGGGCGAGACCGCCCCGGTCTACGACACCGCCCGCGAGCCCGGGGGAGTGCTGCACGTCGCGTGCGGCAACCGCCGCGAGACCGTCTGCCCCGCCTGCTCGGCCGTCTACAAGCGCGACGCCCGGCAGCTCGTCCGCGCGGGCCTGGCCGGCGGCAAAGGCATCCCCGAGACGATCACCGGCCATCCGTGCGTGTTCGCCACCCTCACCGCCCCCTCGTTCGGCCCGGTCCACTCCCGCCGGATGCGCGGCAAGACCGTGCTGCCCTGCCGGCCTCGCCGCGATGCGCACGCCCGCCGCTGCCCGCACGGCCACGACATCTCCTGCCCCACCCGGCACGTCGAAGACGATCCCCGGCTTGGGCAGCCGCTGTGCTTCGACTGCTACGACTACGAGGCCGCCGTCCTGTTCAACGCCTACGCAGGCGACCTGTGGCGCCGCTTCACCACCTACCTGCCCCGCCACCTGGCGCGACTGGCCGGGGTCACACAGAAGGAGCTGCGCTCGGTACTGCGCATCCGCTACGTCAAGGTCGCTGAATACCAGGCACGCGGCGTCGTCCACTTCCACGCCGTCATCCGCCTCGACGCACCCGGCGAGGACTACCAGCCACCCCCGGCCCGGTACACCGCCGCGCTGCTGTGCGACGCCATCGGCCAGGCCGCCAGCGCCGCCACCGTCATCACCGGCTCGGGCGGTCCGGCTCGGCTTCGGCGGCCACAGACTGACGCCCGGCCCATCCGCCACAGCCCCGACCTGCCCGGCACCGGGCAGGCCCTGTCCGGCCAGGCCGTGGCCAACTACATCGCCAAGTACGCCACCAAGACCCTGACCGTGCCCGGCGTCCCGGACACCCGCATCCGCACCGCGTTCGACCTTCAGGGCCTGCGCTGCTCCCGCCACTACCGCGAGATGATCACCGCCGCGTGGCAGCTCGGCAGCAGGCAGCGCAACCGGCGAACCGCGGTTCCGGCAATGGGCGCACATGCTCGGCTACGGCGGCCACTTCCTCACCAAATCCCGCCGCTACTCCGTCACCTTCGGCCAGCTCCGCCCGCCCGCACCGTCCACCGCCGCGCCCAGCGCCACCCAGGCGGCGAACGCGACCCCTGGGGCCGTCCCCTCGATGAGACCGTCGTCCTGATCCTGAGGACCTGGACCTACGCCGGGACCGGCTATACCGGCACGCCTGGCGCAGAGTTGGCTGCTCGCATCCGCTGCTCGTGCCCGGGAGCACCACGGTCGCGCTGCATAACCACCAGCCAATCAACCGAAGGAGAAGCGATGCATAAATGAAGCGCGAACTTGGTCGTCTTTCGACCCATCGTCAGACGGCTAGCACAGAGGTCGGCGCGCTCCCGGATACCGGGAGGGCTGACGAGAGCGGGCGAGACGGCTATCTCACGATTCCCGAGGTGATCGCAATTCTGCGCATTCCGCGATCGACCTTCTACCGGTGGCGCCAGATCGGCCGTGGCCCCCGATCGATCAAGTTGCCCAATGGCGATGTCCGGATCAGGCAGCGCGACTTGGAGTATTGGCTGGCCGAGCTGGAGGATCACGCCGCGTGAGTTCATACCAGGTGAGGTTCTGGGCGATCCGCAAGCGCCCTGAGCGGCGCATGTCGTTCCAACTGCGCTGGGTCGTCGCCGGGCGTGAGCACTCAGAGTCCTTCCTAACGAAGGCCCTCGCCGACGCCTTTCGTGCCGAACTCATGTCCGCCGCGCGTGCGGGTGAGCCGTTTGACCCCGTTACGGGCCTTCCCGAGTCACGCGCTCGCGATGTGAGCTGGTTCGAGCATGCTTGCGGCTATGTCGAAATGAAGTGGCCGCGCGCCGCAGCGAAGTCCCGGAAGTCGATCGCCGAAGCCATGACGACAGTGACCCTGGCCCTGCTGGCTAACCGGCGGGGCAGGCCCGATGACGATTCTCTGCGCCGGGCACTCTACGGCTGGGCCTTCAGTCCGGCGCATGAGGGGGCCGATCCTCCTGCTGAGATCTCGGCAGCCCTGGCTTGGATCTCCAAAGCTTCCCTGCCTGTGGCCAGTGTCAGGGATCTGACGACGCTGCGCCGGGTGCTGGATGCCCTATCCAGGCGCATCGACGGCACTCCGGCTGCTGCTACCACCCTGTACCGCAAACGGGCGGTCTTCTATAACGCGCTGGGTTATGCGGTTAGCGAAAACTTCTGCCAACCAACCCAATCGATCAGGTTCAGTGGTCCGCACCAGAAGTCGCCGAGACTATCGACAGGCGCGTAGTTGCCAGTCCGGCACAGGTGAGGCAAATTCTTGCGGTGATTCGTCCGCAGGGACCTCTGGGCGCGCACCTGTACGGCTTTTTCGCTGTAAGTATTCGGAAGTCCCGTGAGTGGGCACGCCGACGTCCGGCGTGGCCGTTTCAGGGGGCTGCGCCGGTATGGGCGTTATTCGTGCGGGGGTTTATCCGTCGGGCGGTGGCTGTGCCCAGGTGCGGAGGTCTTCGGGGCTGGCGTTCCAGGGCAGGAAGCGTTCCAGTTTCCCCCGGTGGGGGGCTTGCCGCCGTTGCGGCCGCATTCGTCGAGGTAGGCGGTGAGCCAGGTCAGGGGGTTCAGGCCGGCCATCTGGATGGTGGCGGTGACGGTCCAGGCCGTGGCGGCGAGCCGGGCGGAGTCATCGTTATGGGAGCCGCGGGCGTTCTTCCTGGTCACGACCGGCCCGCGGATCATTCTTTCCGCGGCGTTGTTGTCCAGGCTTATGGCCGGGTAGTCCCGGTGCGCGGCCAGGCCGTCCCATTCGCGGTCCAGGGTGGCGAGCGCCTTCTTCGCCGGCTCCTGCAGGCCGGGGGCGGTCATCTGCTTCTTGCGGGCCTCGTCGATCACGGCGAGCGCGCCGTCCCAGGCGGTGTAAGCGCTGTCCAGCCGCGCGGCGGCGGCTGCTTTCTCCCCGGCCGCGGGGGCGGCAGCCTCCTGCCAGGCGGCCATGAGCTGCGCGTGGGCGGCATACAGGTCCCTGATCCGCGCCAGCCACGCCTCGGTCCAGTACTTCAGCTGGGCGGGGTTCGCGTCGCCGGCCCGCACGAAATACCTCCGGATATGGGCCCAGCAGTAGAGGTTGACCAGGCCGTCCGCCTTCTTCCCGGCTGACTGGTACACGGCGTAAAAGTCGCTGGAGATGACCAGCCGCCGCAGCCCGCCGTCCTCATCCGCCGCCAGCTGCCCGGTCTTCTCGTCGATGCCGGCGTGCCGGGCCAGCACCGCCCCGGACCGGGACGGGTCCATCACGAAGCAAACGGTGTCCGGGCCGAGGAACACCCACAGCCACCACTTCGCCGGGCCGTCCCCGTCGCGGGGGGCGAACACCCGCCACGTGGTCTCGTCCGCGTGCAGGTGCCAGGAGCCCCGCGACCGCTGCGTGATGGCGTCCGCGACCGGGGCCAGCAGCATTCCGGCCTGCGCGCACGTCCCGGCCAGCGTCGCCGGCGAGATGTCCGCGCCCTGCCGGGACAGCCCCGTCACCAGCGAGTTCATGCTCCGCCCGGCGACGAACCGCTCCGTCAGCAGCATCGCGATGAACGCGTTGGACACCAGGCCCTTGCCGATCGCCTTCGGCGGGCCGGGTGCCGTCACCGTGGCCGGGACCCGGCACGAGCAGGCCCGCCGGTACCGGCGCCGGCAGTCCACCCGCACCCGCACGATCACCAGCCAGTCCAGCTGCTCCGCGACATGATCGGAGCCCAGCAGCGTAAACGGCACCCCGCACTCCGGGCAGCAATACCCGCCCTCGAAATCCCAGATCACCTCAACCCGGGGCAGGTGCGGGTAATCCCGCCGCCCCGCCCGCGCCCCCGGGCCGCGCTTCTTCCCGGTACCGCTTCCGCGGCCCCGCCCGCCGGCGCCATCGCTGCCAGGCCGCTCCGGGCGCGACCGCTCCGACGACCGCCCGAACACCATCTTCTGCAGGACCGCCAGGTCAGCCTGCAGCTTCCGCATCTCAGCGTCCCGGTCCGCATCACGCTCGCGGAGCTGCCAGATCTCGGCCTCCCGCTCCGCGTCCCGCTCACGGAGCCGCGCGTTCTCCGACCGCAGCCGGGCGTTCTCATCCAGCGCCGCGGCCAGCGCATCCCGCAGCGGCGCCTCAGCCCCCACCGCATCCGGGAACACGCCCGCCGCAACCGCCACGCAGCACAGCAAACATCATCAGCAGCCGCAAATCACGCATCATGCGCCGTGTCGCAGCCCACGGCGACCAACAGCATGCGTGGACGCCAACATCCCGTCAATCACACGACTTCCGAATACTTACGGCCGGAGGCCTGGGCCTCGCTGCCGCAGGCGGCCAGGTGGCTGTCAAGGGCGCTGCACTTCCTACCGGTAAGCCTACCGCTGTGTCAGGCCCAATGATTCCAGCGCGGGGTGCGGGTGGTTATGGGTTCGCCGCTGCCAACGATACGCTCGTCAGCACCAACTGGTCAGGCTACGCGGCACATACCGGGCAGTATAAGAGCGTTTCGGCAAACTGGACAAGAAGCCCGGGGTAATCTGCCCGGCTACCCAGGTTCAGTACAGTGCCTTCTGGGTCGGCCTGGATGGGTTCAAGAAGCGTCGGTCGAGCAGGATCGGGACTCTCTCTGCCTGCAACGGCAGGACGCCGATCTACTACGCCTGGTTTGAGATGTACCCGGCGTTCCCGGTTTACTTTCAACTAATCCTGCGCGCCCGGGAGATCATTTCACTGCATCGGCTGCAGTCCGGGATGGCGCGTACTACACGCTCAAGATCGCTGATAGCAGCCGTGGCTGGCGGCACACGCTGTACATCACCCATCATGGGCTGGCGGATTCATCGGCTGAGGTTATCGCGGAAGCCCCGTCGACCGCTTCAGGTGTTTCCTGCCACTGGCTGACTTCGGCGATGCTTCTTCAGTTCGGCCAAGGTCAATGGCCATTCGATAGGAAGTATTCCGCACGCCAAGGTCGTCATGGAGAATAACAGTTTGCAGTTCAAGGACTACGTGTCCGGCCTGGCTGATAACGGCCGGAAGTTTCACGTGACCTGGGCGCACTCGTCATAATGGCTGACCGCTGACCGTGGCGCGCTCCCCGGCACTGCGGAAAGCGAGCCATGTGTGGCAGCCGAGTTGCCGCCGCGGCAGGTCCGGGCTGGCGCTGGCCTCCTACGGCGGCGTGGCGCGGGCGCCGGGCCCGCCGGATGGCAGAACGCTCCCGGCGTCCGGCGGACTCCGGCAGGGCGGACTCCGGCAGACGGGGGAGGACGATCGTGAACGTCGTCTGGCCCGGGCGGCTCTGGACGCTGACGGTGCCGTGGTGCGCGACGATCACGGCCTTGACGATGGCCAGGCCGAGCCCGGTGCTTCCGGCCGCGCGCGACCGGGAGGAGTCGCCGCGCGCGAAGCGCTCGAACAGTTCCGGCACCAGGTCAGGCGGGATTCCCTGGCCATTGTCGGTAACACTCAGCCGGACCGCCGAGAGCGGAGCCCCGGGACCCGAGCCGTTGGACGGCTGCGAGTTTCCGGCCGGCCCTGCCGTAGTGGCCGTTCCGGCCGGCCCTGCCGTAGCGGCCGGCCCTGCCGTAGCGGCCGGCCCTGCCGGAGCGGCGGGATTCGCCAGGGCGACGGGACTGGTGTCCGGGGAGGACGCGAGTTCCGATGAGCCGTCGGTGGCGGCCACGGCCACGGTGACGGTGGAGTCGGGTGGCGTGTGCTTGGCGGCGTTGCTCAGCAGGTTGCTCAGGACCTGGCGCAGCCGGAGTTCATCGCCGCGCACCATCAGCGGCTCGTCGGGAAGCTCAAGCTGCCACCGGTGGGACCGGCTCGCGACCTGCGCGTCGCTGGTGGCTTCGATGGTCAGCCGGGTCAGGTCGACCGGTTCCTGCTCCAGCGGGCGTCCCGCGTCCAGGCGGGCCAGCAGCAGAAGCTCGTCCACCAGGACGCTCATCCGGGCCGATTCGGATTCCACCCGCTTAAGCGCGTGCGTGACGTCCTCGGGAACCGGGCCCCGGTGCCGCAGGGCCAGCTCGGCGTACCCGCGGATGGCAGACAGCGGCGTCCGCAGTTCGTGGCTGGCGTCGGCGGCGAACCGGCGCAGCCGGGTCTCGCTCGCGGCCCGGCGCGCCAGCGCGGACTCCACGTGCTGAAGCATCCGGTTGAACGCGGCGCCGACCTGGCCGACCTCGGTTCGCGGGTCGTCGTCGGGAACGCGGGCGGGCAGGCTGATGTCGGTGTCCAGCGGAAGCTCGCTGACCATGGTCGCGGTGGCCGCCACCCGCCGGAGCGGCCGCAGCGACAGCCGCACCAGCCCGATGCCGGAGCCCGCCACCAGCAGGACCACGATGGCGAACACGGCCGCTTCGGCGATCTCGACGTTGCGCAGGGTGTCTTCCACGGTCCGCAGCGGAAGGCCGGTGTAGAGGACCGGGCCGCCGGCGTCCTGCCGGACCGCGGTCAGCTCGTAGTCGCCGCCGAGCGACGGGAGATACCTCGTGTGCGTCGGCACGGGCGGGCGGCCGGCGGGTTATTGCCGCCCGGCCCCGGGCTGGGGGGTGGCGCGGACACGGGAAGGGCCTTGAGCGTGGCCTCGTCCTCGCGCGTCATGTCGCAATGCCCGCTGACGATCGTCGCCTCGGTGATGGTCCCGTTATGGTTCCATGCGCCGAAGGTGCCGGCCGCCTGGCCCTGGATGCCGCCGAACCCCAGGCACGAGCCGGGGGAACCGTCGATATAGGCGGACGTGTGGTTCTGTCCGGGCTGCTCGGAGCCGTCGTTGTCCAGGCACGCCTCGTACTGCCGCTGCGTCGCGGCCTGCAGCGACTGGCTGAAGCTGGCCATCAGCGAGTTGCGGAGCACGGTGTAGGTCGCGGCGCCGACAACGGCGCAGGTCACGATGACCAGCGCCACGAGGCTGGCGATAAGCCGCGCGGTGAGGCTGCCGCGGATCAGGGAGCGCCACGGCCGGGCGGCCCAGCCCGTCAGCTGGCCGGCCCGGCCGCGCGGCCCGGCAGGCCCCCCGGTGGCCGGGCCGGGCCGCTGCGGAACCGGGGCGGCCGCGCCGGTGCCCGCGCCCGGGTCCATCAGGTGCCCTGCTTCAGCACGTAGCCGACGCCGCGGACGGTGTGAATCAACGGCGCCCGCCCGGCGTCGATCTTCTTGCGCAAGTAGCTGATGTACAGCTCCACGACGTGCGCCTGGCCGCCGAAGTCGTAGTTCCAGAACGCGGTCCAGGATCTGCGCCTTGGACAGCACCCGGCGCGGGTTGCGCATGAGGAACCGGAGCAGCTCGAACTCGGTGGCGGTGAGCTCGATCAGCTCACCGGCCCGGCGGACTTCACGCGCGTCCTCGTCCATGGTCAGGTCGGCGACGGTCAGTGCGCCCTCGCTGTGGGTGCGGGTGAGATCGGCCCGCCGCAGCAGTCCCCGGAGCCGGGCCAGCACCTCCTCCAGGCTGAAGGGCTTGGTCACGTAATCGTCGCCGCCGGCGGTGATCCCGGCGATGCGGTCTTCGACCGCGTCCCGGGCAGTCAGGAACAGCACGCAGATGTCCGGTATCTCCGCCCGGAGCCTGCGGAGGACCTCGAGCCCGTCGAAGTCTGGCAGCATGATGTCGAGGATGACGGCATGCGGCTGGAACTCCCGCGCGACGTTGACCGCGTCCGTCCCGGTTCCGGCGGTGCGGGTCTCCCAGCCCTCGTAGCGCAGCACGCTGCCCAGCAGCTCGGCGAGGCTTGGCTCGTCGTCCACGACGAGCACACGGATCGCGCTGCCGTCAGGCCGCCGTGCACCAGCCTGCACCTTGGCGGCGGACGGGGTCTGCGGAGTATTCATGGCCATCCATCGTCAGATTGCTCGGCTGGATTCAGTATGCCGCGACGGGGAGACCGGCCCTCGCGCCGGCGGCATAGGGTCTCCCTATCCGCTTAAGAATGCCTGACGGGGCGCAGGGCAACTTCAGCGCCCCTTATGAAATTCCTCTGAGCGGGGGCTCGATGTCCTTCCGCGGACCCGGGCGCCGTCCGCAGGTCCGGGTGGATGCCTTCAGGGCGATGCTGGTGCCCTCAGCGGGACATGGCCTCGGCGGGCCAGCCGGCTACGGTTACCACCCCGCCGCGGACGTCGACCAGGCGGGCCGGCAGCCCGATCCCCGCCAGCCAGCCCGCCGCCTGGTCGCCGCGGACGATGGCCGCGGTGCTGGCCGTGTTGGCGTCCGCGCAGGTCGCGGCGGTCACCGAAATCGTCCGCCAGACGGGGGCCGGCGGCAGCCCGGTGCGCGGATCCAGGATGTGGTGCAGGACGCTGCCGCCGCGCCGCCAGCGCCGGGCGGTGGTGCTTGAGGTCGCCAGCCCCCCGCTGGTGATCGCCACGACCGTGGACGGCCCGCCGGGAACCTCCTCCGGCCGCCCGGTGACGTCCTGCACGCGGATCCGCCACCCGGCGTCAGGGCCGGCCCGGCGACGGCGATGTCACCGCCCAGCCCGACGAGCACGCCGCAGCCGAGATCGGCGGCGACGCGGGCCGCGGCGCGGTCGGCGGCCCACGCTTTGGCGGTCGCGCCGAGGTCCAGGCGCGTTCCGGGCGGCATGGCCAGCGTGCGCGTGGCCGGATCCAGGCGCACCCGCCGCCATCCGGGTACTGCCTTGACGACGAGATTGAGGGCCGGGCCGTCCGGTGGAACGAGGCTGAAGTCGCGGTCGTAACCGGCCGCCACGATGGCTTCCCCGACCGTCGGGTCGACGTCGCCGTCGGTCAGTTCGGCCGCGCGCAGGGCCACGGCCACGGCGCTGGCGAGCAGCGGGCTGAGCCGGACCGGCTGGCCGGCCGCGTGGTCGAGCGCGACGAGTTCGGAATCGGCCCGGAAGCGGCTGCACGCCGCATCCAGGTCCGCCAGGTCGGCCTCGACCATCGAGCGGGCCGCCCCGAGCACGGTGCGGTCGGTCACCACGAGGTGCACCCAGCACCCGAGGGCTGTCCAGCCCGCGGACGCCGTGCCGTGGTCATCCACAGCCATGGGTGTCCTGCTTCCTGTGGTCACGACATCCATTAAATCGCCGGGGGCTGACCAGTCACTGGACGTCAGCTCTGAGCCACCTCAACCGCCATCCGATCGGGCCCTCGCCCGGGGCCATCCCCGCCGCCTCCGGCCGGCTCTCACCCGGGGAAGGCCACCCCGGCGCCCGTACCTCAGTCTGCGGCAAGAAGGCGGCCCAGCTTGGAGGCGGACGTGGACGGGCGCGCCCCGGCCTCCCGGAGCAGGTTCCCCGCCGCCTCCAGCACCGCGGGCGGCCCGGAAACGAGCTCGACCTCGATCTCGTGCCACCTCATCGGCCCGCCGGCCCCCTGCCCAGGGCGCAGCCGGGACGCGGTTACCTCGTCGTCGGCCACCTCGGCGAGTACCTCACCATCCGTAGTAGTCAGCCGGCGGACCGTCCGGCTGGTTTCCAGAAGCGCGATAGGGTGCAGCGCGGCACCGCCGGTGATGCCGGCCACCATGGCCTGCATCTGAGGCGGCACCGTATCGGTGCCCTCGCTCAGCGGCAGGTGCAGCTCGCGCCTGGTCCCGGGGCGTACCGGCAGCTTGAGATGCCAGGCCTCGTCGGTCCCGCCGGTGCGCCGCCGGAGCGTGATACGGCTCGCGTACAGCCGGAGATCCCCGGTATCGAAGTACGTGGCGGACAGCTCGTAGCGCTCCGGTCCCGCGACGGAGCACCCTGCCAGCGCGCCGAAGTCGGGCATCGTGAAGCCCGGATCCGCGTCGTACTTCTGCTCGGTTTCGAGATGACTCGTCGGTCCGGTGTCCATGGCTCCAACCTAGGCGAGGACACCGGGAGAACGGCGAGGGCGCCGGGAAAATCAGGCGGGCCGCACGACGAACGTGGTGTGCGGCCGCTGGATGACGGCTGCGCCTGGGCGGAGCGGCTCACCCCCGTCCCGGGGATAGGCGCTGATGCGGAAGTCGCCGGCCTCCGGGCGTCCCGCCACCGCCCAGGCCTGGACCGCACCGGCCAGCTCGGCGGCCAGGTCCGCACCGGCTGGGCCGTATCCGAGCACGCTGAGCTGGAAGACCGAGGCGGCCGCCGGCTGGCGCCGCCCCCCCGGGAAGGGCCGCGCATCAGGGCGGGCCAGGACGGCGAATCCACCGTCTGTGAAGATCCCCGCGGTGATGCGCCGGTCCGCCATGAACGCGACCGCCCGGGCCAGTCCGCCGGGGGCCTGCGCCGATTCGCTGAGCAGCCCCCAGCGCGGCTCGTTCAGGGCCAGCCAGAACCCCAGCCCGTCGAACAACTGCACCGGTCCGGCGGTGACCCGGGTGGCGCGCTCGGCGGCCGGGCCGCCGGGCTCAGCCAGCGCGCGGGCGACGGCGGTGATGTCGGCGTCCCGGCCGTCCGGGAGGGTCAGAGCCAGTTCCTGGGCATCATGGGTCACCCGGGTCCGTTCGGGACCGGCGAGCACCCCCCGCATGCGCATGAACCCGCACGGCACCACCGAACGGCTCTGCCAGCACTCGCCGTCCCATTCGAACGCCACCGAGCGCTGGGAGCCCCGCAGGTCGAGCGGGACGACGATCCGTCCGCCGGGGGCGAGCTGGTCCAGCCAGGCGGGAGCGAGATCGCTCACCCCGACCGTCGCAATCACCCGGTCGTACGGGGCCCCGGGCAAGTAACCAGCGGCCCCGTCGCCGGGGACGACGGTTACGTCCGGATAGCCGGCCCCGGCCAGGTGCGCCGCGGCCTGCCGCGCGACCTCCTCGTCGAGATCCACCGTGACGACGGTTCCCTCGGCGCCCACGAGGTGCTGGAGCAGCGCCGCGTTGTACCCGGTGCCCGCGCCGATCTCCAGCACCCGCTGGCCCGGGGCGACCCCGAGCTGATCCAGCATGAAGGCCATGATCGTCGGCTGGGACGAGGAACTGGTGGGCTGGCCCTCGGCGCCGCGCCGGGTGACGATGGCCTCGTTACGGTAGGCCTGCCCGGGCTCCAGGCCCGGCAGGAACAGGTGCCGGGAGACCACGCGCATCGCCTGGACGACTGCCGCGCTGACCGGCCGGCCGCTGTTCGCCACCTGAGTGACCATGCGGTCCCGCAATGAGTCGAGCTCCGCATCGGTCACGGCCGGTGCGGGGCCTCGCTGACCCGCTGCGCGGCGCGGGCGAAACTCCTGACGGCTGGCTCGCGCAGCCGGATCGCGGCGACCGTCAGGCCGGCCAGGGCGAGCAGCCCGGCCAGCACGAAGGAGTTCCCGGCCACCGTTTGCAGCCCGTTCCAGTGGTACTCCCGGTAGGCCGGGTTGTCGCCGTAGGCGAAGTACTCCGTGGGGCCGTACCAGACCCACCCGGCGGGGGTGAGGCCCTGCGTGCGATCCCAGAATTGCGGCCAGGCGCCGAACACGACCAGCAGCAGCGCCACCGCCGCCCACCACGCCGCACGGGCCCGCCCGTGCGCGCGGACGGCCAGGTGACCGGCCAGCGCGATGCCCAGCGCGACCCAGACCCAGTGATGATCCCAGCTGAGCGGGGACACCAGCAGCCCGGTCAGCGCGCACGCCAGCATCCCGGGCACCGGGTGGCCGGCCCGGCAGAGGGCGGCGGCGGTCAGCAGGCCGACGATCACCGCCACGGCCGCCAGGGCCAGCCACGGGGCGCTTCCGCCGGCCACACTGCCGGCGAACCGGGTGACGGTGCCGCGCAGCGACTGATTGCCCCGGGTGCCGAGGAAGACAATCCGGTTCGCCTTCAGGAACAGCCCGTCGCGCCAGTACTTTTGCGAATCGTGCGGCAGGATCAGGTAGCCCAGCGCGATGGTGGCCGCAAAGGTGCCCGCGGCCGTGGCGGCCTGCCGGAACCGCCCGGTGAGCAGCAGGTAGGGGATGAAGATCAGCGGTATCAGCTTGATGCCCGCCGCGACGCCGATCCCGATACCGTTCCACCAGTGCTGCCCGGGCAGCAGCAGGTCGGCCACGATGAGCAGCATGAGCAGGACGTTGATCTGGCCGAGGGCCAGGTTCTGCTGCACCGGTTCGGTCAGCAGGGCCGCCGCGGTGACCAGCAGGGTCGCGCCCGCCCGGATCCGCCGATGGGAATAGCCCAGCGCGCCGAAGATCAGCCACAGCGACAGTGCGAGGCCACCGAGGCTGGCCAGGGTCATGGCCCAGCGCAGCGCGGTCCACGTCAGCAGCGACCCGACCGCGAACACGGCCGCCGCGAACGGTGAGTAGGTGAAGGAGACGGCGTTGGCCCCGTGCCAGGTGTACAGCGCCGCGTAGGCGTGCGGGTTGTCCGGCGGCGTAACGTGCCGGGTGATCAGGCCGCCGGCCCGGTAGACGGCCAGGTCCCGCATCTGGGCCATCCCGGGCAGGTGGTACACCAGGTCGGCGACGTAGAGGGCCAGCACCACGAGGAGCGCAGCGGTACCGGCGGCCAGCAGCCATAGCCCGGCACGACGGGACGAACCGGGCGTCCCTGCCTGCCCGGGGGCAACTGCGTGCCCTGCCTGTGTCACCAGGACCCCTTCGATGGACGGCGCCGTCAATGTGCCGGGCGCCTGGAGCGCCGGCGGTTCGCCGGTTGAGCGGCGCCGTACTCAGGCCTTGGCCGATGATATCGGTTCCGGCGGCGGCTGCCTGGCGAACGGGCCGCGCGAACAGGCTCTTATCGGGCGTGTATGCGTATTAACGCTTCCCCACGGCTGTAAGCCGGAGGATTTCTGGCTCGGACCGCATACCGCCGCGACTGGAAGGAGGCCAGAGGGATGTCTTACGTCGTCGGCACCAGCACGGCCGCGTTCTGCCATGGCCAGGATCGTCCTGGCGGCATTCCGGTCACGGTCTGCGACGCATCCGCAGGACTCGCACCGGAAGGTCCGTTCGGCCAGCCCGAGGCGCAGCTTGTTTCTCGCAAGGCACTCGGAGCAGGTCATGGTGGTGTAGGCGGGCGGTACCAGCACCACCTTCCGGCCCGCCCGCTTGCCACATTCGGTCAGTTCCCGCTTCGCCGCACCGATCGCAGCGTCCGCAGCTTTCCTGGCCATGGTGGACTTGGCCAGGAACAGCGGCCGGAAGTCCTCAACAGCGATGATCTGGTGATTGTCCACGACCCGCCGAGCCCACACCCGGGCCACGTGAGTGTTCTGCCGGGCGGCTTTCTTGTGCAGCTTCGCCGCATCACGGCGGGCTCGCCGGTAGCCGCTGGACGGGGCCTGGCCGCGCTGCCTGCGGCGCCGGGCCATCCGCCGCTGCGCCTTGGCCAATTCGGCGGCGCAGCGTTTCCGCTGGCCACCGTATGGCAGGTCGTAGGCGGGATCGGTCGTGGTGGCGGTGGTCTTGACGCCCCAGTCGATGCCGATCGATCCGGCCGCGTCTGGTACTGGCCCGCTCTGGCGGGTGACGACGAACGAGGCGTACCAGTGACCCAGGCTGTCCTGGTAGACGCGGACACTGGACGGGGCCGATGGCAGGTCACGGGACCACACGACCGGGACGGTCACCCCCTTGGGCAGGCACAAGCGGCCAGCCCGGACAGAAAAGCCCCGCACGGTGTACTCCAGCGACGGCGGCGTGTTCTTGCGGCGCTTGACCGCCGGCTTGCGGCGTCCCTTGACCTTGAACGAGTGATCCAGGGCGGTCGCATACGTACGGAGCGCCTGCTGCTGGGCGACCTGCGAGCCGTCCCGCAGCCACCGGTTAGCCGCGCGGGCTTCGGTGAGCATCCTCGACAGCTTGCAGAACGCCGGCTTGCGCCCGGTCTTCTGCTGGTGGACGGCTTCGTTCCACAGCCACCGGCACCGGCCCCACTCCTGGAGCAGCCCGCGTTCCGCGGTCGCGCCGGGACGCAGCCGGTAGGTATAGCGCACGGTCTCGGTCACGCTCACCAGTGTACACGTCTTCATGTTTGCGTGTGTACGTGTCGACGTGTAATGTCTGAAGCATGGCTGAAACTAGCGGCCCAAAGCCGCCAACCAATCTTTCGATCAAGCTCCCGGCCGACGTCGCCGCGATCCTGCACCGGCTCGCCTACGAGACCGGCCGGAGCAAACGGGATCTCGTCATCGACGCCGTACGCAAGACCTACAAGGAGGCCCCTGATGCCGCCGAGATCCAGCGCACCGTCTGACCATCGTCGCCCCGGGCCGTGCCCATGAGGCGCGGGTCATCGTGGCGGGTGCGGGTGAGGTCGCGATCGTGGCGGGTAAGGTCGCGTCCGTGGACACCCGGCGTTTTGTCCCGCGCACCGACGTCCTGCTCGCCGACCCCAGGCTGGCCGAAGCCGAGCGGAAACTCGGCCGGGCCCTCGTCAAGGCCGCCGTCGCCCGCGCGCAGGATCAGGCGCGGGCCGGGACGATCACCCCGGACAGCGTCGCCGACGCCGCCGTCGCCGCGCTGCCGGCCAGCGCCGCCACCCTGACCCCGGTGATCAACGCGACCGGGGTGCTGCTGCACACCAACCTCGGCCGGGCCCCGCTGTCCGGGGCCGCCACCGACGCCCTGCTCGCCGCGGCCGGCTGGCACCGATGTGGAGTTCGATCTGGCCAGCGGTACCCGTGGGCGCCGGGGCCGGGGAACGCTCGCGGCCCTGGCGGCCGCGGTGCCGGCCGCCGAGAGCGCGCACGTGGTCAACAACAACGCCGCCGCGCTGGTCCTGGCCGCTACCGCACTGGCCGCCGGGCGCGAGATCCTGATCAGCCGGGGTGAGATGGTCGAGATCGGCGACGGGTTCCGGCTGCCCGACCTGCTGCAGTCGACCGGGGCACGGTTGCGCGAGGTCGGTACGACCAACCGGACGACGCTCGCCGACTACCAGGCCGCGGCCGGGCCCGCCACCGCGTTCGCGCTCAAGGTCCACCCGTCGAACTTCCGCATCGAGGGGTTCACCGCGCAGGCCAGCGTGCGTGACCTCGCCCGGGCCCTGGGCCCGGCCATCCCGGTCATCGCCGATATCGGCTCGGGACTGCTGGCGCCGCATCCACGGCTGCCGGACGAGCCCGACGCGCAGACGGCCCTGCGGGACGGGGCGTCGCTGGTCACCGCGAGCGGCGACAAGCTGCTCGGCGGCCCCCAGGCCGGCCTGCTGCTCGGCCGGGCGGCCCTCGTCCGGGCGCTCGCCCGGCACCCGCTGGCCCGTGCGCTGCGGGTGGACAAGCTGACCCTGGCCGCGCTGGAGGCCACCCTGGCCGGACCGCCGACGCCGGTCGCGCAGGCGCTGGCCGCCGACCCCGCAGCTGTGACTCAGCGGGCCGAACAGGTCGCGGCGAACCTGCGGACCCACGGAATCGACGCCCAGCCGGTGGCGACCGAGGCCGCGGTCGGCGGGGGAGGCGCCCCCGGCGTGCCGCTGCCCAGCGCCGCCGTCAGCCTGCCGGAGAACCTGGCCGCCGCCCTGCGCGGCGGAGATCCGGTACGGCGCGGCGAGGTTCCGGCCGTCGCCGGGCGGCTCGAGGAGGGCCGGCTGCTGCTCGACCTGCGGGCTGTCCTGCCGCCCGACGACGAGCCGCTGACCCGGGCCGTGCTCGCCGCGGCCGGTCCCGGGACTGGCCCCTCGCCCCTGGCGACCCCAGCGCCCGCCCGCCCGTGAC
The DNA here is from genome assembly GCA_963809975.1 of uncultured Actinomycetes bacterium. Taxonomy (GTDB): domain Bacteria; phylum Actinomycetota; class Actinomycetes; order Streptosporangiales; family Streptosporangiaceae; genus Bog-532. Next base: position 18,507 of record CAWELT010000013.1, read on the forward strand.
CGGCATGCAGGTCATCGCGACCGCCGGGCACGTCGACCACGGGAAGTCCACCCTGGTGCGCGCGCTCACCGGGATGGAACCCGACCGCTGGGCGGAGGAACGCCGCCGCGGCCTCACCATCGACCTGGGCTTCGCCTGGATGGATCTGCCCGGCGGCCAGCGCCTCGCCTTCGTGGACGTTCCCGGGCACGAGCGGTTCGTCCCGAACATGCTCGCCGGCCTCGGGCCGGTGCCGGCCGTCATGATGGTGGTGGCGGCCGACGGCGGCTGGATGCCCCAGTCGGCCGAGCATCTGGCCGCCATCGACGCGCTCGGCATCTCCCGCGGGCTGCTCGTCGTCACCCGGGCCGACCTGGCCGATCCCGGTCCCGCGGAGCGCCGCGCCGCCGCCGAGATCGCCGCCACGAGCCTGGGTGCGGTGCAGGCCGTCGCGGTCAGTGCCGTTACCGGCGCCGGGCTGCCCGAGCTGCGCGGCGCGCTCGCCCGGCTGGCCGGCGGACTGCCGGTGCCCGATCCCGGTGCCCCGGTCCGGCTGTGGGTCGACCGGTCTTTCAGCATCAAGGGCAGCGGCACGGTGGTCACCGGCACGCTCCCGGCCGGGACCGTTCGGACCGGCGATGAGCTGCTGCTCACGCCGTCCCCGCGGCCGGTGCGCGTGCGCGCGATCGAGTCGATGGACCGGCCCGCCGGCCAGGTCCGCGGGGTCGCCCGGGTCGCGCTGAACCTGCGCGGGGTGGCCCGGGAGATCCCGGCCCGCGGGATGGCGCTCGTCCAGCCCGGCCGGTGGACGCTGACCAGCACCATCGATGCCCGGTTGATGCCGTGGGCCGGGGCGCCCCGCCTGCCGCGCGAACTGATCGTGCATACGGGGTCGGCGCGCACCCCGGCGCGGGTCCGCGTCCTGGGTGGCGGAGCCGGGCCGGACGCGGACCCGGGCGACGCGTCGCCAGCCGCGGACCTGCCGCCCGCTCTACCCGGCCAGGGGCTGGTCTCCGGCGCTCCGCTGATCGCCCGGCTGACCCTGCGCGATCCGCTGCCCCTGCACGCCGGGGACCGGGTGCTGCTGCGCGATCCCGGTGCGGCCGGCCTGTTCATCCTCGGCGCCACCGTGCTGGATGTTGCGCCGCCGCCGCTGCGCCGCCGGGGAGCCGCCGGGGCGGCCGCGCGGGACATCGCCCGCTGGCCCGATCCGCCCGGAGCGCGTGACCTGCTGCGCCGGCATGGGCTGCTGCGCGCCGGAGCGCTGGCCGCGATGGGCGTGACCGGCGCCCCGGAGCCGGTCGCGGCCGGCTGGCTGGCGGACGAGGCGTTCTGGGCCGGAGCCGGCGACCGCCTGGCCGCCCTGGTCGCGGAGCACGCGGCGCGCGACCCGCTGTCGCTCGGCGTGCCCATCGAGGCGGCCCGGGCCGCGCTCAGCCTGCCCGACCGCCGGCTGGCCGAAGCGCTGGCCGCCGGCGCCCCCGGCGTCACTATGACCGGGGGCTACCTGTGCCCGGGGCGGCCGGCCGCCTCCGCTGAGCCCGCCCGGGCGTTCCCGGCCAGGGTCCCGGGCACGGCCGCGGCCGCGGCCACGGTCCCGGGCCCGGGCCCGGCCAAGGTCCCGGCCAAGGTCCCGGGCCCGTCTCCGGCCCAGGTCCCGGAGCCGCTGGCACGGGCGGTCCGGGCTCTGCGGTCGGACCTGGCCGGCGACCCGTTCCGGGCGCCCGAGGCGGACCGGCTCCGTGAGCTCGGACTGGACGCGCGGGCGATCGCCGTGGCGGCCCGCACTGGGCTGCTGCTGCGGGTCAGCGGGCAGGTCGTCCTGGCGCCCGGCGCCGACGCGGCCGCGGCCGCGGTGCTGGCCGGGCTCCCGCAGCCGTTCACCACGGCCGAGGCGAGGAAGGCGCTGGGCACGACCCGGCGGGTGGCCATCCCGCTGCTGGAGTTTCTCGACCGGGCCCGGATCACCGAGCGCCTGCCCGACGACCGCCGCCGTCTGCGCCCCCGCTGAGCGATGTCCCCCCGGTACGAGACCCGCCGGCGGGGCGCCCGATCACCGGCGGGGCGCCCGATCACCGGCGGGGCGCCGGATCACCGGCGGGGCGCCGGATCACCGGCCGGCTGGCGGGGCGCCGGATGACAAGGATCCGCTGATCCGGCCCGCGTTCAGGAGGCCAGCCACACCGCCGCGTCCGGCGGCAGCTTGCCGTCGCTGACCGGCTCGCTGGCCAGCAGAATGCGGGCGTGCGGCGGCATTGGCATCGGGGCTTCCCCCAGGTTGGCGGCGAAGATGAAACCGGGTTCGCGGGTAAAGGCCAGCGTGCCCGGTGCCGAGTCCAGCCACCGCATGAGCGGAGCGCCCGGCTCGGGCGGGCCGAGCCCGAGGGCCGGATGGGTGCGGCGCAGCTTGAGCGCCGCGCGGTACAGGTTCAGGAACGACCCCGGGTCGCCGATCTGCTCCGCGACGCTGTACTGGCCCCAGTAGCCCGGCTGGGGCAGCCAGGGCACCGCGTGCCCGCCGTCCCGGCCGCCGGTGGAAAAGCCGAACGACGAGCCGGCAGATGTCCACGGCAGGGGCACCCGGCAGCCGTCCCGGCCGGGGACCGTGCCGCCGGACCGCCGGAACGTGGGATCCTGGCGCGCCTCGTCGGGCAGCTCGACCACTTCCGGCAGGCCCAGTTCCTCGCCCTGGTAGATGTAGGCGGACCCGGGCAGCGCGAGCATCAGCAGCGCCGCCGCCCGTGCGCGCCGCATGCCCTCCCGCAGTCCGGGGTCGCCGACCCGGGGGAGCCCGGCGGACTCGTTCGGTTCTCCCGCCCCGCCGGCCGCGTACCGGCTGACCGGGCGGGGCACGTCGTGGTTGCCGATCACCCACGGCGCGCGGTCGCCGCCCCCGATGTCCTCGATCGCGTCGATCGCGGCCCGCATCTCGGCCGCGTCCCACCGGGCCATGACGAGCTGGAAGTTGAAGACCTGGGGGAGCCCATTCCCGGCCAGGTAGGGCCGCAGCGTCGCCGGGGAGTCGTACCAGACCTCCCCGACCGCGGTGCGCGGGCCGGGAAACTCCCCGGGCACATAGGAGTCGAGCATGACCCGCCACAGGTGGTACAGCTCCTGCAGTTCGGCCCGGTGATAGTAGGGGGACGGGGCGTGCGGCGCGGGCGTCGCGGTGAGGTCGGCCAGGGCCGGGTCCTTGAACAGCCCGTGCGCCACGTCGATGCGCAGCCCGGCGGCGCGGCGGTCCAGCCAGAACCGGATGACCTCCTCGAAGTAGCTGTTGACCGCCGGGTTGCGCCAGTTCCAGTCGGGCTGGCCCCGGTCGAACAGGTGCAGGTACCACTGGCCGGGCCGGCCGTCCGGTTCGGTGACCCGCGTCCACGCCGCGCCGTGGAAGACCGACTGCCAGTTGTTGGGCGGCTCGCCGCCGTCACGGCCGCTCCCGTCCCGGAAGATGAACATCTCGCGCTCGGGGCTGCCGGCCGGCGCGGCCAGCGCCGCGCGGAAGGCGGGATGCTCGGCCGAGCAGTGGTTCGGCACGAGGTCGACGATCACGCGGATGCCGTACTCAGCCGCCGCCGCGACCAGTTCGTCGAAGCCGGCCAGCGTCCCGAGCCGCGGGTCCACGTCGCGATAATCGCTGACGTCGTAGCCCCCGTCCGCCAGCGGGGACGGGTAGAACGGTGTCAGCCAGATGGCGTCCACCCCGAGCTCCGACAGATACGGCAGGCGCGAGCGCACGCCGGCGAGATCCCCGATGCCGTCGCCGTCCGAATCCGCGAAGCTTCGCGGGTACACCTCGTAGACAACCGCCTCCCGCCACCACGGATGATTGGGGCTCACGGCGGACATCGCCTCCTCGTTGCGGATCTTCCCAGTGCGGGCCGACTCCCATTGTGCCGGGTAAAACGATGCGGTCCTGCGACGCGGACGCCGGCCCCGCTGGCCGGGCCGTCACGAGTAGAGTCACGGCGGAGGCGTCCGGGTGCCTGGTGGCCCCCCCGGTCTTCAAAACCGGTGAGCGCTGCGCTGCGGCGCTGGCGGGTTCGATTCCCGTCCGCCTCCGCTACCTGCGCAATGCCGTGCGGAAGCAAGTCCGTGCGTTCACTCTGGACGCCATTTCCATGATTGTTCAGCCCCCGGTTGGCACGATGTTGGCACGCCGCGGCACGAAAGCGGCGATCGCAGCCGCCGCGGCCTCACCGAGTTCCTCGGCAACCACGGCGTAGACATCCATCGTGAACCCCGACGTCGAATGGCCGAGAATCGAGGACACGACTTTGATCGGTTGGCCGGCGGCGGAACCGGTAGAGAGCAATGTTCCAACCATGTCGAATGCCTGAGCCTGGAGCTGGCTGAGTCCGGGTATTCGTCAGGGTTGGTGATCGTTGGATCGGGCGATGCCGGCGGCGTAGCGGTTCCAGTCGGCTCCTGCTTGGTGCATCCAGCGGACGGCGGTGCCGGGGCTGAGGTTCAGGGAGTCAGCGAGGACTGCGGCGGGCAGCTGGGCGGCGAGGTCGATGAGGGCAGCCCGGCGTCCGGGCATCGCGCGGACGCCGAGGGTTCGCAGGCGTTCGCCGGGCCGGGACGGGGTGATGGGCCGTCCGGGCATGCCGCCGGGAAACAGCCATGGGCTGGTGATCGGTGAGCCGGTGCCAGTGTGGGAGCGGCCGGTCCGGATCAGGTCGGTGAGGATCCGGCCGAGGCTGTCGGGGACAGGGACTTCGTGCTGGCCAAACCGGGCAAGCACCAACGTCAGTTCGCTACCGCGCGGGCCGGTCAGCACGTGGCCGCCGTCAACCCGTTCCCCGATCACCGTTCCGGCGACGGTTCCACTCCTCCCAAACCGGGTCACCCGGCCCGACAATGGTCACGGTTCCGCCGTCAGGTTGCCGGGCCGGGCCCAGTGACAGGCTCCGCTGCCACTTCCCCGGATCAGGCTGACCCGCCTCCCCCTCCCGCAACGACCGCAGCACCCGGGGCACCAGCTCAGGGATCAGCGCCCGTTGCCGGTCGTCCAGGCCGAGGCCATCAAGAATCGTGTCGATGACCCAGTTGACTTCGCCGCTGAACTGGCGCGCCACCGTAAGCGCCACGCCGATCACCCGCTGGTCGATGTCCAGTTTGCTCAGCACCGCGCACAGCGCCGCGGCCCGGTCAAGGGCCCGTTCCCACGCGGTGAACCATGCACCCGGGACCTCAGCGGCAAGCTCGGCCAGCTCATCCACCCGGCGGGCCAGGAGCCGTTTAGCCGCGTCCGCTTCGGCGGCCAGTTCCGCGAGCCGCTCCAGAGGGTTAGTGACCATCTGGCATCACGGCCGCCAGACGATACCCGAGTGGCTCGCATCGGACCCGACCCGGACAAGGTCCGCGCTTCACTGGTGCGGGCACTCGACAGGCCGAACCGCGGCGGTGCGCTCGGCAGGGCACTCGCCGCCTACCTCGGCACCGACCTGGACGCGCTGTACGCCGAGCGCCACCTGCGCAGGGCAGCGAAACCCGCCGCGGACTGCCACGCCCGGGGCGACCACCCGCACGCGGACAAGCTGCACGCGGCACTGGTCGCGCTCACGTTCTGTGCCAATTGCGGTCGGCTCCTCACCGATCCCGAGTCCATCGACCGCGGTATCGGCTCCGACTGCTGGCCGAGGATCGACCCAGGATGGCGGGCAGCCATCGAGAGCCGCCAGGGAGGCGCCATGACCGACGAACGGACGGCAACCGATGAACGACCTCATAGGTGACCCGGACGGACAGCGACCTCATAGGTGTCGCGCCACCACGAAACGGACCGGCGAGCAATGTAAGGCGCACCCGCCAGCCGGCTCGGACGTGTGCTGGGTGCATGGGGCCGCCGCCGGGCAGGTCCAGCGGAAAGCGGCCGAGCGAGTCGCCCAGGCGAAGGCGCTCGCGGTGTACCAACGGTGCAGCCGGAACGGGGACGGCCCGGTCGACGTGCTCGCCGAGCTGGAGCACCTAGTGGGCGTGGTGACGCACTTCGCCGACTTCGCGGAGTCCCGGCTTGCCGCCCTCGGCGAGGATGACTGGCGGCTGGACAATCCGGCACATGACCAGACCATCGCCGAGGTCCGCACATTCGAACGGGCGCAGCAGGCAGCCGCGCAACTCCTTACCGAAGTTGTACGACTCGACCTTTACGGCCGCCAGGTGGCGCAGGCCAAGCAGATCGCCGCTTACGTCTCCGAGGTCATCGAAAGCGTCTTCGTCGAGGCTGGTTTCTCATGGCGCAGCGACGGGATCCGCGCCTCCGTCGCGTCACCTACGCCGGGTGGCCGAGCGGCAAGACGGCGCCGCGTGAGCGAGACCGACTTCACACCCTGCCCAGCTGGCCGCGATCCCGGTGGCGCTCGCGTGCCGCAAAATGCCTCGGTCGCCGAGCGGGCTCCGCCAGGGACAACACCGACATCCTGGCTTACGACGTGAAACGCTGATCATTCAGGCAGAATTCGTGTTCGTGGTACCTGGTCTAGTGCACCGAGTTGTCGACACGTGGCGGGCCGCGGGATCACCGTCGCGGGAGGATACTACCTGGCCTCGGGAACGATGCCGTGATGGCCTGGGGATACGGCTGGGTGAGATACGGCCCCTTCCGTACCTCCCACGCTCCGCGACACCCTCGCCCGTTACCTGAAGTCACCGCGCGGCAACAGCGTCCCGGTCAAGTTCGAAGAGCCGGTTTGGCGATCCTTAATGAGTATGGCCCCGGTCCTTAATCACTACGTTACTAATTAAACCGGACATTACATACATATTACGCACATGGTCTGATGAGATGCCAGCTTGGGCATAATCATTGTATCTTAGGTATGAATCTACCCATTTCGGACATTCGACATCACGAATTTTTAGAGCGTTCACGTTGTGAACCAGTCGGAGAGCTTGTGCGTCTCATACGGGTAAGCATCCTTTTGCGCCAGTTAGCAGCCTGTTGTCTTAGGGTCGTAGGCAGCACAGACTAGGCTAGAGCGGGGGTTTATAGGTGAACGCTGGCACTGTGAGCGGAGAGAACTCCACGTCGTCACGTGGAAAGCCTTCCGGGATCACATCTCGGACCGCCGACGGTCGGTTGGCTGATGGCTCGGCCAGGTTGTCGTCGTTGCCCGAGTGGTACCAGGAGCCGGATCCGGACCATTCGACGCGGGTCGGCCGGGGTCAGATCGCGGGCGGAGCCCAGGCGGGGTCGCAGGGCCGCCACCGAAAAGACCTGCCAAGCATGGACGTGTTGCGAACGCACTCTGGTCCCGTGCAGGACAGGACCAGAAGGGTGCCCATCCCCCGGCTCATTGACGGGCCTGCCACGGGTGGCGTGACGGGCGAGACGGAGCTGGGCCTGAGAGCTCTGTTCTCGCTCTCCGCGCCGGTACGGGACGTTCCCGCGACTGTGGAGCTGCCCGGGCTCCGGCGGTCGGCGGCCGACAGTGACCAGAAGCGCATTGCCGCCCTGCCGCTAGGGAACGCGGCAGGGATTAAGTCGATGAGGGTGCTTGCGATCGTCCCTGCGCATAACGAGGCGGCAAGTATCGCTGAGACTATCAAGTCTCTTCGTGGGCAGACGTGGGCTCCTGACGAGATCCTCGTTGTCGTCAATAACAGCACCGACGACACGGCACAAATCTCACGCGACCTCGGCGCGTGCGTCTATGACGTCGGGCAGATCAGCGGCCGGAAAGCCGGCGCCCTGAACCTGGCGCTGCACCGCTATCTCCCGCTTCTTGACGATGATGACCTCGTGCTGTCGATGGATGCGGACACGGTTCTCACCGAGACTCTGATCGAGAATGCCGCCCGGCATTTCATCACCGACCCTCAGCTTGGCGCGCTCAGCTCTAATCACCTTGTCATGCGGCACGGGAACCTTCTGGAGCTGCTCCAGGCCATGGAGTATGAGCGGGATCGCGTCATGATCGGGCGGCACAAGGGGCGCGGGGGATGCATGACCGGCATGGCCGCTGTCTTCCGCGTGGCCGCGCTGCGCGAGATAGAAGACACCTACGGGGAAATCTACGATCCGACGAACTGGACAGAAGACTGGAAGCTGACGATAGCTCTGCGGCACACACGCTGGCACATGATCCGGCCGCAGGACTGTCTTGTGTCCACCGTCCCCGTCACGCGCACACCCGCGCTGCTCCACCAGCGTGAGCGCTGGGCACGCGGCTACCTGCAGACTCTCATGCAGTTCGGGTGGACACGGACGACAGCGATCTCCTGGCTGAAGCAGCTAGGCTTTGCCTTCTCGATCTCCGTCCGGTTGCTATTCTTCACCATGCTCGGGCTGCTCATCGCAAATCACGCCCCGCTCGTGGCCTGGTGGATGCTTCCCATCGCAGTTGTCTTTTCAGCGGACGCCGCATGGACGGTGCGCGGGACGGGAAAGTGGGGGATGCTGGTCGCTAGTGTCCTAATCATCGAAATCGGGTACGCCTGGCTTCTCACGGCTGCTATTGCACGAGGTTACTTCAAGCAGTTGATTGACTATAAGGCGGACATCGACAATACCTGGGTAAAGGTCAGGGAGGGGATCTGAAAATGAATCTGCACACGACAGCGAACGCTGGGGTCGGTGTCGCATCACTTTCAATGGTTGGCGTAGTAGGCATACTGTGGGCGATTCTGACCTGCACGATGCTCATCGCACTCGTGATGGCGCTATCCCATTTCATTCCACGGAAGATGAGGTGAGGCGCGGTTTCAGGGTACTCATAATAGCAGCTGTTCTCGTTCTCATCGGAGTCCCGTCTCTGCTGGCAGTGACCCTGGTCGGAAGTGCTTCCGGTACGAAGCCAGTCCCGCGAATTAAGTTGGCTTCCTCTTTGCCAGCGCGGATCCCTGTTCTCCTCTACCACGGGATCGGCGCGCCATCCCCGGTGGCAGGCTCAGTCGGGAACTACAACGTCACCCTAACGAACTTCAAGGCTGAAATGGCGGCCCTCGCGGCAGCCGGGTACGCCACCGTCACGCCGCAGCAGTATGTGGCGTGGCTGCACGGTATCAATATCGCTCTCCCGGTCAAGCCGGTCCTCATCACGTTTGACGATGCCTTCTGGTCAGATACGCTCGCAACACCAATCCTGGCGCAGTACGGGTTCCATGCGGTCATGTTCGTCGTGACCGGGTACGCGGACGGCATGTACGGCAGTGAGTATGCACCGTGGAAGATTGTGTCTGCGTTGCCTGGCGAGGGCTGGTACCTTCAGCTCCATGCCGGGAAGTGCGGGCATGCTTACCTGCCCTATGCCCCGGTCGCATGCCTGACTGGCATGAACAAAGCGCTGATGGATGCCTCGCATTATCAGTACTACATCTGGAATTTTGGGCAGACGGATACGAAGTTCAAGGCGCGCGTCGAGAAGGACATCCGGAACGGGCTTGCCGACCTCGCGAGTCACGCCGGTTTTCCGGCTGGCTGGCGGTCACTACTGTTCGCGGCGTCATTCGGTGCCTGGAGCGATGGAGACAATCCATGGCTGGACAGATACTGGGACAGTCAGTTCAGCGTGATCTTCACGCAGCAGATCGCAGCATCTACGGAGGCTGCAGCGAAGGAGTATCACGTCCGGTACCGCCTGGAACTAGGCTACGGGACGCAAAGCGCGAGCTACGTCATGAGCAACCTGGACAATCCGGCTTTCACCCGGGCTGGTGCTACGGGAACAGTCGGGATCACGCCAACAGCAGGGAGCGGCTGATCATGGATAGTCCCGTCCACCTGTTTGACGATGACTTCGACGAGGCGGTGATCAAGTCCTTGCGCTGGCCCGGGGCGAACCGCACCAGGCCAGCCCCGCGGGCGGCGATGAAGTGGCCGATGTGCGCGGTGCACGCGAACCGGTGGCCCCGGTGCCCGGCGAGGAACGCGGCGATCCCCGCGCCATGCTGCAACCGGGGCTGGTACAGGTTCATTGGGTACACCCGGCCGATCGCCTCGAACAGCACGTGATCAGCCAGCACATAGGCGGCAGAACGAGGTAGCGTCATGACAGGCTCCGGCCGGACGACCCGGCCCCCAAGGGTCACCAACCGCTACGCGCAGTCCATGAACGGGTACATCTTGCACCGTTTCGTCGCCGACCGGGACTCTTTCACTAACCTCAGCCATCACCGGCACCGCTCGTCGGCTGGGGCGCAGCCTCGTTAGGCCTTGACTCGAATCTCCCGGTTTCGTCGGCCAGGGCAGGGCTAGCGCATCGGGATAGCGACGCTACCAGACCCTGACGTAATCGACTAGCACGTCAACAGGGAAGTGCACGCTGTCCGGCGGGGTACCAGCAGCCCCACCAACCGCGAGGTTTATGACCATAAACATTGGGATCCCGGAGCTGAAGCACCAGTTGGCCATCTGTGTGGGCTCTACGGTCATGTACCTCGTGCCATCCTTGTAGAACGCGAAGCCTCCGGTCTTAGAGTTCCACCACATGCGCCAGACGTGCCACCCATCATCGACTTTGATAACTCCGTCCTTCGTGAGCAAGCTGGTCCTCGCGTCGTTCGGAGTGTGGACAGACGTCTCTGCAATGGAGCCACCGTAGTTCTCCAAGATGTCCACCTCGCCGCACGCCGGCCAACCCACCTCCGGGAAGTTGGCTCCCAGCGCCCACCAAGCCGGCCACAACCCGGGCTGGATGTCGAGCTTAATGCGGGCCTCGAAGATGCCGTGGTACTTGCTGAATTTTCCGATAGTCTTGAGCCTAGCGCTGTGATAGGTAGTGGCCGTGGTTCGATCATCGGACGTCCGGACGTCCTTGGTAGCGCGGATCACCAAATTCCCGTTGCCGTCCAGGAAGCTGTTTGCCCGTGAGGAGGTGTAAACCTGAAGCTCGTCATTCCCCCATCCCCCGCCACCAATGTCGTACCCCCATTTCGCCGGATCCGGGCCGCTGCCTGCTGGACCGTCGAATTCGTCTGCGAACGCGTAGTTGATCGCGGGATCTCCTGAACTGATACTGCATGACGTAAGTTCTGTCACTGCCATCGCGCCAAACACAGCCGTCATGGATACAAAGGCGCGCCGGTTCACCCCCGGCCCCGCAGGCGATGAAACCGTGTCCCCGGTCGGCGGCGGCGTCAGATCAAGATCGGCAAGGAGGCGCCCGGCCAGCGGCTCCGGTGCTACCTGCTGCTCAGGTTGTGGCAACGGCTGCGAGTCGGACTCCCACCGGCGCATGATGAGCGGGATCACCGACACCAGCAGACCGATGGACCGCCCGGCACGCGCAACAGCCTCAGTGAGGGCCCCCTGCGACCGCAGCCTGAGCCGTTGCTTTGCGCTGCGGAGCAGGATATTGCCAGCATCGGACCCGCTCATCATCTGCCTCCTAGCCTGACGATTTCACGCCGCTGGTTAGCTGGACGGAGCGGCAACCATGGAAAGTACCCTTGACCTAGGACGATAGGGATGCCGAGGCTTTATCTTGTTCAGGTAGAGGAGCATTTGATAGGTAAACGCTACCGGCTGGCGGCCTGGGCTAACCCAAGAAGCTACATTTGCACGTGCCCAGGCACAGCCGCCATGGCCCCGGCGGCTGCGCGAGGAGGGGTACGTGGTCACCGTGCCGGGCCTCGGCACCTATGGAGAGCCTTCACGAGACGCGGACCGGGTATTGCGGGCAGACGGGAGTCAGGCAACCTCTAGGTCCAGCATACGGATCTGTTCGGGCATACCGTCTTGATCAATGACGAGCTGAACGGCCTCGCGCAGGTCGGCCACAGCCGCCTCAGCGGTTGGGCCGTTCCCGTTCGCGCCCCCGCTTGAGCCAAGCCATGCGTGCGCGCACCAGACGCCATCCTCGTCCTGCTCCAGCGTGTACGGTACGTGCACAGTCCGGGGCTGGCCGCTCATCGTGATCATCTCCCTGTCTTGCGGGCCGCCTAGCGGCCTAATGGCGAGAATACCCGAGGCGCTGACTGCGATCGGGCTTGATCGCGACAGCGGCGAGGCTCACCCGGGCGTGGTCCTGAAACGTGCGGCGGCCGCACCGAGCCGTGCCTGCGCCGCGCGGATGAATACGCTTGGCACAAGGCCATGAATGCCTGCAGTAAATGTCCGGAAACGATTTAGGAAACGTTTCTTGTGCGTTCCGGTCAGCTATCTCATGTCTTTTGCACTTGGCCACGGGCGGCCGGTTGCGCGGACTGGCGACTGGCCAATTTTGCCGGGTGCGGAGCTGGATAATTGCTGTCGTTTGACAGCGAGGTATTTGATCTCGCTGGCCGCTCCGGCCGTTTCGGCCGCAGCCAAACTGGCCAGTGGCGGCTGACCCATCGGCGGGGCCGCAACTGGTGACGGCCAACGTGGAAAGGGGGGCCGTGATCGCCCTCACCATCAGCGCCTCCCCGTCGTTCACGCTGTCCGGGGTACCCGCGACCGGCCGGAACTGTCCGACGCGGCGGCCATGAACCTGCTCACGAACGCGACGCGACCAGCTTTTCGCAAACGCGGACGGCGTGCGGGTATTGTTCCCGCCACTGACGGTGCTGCGCGGATGAACAATCGACTTCGCGACCCGGTGGAAATCCCCGATCATCTGCACCTGACACATGACGACGGCCGTTGCGCCGGATGGCTACCGCAGCGCCGCTACCGTCGTCCATCTTCCCCGTGGTCCAGGCCCTCACCGGGGCGGGGCTCACCATTATCGTGCTCACGCTGCGGCTGGCCCGCGGCTGGCAGCGCCGCACGCTGACGGCGGCCTACGAGACCGGCCGTCAAGACGGGGCCGTCGGTGACAGCCCGGCGGGCAAAGGATCACTCCGCTCACCCTCGGGACGCCGGGCGCTCCGGCGCACCGTTTGATCCACTTCCCGCCTCCTTTACGTCAATTTGTGCAAATAATTATCGCTCGCCCTATTTCGTTTCGGCTCATTTATCATCCCGGGCTTCCGGGTAATTCCGCGAAATCTTTGCGCTTCCAAATCAGCTTGCTGCTGCAATCTTTAGGTGATAATTTATGCAAAGAAGATTTAGTCGTGACGCTTAACTCGGGGGAGGGCGGCCACGTGGGCAATGCCGACCTGACGGATCTGGTGGGTGCTGCGGTCGGCCCGGGACTGGACAGAGCGCCAACCGGAATCAGCGGCCTGGACCAGATCACCGCGGGCGGCCTTCCCCGGGGCCGGGTGACGCTGATAGCGGGGAGCGCAGGAGCCGGGAAGACGCTACTGGGGCTGCAATTCCTCGTCGCCGGCGCAAGGGACTACGGCGAGCCCGGCGTGCTGCTGACCTTCGAGGAGTCGGCGGCCAAGGTCGCCGCCAACGTCCGCTCGCTCGGCTTCGACCTCGACGAACTCCAGCGGGACGGGCTGCTCACCGTGCTCTCGTTCCGGGTGGAGCCGACCGAGATCATCGCGGCCGGGGAATTCGACCTTGAACCGCTCTTCGTGATCCTGGACGACGCGATCACACGTGTCGGGGCGAAGCGGGTCGTCCTGGACACCATCGAGGTCCTGTTCGGCGCGTTCGGCGCGTCCGGCGCGTCCGGCGCGTCCGGCACCGACTCAATCGTGCGGGCCGAGCTCAGCCGTTTGACGCGCTGGCTCGAGGAGCGGGGTGTCACCGCCATCGTGACCGGGGAGCGGGGCGAGAAGAGTATCACCCGGCACGGGATCGAGGAGTACGTCTCCGACTGCGTGATCGTGCTCGACCATCGGGTGCGCGAGGAGATTTCCACCCGCCGGCTCCGGGTGGTCAAGTACCGCGGGTCGGCGCACGGTACCAACGAGTACCCGTTCTTTATCTCCGCCCGGGGCTTCGTCGTGCTGCCGATCACCTCGATCACCCTGGATTACGGGGCCCCCGAGGAACGGATCTCAACGGGAATCGCCCGTCTCGACCACATGCTGGGCGGCGGCATTTTCCGCGGTTCCACCGTCCTGGTGAGCGGGACAGCGGGCACGGGCAAGACCTCGCTCGGCGCGCACCTGGTGAATGCGGCCTGCGGGCGCGGTGAGCGGGTGCTGTGGGTGCTGTTCGAGGAGTCGGCCGCGCAGGTCCTGCGCAACATGCGGTCAATCGGGCTCGACCTGCGGCCGTGGACCAACGCGGGCTTGCTGCACATCTGGCCGGCGCGGCCGTCCGCGTTCGGGCTGGAGACCCATCTCGCGCAGCTGGTCCAGCTGCTCGACGAGGTGACGCCGACGGTGACGGTGCTCGACGGGATCGCCAGCTTCGCGCACGGGGTTGCTGCCTCCGAGGTGACCTCGATGGTGGCCCGCCAGATGGACCTGCTCAAGGCCAAGGGTATCACGACCCTGGCCACGGCGCTCGGCCAGGGGGACGAGGCGGCTACGCTGAGCGTGTCGTCGATGGTAGATATCTGGCTCCTGCTGCGCAATTTCGAGAGCAACGGCGAACGGAACCGGCTGCTGTTCGTCCTGAAGTCACGGGGCACGGCCCATTCGAATCAGGTGCGGGAGTTCGTGCTCACCGACCATGGGGCCGAGCTGGTTGATGTGTACGTCGGCGCGGCGGGGATGCTGACCGGCTCGGCCCGCCTGGCGCAGCAGGCCGCCGAACGCGAAGCGCAGTTGCGGCAGGCCGACGATCTGGAACACCGGCGGCGGGAACTGCGCCGCAGTATCTCCGAGCATGAGGCCCACTTCGCCGCGGTGCAGGACCAGATCGCCGCCGAGCGGGCGGAACTGGACCGGATCGGCCTTCGCGAGCGCCATCAGGCCGCCGACACCGAGGCGGACGAAGTGGCGATGGGGAAGCGGCGCTGGGCCGATGCGGTCCCGAGCGACGGAGTAAACCGATGACCCAGCCGCACGCCACACATGACGCGCCCGGTGCCGGTGCCGATGAAACCTGGGAGCTGCGCCTCTATGTGACCGACCGGTCGCCCAAGTGCGTGCGGGCGATCGAGAATCTGCAGCGTGCCTGCGAGGAGCACCTGGCCGGCCACTACCGGATCGAGGTCGTGGATCTGCTGGAAACCCCGCGCCTGGCCGCCGACGATCAGATCCTGGCCGTGCCCACGGTGGTCCGGAAGCTCCCGCTTCCGATCCGCACGATCGTCGGGGACCTGTCCGACACCGACCGTGTCCTCGTCGGCCTGCAGCTCCGGCCGCCCAGGAGCGCCGCGACATGACCGACGCGGCAGCCGGCGAGGGCTGGGCGCTGACCCTCTACGTCAATGGCGCGTCCGCGAGGTCCATCGAAGCCATCGAGACGGTGCGCCGCGTTTGCGACGAGGAACTGGGCGGCCACGTCGACCTGGAAATCATCGACGTGCAGCAGCAGCCCGCGCTGGTCGTGCGCGACCAGATCGTCGCCGTGCCGACGCTGGTCAAACGGCTTCCCGGTCCGCTGCGCCGCGTCGTCGGCGGCGACCTGTCCGATGCCGACCGGTTGCGCCTCGGGCTCGACCTCGGCCCCATCGCGGACAGCGACGGGCACCCGCACCGGGACGACTAGGGTCATGGTCCGATCGGCGATTCCGAGGGCCAGTGATCAAGGCCGCCCCGCGACGGTACAGCCAGGGGAAAGCGGTGCCCAGGCGGCCGAGCTGGCCGAGGTGCGGGCCCAGTTGCGCGAGGCGTCCGAGACGATCGAGGCGATCCGGAGCGGTGGTATCGACTCGCTGGTGATCGGGCCGCCCGGACAGGAGCAGATCTACGGCCTCGCCGGTGCCGACCGTCCCTACCGGCTCATCGTGGCGGCGATGAACGAAGGCGCGGCCACGATCTCCCCCCGGGGGATCATCCTCGACGCCAACCCGCGTCTGGGCGCGATGACCGGCCAGACCGGCACGCACCTGGCTGGCACCGCGGTCATTGACCTGATCCCCAGTGCCTATCGCGCCGAGTTCGGCCGTCTGCTCGACGTCGGTGCGGGCGACAGCGCCCGGGGCGAAGTGGAGCTGGGCGGGCCCGGCGGCACGACCGTTCCCGCCCTGCTGGCGGTCAGCGGCTTCGACCTCGACGGCATGCTGCTGCGGTGCCTGGTCCTGACCGATCTCACCGCGCAACGCCACGCTGAGGCGCAGGTGCGGACGCTGAACGCCGAGCTTGAGGTCCGGGTCGCGCGGCGGACGGCTGAGCTGGAGCGGGTGAACAGCAACCTGGAGGCGTTCACCTATTCGGTCTCCCATGACCTGCGTGCCCCGCTGCGGGCGCTGAGTGGTTTCAGTGATGCGCTGGTGGAGGATTACGGTGACCGGCTGGATGAGACCGGCCGCGGCTACGCCGGCAGCATCAAGGCGGCGAGCGAGCGGATGGCCGCGCTCATCGATGACCTGCTGCAGCTGTCGCGGGTCTCCCGGGCCGGCATGAACCTGGAGCCGGTCGATCTGAGCGCCGAGGCGGCGGTCATCGCCGGCGAGCTTGCGTCCCGTGACCCCGGCCGCGCGGTGCGCTTCACCATCGAGGACGGCGTCCGGGTGATCGCGGACCGCAGCCTCATCCGCACAGTGCTGCAGAACCTGCTCGAAAACGCCTGGAAGTTCACCGCCCACCGGGACGGCGCGGTCATCGAGTTCGCCCGCACGGCCGGCCAGGACGGCATGACCTGCTGCTGCGTGCGGGATAACGGGGCCGGCTTCGACCCCGCTTATGCGGGCAAGCTGTTCCAGCCGTTCGAGCGGCTGCACGACGCCGCCGAGTTCGCCGGCACCGGCATCGGCCTGGCCAGCGTGGCGCGGATCATCGAACGGCACGGCGGGCGCACCTGGGCCGACGGTGCCGTCGGCCACGGCGCCACCTTTTACTTCACCCTCACCACGGAAGGCACCGGCACGGCATCGGGCGCGATGCCGGCAGGCCGGACGAATGCTGGTTAACGCCAGGAGGCTCTTGCAATGACGACACACCCGGGCGGTCCACCCGAAAGTAAGAAAGGTAAGGTCCGCACCACGCATTCGCCGGGCCCGGGCAGCAGCTCGGCCAGGTCACGGCTGCTGGCTTCCATCGTCGACTCATCCGACGACGCCATTTTCAGCCTGACGCTGGACGGAAGCATCACGACCTGGAACAAGGCGGCCGAGCGGATTTACGGCTACCAGGTGGGCGAGACAATCGGCCAGTCCGTTTCTGTCCTGACGCCAGGGGACCGCGCCAATGAGATGGTGGAGATCCTGGAAAGGATCCGCAACGGCGAGCGGGCCGGCCACTACCAGACGACGCGGCGCACGAAGGATGGCGCGGCCATCGCGATCTCGCTGACCGTCTCACCCATTCACGATTCGGCCGGCCACATCGTCGGCGCATCAGCGATCGCCCGCGACATCACCGAACGGCAGCGCATTCAGGATCGGGCTGACTCCGCGGCACAGTCCGCGCAGGATCGGGCTGACTCCGCGGCGCAGTCCGCGCGGAGTCAGGCTGACTCCGCAGAGCGGTACGCGCGGAGCCTGATCGAGGCGAGCCTGGACCCGCTGGTGGTGATGGTCAGCCCGGAAGGCAAGATCACCGACGTGAACGAGGCCACGATCCGGGTGACCGGGGTCGCGCGGGAGGAACTGGTGGGGACCGACTTCTCGGACTACTTCACCGAGCCCGATGCGGCGCGTACGGCGTACGGGCAGGTTTTCGCGCAGGGTTCCGTCACCGACTACCCGCTGACCATCCGCCATACCGGCGGCATGCTGACCGATGTGCTGTACAACGGCTCGGTCTACAAGGACGCGGCCGGGAACGTGCTGGGCGTGTTCGCCGCCGCCCGCGACGTCACCGTGCAGAAACGGGCCATGCGCGAACTCGCGGAGAAGAAGGCATTCCTGGACAATATCCTTCAGAGTTCTACGAAGTACTCGATCATCGGAAAGGACCTCAGCCGCCGCATTCTCTCGTGGAACGAGGGAGCGCGCCGCAACTACGGCTATACGGCCGAGGAGATCATCGGAAGAGACTCCAGCATTCTCCACACACCTGAAGACCTGGCGTCCGGCGCCGTCGATCGCCTGTTCACCACGGCCTACCAGGACGGTCTGGCCGAGGGTACGTTCCAGCGGGTCCGGAAGGACGGCTCCCAATTCCCGGCCAACGTCGTCGTGACGCGGCGCGATGACGCAGACGGACAGCCGATCGGCTTCCTCCTGATAAGTAGAGACATCTCAGAAAAGATGAAGGCCGAGGGGCAGCTCCGGGCGGCCTCCCAGTACGCGCGGAGCCTGATCGAGGCCAGCGTGGACCCGCTGGTGATGGTCAGCCCGGAAGGCAAGATCACCGACGTGAACGAGGCCACGATCCGGGTGACCGGGGTCGCGCGGGACGAGCTGGTGGGGACCGACTTCTCGGACTACTTCACCGAGCCCGATGCGGCGCGTACGGCGTACCGGCAGGTTTTCGCGCAGGGTCTCGTCACCGACTACCCGCTGACCATCCGCCATACCGGCGGCACGCTGACCGATGTGCTGTACAACGGCTCGGTCTACAAGGACGCGGCCGGGAACGTGCTGGGCGTGTTCGCCGCCGCCCGCGACGTCACCGCGCAGAAACGGGCCGAGCGCGAACTGGCAAAACAGCGAGCGCGCGAACTCGATAGGCTCGCCGAGCTCGAACGTTTCCAGAAGCTCACGGTCGGGCGGGAGCTGCGCATGATCGAGCTCAAGAAAGAGATCGAAGACCTGCGCGCGTCGTCCGGGAATACGTGACGGCGGGACGGGCCGCTCCAGTGCCAACGGTCCCGGATGAGCAGCAGGATGCGATGCCTCCTGGCGTAGATACCCGCGAAGCAGGATCAGCCCACCTCCTGAGGATTTCGCCGGGGGGAGAGGAGCTCAAGGATACGCAGAGCGCGCTGCTGAACATCCTTGAGGACTCGGCCGCTGATCGTCTCGCCGCCGAGGAGGCATTCAAGGCGAGCGTCAACATCCTTTCCGACCTCAGCGACGCTGAGGCGGAGGTCCGGACGCTGAACGCCGAACTCGAGGTCCGGGTCGCGCGGCGGACGGCTGAGCTGGAGCGGGTGAACAAGAACCTGGAGGCGTTCACCTATTCGGTCGCCCATGACCTGCGTACCCCGCTGCGGGCGCTGAGTGGTTTCAGTGATGCGCTGGTGGAGGACTACGGTGACCGGCTGGATGAGACCGGCCGCGGCTACGCCGGCAGCATCAAGGCGGCGAGCGAGCGGATGGCCGCGCTCATCGATGACCTGCTGCTGTTGTCGCGGGTCTCGCGGGCCGGCATGAACCTGGAGCCGGTCGATCTGAGCGCCGAGGCCGCGGTCATCGCCGGTGAGCTTCAGTCCCGTGACCCCGGCCGCGCGGTGCGCTTCACCATCGAGGACGGCATCCGGGTGATCGCGGACCGCAGCCTGATCCGCGCCGTGCTGCAGAACCTGCTCGAAAACGCCTGGAAGTTCACCGCCCACCGCGATGGCGCGGTCATCGAGTTCGCCCGCACGGCCGGCCAGGACGGCATGGTCTGCTGCTACGTGCGGGATAACGGGGCCGGCTTCGACCCCGCTTATGCGGGCAAGCTGTTCCAGCCGTTCGAGCGGCTGCACGACGCCGCCGAGTTCCCCGGCACCGGCATCGGCCTGGCCAGCGTCGCGCGGATCATCGAACGGCACGGCGGGCGCACCTGGGCCGACGGCGCCGTCGGCCACGGCGCCACCTTCTACTTCACCCTCGAGCACGAGACCCAGACACAGCATGAAGCGGCGTGCGTACGGCGGCGCCGCGGTCACGTGCCCGCGCGCGCCTGCCCGGCGGCGTGGTCCCGGGACGTGGTCACGGCGGAGGATCGGCGGCTGTCGCCTGCTGGCGGGCGGCGGCGAGCTTCTGGCGGGTGCGGCTCACGGCCTCTTCGGCGGCGGCCAGCTGGCCGAGGCTGGCCAGGCGCTGCGCGCGAACAGCTGATCTTCCAGCTGGGCTAGATACGCCCGCTGCTCGGCCTCGGCGAGGGCCCGCTGGATGGCCGAGGCCAGGCGCGCCGGCCGGTCCTTCAGGATGTAGTCCGTGGCTCCTTGCTTGATGAGGCCGACGGCTGTTTCGTCCCCGAGCACCCCGGACCAGATGATGAACGGTATGTGCGGGCATTGTTCCTGAGCGATCTTGAGGGCCATCTCGCCGGAGAAGCCGGGCAACGCGAAGTCGGACAGGATGATGTGTGGCCGGAAGGCCGCCAGTTGCTCGACGAATGACGTCCTGGTGTCGACGATGACGGCGGTGAAGTCGAGGCCCGCGCCGGTCAGGAGGCGCTGCGCGAGTTCAGCATCGGAGGAGTCGTCCTCCAGGATGAGGATGCGTGCCGTCGGTCCCGCCGCGCCCGCCTTTTCCCCGGGCGCGGTGGTCGCCTGCCCGGGACGGCCGGTCGTCTCCGGCTCGCTGCCTTCGCGCGCACCGCTCATGGAACTCACTCCTGCTCACTCCTTACTCTGGTACGGCCTCGTTCAGGAGCAGCCAGAACATGCCGAGAGTTTTAATCGCCTCGGCGAATTCGGCGAAGTTCACTGGTTTTCGTACGTAGGCGTTGGCGCCGTTACGGTAGCTGGAGAGAATGTCTTCTTCCAGCTTGGAGCTGGTAAGAATGACAACCGGGATGAGCCTCGGTCCGCTCGTCGGCCCTTATCCTGCGCAGCACTTCCAGCCCGTCGACCTTGGGGAGCTTCAGGTCGAGCAGAATGAGGCCGGGCGCCCTCAGATCGGCGCCGTCGCCGTCAAAGAGAAATTCGAGGGCCTCGGCGCCGTCGCTGGCCACAGTGATCTGGTTGAGGATGTTGTTTTTCTTCAGGGCCCGGAGCGTCAGGGCCACGTCGTCGGGGTTGTCCTCGACCAGGAGGATGGGCCTTGATGTCACGTGCTTTCCTTCGCATTAAGGGTGAAGTAGAAGGTGGCGCCCGTGGCCGACGGCGCCGTCGGCCCACACCCGCCCCCCGTGGCGTTCCACGATCAGCCGTACGATGGCCAGGCCGATGCCGGTGCCGGGGAACTCACTGGCCGGGTGCAGTCGCTGGAACGGGCTGAACAGCTTGTGCGTGTACGCGGGATCAAAACCGGCGCCGTTATCGCGCACGTAGTAGCAGACGGGGGCATCCGCGGCCGGCGCCGTTCCGAACTCAATGTGCGCATCGTCCCGGCCGGACGTGAACTTCCACGCGTTGTCCAGCAAGTTGTGCATCACCATGCGCATGAGGGCATGGTCGGCCCGTACCTGGACGGGACGCTGGACAGTGAAGCGGGCGTGCCGTCCCGGATCGTCACGCTGGAGTTCCGCGGCGATCTGGGCGGCCTCGGCACCGAGATCGACCGAGCCGAGGTGCATCTCTGCCCGGGAGAGGCGCGAAAGGCGCAGCAGATTGTCGATGAGCGCCGCCATATGTTCGCTGGCGGCGACGATTCGCTCCGCGTAGCGCCGGCCATCCTCGCCGAGAACGTCGCCGTAATCTTCCAGGAGGGCGGTACTGAAACCGCTCATCGCCCGGAGAGGGGCGCGCAAGTCGTGGGAGACCGAGTACGTGAAACTCTCCAGGCTCCCGTTGGCCGCCTTGAGGTCGTCCGCCCGGCGGAGAACCTCGGCCGCGGCGCGCGCATGCATCTGCTCGGTCACGTCCCGGGCGATCGACGACGCGCCGATCAGCCGGCCGGCCTCGTCGTGGATGGGTGAGACCGTTACCGACGCGGGGAAGTCGGTGCCGTCCTTGCGCCGCCGGAGAGTCTCGTAATGCGGGACGTGCTCGCCCCGGCCGATCTTGGCCAGGGTCTCCTGGCCCTCGTCTTCTTCGCCGGGAGGGTACAGTACGGTCGCGGGCCGGCCGACGATCTCCGCCGCGGCGTACCCGTACATCCCCTCCGCCGCCGGGTTCCAGCTCGCGATCACGCCGTCGAGAGTCTCGCCCACAATGGCGTCATCGGACGAGTTGACCATCGCCGGGAACAGCCGGGCCGACGCCCAATCACGGCTCACCGCAATATCCTCACGCGGCGGCTGGGCCATGACGATCCCCCCATATCGGCCCGGGCGCACAATCCAGGGACTGTGGCAGCTCCTGCGTTCGGCGCGGTAAGATAATTGCTTTCCCAGGCTATCCGTTGTCAGCATACACGCCGTCGTGCGTTCGCTAAATCAGCAACCGCGGTGATAGCGGAGCGGCGGCGGCATAGGCGGACCGGTATTCCATTAACCGCCATCTCCCGCTAATGGCGGGCATTTCCCGCTAATGGCGGGCAGAATTTCTCATTGTCCGTTCGATTCCGGCCTGTGCTGATATGGCCGGTTTGACGGTCCGCGGGGCCGGCCGCGCTGTCTCAGCCGAGGGGAGTGGCGCCGACCACCACGAGAATCATCGCGATGATGAGAAGGATGACGGTGATCGTCACAAAATGCTCGACCCGGCGCAGCGGCGATCTTTACCCTGCTGTCCGCCTCCACGGCTGTTCCCGCGGCTTGCCAGGCCGACGCGGCCGCGCTTACCGCGGCCTCGGCGGCAGCCCCGGCGCCGGCCTGGAGGTCAGCTTGCGCCTGGAGAGCGGCACGGATGTCCGCCTCGATACCCGCGGCGGCGGCCTCAATCCGGTCCAGCGTGGCCAGGCCGACTGACGCCGCCCGCCAGGCCACCGATTCGGCGTCGGCGCGGCTGGCGTCGGCGGCCGCCGTCCCGGGTAGCGGCTCGTCCGCCGCGGAGATCCCATCGGCCTCGTCCGGGCCGGTTATGACGCCGGTCCCCACCGTGGCCGCGGCCGCTCGTGCCCGCCCCGGCAGTTTCCGCCCGCGTGGCTTCCCGTTCGGCGGTGGCGGTCGATGCGTCGTGCAGGAAGCTGATCACGGCTTCCTTGGCCAGCGCGCCCAGGTCAGGAGGGTCGGGCTGGACGTTCGAGGACCGCAGGCGGCGGCTGCTCCGGGGACGGCGATGTCTATCTTCCGGTAGCACGTCGACGCGCTGGGTGCCATTGTCCGGCTGGATGACGTCGGCCTGCGGCGGGCGTGAGCCCCGGTCGCCGCCCGTGCCAGGCGTCTCGTTGTTCGCTGCCCCGGTCATTGCTTACTCCCCTGGTTGCCTATCTGTCGTCTATTAGTCACTCTCCGTCATTCCGAGTACCACGGAGAGAGGAAAAGGGCCCGTCTTCGCCAGTACGTTCTCCCTGGCCAGCCCGCCCATGCCGGGCTTACGGGCTTGACGGGTTTGACGGGCGGTTGGCGCATTTGTCCTTTCGGGCAGGGTCTGGCCTCTTGCCATTCGGGCGCCGGTGCGGGGGTGAGGAAGATGCCGATTCAGGGGGCGACGACACGCGGACGCCGCCAGCCAATGACACGCCCGCACCTCCCCCGTCGGTTACGGCAGACGCCCCGGCCGTCGACCGGCGATAGGCAAACTCCCGGGCGGCTGAAGGTGAGTGATACTCTTGGTCACTAAGATTTAACAATTAGTGACAAAGGGTCGGCGGACCGGCGAGAGGTCGCGGACGGAGAGGACAGCGTCAGTGACAACTACCGCAAAAGCCAAGGGCAGTGTCAGCCGGAACGGCAGTTCCACGGCGACATCTCCGGGGACGCTGAAAGACGAGCTAGTCGCTTACCTGCGCCAGGACCGTGAGAAGTTGCGCGGGGAGTGGGTGCAGGCGATGACGGCCACCGACAACCTGTGGCTGGATTCACTGACACCGGCGGAACAGGAACTGGAGCCGGTGAAGATCTACGACGCCTGTCTCGATTGCCTCGATTCGGGGAGTTACCGGGGGGCGGAGGAGTTTGCGGAGCGGATGGCGCGGCGGGCCGTGGCCGGTGTGATGAGCGCCGAGCGGTTCCTGGGCGGGATGCTGACGCTGCGCGATGTGTACGGGCGTAGTCTGTTCCGGCGCTACCTGAAGGAGCCTGATCGGCACAATGACGCCCTCGGGGTTTTCGAGCCTGTCGTCAACAGGATCCTGGTCGATCGTGGCGATGGCGTTCACTGGAGCGGGAGCGGGTGGTGCGCCAGCAGCAGGAGGCGATCCGTGAGCTTTCGACTCCGGTGCTGCAGGTTCGTGACCGGATGCTGATCCTGCCGATCATCGGCCTGATCGATTCCGACCGGGCGCGGCAGCTGACCGAGCAGCTGCTCGATGCGATCCGGGAGTTCCGTGCCCGGGTCGTGGTCATGGACATCACCGGCGTCGCCGCGGTCGACTCGAAGGTCGCGAATCACCTGATCCAGACGGTTGACGCCGCGCGGCTGCTGGGCACGACCGTCATCTTGACCGGCGTGTCACCGGCCACCGCCCAGACCATCGTCACCATCGGGGTCGACCTTTCCCGGATCCAGACGGTCGGGGACCTGCAGGGCGGGATCGAGCTCGCCGACCGGCTCCTCGGCTACCGGGTGATCGCCGGAGACCCGATCGCGGCCCCGGCGGCGCCGGCGACCGTGGCGTGACGCGGCTATGCCGGTCCCGATCCTCGCGCAAGCGCCGTACCTCATCGCGTCCGTGCAGTCCGCGCTGACCGACGCCGACCTTATCGGCCTGCAGGACGGCCTTCTCGATGAGGCACAGCGGCGGCGCTGCCGTGGGGTCGTCGTGGACGTGACCGCCCTGGACGTGATGGATTCGTTTTCGACGCGGACATTGCAGAGCCTGGCCGCCATGCTCCGGCTTCGCGGCGTGGAGACCGTCATCGCCGGGATCCAGCCCAATGTGGCGATGGCCATGGTGCAACTGGGCCTGAGCATGCCGGATGTCCGCACCGCGCTCGACCTCGACGAGGGGCTTGCCTACCTCCAGGCGAGGCCGCACGGGAGTGCGGGCCGTGGACAGTGAGATGCGAGTCCCCATCGATGGTGAACTGGACATCCTGACGGCCCGCCAGAACGCGCGCGAACTCGCGGCCGCTCTCGGTTTCGACGCCGTCCGCCAGACGCTGATCGCGACCGCTATCTCGGAGCTGGCGCGCAACATTCTGAAGTACGCAGGCCAGCGGAGAGATCCTGTTGCGACCGGACGCCAGGAACGGCACCCGCGGCGTCACCGTCGTCGCGGCCGACGAGGGGCCGGGCATCGCGGATCTGGCGCTGGCGATGACCGACGGATTCTCGACCGGCCACGGGCTCGGGCTCGGCCTGCCGGGAACGAAACGGCTGATGGACGACTTCGACCTGGTCTCCAAGGTCGGGAGCGGAACGGTGGTCACGACGACCATGTGGGCCCGGCGGACATGACCCTCACCGCCGGCGCCACCGACTGGGTCGAGTGGGCCGCGACCGGTAGCTGCCATCCCCGGCGAGACCAGCTCGGGCGACGGGCATCTCGTTGTCCCGGGGGCACTGCGGACCCTCATCGCCGTGATGGACGGCCTCGGGCACGGACCCGAGGCCCACCGGGCCACGACCGCTGCCCTCGCCGCTATCGCCGAGATTCCCGACGCGCCACTCCGGTCATTGTTCGAGCACTGCGACGGGGCGTTGCGGCGGACCCGGGGCGTGGTGATGACCATCGCGTCGATCGCCGGCGACGGCCAGATGGAATGGATGGGCGTCGGGAACGTCGAGGCGATTGTCGTGCGCTCGGCCGCGCCATACCGTCACGAGACAATAGTGACCCGTGGCGGCGTCGTCGGATACCGCCTGCCGTCTCTTTATCCGGGCGGGACTCACCTGGATGCCGGTGACGTGCTGGTGATGGCGACCGATGGGATCCGAAGCGGCTTTGTCAGCTCCGTGGACCCGATCCTGGCCCCGCAGATCATCGCCTCGCGCATCCTCGAAGAGCATGGCCGCGGCTACGACGATGCGCTCGTCGTGGTCGCCCGTTACGAGGGCGGCCGGCGATGAGTTCCGGGCCGCCGGCTGACCTGGACTACGCGGCCAACCTCCGCGCCTATCTCCAAGAGCCCGACGAGTCCGCGCTCGCGGCCGCCTACGAGCTCGGCCGCGCCGCCATGGATAACGGCGCCGGGGTCATCGAACATCGTCGGCGCCCACGCCGAAGCCGTCGAGTCCATCCTCGACGGCAGCGCCGCCGAAGCCATCTCGGCACGTTCGATTCCCTTCCTGGTCGAGTGCCTCGCCCCGCTCGAGATGGCCCATCGCGGATTCATGGAGGCGAACCGGGCCCTCCAGACGCTGAACGCGGACCTGGAGCTGCGCATCCGGGAGCGCACACGCCAGCTCGATGAGGCGAACCGGGCCCTCCAGACGCTGAACGCGGACCTGGAGCTGCGCATCCGGGAGCGCACACGCCAGCTCGAGGAGGCGAACAAGGATCTCGAATCGTTCGCCTACTCGGTGTCCCACGATCTCCGAGCGCCCCTGCGGGCGATCGACGGGTACAGCCAGACGGTCCTCGAAGACTGCGCGCCGCTACTGGACGACACCGGCCGATTCGCCATCGAACGGATGCGGGCCAACGCCATCCGCATGGGGCGGTTGATCGACGACATGCTCCACCTGGCCCGGATCTCCCACGGTGAATTGAGCTCCGACCGGACGGATCTCGGTGCCCTGGCCAGAGAGATCGTTGCCGAACTGCGCGAACAGCAGCCGGATCGCAACCTCTATGTCCGCATCGCCGAGGGTCTCGTCGCTGATGTCGATCCTGATTTCATCCGGATCGCTCTCGCCAACCTGCTGAGTAATGCCTCTAAATTCACCGGCAACCAGACGGCCCCGAGGATCGATTTCGCGAGCGAGAAGCAGGGCGACGAGGTCGTGTATTACGTTCGCGACAACGGTGCCGGCTTCGACATGGCGTACGCCGACCAGGTATTCCGCCCATTCGAACGGCTGCACTCCCAGGACGAGTTCCCCGGCACCGGCATCGGCCTGGCCACCGTGCAACGCGTCATACGCAGGCACGGCGGACGGATCTGGGCTGACGCCGCCATCGGCCGTGGCGCCACCTTCTTCTTCACCCTCAACAGCACACGTGGCGGGGCCGGCGCGGGACACTAGGTGCCCCCGACCCGCCGTATCCGCCGGGTCCGGCGGATGATCAGCGCGGCCGCCGCCAGGACGGTGAAGACCGGGATCCCGCCCCGGAACCCGCTGAGCTGAAGCGTTCCCTGGACGGTGACGGTGCGGCCGGATGGGTGCCACGGGAAGCAGCCACGGGCCGTTTTCTGCGCCGTCCGGGGGTGGGCGTGTCACCTGCTGATGAAGGGGGACGTACGCTCGATTGATGCTGGCAGACTCGTATGGCCGGGTCGCGACCGATCTACGCGTGTCGCTGACCGACCGGTGCAACCTGAGGTGCGCGTACTGCATGCCCGCGGAGGGTCTCGACTGGCTGCCCAAACCCGAACTGCTCACCGACGACGAGGTCGTCCGGCTGATCCGGATCGGCGTCGAGCGGCTCGGCATCCGCGAGATCCGCTTCACCGGCGGGGAACCGCTGCTGCGCCGGGGCCTGGCCGGCATCGTCGCCCGGACGGCTGAGTTGCAGCCGCGCCCGGAAATGTCCATCACCACCAACGGCATCGGCCTGGCGCGGACGGCGCAGCGCCCTCCGCGAGGCCAGCCTGGACCGGATCAACGTCTCGCTCGACACGCTCCGCCCCGAGGCCTTCCAGGAACTGGCCCGGCGGGACCGGCTGCCCGAGGTGCTGGACGGCATGGCCGCCGCGGCGGCCGCCGGGCTGGTCCCGGTCAAGGTCAACACCGTCCTGATGCGCGGCGTCAACGACGGCGAGGCCCGCGACCTGCTGCGGTTCTGCCTGGCCCACGGGTACGAGCTGCGGTTCATCGAGCAGATGCCGCTGGACGCGCAGCACGGCTGGCGGCGGGCCAACATGGTCACCGCCGAGGAGATCCTCGCCGCGCTCAGCGAGGAGTTCGTGCTCAAGCCCGACGACCCGGGCGAGCGCGGATCCGCCCCCGCGGAGACATTCCTGGTCGACGGCGGCCCGGCCCGGGTCGGCGTGATCGGCTCGGTGACCCGGCCGTTCTGCGGGGCCTGCGACCGGGTCCGGCTCACCGCCGACGGCCAGGTCCGCAACTGCCTGTTCGCGCGGGAAGAGAGCGACCTGCGCGAGCCGCTGCGCGCCGGGGCCAGCGACGAGGAACTGGCCGGGCTCTGGCGCCGCGCCGTGGCGGCCAAGCTGCCCGGCCACGGGATCAACGAGCCCGCGTTCCTGCAGCCCGACCGGCCCATGTCGGCGATCGGCGGGTGAGCCCGCCCGGCGCTCCCGGCGGACCCGATCAGCCTGGCGAGCCCAGTGAGACCGATGAAGGCGGCCCGGTGGAGCGGAGCGGCCAGGAACCAGGGCCACCACAGTTCCGTTCGGGATAATCATTCTCGCGGGCGGCCGGGCCACGCGGCTCGGTGGCGCCGACAAACCGGGCCTGGTGGTCGGCGGGCGGACACTGCTGGCCGCGGTTGTCGCCGCGGGCACGGAGGCCGGGGCCCGGCGGGTCGTGGTCGTAGGCCCCGATCGGCCCGGTATCGCTGACGCGCGCCGCGGGGGCGCGATCCGTTTCGTGCGCGAGGAACCACCCGGGTCCGGGCCCGTGCCGGCCCTGCGCCGGGGGCTGGCCGAACTGGATGGCGCAGGGGAGCAGCGAGCCGGGACGGAACCGTGGGTGGCGGTACTCGCCGCGGACCTGCCGTTTCTCCGCGCGGCGCACCTGCGGACGCTCCTGGCGGCCGCGGCCGGCCGTGACGGGGCCGTGCTGGCCGACGACGGGGGACGGCGCCAGTGGCTGGCCGGATGCTGGCGGACCGGAGCGCTGCGCCGGGCCGCCGCCGGTTACCAGGGGTCGTCGCTGCACGGGCTGCTGGCCCCGCTGCGGCCGGTCAGCGTCAGCCTGCCGCCCGGCCCGGGGGAGCCACCGCCGTGGCTGGACTGCGACACCGCGCAGGACCTTCGGCGCGCGCGGGATCTGGCGGCCGGCGAGCCCGGGATCTGGCCCGGCGCGGGCGCCACGGCCCGGCGCTAAGGCGGCCCGCGCCACCGGCCACGCCGGCCAAGGAAAGCAGGCACCGAGGAAAACAATAGCTAACGCCGGCCGACGGCCGAGCGCCACCGCACTCGTTCCCGGGCACGCCACCAGGTCGGTGTATTTCGTGCGGCCGCTAGGAAACGATGTGGGATAGCAGGGCTGAGCAGGCGTACGTGCGGTATACCAACGAGGGTAAACCATGACAGGCCGGAAAGATTTCATGCATGGGCTGCACTCGTGGCCATCGCAGAGAGTAAAGGATTCAACGTTCTAAAAAAGGTAAGCCGGAAATATGGGCATTATGCCGTGAACCACGATCATACTTTCAAATTTGCGCCAGCGGGACTTAGGCAAATGATGACGTCAGGTGCCGGGCCGGGCTGCCAAGAGTGCCCGCCTGGGTTTTGTGACTTTTTGACTCTGGGGCGGGAGGAAAGTAGCGGGGAGGATAAAGTAGCGGGGAGGATGGGGTTAGCGTTCGGGTCTCTGGCCCGGTCAGAACATGGGCGCCTTGTGCGCGCAATCCCGGGGGGAGCAGCCTTGAGCCCGAGGATCATCGGCATTCGCGCAGGCGCTGGCGCTCTCGGTGACTAGCTCCCGGTTCCAGGTCGAGGTGACAGGTGATGCGTCTGGGACCAAGCAACCGGCGACCGCCGTCGCTGATACCGCGAGTAGGGGTGCTGCGCGGCGGGTATCCGTTCCCCGTCCGCTCGTGCTCGCATCGGTGGCTCTGCTCCTGATTCTGTTCGTTGCCAGCTCAGCCCTCGTCGGTGCGGGCCTATGTGCTCTATGAGAGGGCTGACTTGACCACCTCGGATGTCATCGGGGCGAGCAACGAGCTTGCTGGTCGGGTTGCTCGACGCCGAGACTGGCCAGCGCGGCTATTTGCTGACCGGCAATCCCGCTTATCTTCAGCCATACGATGCGGCGCTCTCGGCGGTCCCAGCCGATCAGCAGCGTCTCGGCTCGCTGGTCTCAGCGGTCCCTGGCGGCGGGAAATACTTCGCAGCGGTCAAGAGTCTGGTCGCGGCGAAGCTGGCGGTGATAGCCGAGACCATCAAACTGGAGCGCGCCGGTGATCACGCCGGTGCGGCTGCGGATTGTGGACACCAACGAGGGCAAGCGGATCATGGACGATGCCCGGGGGGTGACCGCAGACCTCCAGCGCGCCGCCACTGCGGCAGGCGCCTCGCGGCGCTCGGCCCTGGGTACCCAGCTGACCTTCTTCATTGTCCTGGCCGCCATCCTGGCCGCCGCCGAGGTGATGGCCAGTCTTTCCCTTCGTCGCCGCCTGCGCCGGGCAACCAAGGAGATCCGGTCGCTGAACGCGAACCTGGAACAGCAGGTACAGCAGCGCACCATTCACCTGGAGCGGGCCAACAAGAACCTGGAGGCCTTCGCCTACTCCATCGCCCACGACCTGCGAACCCCGCTGCGAGGGATAAGCGGGTTCGCCGAAGCCCTCGCGGAGGACTACGGCGACCGGCTCGACGAAACAGGCCGCGAGTACGCCGGGCGCGTCCAGGCAGGCTGCGCGCGCATGTCCACCCTGATCGATGACCTGCTGCACCTGTCACAGGTGACCCAGGTCGACATGAACCTCCAGGACGTCGACCTCAGCGCCGAGGTCACCGCCATCTGCGACCGGCTCCGCGCCCGTGACCCCGGCCGCCAGGTCCGGGTGACCGTGCAGGAAGGCGTCCGGGTCACCGCGGACCGCAACCTGATCCGGTCCGCGCTGGACAACTTGCTCGAAAACGCCTGGAAGTTCACCGCCCGCCGCGACGGCGCCGCCATCGAGTTCGCGACCGCACCCGTCGGCGACGCCCCCATCTGCTGCTACGTGCGCGATAACGGGGCCGGCTTCGACTCCGCCTACGTCGGCAAGCTGTTCCAGCCATTCCAGCGGCTCCACGACGCCGCCGAGTTCCCCGGCACCGGCATCGGCCTGGCCAGCGTCCGGCGCATCATCGAGCGCCACGGCGGCCGGACCTGGGCCGAAGGCGCCGTCGACGGCGGCGCCACCATCTACTTCACCCTCAACACGGAGGGCACCCCATGAATGACAAGCAGATCATGCTCATCGAGGACAACCCGGACGACCGGGACCTCACCATCCGGGCACTCAAGAAACACAACGTCCTCAACCCCGTAACCGTCGCCAGCAACGGCGCCGAAGCCCTCACCATGCTTCTCGGGGACGACCACCGCGACCAGGGCAACCCGGCGCTCATCCTGCTCGACCTGAAACTGCCCAAGGTCGATGGGCTCGAAGTCCTCCGCCGCATCCGCGCCGACGAGCGGACCCGGGTAGTTCCCGTTCTCGTCCTCGCGTCCTTCAAGGAGGAAGGAGACCTCCGCACCGCGTACGACCTCGGGGCCAACGGCTACGTCCGCAAGCCCGTCGCGTTCAGCGAATTCAGCGAGCCGGTACACACTGTCGGCCTGTTCTGGCTCCTCCTCGGCCAACCGCCGCCGGATCCCCGGCCCTGAGCAGTCAATCTTCCGAAATCCGGCTGGGGCCGCCCTGAGCTGCACCAGACCCCTGCGGGGACCAGCCGCGCGGGCTCCGGCAGTGGTGGCTCGACCGGTCCCCGCGGGCGAAGGGCCTGATCGTGGTCGCGGTGCCGCTGATCGCCCTAGCCGGTCCAGGTCGGCGACGCCGTACACGTCCGCGCCAGGCCTTGGCTGGCGCGCCACCCGGACAAGGCACCCCAGCATCGGACGAATGCTCCAGATAGACGTATCAGCCGACACGGCGGCCTCCTCTAAACGTACTGCCGGTGCCTGTCACCGGTAGCAACGTTCGGTAGCCGGGCTCAACCGGGCTCGGCCTGCATATCCGGCCCCGAGGGCTGGAACCTCACGGTAGGAGTATCGACATGCGCAAACTATCCAAGCGGATCAGCGCGGTAGCAGGGGCGGCGTTTCTGGCCGCTGGGGGAAGCGCCGCCGCCGTAACGGCTAGCGCCGGCGCCGACGCAGCATTAACACAGGCCACGTTCCACATGGTCCGTTCCAGCGCCGCAGTCGGCGCCAACTGCCTTATAGGTGCAGACGCAAAGGTCACCATCCGCTCTCAGGGCCCGGTGGAGGTGATGCAGGTTTCGGCGGATCACCTGCCACGGAACACGGACTTCGACTTCTTTGTCATTCAGGTGCCCAACGCGCCATTCGGAATCTCCTGGTACCAGGGTGACCTGGAAAGCAACAGCGCCGGTAATGCCAACGGCACGTTCATCGGGCGCTTCAGCATCGAGACCTTTGCCGTGGCGCCGGGCGTGGCGCCGGCTCCCCAGAGTATTCAACAGTCGGCCCTTCCCGGATGCTGCCCAGAACCCGGCCTTCAATCCCGTGCAGATGTACCACCTGGGCCTGTGGTTCAACTCGCCGAAGGACGCAACCGCAGCCCGCTGCCCGGGCACAACCACGCCGTTCAACGGTGAGCACAACGCCGGCGTGCAAGCGCTGAGCACCCGCAATTTCC
Organism: uncultured Actinomycetes bacterium; assembly: GCA_963809975.1. Lineage (GTDB taxonomy): Bacteria > Actinomycetota > Actinomycetes > Streptosporangiales > Streptosporangiaceae > Bog-532. The sequence goes on from CAWELT010000013.1 coordinate 50,777, forward strand.
CTGACCAGGCCGGTCCGCTGCGCCAGGTCCAGTGACCACAGACCATTTCCGGAGGGGGCAGTTCGCTGCCCCCTCCACCGTCGCGCCGGCATACCGCCGACCGGCCAATCGCGGCCGGTCAGGGGGGGCTGCCGGGCACGACCACGTTCTGCAGCGGCTCGCCGGACACGAACCGCTGGATCTGCTCGGCGACGAACCGCGCGGCCAGCGGGTAGAACGCGTCGGCGCCGCCGGCCACGTGCGGGGTGATGAGCACACCCGGGCAGGCCCAGAGCGGATGATCTTCCGGTAGCGGTTCCGGGTCGGTCACGTCCAGCGCCGCGCGCAGCCGCCCCGCGGAGGCTTCGGCGACCATCGCCCCGGTGTCCAGGACCGGGCCGCGGCCGACGTTGACGACCAGCGCGCCGTCCGGCAGCAGGGCCAGCCGCCGCGCGTCGAGCAGCCCGCGGGTCTCCTCCGTCAGCGGGGTGACCAGGACCACGGCATCGGCGGACGGCAGCAGCCGGTCCAGGTCGGCGACGGCGTACACGTCCGCGCCAGGCCTTGGCTGGCGCGCCACCCGGACCATGTCCGCCTCGCAGGCGCGCAGCCGGGCGCCGAGCGCGGCGCCGATCGACCCGTAGCCGACGATCAGCACCCGGCTGCCCGCCAGCGACCGCGTGTGCGCGTGCTCCCAGCGCCGCGCGTCCTGGGCCCGCACCCACCGCGGCAGTTCGCGCTGCGCGGCCAGGATCAGCGCGAGCGCCAGTTCGGCGGTGCTGGAGTCGTGCAGGCCCCGCGCGTTGCACAGCGTCGTCCCGTCCGGGATGCGGCCGGTCAGGTGCTCGTACCCCGCAGTGAGGGCCTGGACCACGCGCACGCCGGGCATCCGGCCCAGTGGCTCGGTCCCGTACGGCCGGTCGTAGGGCACCGTGAAGAAAACCACGTCATCGAGGTCGCCGGGCCCTGGCTCGTCCCCGCTGAACACCTCGGCCCGCAAGCCGGCCGCGGCCAGTTCGCGGTCGTCGAGCTCATCGAGGATCTCTTTCCATGGCACCAGCACCCGGCCGTTCACCCCTCGCCGCTCCTTCCGATCACCGCCTGCGTGTGACCATCCTCTCAGTCCGCCTGAGGGGAGCCGCGCCGCGAGGGTCGGGGCCGCTCCGCTGTGCCAGGCTGAGGACGTGGGCACGAGCACGGTCGCCGGAGCCCAGGGCACGCGGCGGTTCCTCGTCACGTCGCTGATGTTCATCGCGCTGGTCGTCGCGGTGGTCGGCAGCCTCGGCGCGCCCCTGATCACCAGCGTCGCGGCCAGCTACCGCGTGCCGCTCAGCAGCGCGCAGTGGACGCTGACCATCACGCTGCTCGCCGGAGCCATCGCCACGCCCGTGCTCGGCGGGCTCGGGATCCGGCCGCCGGCGCCGCGCGGTGATCCGGTGGGCCCTCGCCGTCATCGTGGCCGGCAGCGTGGCCACCGTCCTGCCGCTGCCGTTCGGCTGGCTGCTGGCCGGCCGCGCCGCGCAGGGCGTCGCGCTGGGCCTCCCGGCGCTGATGATGGGCGTGGCCCGCAACCAGGTGCCGGGCGCGAAGTCCGGCTCGGTGATCGCGATGCTGTCCGTGGCGTCCACGGTCGGGGTCGGGCTGGGCTACCCGCTCGCGGGCCTGCTGACCGACGCCGGGGGCGTGCACGCCGCCTACGGGCTGGGCCTGTTCATCACCGTCCTGGCGCTGCTGGCGGCCTGGCGGGCGATCCCGCCGTCGCCGCCCGGGCGCCCCGGGACCCTGGACGTTCCCGGCGCGATCCTGCTCGGTGGCGGCCTGCTGGCGCTGCTCATCCCGGTCAGCCAGAGCGGGCTCTGGACGTCCGCCCCGCTCGCCGCCGGGCTGCTGCTGGCGGTGGCCGCCGCCCTGCTGGCCGGCTGGGCCTGGTGGGAGAACCGGGCCGCCGCGCCGCTCACCGACCTGCGCCTGCTCCGGCATCCGGCCGTGGCCGGGGCGAACCTGGCCATGTTCGCGGGCGGCATCGGCATGTACCTGCTGCTGACGCTGGTGACGCGGTACGTGCAGACCCCCGCCGGGACGGGGTACGGGTTCGGCTTCTCGGTCTTCGTGGCCGGGCTGGTCCTGGTGCCGTTCTCCGCGCTGGGCTTCGTGGGTGGCCGCCTCGCTCCCGCCCTCCGGGCCCGCGTGCCGCTGACCGTGATCCTCGCCGCGGGCGCGGCCGTCGTGCTGGCCGCATTGGTGATGTTCGCGCTGGCCCGGGCCCGGGCCTGGGAGTCGTTCGTGGTGATGGGGGCGCTGGGGTTCGGCGTCGGCACGTTCTCCGCGGCCATGCCCGGTGTGATCCTGGCCGTGACCCCGCCGGGCGAGACCTCCAGCGCGATGAGCTTCAACCAGGTCGTGCGCAGCGTGGGCTTCTCGCTCGGCAGCGCGCTGTCCGGTTTCATCCTGGCCGCGTATACCCCGCGCGGCCGGGCGTTCCCGGCCGCCGCCGGTTACAGCGCCGCCGCGTGGGCCGGAGTGGCGGCGATGGCGGTCACCCTCGCCGTCATCGCCGGGCTGGCCGGGGCCCTGCGGCGGGAGAACCCGCCCGGAGCCGGCCGGCCGGCCGGCGGGCGTTAAGAGCATGCGCGCTATTCGCCGGCCCGCGGACGCCGCACGGCGGGCCCGGCTATGGCCGGTGGTGGCCGTAGTGCTCGTCGGCTGGACCGTGCGGCGAAACCTCCCGTTCGGCCCGTTCGCCGCACTGCGGCCCCGAGCCGCAGTGCGGCGGGGGACCGACGTTCAGCAGCGGCAGCGCCGCGTGGTCGACCTGCAGGGTCGTGTGGCTGATCCCGTAGTCCCGGCTGAGCAGCGCCTCCAGATCGGCGCGGACCGCGTGGCAGTCCTCGCCCGGGTCGACCAGCACGTGGGCCGAGGCGGCCGGAAGGTCCGAGCTGATCTCCCAGACGTGCAGGTCGTGTACCTCGGTGACGTGCGGGTAGGCGGCCATGGCAGCGCCGATCGCCGACGGGGCCAGCCCGGCCGGGGCCGCCTCCAGGAAGATCCTTCCGGAGTCCCGGACCAGCCCCACGCCGGCCCACAGCATCAGCGCGACGACCAGCAGCGAGGCGATCGCGTCCGCCCGCGTGAACCCGGTGAGCACGATGATCAGGCCGGCCACGGCGGTGGCGGCGAACGCGACAACGTCCGTCAGGATGTGCCGGAACGCGCCCTCCATGTTGAGGCTCCGGTGCGCGCCCGGGCTGGCCCGGTTCAGCAGCATCGTCGCCGCCACGTTGAGGGCCACCCCGGCCAGCGCGACTCCGATAACTATCCCGCCGGTGACCGCGGGCGGGGTGATCAGCCGCCGCACCGCCTCGTAGCCGAGCCACGCGGCCAGCACCAGCAGCGTGATCCCGTTGGCCTGCGCGGACAGGATCTCGGTCCGTTTCAGGCCATAGGTGAAGTGTCCCCCGGGCGGCCGGGCCGCCAGCTTCGTCGTGATCAGTACCAGGCCGATAGAGGCCGCGTCGGTGAGCATGTGCGCCGCGTCGGAGACGAGCGCCAGAGAATGGGCCACCGCGCCGGCCACGACCTCGGCCACCATGAACGCGATGATCAGCGCGAGCGCGGCCCCCAGCCAGCGCGGGTCAGCATCCGCGGCGGGCCCGTGCCGGTGGCCTGGATGCCCGTGAGCCGGGGCGCCGTGCGCGTCGCGGCCGCGCGACCTCTCGTTCGGCATCTCAAAACCCACTGCTCATATGAGCCATGATAAGTGCGGCTGGCCCGGCCCATCCGGTACGGCGCCGTTCCGCGAGTCGGTGCCGCCGGGCCCGCGCCGGTCTGATAGACGTGAGGGCGTCCGGCAAACGGCGAGGCGAACAGGGGCGACCTCATGAGCGCGATGGACCGCTGGATCATGGCCGTCAGCAGCGACCTGGGCCTGGACCCGGGCGCGGCGGACGCACGGGCGATTCTCGACATGACCCGGGACGTGGCGCATAACGTCGACCGGCCGGCCGCCCCGGTCACCGCGTACCTGATCGGGATGGCCGTCGGCCGCGGCATGCCGCTGAGCAGTGCGGTCAAGCGGGTCCGGGGGCTGGCCGTCGGCTGGCCCGGCCGCACCGAAGAGTCGTTATGACCCGTGGGGCGAAACTCCGGAACCCCCCTGCGCTTCGCGCCCCGACCGGGTTAGCGGCAGTCGCAAGGTCAGGGAAGGTAGCGGTCGATTATGGCCATGAACTCGTGAATATCGAACGGCTTGGCGACAGACTCGGCGGCTCCGTTGGCTAGCAGTTCGTTGATGATGTCGTCTGAGTCGCTGCTGAAGGCGACCACGGGGATCGCCGCGGTGGCGGTCGCGGAGGTGAGCTTGCGCAGGATTTCGCCGCCTGTCGCGTCGGGGAGCCGGTTGTCGAGCAGGATGAGGCCCGGGTGTTTGTCGATGGCGGCCTGGACGCCGTCACGGCCGTTCGTTGCCACGTGCAGCTCGATGTGAGGGCGGCGCTTGAGCAGCATTTGAACCAGGCTGATGTTGTTGTCGTCGTCCTCGATGTAAAGCAAGGCGTGGTTCATCAGGCCTCCTTCGCGGGCTCCTGAGCAGGCCCCTGGGAAGCGCCCGGCACCGGGCCGCTCATGCTGGCACGATCCGGACAGCCGGCTGTGGCTGCTGGTCCTGAGCGCGGGCTGCGGCGAAGGTTCCGAGCAGCGTGCCGAGTTCGGCGAGTTCGATGGGCTTGGTGAGGTAGGCGAGCGCGCCGCTGGCGAGCAGGCGGCGGACGACGGCGCGGGAGGCGTCGGCGGAAAGGACGATTACGGGGATGGCGGCGGTGACCGGTTCGGCCTTCAGTTCGCTGAGGACCTGGTCTCCGTTTATGTCGGGCAGGTGCAGGTCGAGCAGGATGATGTCGGGCCTGTCCCGGGTGGCGCGGTCGAGGCCGGCCCGGCCCGATGTCTCGGATCTCAGCCTGATGTTCGGCTTGCCCCCCAGGAACCGGGTCACCAGTTCGACGTTCGCCGGGTTGTCCTCGATGTAGAGAACGCTGATGCTGGCTCCGGCCGGGGCGCGCGGCCTGGCTGCCGGTGATGCTGGCGCGAGGCCTGGGGCTGGGATGCGGACCTGGTCGGGGGCACGAGGGAGGCTGATGGTGAGGGCCGATCCCTGGCCGGGGACGCTTGATGCGGTCAGCCGGCCGTGCATGGCCTCGGTGAGGGCTCTGGCCAGCGGCAGCCCGATCCCGGTGCCCTCGACCATGGTCTGCTCGGCGCCGAGACGCTCGAAGGGGGCGAAAATGCGCTCGATGTTTTCGGGTGAGATGCCCGGCCCGGTGTCGGAGACCACGATGCTGGCGTGGCCGGTGCCCTCTTCCCGGCAGGAGATCGTGATGGTGCCGTCCCGGTGGTTGTACTTGATGGCGTTGGAGATCAGGTTGATCAGGACCTGGGAGAGCCGGTGCCGGTCGGCGTGCACCGCCAGGACGGGATGGGGACAGTCCTGGATGATCCGGATCCCGCGTTCGGCGGCGATCGGCGCCATCAGCTGGCGGGACTCCTCGGTGAGGGGGCAGACCAGGACCGGCTCAACAGAGAGGCTCAGATCACCCGATTCGATCCGGGCGATGTCGATGAGCTCGTTGATCAGCGTGAGCAGATGACGCCCTGCGCCGAGGATTCGCGCGACGGCGTCGCTGTCCTCGGCGCTGAGTTCGGACATCTGGAGGAGTTGCGTGAAGCCGAGGATCGAGTTGAGCGGGGTTCGCAGCTCGTGGCTCGTGCTGGACAGGAAGGAGTTCTTCGCCCGGGTGGCTGTCATGGCCGCATCCCTGGCCGTGGTCAGCTCTTCGGCCCGGCTGGCGAGCAGCTTTTCGGCCTGCAGATGTGACTCGGCGACGCGGCCGATTTCGTCACCCGCATGGATAATGGGTGCCAGCGGCTGTCCCTCGCCCAGCCGGCGCGCGTTTTCCGCGTTCAGGCCGACCCGCCGGGCGATGCCCGAGGCGAACAGGGCGACGCCGGCCAGCCCGGCGAGCAGGCCCAGTGCGAGACCGGCGACGTCGAGCAGCTCAATCTGTGTCTGCAGCGCGGTGATCTTGTTGTGCTGGATCGCTACCAGGTCGTTGGGGTGGTCGGCGAGACTGGCGGCCTGGCGGCGCAGCAGGTCCACAGTGTTTTTCTGGTTCTCCAGCGCGGCGCGCAAGTTCCCGGCGGAGATACCGTGGCTGACGGCAGATCGCAGCTGGGCGAGCTGGAAGAGCACCTTGCCCGTGATAGCGTCCACCGCCTGTTGCTGCGGGACGGCGCCTTCTACGACGGCCGTTTCCCGCAGCGACCTGCGCTCCGCGCCGATGCGCGTCAGCGTGAGATTGTAAGGGCTGAGGAAAAACGGGTCGCGGGTCGCGGCGTAGCCGCGGATACCCGTCTCCGCGTTCACCGCGTCGGCGAGCACCTGGCTGGCTGCGCTGGAAAGGTTACGGGCGTTTATGCTGACGTTTCGTTCATTTGTTTTGATCATGCTGGAGCAGCAGGTTCGCGGAGGTGATGCCCATCAGGGCGATCAGCGGCACCGCGACCACGATCAGGCCCTTCACCCGCAAGGACCGGTCGAGCCACCACTGCCGGAGCCCGCGCGCCTGGTCAGGCCCAGGCGTCGGTGAACCCGCTGTCCGTGATCTCATCCGGTCCCCCCGGCTATTACCTAAAGTAGCACACTCATCACTACATGTTACAACAGCCCCGGTGTGAGCCGGTCGTTGTGGTGGCCCATGCGCGGTATAGGGAGCGAGCCTCGGGTAGACCGTCAGCCGTGACCGGTGAGACGGAGGGCGCACCAGAGGGCGGCGGTGGCGCCGGCCAGGCCGAGCGGCACCGTCGCCAGCCCCAGCCGGGTGAACTCGCCGAGTTCCACCTCGTGATCCCGTTCGGCCAGCAGCCGGCGCCACAGCAGGGTGGCCAGTGAGCCCGCGTAGGTGAGGTTCGGGCCGATGTTCACGCCGATCAGCACGGCGAGCACCGGGCCGGCGAGGTGCGCCGGGGAGGTGCCGATCCCGGTGATCGCGGCGAGCAGCACGAGCACCGCCGGCAGGTTATTGACCAGGTTCGCGACGGCCGCCGCGATGGCCGCGATGGCCAGCAGCGCAGGCAGCGACGAGCCGTGCGGCAGCCCCCGCGCGATCGCCGACCCGAGCCCGTTCCCGACCAGGGCCCGGACGACCAGGCCCAGACCCAGCACGAACAGCAGGAACGGAATCCCGGCGGCCCGGACGAGGCCGGCCACCGAGGTCTCCCGGCGGGCCAGCGCCCGGACAGCCAGGGCCAGCGCCCCGCCGAACGCGGCCCACGCCGGGTTCACCCCCACGAACGAGGTCACCGCGAATCCCGCGAGCGTCGCCACCACCACGGCGAGCGGGAACAGCGGAACCCGCTCGCCGTCCGGACCCCCGCCGGCGGGCGCGTCCGTGCCCGCGTCCATGTCCGGCTCGGGTTCGGCCCGTGGTCCGTGCAGCGGGCGCCCTGGCCGCGGCGCCCGCTGCGGCAGTCACGCTGCTCGCCACGGACCGTCATTCCGCAATTATGGTCATGCCGCCAGGTCACGGTCCTCGCGGCCCGGGGAAGACCCCGTACAGCGATGCTGACGCCGACGTGCCGCCGCGTGTGCCTGTGCCAGTCGCGGTGCCGACGTCGATGCAAGTGGCGCCGGCGGGTCGGGAGGAACTGGCAGGATGGCGGGGTGGGCTCGCTCATGCTGCTGGACACCGCCTCGCTGTACTACCGCGCGTTCTACGGTGTGCCCGACACCGTCACTGCGCCGGACGGGACGCCGGTCAACGCCGTGCGCGGGCTGCTGGACATGATCGCGCGGCTGGTCCGCGGGCGCGACCCGGCCCGCCTGATCGCGTGCTGGGACGAGGACTGGCGGCCCGAGTTCCGGGTGGCCGCGGTGCCGTCCTACAAGGCGCACCGGGTCGCGCAGGGCAACGAGGAGCAGACGCCGCCCGCGCTGATCCCGCAGGTTCCGGTCATCCGTGAGGTCCTGGACGCCGCGGGGATCCCCGTGGCCGGCGCGAGCGGCTACGAGGCCGACGACGTGATCGCCACGCTCGCGGTCGCCGCCGGGCAGCCGGTCGACGTCGTGACCGGGGACCGTGACCTGTTCCAGCTCGTGGACGACGAGCGTGGCGTGCGCATCATCTACACCGTGCGCGGGCTGACCAAGCTGGAGATCGTCGACGAGGGCGCGGTGACCGCGCGGTACGGGATCCCGGGCCGCGCGTACGCGGACTTCGCGGTGCTGCGCGGCGACCCGAGTGACGGGCTGCCGGGGGTGCCCGGGGTGGGGGAGAAGACCGCCGCGGCCCTGGTCCGCTCGTTCGGCGGCATCGACGACATCATCGCGGCGGTGGACAAGGGGCACGGCGGCTTCCCGCCCGGCAGCCGGGCCAAGCTCACCTCCGCCCGCGATTACCTCGATGTCGCCCCGGCCGTGGTGCGTACCGCCACCGACGTGCCGCTGCCGCCCATCGCCGGGGACCTCCCGGCCACGCTCGCCGACCCGGCCGGCTGAAGGAGCTGGGCGAGCGGTGGCGGCTGGGCTCGTCGCTGTCCCGGTTCGTCTCGGCCGTCACCGGCCAGTGAGGCCCAGCGGCACGATGAACGATGGCAGGTAACGACCAAACAGAAGGGAGGCAACCGATCGATGTCTGGGTCAGCCCTGTTCCCGGCCAGCCGGCTCGAGGACGCGGCCGAGCGGGTGCGTACGGGGGGACTCGACGCGGTGCTGCTGACGCCCGGTCCCGACCTGCGCTACGTCACCGGGTACGACGCCAAGCAGCTGGAGCGCCTGACCTGCCTGGTGATCCCGGCCTGCGGCGCGCCGGTCCTGGTCGTCCCGCGGCTGGAACTGGCGGCTGCGCAGGCGTCACCGGCCTCGGGCCTCGGGCTGGAGATGATCGCCTGGGAGGAAACCGAGGATCCGTACGCCCTGATCGCCCGGCGGCTGGGCCCGGTCGGGGTAGCCGGGCTCGCGGACCAGATGTGGGCCCTGATGGTGCTGCGGCTCCGCGACGCGATGCCGGGGGCCCGCCAGGTCCTGGCCAGCTCGGCGCTGCGGGACCTGCGGATGCGCAAGAGCCCCGCCGAGGTCGAGGCGCTGCGGGAGGCCGGGGCCGCGATCGACCGGGTGCAGGCGCGGGTCCCCGGCTGGCTCAAGGCCGGCCGGACCGAACGTGAGGTGGGAACGCTGATCGCCGAGGCCATCCTGGCCGAGGGGCACACCCAGGTGGATTTCGTGATCGTCGGCTCCGGCCCGAACGCGGCCAGCCCGCACCACGAGGTCTCCGACCGGGTGCTGCGCCCGGGGGACGCCGTGGTCGTGGACATCGGCGGCATGATGCCGTCCGGCTACCGTTCCGACTGCACCCGGACCTACGCGATCGGCGAGCCGCCCGCGGACTTCCTCGCCTACTACCAGGTGCTGAGGGACGCGCAGGAGGCGGCGTACCGGGCCGTCCGCCCCGGTGTGCGCGCCGAGGCCATCGACGCTGCCGCCCGTGAGCCGATCACCCGGGCGGGGTACGGCGCGGCGTTCATTCACCGCACCGGGCACGGCATCGGCCTGGAGTCGCACGAGGATCCCTACATCGTGGCGGGCAACGCCGAGGCCGCTCAGCCCGGGCATGGCGTTCTCGATCGAACCGGGCATCTATCCCGGGCCGAATGGGGCCCGCATCGAGGACATCGTGGTGTGCACGGACGAGGGCGGCGAGCGCCTGAACAACGCGACCCGCGACCTCATCCTGGTCGACGGCTGACCGGGGCGGGTCAGCGGTCGGGGGGCGTGTCGCCGCGGCCCTGCTGGTCGGCGAGGAAGCGCTCGAACTGGGCCGCCAGCTCGTCCGCGGTCGGCATCCGCTCGCCATCGAGCAGGCCGTCCTCCGCGCCCTCAGTGCCTGATTCCGCGAGCGAGTCGTACTGCCGCTCCAGTGCGGTGACCAGCTCGGCGACCTCGGACGATTCCCCGACCTGCCGGTCGATTTCGCTGTTCGTCCGGTCGGCGGCCCGGCGGAGCGCGTCACTGGGCAGGTCCAGGCCGGTGGCGGCGCAAACCTTGTCCAGCAGCGTGACCGCGGCCTCGGGGTAGACGGCCTGCGCCAGATAGTGCGGCACGTTGACGGCGAAGCCGAGCGCGTCCCGGCAGGCCTGGCCCAGGCGCAGTTCCAGGAGCGCCGCAGCGCTGCCGGGAACCTGGAGCTTGCTCGGCATCTGCTGGCGGCCGTCGATCAGCTCGGGACGCGTCCCGTGACTGATGACGCCGAGCGGCCGGGTATGCGGAACGCCCATCGGTATGCCGTGGAATCCGATCAGCGGACCGCCGCCCACCCGGGCGGACACCGACTGCACGGCCGCCGCGAACAGCTCCCACTCGTGGTCCGGCTCGGGCCCGGACAGCAGCAGGAACGGCGCGCCGGTCAGGTCCTTCATCAGGCGGATGGCCAGTTCCGGGCACTCGTAGTCTTCCCAGTGGTCGGTCGAGTAGGTCATCATCGGGCGCCGGGACCGGTAGTCGATCAGGCGGTCGACGTCGAACGTAGCGATCGCCTCGGACTCGCATACGGCCATCAGATGGTCGGCCAGCAGGCGCCCGGCCCCGCCAGCGTCCATGAAGCCCTCGAGGTGGTGCAGCATCGCCGCGCCGTCCAGGTCCGGCACATCCGCGCCCAGCTCGTACAGGTCTTCCGGATCCCGCTCCATGATGAAATTCTCCCACTAATCCGCACCAGGCTGACACCCGCTGCTGAGCCCTACAACACCAGGGCAGGCAGCTTTCCATCCCCGAGCCCCGACGAACTCCGCGAGCCGGGAGGGCTTCTGCCCTCCCGGCCCCCGAGCATCGCCCGTCCGGGCGGGTTACGGCGAGGCGCCCATACCGGCCCAGCGAGTACCCGGCTTTAGCCCGGGCGAGTGGCGGGTTTCTCGGCGAAGTACCCCAGCGGGGCGCGAAGCGCAGCGGGGGGTTCCGGGGGCCCACTCCAAATGGCAAACACCGGACCGCGCCCGCCGCCGGGCGATAGAATGGACGGCCGACGTGACCGGCCAGGGGCCCATCAGGTCAGGAAGGAGCTCCACAGAACGGCACCCACCCAGGCAAAGTCAAAAGCAAAGGTGAAGGTCAAGGTAAAAAGGCAAGATCAAGATCAAGATCAAGATCAAACCCACGGTGGTAACCCACCGCACACATGACCGGGGAAGGTACAAGCACAAGCGCACCAGGTACCCACCGTAGCCAATGAACGAGGAAACAGCGTGGCTCCCCGGTACCGGTCAAACCGAGTGCTACAGGAGCTCCTCATTGGCGGGACAAAGCATGCTGAACCAGGACGAGCGGCCTTTAAACAGCATAACGACGCAACCCGTATCAATTCATCAGCTCCTTTACGCTGAAAATCAGCGAGCAGCGCCCCCCGGGTGTACTCTGACAGAGAGAGTCCTGGGGCTTTGCTAATACCGGTGTCACGCGCGGGGAAGCGCAGGCCCTGGACTCTACGGCTTATGCCGGCACCGGGGAGATGTCATGGCCCAGACAGCGATAGAGCGTATCTTGTCCGGCAGCAGCGGGATTCCTGCCCAGCTTTTCGCGGCGCTGATCAGCACGTCGGATGACGCTATCGTGGTCAAATCACTCGACGGGATGATATTGACCTGGAATCAGGGTGCCATGCGCATGTATGGGTACACTCCGGACGAGGCGATCGGCCAGCCGATGGTGATGCTGTGTCCTCCAGATCGGAGCGGCGAGATCGCGGACATCTTGGTTGGGATCAGGGCCGGCGAGCGCATTTTGCACTACGAGACGGTGAGGCAGCACAAGGACGGCACCACCTTCCCGGAGTCGGTGTCAATATCTCCTATCAACGACGAGTACGGGACCACGATCGCCGCAGCCTCCATCTCCCGGGACATGACCGAGCAGGGCCAGGCCCGTGCGGCCGCCACACTTGCCACCCAGAACAAGGACATCGAGCTAGCCAACGAGAACCTGACGAGCTTCACCTACTCGGTCTCCCACGACCTGCGTTCTCCGCTCCGGGCGCTAGCTGGTTACAGCGGCCTGCTGCTGGAAGAGTGCAGGGACGCTCTCAGCGAGGAAGGCCGAGGCTACGCCGAGCGGATCGCTGCCGCCAGCCAGCAAATGGCCACGCTCATCGACGACCTGCTGGATCTCTCTCGCATTACGCGAGCCGCCATGCACCTTGACACCGTCGACCTCAGCGCCGAGGTCGACGACATCGGCAGGCAACTTCAGCGCGAGGAGCCAGGCCGGGACGTCCGCTTCCGTATCCAGCGCCTAGTCCAGGTACGAGCAAATCCCGCTCTCATCCGTACAGTCCTGCAGAACCTGGTAAAGAATGCGTGGAAGTTCACCTCGCACCGGGCCGGTGCGCTGATTGAGTTCGGTACGACGCCGACGGGAAATGCCCCCGTCTGCTGCTACGTGCGCGACAACGGCGCGGGCTTTGACCCCCTCTATGTGAGCAAACTGTTCCAGCCATTCCAGCGGCTGCACTCGACGGGCGAATTCTCCGGCACAGGCATCGGCCTTGCTAATGTCAGGCAGATCGTGGAACGGCACGGAGGCCGCGCATGGGCCGAGGGCAAGGTAGGCGAAGGCGCGGCCATGTACTTCACCCTCAACGCTGAAGAAATCCACGGGTCAGCCGGGCCAGCTGGCCCAGCCGGAGCAGCCGGGCCCGCCGGAGTCGCCGGGATGCCGGATGCCGGGCTAGCCGGGGAGACCGGGATAGCCGGGGCGGCCGGGATAGCGAGGCAGGCCGGGGCGGACGGGATCGCCGGGATAGCCGGTCCAGCCGGGGCCGCCGGGCTAGCCGGGAAAGCCGGGGCCGCCGGGCTAGGGGAAAACCGGGGCCGCCGGGCTAGCCGGGCTAGCCGGTAACGGGGCAGCAGGGGCCACCGGGGCCGCAGGGGAGGCTGGGGCCGCAGGGATAGCCGGACTAACCGGAGAGACCGGGATAGCCGGGGCCGCCGGGGCAGTAGCCGGGATAGCCGGTCCAGCCGGGGCCGCGGGCTAGCCGGGAAAGGGGCCGGGGCTAGCCGGGCTAACCGGGGCAGCAGGGGCCACCGGGGCCGCAGGGGAGGCTGGGTCCGCAGGGATGGCCGGGGCTGCCGGGGAGTCTGGGGCCGCTGGGCCCGCCGGGGCAGCCGGGCAGGCCGGGGAGGCTGGGGCCGGGGGAGGCTGGAGCCGCCGGGACAGCCGGGGCCGCCGGGCCCGCCGGGGAGGCTGGGGCAGCCGGGGAGGCTGGGGCCGCCGGGCCCGCCGGGGAGGCTGGGGCAGCCGGGGAGGCTGGGGCAGTTGGGGAGGCTGGGGTCGCCGGGCCAGCCGGAGAAGCGGGAACGGCCGCTTCATGACGTCATTCTTGCCGAACTATGGTCTTGGCCGAGTCCGCTGCGTCGGGGCCAAGCCGCCGTGCGGTTGCCTTGCAGGCCTGGACACTTCGATCACAGCCAGAGGGATGGCGGCTGCGAGCATGACGGGGGAGGACCAGGACATAACGGAAGGTTGGTTAACTGAGGTCTGATGAAGATCAGGTCGACGCGATTTTTTGAATATGGGCCCTGGTGCTGACAGAGCTGTTGCCGACATTCCGGGCCGATTAGCGAGCCATTACAGTAATGCCCCGGTCAGAGTCACTGGCAGGCATGGCCTGCCCTTGCTGACCGCGCGGGGGCTGATCGTCACCGGGCCGACGATCCGGGCGATCCGGCACCGCTGGCGGCCCACTCACACGATCCCCGCCACCGCGTTGATGCGGCACTGTGTGATCGTCGGCCCGGAACACGGGGTCGGGGAAACGAACCTGATGGTGCGGCTGCGGGCGGGCTGGTACGCCGCCGCCGTGGCCGCGACCGACTGGGCTGCGCCGCGCCCCCAAGATCATGTTGCCCATTTGACGGGCACACTGGGCCGTCCCGGGCCAAGCACAGCTATACCCCGGCCGGTTCCGTCGCGGTGAGGCGTGCCTCCCGGTGGCCGATCGACAGGCCGCTGCCGGCGTCGAAGAACTGCAGGTTGGCCGTGTCGATGGCGAGCTCGGTCGGCTGGTTGGAGCGGATCTTGGACCGGGCCGAGACCTGTGCGGTCCACAGCGACCTGCCGCCGACCAGGGCCGCGGCGCTCTCATCTTCCCCACTGTCCCCGGTCGCCGCGTCGGTGAGGCTGGAGTGCCCGACCGGCGGCGCGTCGATCATGAAGATCACGTGGATCTCGCTGCCGAGCTCCTCGGTGACGCCGGCGGTGACCGGCATGCGGGCCCAGCCCGCGTCGGCCAGCGAGGCGTCCTCGAAGTGGGAGGGCCGGATGCCCAGGATGATCCGCCGCCCGAAGTAACTGTCGAGGCCCTGCTTGGTCTCGATGACCGCGGCGGGCACCGCGAGCTTGTACCCGGCGAAGGTGACCACGGGGCCGTCGTCGCGGGTCAGCTCGGCCGTGACGAAGTTCATCGCCGGCGAGCCGATGAAGCCGGCCACGAAGAGGTTGACCGGCGACTCGAACAGGCGCTGCGGCGTGTCGACCTGCTGCAGGCGGCCGTCATGCATGACGCAGACCCGGTGGCCCAGCGTCATGGCCTCGACCTGGTCGTGGGTCACGTAGATGGTGGTGACGCCGAGGCGCTCGTGCAGCTGGCTGAGGGACGCGCGCATCGATACGCGCAGCTTGGCGTCAAGGTTGGACAGCGGCTCGTCCATCAGGAACGCCTGCGGCTCGCGGACGATCGCGCGGCCCATCGCCACGCGCTGGCGCTGGCCACCGGACAGGGCGGCCGGCTTGCGCTTGAGGTACTGGTCGAGGCCGAGCATCGTGGCCGCCTCGGTCACCCGGCGCTTGATCTCGTCCTTGGGCGTCTTGCGCAGCTGCAGGCCGAAGGCGAGGTTCTGCTCGACCGTCATGTGCGGGTAGAGCGCGTAGTTCTGGAACACCATGGCGATGTCCCGGTCCTTGGGCGGAAGGTCGTTGACCACCCGGTCGCCGATCGTGATAGTGCCGGAGCTGATCTCCTCCAGGCCGGCGATCGAGCGCAGCGCGGTGGACTTGCCGCAGCCCGACGGGCCGACCAGGACCATGAACTCGCCGTCTTTGACCTCGAGGGACAGCCCATCGATGGCCTTGACGCCACCGGCATAAACCTTGTCGATCTGATCGAGGACTATCTGGGCCATAGCGCTCCCTCGCGGTTCTGGGCCCGGGTCGAGGCCCGTGTCAAATGTCCTGGTCGGCAGCGTAACTTCGTGGTTATCGCGCGTTAAGATCACGGCCATCAATGTTACAGTAGCGTAAAGGTTGAGACCGGTTCGTTATAAAGCTGGCCCGCCGCGAGCCCGGGCGGCCGCCGCATCGCGGGGGCCGGACCGTACCGGACCGTACCGGGCCGGGCCAGGCGCTACGGTGTCGGGGTGGAAGAGATCGACCGCGCCATCGTCGCGCTCCTGTCCGGTGACGGGCGGATGAGTTTCACCGAGCTGGCCAAGCGGACCGGGCTGTCGGTGTCGGCGGTGCACCAGCGCGTCCGCCGCCTGGAGCAGAACGGGGTGATCAAGGGCTACGCGGCGCTGTGCAGCGCGGATGAGATCGGTCTCCCGCTGACCGCATTCATCTCGATCAAGCCCTTCGACGCGGCCGCCCCGGACGACGTGCCGCAGCGGCTGGAGCCGATCGCGGCGATCGAGGCGTGCCATAGCGTGGCCGGCGACGAGAACTACATCCTCAAGGTGCGGGTGGCTTCCCCGGCGGCGCTGGAGGACCTGCTGCAGGTGATCAGGGGAGTCGCGGGGGTATCCACGCGGACGACGATCGTGCTGAGCACCCCGTACGAGAACCGGCCGCCGGCCATCCCCTGACGGACGCGGGCACGGTCAGGACTGCTCGCCGGCCGTGCCCGTGCCCGTGTCGTTGCCCGCGCCCGTGTCCCGGGCCCGCAGCCCGTCCAGGGTGAGGGACAGCAGCCGGTCGGCCTGTTCCGGGGTCCGTTCGGTCGCGACCACGACGCCGTGCACCAGCATCATCACGTCTGGCGCGGTGAGATCGGTGCGCACGGCGCCGGCCTCCTGGGCGCGCTCCAGTAGCCGCCCGGCGGTGTCGCGAATGGTCTGGCTGCACGCGCTGATGACATCGGAGTCCCGGCCCCGCGCCGCGATCAGCGCGCCGGCCAGGCCGCGCTTGGTGACCAGGTAGCTGGCCAGCACGCGCAGCCAGCCCGCGAACGCCTCCCCGGGCGAAGGGGAACTGGCCAGTTCCTCACCCCGGGCGCAGACCGCGCTGACCTGCGTGCGGAAGACGGCCTCCTGCAGGTCGAGCCGGGTGGGGAAGTGCCGGTAGAGGGTGCCGATCCCGACCCCGGCGCGGCGGGCGATGTCCTCCAGCGGCGCGTCGGCGCCGTTTTCCGCGAAGGCCACGGTCGCGGCGGCCAGCAGCCGCTCATGACTGCGCCGCGCGTCCGCCCGCATCGGCGGCGCGGCGGCCTGCTGCGCGCTGGGGGTGTCAGTTCTGGTCATCGGCCTTCGTCATCGCTTAATCCGGTTGCTAAGCGGAGGGTGCCTCCGTATAGTAACCGGAGTAGACCTCCGTTTCTAGCCCGAGTGTACCGCCTGGCCAGCGGACCCTCGAGCGCAAAGTGCACGGAGCACACAACGTGGAGGCAAAGTGTCTTCTTCCCCTGCTTTTGCGCCGGGAGCGCCGCCGGACCGGGGCACGGACCCGGGCACGGACCGGGGCACGCCGCGCCGCGGCTACGGCCACCGCGGAATCGCCCTGGTCATCCTGCTGTTCGCCCAGCTGATGGTCATCCTGGACGCCACGGTGGTGAACATCGCGCTGCCGCAAATCCAGCACGGCCTGCACTTCAGTGCGACCAGCCTGTCGTGGGTGATGAACGGGTACGCGCTGACGTTCGGCGGGCTACTGCTGCTCGGCGGGCGCGCCGGTGACATCCTGGGCCGGCGCCGGATCTTCCTCATCGGGGTCAGCCTCTTCACCCTCGCCTCGCTCGCGGGTGGCCTGGCTACCTCGGCCGGCCTGCTGCTGGCCGCGCGCGCGGCGCAGGGCGCCGGCGGGGCGCTGGCCTCGCCCGCGGTACTGGCGCTGATCGTAGGCAGCTTCTCCGAAGGCCGCGAGCGCACCCGCGCCCTGGCCATCTACACCGGTGTGATCACCGGCGGGGCTTCCCTCGGCCTGGTGCTCGGCGGCGTCATCACCGAGTGGCTGTCGTGGCGGTGGGTGCTGTTCATCAACGTGCCGATCGGGCTGGCCGCACTGGCCGCCGCGCCCAGGTTCGTGGCGGAGACGCCGCGCCAGCCGGGCCGCTTCGACGTGGCCGGCGCGCTCACCTCGACCTTCGGCATGGCGTCGCTGGTGTACGCGTTCATCCGGGCCGCCGCCAGGGGCTGGGGGGACGCGCTCGCGATCACCTCGTTCGCGGTCGCCGCGCTGCTGCTCGCCGCCTTCCTGCTCACCGAGAGCCGCGCCCGGCAGCCGATCACGCCGCTGCGCCTGTTCGCCGACGTCAGCCGGTCCGGGTCCTACGCCGCGCGGCTGCTGCTGGTGGCCGGGATGTTCGGGATGTTCTTCTTCCTGACCCAGTTCCTGCAGGACGTTCTCGGCTTCAGCCCGCTGCGGGCCGGGATCGCCTTCCTGCCGATGACGATCTTGCTGTTCGCGGTGTCGCGGGTGGCCCCCCGGCTCATGGCGCTCGCCCGGCCCAAGACGCTGATGATCGCCGGCATGGTGCCGGTCATCATCGCCATGGCCTGGCTGTCCCGTGTCTCGCCCGGCACCGGGTACTGGACCGGCGTCATCGGCCCGATGATGCTGCTCGGCGCGGGCATGGGGACCGTGTTCGTGCCGCTGACCACGGCCTCGCTGGCCGGCGTGCACCCGGAGGACTCCGGCGCGGCCTCCAGCATGGTGAACGTCATGCAGCAGGTCGGCGGCGCGCTCGGGCTGGCCGTCCTGGTCGCGGTGTTCGGCACGTCCTTCCGCGACGCGGCCCGGCACCCGCTGGCGGGTGCGGCCCCGGCCCTGCAGGCGCATCATGCCCTCGCGCACGGCATGGCCACCGCGTTCCTGCTGGCCGCCATCCTGGACGCGGTGGCACTGCTGGTGATCGTCACGCTGATCCGCACGCGGGCGCCCGTGACCGCCCCGCCCCGCCGAGCCGGAAGAAGAGGCGCTGGCGGCCTAACGGGACCGGTGCGGGCCGGTCCTCGCCGCCGGGCCGGCCCGCGCGGTTCGGCATGACCGCCCGCCAGCCGATGGCGATATGAACACATTTCGGTAAATTCGGGATGTTTCGCCGTCATGCGGTGACCGTCACGGGCACGGCGTCGGTGTAGCGGACCCGGCCGAAGTACATGACCTTGACCAGCGCCCACCACTGGGTGCCGGGGCGGGCGGCGGCCGGGACCCGGGCCCGGAAGCTCAGGGTGGCGCGGCCCCCCGGGCGGATCCGGAAGCCCTGCGTCCACGGCCCGAGCGCTTCCCAGCTGCCGAACGGCGACACGAGCTGCGCCTCCCCGCGCATCTCCGACGCCAGGCCGCTGGACAGCTCGACGCTGAGGTCGGCGGCGCCGCCCGGCGTGACCCGCAGCGCCGGGGTGAGCACGGCCAGCCCGAGCTCGGCGGCCGTCGCCGCGGTGTTCGCCTCGATCAGCGGCAGCACGTCCTGCAGGGGGAGGAAGAGATCGGGATTTCCGGGACCGCCGGCTTGCACCACGGCCGTGTCCTCGATCACCTGGCCCAGGTCGTCGGAGATCTGCGCCGCGACGATGTAGCGGCCGGCGGGTGTGCCGGGGCGCGCCCGGACAAGCACGTCCCAGTCCGCGTAGCCGCGGGCGGGCAGGTCGTAGGCGACCGCGCTGGCGTTACCGGGCGCGCTGGCCGTTCCGGGCGCGCGCCGGCACCGAAGTCGGCGGACAGGCCCGCGGGCACGAGCAGCCGGAGCGTGCCCGCGGCCGGCTCGGGACCGCAGGCCACGGTCACCCGGAGCGCCGCGGCCGCCTGGCCCGGGTCGGCGCCGCCCTGATCGGGCGGGCCGGGATCAGCGAGCCGGGGATCGGGGCCGGGGCCGGGATCGGCGCCGGAGCCGTTCAGGCTCAGGCCGCTCAGGTGCGGTGCGATGTGCACGGCCACCGGCAGGTTGCCGGCCGGGGCGGGACCCTTCCCGTGCAGCCAGTACCGCGCGTACACGGGCTGCGCAGGTTCCAGCAGGCCGGCCAGGGTGCCCTCCGGGACCGCGGTCTCCGCCAGCAGGTTCGTGCCCTGCGGCACCGGCGGCTCCGCATCCAGGGCGGTGGCCGGCGGCACGACCGGCCGCACCACCGCGGTCACGGTGCCGAACGGCGGGAGGTCGACGATGACCTCCTCGTCCTGGACCGGCAACGGGCCCAGATCCTTCTCCTCGAGCAGGTCGGTGAGGGACGCCGACGCGATGCCGCCCCTCAGCTGGACCCGCGCCCGGGCGGGCCGCCCCTCGGTTTCGCGCAGCCGGATGGTCAGCGCGTCCGCGGCCGCGGGCAGTCCCGGCCGGCCCTGGGCCAGCGGGTTGCCGTGCGGTTTCAGCGCGCAGAGCACCACCGCGGGCTGATCGACCGAGACCAGGCTGACCCCGGGCGCGAGCGCCGCGGCCGGGCCGCCGCCCGCACAGGTGATCAGGTCGTGGTTGTATTCGGTCCCGGCCGCGCTGAAGCCGGCGTCCCGCCAGTCGCCCTGCCCCGCCGCCAGCGCGTACTCGAACGTGTGGCTCCAGTGCTGCCACGCGAAGCTGCTGCCGTCCGGCGCGGCGCGCCTGTCGATGTCGATCCACACCCCGGCCGGCCACGCGCTGCAGCACCGCATCAGCGACATGTGCAGCGTGCCGTCCGGGCTGACGGCGCAGCCCGGGGTGCCCCGGTTGAGCAGCGCGACGGACTGGCCGGCCAGCGGCGCGTCGCTGTCAGTCACCCGGTCCGCGATATCGGCGGCGGGCACCTCGACCACGGCGTCGGCCAGGTCCTCGGCGAGGCCGGCGATGGCCGCGGCCAGGGTGCCCGGCGCGTCCCGCGCGTCCGGCTCGCCGCTTCCGGCCACGATCAGCACCGGCAGGTCCGCCTCACCCCGCAGGTCCGCGCTGGGCACGAAGGTGCCGGCGCGGTCCCTGGCCGCGGGCAGCCACAGCCGTGCGGTGCCGCCGCCCTCGAGCCGCGCACCGAGTTCCTTGGCGTAGGCGGAACCGGCCGCGCTGAGGGCCGCGGCGGTGAACGGGTTGTCCTCCGGGCCGCCGAGCGCGATCCGCACGTCGGGCAGGTTGGAGTCCGCGTCGATCGAGCCGTACCGGGGGCCGTCGGCCCGCGAGCACGTGGCGGTGACGCCCGCCGCGGCCAGCGCCGCGATCAGGTCACGGATGGCGTCCCGGCTGGTGCGGTCGGCCTTCGGGCTGATCACTTCGGCGACGCCGATCGCCTGCGTCAGGCGCGTGCCGTCCGGGCCGGTGAGCGCGACCCGGGCGGTGGAGCCCACGCCGAACCAGTCGTGCGCCGGGTTGTCCAGCGTGAACCAGTGCTCGGCGGCGTCGACGTCGGGATGGCCGAACGGGCGCCCGATGACGGCCGTGGCCGTCTGGTACACCGGCAGGCCGCCGGGTACGTCAGCGGGAAAGCGGACCCGCAGCAGCCGGTCCTGCCCGATGTCGCCGTCCACGTGGGTACGGAACTCCACCCGCTGCTCGCCGTCCCAGAGCAGGGTCTCCTGGGTGACCGTCAGTCCGCCCAGGCTGAATTCGGCGACCAGGCGCGAGCCGACGGGGCAGCGCTCGGCCCGGACCCGCGCGGGGGCGTCCGCCGAGCCCCGGCCCGGGCCCTTCGGGGACAGGTGCCAGGGGCCCTCGCCCCAGTGCGGGTGGCCCGGGTATTCCTCGGCCAGGACCATTTCGTTGCCGGGGCCCCGCAGCACGTTCGTCCCGGTGCGCCGGTCGGTGATGGCGTCAAGCGTCCCGCCGCGGGCCGGGTCGGCCGTCACCCGGAACGTCTCGTTCTCGATCGTCGTGCCGGGCGTCCGGGCCCATCCGGCCAGCGCCTGCCCGGCGGCCACCGGGACCGGCTCCGCCGGTACCGGGGCCGGTACCGGCGCCGGTACGCGGGCCGGTTCCGCCGACGCCCAGTAGGCGCGGTAGCCGACGGCCGGCACGTCGGTGGCGCGGAAGGTCAGGGTCACCTCGGCCAGCGAGTGGTCGGGGTGCCGCCGGATGCCCTCGGCCAGTGCGGGAAGCTCGGCACCGCCGGGATCTCGCACCGCAATCCGTTCGGTACCGGGTTCGCCGATCGTCAGCGTGAACCGGGCCATGCCGGACCGCGGCCGGGAAAGGGTGTTGAAGACGCACAGCGTCGTTTCCCAGCCGGGCGCGGTCGCCGCGCCGGCCGCGCCGGGCGCGCCCGCGAGGTGCCGGGCGGCCGCGGCGCGGGCCACGTCGCCGCGTTCCCAGGCCTCCCGCCAGCCGCGCCAGCAGATCGAGATAGACCTGGTCGCCCTCGGTGCCGGTGATCGCATCGTGATGGGCGCCGTAGGCAATCTGGCGCCACGCCTTGTCGAGGGACTCGGCCGGGTACGGCGCACCGGCCAGCCAGGCGAGCGTGGCCAGCCGCTCGCCGTCCAGGCAGGCGACTTCGGCCGCGCGCTGCGCCTGCTTGGTGTCGATGTAGGAGACGTCCTTGCCGTTGTAGATGGGGTTCATGTCCCGGCTCTGCGGCGTGATCCACGCCCCGGTGCCCGCGGCGTCGGACCGGACGGCCTCGAAGAAATCGGCCGGCACGGCGGTCACGAACTTCGGCCAGACGTAACGGGCGTTCCAGTCGCGGTGGATCTCGGTCACCCAGCGCGGCGGGATCACATGGTCCGAGCCGACCGGCAGCATCACGTTGCGCGTCGCGGCGACCTCGGCCAGCGACCGGAACTGGCCGTACGCCTCGGTTTCCGCCGCGGCCAGGTCGGGCAGGTGCTGCATCCGCCAGCCGGCGCCATAGTGGTTGGCCATGTAGGAGGTGAGCAGGCCGCGGCCGTCCGGCGACATCCACTCGAACTCGCTGGCGAACTGCATCCGCCGGTTACCGCCCTCGGTGCCCGACGGGCCCCACTGGTGGAACGGGCCGCGCGCCCACGAGGACGACGTCAGCCCGGCCGCCGCCATCAGCCCCGGGTACCCGGGGTCGTGCCCGAACACGTCCAGCATCCACGCGGTCCGCGGGTCGCCGCCGAGGACGTCGCGCTGGAAGCCGATCCCGAAAACGGCGTTGCGGATCGTCGCCTCGGCGCCGGTGAGGTTCGTGTTCGGCTCGTTGTAGTTGCCGCCCACGATCTCGACCCGGCCGTCGGTGATGAAGTGCCGCAGGTCCGCCCGGTCCTCGGGGTAGGCGTCGAAGTACGGCTTGAGGTAGTCGATCTCGGCGAGCACGAACTTGTAGTCGGGGTCCTCCCGGGCCTTGTCCAGGTGCAGGCGGACCAGCTCGAACGCCGTCCGGACGTCGGGCAGCTGGCCGTCGGCGTCGGGCAGCAGCAGCCGCGACTCGGTGAACTGGCCCTGGGTGCCCCACCACACCGGGTCGTAGTGGAAGTGGCTGACCATCCACATGGTCCAGCCCGGCTCGGCCGCGGTCACCCTGGCCTCCAGGCGGGCCTGAGCGTCCCCGGTGCCGGTGGCTGCGCGCCGGGCGCCGGCCCGGTGGGCACCGCCGGCCCTGGGGCACCGTCGGCGGCCACGGCGACCGCCGTGACCGTACGCAGGCTCCCGGCCTGGTAGGGGGCGGCGAACTCCACCGGGACCTCGGCCGTCAGCGTGCCGCCCGGCTCCAGGCCGGTGACGCGGGCCGGCGCCGGGGTGGTCACACCGGGGCCGTCCACGCGTATCTCGACGGGGGTGCCCGGGCCGGTGACCAGGCCCAGGCCCTCGTTGACCAGGGTGACCTGGATGATCTGGAGCGGACGCTGGGCCGAGCCGGTGAACAAATCCGTTGACGCTACCGCAGTAATCCGCATGGGTCCATCGTCGCACGCGCGCTCAGGCCAGCCCAGGGTCCTTCGGCCGGCCCGGCCGAATCCCCGCCGGCCGGCTGGCAGAACGGTGCCTGCCCACCCGGCCGATCTGGTCCGCTGGTAGCCTCCCCAGCATGCCGTCGGCCTGGATCGGACTGACCCTCGCGTTTGCCTCGGCGGTGGTCACCAACACGGCCTACTCGCTGGAGCACGACGCGGCGGCGGCGCTGCCGCCCCTCACCCCGCGCCGCCCGTTCAGGTCGGTGGAGTGGCTGCTCTCGCGACCGGCACTGGCTCACCGCGTTCGGGGCCGAGACCGCAGGCTGGCTCATGTATGTGGCGGCCCTGCGGCTCGCACCGCTCGCGCTGGTGCAGGCGGTGACGGCGTCCGGGGTCGCCGTCCTGGCGTTCAGGACGGCGCGCGGGCACCCCTCCCGGCTCGCGCTGCACGAGCAGGTCGCCGTCGTCCTGGCGGTGGCCGGGCTGGCGCTGCTTGCCCTCTCGCTCGTCGGGACGACGGCATCCGATCAGCGCCCGGGGGTCGTTGGCATCGTCATCTGGCTTGCGGCGTGCGGCGGCGGCGCGGCGCTGTTCATCGTCATACCGACGCACTTCGCGCGCGCCGCATCGCTCGGCCTGGCGGCCGGCCTGCTGCTCGCCGTCGGCGACATCTCCGCGAAGCTCATCGGCTACGGCGGGCTGTGGCTGGTTGCGCTGGTCACGCTCATCGTCGGCTATGCCATCGGGACGAGCGTGCTGCAGTCGGCATACCAGCGGGGCGACGCCCTGACGGCCGCCGGCACGGCGACGATGGTGACGAACGCAGTTCCGATCGCGGCCGGGTTCGTGCTGTTCGGCGAGACGCTGCCGCACGGAATGCGCGCCGTCCTGCAGGTCACGGCGTTCGCTTGCCTCGTGGTAAGCGCCGTCGCGCTCGGTCGCCAGCAGGCGCCCCGGCCCGGGGAGCAAGCGCCCCGGCCCGGAGGCAGGCGCCGCGCGCCGGGCCTGCTGGATGATCATCATCTCCGGCGGCCGGCCAGGCTGCAGCCGCCGGCCGGGTCCCGTCAGCGCGACCGGGCGCCCAGCACCGCCACCCCGTGATGGCGCAGCGCGGGCCGGTAGGCGCCCAGGTGGCCTGGGCCGTCGCACCTGGCTGGCCCGCCCGCGTCCCACCGCCGTCACGATCGCGAGCATGATGGCCCGCCGACCTGGCCGGAGCGGCCTGCGCGGGATCGCGGAGGCCGGGTGATCGCGGCGGACGGCGGGTGAGGACGTCTCCATGGCCGCGACTATATGTATGCGCATGCACTAGATGCAAGAGCAATTAATGTACTTGCATATTTAGATGGGGAGCATTATCATTCGCCCGTGAACGTGACGCAGTCCGAGCCGCCGGCGGATGAGGTGGTCAGTGTGTGGCGCGCCATCGCCGCCAGCCACGCCGCCGTGTGCTCGGCGCTGGAACGCGAGCTCGGCGAGCGGCACGGCCTCGGCGTGAGCGATTTCGAGGTGCTGGAACGCCTCGCGGAGAGCGCGGACCGCAAGTTCCGGGCCCAGGAGCTGGCGGATGCGGTGCATCTCAGCCAGAGTGCCCTGTCCCGGCTGATCAGCCGCCTGGAGAAGAGCGGGCTGGTCGAGCGGTGCCTGTGCGACATGGACCGGCGCGGCATCTACGTGATGCTGACCGAGGCGGGCCGGCAGCGCCATGCCGAGGCGGCACCCACTCACCGGGACGTGCTGGCCGGCCTGCTCTCCGGCCCGATCCTGGCTCAGGCTCCGCCGGCCGCGGCCGCGATGCCTGACCGGCCGGCCACTCTGCGGGACGTCGCCGCTGCGGCGCGCGTGCACCCGGCGACCGCCTCACGCGCGCTCAACCCCGAGACCCGGATCCTGGTCAGCGAGGAGACCGCCCGCCGGGTCAGCGACGGCCGCGGCCGCGCTCGGCTACCGGCCCAACCCGGTGGCGCGGAGCCTGCGGACCCGGCGGTCGCACACGGTCGGCGTGCTCATCCCCGATCTGAATAACCCGCTCTTCCCGCCCATCGTGCGCGGGCTGGAAGACCGCCTCGGGGCCGCGGGCTACGTCGCGCTGCTCGGCAACACCGACGGGGACAGCGGCAAAGAGCAGATCATCTTCGAGCAGATGCGGGCCCGTCACGTCGATGGGTTCGTGCTGGCGACCGCGCACGAGCACAACCCGGTCCTGGCCGAGGCCGCCCGGGCGGAGCTGCCGGTCGTCCTCATGAACCGGCTCGCCCCGGACTACAGCTTCTCCTCGGTCTCGGCCGACAACGAGCAGGGCATGCGGATGGCCGTCGCGCACCTGGCCGCGCTCGGGCACACGCGGATCGCGCACATCGCCGGGCCCCCGCAGGTCTCGACGGGCGAGGGCCGCCGCCGGGGCTTCCTGGAGGGCATGAAGGCCTCCGGGCTGGCCGTTGACGAGGACCTGATCATCACGGCCAGCGCCTACACCGTGGATGAGGGTACCCGCTGCGGTCGTGAGCTGCTGGGGCGCGGCGCCCGGTGCACCGCCGTGGCCGTCGCCAACGACATGCTGGCCGTGGGCTGCTACACCGGGCTGGACGAGGCCGGCCTGCGCTGCCCCGATGACCTGTCCCTGGTCGGGTTCAACGACATGCCCTTCATCGACCGGCTCCGGCCGCCGCTGACCACGGTCAGGTTCCCGCACTACCAGCTCGGCACCGAGGCGGCACAGCTGCTCCTGGAGCGCGTCGCCAACCGGGACTGCCCCGTCAAGATCCTTTACCTGGCGCCGGAACTCATCGTCCGGGGCTCGACCGCGCCGCCCGCGGCCGCCGTCAAGGACGCGGACGGGGAGACCGCCCAGGCCGGCCCGGTGACCCGCGCGGTGCCGCTGCGCCGCAGCCGGTCCCGCTCCGCCGGCGTCCCGCCCGCGTCCTGACATGCGGTTCCCCGCTGCCCGGGAAGGTGACGTCCTGGTACGGAGTCTGCTCCGTCATCGGGTGTGTCCCCGTTTCACGTGCGGCCCCGAGCGCGGTGAGCGCTGGGCCCGTGAGCCGGTAGGTGTCCCACTCGTCCATCGCGCGCGCCCCAACGGCCTGGTAAAACTCGATGGAGGGGGCATTCCAGTCCAGCACCGCCCAGTCCAGCCGTGCGTATCCGCGCTCGACACAGATGTGCGCTAGCTCAGTGAGCAGCGCCTTGCCGTAGCCGTGCCCCCGCATCGCGGGCTCGACGAAAAGATCTTCGAGGTAGATCCCGTGCGTGCCGGTCCAGGTCGAGTAGTTCAGGAACCACAGGGCAAAGCCCACGACAAGGCCGTCGTCACCGGCCGCGACGTGCGCGTAGATCGCGGGATTGCTGCCGAACAGTGACCGCCGGAGGTCCTCCTCGGTACCGGTGACCTGCTCCAGGGAGTGCTCGTACCGGGCCAGCTCCCGGATAAGCCGGTGGATCGCCGGGACATCCTCAGCCCGGGCAGACCTGATCATGGGGCCGGACGGCCCGGGCTCGCTGGGCCGGTATCGAGCGCCTCGCCGCCGCCTCACCAGCACCTCACTTCTTACGAGCGAGCGTAAGACCGTCGCCGAGGGGCAGCATGACGACTTCCACCCGGTCGTCGGCGGCGGCGTGGTCGTTGAAGTCGCGCATGGCCTGGACCAGCTCGCTTTCGTTGCCGGCGTCGATGACCCGGCCGTGCGAGAACGTGTTGTCCACGAGGATGGCGCCGCCAGGGCGGACCCGCGGCACGACCTCTTTCCAGTAGCCCAGGTAACCGGGCTTGTCGGCGTCGATGAACGCCAGGTCGAACTGCGGCTCGCGGGGCAGCGACCGCACGGTGTCCAGGGCCGGCCCGAGCCGCAGCTCGATCTTGCCCGCCAGCCCCGCCCGCTCCCAGTACTTGCGGGCCACCGAGGTCCACTCGTCGCTGAGGTCGCAGCACAGCAGGTGGCCGTCGCCGGCCAGCCCGCGGGCCAGGCAGATGGAGGAGTATCCGGTGAACGTGCCGATCTCTATCGCCGAACGGGCCCCGATCAGGCGCGTCAGGATCGTCATGAAGGTGCCCTGCTCGGGGGCGATGGCCAGCGATACCTCGCTGGGGAACCATTCGGCCGTTTCGTGCGCGAGCTCGCGCAGGATGGCGTCGGGCGGCGTGCTGTGCGCGCAGAGGTACGCGTTGATGTGCATGCCGATCTGTTCACTTCGCTGGGACACACGCCTAACTTAACCGACCTGGCCGGGATGGTTCCGGGGGAATGTACGCTCATCGCCGATGAGCACACCTCTGGCGGCGCGCCATCGTCTCGCCGTGGCCGTGCTGACGGCCGTCCCGGCCGCGGCTTACCTCACCTACGGCCTGGTGCAGTACGCGACCTTCCGCGTCGGCACCTTCGACCTGGTGATCTTTGATCAGGCGGTCCGCTCCTACGCGCACCTCCACCTGGGCGTGTCCCCGGTCAAGGGCGTTCAGGACGGTTTCGGTCCCGCCTTCTCGGTCCTCGGCGACCACTGGTCACCGGTCATCGCGGTCCTTGCCCCGCTGTACTGGATCTATGACGGCCCGCAGGACCTGCTCGTGGCCCAGGGCGTGCTGTTCGCGCTGGCCGTTCCGCCGCTGTGGTCGTTCACCCGCCGGATCTGCGCCGCCCCCCTCTCCGGCGCTCCGGCCCCTGGCCCTCCCGCCGCCCCGGCTTCCCGCCGGCCCGTCGTTGCGGCCTACCTCGTGGCCGCCGCCTACGCGCTGAGCTGGCCCATCGCCGCAGCGTTGGCCACCGGGTTCCATGAGGTCGCCTTCGTGCCCGTGCTCACCGCCGTCTTTTTCGAGCGCCTCGCCGCCGGGCGGATCCGCGCCGCCGTGGCCGCCGCGCTCGCCCTGCTGCTGGTCAAGGAGGACATGGGGCTGCTCGTCGCGGGGTTCGGGCTCTTCGTGCTGGCCGCGCGCGGATCCCGGTTCTCCCGCTGGGCGCCCGGCCATCCGCTGGCCGGGCGCCACCGGGTCACGCTGGGCGCTGGGCTGCTGATCGGCGGGATCGCCGCCACGCTGCTGGCCACCTACGTCCTGCGGCCGGCCTTCGGCGGCCGGGCCGGGTACTACTGGGCCTACTGGTCGCTGGGCGGCAACGCCCGCCTGGCCGCGGAACACGCCCTGCGGGACCCGCTGATGGCCGCGCGGCTCGCCATCACCCCGTCGGTCAAGCTGACCACGATGATGTGGCTCGGCGGGGTGCTGCTGTTCCTGCCGCTGCTGTCGCCGATCACGCTGGCCGCGCTCCCGCTGCTGGCCGAGCGGATGCTGGCCTCGTCGCAGCCGAACTGGTGGGGCATCACGTTCCAGTACAACGCGTTCGTCGAGATGGTGCTGGTGTGCGCCGCGGCCGACGGTGCGGCGCGGATCGCCGGCTGGGCGGCCCGCAGCGCCAGGACGGCCGAAGGCCGCGGGAGACCTGACCGCTGGGTGACCGGCCGCTGGGTGACCGGCCGCTGGGCAGCCGGGCGCTGGGGAGCCGGCCGCTGGCAGGTGGTCGTCACCGCGCTGGTCTGCGCCGCGGCCGTGGCGGTCCTGCCGCGGTTCGCGCTGGCGAGCCTGGCCACCCCGGGGTTCTATAGCCGTGACCGGCAGATGCAGGCGGAAGCGGCCGCCGACGCGGCCGTGCCGCGCGGGGTGACCGTGGACGCCGCCCAGATGCTCGGGCCGCAACTGTCCGGGCGGGACACGGTGCTGCTGTGGGGCCCGGCCGCGACGTCGGCGGCCTGGATCGTCGCCCAGGCGCACTACACCTACCCGTTCCGGAGCCTGCCCGGTCAGCGGGCGCAGATCGGGGACCTGGAACGCCGCGGATACCGGGTGGCCTTCCGCCGCGACGGGTACCTGGTGCTGCACCGGCCGCCCGGTATCCAGGTCGTGGCACGCGCGGACGCCCCGGGGCCGGGCGCCCGTGCATTAGCCTGGGGCGCATGTCGACCCTTGTGATAGCCCCTCCGGTCAGCGAGGCGCTGCACATCCCCAGCCCGTCGGTCAACGGCTTCCACATCGGCCCGCTGTTCATTCACGTGTACGCGCTGATGTACCTGGTCGGTATCGCGGTGGCCATCATCATGACGCGCCGCCGCTGGGCCGCGGCCGGCGGAGACCCCGAGCTGATCTGGGACGTCGCCATGTGGAGCGTGCCCGCCGGGATCATCGGCGGACGTATCTACTTCGACATCACCACGCCGATGGACATCCCGCACGTCTGGTACGGGGCGTTCGCCGTCTGGAGCGGCGGCCTCGGGATCTGGGGCGCGATCCCGGTCGCGGTCGCCGTCGGCATCTGGCGGACCCGCCGGGCCGGCGGCAACGTGCCGCTGATCATGGACGCCGTCGCGCCCGCCCTGCTCGTCGCCCAGGGCCTCGGCCGGATCGGGAACTATTTCAACAAGGAACTGTTCGGCGGACCGACCAGCCTGCCCTGGGGGCTGCAGATCCCGCTCGCCTACCGGCCGCCCGGCTACACCGCCTTCGCCTTCTTCCAGCCGACGTTCCTGTACGAGCTGATCTGGGACGTGGCGCTGGCGCTGGCCCTGATCTGGCTCGGCCATCACCGCAGGATCTTCGCGCCCGGCCTGTTCGCCCTGTACGTGGCGGGCTATTCCGCGTTCCGGATCTTCGAGGAGTCGCTGCGCGTGGACTCCTCGAAGTACTTCCTCGGCCTCCGGCTGAACATGTACGTCGCGTGCGTCCTGACGGTGGCGGGACTGACCTGGTTCGTTCTCATCCAGCGCCATGGGCGGAAGCTGGCCGCGGCCGGGCAGGCCGCGCCGGAGCTGGCGGCGGGCGGCGCGCAGCCCACGTACGCCGGCGCCACCGAATGACGGGGCTCCCACCGGGGCCATCGTCCCCGGCGGTGCTGACGCCGTGGACGGCACGCCGGTCGCCGGAGACACGGCGCCGGACGCCGAGACGGCTCCGGCGGACGAAGCAAAGCGCCAGCGCGGACGCGACCGCAGATTAAGAGTAGGCTGCTCAGAGGCACTGTTTTTGAAAACTTGAGTCACGGAATGCTGTGACGTGAGGGAGCTGTACCGCAACCCGCGGTCGAAGCGCGTATGGATCTACGGGTCTGCCGACCCGTCGGGGCATCCGAGCGAAACATGGAGCAAACATCGGTGCGCACTGGTCTAGACCACCGTATAGTCCATGGCCGGTAAAGGTATAGCTGGCCTGCGCGCGTGGTGATGATAGCCGCGCCCGCAGTCAGGCGGAACACAGTGACGCGACTGATCCCTGCGGAGCAGCGCCCGGATTTGGATTCGGGGAACGGCTTCGGATATCCCGACGTGTGCCAGGCAAACTGGTGCAGCCTGCTGCCGAGGTGCTGAGGTGCACAGCCGGCCGTGCATCGTGCTCCGAAGGGGCGCGGTGTAGGTCAGCCGAGGGCGATGGCGGTGGAGAGTCTCGGCGATGACGGTGGCGATGGGGTAGCCGTAGAGGGTGAGGTTGCCGTCGGTAGTCGGGGTGTTCGATGGGCGCCGGGGGCGGGGGTGACGGGGTCGCCGAAGCTTGAGTCGGAGCACAGTTCGGCGTGCGCGGCTGAGGGTGGCGTTCATGGCCAGGCGCAGGCCGTGGTATTCGCCGTCTCGGCGGATGAGGCACGGTGGTGAGGGTGCCGGGTTGAAGGTGACGCCGTTGTCGATGGCGGCGGGCGAGGTTGCGCAGGTCGTTGTAGATGCGGCGGCGGCGGCGTGCGGGCGGGGGCGGCCATCAGGCGAGCGACCGCTTCGATGGCCGGGCGGATGGCAGGGCATCCCGCCGAGTTCGCGTGCCGCCCGTTGCAGGTCGGCGACGCCTTGCTGGCCCGTGCGGCGCAGGTACCGGTGCCGCGGCAGCGAGCCTGCCTGCGCTGTCCGCCGGCCCGCATGGCGTCGACGGCCGCCCGGGCCGCGCTGTAGAGCGGAACCTGTCTCGCCGGGTGCCACCTCGAAGCGCTCGACCGCGAAGTCGAAGGTCCGGCGGCGTACTGGGAGACTTTTCGTCGGCGGGTAGCTGATGGAGGGACGGTGGGAGCCGCGGGGCACGGCGACGTGCACCTCGTGGGGGATGTCGTCGATCAGTTCGTGCAGGCCTCAGGGCGGTATTCTGCCGCACACCACCGCAGGGGGGGCCCTCGTGCAGACGGCGAGCAGGTCGAGGTGCGCGGTGGGCTCGGCGTCGGCGCGCCGGTAGAACGCCGCGCGAGACTCGTCGATCTCGCCCTCCCGGAGCATCGCCAGGTCGCGCGGAGAAAGTGCGGCGGCGGACGCGCGCGCGCGGTGAACGTAGGCGGAAGGTCCGAGAGCCGCTGCGACAGGCGCTCATCAAAATCAGCCATGTATGAAATCCTACCTTAAGGCTGAGCCTGGGTAGTTTTAAATGCACATCAGGTCGAGTTCGCCTGTGCCGCCCGAATACTCGATCGGCTCACTGACCTGCGCTTTCGCTGGCGCGGCTCGTGTCGCGCCAGCGCTGGGGCTGAGGTCTTCCCGTAACGTCGGCGACGCTGCTGGCCTGGCGCCGCGGGCTGGCGGCGGGGAAGCACGATACGAGCAACGGTCGGCCCGGCCGCACCAGGCATCGCCCAGCGCGGATCCCCGACGGCTGGCTCCTGGCCGTTGCCGCATGTCTCGCGGTACTTCGCAACGTTCGGCGGCAGCGAAGCGCTTCCCTCCATCCCGGCTTCGACGGGCGGCTCACCCGACGGCTTTGTTGAACCGCTCGGCGCGGAACCCGGAATCGTCGCCGAGGTGGAAGTAGATGTGGCCCTCAGCGTGCCGTCGGGGTTGAGCGCGGCCCAGCCCGCGGCCGCTCACGTCGTCGCCCTCGTCGGAGCCTTGCCATGAAAACTCGGCCCCCGGCTGGCCATCACGATCCGCGTCGCGGCAGTCGAGGTCCCCCGTCACCACGATGAAACCCGAAGCTGCCGAGGCCGTCCTCACCGAACTCGATGAAGCCGGGCTGGACCAGGTCGTGATGGCCTCCTGATCCCAGTTGTCCATCTCTGTGATACGCCACCGGCCAATGATGCTCGCACTCTCGGACATGCGATGAGACTAGCGGCCCGAGGGGCTGCCGCAGATGGGGCTTCCTGCTGCGCGTCAGATAGTTCGCAGCCCTCCAGGTGCCGTGCCTAAACGCGCTATTGCAAGCAGACGAGTGGCGAGGAGGAAGACGAGACGGAGACACACGAGAGCCGATCATCACCGGTACGCGGTTTGTATCGCAAGCCAGCTACCAGCACGGACCGACTTCTCGGCACTCTCAACTGGAAACAGGTGTCCGGCGCCGACCCGAAGATGCTGCGTGGTACGAGGAATAGAGCTGGATGCCATGGGCAGTACGCGCTCCGCGATTCACGAATATCGCCTGGTCGCGTAGGTTTTCGGCACCCACAGGTGGGGCATCGCTGCCGCTCCATGACGTCCGCGTGCTCGTGGTTACGCCGGTCACAGCGCCGGTGAAACGCGGACGGGGACGCGAACGGACACGGCCGCTCAGAACCCGGTAGGTTACGCCGGTCAGCCGTTCGGACTCCGCCCACAGGCGGCGCTGCAGGTCCGCGTCGAGGGAACGGGTGGCCGACCGGCCGCGCTCTGGGTAGCCGGTCATGCCGGTCGGCCACCGGGGCCGTAATACTGGCCGCCGCGGGCCTCGGGATCGGTGGCGGCGCGCAAAATCGGCAGCGCGCCCATCGCGGCGCTCTGCGCGAACAGGGGCTCGACGAGCGGCGCCGCCGCCTGGCCGCGGCAGGTTCCGCGACAGCTCGGTCCGCGCGTACCCGGGATGGGCCGCCAGCGCCACCGTGGCCGCCCCCGCTTGCCCCGGGCGCTGCAGTTCGTACGTGAACAGCAGGTTGGCCAGCTTGGACCGGCGGTAAGCGGCCGAGCGCTGGTACCCGTGCTCGAGGGACAGGTTGCCGAAGTCGATCCGGCCCCGGCGGTGCAGAAAACTGCTCACTCGTCACCACGCGGGAGCCGGCCACGGTGAGCATGCGGTCCAGGAGCAGGCCGGTCAGCGCGAACGGGCCGAGGTGGTTCACGCCGAGCTGGCGCTCGAACCCGTCCTCGGTCCGGCCGTAGGGCGTCATCATCACCCCGGCGTTGTTGATCAGCAGGTCGATGCGCTCGTAGGCGCTCCGCAGCGCATTGGCGACCGCCCGGACCGTGGCCAGGGAGGCCAGGTCCAGATGCGCCGCCGTCACCCTGGCCTCCGGTGAGGCGGTGAGGATCGGTCCGCCGCGGCCTCGGCCTTGGCCATGTCGCGGCACGCGAGCACCACCGTGGCACCGTGCGCCGCGAGCACCTGGGCGGCCTGGAACCCGATTCCGGTGTTGGAACCGGTGACGACGGCGATCCGGCCCGTCTGGGGCGGTACGTCGGCCGCGGTCCACCGGCCGGCCTTCCTGCTCAGCTGAGATGCCTGGCTCATGCCCGCTCCTGCCCGCTCCCGGCCCGGTTAGGCCCCATGAGGCCCGCGTGGCCGGTTATCGCCTGGTTCCGGTCAGGCGGAGACTTCGGCGCGCTCCGGCTCCGCCTGCCCGGTGCGGGCCCGCCACCAGGCCCGGCCGTGCTCCGGCAGGGTGTAGATCGGGTCGTAGTACGCGTACTCCCGGCCGATGGCCAGCACGTCGTCGGCCTCGACGGCGGTGCGGTAGTTCTTCGTCCAGTACGAAATGCCCCGGTCCGTGTCGTACCGCGCGACCTGGTGTACCCAGCGCTTGCCGACGTACGGGACGTCGCAGACGACGCGCGGCGTGGCGAAACCCGGCAGGTACCCCATGATCTGGTGCTGCAGATCCTGGCCCTCGCTAAGGCTCAGCCGCCAGTGCTCGCTGCCGGGGATCATGTCGCACATGTAGAAGTAGTAGGGCATGATCTTGGCCTCGTCGAGCAGCGCGAAGCACAGGTCGAGCAGGGCCTCGGCGCTGTCATTGACCCCGCGCAGCAGCACGCCCTGGTTGCGGACGTCCCGGATGCCCGTGTCCAGCATCGCGCGCGCCGCCCGGGCCACCAGGGGAGTGACCGACTGCGCGGCGTTCACGTGCGTGTGGATGGCCAGGCTCACGCCGCGGTCCGCCGCGCGCCCCGCCAGCCGTGCCATCCCGGCCCGGACCTCCCCGCTCAGCCAGTGCTGCGGCAGGCCCATCAGGGCCTTGCTGGCCAGCCGGATGTCGCGGATGCTTTCGATGTCGAGCAGCGCGGCCACGAACTCCTCCAGCCGGGGCCACGGCAGGTTGGCGACGTCGCCGCCGGAAACGACCACGTCGCGCACGCCGGGGGTGCGGCGCAGGTAGGCGATCATGGCCCCGAGCCGGTCTGGCCGCGCCAGCTCGAACTTGTGCTTGCCGGCCGTGGGGGTGGGGTTGCCGACCAGGTCCATCCGGGTGCAGTGCCCGCAGTACTGCGGGCAGGTGGGCAGCACCTCGGCCAGCACCTTGGTCGGGTAGCGGTGGGTCAGGCCCTCCACCGCCCACATCTCCGCCTCGTGCAGCGAGTCACGCTGGGCGTACGGGTGCGACGGCCAGCCGGCCCGGCGGTCGCTGAACACCGGGATCATGTACCGGCGCACCGGGTCGCCGTAGAAGGCCTCAGTGAAGGCCTCGGTGAAGGCCGGGCCGCCGGAGGCGTCCGGCACCGCGTCCGGGGCCATCGTGTTGAGCATCTGCGGCGGCACCAGCATCGACATGGTGGCCCGGGCCCGCTGGTCCTGCTCCAGGTCGGCGAAGAACGCCTCGCTGAGGCCGCCCCCCGTCACCTGGCGCAACTGGCGCGCGTTCTTCACGCAGTGCGCCCGCTGCCACTGCGCGGACTCCCACTCGGCGGTACTTACGCCGGCCCAGCCGGGGAAACGCCGCCAGTCCGGTTCGGTGAGCTCCCGGCGCCGGTAGACATACGGCTGGTCGATCACGAGGGCCTCCCGGGTCACCGATCGTCGGATAATAATCGCCTAGTATACGAGTATATTAAAGATGCTTTCGTCAAAGTAGTATCTGGCAGGAAAATTTCTTGTTACATGCGCGTCTCATACGGCTCACGCATGGTTGACCTACGGGGCCGGGAAGGATGATGGCATGACCAGTTCGCCGCTGGGACTGCACCGCGTCTGCGAGCCAGGGCCCGGTGAACCGGGGCCCCGTAAGCCAGGGCCCGGGGAGCCGGGGCCCGGTGATTCCGGCGGCGCCGTCCTGCCCCAGGCCGCGTGGCGGCTCGACCCCGATCCGCGGATCCGGCCCGACGAGGTCCGCGTCGACGTCGAGCGGCTTAACCTCGACGCCGCATCGTTCCGCCAGATCCGCGAGTCCACCGGCGGCGCCCCGGACGCGATGCGCGCAGCCGTGCTCGCGCACCATCAGCCAGCGCGGCAAGATGCACAACCCGGTGACCGGCTCGGGCGGCATGCTCACCGGCATCGTCGCCGAGGCGGGCCCGCAGTCCCCGCTCGGCCTGCGCGCCGGCCGCATCGCCACGCTGGTCTCGCTGAGCCTCACCCCGCTCGCGATCACCGACGGGCTCGCCCGCTGGGACGGCCAGTCGGAGCAGATCCCGTGCGCGGGGCACGCCATCCTGTTCGCCCGGTCGATCGCGGTCCCGCTCCCCGATGACCTGCCCATGCCGCTCGCGCTGGCCGTCTTCGACGTCTGCGGCGCGCCCGCGCTGACCCAGCGCGTGGTTGCCGCCTACCGCGCGGGCCGCGGCTCGTCGACATGGTGGCGGGCGATGCGGTGGCGGGCGATGCGGCCGCGCGCCGCGGGCCGGCCGAAGCGCCCAGGCGCCCGGGGCTCGCGGAAGCGCGCGGGCGCCCGGGGCCCGTCGTCGCCATCCTCGGCGCGGCCGGGAAGAGCGGTTCGCTGTCGGCCGCGGCGGCCCGCGCGGCGGGAGCGGCCGCGATCATCGGCGTGGTGCCCTCCGCCGCCGAGGCGGCCCTCCTGCACGAATCCGGCCTCGCCGACGCGATCGTGCTGGCCGACGCGCGCGACCCGGTGGGCCTCGCGGACGCGGTCGCGGGCGCGGGCGGCCCGGCCGACGTCACGGTCGTGTGCGTGGACGTACCCGGCTGCGAGGGCGGCGCGATCCTGGCCACCGCCCCCGGCGGCACGGTCATCTTCTTCTCGATGGCCACGTCGTTCAGCGCCGCAGCCCTCGGCGCGGAGGGCATGGCCGCCGACGTGACCATGCTGATCGGCAACGGGTACGCGCCCGGTCACGCGGAGCTGGCACTGAACCTCATCCGCACCAACCCCGCCGTCCGCGGCCTGTTCGAACGCCGCGTCTTCCATGATCGCGGCGACTTTTCCGCACCTACTGCGGAAAAGTCGCTACGAAAGGCAGCGGAGCCCAGCGGGGACGGCGCAGCGGGGCGGGGAAGCACCGTGGGAGCAGGGAAGGAGGCGTCATGACGTCGAAGCTGGGGCTCGATCCGGCCACGGTCCGCGAAGTCCGCGAGCTGGCCAGGAGGGCGGGCGAGCCGATCACCGAGATGGCCCGCACGCACACGACGGTCTCCGTGGAGCGGGCCGTGCTGCGGCTGGCCGGCCTGCAGGGCGCCGACGCGGACGGAATGCCGTGGGTCAACCGCCTCACCGACGCCGTGCAGGACAGCGTGGGCCTGGAGCACGGCGTCGCCCTGCCCGTCTGGCACGCGCTCAGCAGCAACACCCAGCACAGCCTGAAAGACCTCGCCGAGGCCGCCGCCGCGGGCACGGTGACGTTCCGGCTCCCGGAAGGAGACGCCGCACGGACGGCCAGGAGCGCAGCCGCCCGTTCGGTCGCCGAGGGGTTCGCCACCATCGACGGGCAGCGGGCGCAGCGGTCCCGCATGATCGCGGCCACCGCCGATCCGCCCAAGCCGTGGATCTACCTGATCGTGGCGACCGGTGACATCTACGAGGACATCCCGCAGGCGCAGGCCGCCGCGCGGGAGGGCGCGGACATCATCGCGGTCATCCGCTCCACCGGGCAGTCGCTGCTGGACTACGTGCCCGAGGGCGCGACCCGCGAAGGGTACGCCGGCACGTACGCCACCCAGGAGAACTTCCGGCTGATGCGCGCGGCGCTGGATGAGACCTCCCGCGAGCTGGGCCGGTACGTGCGGCTCACCAACTACGCGTCCGGGCTGTGCATGCCGGAGATCGCGGCCCTGGCCGGGCTGGAGCGCCTGGACATGATGCTGAACGACTGCATGTACGGGATCATCTTCCGCGACATCAACCCGCGCCGGACCTTCATCGACCAGCGATTCTCCCGCCAGGTGCACGCGCGCGCGGGGATCGTGATCAACACGGGCGAGGACAACTACCTGACCACGGCGGACGCGGTAGACGCCGCGCACACCGTCGTGGTCAGCCAGCTGCTGAACGAGTACTTCGGCCAGGAAGCCGGGCTGGCCGACGCGCAGCTCGGGCTGGGGCACGCGTTCGAGATCAACCCGGCCGTGCCGGACTCGTTCCTGCTGGAGCTGGCGCACGCGCAGCTCGTCCGCGAGCTGTTCCCGGACGCACCGCTGAAGTACATGCCGCCGACCAAGCATATGACCGGCAACGTCTTCGCCGGCTATCTGCTGGACGCCTTCTTCACCCTGTGCGGGCTGATGACGGACCAGTCGATCCTGCTCATCGGCATGATGACCGAGGGGATCCACACGCCGTTCCTGTCCGACCGGGACCTGGCGCTGGAGAACGCGCGCTACGTGCGCGCGGCCGCCGGGCGGCTGGGGGAGAGCTTCCGGCCCGAGCCGGACGGGTTCGTCGCCACGCGGGCGCGCGAGGTGCTGGGGGAGGCGAACGGACTGCTGCGCCGGATCTGCGGCGAGGGGCTGCTGAACGCGATCGCCGACGGGACGTTCGGCGTGACCAGGCGCCCGCCGGACGGCGGCCGCGGGCTGGACGGCGTGCTGGAGAAGGCCCCGGAGTACTTCAACCCCGCCGCCGGGATCCTCGACGGCGGCCCGGCCAGCGCCGGGAACATTCGTGATCCCGAACGGGCCTACGAGGACTCTGCGGCTGCCCGCGACCCGGAACCAGCGGAGGCGAAATGATCCGGCCGTATGGCGACACCACCGGGGACGGCCGCGTGCAGGTGTCGTTCACGCTGCCGGTCCCGTCCGGCAGCGAGACCGAGCGGGCCCGGGCCGAAGGGGCGGCGCTGCAGCTGGCCGGCAAGATGGGCCTCGACCCGGCGATGGTGGTGCACGCCAAGGGAATCGGCCCCGATTTCACGTTCTTCATCGTCTACGGGCGGGTAAGCCATCTGGTTGACATGTCCGCGGTGACGGTGGCCGAACGCGCGTACCCGCTGCTGACGGCGCACGGAGGTCAACCTGCGCATCCGCTCAGCGCTCGGCCGGAAGCTCGTGGTGGTGGGCGCCTGCATCGGGACGGACGCGCACACCGTCGGCATCGACGCCATCCTGAACGTCAAGGGGCACGCGGGCGAAAAGGGGCTCGAGTACTACCGGGAGATGCGCGTGGTGAACATGGGAGCGCAGGTAGGCGTGCCTGATCTGGTGGCCCGCGCGCGCGCCGAACGGGCCGATGCGGTGCTGGTCAGCCAGGTGGTGTCGCAGCGTGACGCCCACCTGTCCAACGCGCGGGAGATGGCCGCCGCGTTCCGCGACGCCTACCCGGGCGGCGGGGGACCGGTCCTCGTGGTCGGCGGGCCGCGGTTCGACCCGGCCGCCGCGGCCGGGCTGGGCGTCGACGCGATCTTCGGGCGCGGGACGACGCCGCGCGAGGTGGCCAGCTACCTGGCCGCCACCCTCGATTCCGGGCCCGGCCCATGTCTAGCGCGGCCGATCGGCGGCTGGGGCTGTCGGTGACGCACCGCCGGTACGTGAGCTACGCGGACGCGCACTACGGCGGGAACCTGGTGGACGGTGCGTACGCGCTGGCCCTGTTCGGCGACGTGGCCACCGAGATGTGCATCCGGATGGACGGCGACGAGGGGCTGTTCGCCTCCTACTCCGACGTGCAGTTCCGCGCGCCGGTGCAGGCGGGCGACGTCATCGAGGCCACGGCCGCGGTCACCGTCATCGGGCGGCGCAGCCGGGAGCTGACGTTCGAGGCCAGCGTGGTCTGCCGGGCCGACCCGGCGCGGGGGCCCTCGGCCGCGGCCGTGCTCCCGGAGCGGCTGGTCGTGGCCACCGCCACCGGGACCGTGGTAGTCCCAGAGCACAATCCCGACTCCGTTGTGTAACTGAAACGGGGCCTTTCGGCTACGGTAGCCGCCTAACCCGTATACGTACAGTAACGATCGCGGGGTTGACATCGTCGGGAGGAGGGGTAAGTTTCTGCACACAGTCCAGCACCGGGCTGGCTGGCCGGAGGTGGCTGGCCCGCCGTTATCTGGACCGCGCCAAGGCGGGGGCGTATGCATCCAGCCGTTTCAGTGCCCGGCGCGGCGAGATGGGCTGCTACGCGGAACCGGCTGGACGGGGGGTTGGGCTTGGGAGGGGGCCTGGGCGCCCAGTAGACAACGGTGGCCGAGCTCGTTGCCGGCGAGACGGTCCCCGGTCCGAAGGCGCAGCCCGGGTCCCTTTCCTTCGCCCACAGGTTTCCCGGCCGCTCTGGGGTGGCAGACGTCCCT
Source organism: uncultured Actinomycetes bacterium (assembly GCA_963809975.1). Classification (GTDB taxonomy): domain Bacteria; phylum Actinomycetota; class Actinomycetes; order Streptosporangiales; family Streptosporangiaceae; genus Bog-532. The sequence goes on from CAWELT010000013.1 coordinate 90,381, forward strand.
GGACGTGCGTGGCAGATGATCCCGGGGCGGCGCCCGGCCTGCGCGCTGGCGCCCCCATGATCGCGGCGCGTGCGGCGGGTACCGGGGGGAAAGACTCAGCGCCACAGGTGAGAGGCTCAGCTGTCCGTCGGCGAAAGTATGGGGCGGGGCCGATATCCTGGTCGGCCAGGACCAGCGACTCACCCAGGCGGAGGCAGCAAGCGTGGCAGAGCCCACTTCCCCCATCGAGCGCGTCGCCGTCATCATGCCGACCTACGAGGAGCGGCAGAATCTGGAGGCCGTCGCCGGCCGCCTGCGCGCTGCGGTCCCGCACGCGGATCTTCTGGTCGTCGACGACAACAGCCCCGATGGGACCGGTGACCTGGCCGACAAGCTGTCCGAGGCCGACGCGCACATTCAGGTTCTGCACCGGACCGACAAGGCCGGGCTCGGCCCGGCTTACATCGCCGGATTCCGCTGGGCCCTGGAGCGCGGCTACGACGCTGTGGTGGAGATGGACGCGGACGGGTCGCACCAGCCTGAGCAGCTGCCGCTGCTGCTGGCCGCGCTGGATGGCGCGGACGGGGTGATCGGTTCCCGGTGGATACCGGGCGGGCGGCTGCTGAACTGGCCGAAGTCCCGGGAGATGCTGTCCCGCGGGGCCAACCTCTACACCCGGCTCATGCTGGGGCTCGACATCCGGGACGCGACCGGCGGCTACCGCGCCTACCGGACCTCCGCGCTGCGCGCGATCAGCCTGGACACGGTGGAGTCGGCGGGCTACTGCTTTCAGATCGACCTGACGCTGCGCCTGATCCACGCCGGACTGCGGATCGTCGAGGTCCCCATCACGTTCGTGGAACGGGAGCGGGGGGCGAGCAAGATGAGCCGGGCCATCATCGGAGAGGCCTTCCTGCGCGTCGCGCAATGGGGCATCGCCGACCGGATGAAGAACCTGCGGGCCCGGGGACGCCGGGCCCGGCAGCGCCCCGGGGCGTAAAACCCCGGGGCGCTGCCGGTTCAGTCCTGGTCACCGCCGGCTGGTGCCTGCCGACGGGTGACCGTCTGCAGGCCGGGCATGCCGGGCTGAGGGACAAGGCTGACGTCGACAGGGCTTACAGCCGACAGGGCGTACGGCGACCTGCTACGGCGGCGGGGCCTACGGGGGCACAGGACCCGCGCCGGCTCAGGCGCTCTTGCGCTGCCGGCGGTCGCGGCGGGCGTCGGTTTCCCTGGCGGTGCCGCGCCGTCCCCTGATGACCTCGAGCCGCTCCGCCAGGACCGCCTCCAGATCGTCGACCGTGCGCCGCTCCAGCAGCATGTCCCAGTGGCTGCGCGGCGGCTTGACCTTCTTCGGCGTGGGCGACTCGCCGGTAGCCGCGAAGGCGACCGCACCACACACCCGGCATTCCCAGGTGGGGGGAAGCTCGGCCTCGGCGGCGAAGGGTACGGTAAAGTGGTGGCCCTTAGGACAGTCGAAAGCGACCTCCTGTCGCGGGGCGAGGTCGGTGTTGCGGTCGTTTTCGTAGCTCGTCGACCCGAGCCGGGTGCCGCGTAGTGCGCGTTCGGCCATTGGCGTGCTGCCTCCCAAGCGGTCAGCCATTCACGTTTATCAACGCTGAATACGCGGTCAAGATTCCCGATTACGCTTCGATCCAACCCTGATCCGCACGCCGAATACCCGGCACGCAAATTTTTCCGCGGTGCCGAGCGGGAAGAACCGGGGCCCGCCCGGGGGCAGCGCCGGTAAGAGGCAGCCGAGGGGCCGGTCAGGAGGGCCAGACGCCCCGCTCGATCAGCAGGTCACGCAGCACGACCGTCTCATCCGTCATGATACCGTCAGCGCCCAGATCGAGCGCGCGCTCCATGTCCTCGCGGCGGTTGAGGGTCCACACGTGCACCTGCAGCCCCGCTTTGTGCGCCTTGCCGATGAACGGCCCGGTGGCGACCCGGGCCGGTACCTGCGCGCAGTGCACGCCCGTGCGGGCGAGGCGTTCGGCCAGCGCGCCGCCGCACCGGGGGACGCCGCCGATGAGCCGTAGCGCCGCTACCCCGGCCGGGGACAGGGCCATGCAGACCGGGCGGTCGAGCAGTACCCGGGCCGCGTGCAGCCGGCGCGCCGAGAACGAGGTGACACAGACCCGGTCCCACGCGCCGGTACGGCGCAGGACGTCCATCATGGGCCGGATCGCGAGCACGTCCTTCAGGTCGACGTTGAACCGCAGGCCGGGCCAGGCGCCCAGCAGGTCCTCGATCAGCGGGATCGGCTCGGTGCCGGCGACCCGGGCCCCGGCCACTTCGCGGTAGTGCATCCGCGCGATCCGGCCGGTGCGGTCCGTGGCCCGGTCCAGCGTGCGGTCGTGGAAGGCCAGGAGCACACCGTCCGCGGTGGCCCGGGCGTCGGTCTCCAGGTGCGTGTAGCCGAGTCCGATGGCGTGCTCGAAGGCCGCCCAGGAATTCTCCGGCTGATGCGCCGCTCCGCCCCGGTGCGCGAACGCAATGGGGAGGGTGCGGTCCAGGTAGGCAACGGGACGGCGTTGATCAACGTCTGCTCGCAGCACGTTCTTCAGTATTGGTGAGGCGTCTGTGTCGTTGGTGAACAGCGGAAATCATCCCGGCGAGGTTTCGGTGTCAGGTTCCCGCCGGTCCCTCGGGTCCGGCGGGCCCTGCGAGCCTGGGTGGCCTGCGGTCTCCCATTCGCGGCGCCGGGCCTCAGCCAGCGCGATGCCCGCCGCGACCGCGACGTTCAGTGAGCCTACCCTGCCCACCTGGGGGATGTAGGCGGCCGCGGCGCAGGCGGCGAGCAGCGCGGGGGAGCAGCCGTGGTCCTCGTTGCCGATCGCCAGGCAGACGTCACCGCCGACCGGCGCCTCGTAGAGGGGCACGGCGCCGGCGGCCAGCTCGATGGCGACCACCCGCAGCCCGGCGGCGGCCGCGGCCTTGGCCGCCGAGACGGGGGAAGGCTCACGCTCCCAGGTGAGGAACCGCTCCGTGCCGAGCGCGGTCTTGCGCACCGACGGATGATCCAGCGGCGCGGTGTTACCGCACAGCCAGACGTGCTCCACGCCGAACGCCGCGGCCGTGCGGGCGATCGAGCCGACGTTGAATGGCTGGGTCACCGAATCCAGCAGCAGCGCGATCCGGCCCTGCGTGCTGCGCCGCCACGCCCGGTTGAGCCGCTTGACCTCGGTCGGGCGGAGCTGCCGGGGCCGGTTCCCGCCGTCGCCGGGCGTCCCCTCCGGGGCCGTCACGGCGTCCCCTCCTGGGCAGCGGGCCGGGTGATGCGCAGGACCCGGTAGCCGCCCGGGACGCGATCCGGCTCACGTCCCAGCCCTGGGCGGTCAGCCACCGGTGCAGCGAGTCGGCGCCCAGGTGGCGCTGGACGACGGCGGTGGCGGCGGCGCCGGGCGCCAGCCGGGGCAGCCAGCGGCCGAGCAGCTCGTGCAGGGCCTGCTTGCCGATGCGGATCGGCGGATTCGACCAGATGCCGGCGAAGGTCGCGGGCAGCGCCGGGTCATCGGGCGTGGTGCACCGCACGTTGGCCAGCCCCGCGCTGGCCGCGTTCTGCGCGCACAGGTCCAGGGCGCGCTCGTTCACATCCACCGCCCAGACCGTCGCGGCGGGCGCGCGGCGCGCGAGCACCAGCGCGATCGGCCCGTACCCGCTGCCCAGATCGAGCAGATCGGCGCCGCGCAGGTCCCGCTCGCCCAGATCGGGACCGGGCAGGCCAGCGGCGGGCGGGGCGCTCAGCGGATCGGCCGCGACGTCGAGCAGCAGGCGGGTGCCGGGGTCGACGCGGCCGGGGGAGAACACGCCCGCGTCGGTGGCCAGCTCCAGGTGCACATCCGGCAGCAGCACGTGCACCTGGCCGGGCCGGTGCCCGGTCTCAGGGTGCGCGGTGAAGTAGTGGTCGCTCACGGTCCGCTGTCGTCTCCGCGGCCAGGGCCGGGTTGATGTACCGCCGGGTCATCCAGCGCTCGACCACGAACGTCAGGATGGGGATGGTCCCGGCCAGCAGCACCAGCACCGTGGGCACGATGGCCAGCCGCAGCTTCCACGCCAGCAGGGCCGCGGTGACCAGGTAGATCATGTACAGGATGCCGTGCCCGGTGCCGACCACGTTGACCAGCGCGGGGTGCCCGGCGATCTGCAGCGGGATGCCCACGAAACAAAGGATCATGAGCACCACACCGGTGATGTAGGCCATGACGCGGTACCGGAGCACGGTTCCTCGCACCGGCGCTACCTCCTGATTCTCCTGGCTCTTGCCCTGGCTGATTCCCTGCTGGGCGCCGACTGCTTCGCTGGATGCTTCCGGCTGGTTTCGCCGCGGCCCGTGTTACCGGCCGCGGCTCTCGGCCTTCCGGTTGAGCCGGGCCAGGTACGCGTTGTAGGCGGCGAGCTCCGGGTCGTAGAGCTCGATCTCGCCGGACCTACTACCCGCCATAGTAGTCCCGTCCGGGCCGGCCGCGCCGCGCCGGCAGGCCCGGCAGGTCCGGCGCCGCCGCCGACGTGACCTGGCCGCTGCGGATGCGGATCTCGTCCCGGATCGTCTTGCCCCAGAACACCGCGCCCATCAGCGCGAAGATGGGCCACTCGAACGTGTAAGCCCAGCTCAGCGCGTTACCGGACAGGGCGCGGTGCAACTGCCAGTCACCCAGCCAGAACATGCCCCAGAAGGCCACGACCGCGAACGCGTGCCAGGCGAGCCAGGGCGGCGAGATCATAAACCGCCACTTGGCGGCCCGGCGCGCCCCGCCAGCCGTCCCGGCATTGTCCATGCCATGAGGGTAACGCCGGCACTCCGATGCCGGGACGCGGGTAGCGCTTCCGGAATTCAGATGTCAGCGCGGCCGCCGCAGAAAGGATCGTCACCGTGAGTCCATCAGAACATAACTTTGCGTTACGGCCCGCGCGCGGGCCCGTTCGGTAATAATCGAGCGTATGGCGCTGGCTGATGCGATCTTCTCGCGACGGGACGGGCTGTCGGAACGTCTCCCTCACCGGCTCGAGGACCTGCGCGGTCCGCACGAGGGCGTTGTCGTGCTGCCCGTCCATCTCACCTGGCATGGCCTGCGCGAATTCGACGTGTCCAGGGTCGAGTCACGGCTCGTGCTGTACAGCATCCTGCTGGGCCAGGGCCGGCGCGCCGACCTGGCGCGGTTCGTCAGCGCGCGGCGGCTGGCCGAGGACTGGCCGACGCTGGCCGCGCTGCTGAGCGAGCGAATTCGCCGGGCCTGCGAGCGCCGGCTGGGCTTGTTATATGCGCGGTTGGACCGATATGCCAGGCTGGACCCATGCGTAAATACGTGATCATGGGAGTGCAGGGCAGTGGCAAGGGCACGCAGAGCAAGATGCTCGCCGGCGGCTTCGATCTCGTCCACATCAGCGTGGGCGACATCTTCCGCTGGAACGTGGTGAACCATACCAAGATGGGCGCCCAGGTCCGGCGGATCATGGCCGAGGGCCAGCTGGTCGGCGACGACATGGCTGAATCGGTGGTCCGCGACCGGCTCACCGGGCACGACTGGAACTACGGCTTCATCATCGACGGCTTCCCCCGCAACCGGCGGCAGGCCGAGTTCTTCCTGGAGAGCTACGACATCGACGGGGTGATCGACCTCGACATGCCCGACAGCGAGGTGCGGCGGCGGGTCCTCGCCCGGCGGCTCTGCTCCAGCTGCGGCATGGACTACAACCTGCTGGCCAACACCCCGGCCGAGCCCGGCAAGTGTGACGTCTGCGGGGGCGAGCTGATCACCAGGGAAGACGACACCGAGGAGGCCCTCGCCGTGCGGCTGAAGGACTTCCACGAGAAGACCAACCCGGTCCTCGACCTGTTCCGCCGCAAGGAGTACGTGATCACGGTCGACGCCCGCGCGCCCAAGCGCGTCGTCCAGCAGGAAATCCGGGCCAAGCTGGGCCTGCCGCTGCTGCCCGGCGAAGACAACGGAGCCGACGGCAACGGGGCGTAAGGAAAGGGGGCGACGACAAGGGCGTGGGAAGCGAGGCGGTAGACAAAGGAAGAGAGCACAGCCTGACGGGCCCGGCTGGCGCACGACCGAGGGAGTGACAGTGCGAGAGATCGTCGTATTCAGCGGGGGCGCCCACCCGCTCCTCGCCACCGAGATCACCGAGAATCTGGGTGTCCCCTTGGAGCCCGTCCGGTTCCGGCGCTTCGCCGACGACTGCCTGGAGGTCCAGCTTCAGGCCAACTGCCGGGAGCGGGACGTTTTCCTCATCCAGCCGCTGGTCCCGCCGGTACAGGAGAACCTGGTCGAGCTGCTGCTGATGGCCGACGCCGCCCGCGGCGCCTCGGCCGGGCGGGTCACCATCGTCATGCCGCACTACGCGTACGCCCGCTCGGACAAGAAGGACGAACCGCGGATCTCCATCGCGGGACGGCTGGTCGCCGACCTGCTGGTGACCGCCGGCGCCAACCGGGTGCTGACCATGACGCTGCACTCCCCGCAGGTGCACGGCTTCTTCTCGGTCCCGGTCGACCACCTGAACGCGCTCCGCGAGCTGGCCGGGCACTTCCACGGCCGCGACCTGAGCAACACGGTGGTGGTGGCACCGGACCTCGGGTACGCCAAGAGCGCCGCCGCGTTCGCCCGCCGGCTGAGCCTGCCGGTCGCCGCGGGCGCGAAGCAGCGGCACAGCGACGACAGCGTCACGATCAGCTCGATCATCGGTGACGTGGCCGGGCGCGACGTCATCGTCCTGGACGACGAGATCGCCCGCGGCACCACGCTGATGGAGCTGCTGAGCCGGCTGCGTGAGCAGGACGTGCGCTCCGTGAGCATCGCGTGCACGCACGGGCTGTTCGCCGACGGGGCGCTGGGCAAGCTGGTCGCCCAGCCGGACGTGACCGAGGTCATCTGCACCAACACCGTGCCCATCCCCGAGCACAAGCGGGACCCGAAGCTGGACGTCATCTCGGTGGCCCCGGCGCTGGCCGAGGCCATCCGCCGGATCCACGACGGCGAGTCGGTCAGTGCCCTTTTCGACCATCCCTAGGATCCTTCGGACCATCCTCAGGGGGCAACGCCGGCCACGCCGATGATCCAGGCGAGCACGAACGCCTCCTCCCGCCAGGCGTCGTAGCGGCCGCTGCGGCCGCCGTGCCCCGCGTTCATCTCGGTCTTCAGCAGGAACGGCCCGCCGCGCGCGTCGGCCTGCAGCCGGGCGATCCACTTGGCGGGCTCCCGGTACAGCACCCGGGTGTCGTTCAGGCTGGTCATGGCCAGGATCGGCGGGTATTCGGCGGCGCGGAGGTTCTCGTACGGCGTGTAGGACTTCATGTACCCGTACACGGCGGGGTCGTGCAGCGGGTCGCCCCACTCCTCCCATTCGGTGACGGTGAGCGGCAGCGACGGGTCCAGGATCGTGGTGAGCGCGTCCACGAACGGCACCTGCGCCACGATTCCGGCGAACGCGTCCGGTGCAAGGTTCACCGCCGCGCCCATCAGCAGGCCGCCGGCCGATCCGCCGCGCGCCACGAGCCGGTCCGGCGACGTCCACCCGTGGCCGGCCAGATGCCGTGCGGACGCCACGAAGTCGGTGAAGGTGTTGGCCTTGTGCAGCATCTTCCCGTCGTCGTACCAGGCGCGGCCGAGTTCGCCGCCGCCGCGGACGTGCGCGATCGCGTACACGAAACCGCGGTCGAGCAGCGACAGCCGGGAGATGGAGAAACGCGGGTCCATCGAGATCTCGTAGCTGCCGTACCCGTACAGCACGCAGGGCGCCGAGCCGTCCCGCGGCGTGCCGCGGCGGCACACCAGCGAGATGGGAACCCGGGTGCCGTCCGGCGCGGTGGCCCACTCGCGGTACTGCTCGTACTGGGCCGGGTCGTATTCGCGGGGGCCGCCCGGGCCCGGCAGCGGCCGCACCGGCGTACGGCGGCGCAGCAGCAGCTCACCGGTGGCCATGTCACAGTCGTAGACCGAGTCCGGGGTCACCAGCGACGCGTAATGCAGCCGGTACAGCGACGAGGCCGGCTCGGAGTTCCCGCCCGGGGCGACGGTGTAGACGGGCTCGGGGAAGGCGACGTCGTGCTCGCTGTCGTCGGCCCGGATGATCCGCAGGCCGGTGAGGCCGTCCCGGCGGTAGTGCACCACCAGGTAGCCGGTGAAGGCGTCCACGCCCAGCAGGCGGGTGTCCGCCCGGCCGGGAATCAGCGGCGCCCACTCGGCGGGCCGCCCGACGGGGGCCGTCGCCAGCTCGAAGTTCTGCGCCCCGTCGTTGTGCAGGATGAGCAGCCGCTCGGTGCCGTCCGCGCGCGCCTGGTGGGCCACCTGGTACTCGACGCCCTGGCGGCGCGGCGCGACGACGGTCAGCTCTCCCTCCGGGGTGGCCGCGTCCAGCAGCCACACCTCGCTGGTCACCTTGCTGGCGGACGACACGGACAGGAAGCGCTCGCTGCGGGTCAGGCCGACGCCGACCCAGAACCGCTCATCGGCTTCCTCGAAGATCACCACGTCGTCGGTGTGCGGCGTCCCGACCATGTGCCGCCACACCCGCCACGGCCGCCACGCGTCGTCAACCGTGACGTAGAACAGCGCCGAGCCATCCAGCGACCACGCGCATCCGTAGAAGGTGTCCGGGATCTCGTCGGGCAGCGCCTGCCCGGTCTCCAGGTCCTTGATCCGCAGCGTGAAGCGCTCGTCGCCGGAGAAGTCGGTCGAGAACGCCAGCCGCCGCGCGTCCGGGCTGACGCTGAACGCCCCGAGCGAGAAGTAACCCGAATCCCCGGCCAGGGCGTTGGCGTCCAGCAGGATCTCCTCGCCGGGCAGGATTTCCTCGCCGTCCGGCGGCTGGCCCTCGCCTGGCCGCTCACTGCCGGTAAGGGGCGGCGTGCCGTCGCCCGGGCGCGCCGGGCAACGGCATTGCAGCCCGTACTGCTGGCCCTGCACCGTCCGCTGGTAATACCACCAGGCGCCCTTGCGGACCGGCACCGACAGGTCGGTCTCCTGCGTCCGCCCCTTGATCTCGCCGAAGATCGTCTCGCGCAGGCCCTCCTCACCGGCGGTCAGCGCCTCGGTATAGGCGTTTTCGGCCTCCAGGAACGCGATCGTATCCGGGGCATCCTTGGCGGCCAGCCAGGCGTAGGGGTCGGTGACGCTGTCCCCGTGGAAGGTGCGGACGGACGGCACCTGCTTGGCGACGGGGGGCGCCAGCGGCTGGCTGGTGGTCGGCTCGGCACTCATGGGCCTGAGCTTACTGAGCGCGCCCGGCCCTCCGGGCGCGGCCGCGCACGGTGTGCTGTACCCGTAATGGCACCAGGTGCGGGAGCTATGCGGGGAGGCTCAGTCTGCGTTCATGGCTGATACTGGCAGTTCACCTGGGTGCCGGGAATCGGCCTCTGCCGGGCGCTGGCCGAAGACGAGGTTCCCGGACAGCAGGGACTGGGCCGCGCAAAAGGTGCTGCTGACCGGCGGTAGCCGCAGTGAGCCCCCTGGGAGCGCCGCTGGCGGCCTGCGGGCATGCCCCGGTGCAGGACTGAGTACCAGCCAGAGGCCACCCTGACGCGGCGGGCATACTGGACATCGTGGACAACGAGTATTCCGAGGCAGAGAAGATCGGGCAGGCGTTCGTCACACTGGTGCTGACCGCGCGGGCGCTGGGTCACACCGACATCCGCGACACCGCGCGGGAGTACCTGCTGCCGCACGCCAGCGCCGACCGGACCCCGGAGCAATTGTTCGTGCTGGCCGCCGTCGCCGGTCCCGCTGCCGGTGGCATGCGCCCGGACGAACTGCTGCCGGATGATGATGCGGCCATGGAGGCGCTGCAAAGCGTGCCGCCGCCGCCGCTGCCCTGACCCTCCTGCCCTGTCTCACAAACAATCGCGAGAAGGTCAGGGCCCGATCTCGGGGTCGAACAGCTTCAGGGCCTTGGCCTCGGTCAGGCGGCGGCCACGCCATCATCGGGCCCGCGTACCGGCGGGTGAAGGCGGCCGGGTTCATCGCCGGACTGGTGTGCCTCAATGCCAGGCTCGGCGCCCCCCGGTCAGATTCGGTTCAACCCATAAGCACATCTGTGTGTTTTCGCAGCCCAGCGTACGTTTCGCATGTCAGCGGCGGTGTGACGCAACGCACGCCAGTAAAGGTGCCTTTACAGGTAAACGTGCCCGGGCCTCAGGGCACGGGGACGCCCTGGGGCGGAGGCCGGTCGTGGGGAGAGGCCGTCGCTGGCCGGGCCGGGGGTCAGGGGTCCCAGGTGACGTGCAGGGCCGGGGGCTTGCGGAAGATCAGGCCCCGTGGGGCAGCCGGACGGGCCGGGTCCAGGCGCAGCCGGGGGAGGGCCAGCAGGGCGTCCAGGGCCGCGTGCGTTTCGGCGCGGGCCAGGGTGGCGCCGATGCAGAAGTCCCCCGCCCTGATCTGCGCGCCGCCGATCGCGGCGTCCCGGCTCGCGTAGCGGTCCAGCAGGGCGGACGGTGAAGACCCGCGAATCACGCATCACCGCGACGGCCGCCGGGTAACTGGTGACCAGCCACCCGCCGAGCGCCGGCACCCACGCCACCGGGGTTCGCTCGCGCAGCCGCGCCAGCAGCGGATGCGGATCCCCGTCCAGCGCCCGGAGGGTCAGCGGTTCCTCGTCCGTGATGCGGTCACCACCTCTCGCCCGGCCGAACGGTAAGAAAATTTCGCCTTGAATGGTGCCGGAACCCGCGCCCGGCGCGGGGTTCCGTCGCGCAATCATGGCGCGACCGCGGAAGCCGGGTGCGTCAGTAGATGGTGTAGCCGCCGTCGAGCACGACCACCGAGCCGGTCATGAACGAGCTCGCGTCGCTGGCCAGGTACACCACGCTCGGCGCGATCTCCTCGGGCGTCGCGTAGCGCCGCATGGGAACGTCCTCGATCCAGTGCTGCCGGAATTCCGGCTGGTCGACCGGCGCCATCTCGGTCTTGACGTAGCCGGGCGCGAGCGCGTTGACCCGGATGTTGTGCGGGGCCCACTCAGCGGCCAGGGATCTGGTCAGCTGGTGCACGGCGGCCTTGGAAGCGTTGTACGCGGGCTGCCATTGCGGGCGGTTGACGACGATCGACGAGATCGACCCGATATTGATGATCACCCCGCCGCCCGCCGCCGCCATCACCCGCGCGGCCGCCGTGCTCGCGGCCCACACGCCGTACACGTTGGTGTCGAAGACCGTGTCCCACTCGCTGTCCGGCACCTCCAGCGCCGGCCGGTGGAAGCAGATACCGGCGTTATTGACCAGGATGTCCACGCTGCCGAGCTGGCGGGCCGTCTCGGCGATCATCCGCTCCACGTCGGCGCGCACCCTCACGTCGGCCGCGATGGCCACGACCCGGCGCCCCGTGCTCGCGGAGATCTCCCGGGCGGCCCCGGTGACTTCCTGCTTGCCGCGCGCGACCGCGGCGACATCAGCGCCTGCCTGGGCCAGCGCGGTCGCGAACGCCCGCCCCAGGCCCCGGCTCGCCCCGGTCACCACCGCCCGCCGTCCCGTCAGCTCGAACCGCCCCAGTACACCGCCGTTCACTGCCTGCCCCGCAGGGAGAACGGGCGGCTGGCACGCGTCGTCTCTTGCCTCATGCCAATACTTTGCCACTGTCCCGCGAGATCGCTGGGCGTCCCGCCCGGACCTTGCCCCCGCCTGGGCGGGAGGGCTCACCGGCCCGGTCGTCAGCCAGATCCTCACCGCGCCCGGTCCACTGGCTGCCGGGCTGCCCCGCGATCACGTCGCCGCCCTGCGGGAAGACGGACAAGATGTATCAGGCCGGCCGGACCGTGGCGTAGGCCGAGGCCTGCAGCGTGTACAGGTCGGCGTAGAGCCCCCCGGCGGCCATCAGCAGGTCGTGGGTCGCCCTGCTCCACGACCCGGCCATGGTCCAGGACGTAGATGCGGTCGGCGTACCGGACGCTGGCCAGCCGGTGGGTGATCAGCAGCACGGTGCGGTCCTCGGCGTGGGCCCGGATCATCTCGAACAGGGCGTGCTCGGCGCGGGCGTCCAGAGCGACGGTGGGCTCGTCGCAGATCAGCAGGTGCCGCGTCACGGTAGAAGCCGCGGGCGATCGCGATGCGCTGCCACTGGCCGCCGGACGGCTCGATGCCGCCACGGAACCGCCGGTCCAGCTGGGTGTCGTACCCGGCAGGGAAGTGTCTCGATGACGCGGTCGGTGCCCGCGGCGGCTGGTCGCGTTGGCCAGCAGCCGGTCATCGCGCGGGTGGCCCATCGTGATGTTCTCCAGGGCGGTCATGGGCCATCGCGTGTAATCCTGCATGATCACCGCGATCCGCTCGCGCAGCTGCTCGCGGTCCATGTCGGCCATGGACCGCTCGTCCCAGCGGATCTCGCCGCTGCCCGGCTCGTACAGGCCCGCGAGCAGCTTGGCCAGCGTGGACTTGCCCGAGCCGTTCTCACCGACCAGGGCGATGACCTCGCCGCGGCGGATCTCGACGGACACGTCGGTGAGCGCGGGCTTGGCCAGCCCGGGTACGTGAAGCTGATCCGCGAGGCCGGATGACCGAGAACCCGGCGGGCGCGGGCAGGGCCCGGTGCGCGGGTGGCGTCGTGCTCCGCCTGCTGGCAGAAGTCGAGGTAGTCGTTGACGTAGAGGCCGGACTCGTAGCACTGGTTGGCCGTGACGAGCAGCCGGACAGCGCCGACACGGCGAGCTGTATGGTCAGCATCGCCGTGCCCGCCTGCGGGCAGCCCGATCCAGCCAATGCTGACGCAGCACGCCGAGCACCAGGTACACAATGCCCATCCCGACACCGCCCGCCGCGTCGCCGGCCAGCCGCACCAGGGACTGGCGGCGGGCGAGGCGCAGCCGCACGTTGCGCTCGTACGACGCGAGCACGTCGTAGGAGCGCAGCAGGAAGTCGCGCATGTTGAACGACCGCACCTCGGCCGCGGCCCAGCGGTCGGCCATCAGGTCGGCCAGGATCAGCTTGCGCCGCCGGCTGCACCCCGAGCTCGTAGCTGACCTGGTAGCGCATGCGGGCGGAGCGGAGCGCGGCCCACGCGTCGGGGAGCGCGGCCACCAGAGCAGCGGCACGAGCAGCGGGGACAGCACGGCCGAGCACGTCGACCGCCGCGACGCAGGGCCATGAGCCCCGACGAGCATGCTGATCGCGAGCTGGACGACCTGCGTCGCCTCGGACTGCCCGCGGCCCGCGCACGCTGCAGGGCGTCGTAGAAGCCCGGGGTGTCGAACGCCGCCAGGTCCACCGCGGTGGTCGCGGCGTACAGCCGCCGCTCGGCCGCCGGGCGACCGTCGGGCATGAGCCGGTCTTCGTTCCAGGCCGCGATCAGCGTCAGCATCGTCCTGATGATGCGTGACGGCGCCAGGATGAACAGCAGCGCGGGCAGCGCGGCCTTCAGCCGGTCCGGCGTCGGGGCGCCGGCGAACAGGGCGGTCAGCACCTGGGTGGTGCCGAGCAGGCCGAAGGCGCTCATCAGAGCCGTTGATCAGGTCGGCCGCGGCAATGGCGCGCAGTTCGCCCGGCTGGATGCCCAGGCGATCCGCGCGAAGTAGCCGAAGAGGAACGGCAGCCGCCTGGTCATGCCCGAGAAGGAGCGCGTACCGATCAGTTCGGCGTCATAGGCCTCCCAGGCCCGGTCGACGAGCTCGCTCTCAGCCGCCGCCGGGCCGTCGGCCGTGGATCGCTCCTGCCGGCGCTTGCCGCGCTTCATGGTCAGCGCCCCCCGTGCGCCATGGCGAGCAGCGGGGCGCCGCGCTCCGCGCCAAGGTCGCAGAGCAGCTGCCAGGACCGGTGCCAGCTTCTCGTACACGACCAGCACCGGGTCGCTGGTGCGCGGCCAGTGCCAGGCCGCGGGTGACCGCCTGCTCCATGCTGGCGGCGGACTCGCAGCAGATGCCCGGCCGGGCCTCGGCCAGCGCCGCGCTGATCAGCTTCGTCATCTCGCCCGGGTTCGCGGCCGCGCAGGTCAAGGTCCTCGTAGATGACGACCCGGTCGAACGCGCGGGCGACGGCATGCGCGCTCTCCGCCACCTGGGCGTCGGTCCGGTCGCCGGGCAGGGTGAGCACCGCGACGCCGTCCCGGTCCCAGCGCTCGTGAGATGAACTCGCCGACTGCGGCCAGGGCGGCGGGGTTGTGCGCGTAGTCGAGGACCACCGGGACCTCACCGACGTGAAACGTGTCGAGCCGGCCGGGGTTGTCCCGGCTGGGCTCGAAGACTCGAGCGCGGTGCGGATGGTCGCGACGGACACGCCGAGCGAGCGGGCCGCGGCGATGGCGGCCAGCACGTTGGCGACCATGAACCTCGCCTGGCCGTCCCGGCACAGCGCGAGATCACGCACGCTGGCCAGCGTGGCGCGGGCGCTGCCGGTCGGCTTCGACCAGGTCTCCGTCGTCGAGCAGGTAGGCCGTGCCGCCGTCGCGCAGGTGCTCGGCGATGACCGGGTTTCCCGGCGAGACGCTGAAGTAGCTGATGACCGGCTGCCGGTCCCGGACGGCTGGGCGCCGGGCCAGGCCGGCGCTGTGCCGGTCGTCGGCGTTCAGCACCAGGTGCCCGTACTCGCTCGATCTCCTCGGCGACGAGCGACTTCACCCCGATCAGGTCGTCGATCGTGTCGACGCCGTCGGTGCCGATGTGGTCGCTGGTGATATTCGTGATCACCGCGACGTCGGCGCGGTCGTAGCCCAGCCCGCGGCGCACGATCCCGCCCCGGGCGGTCTCCAGGACGGCGGCCTGCACGGCCGGGTCGCTGAGCACGATGTCCGCCGACCGCGGGCCTGAGGCGTCGGAGTCGTGCACCAGGTCATGGCCGATGTAGACGCCTTCGGTCGTGGTCATGCCGGCCAGCAGGCCCGAGTGGCGCAGCAGGTGCGCGGTCAGCCTGACCGTGCTCGTCTTCCCGTTGGTGCCGGTCACGGACACTATCGGCACCCGGGACGGCATGCCGAGCGGGTACAGCTTGTCGATGATGTAGTCGGCCACATCGCGCTTGCTTGCCCTCGCTCGGCTGCAGGTGCATGCGCAGGCCGGGCGAGGCGTTGATCTCGATGATGCCGCCCGTCTCGATAGAGCGGTGCCCGGAGGCCGGGTGATGTCGCGCAGCCGCAGGTCGATACCGCAGATGTCGAGTCCGATGGTCGCCGCGGCGCGCGCGCACATCCGGGCCACCGCCGGGTGAACGTCGTCGGTCACGTCCTTGCTTGTCCCGCCGGTGGACAGGTTGGCGTTGTGGCGCAGCTTGACCACCTGGCCCGCCTCGGGCACCGACGCCGGCGTCAGGCCCTGGCGGTTCAGGTAGCCGAGTACCGTCTCATCCAGGGCGATCTTGGTGAGTGGCCGGTCGTGCCCGACGCCGCGCCTGTGGGTCCGCGTTGACCCGCTCCACCAGGGCCGGCGATGTCGAGGACCCCGTCCCCGGTCACCTGGGCGGGAGACAGCTCCGCCGCGACGACCTGGTCGCCGATCACCAGGACGCGGTAATCGGTGCCGGGGACGTAGTCCTCGACGAGCGCCGAGCCCGCCCTCGTGCGGCTGATCACGGCGAACGCGGTGCTCGCTTCCTCCGCCGTCTCGACGATGAAAACGTCTCGCCCGTGGTTGCCGAACACCGGCTTCACCACCACCGTGCCGCCGAGCCGGTCGTAGGCCGCGACGGCCGCGGCCGCGTCATGCGCCACGATGCCCTCGGGCACGGGAATGCCCGCGGCGGACAGCAGCTGCTTGGTGACCGCCTTATCGCAGGCGATGTCCACGCCGATGACCGAGGTCTGGTCCGTGCTTGCCGCCCAGACCAGCCGCCGGTTGGCGCCGTAGCCGAGCTGCAGCAGCCCGACGTCCGTCAGCCTGCGGACCGGGATGCCGCGGTGCCGGGCGGCGCGGGCAAGCGCGGCCGCCGTTACCCCCAGCCGGTTCTCGTCATAAGCCGTGGCGAGGCGCTGCAGCTCAGGGCCGGGAACCGGCTGGTCACCGGCCTGGCTGGGGTGGAGAACCGCATCGGGGACGCGGCCCGCGGCCAGCTCGGTGACCACGGTCGCGGCCAGCTCAAGCAGGTCGCCGAGCCACGGGGTCCTCGGCCCACTCGTGCTCCGGGCACTCGATGATCAGCCGGAACAATCCCGGCTCGCCCGCCCACAGCGTCTTGCCGAAGTACACCTCGCGCCCGATGAGGTGCGAGAGCTCCAGGGCCACGTGCTCCAGCACGTGCCCGAAGAACGTGCCCTCGTTCAGCTTGGCCACCAGGCCGCCTGGCTTGCCCGCCGCGCAGTGGTGATCGGCCAGCCCAGGCAGGGTGGCGAGTAGCCGCTGGGCGAAGCCAGGGACATCGCAGGTCTCGCGGCCGGCGAGCTCCTCCAGGTCGACAAGCGCCACCGCCGGCTGCCAGCAGTAGATGTTCGGGCCGCGTAGCCGTCGTAGCGTTACGATCCGCATCGTTGTCCTCGATTTCTCGTTGAACTGATCCATGCTTGGCTCGGCGGCGCGGTGGTTTCCGCAGGACCGCTCTCAGGGGAGCGGGCGCCGCCCTTCCAGGTCGAAGAGGCCGCCCGCGCGTGACACCCGCACCCGCACGTCCGGCCGCTGTCCCGCGGGCCTCCACGGTCGTGACCGTGCCGTTGCCGAGCACCTCGAAGCGCCTGCGGCCGCACGAGGATGGCGGTGTCCTCGTCGATGCCGATGCCCAGGAGCGAAGGACGCTGGCGGACCGCGGTTACCAGGCGGGGCAGCCGCCGCCGTTGCGTGAAATGCATGTCGACAACGGCCTCTGGCAGCAGGCCGAGGCCCGGTCCGGTGCGCGGCTGATCGGCGGCGTCCTCGCCCAGGATCATCTCCTGGCCGAGCGCCGTCGCTCCCGCACTGGTCCCCGCGACGACCAGCGTGCCGGCCGCCAGGCGGTCGCGCAGCAGCAGGTTCGCCCGCGATCCCGCCAGCGGACCGAGGCGGGACTGGTCCCCGCCGGTGAAGAAGACACCGGTCGCCCGGGCCAGCCCCGTGAGCGTGCGCTCGCCATCGCACTGATCCCGGCTGGCCAGCCGCAGCTCGCACACGTCGGGTACGCCGTGCCGGCGGAACGCCGCCGAGTATTCGTCGAAGAGCGCACCGGGCGCGCCCGACGCCGTCGTGATCAGCCCGATCCGCGCCCCGGTGCCGCCGGAGCGCTCCGCGAAGACCCGGAGCAGCGCGCATTCGCCCGTCCGGTCCTCGGCGCCGCCGATAACCAGAAGACATCCTGGATATAGAGGGGATATTTCGCGTGAATTACTGCACACCGAACCGGGACCCGTGATTAGCGAGATTCCTGCCATGGCGCGTTAGAGTACCCCACGCGCTTCCTCCCGTGCCGTACAAAGGGACTTCCGCCGGGGTTGTCGTGCCCTTGAGGGAAATCCCGTTTTGTGCCTGAGATATCCGGAATCGACGTTATTCTTTCGCGCCGCCGTGCTCCGGTGCTGGCTGGTCCGTGGCTGGTGCTGGCTGGTCCGTGGCCGGGGGACGAGCCCGGCCCGTCCGGGGACGGGAGCCCAGCCGCCGGTTTTCCCGGCCGCGGCCCGCTGAACTTATGCGCGCATGCTATGGCGACTGTTGTCCCGGCTAGAGGGGGGAAACGGTTTTTCGCCATGTGCCGCTCCTTTGTTGCGCGTTGGGGGTTCGATATGTTTATTGACTCCCGACCGGCGGCCCGGTTTACAGCGGATTCGTTTTGAGAAGCTCTATACGGATCAAATCCATTTCGGCGGCAATTTATCCGTTAAGCCTCAATCGTTCAGGGGTTCTGAGGGCCTGGCCGGAGCCGCGTCCGCCCGGCCCGGACACGGACGCCGCCCGGCGCGACGCATCCGGCGGCTGCTGGTCGCCTGCCGCGGCTGGCCGGGGATCGTCGCGGCGGTCACTGATTGTGCGCGTGCCTGGTTTCGGGTCTGGTGTGGGTTTGCTGTCGGTGGGCCGCGTCACTCAGCACCCGGGGTGCCTGGGTGCGCGCACGGCTCCGGCTGCCCCGGCTGCGCCGGGCTGTGCCTCCGGCCGATGCCGGCTTCCACGCGGCCTGCGGGACCTGAACGATCGAGGCCTCGCCGGCCCGGGTGATCACTCACCCGCAGGTGAAGACCACCGGGTACCTTGTCTTTGTCCGGCTTGATCGCCCTGGCGCCTGATCGACGGCGGCCGGGCGCCAATGAAAGTCACAATCCCGTAACGGGCCTCCCGGCGCTGCCCGGCCCCAGGAAACCGGACACCTCCCCGTGGCCGGACGCGAAGGAGATCGTCCCGGCAGGCGCCGCGGTCCCCGAAGCGCTTGACCAGGCCGTCAGCGACCAGCGCCGGGGCGCCCGTCTCCGGGCAGGAGCCGGGCACCGGTCCGGGCTCACGGACCGGTCACCTCGCTCCTGCGATCGACGG
This sequence comes from uncultured Actinomycetes bacterium, assembly GCA_963809975.1. GTDB lineage: Bacteria > Actinomycetota > Actinomycetes > Streptosporangiales > Streptosporangiaceae > Bog-532. Next base: position 108,702 of record CAWELT010000013.1, read on the forward strand.
GAGTCTCACCGCGCGGGAGAATGCCGCCGTCCGGTGACCGGGACGGCCGGACGGGAGATTCAGCGCGGGAGCCATTACGCTGGCGAACGCGGGCGGCGGACGTGAGTGCCGACCGCCGGGCCGGGTTCCCGCCGGGAGGTTGTGATGACCGATGTCCTGGCGGGTGGCCTGCGGCTGGCGAGAACGTAGTGCGGGGCGCGATGGCTGCGAACTACCTGTTCGGAGACGAGGGGATTGCGCCCGCCGCCCATGACGCGGCCGAGGATCTCCGGTTGCTGCGGCGCTACGAGCCGGTACTGCGCTTCACCCGCGGTGAGCTTTTCCTGCCGATGGCGGTCCCGGACTACCTGGCCACGTGCGCGCTGTGGCGGTCGGCCCGCCCCGCGCGCTTTCCGCGGCGGCGGGAGACAGGCGAGCGGCTCTGCGGGCCGGGGGAGCTGACCCCCGCGCGGCTGGCGCAGGCGGGGACCGCACCCCACGCCGGGGGCCTCTCGCTCCGCTTACGTGGAGCGTCCCCTCACCTGGCGTGAGTACCGTGCGTGGCGACGTAAGCCAGGACGAGAACGGCTTGCGCAGGCGGGCAGCCGGTTCGCCGTGGTCGGGCTGGTGGGCCGGCTGATTGACGCGCTGATCCGGCTGTCGCTGCTGGTCCGCGGGCGCGTTCCCGGCGGCACGGCGGCCGCCGCCGAACAGGCTTACCACGCCCGCGCCGGCTCCGGCACCTATCCTTACTACGGTCACGTCACCAGGGATCGCGGTTTCATCGCGCTGCAGTACTGGTTCCTCTACGCGATGAACGACTGGCGGTCGACGTTTGGCGGCGTCAACGATCACGAGGCGGACTGGGAGCAGGTCACCGTTTTCCTGCCGGATCCGCCGGACCTGGCCGCCCGGCCGGCCTGGGTCGCCTTCTCCTCCCACGACGAGACCGGCGATGACTTGCGCCGCAGGCAGGACGACCCCGACATCGAGTGGCGGGATACCCACCCGGTGGTCTTCGCAGGCGCCGGTTCGCACTCGGGCGCCTACCTGCCCGGGGACTACCTGATCACCGTCGAGCCGCCCGTGCTCCGGCGCGTGTTCGCGGCGGCGCGGCGCCTGACCCGGCTGCTCCTGCCGTGGGCCCGCGAACACCAGGGCACCGCGTTCGGCATCCCGTTCATCGATTACCGCCGGGGGGACGGCCCGGCCGTGGGCCCCGGTGAGGAGCGGGAATGGAGTCCCGTGCTCGTCGACGATACGACGCCGTGGCTGCGTGATTACCGGGGACTGTGGGGCCTGGACACCGGTGATCCGTTCGGCGGCGAGCGCGCCCCGGCCGGGCCACGCTACGAGCGGACCGGCTCGGTGCGGCTCTCCTGGTCCGATCCGGTGGGATGGGCAGGCCTGGACAAGGTGGCACCCTCGGCCAAGGCGGAGCAGGAAGCCGTCGCGGCGCGCATGACCGAGCTGGACGATCAGATCGCCGCCACGGGGGAGGAGCTTGACGGCCTGGGCGACAGGCTGCGCGGCGCCCAGGCCGGGAGCCGGGCCCTGCGGGATGCCGGAACGCGGACCGACCCCGCCGCCCTGGCCGGGCTGGAGACCTCCGCCGGGCAGCTGCGCCAGCGCCGCCGGGTACTGGCTGCGGAACGGGAGGCGCTGGCGCGCGCGTCCCAGCTCGGCCTTCCGCCGGAGGACCCGCACGCCCATCTGCGGCACCGGGCTCTGCCCAACGTCGACCCGGCCCGCACCCGCAAGCGGGTCCTGCAAACGTGGTCCACCGTCTCGGCCTCGTTCCTCATGGCCGGGCTCGCCGTGATCGTCCTGGGCCAGGGCGGCGCGCTGCTGCCGGCGCTGGCGGTCCTGGCGGGGGGCATGCTCTGCGTGGAGGCCTTTGCCCGGGGTCATCTGGTGCGATTCGCCCTCGCGATCCTCACGGCTGCCGCCATCGGCGTGGTGGCCTGGGTGGCGATCCTGGCGGCCGTCGGCAACTGGCGCGCGGTGATCGCCGGCCTGCTCGCCCTGGCGGCCCTCGTCCTGCTGGTCGCCAACATCCGCGACTTCTTCGCCAAGCGCTGAATGGGCGGCCGCCCGTGAATCTGTCCGAATACATCACCTTGTTCGTGCTCGTGGCGGTCATGGAGCCGGCCTGCCGGGGCCCGGGTGATGCGTCGCTGATCGCGGCGGGCACGCTCGCCGGGGAAGACCGGCTCGACGTATGGGTCGTGCTCGGCACGGCTATGGTCGCCTGGATGCTCGGATCGGTAATCGGCTATGAAATCGGTGTCTGGAAGGGACGCTGGCTGCTCGACCACCCCGGACGGCTTGAGAACTCACGCCTGAAAATGCTCGCCAAAGGCGACCGCGCCTTCGGCCGTTATCAATTCGTGGCATCCGTTACCATGCCGGCTTTTGTATCGGGGATTTTCCGGGTGCGATTCTGGATATTCATGCTCGGTGCGCTCGTTGCTGGCATCGGCTGGGTCGGCATGTACGTCGGGCTCTCTTACTTTCTGGGGGCGGAGATCGCCCAGCGCATCGGAAATGCCGGGACGAAGGCCGTGCTCGGCGTGGCCGTGATCGTCATCATCGGACTCGGCACCAGAGCCGCGGTGGCGAGGTGGCGCGCTGCCCGGCGGCGCCGGCGTGAGCAGAACCTGGCGGCGAAGCCGGCGAGCTGACCGCAGTGCCAGCCGGTTCTCAGCCCGGCAGGGCATGTCACCGAGGGCCCCCGGCCGGATCCATGGGTGCGGTCCACTCATTCTTGCCGCGGCACGGCGGGCACGCAATCACCCGGAGAAGGCGAATGTCCCATTTGACGCAACCACCCGGTTGCTATAGATTATCGCAATCGGAGGGTTGCTGCACGCGGAGGTTCTCTCATGCCTATCCCGGATCGCATCGAGCGCACCATCGATCCCGCCCAGCCGCCGCAGCGGGTGTGGGAGGCGCTGACCAGCGCAGAAGGGCTCGGCGGCTGGTTCGGGGATCGCGCCACCGTCGACCTGCGACCAGGCGGCACGGCATACGTCGAGTGGGATGACGAGCATCACAAAGCGACGCTGACGATCTCCGTCGTGGAGCCGCCGGTCAGGTTCGCCTGGACGTGGGGAATCCAGGGGCTGCCCGCCACCGATCCGCTCGGCGCCCGCATCAGCAGAGCCGGTCGCGTCATGAGCAATAGAGCCGGTCGCGTCATGAGCAATGTCGCGTCATGAGCAATGTGGTGGAGATCAAAGTGAATTCCGACGTGAATTTCTCCAGGGAACCGACGGAGGCGACGCCGACCTCGCGCTCCGCCGCCATGACGAGCGCTCGGGCAGGCCCGACGGCAGCCCCGCTGACGGTGACGCTCGGCCTCGCCGCCGCATCCTGGGTCGTCGCGATCCGGCAGATGAACGGGATGGACATGGGCGTGGCGACCCGGCTCGGTTCGTTCGCGTTCTTTATCGCCCTATGGGTGTCGATGATGGCGGCGATGATGCTGCCGGGAGCGGCTCCGGCAGTCTTGAGGCGAGCTCATGCCAGCGGTCGTCTGCGCGCCGTGCCGCTATTCCTCGGGTCGTACCTTGCCGTCTGGACCCTCGTGGGCGTCGCCGTATATGCGCTGTACCGGCCGCACGGGTCCGGCATGGCCGGCGCGGTTGTGATCGCGGCCGGTGTCTACGAATTCACGCCGCTCAAGCAGCACTTCCGCCGGCGCTGCCGCGAGAGCGTCCGCTCCGGATTCGGTTTCGGGCTCTGCTGCGCCGGCTCGAGCATCGGACTGATGCTGATGCTGGTGGTACTGGGCGTCATGAGCATCACCTGGATGTGCGTCATCGCCGTCGTCGCCGTCGCCCAGAAGCTCCTGCCCGCGAAAGCCGCCATCGATGTGCCATTCGCGCTGGCGGTCATCGGACTCGGAGTCCTGATCGTCACCGCGCCCTCGTCGGTCCCCGGGCTCACGCCACCGATGTGAGACCTCATCGGTGCCGCGGGCCTCGCCAGGCTGTTAACGACCAAAGGAGGGAAACAACGACCGCTCACAAGAGCGGAACACGGGAAGAGGGGGCCCGGCTGCTGGCGGCGTGCGGCCTGCCCGGCTGAAGCTGCTCGAGGCCGGAGAAGACGCTGACGCGGCGCAGCGACGAACTGGCGCGGCGGCGGCAGGAACTGCCCTGGGTCCGGATCGACAAGGAGTACCGCTTGGAGACCGCCGAGGGCGCAGACAGCCAGTGACCGGAAACCACGGGCGCGCCGGGGACGAAGACGACGATAGGTGACCTCACCGGGCAGCAGCGGATGCCACCTGGCCGGCGGTTCCTGCCCGGCCGGCGGTTCCTGCCCGGCCGGCGGCAAACGGCAACCCTTCGGCTGCCGCCTGCAGGTAGCGACCCTCTTGCCTTCCCCTTCGGCATGTTTTATCTCTTGAAGGGGCCGCAGAGCCAGGTCTGCCTCCCAGAGCCACGATGACGGTGGCTTGAGAGGTGACAATTGCCGGCCATGATCCTGAACTGATCCAACTGGGACAGCAGCCCTCCGGGCCTGCCGGGTGCGTGCTGGGGGAGCGGGCTGGCAGGCGACAGTTGCTGCCGGGCCGCGCGGACGCCATGACGGACTGAGGGGGCGCCGGGATGGACGCGGAAGGCCTGGAAACGCTGCTGGTGGTGGCGCTGGTGGCGGCGCTCGCGCCTATCATCGTGGCCGCGCTTCCCGGGCCGCGCATTCCCCAGGTGGTTGTCCTGATTTTCAGCGGCATCCTGATCGGTCCCCATGGGCTGGGCCTGGCTGACACCGCCAGCATCCAGCTGCTCGCCAACATCGGGCTCGGATTCCTGTTCCTGCTCGCTGGGTACGAGCTTGACCCACAGCTGCTGCGCGAGCAAGCCGGCAAGCTGGCCATGGCGGGCTGGGCGGTCAGCGCCGTTATCGCCGTGGCCGCCGTCGCCGGTCTGGGCTCGGTCGGGTTCGTGCGCGACTTCGTGCCGATCGGGCTTGCCCTCACGACGACGGCGCTGGGCACTCTGCTGCCCATCCTGCATGACAACGACATGCTTTCCGGCAGATTCGGCCGGTACGTTCTGGCTGCCGGGGCTGTCGGCGAGCTCTTCCCCATCGTGGCGATCTCGCTGTTCCTGACCAAGCGGGGAGAGTTCGTCGCGTTCATCTCAATCGTCGCCGTGTGCGCCGCGGCGACCTTTCTGACCGCCCTGCCCCGGGCCATCGGCGCCGGCAACCTGGACAGGGTCATCCGGCAGGGCCGGCGAGCGACCGCGCAGACAACCCTGCGCTGGTCAATCGTCTTGCTGCTCCTGCTGCTGTTCGCCGCCGAGCGGTTCGGTCTGGATGTGGTGCTGGGCGCATTGCTGGCCGGCATGGTCCTGCGCAGCTGGACCCGCCGGATGGGTGTGGACGTCACCCCGCTGGAGGAGAAACTCGACGCCGTTGGCTACGGATTCTTCATCCCCGTGTTCTTCGTGGTATCGGGCATGACGCTGGATGTCCGGGCCATCGCCCAGGCCCCTCTGCGGCTCCTGGCCTTCTTCCTGCTGCTGCTCGTGGTCCGCGGCCTGCCCTCACTCCTGATCTACCGGCGTGTCCTGCCCATGCGGCAGCGGGTCGAGATGACGTTCATCACCGCGACCACCATGCCGCTGCTGATCGCGCTCGCCGAGATCGGACTGAGCGACGGTGTCATGATTCCCGCTAACGCGGCGGCCCTGGTCGGCGCCGGCGTGCTGTCGGTCCTCATCTATCCATCGATCGCCGCCGCGATAGCACGGCGCGCGCCCAGGATCCCGACCGCACCCGCCGTCGCGGCAGCCGAGCCCGGCGGAGTGGTGAGCGAAGCCCGCGCTGCCGGTGAGATCACAGCAGAAGGCAAAGCCGGCGACGCGGGCGAGCCCAGTGACTAAGGTACCCGCTGGCCGCGGCCTTCCCGGGCCTTCCCGGGCCTGCGCCATCGGCCGAATCGGCGGCCTGCCCCAGCCAGCACCACCCGAGGCAGGCCGCAGTCGCGCCGCAGCCCGCTGGGCCGGGCGGACCCAGCTTTCGCAGCGACGCCGGCGGGCCGAACGCGGCACGGATGACCGCGCGCGGCGCGGCCGTGTCGCCGGTCACCTGATGGACACTCATTGTTGGCGCTCTGGCGGCGCCAGGTATGCCGGGGGAGTGTTGGGTAGTCCCGAATGAAGCTACCGACGCCATCCCGGCCGAAGAGGCCCCTGGCCGGCTCAGACAACGGGGTTCTGGCCGCTGCCCGGGGCCAGGCCGCCGATACGGATCAGCACGGGCGGCGCGGCGAATATCACGGTGAGCAGGCTTGCCGTCGACGTCATGGTGGTCCCTCGCCAGCCCATGGGCGCCCCGGGACCTCGGGCCCTGGCGATTTCGAGATGACGCGGCGACGGTGATACCGGAGGAGATAACGATGGTTGCTTCGGGTACTGCCGTACACGACGAGGCGATGCCGGCTGGATATCCCCCGGCGTGGGAGTTTGACGGGCTGCTCAGGAACGGCGAGGCGGTCGTCGTCCGCCCGATCCGCCCGGCTGACGCGCCGGCGCTGGTCGGGCTGCACGGTGCCGTGTCGCCCGGCAGGCTGCACCAGCATGTGCTCCTGGCCCGGCCAGGCTCTCAGCCTGGAAGCGGCAGCGCGCTTCGCCGAGGTGGACTACGGCAGCCGGATGGCCTTCGCCGCGCTGGTGTCGGGCGAGCTGGTCGGGCTGGCGAGCTATGACCGCCCCGGCACGGCCGCACTGGCTGCGGAGGCCAGCTTCATCGTCACCGCCGACTACCACGGCCATGGCGTGACGACTTTGCTGTTTGAGAGCCTGGCGGAGTACGCGCGGACGCAGGGGATCCTGAGTTTGATCGCCGAGGTCAGGGCGCAGAACACGGCCTTGCTGGAGGTGTTCGCGGCGACGGGCCTGCGCTGCAGGCGGCGGGGCGGCGCGGCGGCGGTTCGGGTCGAGATCGACCTGCGCCCGACAGCGGCGTACCGTGCGTCGTGTGATCAGCGGGAGGCGACGGCGGAGGCCGCCAGCGTCGCGGCGATCCTCCGGCCGCGCTCGATCGCCGTCGTCGGGGCAGGACGCCACCCGGGGAACGTGGGGCATCAGGTTGTCCGGTCCCTGCTCGTCGGCGACTTCTCGGGGACGGTCTACCCGGTCAATCCCGCGGCGCGGGCGGTCTGCGGTGTGCCTGCGTTCCCGGCGCTGTTGTCGATTCCCGAGCCGATCGACCTGGCCGTTGTCGCCGTTCCGGCGTCAGCTGTCCCTGGCGTGATCGACGAGGCCGCCTCCATCGGCGTGCGCGCCGTGACCATTATCACCGCGGGCTTCGGCGAGACGGGCCGCTCGGGCGCTGCGGTCGAGACCCGGCTGCTGGACGTGGCCCGCACGCACGGGATGCGGATCGTCGGCCCGAACTGCCTGGGGGTCGCGAACACCGATCCCGGCGTGCGGATGACCGCGACGTTTGGCTCGCTCGATCCGCTGCCCGGGCGGCTGGCTCTCGTCTCGCAGTCCGGTGCGGTCGGGGTCCTGCTCGCTGAGCAGACCCGCGCCGCCGGCCTTGGCCTGTCGGGCTTCGTGTCGGTGGGGAACAAGCTGGACGTGAGCCCGAACGACCTGCTGTGCTTCTTTGAGCAGGACGACCAGACCGCGGTGATCGCGCTGTACCTGGAGTCGCTGGGCAACCCGCGCAAGTTCGCCCGCATCGCCCGGCGGGTCGGCGCGGCCAAGCCCATCGTGGCCCTGAAGGCGGGCAGAACATCGGCGGGGGCCAGGGGCGCCCGTTCGCACACCGCGGCCGCGGCGACCCCGGAAGTCACCGTCGCCGCGCTGCTGCAAAGCGCGGGCGTCATCAAGGTCGACCGTCTGGAGGAACTCCTCGACGTCTCGGCCATCTTGCTCGCCGCGCCGCTGCCCGCGGGGCGCCGCGTCGCGCTCGTCGGGAACTCCGGTGGCCCGCTCATCCTCACCGCCGACGCGTGTGAAGGCGGTGAGCTGACCGTGCCGGAGCTTGGGGCGGCGACCCAGCACGCGCTCGGTGAGGTCCTCACCCCCGCGGCGGCGACCGCCAACCCGGTCGACCTCACCGCGGACGGGACCGCGGAGATGCTCGAGCAAGCGCTGGAGATCGTCCTCGCCGATGATGAGATCGACGCCGTGATCACCGTCGTCGTCGAGACCATGGCGATCTCGGCGGCGGCGGTGCAGCAGACCGTCACGCGAGCCGCGCGACGCGCCGGCAAGCCGGTCGTCGCCTGCGCCGTGGAGGCAGCCGCCCCCCGCATGCCAGCCCGGGCGGCGGAAGTCGCGGAGCTTGCCTCACCGGAGCGTGCGGCGGCGGCCCTGGGGCATGTCTGCCGCTACGCGCAGTGGCGCCGGCGCACGCTGCTGCCCGCGGAGGAGCCCGAAGAGCTGTCCGATCATCCGGTGATCAGCGAGATCGTGGCCTCCGCGCTCGCCAGCCGCCCCGGCGGGGGCTGGCTCCGGCTTGACGAGGGGGCCCGGCTGCTGGCGGCGTGCGGCCTGCCCGTCCTGCCGACTCGCGGCGCGGCGACCGCCGCCGAGGCGGCCGCGGCGGCCGAGGCCGTCGGGTTCCCGGTCGTCTTGAAGGCCCGTTCCGGCGAGGTCGTCCACAAGACCGACGTGGGCGGCGTCGCGCTGAACCTGGGCGACGCCGATGCGGTACGCGCCGCGTACGAGACGATGGAATCGCGGCTCGGGGCGCAGATGGGCGGTGCGGTCATCCAGCCGATGGCACCGTGGGGTGTCGAGGCGATCGTCGGGCTCGCATCCGATCCCGACTTCGGCCCGGTCGTGATGGCCGGCCTCGGCGGGGTGATGACGGACCTGCTGCAGGACCGTGCCTTTGCCGTCCCGCCGCTCGAACCCGGCGCAGCCGACGCCATGGTGGCGTCGCTTCGCGCCGCGCCGCTGCTTGACGGCTACCGGGGCGCGCCGAAAGTGGACCGCCGGGCGCTTGTGACGGTGCTCGAGCAGGTCGCGCGCGTGGCCGGGGAAGTTCCCGAACTAGCCGAGCTCGACCTCAACCCGATCCTGGTCAGTCCGGACGGGGCACTCGCCGTCGATTGCAAGGCGCGGCTGGCCCCGCGCCAGCCCGGTCCCGGCCCGCTGTTTCCCGCGCTGCGCCGACGGCCGCAGATTCCCAGCGGCGAGACACGATCAGGGCCACCTGCGAGCTGAAGCCAGTGATGGCCCACCTGCCGCCGCTCGTCAGCAGCCACCGTGGCGTCCCACGGGACCTACAGCTTCGCCCGGCCTAACCTCGCCGCCGGTGCCATGGTTCGTCGATCATGTGCTGGCGCAGCCGGGCTGGCTCGGAACGGAGGGTGCTGTCTCGGCCAGCCGGTCTTGAAGGAAGCGATGTTCGGGCCCGGTCTGCGCGAGGTCGAGCGCGCGGCGGTACGCGTCGTGGGCCTCACCGGGCCGGCCGGCGCGACGCAGGAGGCTGGCCCGCGTGGAGTGGAAGTACCGGTAATGGCCGAGATCGAGGCGGTCGAGGATGACCAGGCCGGCTTCGGGCCCGTCGATCTCGGCCACGGCGATGGCCCGGTTCATCTCGGCGATCGGGGAGCCGGTCTGCCGGGCGAGCGTTTCGTACAGGGCGGCGATCTGGCGCCAGTCGCGGGGCTGGTACAGGTGCAGGTCCGCGATGGCCGCCTGGACCAGGTAGGGCCCGGTGCGCCCTCGTGTCATGGCCCGCTGCAGCAGCGCCCGGCCCTCGTCGATCTGCCGCGTGTCCCACAGGGTGCGGTCCTGGTCGTCGAGGGGGACGACCTGCCCGTCGCGCAGGCGGGCCGCTTTGCGGGCGTCGTGCAGCAGCATCAGCGCCAGCAGCGCGAGTACTTCCGGCTCGTCCGGCATGAGGTCGGCCAGTGCCCGGCCGAGGTGAATCGCTTCCGCGGCGAGGTCGGCGTCGGCCGCCACCCCAGCCCTGGTTGAAGATCAGGTAGACCACGGCGAGGACGGCCGCCAGCCGGTCGGGTAGCTGGTGATCGGGCGGCACGGCGAACGGGATGCCCGCGTCGCGGATCTTGTGCTTGGCCCTGGTCAGTCGCTTGCTCATGGTCTGGAACGGGACGAGGAACGCCAGCGCGATCTCGTCGGTGGACAGGCCCCCGACGGTGCGCAGGGTGAGCGCCACCCGCGCCTCGAGGGCGAGCGCCGGGTGACAGCAGGTGAAGATCAGCTCCAGCCGCTCGTCCGGGATGGTAGCGGCGTCGTTCATGAGGGCCTCCGGTGGCTGCGGCCCGGCCCCGAGGCCGCGGGCGAGCAGCGTCGTCTTCGCGGCCAGGACCTGCTGGCGGCGCAGCTGGTCGATGGCGCGGTTACGCGCGGTCGTGACCAGCCAGCCGGTGGGGTTGGCCGGTTCCCCGTCGTGTGGCCAGCGTTCGGCGGCGATGGCGAACGCCTCGGCGGCCGCGTCTTCGGCCAGCTCGATGTCGCCCAGGATGCCGGCCAGTGTTGCCAGCACGCGGCCCCACTGGCCGCGGAAGACGGCATCAAGCACCACGGAAGCGCCCGTCGAGGAGGGGCCGCACCTCGATCGCGACACCGGGCCTGGTCTCCTGGAGCAGTTCCCCGGCGATGGCGAGTGCCCCGTCGAGATTGTCGGCCTCGATCAGGAACAGGCCGGCCAGGTACTCCTTGCTGTCGATGAACGGTCCGTCGGTCAGCAGCACCCGCCCGTCGTCGTTGCGCAGCGTCGTCGCCGACTGGTCAGCGTGCAGGCGGGCCCAGCCGGTGACGTCCGGCCGGTCGAGCAGGGCGGCAAGGTTACCCGGGATCGGGCGGGTGGCCCGGTCCGTGCCCGCGGGCGGGGCGTAGGCCAGCAACGCGTACTGCATGAGTCCTCCAGTCACGGGCCGATGCCGGTTTCAAGTATCAGACGAACAGCGCCGCCGTAGACAGACAGCAATCACCGGGGAGATTTCCCGCGCCGGTGGTGTCCGTCCGGCGCCTGGCCGTTCGTCACTGCTGTAGATCCGCCCGGGAGGAGGCGGCACAACCGAGGAGAATCGATGACCACCGAACCCACGCCCAGCCCGAACGCGGCGCGGCTCGAGCGCACGTACGACGCTCCGGCGGAGCTTATCTGGGAGCTGTGGACCACCGCCGCCGGCCTGGGGGAGTGGTTTGCCCCCGACGGCTTCGAAAGCCGGGTGAGCGAGCTCGAGCTCAGGCCCGGCGGTCAGCTGCGGTACACCATGACCGCGACCGCGCCGGAACAGGTGGCGTTCATGCGCAATACCGGCAATCCGCTCTCGGCCGAGGTGCGCAAGACGTTCGCCGAGGTTGCACCGCCGACTCGCCTCGCCTACCTGTCACTGATCGACTTCGTGCCCGGCCACGAGCCGTATGAGCACCTGACGACCATCGACATCGAGCCCGCCGGTGACCGCACGAACGTGGTCATGACGGTCGATCCCCTCCACGACGAAACCTGGACGCAGCAGCACCGCGCCCACCGCGGCAACGAGCTCGACAACCTCGAGGCGTGGTGCAGACTCCGAAAGCAGGCACCCAAACAAAGATAGGGTTTTACCTCTGACGGGGTATCTTCCCCCTTGTCGCTCAAGGGCCGGGGCGGACAGCTCGCGGAGCTGCACCGTGCCGCACCGCCGCCCTCACGACCGGAAAGACCGCAGGGGAGGGGCAAACCGGCCGGCGGGGCGCCGCCGCGGTATGAGGTAACCCGGGCAGATGATGCTCAGGGCTTGCGCGCGACGCCGGCCCACAAGACGCCTCCGGCGCCGGCGGCCCCTATGTCCGGCCGCCACTGGTGGGTGAGGACCACTCCCGGCTCGTCTAGCGGCATCCCGCCGAAAAACGAAGTGACCTGGTCCTTGGTCCGCATGTGCACGTGCTCGGGCATCAACTCGTTGATGCGGCGGCCCATCTCGGCCATCGTCTCGGCCTGAACGTCGCTGGCCAGATGCGAAAGCACCAGGTAGCTGCCTGGCGGCACCGCCGCCATATACCGGGCTACGAGCCCCCATGGATCATCTTCGTCGCCGAGCATGTGCAGCAGCGCGACCAGCATGACGCCGATCGGCTGGCTGAAGTCCAGCAGCTCCCGGGCGCCCACCAGAACCGTGTCCACGTCACGGACGTCGGCGTCGAGGTAGGCGGTGGCGCCTTCCGGGCGGCTGGTCAGCAGGGCGCGGGCGTGGGTCAGCACGATTGGGTCATTGTCGACGTACATCACGCGGGAGGTGGGGGCTGCGGCCTGCGCCACCTCGTGGGTGTTCTCGACCGTCGGCAGGCCAGTGCCGATGTCGAGGAACTGGCGGATGCCCTGCGCTGTGAGGTAGCGGACCGCGCGGGCCAGGAACGCCCGGTTGGCCCGCACCGACAAGACGGTCTCCGGGTGGATCTCCAGCACCGCGTCGCCGACTTCCCGGTCGGCTGCGAAATGGTCCTTGCCGCCCAGCCAGTAATCGTAGACGCGGGCGATGTGCGCCACGCTGGTGTCGATGTCGGGCAGGTCGGCTTCGTCTTCGCTCTCCGGCAGCACGCTCCGGAAGAAATCACCAGTCACCGTCGGACCTCCTCAGCCCGGCACCAGCGCCTGTCACCTCGTGCCCCCGGGGCGCTCGCATCACCGCGAGCGTATCGCGCAGATGCCGGGCCTCGCCTGGAGTCACTCATCGCGGCGTTTACCGCCACCAAATGCAGTCTTGCGGCAAAGCCGACGACGGTTGAATGCGTCGCGAGCTGCCGATGCCGCCATGTCGTTTCCGGGGATGCATGGCTGAGCAGGCTCTGCCGCATTCGCCGCATGGGCAGCCGAGAGCGGCCGCCCCCATGGGGTGGACTGGCCGCGTGCGCGGGAGATCTGCGGCTCCCTCCGGCACCCGGCATCGACGCTAGGCGGCGATGGCGGGGGGACGCGGGGCGCGGCGCAGCCATTGCCAGAACGTGCGCCGCGGCCGGCGGGGCGGCGGGGGCGGCCCGGCGGTGATGCTTGCGCCGCGAACCGAGCCTGCGATCTTGACGCGCAGCTGGACAGGGACGCCAGGGCCAGGCGGCTCGGGCAGCGTGACGCTCCCGCCGTGCTGTGATATGTCACCGGCGTCCACCACGATGCCGGGCCTGGTGATCAGGCTGAGCCCGCCGCCTCTCACCTCGGCGGTGATGCGCAGCAGCGGCTGCGTGATCACCGCCTCGGTGAAGTCCAGCGTCACGCCGC
>CAWELT010000014.1:0-11786 GCA_963809975.1 uncultured Actinomycetes bacterium
CCATTTCCGCCCTCGGTCTTTCTGCGCCAAGCGCCGCGTCGCCCCGGCCGGCGGGCTAGGCCGGGGTCAGGAAGGCCTTCATCGCCGCCACCATCATCGCGCCGTCCGCCGTCCCGGTCAGCTCCCGCGCCGAATGCATGGCCAGCGTGGGGTTGCCGACATCGACGGTCGGCATCGCCAGGCCCGCGGCCACGATGGGGCCGATCGTCGAACCGCTGCGCACGCCGCTGCGGTTGACGAAGTACTGGACGGGCACCCCGGCCTGCTCCGTCGCGAGCAGGAAAGCCGCGTGCGTCGGGGCCGTCGTGCTGTAGAAGACGTTGGCGCTCACCTTCACCACCGGCCCGCCGCCGAGCGCGACCCGGTGCCCGGGCTCGTGCCGGTCGGTGTAGTTGGGGTGCGTGGCGTGGGTCATGTCGGCGGAGACGTGCAGCGATTCCGCCACGGCGCGCAGGAAGTCATCGCGGCCGCCACCGCGGGCGAGCACGCTGCGCTCCATCTGCCGGCCCAGCCAGGCCCCGCGTGCGCCGGTGGCCGACTGGCTTCCGATCTCCTCGTTGTCGAACAGCACGATCGCGCTGACGTGCTGCGCCGCGGGCTCTTCGGCCAGATCGCACAGCGCGGTCACGCTCGCGTGCGAGCAGGCCAGGTCATCCTGGCGGCCCGAGCTCACGAACTCCTCATCGGCTCCGGCCAGGGTGCCGCCGCACACGTCGTAGGTCACCACGTCGTGGCTCATCACGTCCTCCGGCGATACCGCCAGCTCGTTCGCGAGGAAGCGCGCGAACCCGCCCGGGTCCGGGTCGCCGAGCGCCCAGATCGGCACGACGTGCTGCTGGGCATCGAGCTTCAGGCCGTCGCGCACGCCGGGGTCCAGGTGAATCGCGAGCTGCGGGACCCGCAGCAGGGGCCGGTGAACCCGCACCAGCCGCACCTGGGGACCTTCGGGCGCGCGCACCACCACCCGGCCGGCGCAGCCCCAGATCGCGATCGAGCCACGAATTGAGCAGCGGGCCGCCGTAGACCTCGACGCCGAGCTGCCGGACGCCGGCGCGGCCGGTATCCGGCCGGGGCTTGACCCGGAGCGTCGGGCTGTCGGTATGCGCGCCGAGCAGCCGGAACCGGGTGCCGGGGGCCGCGCCCGCCGGGACGATCCAGGCGAACAGCGACCCGCCCTCGGCCACAACGTAGCGGCCGGGACCGGACGGCCACGCCTCCGCCTGGGCCACTTCGGTGAACCCGGCCCCGGTCAGCCGGCGCAGGGCCTCGGCGGCGGCGTGATACGGCGACGGCGAGGCGTCGATGAACTGGATGAGGTCAAGGGCGATTTCCCGGGCGCTGCTCATCGCTCCATCCTCGCCGGCCGGATCTGGATCACCCGCGTGCGGCGCGCCGCTGGCCTACCGAGGTAGGCCGAGGTGCCGGAAGCGGTGGGCGCGCGCCGCCAGCCGCGCTTCCTCGTCCTGCGCCGTCACGTCCGCCAGTTCCTGACCCAGTGCCTCACCGAGGTCCCTGCTCAGCGCCTGCACGAGGTCGCAGCCGGGGGTGCCGCCGAACGCCTCAGGGATCACACGGTCGACGATGCCGAGGGCGGCGAGGTCGGTGGAGCGGACGCCCTGCTGGGCGGCGAGTTCCGCGGCGTGGCTGGTGTCGCGGTAGACGATGGCGCTGGCCCCTTCCGGGGCCAGCGGGGCCAGCCAGGCGTGCTGGGCGGCGAGGGTGCGGTCGGCGGGCAGGAGGGCCAGGGCCGCGCCACCGGTTCCCTGCCCGAGCAGCAGCGAGATGGTAGGTCCCCGGTGCGTGACGAGGTTGGCCAGGCAGAAGGCGATTTCGGGGGCCAGACCGTCTTGCTCCGCAGCTGCGGACAGCTCAGCGCCCGGCGTGTCGATCACGGTGACCAGCGGCAGGCGCAGTTCGGCCGCCAGCCGGATACCGCGTCTGGCCAGGCGCAGCCCGGCGGGACCGAGTCCGTGCCGGTCCTGGCCGATGACCACGCACGGGTAACCGCCGATCCGCGCCAGGGCGAGAATGAGGCCGTCAAGCGGCAGCGGCCCCGTTCGCAGCGGCACCGTTTCGGTGGCGGCCGCGCGGATCAGGTCGGCCGCCCCGGCCGGCCAGCCTCGCGGGTGCGCAGGACCGACGCCCACGCCGGTCCGCCGGCGATGTCGGCGGACTCCGGCGGTGCGGCGGCTTCGCGCGGCGCGGGGGCCTGGCGCGGCGCGGGGGTAAGCGCGGTGAGCACCCGGTCCAGGAACGCGGCGAGCTCGCCCGGTGCAACGACGGCATCGACCAGCCCGTGGGCGTGCAGATTCTCGGCAGTCTGCACGCCTTCCGGGAACGGGGCGCCGTTCAGTGCCTGGTAGACGCGCGGCCCGAGGAAGCCGATCAGGGCACCGGGCTCGGCGATCGTCAGATGCCCCAGAGAGGCCCAGGAGGCGAACACCCCGCCCATGGTGGGATGCCGCAGATAGGCGACATAAGGAAGGTGGGCGGCCTTATGCGCGGTGACCGACGCCGTGATCTTCACCATCTGCAGGAAGGCGACGGTGCCCTCCTGCATGCGAGTGCCACCCGAGGCGGGGAGGGAGATCATCGGCAGGCGCTCGGCGGTCGCGCGCTCGACGGCCCGCGCCAGGAGCTCACCGGCGGCCACGCCGATCGATCCGCCCAGGAAGGCGAACTCGGACGCCACCACCGCCACGCGGCGCCCGCCGATCAGGCCCGTCCCGGTGATCACCGACTCGTCCAGCCCGGTCTTCCTGCGCGCCGCGGCCAGGTCGGCGGCGTAGGCCGGTCCCGGCCGCACGCCGACCGGACCGGTATCCCACGAGCGGAACGTCCCGGGATCCAGCACGGCGCCGAGAAGATCACGTGCGTTCATGCCCCAGAACTACCACAACGGCCAGGGCGCGAGATTCTGATGTCATGGGTCACACGCTGACGCCGCAGCGGTGGCGGCCGACGTCGCCGCCGAGGGCGCTGGCCGTCCGGCGGCTGAGGCCGTACAGCGTGCCGTCGTGAAGCTCTCGAAGGAGAACGGGCTGCGCGACGCCCTGGTCCGGGCGGAGTACGCCGCGCGAAGCCCGCGGCCGGTTCGGTGTCTTGTGAGGCCGGGCCGCGGCCGGGCCGTGCCAGGCGGAAAGCGGCCGCGGGAGCAGCACAGCAGCCCCCGCGGCCCGCCCGCCTGTTACTTCTTGAAGGCGTCCTTGACCTTGTCCCCGGCCTGCTTGAGGTTTCCCTTGACCTGATCGCCCTTGCCCTCGGCTTCCATCTCCCGGTCGCCGGTGACCTTGCCCAGGTTCTCCTTGACGTCGCCCTTGACCTCCGTGGCCTTGTGCGCCGCCTTGTCCTCAGTAGCCATAACGCTTGTCCTCCCTGATTGTGTCGCCTACCAACTGTCCACACCGATGGCCGGCAAACACGTTGACCTCCTTCCCGCCGGGAACGACCGGATTCCTCCGGCACGGCTTGCGCCGCGCTCCATTGGAGTCCTGCGTTCGGCGCCGGCTGCCACGATGTGCTGATCCCAAAAAGGATCACCGTAGCCCTGGCAGCGGCCCCGGGCACGCACCGGGCGATGACCGCCTCCCACCGGGCCACGTACTGTTGCGCCGGTGGTTAAAGTGGCGCTGCCACGCCCCGGTTAGTGACCGGTCCTCTCGCTGGCACAGGTCGAAAGCGGCTGGCTCACCGCAGACAGCTATCTGATCAGCCGGAGACGACGGGTCTTCGGGACACGCGGTCCGCCTGACTGAGCTCGTCCTGCCGCCGGAGAAGCGGCGGCGTGGATCTCTCTTGCTGGAGAAGTAGCGGTACAGCGTCGGCCCGCTGAGCCCGGCTCGTTTTCCCAGCTCGTCTACGCCGACACCGTGAAAGCCCTTCTCAGTAGAAGGCGGCCGCGGCCGTGTCCAAGATCCTTCGTTCCTGGTCCACGAGACGATCATAGCGTCCGCTTGTAAACGGTCGTTATCCGCGTAAGGCATAATGTCTTGTCCGTTTGGCATCATCCGGCGATCGGTCGTGGTGTAAACGATCGATCGATGGTAAAGAGGCCCGTATGGCCAGGCAGCGACCGTGTCCCGCCCGGCCCGCTGCCCCGGTAGGCGGAGAAGTCCGGGGCACGCTTCTCGTTGAAGGCCGTGATGCCCTCCTTGGCTTCGGCGGAGACCTCGAACAGCTTGAGGCTGGAAAAGGCGATCTGCCCGATCGCCGCGAAGTGCTCGGTGTCGGTGTTCATCGACTGCTTCAGCACCTTGAGCGTGGTGGGGGAGAGACGGAGGATCTCGTCCGCCCACGATCGGACCTCGTTCCTGAGCTGGGCGGCGGGAACGACCTCGTTGACCAGGCCCCACGCCTCGGCTTGCTCGGCGCTGTACTGACGGCAGAGGAACCAGATCTCGCGGGCGCGCTTCTCGCCGATGATCCTGGCCATATAGCCCGTGCCGAACCCGGCATCGAACGAGCCAACCCGCGGGCCCGTTCTGGCCGAACCGATCGCGTTGTCGGCGGCGATCGTCAGATCGCAGAGAATGTGCAGCACGTGCCCGCCGCCGATGGCGAAGCCGTTGACGGCCGCGATGACCGGCTTGGGCACGGCCCGGATGAGCCGGCGCAGCTGTCGAGCTCGAACAGGCCGCTGTTCGTCGGGCCGTAGTCGCCGGTTTCATGCCGCTGCTTCTGGTCGCCGCCGGCGCAGAACGCCTTTCGCCGGCGCCGGTGAGCGCAGATGACGCCGACTTCGTCGCGTCCACGCGCGCTTGAAGCATTCGACCAGCTCATCGACCGTGCGGGCGCGGAAGGAGTTGTAGCGGTCCGGCCGGTTGATCGTGATCCAGGCGAGGCCGTGGTCGACTTCATACGTCACGTCAGTGAGCTGGTCCATGGAGAATCCGTCCTTCGTTGGCCGGGGCCGTCTCGTCCGTGAGGCTACTGGAACGGAAACTACTCCAGTAAACGATCGTTTTCAAGGCAGCGGGAGATCGTGAAAATGCTTCTCGCGCCAGAATGACAGGTACAGCCAGAGGAACGACTTCTCGGCTGCTAACGATGGTTATCGGGGGAACTGCTCATCAGGATTCCGCTAGGTCCGGGCTCACCACTGGTAGCTCGCGCGTGACAAAATGGACAGCATAGTAAGCCACAAGCCGACCCGGCGGAGATTGCCTGGCACGAGTCCGGCAAATACGAGGACATCCGGTACGAGACCACCGGCGACGGCATCGCGAAGATCACCATTTGCCGCCCCGAGGTGCACAACGCGTTCCGGCCGCAGACCCTCATCGAGGTATCGCACGCCCTGAACGAGGCGCGTGAGGAGGAGTCAGTCGGCGTCATCATCTTGACCGGTGAAGGCGAAAAGGCCTTCTGCGCCGGGGGTGACCAGCGCGTGCGCGGCGACAGCGGTTACCAGGCCGACGCGACCAGCACGGGCCGCTTTCACGTCACCGACCTGCACGTGCAGATGAGGCGTACGCCCAAGCCGGTCGTGGCCATGGTGGCCGGCTGGGCGATCGGCGGCGGCCAGGTGCTGCAGCTGGTGTGCGACCTGGCCATCGCCGCCGACAACGCGAGGTTCGGCCAGGTGGGGCCCAGGGTCGGTTCGTTCGACGGTGGCTTCGGCGCCTCCTTGCTCACCCAGGTCGTGGGCGCGCGCAAGGCCAAGGAAATATGGTTCCTGTGCCGGCAGTACGACGCCCAGCAGGCCCTGGAGATGGGCCTGGTCAACACGGTGGTCCCGCTGGCCAACCTGGAGCAGGAGACCGTGAAGTGGTGCCGCGAGATGCTGGCGCTCTCGCCCTTCGCGCTGCGCCTGATGAAGGCGAGCTTTCACGCCGCCGAGGACGGCTACGCGGGCATTCAGCAGCTCGCCCACGACGCCAACCTGCTGTTCTACGGATCCGAGGAGGCCAAGGAGGGCCGCGAAGCCTTCAAGGCCAAGCGCGCTCCCGATTTCGGCCAGTTCCCCCGCCGGGCCTAGCACCCGGCTGGCCCCGGGGCCATGGCCACCGTCGGGGGCAGGGCCACCTCGCGCAGCAGAACATGCCGCCCGGACCGGAGCCGTGGGATCGCCGCCGGAGTGAGCCGTGGCATTGTGGCGGGATGTGATGGGCGGGAGAAGATAGCGAATGAGGTGCAGCGCTGTGCAAGTACGCACGGTCACGTACGGCACACCGCTGGCTGCTTTCGGAGACCCTCATCGGGTTGGTGGCGCTGATGGTCATGAGCAGTGACACTGGGGTGATGGGCGGCGATGTTGCCCGGGGTGGCTCTGGCTGGCCGGCAGGGCCGTCACCGGCGTGATCACCTAAGGAGGCAGGTTCACACACTTGCAAGGATGCCCGTTTTCAGGGCGGGGAGGAATGGCGAACGGCGTGTCACCGTGGTTTGACGGTCATGCCGGGTATTCTGTAAGGGTGAGGACGGCGTATAAATGCCGGGCTACCCGACGGCGCGCAGCAGCAGCATGCTGGCGCGGACGTTCGGGTGCGTCGCCTGGTGTGGAACCGGACCCTCGCCGAACGGCACCGAGTTGATACCACGGCGAGGGGAAGGGCTTGTCCTACGCCGCGTCCGACGCGCGCTGACCGTGATGAAGAAGGACCCGGACCTGGCGTTCCTGCGAGGTGTCGTCGGTCCCGCTGCAGCAGGCGCTGCGGCACCAGCACAAGGCGTTCCGGGCGTTTTTCGCGAAGCGGCCCGGTACCCGAGGTTCAAGTCCCGCGACAGCCGCCAGTCCGCGACCTACACCCGGTCGGCGTTCCGGATGAAAACGGGCGCTGTGGCTGGCGAAGAGCGACGCGCCGCTGGCGTTTGTGTGGTCGTGGCCGGACGTGGACCTGCTGCTCTCGACCCGGCGACGGTGACCGTCTCCAGGGATCCGTGCGGGCGCTGGTACGTCTCCCTCGCCGTCGAGGTCGCTGACCCGGAGCAACCCCGCGACGGGCGCTGTCGTGGGCGTGGACCTGGGCATCAAGGATTTCGCGGTGACCTCCGACGGGGAGAAGATCGCGAACCCGCGGAAGCTGGCCCGCCGGGCACGGGCCTGGCCCGGTATCAGCGCAGGCTGGCCCGCTGCCAGAGCGGTTCCGCGAACCGGGCAAGGCCAAGGCGAAGGTCGCCCGCGCGCACCGGAAGGTCCGCGCGTCCCGCGCCGATTTCCTGCACCGCGCTCGGCCCGGCCTGGTCCGCGACCATGACGTGATCGTGGTCGAGGACCTGGCCGTGAAAAACATGGTCCGCAACCGGACGCTGGCCAAGGCCATCAGCGACTGCGGGTGGGGCACCTTCCGCCGGATGATGGAATACAAGGCGGCCAGGGTGGGACGGCACCTGATCGTGATCGACCGCTGGTACCCGAGCTAGCAAGACGTGCTCGGCGTGCGGGCATCTGCTCGCAGCGCTGAGCCTGAACACGAGGACGTGGCAGTGCCCGTCCTGCGTACCCGGCACGACCGGGACATCAACGCGCTAGAACATCTGGGGCGGTCGTGCCGTGGCCGGACGGGCTGATGCCTGTGGAGCTGATGTCAGACATCCGGGTCCTCCCGGTGCAGTCGGCTGTGAAACAGGAACCCGGGTGAGGGAAGTAGGGCGGGAGTGTAATGATGCGCACGCTATGCCTGCACCCTCCCTCGTATGAGGGGTTCGACGGCGGGGCTGGCTCGCGCTATCAGGCGAAGCGGGAGATCCGGTCCTTCTGGTACCCGACGTGGCTGGCCCAGGTCGCGGCGATCGTGCCCGGCAGCAGGCTGGTCGACGCGCCCGCGGCGGGCCTCAGCCTGGACGACGTGCTACCGCTGGCCCGCCAGTACGAGCTGGCGGTGCTGCATACGAGTTCACCTTCCTTCACCGGGGACGTTCAGGTGGCGGAGGCGCTCAAACGGGCGAACCCGGCGCTGACGGTCGGGTTCGTCGGCGCCAAGGTCGCGGTCGAACCAGAGGCCTCCCTGCTCGCGTCGGATGCGATCGACTTCGTCGCCCGCGAGGAGTTCGACTTCACCATCGCTGAGATTGCCGAAGGGCGCCCCATGGCCGACGTGAAGGGCCTGACGTTCCGGGATCCCGGCGGCACGGTCGTGCACACCGCAGACCGGGCGATCCTGGAAGACATGGACCGCCTGCCGTATGTCACCGACGTGTACCAGCGCGACCTGAACGTCGACGACTACTTCATCGGCTACCTCAAGCACCCGTACGTGTCGCTCTACACGGGGCGCGGCTGCCGCTCGCGGTGCACCTTCTGCCTGTGGCCGCAAACGGTCGGCGGTCACCGCTACCGCACGCGGAGCGCCGAGCACGTCCTGGGCGAGATGGCCCGCATCACCGGGCTGTTCCCCACGGTCAAGGAGGTGTTCTTTGACGACGACACCTTCACCGACGACCGGCGGCGCGCCGAGGAGATCGCCCGCGGCATGGGCAAGCTCGGCCTGACCTGGTCCTGCAACGCGAAGGCGAACGTGCCGTACGAGACGCTCAAGGTACTGCGGGAGAACGGCCTGCGCCTGCTGCTCGTGGGATATGAGTCGGGGGACCAGCAGATCCTCATCAACATCAAGAAGGGCGTCCGGGTTGAGCGGGCGCGCCAGTTCACCAAGGACTGCCGCGATCTCGGCATCACCATCCACGGCACCTTCATCCTCGGCCTTCCCGGGGAGACCACGCAGACCATCAAGGACACCATCCGGTTCGCCAAGGAGATCAACCCGCATTCGCTGCAGGTCTCAATCGCCGCTCCCTACCCGGGTACCGCCCTGTACCGGCAGGCGCGGGAGAACGGCTGGCTGCCCGAGGACGACAGCAAGCTGACCGACGAGCGCGGCATCCAAACCGCCGCGCTCAATTACCCCAACCTCAACCGGACTGAGATTTATGACTCCGTGGAGGACTTCTACAAGCAGTTCTATTTCCGCGCGGGCAAAATCGCGGAAATGTCCGCGGAAATGCTGCGCAGCCCGGAGATGATGAAGCGGCGGCTGCGGGAGGGCGTCGAGTTCATCCGCTTCCTGCGGCACCGGGGCAGCGAGGAGCCTGCTTAACCGAAACGGGCGGCGAGCGCCCGGAACGTCCCGGGCGCGGTGCCGTGCAGCCATGCTGGGAAGCCGAACCAGCGCGGGACAAAAGTCATCGCCTGATCGCGCTCGATAGCGGTCAGCACGGCCCGGGCCACCCGCTGCGCGGACACCGGGATGGGCCTTCTGCGGCCGTAAGGACTTCCCCGCCGGGCGAAGAACGGCGTGTCGACGACACCGGGGACGACCACCGACACGCCAACGTCCGTGCCCGCCAGCTCGTACCTGAGGCTCTCGGCGAAGCATCCGAGTCCCGCCTTGGTCGCCGCGTAGACCGCCTCCTGCGTCACTCCGGTAGTGCCGGCGATAGAGGAGATGAAGACCACCCGGCCCCGGCCGCCGGCGCCGAGCACGGGCGTCAGCAGCCTCGTCAGCTCGATAGGCGCCGTCAGGTTCACGGCCACCATGTGGGCGACCTTCGCGGCGCTCATTTCCGTGAGCGGGCCGGCCCAGCCAACGCCCGCGTTGTTGATCAGGATGTCGATGCCGCTCGTCGCCGGTAGCGGTCCCGTGGGCAGATGCCCGGCAGGCTCAGCGTGATCCAGTCTGGGCACGGTGGCGATCACCATCCCGTCGGCCGCGGGCCCAGGCCCGGGCAGGACCAGGCAGACCAGGCAGACCAGGCAGCGGCACGGTCCAGCTCATCGGCTCCGGCGCCGGCGCCTGGAGCGGGACCGCGTCGGCTGCGGCCTCGTATCCGTCGGACTCCCAGACGGCGGCGGCTCGCATCGCCGCCTCGGCGAGCGCAGCGGGGCCGTCCGGTGCCGCAAGATCGGCCGCGAGCGCGATTCCGCCCGTCTCCGCGGCGACGGCCCGCAGCCGCGCCGCGTTCCGCCCCGCCACGAGGATTCTGGCGCCTGCGGCCGCCAGCGTCCTCGCCGTCGCTGCGCCAATCCCGGAGGATCCACCCGTCAGAAGCACCGTCGCGCCCGAGAGCCCCACGGCTTCCTCATTTCCGTTATTCGCCTGCGCCAACCACGCCGGGATAGCTCTCTTGATCCAGCCTCGCCGGGCACCAGGTCAGCGCCTCGATCCCCGCATCGATGGCGGAGGTGGCGTCGTCCAGCACGAGGATCGCCGGGTTGGTGATCAGCGCCCTGGCCAGCGACACCGCTGGCGCTGGCCGCCGGACAGGGTGAGGCCCTGCTCGCCGATCACGGTCGTCGATCACGGTGCCGTAGCCGTCCGGCAGGCTGGTGATGAACCCGTCGGCTTCCGCCGCTCATGCCAGCTCCCGCCGGGCGCGGTGCCGCTCATCCATCGCTGCGTGGCCTGGCAAATCGCATGCCTGACGAACCTGTGCGATCGCATGTTCCCGGGCCGGGACTTCCGTCAGCCGACGGTCGTCCCGCT
This sequence comes from uncultured Actinomycetes bacterium, assembly GCA_963809975.1. Lineage (GTDB taxonomy): Bacteria > Actinomycetota > Actinomycetes > Streptosporangiales > Streptosporangiaceae > Bog-532. Next base: position 10,422 of record CAWELT010000014.1, read on the forward strand.
CAGCAGGCTCGCCGGGACCTGCTGGTTGTTCTTCAGCGCGTTGAAGAGCTGCAGCGCCTTGGTCTGGTCCCAGAGCACCGCGTCGCCCGCGTTGGTCGTGGGGTAGCTGGCGTTGGCGATCGGGACCGTCCCGGTCTGCGGGTTACGCAGCGCCATCGCCACCGAGATGAGGTTGTACAGGTGCGTGCCCTGGTCGACCGAGATCGAGTTGGCGGCGGCGGAGCCGAACGGCAGCGCGGTGAACGGGTCGAGGTATACGCCCGGGCCGGTGGCCTTGGCCAGCAGCGCCTTGAGGAACGCCCGCTGATCCTGTTCACGCTGCAGGTCCTCGTCGGCGAACGAATGACGGTCCCGGACGAAAGCCAGCGCCTGCGCGCCGTCGAGGGTGTGACAGCCCGCCGGGAAGGTTGGCGCCGGAGTCGTAGTCGTGCAGCGCGGTCGGGAGGCACATGTTCACCCCGCCCACCCCGTTCACCACGCTGACCAGCCCGCCGAACCCGATCCCCAGGTAATGGTTGATGTTCAGCCCGGTGGCGTTCTCTATGGTCTGGATGAGCAGGGTCGGGCCGCCGAACCCGAGGGCCGCGTTGATCTTGTTGGTGCCGTGGCCCGGGATCGGCACGTAGGAGTCGCGCGGGATGCTGATCAGCACCGGCCTGCCGCCGCCCATGTGCAGCAGCATGAGGGAGTCGGAGTTCTCGGTCCCGACGTCGTTCCCGACGTGCAGGGTGTCTATCTGCTGCCGGGAGAGGCCCTGCCGGCTGTCCGACCCGGCGATCAGCCAGTTCTGCCCCGCGGACTGGGCCGAGGAGGCCGGGAGCGCGACCGACCGGTTCAGCTTGGAGTCCAGGTAGAAGTACGAGGTGACGACGGCCAGGACCAGGACCACCACGACCGCGCCGGCGATCAGGGCGATCCGCCGCCCGCGGCGTCCCGGCTGGCCCCAGAACCTCCGCCGCCGGCCGGTTCCCGGTCCGCCCAGCCCCGGGCGCCTCGTCGGGGGCGGAGCAGGGGGCCGCCCCGCGGGTGGCTGCTGAGGCCATGCGCCGCGGCCGCCGCCCGCTCCGGCGGACGGTACCTGACGTGCTCCACGCTGCCCGGGTTCATCCCGGTACCAGCCGTTGGGCCAATCATTCATGATTCGGCACCCTAATGCGCCTGTAGCTCAGGTGGTCGTCATTACGTTAGATCAGCTGACGCACCACTCGGGCCACTCGTCCGCGCTGACCGCGCACCGCGCCGCAGGACCAACCAGTCAATACGGCGGACGATCAAGCGGCCGGCATCCCCTCGGTGTGACCTGCGCGGACGCCACCACCGGCGAACCGCCCGGCGCTTTCACCCGCTCGTCAGACCCGCCGCGGA
>CAWELT010000015.1:0-39315 GCA_963809975.1 uncultured Actinomycetes bacterium
AATCTAGATCGTTGACCGGTAATTCGGCGCAGGTCATGGCGTGCTGCGACACGCCGCGCTTGATCCGTGACTGGCAGGCGAAGAGTGTCCAAGATCGGCGTGTCTACACACGTCTGACCTTGGGAAGTCATCGTGATCGCCGACCTGGACACTCTTCTGACCGCACTCTACGTGGAGCTGACCGACCGCATCATCCCCTCGCTGGGGCTGGCCCGGTCCGGGCCGGGCAAGCCGCCGGAGGTGACCGACGCGGAGCTGGTCTGCCTGGCGGTGGCGCAGGTGCTGCTGCGCTATGACGACGAGCGGCACTGGCTGCGCGCCGCCGCCGCCCGGGTCGGGCACCTGTTCCCGCGGCTGCTGGGCCAAAGCGAGTACAACCAGCGGCTCAAGAGCGCGGCGCCGCTGATGGAGGCCGCGCTGCGGTGGCTGGCCGACCAGACGCCGGGCAGCGCGGAGATGCTGCGGCTGATGGACGCCACGCCCATCCCGTGCGGCCAGTCGGTCATCACCGCCAAGCGCTCTGGCCTGTCCGGATGGGCGGGCTACGGGTACTGCCCCAGCCATTCCCGCTGGTACTGGGGCGCCAAGCTGCTGCTGATCTGACCTGCGACGGGACCGTGACCGGGTTCGCCCTGGCCAACCCCAAGCTGGCCGGCGAACGCGAGCAGGCCCGCACCATGCTGGAGCGCCAGCCCGCCAACCGCCCGGCGCCGGGCACCGCCATCGTCACCGACAAGGGCCTGTCCGGCGAGGACACCGAAGCGTTCTTCGCCAGCCCGGACCTGGGCCTGACCCTGATCCGCCCGGCCCGCAAGGACGAGAAGGACCCCCGCTACTTCCCGAACTGGCTGCGGCAGCGGGTCGAGGCGATCATCTGGACGCTGAAGAACCAGCTCGGCCTCGAACGCCACGGCGGCCGGGTCCCCGCCGGGCTGTGGGCCCGCGTCGTCCAGCGCCTGCTCGCCCTCAACGCCGCCATCTGGTTCAACTGGCAGATCGGCGCGCCCGTCAAGCGCTCCCTGATCGCCTACGACCACTGAGCTGCCCATAATTCCCGGTCAACGATCTAGCGCTTCCGCTCCTCTTCGGTAGCGGGATGCAGATAGCGGCCCGTCGTGGTGTGCTCGCACCGCGGCGGGCCGCTCTGTGTAAGGGGGCATCGCGAAAGCCCGCGCCGTGGCGTGGAAGCGGGTAATCTTGGGCGCGCCAGTTCCGTCACAGTTCCGCCCGAGACCACGCACGGGCAACAAACGCTGACAACCGTTGGCGGGTAAAAGTGCAGGTCAGATGGCCTGCGAGAGAGTGAGCGCTGGTCAGGAAAGTGCGGGTGACGGTAACCGGCCTACAGGGCTCGCCCGCCACTCGCGCCGTCACCTGCAGCGCAATGGTGCTCACGAAGTGCCCGGGGCGCGCTCGGCCCAGGCGCTTCCGGGCAGCTCCCCGGGATGCCTGGTTCACCTGCATCGCCTTGCTTGCGCAGCAAGCGCTGGTGCGACGTGACTAAATCAGCTGAGTGACAACCGCCGCGAGAACCAGCGGACCTCAGCGGACATCGACGTACTAGTTAGCGCATTTCATTGCGCGGCCGCTGTGGCCAGGGGACGGTAAGCGGCCCGGGCCTGTCTTCAGGACTGCTCTTTGCGCAGGAGGTCGAGCACGACGTCGTTAACAACGTGGTCGGCCGCGGTTGCCCGGATCATGGCCCCGATCGCCCGGGCCAGAGTCGTCCTGCTGACCGGCTGATCAAGCTCCACGCCGGCCCTGGCCAGCCAGCGGTTCAGGATCTGATAGTCGGCCGGGGTCAGGTCGACCGTGATCCGGACGGGCTTGGTGCGGGACTCCTTGGTGCGGGATTCCTTAGCAGGGCGGGACCCCCTGGGAGGTGGGCCGTACGGCATAGGCCTAGTTTGCTGCATGCGCTGTACTTACGGCAATCAGGTGCGGGTCAGAGCCGGTTCAGCGCATCGCGCATGCCGGTCTGCGCCTTTGTGCCGAGCCGCTCGAAGGCGGGCCTGAGCAGGGGGGCAAGGAGACGGGACGGGCCTTTCACGGTGAACTCGGCGGTATAGGTCACCTCGGTGCCGCCGTCGACCCTGCGGAAGCTCAACGTGTCGACGGCGATGACCGTCTTGTTCTCCCCGCGGAGCTGGACGCGCTGGACGGGGACGAACTCACGCACGACGTATGTCAGCTGGGTTTGCCGGCCGAGGAACGTGGAGGTGTTCAGGTAGGTGGTGCCGGCCCCTCCGTCGCCATGCTGGTTCACGGTCAGCACGGTGCCCGGGTCCCACTCCGTCGTCGTGGTGAAATCGGAGAGGTAGCCGAACACCGTGTCCAGCGGCTTGTCGACGACGACGGTCTTCTGCAGTCTCATGGTGTCCTCCGGGTTCCCTGGTGCTGGGTGTGGTGGCCGGGCCGTGTCAGGCCAGTGAGGTGCGAGCCCACAGCGCGGTCCACGCGCGCGCGGGGACGAGGCGCGTGGTCTTCATCAGCAGTGCCATCCTGGTGGGGAAGACGATTTCGGTACGCTCACGCTCCAGGCCGTCGCAGATGGATCGTGCGGCCTCATCGGTCTCGATCATGAAGGGCATGGGGAAGGAGTTGCCTGCCGTCAGGTCGGTGCGGACGAAACCCGGGCAGATCGTCGTCACGCGCACCCCGGTCCGGGCGATGTGGACCCGCAGGGACTCGAGCAGGTTGATCTGCGCCGCTTTGGTCGCGCCGTAGGCTTCGGAGCCGGCCAGCCCGCGGTATCCGGCCACGGATGCGATGCCGGCGATGACGCCGTGACGTCGCCGCAGCATGCCGGGCAGCACAGCCGCGATGGAGTTGCTCATCCCGACGAGGTTGACCCGGATGTGCTGGTCGAAGACCTCCGTGTCCCAGTTCGCCGGGTCCATCTGCTTCCAATAGCCGGCGGACAGCACGGCGAGGTCGATGGGCCCGAGTTCTTCGGATACGCGCAGGGCGGCGGCCGCGACCGAAGCGGCATCGGTGACGTCGAGCGGCACGACGAGCATGTCCCCGCCCGACACCTGCCGGAGCCGTTCGTCACGGCGAGCCGAGATCGCGACGGTGGCTCCACGGCGGGCGAGTTCCCGGGCGACTGCTGCGCCGATACCACTTGATGCGCCGACGACCCAGGCGACCTTGCCCGTCAGCTCCACGCCGGCTCCCGGCTCATCTCGAGCTGGCTGACGCCGAGGTAACCGCTGCGGAAGCCCGCCTCGGCGTATGCCAGGTAGAAGTCCCACATCCGGCGGAAGGTCTCGGTGAACCCCTGGGAGTGGATGTCCGGCCAATGGTCATTGAAGCGTTCCCGCCACAGGTGCAGGGTCCGGGCGTAGTGCTCCCGGAGCTCGCGCCGCTGGGTGACCCGCAGAGTGGTGTGCGCCGCCAGAGTGTCGTCGATCGACTGCAATGACGGGATGATCCCACCGGGGAAGATGTACTTCTGAATCCAGCTGAAGCTTCGCCGGGTGGCGAGCACCCGGTCGTGCGCCATGGTGATGGTCTGGATGCTCACCTTCCCGCCGGGCGCCAGAAGGCGGTCCAGCGTGGCAAAGTAGTCGGCCCAGTAGGCTTCGCCCACCGCCTCGATCATCTCGACACTGACGATGGCGTCGTACTCGCCTTCGACCTCGCGGTAGTCCTGCAGCCGCACCTCCACGCGGTCGGACACGCCGGCTGCCCCGGCCCGCTCGCAGGCGAGCCCCAGCTGCTCTCGGGAGAGGGTGACCGTGGTGACCCGGGCTCCTCGTTGCGCTGCGCGGACGGCGAGCGCCCCCCATCCGGTGCCGATCTCCAGCAGCCGGGTGCCGCTGCGTACGCCGGCGAGGTCGAGAATCCCGTCGATCTTGCGCAGCTGTGCCTCCTCGAGCCGGGTCGCGGTCTGCACGGGCTCGCTGTCGTCGAACCACGCCGACGAGTAGGTCATCGTCGGATCCAGGAAGGAGGCGAAGAGGTCGTTGCTCAAGTCGTAGTGAGCGGCGATGTTGCTGCGTGCGCCATCAGGAGTGTTCTCGTAGCCACGGGGGATGCGCTTGTCCGCGAAGGCCCTCAGCCTCTGCAAGGGCGCGGGGACCAGGCTGGCCAGCCGCGCGGCAAAGGGCGTCAGCAGGTCGGCCAGGTCGGTGCCGGGCCCGGATCGCCAGTCGCCGGCCATGTACGCCTCACCGAAGCCGACCTTGGCGTCCCGGCCGAGCCGGGCGAAGAAGGCATTGGGACGGAGGACCTGGAACTCGGACGAAGTCTCTGAACCGCCGCCGAGCACACGGCCGTCGGGGTAGGTCACACGGACGGGTACCCGCTCGACGGCATGCTCGAAGATCATCCGCGCGATGGTGGCCCTGAGCGGTGCCCGTGGTGTGGCGGCGACGGTGAAGCGCGTAGGATAGGGGGTGGCGGCTTATGTTCTTTGAGCAGTCGAGTCGCGCGGGAATCCTCGCCACTTGATGGAGGCGGAGACGGTCAAGGTCAGACCCCTTCCTGTGTGTGTGGGGTGCGGTGTGGCCGGGAGCGAATGGGCAGGCGACGAGCCACAGCCAGATGCCGTGCACGCGGATCAGGGCCGAGATCCGCTGAGGCATGAAGGGCTGGCGGATGACCGGCGGGCCAGGGCCGGGCGGGTCGCGGGTTCCGGACGTCCCCGGAAGGTCGCGCTGAACGCCAGGGCGTCCTGGCGTCTCAGTGTCACGGTCGTGGCGACAAGGTCCGGCCGCAATGTGAACCGCAGTCCGTAGGTGCCGCTGACGTCGAAGAACGGGGAGACGTAGAAATCCTTGGCCGTCACGGCGACCCCGGCCTCGTCTGGCCGCAGGAGGTAGGCGTGCCGCTCGCCGTAGGTGTTGTGGACCTCTGCGATGACACACACGAGGACGCCGCTGGCGCCGTAGCACCAGAAAACCGAGAGTGGGTCGAATACGTGGCCGAGCACTCGGGCGCTGGCCAGCATGAGCACTCGTCCCCGGTCACCGAGCTGGATGCCGTTAAGCGCCAGGTAGTTGTCGATGTTGCGCTTGATCGGCAGGCCGGGGTCGCCAAGGTGGTCAGCGCTGCTGAAGTACGCGAACGCCCTGAGGTACCAGGGCTGCCGGGGAATCGAGTCCAGGTCGACCAGCCACTGGTAGACCTGGTGCCGGAAGGCGTACCGCACCGGTCCGGGGCGCCGGTGCGTAACGTGGCCGACGACCAGGGCCGGCAGCGGGGGCAGTTGCGGCGGGCGTGCACGTGTGGCGACCGCCGTGATGAGCGGGGCCGTGCTCACCAGATCACCCCGAAGTGCCGTGCCGCCGCCACGCCGGAGCGGCAGCCATCTTCATGGAATCCCCACCCGTGGTAGGCGCCGGCGTAGACGGTCCGGCCGGTGGCCAGGCTGCTCAGCCGTGACTGGGCGCGGACCGTTTCCGGGGTATAGATCGGGTGCTCGTAGTCCATCGTCGCCACGATGGACTCCGGGTCGAGGCGCTCGCGGTCGTTGAGCGTGACGAGGAAGTCCTGGTCGCCGTGGAGTCCCTGGAGCCGGTTCATCCAGTACGTCACGACGGCGGGCTGGCCAGGCCGGCCGCACGACGTCATCCGGTAGTTCCAGCAGGCCCGGGCCTGGGCAGCGTCCGGAAGGACCGAGCTGTCGGTGTGCAGCACAGTGACGTTTCGCGAGTAGCCAAACGCTTTGAGGGTGGTGACCTCCTCATCGCTCGGGTCGGTGAGCAGGTCCAGGGCCTGGTCAGCGTGAGTCGCGATGACGACCCGGTCTACGTGGGAGACGTGACCGGTGACGTCACGAATCTGCACGCCCCCCTCGCCGCGGGTGACGTCCGTGACGGCGTTAGCCGCACGGACGTCCGGCAGCAGCGCAGCGAGCCGGCCGACGTAGGTGCGGGACCCGCCGGCGACGGTGTACCACTGCGGGGAGCCGCCCACGCGCAGCATCCCGTGGTGTTCGAGGAACCTGAACAGGTACCGCGCCGGGTAGCGCAGTGACGTCTCGCGCCCCGCGGACCACACGCACGATACGACCGGTACAGCGTAGTGAGCGATGAAGTAGTCACTGAATCCCTCGCGCCGGAGGAACTCGCCGTAGGTGGTCAGATCGTCGTCAGCCGCCCGCACAAAGGCGGCGGCTCGCCGGTGGAATCGCCTGACCTGCAGCAGCATGCGGATGAACCGCGGGTCGGGCAGACGGCGCGGCTGGGCGATTATCCCGCGCGGCCCGCGACCGCCGGCATATTCCAGCCCGCACTCCGCACACTGCACGCTCATGCTCATCTCGGTGGGACGCACCTGGACGCCGAGCTCGCCGAAGAGCTTGCGCAGCCAGGGGTAGGTCACGTCGTTGTGGACGATGAACCCGCTGTCGACGGCGTGCCGGCCGCCGTCCGTGCCGGGAACGTCGTGGGTATGGGCGTGACCGCCAAGCCGGTCTGCCGCCTCGAAGACAATGACCTCGTGGGTCCGGGAGAGGAGGTAAGCAGCGGTCAGGCCGGAGACTCCCGCCCCGATGACGGCAACCGAGGGCCGCCGGGCGTCCGTGGCTATGCCGTGCCGCTGGGCGGTGGCACCGATGGCGGGCGGCGGTGCGTTAGCGGTGGAGTTCATGAAGTTAACTTCCGTCTAAGGTCTGTCTAAAGGCGAAAGTAGCCTGCATGAGCAAGGTTTGTCAAATGTGTGTCTAGATACTGTAGAGTGCCGATATGGACACTCCCGATGGCTCGCCAGTGCTGCGGATCGGTGAGCTAGCCGGCGCCTCGGCGTGAGCTCCCACGTCCTGCGGGCGTGGGAGAGCCGCTACGGCCTCCTTCAGCCGGTGCGCTCAGCGGGCGGCTTTCGGTTGTACTCGGAGGCGGACGCGGCGCGGGTCCGCCGGATGCAGGCCCATCTCGCCCAGGGGCTGTCGGCCGCCGAGGCGGCCCGGGCGGTCCTGGGGGAGGAGGACGCTGCGGGCGCCGATCCGGCCCGGCCGCCGGGCCTGGCCGTGCCCCGTCGACGGTGGGCGAGCTGTCCGATGACCTCCGGCGGGCCCTCGACGCCTTCGATGAGCCAGCCGCCCAGGCAGTCCTTGACCGGCTCATGTCTGACCTTTCCGTGACGACGGTGCTACGGGACGTCGTGCTGCCGTATCTCACCGAGCTTGGGGAGCGCTGGCGCCGGGGAACGGCCAGCGTCGCCCAGGAGCACTTCGCGAGCAACGTCATCCGCGGGCGGCTCGCTGGGCTGGCCCGCGGCTGGGGGACGGGCACGGCCCGCGCGCCCTCCTCGCCTGCCCTGAAGGCGAACTCCACGACCTGGCGCTGATGGTCTTCGGCATTGTGCTCAACCGCAACGGGTGGCGGATCGACTATCTCGGGATGAGCACCCCGGTCGGGGAGCTGACCCGGACCGTCGACGCGAGGCACCCGGACCTCGTCGTGCTGGCCGCGACCCTGCCGGAGAACCTTGAGCCCCCCGCGGAGCAGCTCGCCGCGCTCGCTCAGCGCGCTCCGCTCGTCCTGGCCGGAGCCGGCGCCACGCCGGAACTGGCCGCCGTGGTCGGGGCCGGGCTGCTGACTGGCGACCCGGTCACCGCGGCGCAGAATGTGGGGTGGCCGCGGTGAAGGCCCGGCCCACAGGCCGGCTTGCCCGCCGCCCGCGGCTGGCCCGCGATGTAACGGTGCGTTGCGGGCCATCGCGGCGCGCAGGGCGTTCGTACTTCCCGATCCAGCCTTAGCTGGCGGCGACGGCTGAGGGCACGGGCAGGCCGGACGGCGCGCCCTAGCCCGGCCCCGCAGCCGTACCGTCCGTGAAGGCCCGCGGCTAGCCGTGGACGCGGTTCGCGTGCCCCGCCCATTCGGCGTCGCGGAGCATGAACTTCTGGATCTTTCCCGTCGGGGTCTTCGGCAGCTGCACCGTGATGTCGATATCGCGGGGCGTCTTGTAGCGGGCGATCTTCGTCCGCACGTGGGCCATCAGCTCTTCCGGGGTGGCGCTGGCGCCGGGGCGCAGCACGACGAACGCTTTCGGGCGCTCGCCCCATTTGTCGTCGGGCACCCCCACGACCGCCACCTCAAGAACGCTCGGGTGGCTCATGAGCGCCTGCTCCACCTCGATCGTCGAGATGTTCTCCCCGCCGGAGATGACGACGTCCTTGGCCCGGTCGCGCAGTTCGATGTATCCGTCCGGGTGCATGACGCCGAGGTCCCCGCTGTGGAACCAGCCACCGCGGAACGCCTCGGCGGTGCGTCCGGGTCGAGGTAGTAGCCGGTCATGACGGTGTTGCCGCGCATGACGATCTCGCCCATGGTGGCACCGTCGGCCGGGACGTCAGCCATCGAGCTCATCCACGATCCGCAGGCCCTCGGCCTGGATCATGCGGACGCCCTGCCGGGACTGGAGCACGGCGCGCTGGTCGGCGGTCAGGTCAGCCCACTCCGGCCGGTACTGGCAGAAGGAGATCGGCCCGTAGGTCTCGGTCAGCCCGTAGACGTGCACGATCGTGAACCCCATGCGCTCCATGTGCGCGAGCGTCGTCGGGCTGGGCGGCGCACCGGCCGTGGTGATCAGAACCGGCTGGGGCAGCGGGCCGGCCTCGCTCGCGTTCAGGATGGTGGTCACGACCGTCGGCGCCGCGTTGAGGTGGCTGACGCCGTGCTCGCGCACTTGCGCCCAGATCGCGTCGCCGCGCACCTCGCGCAGGCACACGTGCGTGGCGCCGATGGCGGTGATAGCCCAGGGAGTGCACCAGCCGTTGCAGTGGAACATCGGCAGGTCCACAGGTAGACGCTGTTCTCGTCGTGCCGGGAGTGAACGATCTGGGCGAACGAGTTCAGGTAGGCGCCGCGGTGGGTGTAGACGGCGCCCTTCGGCTGGCCGGTCGTGCCGGACGTGTAGTCGATCGCAATGGGCGTCAGCTCGTCCGCGACCGCCCAGGGAAGCGGGTCCCCCGAGGCCTGGGCCACAAAGTCCGGGTAGCTCACCAGCCGGGGGTCAGCGCCCAGATCGGCGCCCACGCCCTCGTTCTCGATCTCGGCATCTTCGGCTACCACCAGCCGAAGCAGCGTGTCCAGGTCCTTCGCGGCCGCCACGGCCGTGGGCAGCATGGCTGCGTCGGTGACCAGGAGCTTTGCGCCCGAATGGCGCAGGATGTACGACATCTCCTCGGCGACCAGCCGGGTGTTCATCGCCACCAGCACCCCGCCCGCCAGCGGCACCGCGAAGTGGGCGATGAGCATCTCGGGCAGGTTGGGCATCAGGTAGGCGACCCGGTCGCCGGGTTCGACGCCGGCGGCTCGCAGCGCGCGGGCCACCCGGGAGACCTCGGCCGCCAGCTCGGAGTAGGTGAGACGACGGCGGCCATAGATCACGGCGGTCTTCTCCGGCCACACCCGAGCGGACCGTTCCAGGAACGACAGGGGCGTGACCGCCGTGTACGAAACAGAGTCCATAGTGATCACCGCTCTTTTCACTTCATTGTGGGGCGGCGCGGATTGTGCCCGGCGCCCGCCTTCTCCCCAGGTACATCACTTCAGAACGATTTGCCAGTCGGCGTTAGGGGAGAAGGTCCCTGCTCGGGACGGTACTCCGGCCGGCATGATGGGCGGGCACGGACCAGCGGGTGACGATGACAGACCGGCCAGATGGCCGCGGCAGCCGGCCGCCGTCCGCACCGCGAGCCGGGCCGGGGGTTTCGTATCGGCCACCTGACGGGCGGCTCCGGGGGCCCGCTGGTGGGCAAGGTGTCCGGGCAAGGTGTCAGGGCAGCCGGCGGAGGTGAGCGTCAGCGAGCTCGGCGGCCTGAAGGCGGATCCGGGCATCGACGGCCTGCACGCCGTCCGGGCGGGCGAAAACCGGGCTCAGCTCGAGTTCGGCGATCTGCGGCAGGTCGTCGGCCATCCGGGAGACCCGCAGCAGCAGGTCCCGCAGCGCGGCGAGATCAGCCGCCGGAGCGCCGCCGGGGCGCCCGAGCAGGAGCGGGGCGGCGCGTATGGAGCGGATCAGCTCGTCGGCATCGGAGTCGGTCAGCGGAGCGAGCCGCGCCGCGCGGTCAGCCAGCGCATCGGCGGCCGCACCGCCGAGCCCGAACAGCACCAGCGGGCCGACGGCCTGGTCCTGCAGCACGCTGATCATCACCTCGACGCCGCCCGTGACCATCGGCTTGACGATGACACCGGCCAGCCGGTGGCCGAAGGCCTCCTTCAGCGAGCGGAACCCGCGCCGGACCTCGTCCGCGCCGTGCAGATCGATCAGCAGGGCGCCGGCGCCACGCGCGCGCACCAGGCCGGGCACGTCCGCCCGGAGCGCGACCGGGCCCTCGAACCGTGCCGCCGCCGCGACGGCGGCGTCCTCCGTGACGACCCCGATGCTTTCGGCCAGCGGCACACCGTAGCAGGCGAGGAGTTCCACGGTCGGGTCCAGCGGCAGCCAGCCGCCCGCCGGTTTGCCGGCCAGAAATTCCGCGACCAGTTCCCTCGCCCGGTCCTGCCGCAGGCCGTCGAGGTCGGGCACGTTTCCCGGCGGGATCGCCCGCCACATGCCGTAGCGGGCGGCGTGGCCGAGGGCGTGGGCGGCGGACTCGGAGTAGGCGTAGGCCGGAACGGCGGGGGAGTCCTCGCCCGGGCCCCGGAGCAGCCGGACCACTTCCACCTGGTCCAGCACCGCGGCGGCGATCGGCACGGGCAGCCGCGCGGCGGGCACCTCGGGCACCGGGTCGCCGCCCGCGCTCGCGGTCGTCAGCGCCAGCACCGCGTCGACGCCCGGATCGGCGCCGGCCAGCTCCAGGCAGCGGCGGAAGATTCCGGGGCCGATCAGCAGGGTGGTATCGACCGGCCCGGTCACGGTGGCGTCGCGGGGAAGCAGGTCCCGGAGCGCCCGCTGGGTGCCCCGGCCAGGCGGGCGACCTGCAGGCCCGCGTCCTCGCACGCGTCGGCGGCGAGCACCGCGGCGCCGCGGGTGTTGGACACCACGGCGACTCTGGGCCCGGCGGGCACCGGCTGCGAGGCCAGCAGGACCGCGGTATCCAGCAGCTCGCCGAGGTTGTCGGTGGCGATCACCCCGGCCTGCTCGAACAGGGCCTGCCGGGTGAGCAGGGGGGTAGCCGCTGCGGCGCGGGCCCCGGCCAGGCGCCGGCCGGTGATGGACCGGCCGACAATCACGGTCAGGACCGGCACGCCGCGGCCGACACGGCGGGCCGTGCGGGCGAACTTGGGCGGGTTCGTGATCGACTCCAGATACAGCAGGGCCAGCTTCGTCGCCGGGTCGGACTCCCACCACAGCAGCATGTCTTCGCCGGAGACGTCGTCTTTGTCACCGAGCGAGACGAGGGAGGAGATCCCGACGCCGATCCGCGACAGGTGCTCGGCCAGGGCGAAGCCGGCGCCACCGGTCGACTGCAGCGCCAGGCCGGCGCTTCCCGGCCTGGGATGGCGGGCCGCGAACGTCGCGTCCAGGCCGGCACTGGTGTCGGCCACCCCGAAGCTGGCCGGCCCGACCATGCGCATGCCGTGGTGGCGGCAGATGTTCAGCAACTCCGCGCGGCCCGCGCCGTCCAGTCCCGCCGCGAGCACCACCAGCGCCTTGACCCCCCGCCGCCCGCATTCTTCGGCGATACCGGTCACGGCCGCGGCCGGCGCCGCGATGACCGCCAGGTCGACTTCCTCGGGCAGGGCGGCCGCCGACGGCACGCAGGGAACGCCGTCCAGTTCGGCGACGGCCGGATTGACCGCGTACACCGGGCCGGGGAAGCCGCCGGTCACGATGTTGCGCAGGATGGCCCGCCCGACCGAGCCGGGCCGCCGGCCGGCGCCGACGACCGCCACCGAGGCCGGCGCCAGCACATGCCGCAGGCTGGCCACATCGGCCGAGCGCTCCCGCGCGGCCACCGCGTCACGGTAGCTGCCGAGGGCTGACGTCGGCCTCGCCGGTGGGCAGCGGGAAGGTGAGGTCGTACACGCCGTCGGCCAGGGCGCGCTGCGCCTGTAGCCCGGCGTCGGCGAACACTCTCAGCATGAGCGCGTTCTCGCTCAGCGTCTCCGCGGTGAAGGCGAGCAGGCCCCGGCCGCGGGCCAGCGAGATCAGGTGCTCCATCAGGAGCATGCCGACACCGCGGTTGTGCATGTCATCGGCGACCGTAAAGGCGACCTCGGCCGACCGGGACGCGGGATCGTCGCACTCGTAGCTGCCGCAGCCGATCAGCTCGCCGTCCAGCAGGACGAGCAGCGCGGCGTGATCCGGCGCGGGCGGACGGCAGATCCGGTGCGCCTCCCGTCCGGCCGCACGCGGGCTCATGCTGAAGAAGCGCAGGTAGAGACTGTCCGGGGACAGCTCCTCGTGCATCTGCCGCACCGCGTCGAAGTCTTCAGGCCGGGCGGGCCGGATCTCGATCGTGGTGCCGTCGGTCAGCAAAGCGTACACGCCGGGCTCGATGTCCGCGCTCACGTCGCCTCCCCCCATCTGCCGCGGCTGACGATGCCGAACTTACCCGCATTACGGACACTCGGCAGCCGGTCTACCGGGACCCGGGCGGGCACAGGCGGGAAGGGGAGCACAGAAGGAGCAGCGAGGAGCGCTGGACGGACGGTGCAGCGCGGCGGGTGGGCGCGAATGTGGACGGTTCGCCGTTGCCGCGTTCGTCAAACCACATCTGGACGGCCGGTGGCTCTGCGGTCGGCATGGCCGGGAACCTCTTTCTGAGCGGGCGCCGCTGGGTGATCGCTAGTGTGACCACCTGGGCGGCCCAAACTTATCGCGAAGCGGCGAGCAGCTCACTCACGGTCACGAAGGTGTATCCGGCGTCGGTCATGGCGCCGACCAGGCGGTCGAGTTGCCTCATGAGCGTGACGTTCGGCTGGGGGCCGCCGTCGTGCGCGAGCACGATGCTGCCGGGGGAGGCCCGCCGCAAAGTCTCGTCGACGTCGGATTTCGGGCTGCCGCCGGTCACCCAGTTCGACCACAGCATGACCTCGTAGCGCAGGCTCGCGCACACGGCCAGCCCGACGCTGTCGATGCGGCCGTACGGCGGCCGGCACAACGTGGGCGCGTGGCCGGTCAGCTTGGTCAGGAGCTCGTGGGTGCGCTCGAGGCTGGCCCGATCGAAGGCCTCGTCGTAGTGGGTCAGGTCGCTGTGCGCCCAGGTGTGGTTCGCCACTTCGTGACCCGCGTCTGTAACCTGCGACACGGTGCCCGGGTTGGTCTGCGCCCGCATCCCGACCTGGAAGAAAGTGGCCTGGGCGTTGTGCCGCCGCAAGATCCGGAGCACCCGCGGCGTCCATTGCTCCGTCGGGCCGTCATCGAAGGTGAGGGCGGCGAGCCGGGCGGACGGTGCGGTGCGGAACGTGACCGTCGTGGCGTACGCGACGGGGCCGGCCGGGACGGCCGTTCGCGCTGTCGGGCTTTCGGCGGTGGCGGCAGGTTCGGTCAACAGTCCAGTCGCGGTGCCGACGGCACCGCCGGCGGCGAGCAGTCCCACTCCGGCGAGCAGCGTGCGGCGATTCACTAGTTAAGTTTCAGGCAGGTTTCAGTCAATTTAAAGCATGCATCGCCTTTCCAGCGAAGAATGCACGAATCCGTCGCGGTCCCCGGTCGGGACCGGCGTTCCCGCCGAGGCCCGGAAGGCCGTCCAGGCCCCGTCCAGGCCCGCCCAGGCCCCGCAGGTCCCCGGTCAGGCCTCGGAGTCGTACCGGAAGCCGTCGCGGAAGCGGCGGAACAGGCCGCCTTCGCGCCGCAGCGGCGGTCCGTCCGGCGGGGCCACCGGGCGCTCGTGCCCCTCGGGCTCGCTGTAATCGGCGCGCGCGATCGCGTCCGTGACCTGGTCGTCGCTGAAGTCCCCGGATCCAGGGATCTCCGGGACGAAGCCGACCAGATCCCCGTCGAGTAGCACCTCGGCCTCCAGCGAGGCGGTGCCCTCGTTACCCCAGATCGCCTCGCGGCCGCCGCTGAGGACGACGCGCACTCCGTAGATGCCGACGCCGGCCTTTTCCAGGTGCGCGTCGATGCCGCGATCTCGGAGAGCGTCGGCGACCCGCCGTGCCCGGTTCTCATCCATGCGATCAACTTACCTGCGCGATAATCCTGGCGGCCCGAAATTCAGGTCAGGCATCACTCTGCGCTCGAGGCGCGGCGCGATACGTCTTCACCCTTGGCTTATGCGTGGGGTGGCCGTCTTCGTGCCCGACTGAGCCGCCGGGTAGTGTGGCTGATCTCCAGCACCCGGAAAGGCTCCCTTGGCCGTCTCATCTTCCCCTGCTGATCTTCCGCCGATCGTCGGCGCGCTCCGCGCCGCGGGCTGCGTGTTCGCCGAGGACGAGGCGCAGTTGCTCGTCTCCTCCGCGCAGACCACCGCCGATCTCACCGCCATGGTGAAGGAACGCGTCGCCGGGCTGCCCCTCGAACAGGTCCTCGGCTGGGCCGAATTCTGCGGCCTGCGGGTCGCCGTGGACCGGGGGGTCTTCGTGCCACGCCGGCGCACCGAGTTCCTCGCCCGCACCGCGATCACGCTCGGCTGGCAGGCGGCCCGTCCCGGGGAGCCGCTGGTCGTCCTCGACCTGTGCTGCGGTTCGGGTGCGGTGGGCGCCGCGGTAGCCGCCGCGCTGGGCCCGGTCGAGCTGCACGCCGCCGACGTGGATCCCGCTGCCGTGCGGTGCGCCTGGCGCAACGTCGCCGCCGCGGGCGGCCAGGTGCACGAGGGCGATCTGTTCGATCCGCTCCCGCCCGGGCTGCGCGGCCGCGTCGGCATCCTGACCGCCAACGTCCCCTACATCCCGACCGATCAGATCGCGCTGCTGCCGGCCGAGGCCCGGTCTGCACGAGCCCCGGGTAGCGCTCGACGGCGGCGGGGACGGCCTGGACCTGCTGCGGCGGGTGGCCGCCGGCGCGCCGCAGTGGCTGGCGCCCGGCGGCAGCGTACTGAGCGAGGTCAGCGAGCGGCAGGCGCAGGCGGCCAGAGAGGCCTTCGCCGCGGGCGGCCTGGGAACACGCGTGACGGCCAGCGAGGACCTGAACGCCACCGTGGTCGTCGGCACCCGGCACCGGTAAAGCCTGACGAGCGCCTGACGAGGGCCGCCCCGCGCGATCCGGCCGGTGGTTCTGGCTGGCGGTGGTGCACGCCGGGTCCTGGGTGTCTGGCTCGCTGGCCCCCGCCTTCGTCGTGCCTGAGCGCGGGCGGCCCCTGTTCGGCTCCGTGCGGATGCCGTTCTCAGTCCGTGGTGTGGTTCTCCCGGGGCGGAGCGGCACGGTGATCGGTCGCGCGGTGCTCGGCGGGAACCAGGTGCGGCGCCACCGTGGGGGCATCCTCGATGTGATCAGGCGTGGCCAGGCCCAGCAGCCGGTAGACCTCCGCGCCGTCCACGGTTTCCTGGTCGACGAGCAGATCGGCGAGCTGGTCCAGCTGGGCCTCGTGGCCGCGCAGCAGCCCGGTCGCGTTCTGTTCGGCCTCGCGCAGCAGCCGGGAGACTTCCCGGTCGATGACGGCCTGGGTGCTCTCGGCATACGGCCGGCTCGACAGGCCGGGACTGCCGCCGTCCAGGTACATCGATCCGCCCTGCGGGTAGCCGACCGGGCCGACCGCCGGGGACAGGCCGAACTCGCGGACCATTCTGGTGGCCAGGTCGGTAGCCGACGCCAGGTCGTTAGCGGCTCCGGTGGAACCCTGGTTGAACTTGACCAGTTCCCCGGCGCGGCCGCCGAGGCGGACCGCGAGGGACTCGTCGAGGTATTGCTCGCTGTACAGGTGCCGTTCGACCAGCGGAAGCTGCTCGGTGACCCCGAGCGCCTGGCCCGCGGGCAGGATCGTCACCTTGGCGACCGGGTTGGCGTGCGGGGACAGCGCGGCGACGATCGCGTGGCCGGCCTCGTGCACGGCGACCGCACGCTTCTCCGACGGCAGCAGCACGTTCGAGTCGTCACGGCGCCCGAGGATGATCCGGTCCCGGGCGGCGGCGAAGTCGGCCGCGGTGATCACCTCGCGCCCGCCGCGGACCGCGAAGATCGCCGCCTCGTTGACCAGGTTGGCCAGGTCGGCGCCGGAGAATCCCGGGGTGCCGCGGGCCACCGCGTTCAGGTCGACGTCCGGGGCGATCTGCTTGCCGCGGCAGTGTACGGCCAGAATCGCGGTCCGCTCGTTCACGTTGGGCAGCGGGATCGTGACCTGCCGGTCGAACCGGCCGGGGCGCAGCAGGGCCGGGTCCAGCACCTCGGGGCGGTTCGTGGCGGCGAGCACGACGATTCCGGAGGCGGGGTCGAAGCCGTCCATCTCCGACAGCAGCTGGTTCAGCGTCTGCTCACGCTCGTCGTTGGACGCGTAGACCTGCCCACCGGAACGGCGCTGCCCGATCGCGTCGATTTCGTCGATGAAGACGATGGCCGGGGCACGCTTGCGGGCCTCGCTGAACAGGTCGCGGACGCGGGCGGCGCCGACGCCGACGAACAATTCCACGAAGCTGGAGCCCGCGACGGAGAAGAACGGCACGTCCGCCTCACCGGCCACCGCCCGGGCGATCAGCGTCTTGCCGGTTCCGGGCGGCCCGATCATGAGGACGCCGCGCGGCGGGATCGCGCCGACCCGGCGGTAGCGTTCGGGCTCCTTGAGGAAGTCCACCACTTCGGAGATTTCCCGCTTCGCGCCGTCGTACCCGGCGACGTCGGAGAACCGGGTGGTGGGCCGCTCGGCGTCGAAGACCTTGGCCCGCGACCGCCCGACGCCCATGACGCCCTGAAGCTGGCCGGCGGCGTTACGGGAAAGCCGGAACCACAGCCAGCCGAACAGCAGCAGCGGCAGGAGGATAATTGCCCAGGACAGGACCTCCGAGCCGAACGAAGAGCCGGTGGGAGCCGCGGTCACCTGGACGTGCGCCGCCTGAAGATCGTTCAGCAGCGACGAGCCGGCCTGGGCCGGGATGACGGTGGTGAAGTCTTTCCCGTTGGTCAGCGTCCCGGTACTCGTCTGCCCGCTCTGCGCCAGGTCGATGCTCTTGACCTGGTGGTTGGACACGTCCGTGAGGAACTGGGTGTAGTTCAGCGTCACGGGGGAGGAGGTGTGCACCGCGGGCAACGCCAACCACAGCCCCAGCACGATGAGAATGGCGATGGGCCACAGCCAGTGCCGCCAGGCCGGCGGCGGTGGGGGAGCAGAGGGTGTCGGCTTGTTGCCCGGCGGCGGGGGCGTTACCTGCTTGCTCATGGCGTGTCCACTATCATCATTTCAGTGTGCCTTACGCTTAATTGATCTTTGTCCGGGCCGGGCTCCCGGTTCGCTGAACGCGTAATGCCGCGACAGCGTCCCTGGTGCGGTGGTGCGCTCAGTCCGGCTGGCATGACGGGCACCAGTAGGTGATCCGGTCGCCGAATTCCGCGTGCCGGATGCGGGTACTGCAGCGCCGGCAGGGCCGGTCGCGCCGGCCGTACACCCAGGTCTCGTGGCCTCTGCGCTCATCTCCGGTCGTTACCCGATCGAACCGGTCCTTATTGAAGTCCAGCATCCGGTGGGCCAGGCTGACCAGCGCGCCGAGATCGTGGACCTGGCCGGCCGGCCGCGTCGGCCGGATGCCGCGCAGGAACAGCACCTCGGATTTATAGACGTTCCCGACCCCGGCGAGGTTCCGCTGGTCCAGCAGGGCCTCCCCGACGGGACGTTCCGGGTCATCGCTCAGCCGTCGCACCGCCTCCGCCGGGTCCCAGTCGGACCCGAGCAGATCCGGGCCGAGATGGCCGGTGATCCGGTCCTCCTGCGCGGTGGGCAGCTACCTCGACGATCCCGAGCTGGTACCCGACCGCCCGCCATTCGGCGTTGGCCAGGATGAGACGGATCCGGTAACTCTCCCGCAGCCGCTCGGACGCGGGCGCGATCCGCCACCGGCCTTCCATCTTGAGGTGCGTGTGAATGGTCAGGCCGTTGTCCACGCGGATGAGCAGATGTTTCCCGCGCGGTACGACCTGCGTGACGGTGCGGCCCGCCAGGTCGGTCACGGCGAAGCGGGGTACCCGGAAGTCGCTGCGCGTCAGCGTCCTCCCGGCCAGGGCGTCGTGAAGCAGGCGCGCCGCGTGCCAAACGGTGTCCCCTTCAGGCATGCACCCAGCATGCCTCAGGCGGCGCCGTGCGGTGACGGCACCGCCCGGTAGCGGCGTGCCCGGTACGGGAGGTCATCCGGTGGCCGGGTGCCCAGGAGCGGTGAGTTCAGTAGCGGCCGTCGTCTGGCCTGCCGTAAGGGTCCTCGTAGGGGCCGTCTGGGCGGCGGTGGTCGCGGTTGCTGGACCGGCGTCCCCGCGGGTACCCGCCCGACCCTCCTGCCCCTCCCGGCGGGGACGAGTCCCCGTACGTCCCCGGGTAGGGCGAGGTCCCGTTGCCGCCGGGGTAGGCGGAGCCGCCGTTGGTCCCCGGGTACGCCGTGCTGCCGTTGGTTCCGGGGTACGCCGTACTGCCGTTGGTTCCGGGGGAAAGAGGGTCCGGGTAACCGGCAGGCGGGTAAGACGGGCCGCCGGGGGCCGGACCGGGAAGCGCGGGACGCGGAGGCCGCTGGCCGCTGGCCGCTGGCGGCCGGCCATTGGAAGCGGGCGGCCGGCCGCTGGCCGCGGGCGGGCGGCCGTTACCGGCGGACGGGCGGCCACCCCCTGGCGGGGACGCGTGCCGGGAGCTGCGGGCAGGGGGCTCATAGCCGCCGGTGCCCCCGGGGTACGAACCGGCCGGGCGGGCACCGGTGCGGTATCCGCCGTCGCCGCGCGGGTCGCCTGGTGAGGTTCGGCCGCCAACCGCGTTGGGGCCGGTCGGCGCGTTAGGGCCGCCCGGGCCCGGCCGGCCGCCCGGCTCCGGGCGCGCCGCGGCGCGGGGAGCCAGCTCCCGGTGCCCCAGCCGGGCCCGGAGCCCCGTAGCCGCGCGGGTCGGGGCGCATGGTCTGCGTCTCGTCCGCCGAGGCGTCGGGCCGGCCGTGTGAGGGCCGGTGGGCCTGGCGAGAGCCCTGGTAAGACCGGCTGTCACTCGCCTCACGGGCGTGCCGCGAGAACGACGCGCTCGTCAAGGGATCCTCCTCGGTGCCGCGCGGGGAGCGCATCGGCTCGCCGCGCGGGGAGCGCATCGGCTCATCCCGGCGCTGCGGGCCGCCGGATGCGCTGGGCCCTGCTGCCCCACTAGGCCCTCCCGGCCCGCGGGGCCCTGCTGCCCCGCCTGGCCCGCCGTCGGGCTGCTGCCGCGGACGCGGTTCGGTGCCGTCCTCCGGCTCCGCGGCACGCCCTCGGGCCCGGCGGCCGCGGCCAATGGCGGGGGCGTCCGCCGGGACCGGCGCGGACACCATGTCCGCGGAGTCCGGTCCCGCTGCGGGGCCCGGCCGGCCAGGCCGGTCGCCCGGCGGCCAGCGCGGGCCAGAATCGCTCGGGGCCTGCGCGGCCCGCGCGGTCGTGGCCAGCGGCTTGTCAGAGGACAGGTCGCTCCAGAACTGATCGTCGGAAACGCCATCGATCTCGTCGGCGCTGGGCCACGGATCGTTGTCATAGTCCTGCCGGGAGCGGCCCTTCCGCAGCTGCGGCTTCTGGATCTTCGCGATCCGCCGTCGCCCGCCGGGAGAGCTGTCACCGGTTTCGCCGGTGTCGTCGGACGGGAAGTCCGCGCCCGAGGCGGATGAGAACGGGCTGTCGGTCAGTGCGGTCGGCGCGTCGCCGTAGTCGGCCGGTGGCGCGGAATCGGGGGCGCCAGCGCGGCGGCGGCCTCCCGGCCGGGCGTGCCCGCGCCGGGGTCCTGGCCCCCGGCGCGCCGAAGTCGCCCCCTGCCGGGTCCTCGGGCGGGTAGCGGTCCGGCGGCGGGTACATCTCTCTGCCGCCAGTATCCTCCGGGGCGGACCCCGGATACCGGCCGCGGGGAGAACCGGCGTCCCGGCCGCGGGCAGAACCGGCGGCCCGGCCGCCTCGCCTGCGCGGCCGGGAACGCGATAACCGCCCGGGGTCTCGCCGCGGTCCCCGTGGACGGTCCCGAGCCCGCGTCGTAGGCACCCGTGTCGTAACCGCCCGTGGCGTAGGGTCCGGTGCCCGGCTCGGCGCCCATCGGGCCGGACACGCGCGTGTCGGCCGCGGCGTCGTACCCGTCATAGCCCGCGGCGCCGTGGCCGTAAGCAGCGTGCAGGTCGGGGTCGGTCTCGTCGAATCCGGCCGCGGTCCGTCCGTCCGCTCGATGGCCCGTCCCGGCCGTCACCAGACTGCTTCGGTCGCCGTCGGCTCTGCGAGAGGACCGGCGTGCCGTGACGTAATCGGGCACGTCGTACCCGTCCTCGTCCTCGTCATCGCCGCCGAAACGGCGCCGGGAAGATCCGGCCGTCTTGCCCCGGTCGGCCATGGACCGGGCGCGCCCCCCAGCGACGCTGATCCGCCCGACCTGCTCCCGCCTCTGGTCTGGCGGTTGCTGGCTCCTGCCCCACCGGGCGCGGGCTCATCGCCTCGTCCCGACTTCAGGCTGAAGTAGAGGGCGGCGAGAATCGTGGCGATCACCACGGCCCCGAGGACCACGAGCAGAGTCATTCCACCACCCAACAAACCATGGCCTCATGAGTGGCACTAGCGAGGCACACGTGGCCATCGACGCGGACCTGCCCCCGGTTTCGCTAGCGCCCCGGACCCATCTATGCCTGGTCGCCCCCCGACGAACGATTCTCCCGGATCCGCCCGACTGGTGTCTGAGGATTACCAAAGTTCCACCCGGAGGGTGATGGCCGGACCCTGCCCGCGCCTGGCGCGGGGTCCCGCCACACGATCATGGAGGGCCTGGGCTGGCGGTGCGCGGTTACCAGGCGATGTCGGGCGTTACCGGGTACCGGTCCCCGGCCCGTATCGATCAAGGATTGCCGGCGACGGCGATGCGGCCCCGCGCGATCGCCGCGTCGGCGATCGCCATCCACGCCGACAGGGTCGACGCGCCGTTCGGCAGGTTCAGCGTGGTTCTGAGGGCGTACACCGTGAAGCGGTAACTATGCCCAGCGGAGTCTGGGCAGGGCGGGTCGTAACTTGCCCGGCCCAGGCTGTTGTCCGCCTGCTTGGCCCCGGGGGGCAACTGGGGGCCGTTCTGGATATCGGTGGTCGCCGCCGGGATGTCGAAGACGATCCAGTAGATGTACGGCGTGATCGGCGCGGCGGCGTCGTCCACGACGATGGCGTAGCTCTTCGTCGCGGACGGCGCCCCGGTCCAGTCCAGCGGCGGGCTGATCTTCGCCCCGTGGCAGGTGAAATGCGGCGGGAGCATGTTCTGGCTGAAGGCGGCACTGCTCACGGTCATAGTGGACGTCGCGTCCGGAGTCAGGCTCCCGGTCCCGGAGACGGTGCCGCACCCGGTGATCAGGATGGTCACGGCCGCAACGATGGCACCTGCGCGGGGGCGGCGGCCCACACGCGGAAACCGGCTCACGCGCCCGTCACCCTTGCCCTTCGGTTGCCACCGGTAGCTTGACGCCCCGGGAAGCCGGACAGCTTCCGGTGTCCGATCCTATGTGGGCGACGGGTGCGCGGGGGGCGATGACCGGCGCGCGTGTTCGGTTCTAGTCAGGCTGGCGCGAGTTGCCGAGCATGATCTCGTCCCACGAGGGGACCGACGACCGCCGTCCGCGTGGTCCGGCGGCCTTCTTGCCGCGCCCACGGGCGGGGTTCTCGTCCGCGGGGTGGTTTTCCGCGTTCCGGTCGGCCGCCGGCTGCGCCGGGGACTGGACCGGGCGCTGCGGCCGACCGTTAGCCGGGCCACGGGTGGCGGGGGCCTGATCGGCCGGGGCTTCGGCGGCTTCCGGGGCCCGCGGCACGCCGGCCCGGGCGCTGCGGGGACCGTTGCGGGCTTGTGTCCGCTGCCGGGGACCGTTGCGGGCTTGTGTCCGCTGCCGGGGACCGTTGCGGGCTTGTGTCCGCTGCCGGGGACGTTGCGGGCGTCCGCTGCCGGGGACCGTTGCGGGCTTGTGTCCGCCGCCGGGGACCGTTCCGGGCTGGCGTGTCCCGCAGCCGCCCGTTCCGTGCTGGGCTGTTCCGCGGTCAGGGAAGCGGTTGACGCGGCGGGCCGGGCCTTGGCCGCGGGCTGACCGGCCGGGCTCTCGCCCGCCGGGCTCTGGGCCGGCGTACCCGCCGGTTCCTCCGCGGCCCTGCGGTCGGTTCCCTGACCAGCCGCCCCCCGGCCGCTGGAGCCCGGGCGGTCGGTGAACGCCGGGGCGGGACCGTTGCGCTGATCATCTGGCGCCATGGGCCGCGAACCGCCGTTCGGGTGCGGCACAGCCGGAGACGGCGGCCGGCCGACGGGCGGGCGCGGGGGACCGAACGACGACGGTGACGCCGCGTGCGCGGCAGCCCGGGCGGGCTCCTCGATCTGTTCCGCGACGGCCTGATGCTGCGGTGCGGCCTCCCGCCGGTCCGGCCGGGACCTGATTGGGGTCACCGTGGCCGCCCCGAGCGATCCGCCAGTCGGCAGGGGAAGCTCGGCTTCCGGTAGCGACAGCCGTTCCGCGTTGTCATCCGCGGGCGAAACGTGGCGGCGGCGCGGATCGAACAGCCACTCGGCGATGTGCAGGCGGCCGCCGGCCCGGAATGCCAGCTGTACCTGCCAGCTCCCGTCCCCGTGCTTCCGGGAATCCCACTGCGCGTCCTCGGGATCGGCACCCAGCTCGGTGAGGCGCTCCGCCACCACCTCGCCGAGGCGGGGTCCGGGCGCGGAGTCTCCCTGACGGCGCACGGACGCTCTCTGCGCCTGTTCAGCTATGTAACCGCGCTCGGCGAGGACGGGGCCCTCGAACCACCGGACTCTGTCGACCGGGATTCCTGCCGCGTCCGCGATCTCCTCGACTGTCTCCCCGGCGCGGATTCGTGCCTGGATCTCCTTGGGTCGCAAGGGATTCTCCACTTCGATCTCGTACTGGGCGAGCCGCGAGAACTGACCCCGTGCGACTGCCCGCAGTCGGTCGTCGATGGGCAGCATGAAGCGCCCGCTCCGCCCCGGAATGGCGAGGACGGCGTAACTGCCGTCTTCGCTTACCGCGACGAAGCGCAGTTCCTGCATCGGCATCCCTTCCGCTCTCGCACGCTGTCGGGGGGCCGCTGGGCCCGGCCGCCAGCGTCATGCCGGAGCGTTAACGCTGTGTACGGTCGTACCCTATGCCTTTACTTCGGTCTCCCGGCACGAGTCTGGCCGGTCAAAGGTCATCTGGCCAGCACCACGGGCGGCATGTCCCGAGTTCGCCTCTGCATTCTTGCGGCCGGGCGGACGCCGGACCGCTAGCGCGGCGGTGTGCGGACCGGTTGGCCGGGGGCCGCCTCCGGCTCGGCCGGGGCGACTTCAGACTGCATCAGGGCCGCGTCCGGCTGGTCCTGGCTGTCCGCCGGGCGACCAGGCACCCCGACCGGTTCGCCCTGGGTGTCCGCCGGGCCAGCCGGTACGGTCACCGGCTGGCCCTCGGCAGGCACGGTCACCGGCTGGCCCTCGGCAGGCACGGTCACCGGCTCGCCCTCAGCAGGCACGGTCACCGGCTCGCCCTCGGGGAGGGCCGCGCCGCCCGGTCCGGACGGCCCGTCGCCGGGACCGCCGCCACCCGGGCCGCCGCCCCCGCCGTAACCGTCGTCCCCGGGCCGGTCGGCCGGCACGCGGCTGAGCCGGGACGGCCACCAGTTCCACCGGCCGAGGAGCACGACCGTGGACGGAACGAGCACGGTGCGGACCACGAACGTGTCCATCAGCACGCCGAGCGCGAGGCCCGCGCCGACGTCGCGGATCTGGGCGCCGCCCGAGCCGCGCCCGCCGACGATCGCGAAGACCGCGAACGTGCCGGCCAGCACCATCCCGGCCGACGTGATCGTGGTTCCGGTCACCGCGATGGCCCGGGTCACCGCCTCGCGGAGCGGATAGTGATGCGCTTCCTCCCGGATCCGGCTCATCACGAGGATGTTGTAGTCCTCCCCGAGCGCCAGCAGGAAGATGAACATCAGGAACGGGAGGATGAAGGTGAGGCCGCCGTCGCCCGCGAGCTTGATGAAGATCAGGCACGACAGGCCGAGCGCCGCCAGGTAGGACAGGGCGACCGAGGCGATCAGGTACAGGGGCGCAACGAGGCTGCGCATCACCAGGGCCAGCAGGATGCCGATGACCAGGATCGCGATCGGGATCACGTGGATCAGGTCACTGTCGGAGATCTGGCTGATGTCGTAGAACGCGGGTGCCTCGCCGCCGACGCCGTAGTCCGGGGCGCCGATGGTTGCCGCCGCCGCCGCGGCCGCGTGGCGGATGGCCGGCACCGCGTTCATCGCCGCGGTCGAGGATGGATCCCCGGCCTTCAGGCCGGCCTCGAACTGGATCGTCCGGCCGTCCGCGCTCACGTACTGCGCCATCGCGCGGTACACGTCGTAGGCGGCTACCGGGACCGGAAGGTGGCTCGGCGGTGTGGTGGGCAGTTGCGAGGGCGGC
The DNA here is from genome assembly GCA_963809975.1 of uncultured Actinomycetes bacterium. Taxonomy (GTDB): domain Bacteria; phylum Actinomycetota; class Actinomycetes; order Streptosporangiales; family Streptosporangiaceae; genus Bog-532. The sequence goes on from CAWELT010000015.1 coordinate 24,365, forward strand.
CCGAGCGACGCCAGCTCCGCGTGCAGTCCGGAGAACTGCGCGGGGGTCAGCGTGACGGCCCCGACCGGGTTGAGCGGCCCGGTGACGCCCGTGAACAGCCCGCTCTGGACGAGCGTTTTCTCGCCCGCGGCGATAGCCTGTGCGTCGTCCCAGGCCGGCTGCTTGAGCTTGTAAACGAGGTTGGTGGGGTTGGCGCTGCTGGCGGGGAAGTGCTTGGCCAGCAGGGCCTGGCCGGCCGCCGAATCAGTGCCCGCCGGGGCGTTCAGGGTGCCGCCGAAACCGGCCGGCTTGTAGAGAGTGACCGCGCTCGCCAGCGCGCCGAAGATGACGACGCCGGTGATCAGCGCGACGGCGGGGCGCTGGACAATGCGGGCGGCGATCCGGCCCCAGATCCCGACCTTGCCCGTCCCGGCGCGGGTCCTGGTCGGCCAGAACGCGGCCCGGCCGAAGATGGCCAGCAACGCGGGCAGCAGAGTCAGCCCGGCGAGAAGCATCACGCCGATGCCGATGGCCAGCGGGATGGCCAGCTGCGAGTAGATCTGGAACGTGGCGGCCAGCAGGGTGAGCAGGGCCGCGACGACGGTGGCGGCGGAGAAGGTGATCGATTCCCCGACCTTGACGAGCGCGGACCGCACCGCCTCCTTGGGCTCGATTCCGGCCCGGAGCTGTTCCCGGACGCGGAATACGAGGAAGAGGCCGTAGTCGGTGCCGGCCCCCGAGCACCAGCACGATGAGCATGAGCTGGGCGATCTGCGAAACCTTCAGGCCCGCGTGCGCCGCCTCGGCGACCAGCGGTCCGGAGATCGCCACCGCCATGAACGCCGGGATCAGTGTGATGAGCGGCGCCAGCAGCGAACGGAAGATCAGCAGCAGCAGCACCAGGATGAAGACGACCGTGAGGGCCTCTTCCTGGTTACCGGTCGACCCCGATTTCTTCTGCTGGTCGACCTGGATGGGGATCGCCCCCGCCAGGTGCACCTGCAGCCCGGCCGGGGGCCCGCCCGCGCGATGGTGCTCCGGAGATCGTTGACCAGGTTGGTCACGCCGGTCTGGTCGCCCTGGCCGACGTCGGACAGCACCTGCAGTTCTTCGGCCTGGCCGTCGCCGGACCGGCCCAGGTCGGTGACCCGCACCACCGTGGGCACGGTGCGGAGGTCCTGCCGCAGCGTGTTCAGCCACGCCACATCGGACGCGGTTAGCTGCCCCTGGCTGACCGCGGCCACCACCGGGACCGGCACCAGGTTGGTGGTGCCGAACGGCTTGGCCAGATCGGCCGCGTGCTGGCTGGGCGCGCTGGCCGGCAGGAAGTTGGCGTTGTTGCCCTGCGTCACGCTGGCCAGCGACGGCAGGAAGCGGGGCACCGCGAACGTGGCCAGCACCCACACCACCACGACGACCCAGCGGAATTTGACGGCGAACGTTCCGATTGCCCCGAAGATCCCATCGATTCGCACGGGCAGAAGCATACTTGCGGCCCGCTGTGAGCCGGCTGAGCCGGGCGTTACGCGCTGGCTACACGGGCGTGGCGAAAGGCCCCTTCCCGGTGGCCCTGGGTCCCGGTGGCCCTGCGCAGCGGTGGCTGCGCAATGCCGTGCCGGAAACTTCGCGCCGGCAAAGTTTCCGGCAGGCGGCTGCCCCCTGCCGCGGCCGCCCCGGTGGTTAGATGCCAGAGAGGAAAAATCGCAGGATAGGCGGCGCAAGCGAGCCACGCTGCGGAGGTCTGATGCGCCATGCTCCCGCCCGCCATGACGCGGGATGCGCGCCATGACGCGGGATGGCGCCGTGACGCGGGATGGCGCCATGGCCGTGGGTCACTACGGCGGTTCTGGCCGGCCGGCCTGACCCCGACGGCGATCGCCGTCTGCACGCTGGCCGCGATCGCCCTCGCGGGCTTCATCGTGATCGCCACGTCCCTCGTGGTGGTGGCGACAGGTCACGGGGGAGCGCCGGTCAGCGCGTCACTCGCGCAGGCGCTGGAGGCCTGCTCGGGTGAGCTGGCGCTGTTCGCCCTGACCGTCGCCGTCGTGCTCGGGGTGGCCGCGACCGAACGCCACTTCCTGCCGCCGGGGACGCGGGTGACCGCGCAGATCGCGCACCGTGCGGTCGCGCTGACCGCGGTCGGCTTCCTGCTCGTGCACATCCTGCTGGAGACCGTTTCGGCCCGCGCCGCGCTGCTCGCCGCCGTCCTGCCGTTCACCGACGCGCGCGGCCGGCTGTACCTGGGGCTGGGCACGATCGCCTCCGACCTGGTGATCGCCATCATGGCGACCAGCCTGGCCCGGATGCGCTACGCCCGATCGCGGCACCCGCAGCTGTGGCGGGCCGTGCACCGCTCCGTCTATGTGGCCTGGCCGCTGGCCATTCTGCACGGCATGCTCATGCGGGGCGGCCCCGTGTGGGCCGCGTGGGCCTACGGGGTCTGCGCGGCCCTGGTGGCCGTGGCCCTGACAGCCCGGATCCGGCTGCAGGACCCGCGGTCCCCCACCGAAAGCCGCCCGCGTCCTTGCCCCGGCCCTTGCCCGCGTCCTTGCCCCGGCCCGCGTCCTTGCCCCCGCCCTGGGCGCGGCGCGCGCCCACCGACCCGAATGAGCCCTAACCGCAGAGCCGCGCGCTAGCCTCATACCAGTCAGCCGGCCGCGGGGCGCCCGGCCATGAGGCACCCGCCGCGCTTCACGGTGCGGGTGGCGGAAGGGAATGCGGACATGCGGCATCTAGCCGGGATCGTTCTCGCCGTCGTCGCCGCGGTGGTCATCTTCTTCGCCGGTGGCTGGGGGTACCTGAAGCTGCTCCGGGCACCGGCGCCTGCGGGGGCGGTGGCTGCCGGCCTGCCCGCGGGCGGCGGCTCACTGCTGCACAACCACAACGTGCTGGTCGCGCTGGGGGCCCTGCTGGCCGTCGGGCTGGTGGTCGGATTGCTGATCGCGATCCCGTGGGTCTCACCGCTGGCCGCCGGGCTGCCAGGGCTGGCACTGCTCGCGCTGACCGGGTTCTACCTGACCAGCGTCCGGCACGCGGTGCGGCTCATCCCGCTGAAGACCCACATCTACGGGCAGGGATTCGAGGCCATGCTGTTCAATGGCGTGCTCGCCCTGGTCGGCCTGGCCATGGTGATCCCGCTGTTCGTGCCGTCGCGCTGGCGGCGGCGTACGGTGTCCAGCGTCGCCCCGGTGGGCCCCTCTACCGGGCTGCTGACCGAGGATGCCGAGGCGCCCACCCAGCAGGGCGCCTGGCCCGCGTCCTTCTTCCCGCCGCAGGACCAGTACACCTCCCCGACGATCGTCCACGATCCGTTTCCGCCGGCCGGAACCGGCGGCGCGGGGAGCACCGGTGGTGACCCCTTCCCCCCGACGCAGGAGAACCCGTTCCCGAAGCGCTAGCGACGGGAACGGGTTCTGTGTCCCCAGGCAAACCTGGGCTTGGAGCAGGTCACACCGTGTCCAACTTGCTCGCGTTGGTTATAAGGACCCGCGCCGGCGGGGTCGCCGTTGACCGCACCGGCGCTCGCCGGCCGGAGGCCCGGGACTCGCTAGCCGGTTTAACCAACGCTCGGGTGTGAACTGCTCGCTTTCGGTGGAGCCCGCCAGGGCAACCGTGGAGGAGGCCGGGTTGATGGCCGAGGCCACCAGGTCGAAGTAGCCGGTGCCGACCTCGCGCTGGTGCCGGGTCGCGGTGTAGCCTTCCGCCTCGGCCGCGAACTCCTTCTCCTGCAGTTCGACGTAGGCGGGCATGCCCTCGGCGGCGTAGCCGGTGGCCAGCTCGAACATCGAGTAGTTCAGCGCGTGGAAGCCGGCCAGCGTGATGAACTGGAACTTGTAGCCCATCGACGCCGAGCTCACGCTGGAACTTCGCGATCGTGGCGTCGTCCAGGTGGCGGCGCCAGTTGAAGGACGGCGAGCAGTTGTAGGACAGCATCTGGTCGGGGTAGACGGCCTTGATCGCCTCGGCGAACTGGCGCGCTTCCTCCAGGTCAGGGGTCGAGGTCTCCATCCACAGCAGATCGGAGTAGGGGGCGTAGGCCAGGCCGCGGGCGATGCACGGCTCGATGCCCTTGCGCGTGCGGTAGAAGCCCTCGGCGGTGCGCTCGCCGGTGGTGAACTCCTGGTCGCGCTCGTCAATGTCGCTCGTGATCAGCGTGGCCGCGTGCGCGTCGGTGCGCGCGATGACCAGTGACGGGACGCCGCACACGTCGGCCGCGAGCCGGGCCGCGTTCAGCGTCTTGACGTGCTGGCCGGTCGGGATGAGGACCTTGCCGCCCAGGTGGCCGCACTTCTTCTCGGAGGCGAGCTGGTCTTCCCAGTGCACGCCCGCCGCGCCGGCCGCGATCATGCCCTTCATCAGCTCGTAGGCGTTGAGCACGCCGCCGAACCCGGCTTCCGCGTCGGCCACGATCGGGGCCATCCAGTACGGGCTCCTGCCGGTGTCGCCGTCCTTGGACTCAGAGAAGGTGATCTGGTCGGCGCGCATCAGCGCGTTGTTGATCCGCCGGACGACCTGGGGTACGGAGTTCGCGGGGTACAGGCTCTGGTCCGGGTAGGTCTGCCCGGCCAGGTTGGCGTCGGCGGCGACCTGCCAGCCGGACAGGTAGATGGCCTTCAGGCCGGCCCGGACCTGCTGGACCGCCTGGTTGCCGGTCAGCGCGCCGAGCGCATTGACGTAGTCCTCCTCCTGCAGCAGCGACCACAGTCGCTCCGCCCCGAGGCGAGCAAGCGTGTGCTCCTCCAGAACGGAGCCGCGCAGCCGGATTACGTCCTCGGCGGTGTACGTCCGCTGCGTTCCCGCCCAGCGCGGGTTTTCCTGCCACTCGGTCCGGAGGTGCCTGGCTTGCTCGCTGATCCTGTTCATGTCCCCTTTGCCTCCTGTTGGGCGCCGCTTTCGTGGCGTTACACCCAGGATGCCTCGTTATCAAGCTACCGATTGGTAATTTATTAAATAAAAAACGTAGAAATTCTTTCTACGAGAAGATAAGCTTCTATTCATGACTGAAGGATCAATAAAGTTGACGTCAGACCATGGTCTAGACCTTATGACCATGGGCCAGCGTCTTCGCCACCTCCGCCGTTCGCGAGGCCTGACCCTGGCCGAGCTGGGCGACCGGGTGGGCCGCGCCCCCTCCGCGCTCTCGCTGCTGGAAAACGGCCGCCGCGAGCCGAAGTTCTCGGTGCTGGAGGACCTGGCCAGCGCCCTGTCGGTGCCGGTGGAGGAGCTGCTGCGGCGGCAGGCGCCCAGCCGCCGGGCGCAGCTGGAGATCACCCTGGAGGAATTGCAGCGCGACCCCGCCTACGCCGAGCTCCGCCTGCCGCACCTGAAGCTCGGCACGCGGGTGCCCACCGAGGTGCTGGAGCACCTGGTGAAGCTGGCCGGGGCGCTGCGCGAGCAGCGCGGCAAGCCGGCGGCCACGCCGGAGGAAGCGCGTGCCGCCAACGCCGGGCTGCGCGCGGCCATGCGCGAGCGCGCGAACTATTTCGAGGAGATCGAGCAGGCCGCCAACGGCGCGCTGAAGGCGACGGGCTACGCGGGTGGTGCATTGTCGCAGGGCATGCTGATGTCCGTGGTCAGCCGCCACGGATTCTCCGTCCGGTACGTGCAAGACCTGCCCAATTCCGTTCGGTCGCTGACCGACCTCCGCAACCACCGGATCTACGTCAAGAAGGAGCCGGTCGGGACGCACTCGCCGCGTGCGGTCCTGCTGCAGGCGCTCGGGCACTTCCTGCTGGGGCACGAGGAGCCGCGTGACTTCGCGGACTTCCTGCGCCAGCGGGTCGAGAGCAACTACTTCGCCGCGGCCGTGCTGATGCCGGAGCGGGCCGCGGTCCGCTTCCTGGCCGACGCCAAGCAGGCGCGTGACCTGGCCGTGGAGGACCTGGTGGACGTGTTCTCGGTGTCGTACGAGATGGCCGCGCACCGCTTCACCAATCTGGCCACCCGGCACCTCGACATGCCGTGCCACTTCACCAAGAACGACTCCAGCGGCATCATCTTCAAGGCGTACGAGTCCGATGGGCTGGTGTTCCCGGCCGACTCGGGCGGGGCGATCGAGGGCCAGCGGATGTGCCGCAAGTGGGCCGGGCGCCAGGTGTTCAGCGCGGCCGACCCCTTTTCCCCGCACTACCAGTACTCGGCCACGGCGTCGGGCACGTTCTTCTGCGTCTCGCAGGTGGACGCGCGGTCCGACCGGGGGTTCGCCATCACGCTGGGCGTCCCGTACGAGCATTCCCGCTGGTTCCGCGGCCGCGACACATCCACCCGGATGCGCTCGTCCTGCCCGGACGGCGAGTGCTGCAAGCGGCCGCCGGCCGAGCTGGCGACGCGCTGGGAGGGCATGGCGTGGCCCTCGGCGCGGGCGCACTCGCACGTCCTGTCCGCGCTGCCGGCCGGCAGCTTCCCCGGGGTCGACGAGGCGGACGTCTACGAATTCCTCGACCGGCACTCCGGGTCCTAGACCACAGATCTTCATGCCGAACAGGCCCGGGCGGATGCTGCCGAACAGGCCCGGGCGGATGCTGCCGAACAGGCCCGGGCGGGACTGGTCCGCGCCTGCGGACACGTTTACTCTTGAGTAACTTACCGGGATGGAACCTTGCCCATGTAAGGATCGTCATGCATCGTCTCGGCCGCAGGTCACGCACGGTCAAGGGAACTCTTGCGCTCCTTACCAGCGAGGGATCACGCGGCTTACCAGCGAGGGATCACGCGGCCAAAGCGCCCTCTGTCTTCCCCGGCTGGCCACCGCGGAGAAAGCTTGTGATGATCGGCGCAACGCGGGCCGGGCTGTCCATCAGCACCAGGTGACCGCCGCCCTTGATGATATGAAGCTGTGCACGGGGGATGAGCGCCGCCATGATCCGGTGGTTTGCCTGCCGCGCGATCGGGTCGTCGTCACCGCAGATGACGAGCGTGGGCTGGCGGATCGCCCACAGCCACGGCAGGCTCGTCCAGCCAAGGAGCGGAGCCATGTCGTACAGGGCCGCCGGGATGTTCCGCGGGCTGCGGATGGGCATGGCACGCACGAGTCCTGGCTCGGCGCGCAGGCGGCCGCCGAACGTGTCACCCGCGATCTCCTCCATCCGGCCGCGGTGACTCCCGGGATGGACGATGTGCCAGAGCGCCGTCGGGTGGCCAGGGATCGCCAGTGCCCCGAAGGAGGTGGAGGCGAGCACCAGGCGGCGCACCCGGCCCGGATGGCAGATCGCCATGTGCTGGGCGACGGCGCCGCCGAAGGATGCGCCGAGCACGTGGGCGGATTCGATGCCGAGCTCGTCGAGCAGGGCGGCGCCAACAGATGCCAGCGCCTGCATGCTCATCGGCAGGGCGGGCATCGGCGAGCGGCCGATCCCCGGCGGGTCGAATGCGATGGTGCGAAATCCGGTCAGGTACGGCATTAGCGGCTCCCACACCTCGGCCTGTGACCAGATGGGGGAGTACATCAGCAGGGGTTCGCCTTCCCCGCGGATCTGGGCGTGGATGCGGAGCCCTCTGATTGAAAGCTCCTGGTGTGAGGTGTGTCTGGCCGACGTGATTGGTGTCATGGAAATTCCTCCGTTATCGGCACGCGGGTGCCTCCTTGACCTGGAGGCCGCTGTCCGTCACCTGGCATTTCGCCCCCTTACCTGGCGCACGGGGTGCGCTTGGCCGACCTGCGGACCCAGGCTGGACGGGTTGGCCATGCCGGGCCAGAACGGATCGGCCCATCTGCCGGGGACCTACGTCCCATTGCCGTGTGCCCGCTCACCGCGCCAGGCACTGACCGGGGCCGGTGATGGGCCCGCTGGATGACGGCAGCCAGGAGGCGTCTGGCTGCCGTCACCTGTACGGAGCCGTCGGTACCGGGCGTGATACATCCGTGATCGAGCCGGACCCGGGCCAGGCTCCCGCGGGCCGGGCGCCGGACGCTGTCACGGGCGCGCTTAGCGGCCGGCGAGTGACATCTCTAACAAGCACTTTGTGAGAAATTCACCATTGATTAGTGATGATCATAACTAGTATCAGGCGGATAAATCTGGCACAATTTTGCGTATGGCAGGGAGATGGTGATGGCCAAATACGCCGGATCCGCCAGGAAATGGGAACCGCAGAACTGCTGAGGAGCCGGGCGCTACGGAACTGCTGGCTGCTTCTCGGCACAAATCATAAGGATCTCAGTGGATAAGCGGTACGAACTCTATTGCCTGGCGGACCCCTTGTTTTATGATTCTCCAGCAAGGTTCACGGGCGGCGAAGGTGACTTCGATCTCGGGTCGCAGGCCCTGCCCGAGGGATGGGATCAGTTCCGCAAGGGCGAATGGACCGTATGTGTCCCTCCCACCGGCAAAGTGATCCCCGTTCAAGGCTGGAAGATCCACATCTCCAGCTGCCTTGACAACGCTGATGACGTGCTTGCGCTGGCCTGGAAATACTGTACTGCCCGGGTAATCTCCTTCAAGTACCTGCGCAGTAAGCTGACCTTGCATATGCGCAACGTCAAGTACGCGCACCGCGGTGGCAGCGGGAAATTTATTACGATCTACCCGGCGGATGACACTGAGCTCGAACTCATCCTGTCCCAGCTTGGCAGCCTTCTTAAGGGCCAGCCCGGCCCGTACATTCTGAGCGATCTGCGGTATGGCGACGGCCCGCTTTACGTGCGCTACGGAGGTTTCGCGGAAAGATACTGCGTGGACGATCGCGGTGAACTCGTGACTGCCATCGAAGACGATACGGGCCGCCTGGTTCCCGATCGCCGCACGCCGGTATTCAACGTTCCCGCCTGGGCCGAACTGCCCACGTTCCTCGCTCCGCATCTGCAGGCACGCAAAGCCGTCACGATCGCGGACCTGCCGTACCGCGTCGACGAAGCTCTGCATTTTTCTAACGGCGGCGGCGTTTACTCCGCAGTTGATACCCGGACCAGCGACAAGGTGGTCCTGAAGGAGGCGCGCCCGCATGCCGGCCTTGCCTCCGACGGCGCCGACGCGGTCGCGCGCCTACGGCGCGAACGGGACATCCTGCAGCACCTCGGCGGCGTCCCGGCCGTTCCGGGCGTCCGCGACTACTTCGAGCGCGGGGGCCATCATTTCCTGGTCCAGGAGTTCATTGAGGGCAGGCCGCTGAACACCTGCTACGCCGGACGGCACCCGCTGCTTAGTTCAGATCCCGATCCAGAATCACTCGCGACGTACACTGCCTGGGCGCTGCACGTGTGCGCCAGGCGTGGAGGACCTCGTCCGGCAGATCCACCGCCGCGGCATCATCGTCAACGACCTGCACATGTTCAACATCATGGTCCGTCCTGACAACTCCGTCGCCTTGCTGGACTTTGAGGTGGCCGCACACGTCGACGAAGGCAGACGGCCAACGATCGGCAATCCGGGCTTCGTGGCCCCACGGGACCGGACCGGGCTCGACATCGACCGCTACAGCCTGGCCTGCCTGCGGCTGGCCATGTTCATGCCATTGACGATGCTGTTCCCGCTCGACCGCGGTAAAGCCGGTCAGCTCGCCGAGGTCATTACCGGGCACTTTCCGGTACCGCCCGGCTACTTGGCCGGCGCCGTCCGCGAGATAACGCGCAGCGAAACCATGCTGCCAGCACACCAGGCCGTCAGCACGGCCGCAGCAGACTCGCGTGCCGCCGCCTCTGGGCGGACGGCGGCGGCACGCGAACCAACCGGCAGGCCGAAGGGCCGCCCGCGGTTCGGGGCGGACGCCGCCTGCCTGGCGGCGGCGCAACGGTCGTTCACCCGGGCCATTCTCGCCAGCGCCACACCGGACCGCGAGGACCGGCTGTTTCCCGGGGATATCAGGCAGTTCGACGGCGAAGCCCTCGGCATCGCGCATGGTGCCGCCGGCGTCCTCTACGCCTTGTCGGTCACTGGCAGCGGCCGGTTCCCCCAGCATGAGGACTGGCTGATCTCCCGGGCCATGGCGCCCGCGCCCGGCGTCAAGCTCGGCCTCTATGACGGCCTTATCGGCGTGGCGTGCGTGCTTTGCCATCTCGGGCGCACCCAGGAGGCGCTCAAGGTGACCGAGACCTGCCTCGCCGAGCGGTGGGAACGGCTCGGGCCTGGCCTGTACGGCGGTATGGCCGGGTTCGCGCTCGGCCTGCTGCACTTGGGCGACGCCATCAGCGAACCGGCGCTGAGCGACGCGGGGCAGCGCGCGGCGCAGATCGCGGCGAACCGGGTGGCGCAACAGCATCCCGGCGGCGGCGCATCCCCGGCGGGCCTCATGCGCGGCGCGGCGGGTCCCGCGCTGCTGCTCGTGCGGATGTACGAGCGGACCGGCGACCCGGGATACCTCGACCTGGCGTCAGTCGAACTCGGCCGTGACCTCGATGCGTGCGTGACGGACGGCAAAGGTGCGCTTGCGGTGGACGAGGGGTGGCGGACGCTGCCTTACCTCGGTGACGGCAGCGCCGGAATCGGCCTTGTGGCCGAGGATTACCTTTGCCACCGCGAGAACGACCGGTTCGCCGGGGCTGTCCCCCTGATCCGGCTGGCCGCCCGCTCGCAGTACTACGCCCAGTCCGGGCTGCTGGCCGGCCGCGCCGGGATGATCCTCTACCTGAGCCGGCGGCACCCGTCCGGCCGGGCGGCCGATGACCCGGACGTTGCCGCTCAGATCCGGCGGCTCGAGTGGCACGTGATCTCCTATGCGGATGGTCTCGCGTTCCCTGGCGACCAGTTGCTGCGGCTATCCATGGACCTCGCGACCGGCACCGCCGGGGTCATGCTCGGATTCCACGCCGCATCCGCCCAGGACGGCGCCAACCTGCCCTTCCTCGGCCCCATGACGTCGCTGCGCCTTTGCCGCAGCGATCCGAGTAGCTCGTGAGCCTAGGAGGTGAAAAATGGCACTTCTGGAGATGCAGGGCATGGAGACCCGCGGATGCGGGGGACCCGGCGGCCGCGGTAGCCACCTGAGCGTGGCGCTTTGCGACAGCAACGATAGCGTCGCGATTTGCGTATGACGCCCGGCACGCTCTGCTGATGCCACCGCGCGAACGCGGAAATGCCGTGCACCAGGCCGTACCCCGGACGGGAAACCCCGTCCGGGGCACGGGCCCCGGGTGGCTGAAGGTGAGGACGCCATCGTGAGGCTCCTGCGAGGGTAACGGAACTTCTCGGCACCAGCGCACGCGCCCACGGCCGCGAGGAGCTGCCCGTGATGGGTGGCAGGTGGAGGCCTTCCTCCGGCGAGGCGACTTGTGCGCGCTGGGTCAGAGCCAGCCTGCGCCATCCGCTATGCGAATGGCATCAACGCGGTTACGTGCGCACGTTTTCCCGATCACCCGGGACAGGTAGTTACGGACTGTACCGACCGACAAGCACAGCTCGTCGGCGATTTCCATGGCTGGCGCACCCTGGGCAGCGAGGCGCAGGATGGCGACTTCCCGCGCGGTGAGCGGGTTGGCCACGTTGTTGAGGGCGGAAAATGCGAGATCCGGATCAACTGCCTTCTTGCCCTCGGCGACCCGGCGGATAGCTTCGGTGATCTTGTCCGGAGCTGAATCCTTCACCACGAATCCATCCGCACGTGCCGCGACGGCATCGCGCAGCTCGCCGCGGTTGCGGCTGCTCGCCATGATGACCAAGCCGCAAGCCGGAGCGGCCGCATGCAGCGCCCGGACCACGGCAAATCCATCATGTGCCGCCATGGCCCAATCGACCAGGGCCACGTCCGGCTGCGCCGCACTCGCAACCTGGGCAACGGGCTCCAGCCGGTCCAGTTCGGCGACGACCTCGATGTCCGGCTCCATGGTCAGGAGGGCAATGAGCCCCACCCGGATCAGGACAACGTTATCCGCGATGAGCGTGCGAATCACGAGACGACCTCCTCGTTACCGAAGCTGCGCTGCCCGTCTCCCCAGGGTGCCCGAGGAGCCCGGCGGCTTAAGTCACTACTATCACGATTCGCAATTACGCGTTCACAGAAAGTGACGAGCGAGATGAGGGAGTTCTCCTGACGACTGGCCTGATCCGCGCCGCACCGACTGTCACCCGCCACCGCGCGCTGGAAGCAGGACTTCCGGCAGGCGGGGTCTCGCAAGGTGCGACACGCGAAGCTGCCGGCCCCGGGATCCGCCCCGCTCAGTGCGGGCTGTCCGGGATGACGGACGGGTCAGCGAAGGATAGGGAGGACGGCAGCATGCGTGATCGGGAAGGCCGGTCACTGATAGGTGAGAACGTCCACCCGCTCGATATGCAGGAGATCAGTCACCAGGTTCGCGGGCAACGGTTCTGCAGCTTCCGGCCGGACATAGGGCACTACCGTCACCGTGAAAGTTTCGCCCGGTGTGACCAGCTCACGGAGTTTATCGGTGACGATGACCCGGTAGCTCGTCTCGGCGAGCTGATGCTCCGGGCGGAAGTCGAACGGGCGCCGGGAGGGTGGAACGTCGCAGTGCCCCTCACCGCCGGCGCACCCTCCATGGCCGAAGACCCAGAAAGCACCAGCGTACCGATGATCATCGTCGGTGGGCGTTCCCGCGTTCGCGTCGGCATTATTGAAAAACAGGCGGCCCTCAAAGCTGGCCTTGGAATGATCCACCCCGTGCACTTCAACGTCAGCCCTGCGGTAAGGCCACTTTGGCGCCCGCAAGGTTACCGTGATCGGGTTTGGTGCAAAGTCCGCCATAGCTGCCTCTTAGGGTGCCGCCGAGCTTGAGGAAACGGCGTACGAGTAACCCAGGCCATTGATGTTGAGGGTCTGGCCGACGTTCAGCGCCGGGAAGGGGGCGAGTGGGTAATCAAGGGGGACTGTGCCAGCGTTGGCGCCCGGATGCCCCTGCTGCCACAGAGCCCAGAGCCTGTCGATCATCGTGTGGTGCGCCCAGAAGAGCGGGTCATAGGCCGCCAGCGGGATCAGTCCCATGGTGCCTCCGACCCACACGTGCACCTGATTGTGGAGTTGCTCAAGCTGGCCGGTGAAGTCTGAGAAGTCGTCGAGCGCGAGCACCGCGGCGACCGTCCCTGAATCCGGCAACGGCGTGCCCTGATCTGGCTGCCGGTAAGTCTCGGTGACGGGGGGGATGTTCTGGTCGGTGAACTGGCTGTCCGGGATGCCGGTGACCGGTGCCGCGGCGAGGGAGTTGGCGCTCCCGTCAGGAAGTGCCGGCTGGACGTATGCTTCCGGGACCGCCTGATCGTCCGCCCAGTCCCACCATGGAAGACGGGCCGCGGTTTCCTGGTCCAGCAGGTATTGCTCGAAAAAATAGAGGTAGGCCCGATGCCAGGGCAGGAAAAGCGGACTGCCGTGCTGGCAGTACATGGGCAGCGGCAGACCATGGATGCCCGCCCAGTACTCATATCCGCGATCATCAGTAATGGCCAGCATTTTCGTAATGCCAGAACGTAGCGCGGTTACTTCATCCGGGCTCAGCGAATCGACGCTCTTACGGATTCCGATCAGGCTGGGCGTCGCCTTGCTCGGCGTTCCGGGTGGAACGCTGTTCCCGTCCGTCATGTCCCAGACACTAGCCCGGCACGCCTTCGTGTCAACACGCCGACCTAGCCGTATGCCCGGCTGTGCCGGCGTTCCCGGCTGTGCCGGCGTTCCCGGCTGTGCCCGCGTTCCCGGCTGTGCCCGCGTTCCCGGCGTGCAGGACCGCGATCCGCAGGCGACCCGGGCCATCTGCGCCCGCAGTTCGGGCGGGTGCACAACCTCGACCTCCGCGCCCAGGGCGAGCAGGTCGAGGACCGCCGTTTCCGGCGAGTCGATCCGGACCCAGCCCTCTGCCCAGCCGCTTCGGCCGGGAACGGGTGCCGCGTGACGGCGGATACGCAGGCTCGCGGGCCGTCCGAGCAGTGCCGCGAGGCGCCGGCCGCGCGGCGACAGCCGGATCCGCGCCCGCTGAACGCCGCCGGCGGCCACTGGCGCCCCCGGGAACCTGGCCAGGTCGCTGGTGAAGCCGTCCATCAGCTCGAACCCGCCGCGCCGGCCCCGGGTGGCGTAGACCGGGATGCCGGCACTGCTGAGCGCCTCGATGTCGCGCAGCACGGTGCGCTCGCAGACCTCAAGCTCGGCGGCGAGCTGACGGGTGCTCATCCGCCCCCGGGCCTGGAGCAGGCCCAGCAGGCTGACAAGACGGCTGGCGCGCACGGGACAACAATAATCCGCAATACATGACACAAGATGTCATGTACTGGCTGAGATACTGGCTAGCGACACGACCAAAGGGGGACGCACGATGACCAGCAACATCGCCGGATCCGGAACCGGCACCGACCCGTGGATCCTGAGCACGCCGCCCGGCAAGTCCGACTTCGAGGCCTGGCGGGACGAGGACGGCGATCCGCCCGCGCTGGTGGTCCAGGTGGGCACGCACGCAGCTGCGGTACCAGTTGCGCTGCATCGAGGACCTGCACGCGATGCTGAAGGAGCACGGCGACTGGATGCCGCTGGGCAACGCCGACGAGCAGAAGCCGGCCGCCGACGGGCACGGTCGAGGCGTGGGGGCGTTCGCCGGGCAACCCGGCCGGCGGCTGGTACGGGCTGAAGAAGGGCCTGCGCGGCCGGTTCGGCAACTACGTGCCGCCGGTCCTGGAGGCCCTCGGCCTGGCCGAGGTCGAGCACAACGCCCGCAACAACCGGATGCGGGCCCGAGCGGAAACGTACCACTTCGCCGCGGGCTCGGCCGAGGGGACATGAGCGTGCTACCACGACTCCACCGGCACCAGCCAGATGATCTGGACCAGCTCGAACCTGGACATTCTGGCCTCGGCGAACGCCCGCGCCCAGACGCCGCAGCAACTGAACGACTGGTTCTTCTCCCCGGCGGAGACCGGGCCCCGGTAATCCCCGCCCAGCATTTTCCCTGGGGCGATCGGTCTGCCTCCTGGTAGGACTGAACCATGACGATCCTGGATCAGGGAAAGCCCGCTCACGCCGCGGCCGCGGACCGCCTGCAATCCGAGCCGATTATCTGGCTGACCACCGTACCCCGTCCGGGCAGCCGCAGTCCACCCCGGTCTGGT
>CAWELT010000016.1:0-56932 GCA_963809975.1 uncultured Actinomycetes bacterium
GCTGGGTGGAGGGCTACTGGCCCGGGGCCTGCTGGTCCGGGGCCTGCTGGCCGGGGGCCTGCTGGCCGGGGGCCTGCTGGCCGGGGGCCTGCTGGCCGGGGGCCTGCTGGCTTTGGCCGGTGGGCGCGACCGACGCCGGGGCGTTCTGCGACGGGGCCGTGCTCACCGAAGGCACCGAACTGGGCGTCGGGGCTGTGGTCGCGCTCGACGTGGGCTGCGGCGCGGTCTGGCTGACGCCGCCCGGGGTGGCGCTCTGGGTGGGCGTGGGGCTGACCGATGGGGTCACCGTTCCGCTGTTGCTGTTGCGGCTGTGGCTTCCGGTGACGTTGCCCAGGGTGGTACCGGAGGAGTTGCGGCCCCACACACTCGCGTCGATGGGCTTTCCGGTGCCGAACTCGATCAGCGTGATCACGAGCATCGCGATCAGGAACACGGCCGCCGAGGTCGCCGCGGTGACGACCCAGCCGGGATGGTCTCGCAGGCCGCGGACGATCCTGCCGCCGCTGGCTTTGCCGTGCTTGCCGGGGCCCGCGCCATCGCCGTCACGGCCGTTTCCTGGCCCGTCACTGGCGAAGTCGGCCGGCGCGCCGGGGCGCCCGGTCCCGCCGGGACCGCCGTCGTGCCCGGCGCTGTTCATCCGCACCGTGCCGAACGGCCGCATGGTCTGGGTCTCCGCCTGCTCGAAGCCGCGGGTCCGGGCGTCGCCCGGGTCCCGGGGGCCCGGGTCTGCGGCATGCGGGGGCCGGGTCTGATCCGCGGATGTCGGGCTGGCGTAGCGGCTGACGTTCGCCCCTCTGACGGTTGCCCCGTTGGGCGCGCGGTTGGGGTCGGTCGGGGTGCGGACCGCTGCGCCCTGACCGCCCGGCGTGCCCTGAGCGCCCGGCGAGGCGCCCCGGGAAGTCTGATTGCCGGTGACCGGGCTCCACTGGCGGGCGTGCCCGACGATGACCGGGGCCACCTTTTCCTTGGTACGCACCAGGTAGTGCTTGTAGACGGCGAAGCCGGCGGTGCTGGCTCCGGCGCCCAAGGCGGTGCCCACGATCGTCCCGCCGTCGCCGAGGTAGGACGTGAGAATTGCACCTGTCACGGCTGCGCCCATGCTCGATACGAGCTGCACGGTGTTGAGTTCGATGCGAGGCCGGTCGCCCATCATCCCCCTTCATGCGTCACGCACTGACGCTGATGCCAGTCGGGTGGTCCGGTCCCTGTCCGCCCGGCCGCGCGGCAGTATGCCGGCCAGACGGGGGTTGGGGTTTCAGGACCCAGGCTATAAGCGCTCGGCCCGGTATCGAAATGCTAACGACGGAAATGCGCCAATCCCGCGCGGTCCCGCGCTGGTTCCCGGGACAGCCCTCCCCCCGCTAACGTCGGGAGGCATGGGCGGCAGCGAACTTGATGTCCTGGTGGTCGGCGCGGGGGTGGTCGGCCTGACGACCGCCCTCTGCCTGGCCGAATCTGGCCTGCGCGTGAGTATCCGCACGGCGGCGCCGCCGGGGGCGTCGACGTCCGCCGCGGCCGGGGCGGTCTGGGGGCCGGTCATGGCCGGGCCCGCCCAGCGGATCCGGGAATGGGCCCGCACCAGCCTGTACGTGCTGCGGGAACTGGAGAATGATCCGGCCACGGGGATCCGGTCACTGGCCGGACGGGAGCTGTCCCGGGTCCCGGCGGAACCTCCGGACTGGATTGACCTCCTGGATGACGTGCGGCTTTGCCGCGACGACGAGTTCCCGCCGGGGTTCGTGGCCGGCTGGTGGTACACCGCACCCGTGGTCAACATGCCGGTCTACCTCGAATACCTGCGGGCCCGGTTCGATCGCGCGGGCGGGCGTATCGACGTGAATCCGGTCACATCTCTCGCCGATGTGACCGCTGGGCGCGATGGGCCCAGCGGCTCCGGCAAGGCTGGAGAGACTGCCGGAGTTGATGGGGCCGGCGGGACGGGCGATGTGCCGCCGGTGATCGTCAACTGCGCGGGCGCCGCCGCGCGTGAACTGGTCCCCGATCCGGCCGTGACGCCGGTCCGCGGGCAGGTGGTGGTGATCGCCAACCCCGGGATCGGGGAGTTCTACATCGACCACAGCCCCGCGCCCCCGGACGTGGTCTACCTGTTCCCGCACGAGAGCACGGTCGTGCTCGGCGGCACCGTCCACCCGGGCGACCGGGATACCGCCCCGCGGCCCGAGGTGGCGGAGCGGATCCTGCGTGACTGCGCCACCGTCGATCCGCGGGTGCTCGGCGCCAGGGTGCTGGCCCACCGGGTCGGGCTGCGGCCCGTCCGGCCCGAGGTCCGGCTGGAGGCCGAACCGCTGGGCGGCGGGCGCGTGCTGTGGCACAACTACGGCCACGGCGGGGGCGGCGTCACCCTGTCCTGGGGCTGCGCGCTGGAGATCACCGCGGCGGTACTGGGCGGCACGGGCCAGGCGGCGACCGTCACGCCGGGCCCCCTCGGCGAGGAGCGCTGCGGCTATCCTAGGGTTGAGGCCATGAAGATTGGTTTTGGCGCCCCGGTCTCGGGCGCATGGGCCACACCCGGGGACCTGGCCACCTTCGGAGCCCGGGCCGAAGCCGACGGCTACGCGTCGCTGTGGACCTTCCAGCGGCTGCTCATCCCCGAAGGCTCCCGGATGGAGCCGGTGTACCAGAGCGTGCTCGACCCGCTGGTCGCGCTGGGCTTCCTGGCCGCGGGCACGTCCCGGATCCGGCTCGGCGTCGCGCTGATCAACCTGCCGTTCGTGTCGCCCGCCTACCTGGCCAAGCAGGCGGCCACGGTCGACGTGCTGTCCGGCGGCCGGCTCGACCTGGGCCTGGGCATCGGCTGGCTGCCGGAGGAGTTCGAGCTGACCGGGGCGTCCATGGCGCGGCGCGGGGCGCGGGCCGAGGAGTTCCTGGACGTGCTTCGGGCGCTGTGGAACCCCGGCCCCGGCGGGCTGAGCCGGTACGACGGTGACTTCTACACCGTCCCGGCGGGGCGGCAGGCTCCGGAGCCCGTGCAGCGGCCCGGCCCCCCGATCATTCTCGGCGGCATGTCGCGCGCCGCGATGGAGCGGGCCGGGCGGATGGCGGACGGCTGGATGACGTCGAGCCGGGCGGACCTGTCCCGCATCAGGGACGACATCAAGGTGGTCCGGACCGCCGCGGCGGACGCCGGGCGCGACCCGGAAAAGGTCCGTATCGTCTGCCGCGGCGTGGTCCGCGCCGGGCCGGAGGCGCGTTCCCCCGAGACCGGCGATCGGCTCCTGCTGTCCGGCCGCTACGAGCAGATCCGCGCGGACACCGCCTGGCTCGGCGAGCAGGGCGTGACGGAGGTCTTCTACGACCTGAACTGGGATCCCCTCATCGGGTCCCCGGATGTGGAGCACGCGGCGGCCGTCGCGCGGGCCGCGGAGATCATGGCCGCGCTCGCGCCGGTCCAGTAAGCAACGCGCCGCTAAGACCAGGGCTCGCGCGGCACCTGACGCAAAGACCCGACGCTAGACCCCGCCCCCGCGTCTTCTTCGCCGCTAGCTGGCCGGTCATTGCCGGGGAGCCGGACGGGCTCCCAGCCGCGCCTGGCGTGGGGGCCGCTCGGGCCCGCCGTGCGAGCGGTAGACGATGTTGGGGCGGGTGAGATATCCGACCGGTGGGCTGAAGACGTGTACCAGCCTCAGTTGCGGTTAGTCGGCTCAGTCGACTGGGCCTGGCCCCGCGAGCTGGCAATCCTGGCGATGGCCCCCGCTGATGATGGCGCCGCAGTCGGGGCAGACAAGGTGAGCCCAGCAGGCTTCGTCGCCACCTTCGTGCAGATCGGCGGCCGGGAGGTCACCGCTGTCCCCGGCCTGATGGGCGGGTGGGGACGGGCTGGCTGGGGCGGAAGCTGGTCGCTCACTGGTCGGGCCTCCCGTAGTCATGGGGCACCTGCCGAACGGTCAGGCGGCAGCCTGCCCGGCGGGCGTCCATGGCTATGAGCTGGTCAACAGCCAGGCCGCCCAGGCTTTCGGCGAGGCCCTCCGCCAGGCCGAGGTGCAGCCTGGCAGATCACAGCTAGATTTAACACCCGCGCGGAGGATGCGGGCCAGGGCGGCGGGCCGGGGCCGTCACGCGCTGGCGCCGTCCCGCAGCGCCACGGCCGCCGCCTCGGTCCGGCTCGCGACGCCCAGCTTGCCGAGGATGTTGGACACGTGCACGCTGGCCGTCTTGGCCGAGATGAACAGCGCCGCGCCGATCTCCCGGTTGCTGCGCCCCTCCGCGATCAGGCGCAGCACCTCCCGCTCCCGCGCGGTGAGGACGGCCAGGTTCGGCGCGGTCCCGCCCCCGGCCCCGGCGCCTCCGGCGCTGGCCGTTCCCGCGCTGGCCGTTCCTGTTCGGGCGGTTCCTGCCCCGGCGGACGAGGCGGCGACCGTACCGCTCAGGCGGGCCCGGCGGGCCAGGTCGTCCAGGGCCGCGCGCAGCGGCGCGGCGCGGAGCTGATCGGCGGTGCGGGCGGCCAGCCGCCACTGCTCCTCGGCCCCGGTGCGGTCGCCGGCCTCCGCGAGCGCCTCGGCGAGCCGCCATCTGGTGCGGGCGACCTCGTAAAGGTAGTACGGCCCGAACTCCGCCAGCACCGCGTGCCACCCGGCCGGGTCGTTCTCGCCGCGGGCACGCTGGAACTCCGCCTCCCCGCGGGCCAGCCAGCCACGCCCCTCGGGCCCCAGCCGAAAGTTCGGCCGGAACGCGAACGCGGCACCGTCGCGGGCCAGCTGCAGCAGCGCCCGGGCCGCGTCCACCTCGGCTTCGGCCGCCTTCTCGTCCCCCGCCGCGCGCGCCCGGCGGGCCCGGTCGGCACGTGCGCTCAGGGCCACGACCGCGAGCCGGATGACCGACGGGCCGTAACCGTACTTCTCGTGCTCCTCGGTATCAGCGCGGATCGCCGCCTCGGCTTCCTCCAGCGCCGTGCCGGTGTCTCCCTGCCAGAGGGCCCGTTCGGCGAGCAGGCCGCGCGCGATATAGGCGCAGAACCGGTCCGCGGACCACAGCGGCTCCAGCCAGACCCGGCGCTCGGCCGCCACCGGCCGGCCGCGGGCGACATCGATGAACAGCGCCATGGCCGACAGCAGGGCCTCGGGGATGGTGGCGACCCGCACCGCGAACCCGTCGGCCAGCTGCTCCGCGTGATCCCACTCACCGTCGGCGAAATGGGCCTGGAAGTGCAGATGCTGCACGTCCAGGCCGTACGGCGCCAGGCTCAGCCCGGTCTCTTCGGTGCGGCGCACGCCCTGGTGGGCGACGCGCGCGGCGGCGCTGAGCTCACCGCGCTCGAGATGCGCCCGGGCCAGGTGCGCCGCGGCGCGCAGCTCGACACCGAGCACCCCGGCCTCACGTGCCTGCGCGTGCGCGGCCGTGAACAGCTTGATCGCTTCGTCGTTCCGCCCCTGGCGGTGCTCGAGCAGGCCCAGCGTGACCAGGCAGTCCGCCTCCACCGACGGCGAGCGCGCGGCGCGCGCCGCGGCCAGCCCGCGCTCGGCCCATTGGGCCGCGGTGCGGTCCTCCGCGGTCAGCAGGGCGTTGGCGTAGGTGGCGATGGCCCGGGCCCGTTCCCATGTCGGCGGGTCCGCGGGCAGCACGTCGATGGTGGCCCGGGCCACCTCGACCGCTTCGGCGACCACCTCGTCCTGGTCGACCTGGTCGATCTGCATCAGGAGGAAGTGCGCGAGCCGCTCGCCGGCCTTCGCGGCCAGCACGGCATCCGGCCGGGCGGCCAGCGCGGCGCGCAGGCTCCGCAGCTGGTGCACGGCCCGGGGCACGTCCCCGCTGGCCGCGGCGTTGCCCGCCGAATACAGGGCGAGCTGCCCCCGTTCCATCCCGGCCAGCTTCTCCGGATCGCTGACCCGTTCCCACAGCGCCAGCGCCTGATCAAAGTGGCCGTGCGCCTCCGCGGGGGCGCCGAGCCGCTCGGCCTCCATCCCGGCCCGCACGGACGCCGCGAAGGCGCCCGGGACGTCGTGGCTGGCCAGGTAGTGGTGGGCCAGCTCGGCCGCGGTGCCGGGGTTGGCGGCCAGCCGGTCCTCGTCGGCCAGCAGCCTGGCCAGCGCACTGTGCAGCCGGGTGCGCTCGCCGGGCAGCAGATCACCGTAGACCGCCTCGCGCAGCAGTGCGTGCCGGAAGGCGTACCCGTCCGGGCCGTCCGGGACCAGCAACTGCTGCGCGACCGCCTCGCGGACCGCGTCCTCGTACTCGGCCACCGGCAGGCCCGAGGCCGCCCGGATCAGCTCGTCGTCGGCGCGCCGCCCGGCCGCCGCGGCCACCCTCAGCACGCGCTGGGCCGCGTCGGAGAGGCGTTCGACCCGGCTCAGCAGCAGCGCCGCCAGGCCTGCGGGAAGGACCTGCTCGTCGCCGCGGTCGGTGAACGCGGCGAGCAGTTCCTCCGCGTGGTAGGCGTTGCCTTCAGCGCGGGCGATGATGCCGTTCAGGGCGGCCGCGTCGAGGCTGGAGACGCCGAAGCGGGGGACGAGATCCGCTGGGCCGCGACCAGGACCGGGGCCGGCTGGGCCGCGGCCGGCGCGCTGCGCGCCGGCCAGGGCGGTCAGGTGCTCGGCCAGCGCGGCCGGGTCAAGGGGACCCAGCGGGATCGCGGTCACCGTCGGCAGCCGCTGCAGTTCGGCCAGGAGAGGGCGGAGGGGGTGGCGGCGGTGCAGGTCATCGGTGCGGTAGGTGCCGACGATCACGACCCGCTCCGTGCCCAGCACCCGGCTGAGGAACGTCAGCAGGTCCCGCGTGGAGGCGTCCGCCCAGTGCAGGTCCTCGAACACGAGGAGCACGGGGGCGGCCGCCGCGACCTCGGCCAGCAGCCCCAGGACCGCGCCGAACATCTGCTGACGGGCCATGCCTTCGCCGTCCCCGCCGCCGGCGGTGGCCGTCCCGCTCTCGGGCAGCAGGCGGGCGAGCAGCGGGCGGCTGGCCAGGGCGTCGGCCAGGCCCGGCGCGGCCGACGGCGTCCGGGTCGCGCCCCGGAGCGCGTCCGCCATCGGCAGGTAGGGGACGCTTTCGCCCAGCTCAGCACATCGCCCGGACAGCACGGTGAACCCGCGGGCGGCGGCCAGGCGGGTCACCTCGGTCACCAGCCGGGTCTTGCCCACGCCGGCGTTCCCCGCCGATGAGCGCGACCACCGCCTGACCGGACGCGGCGTCATCGAGGAGCGCGCGCAGGCGGGCGAACTCGGCGTCCCGCCCGACCAGCCGTCCCCACGGGGCCTCCTGGAACATGCCCCGATTATCCCATCAGCCGCCGACACTTCCGAAGGATTAACCGGCCGGCCCAGGTCGTTTGAACAGGTATGGAAACAGGTATGGAAAAGGTCGTCCTTACGGATGCGGAATGGCGCGAGCGACTCGCGCCCGAGGAATACCAAGGTGCTCCGCCAGGCCGGGACCGAAGCCCCCTGGACAGGTGAGTACACCGACACCAAGACGGTCGGGGTGTACCGGTGCCGCGCGTGCGGGTCGGAGCTGTTCCGTTCGGCGGAGAAGTTCGAGTCGCACTGTGGCTGGCCATCGTTCTACCAGCCATCCAGCGACGACGCCGTCGTGCTGATCCGGGACCGCACGCTGGGCATGGTGCGGACGGAGGTCCGGTGCGCGCGCTGCGACTCCCACCTGGGGCACGTTTTCGAGGGCGAGGGCTACAACGTCCCCACCGACCAGCGCTGGTGCATCAACTCGGTGTCGCTCACGCTCGAGCCAGCGGAGTCATGACCGGCCTGCGGGTGATCCGCGGTCGGTGATCGCCCGCTGCCAGGCAGGAAGCCATCGTCGGTCCGCGTCCGCACGCTCTGAGCCCCGTCCCCGCGCTCCTGTCCCGGACCGGGTGCACGCGGTGATCTTCGCCTACGAGCCGGGCCTGCAGCCGGTCAGTCCGTATCGCCGGAATCGGGGCGGCGGGCGCGCTTAACCGCTCCCCGGCGGCGTTTGTCGGCCACCCGGCGCTGCCGGGCGGCTCGGCTGGGGCGGGTCGAGATGCGGGGCGGCTCCGGCGGGGCCAGCGCCTCCCGCAGCAGGCTGGCCAGCCGGCCGCGCGCCGCCCGGCGGTTCAGCAGCTGGCTGCGCTGCTCGGAGGCGGTCACGGTCAGCACGCCGTCGGTCAGCCGGCTGCCCAGCCGGGTCAGGATCCGTTCCCGGGCGTAGGCGGGCAGCGCCGCCGAGCTCGCGACGTCGTAGGACAGCTCGACCCGGGAGTCGGCGGTGTTGACGGACTGCCCGCCGGGACCGGAGGCGCGGGAGAACCGCTCGCGCAGCTCACCGGCCGGTATCACCAGCCATCCGTTCACCCGCAGATCGTCCGCCACCCCACCAGGATGCCCGACGGGGCCGGACGGGCGTGGCTCAGGGCAGCGCGGCGACCAGTTCCCGGGCCGGCTTGCGCCGGCCGGTGTAGAACGGGATCTCCCCGCGGGTGTGCCGCCGGGCCTCGGCCCCCCGCAGGTGGCGCATCAGGTCGACGATCCGGTGCAGCTCGTTGGCCTCGAAGGCCAGGATCCACTCGTAGTCGCCGAGCGCGAAGCTGGACACGGTATTGGCCCGGACGTCCGGGTACTCGCGGGCCATCACGCCGTGCTCGGCCAGCATCTTCCGGCGTTCGGCCGGGTCCAGCAGGTACCACTCGTAAGACCGGACGAACGGGTAGACGCACACGTAGGATTTCGGCTCCTCCTCGGCGAGGAACGCCGGGACGTGCCCCTTGTTGAATTCGGCGGGACGGTGCAGCGCCATCACCGACCACACCGGCTCGCTGGCGCGCCCGAGCCGGGTGCGGCGGAAGCGCGCGTACATCTCCTGCAGGTCGTCGGCGGACGGCGCATGCCACCAGAACATATAGTCGGCGTCCGCGCGCAGGCCCTGCACGTCGTAGCCGCCGCGGGTGACCGTGCCCTTGCCCGCCGCCTCGTCGATCAGCCTGGTGACCTCGTCGGCGACCCCGCCGCGGCCGCCGGGGCCCTCGGCGAGGGCCGCGCGGTCCGTCACCCGGAACACGGACCACATGGTGTACCGGATCAGCTCGTTCAGGTCCCGGGCCCGGGGCCGCGTCGCCTCGCCCCCGGGGCGGCCCGCTTCGTCATTCGCAGCCATGGTCCCATTGTCCGCCATGGCGGCGGTGGTTCACACGGCGGGCCGTGGCCGGGCACGCAGATAGGCGAGCATGCGCTCGGCCGCGGTGCGCGCGGTGGCGATGCAGGCCGGGATGCCGATCCCGGCGTAGGCCGCGCCGCAGACGGCCAGCCCGGGCTGGGCGTCCAGGCCGGCCCGGATGGCCGCGACCCGGTCCAGATACCCGACCGTGTACTGCGGCAGCCCGCCACCCCACCGGGTGACGCGGGCGTCCAGCGGGGTGCCCTGGGCGCCGCTCTTCTTCGGCCAGGTCGGCGGCGGCCAGCGCGGCGAGTTCGCGGTCGTCGCGCTGGAGCACGCCCTCTTCGCCGATCCGCCCGATGGAGCACCGGATCAGGTCCACCGGCTCGCCCGCGTCCGCCGCGCCGCCCGCGAGGTGCGGCCACTTCACGGTCGAGAACGTGACCGCCTTGACGGCGCGTTTCTCCACGGCCGGCACGAGGTAGCCGCTCCGGGGCGTCCCCTGGGCCACCGCATCCCGGATGGCCGGGAGGCGCGAGCGCGGGTACGCCAGGGTCACGATGGCCATGCTCGCGTACTCGATGCCGCCCAGCGCGGCGGCGGCCGCGGACGCACCCGGCACGCCGCCCAGCAGCCGGCCGGCGGGGCGCGCGGGGAGGGCCAGCACAACGGCGTCCGCGGTGATCTCTTCCGGTGCCGCGGCGGACCCGACGGTCAGCCGCCATCCCGTGGCGGTGCGGGCCAGGTCACGAACCGTCGCGCGGGTCCGGATGACCGCGCCGGAGGCCTCCGCCACGGCCGCGGGCAGCGCCCCCAGGCCGCCGGCCAGCGTGGTGAACACCGGCCGTGGCGGCGGAGCCGTACCCGGCTCCGGAGGGGCCCCCTGGTCTTGCCCGGCGGGGGGAGGCAGCAGCGACGCGGCGGCGCTGGCCAGCGAGCGGTGCGCGGGCGCCACCGCGGCCAGCGGCCCGAGCGTCGCCTCGAAGGACAGCTCCTCCGACCGGCCCGCGTAGACCCCGCCGAGCAGCGGGTCGACCAGCCGCTCGACCAGTTCGTCACCGAAGCGCGCCCCGACGTACGCGGCGACGGCCGTGTCGCCATCGCGCGGCGTAGCCGGGAGGTCCAGGTCCTCCCGGGCCCGGGCCAGGCCCTCCGGCGACAGCACGCCGGACCGGGCCAGGTCCGCCAGGTCCGCGGGGACGCCCATGAACTGGCGCCGCGGCAGCGGCCGCATCGCGTCCCGGGTCCAGATGGCCGAGGACGTGGTGCCGGGTGTGACGAGCTGGTCACCGAGCCCCACGTCCCTGATCAGGCCGGTGCCCTCCGGGCGCCGCACGAGCAGCGCTTCGGCGCCCTCGTCCACCGCCACCCCGGCCACCTCGGACACGGCGAGCTTGCCGCCGAGCCGCGGGGCTCCCTCCAGCACCGTCACCCGGACCGGCTCGCCGCGCAGGAAGAACGCCGCCGCGAGCCCGGCGATGCCGCCGCCGACGATGACCACGTGCGGCCGCGGGCCGGCCGCGGCCGCGGCACCGCTGGCGCCGCCGGCGGCCGGGCCTGGCTGTTCCGCCTGCCCCGAAGTCTCCACCGGCCCAGCCTTGCAGATCGGGCGCACCGGCACGAATCGGCCGCGCCGCCGAAGCTGACCGGCCGGCCCGCGTCTAGGCTGGGCCCATGCGTGTCGACATCTGGAGCAACGTCGTCTGCCCGTGGTGCTACGTGGGCACGGCGAGGTTCACCAAGGCGCTGGCCGGCTTCGGGTTGAAGGATCAGGTCGAGGTCGCCTACCGGTCTTTCGAGCTGGACCCCGACTGGCCCGCGGGCCAGACCATGCCGATCCTCGACATGCTGGCGAGCAAGTACCGGCTGTCCGCGGCCGAAGCCGAGGCGGCCGAGGGCCGGGTGGCCGGGCTGGCCCGGGACGAGGGCCTCGGCTTCCGAACGGACCGGGTGCTGGGCAACACCTTCGATATTCACCGCGTCCTGCATCTGGGCCGGGCGCAGGGCTTCCAGCACCGGCTGCTGGAAGCCGTCTACCGCGCGTACTTCGCCGGGGCGGAGCCGGTTTTTGAGGCGGACACCCTGGCCGCGGTGGCCGCGAGCGCCGGGCTGGACCCGGCCGACGTGAAGCAGACGCTGGCCGGCGACGATTTCGCCGATGAGGTCCGCGAGGACGAGCGGCAGGCCCGCGAACTGGGGATCAGCGGGGTGCCGTTCTTCGTGTTCGACGGCCGGCTGGCCGTCTCGGGCGCGCAGCCGGCCGCCACCTTCAGCGAGGTTCTCGGCGAGGCGATGCCGCGGTAGGGATCCGCGACAGCGACCCGGCGCTGGGCGGGACGGCTAGCGCGCGGACTGCTCGTGCACGAAGTCGGTGAGCCGGGCCAGCATGTCCGGGTTGGTGTCGGGCAGGACGCCGTGACCCAGGTTGAAGATGTGGCTCTCGGCGATCCGCGCCTGGAGGAGGATCTCGCGGGCGCGCGCGGCAACCACGTCCCAGGGGGCGAGCAGCACCGCCGGATCCAGGTTGCCCTGCAGGGCCGTTCCGGCCTCGACCCGGCTCGCCGCCTCGTCCAGCGGAACCCGCCAGTCCACGCCGACCACATCCGCCCCGGCCCGCCGCATCAGGCCGAGCAGTTCGCCGGTGCCGATCCCGAAGTGGATGCGGGGCACGTCCCGCCCCTGCAGCGCGGCGAAGATCTGGGCGGAGTGCGGCAGCACGTACGTCCGGTAGTCGGACGGGCTGAGGGCCCCCACCCACGAATCGAACAGCTGGACCGCTGACACCCCCGCGGCGATCTGTACCTCCAGGAACGAGACGGTGATCGCGGTGAGCCGCGCCATCAGCGCGTTCCACAGCTCAGGCTTGGCGTACATCATGGCCCGGGTCCGGTCATGGTGCCGGGACGGCCCGCCTTCGATCAGGTAGGAGGCCAGGGTGAACGGCGCGCCGGCGAAGCCGATCAGCGGCCGGCTCCCGAGCTCGCGCACCAGCGCCCCCACCGCCTCCGTGACGTACGGCACGTCGCCGGGCTCGAGCGGTCGCAGCCGCTCCAGGTCGTGCTGGCCGTGGACGGGCTCGTCGATGACCGGGCCCACCCCGGCCTTGATGTCGATGCCGAAGCCGATCGCCTTCAGCGGCACCACGATGTCGCTGAACAGGATGGCCGCGTCCACGCGGTAACGCCGCGTCGGCTGCAGGGTGATCTCGGTGATCAGGTCGGCCCTGGTGCACGACTCCAGCATCGGGACGCCCGCGCGGGCCTGCCGGTATTCGGGCAGCGACCGCCCGGCCTGGCGCATGAACCAGACCGGGGTATACGGCACCGGCTCCCGGCGGCAGGCGCGCAGGAACGGCGAGTCCTTCGCAAGCGACGTCACAGCAGGGATCGTCTCACAGAAGGGATGACTGACACGCCGCCCAGCGTCCCGCGGATTGTCGTACACGCGTGCCAATATTTTGCTCAGCCCCGCGAAGTGCCGCTGAAGGAGGCCACAGGCCATGAGCCAGATGCCCTGGTACTGTCCCGGATGCGCTGGGGAGCAGCTGTTCGAGCAGTTCCACGACGACTCCGGCAGCTGCCCTGACTCACCGGACGGGCACTGCCCCGAGTGGGCGTGCTGTGCCTGCGGAACGGCCCTGATCGTGGGCTTCCTCCCGCAGGAGGAGCCGTTCCGGGCTGGCGCACCGGGCCATCGCGGCCGTGCGGCATGACGCTCGCCGGCACGGGCACTATGCCCGTTGACGGCCGTGTTCGCGTCGGAACCTGCGTGAGGAAACAGCGGGTGCGGCATACGCTCTGTACATGAGACCGGCCGACCGGCCCGCGCGGAAGCAGCCGGTACCATGTGATACGCCGCAGCGTAGCGGCGAAGAGGTGGCCGAGGCGGTGTTCGGTTCCGCGGTAGCCGCCTTTCAGGCCGGGCTGGAAGGCCAGGGCGGCCTCCGGGCCGAATTCACCTTTGAAGACGTCCCCGCGCCCAAGCGCCTCGCCCCATTCGCCGCCGCGACCGCGGCCACCGTACAGCGTGACGACGCGGACATCGCCTGGGGACGCCTCGTGCTGCTGTATGACCCGGTGGCCCCCGAGGGCTGGCACGGCTGCTTCCGGCTGATCAGCTACCTGCGCGCGGAAATCGACCCGGAGATCGCCGACGACCCGATGCTGGGCCAGGTCGGCTGGACCTGGCTGATCGAGGCCCTGGACGCCCGCACGCCCGGTTACGGCGCGCCGAGCGGAACCGTGACCCGGGTGACGACCGAGGGGTTCGGCGGCAAGGGGGAGGAGCCGCCGATTCACGGGTACGAGCAGCGGGCGTCCTGGTCGCCGACGGCCGGGGAAGAGAACGGGAGCCCGGGCCCGGGCCCGGGCGGCGGCGATCCGGCCGGGCTGGACATCGCCTCGCACGTCACCGCGTGGTGCGACTCACTGGCGGCCGCGGCGGGGCTGCCGCCGCTGGCCCTCGGCGCGCTCGCGCTGCCCTGGCCGGGCCGGGCGGCTGAGCCACGCCAGCGGCGGCGCCGGTGACCAGCGAAGGGCGGGCCGCCGGGGACGAGGAACTCACGGGGCAGGTCGTACCCCTGCTCGAGCCGCGTGACGGCCTGCCGCCGGTCGTGGAAACCGCCGAGGAGCTGGAGCGGGTGACCCGCGCGATGGCCAGCGGCACGGGCCCGGTCGCGGTCGACGCCGAACGCGCATCCGGCTACCGCTACGGGCACCGCGCCTACCTGGTGCAGCTCCGCCGCATGGGCGCGGGTACCGCGCTGATCGACCCGATCATGTGCCCGGACCTGTCCGGGCTCGACACCGCGCTGGCCGGCACCGAGGCGGTCCTGCACGCGGCGTCCCAGGACCTGCCGTGCCTGGCCGAGCTCAACTACCGCCCGCGCGTGCTGTTCGACACCGAGCTGGCCGGGCGGCTGCTCGGGTTCCCGCGGGTGGCCCTCGGCACGCTGGTGGAGACCGTGCTCGGCCTGCATCTGGAAAAGGGCCACTCGGCCGCGGACTGGTCGACGCGGCCGCTCCCGATGGAATGGCTGCGCTACGCCGCACTCGACGTCGAGGTGCTCATCGAGCTGCGGGACGCGCTGGCCAGCATGCTCAGCGCGCAGGGGAAGCTGGACTGGGCGCGGCAGGAGTTCGCCGCGGTGCTGAATGCCGCCCCGCCCGCGCCGCGCCCAGACCCGTGGCGCCGGACCTCTGGCATCCACCGCGTACGCAGCCGGCGCAGCCTCGCGGTCGTCCGTGAGCTGTGGGAGCAGCGCGACAAGATCGCGCAGGAGATGAACCTCTCGCCCGGACGGGTGCTGCCGGACGCGGCCATCGTCGAGGCGGCCCGGGCCCTGCCCACCAGTAACGCCACGCTGACCAAGATCCCCGGATTCACGGGGCGGGTGGCGCGCAAGCACCTGGCGGACTGGCTCGGTGCGATCCGGCGCGCGACAGCCCTGCCGGACAGCGCGCTCCCGGACACCGGAGGGGCCACTCTGGCCAGCGGCCCGCCGCCGACCCACCGCTGGGCCGAGCGGGACCCCGCCGCCGCAGCCCGCCTGGTGGCCGTCCGCGCGACGGTAGCCGATCTGGCCGCCGAGCACACCATGCCCGCGGAGAATGTGCTCCCCCCGGACGCGGTCCGGCGGATCAGCTGGGAGCCGCCGGATCCGCCCAACCCGGTCGCCGTGGAGGCGGCGCTGGGCGGTTACGGCGCGCGCCCCTGGCAGCGCGGGCTGACCGCCGGGCCCATCGCGGCGGCCATCGAGGACCCCGGAGCGCACGGCCCGGCCGACATCCAGGAGGCTGATATCGAGCTGGCCGAAACCGAGGCCGAGACCGAAGCATGACCGTTCCGGGATCGAGGAGGCGATGAGCACACCCGCGCTGCCGGGGCTTTTCGGCACGGTGGAGCCCATCCTCAACCACTATGGGTATCTCGCGGTCGCCCTTTTCGTCGCCGTTGAGGACTTCGGCATCCCGGTGCCCGGCGAGACCATATTGATCGCCGCCGCGCTGTTCGCCGGCGCGGGCCCGCTGAACGTCTTCGTGGTCTTCGTGGTCGCCACGCTCGCCGCGATCTTCGGCGACAACATCGGCTTCGCGATCGGGCATTTCGGCGGGCGGGCGCTCGCGCTGCGATTCGGCAAGTACGTGTTCCTCACCGAAGAACGTCTCGACAAGGCCCAGGAATTCTTCGAGCGTCACGGCGGCAAGATCATCGTGGTGGCCCGGTTCATCGAGGGTCTCCGCCAGGCCAACGGCATCGTGGCCGGCATTAGCGGCATGCACTGGCGGCGCTTCGTCGTCTTCAACGCGATCGGCGCCGCGCTCTGGGTCGGCCTATGGGTCAGCCTGGGGTACCTGGCCGGCAACCACATCACGGCCCTCTACAACCAGATCACCCGCTACTCCCTGTACGTGCTGATCGCGCTGGCGGTCGCGGTGGCCGCGTTCATCGGCTGGCGGCTGTGGCGCCGGCGCGCCCGCCGTCAGGCGCGGGCCGCAGAGGCGGGGCCAAAGGCGGAGGCGCGACCGCACGCGCAGGCGGGGCCAAAGGCGGAGGCGCGACCGCACGCGGAGGCGGGACCGCAAGCGCAGGCGGGACCGGAGGCGCACGCGGGACCGCAAGCGCAGGCGGGACCGGAGGCGCACGCGGGACCGCAAGCGCAGGCGGGACCGGAGGCGGAGGCGAGACGGGAAGCGGGGGCCGGGCCAGAGTCGTATTCCGGCGCCGCGGGTCAGGCCGCGCCGCCCGTGTCCGGCGCGGCACCGGGGCACGCCGAAACGCACGGGGGTTCCGATACTGCTGGGTCCAGCGAGGACCGTGAGACTGCTGAGGCCGTTGATGCCGCTGCTGAGCGCGACCGGCGGGACGGCTAGGCCGAAGTTCCCCCCAGGCTCATAAGGCCCATCATGTCTGCCCTGGTCATGGAGCTTCTGGTGCTGGACTTACATGTCTACGGTAGTCATGTGCGTCCACGTTTTCCGTGGTGAACAGGGATGTCAGCTCATCCAGGGGGAACTACGGGCTAGTCCGGCGGGGACACGGCGTAGCGTTCCAGGCCGGCGAGGGTGCTCTCACCGGCCTGGAGGACCCAGAAACCGGCCTTCGGCAGGGACGGGTCGGGGGGCGGTTGGGCGCCCAGGTTTTCGCACGCGGCGCGGAGGAGGCCCGGGATGTTCTCCCGGTGCGCGCAGACAAGCGCCGGTACCCCATCGGCCAGCAGGCGCGCCATAGCGGAGGAAGGATCACCCACGTCCGTTCGGCTCAATGGAGAGTCACCGGCACGGTCCGGCACGCCGAACGCGGGCTCAACCTCGACCGGCGCGGCGATGCGCGCGGCGTACGGCGCGACCGTCGCGGTGCAGCGCAGCGCGGGTGAGCTGACCACGCGGACAGGCTCGAAGCAGGCCAGCAGGGGCACGAGGGCCAGCGCGTCCGCCTCCCCCTGGGCGTCGAGAGGCCGGAGCAGGTCGTCGCCGTCCCAGTCCTGCTTTGCGGCCCGCGGAGGCGTGCCGCAGGACCATGAATGGCACCGTGCGGTGCGGCCACTTGGCGAAGTCCCGCAGCACGATGACGTCGTCGGGGTAGGAAAGCCGCTCGTAGGCGTCCGGGAGGGTGAGCCATTCGATTCCGTCCACCTCATGGTTCGGGACGAACGACAAGTTTGGGTAGCCCCTCGGTACCGGCTCCGCGGCCGCCCAGTAGTGCACGTGCTTGGGCCGCCCCCCGGCCAGATAGCTCACCGACCGCAGGCGCCCGCCGAGAACGGGGCGGATGCCGGTCTCTTCGACGACCTCACGGACGGCGGTCTGCGGAAGCTGCTCGCCCGGGTCACGCTTGCCCTTGGCCAGCGACCAGTCGTCGCGCCGCGGGCGGTGGATGAGCAGCACCTCCGGGCCATCAGGGCCGTGCCGCCACACGATGGCTCCCGCGGCTTCGATAACGCCAGGGTCGTAAGGCCTCCCGGACCCCTCGGCCTCCCCTTGCCACGCCGGCTGCCGGGTGCTCCGCCGCCTCCCCTAGCTCCGCAGGCTCCCCCGGGTCCGCGGGCCCGGCCATCGGTTCAGCCATCGGCGGACCGCACGCGGCGGTCCCCGATCAGCAGGAACTGGAGGTCGCGCAGCGGCTCGCCGCCCCGCCCGCGGTTGTGGCGGGTCCAGACCCCGTCGGCGTCCAGCCACCACGACGCGATGCTGCCGTCCATGCCCAGGTCGAGGAGCCGCCGCAGTTCCCGCGCGTGCCCCTGGTCGGTGACCCGCACGATCGTCTCCACCCGGCGATCCAGGTTCCGGTGCATGAGGTCGGGGCTGCCGAGCCAGACCTCGCCGGCCGAGCCCGGATCGGCTTCGTCCTCCTCGCCGGTGCCGAACGAATAGACCCGCGAGTGCTCCAGGAACCGGCCCAGGATGCTGCGCACGCGGATCGTCTCCGACAGGCCAGGGAGGCCGGGGCGGAGCGCGCATATCCCGCGCACCCACAGATCGATCGGCACCCCGGCCTGCGACGCCCGGTACAGCGCGTCGACGATCACCTCGTCGATGAGCGCGTTGCACTTGAACTGAATCCTGGCCGACTTTCCGGCCCGCTCGCGGTCCGCCTGGTGCGCGATCCGGCCGACCAGCCCCGCCCGGAGGGATTCGGGGGCGACCAGGAGCTGCCGGTAGGAATCCTGACGGCTGTACCCGGTGAGGTGGTTGAACAGGTCGGTAACGTCCTCGCTGACGGTCGGGTCCGCGGTCAGCAGGCCGAAGTCCTCGTACAGCCGGGCGGTCGCGGGGTTGTAGTTGCCGGTGCCGAGGTGGCAGTAGCGCAGCAGCGTCCCGTCGGCTTCCTCCCGCACGATGAGCAGGACCTTGCAGTGCGTCTTCAGGCCGACGAAGCCGTAGACGACGTGGCAGCCCGCTTCCTCCAGCTTCCTGGCCCAGGCGATGTTGGCCCGCTCGTCGCCGCGGGCCTTGATCTCGACGACCACGACTACCTGCTTGCCGAGTTCGGCCGCCTCGATCAGGGCGTCCACGATCGGCGAGTCGCCGCTGGTCCGGTACAGCGTCTGCTTGATGGCCAGCACGCTGGGATCTTCAGCCGCGGCCTCGATGAGACGCTCGACGCTGGTCGTGAACGAGTCGTACGGGTGGTGCACCAGGACGTCGCGCTCGCGCAGGGCCGCGAAGATGTCGGTGTCCTTCGGGATCGCCGACGAGGACGGGACGAAGGGCGGGTACCGCAGCTCGCCGATGTCCAGGTCCGCGATCGCGGTCAGGCCGGACAGGTCCAGCGGCCCCGGCACCCGGTAGACCGCGCGCCGGTCCACGCTGAGCTCGGTGACCAGGCGGTCCAGCACGTCGCTGGACATCGAGTCCTCCACCTCGAGCCGGACCGCGGGGTCGAAGCGCCGCCGGAGCAGCTCGCGCTCCAGCGCCTGCAACAGGTCCTCGGTGAGGTCTTCGTCCATTTCCAGGTCCCGGACGCGGGTGACCCGGAAGGCGTGATGCTCGATGATCTCCAGGCCGGCGAACAGCTGCGTCAGGTGGGCGGCGATCACGTCCTCGATGGGCACGAACCGCTGCGGGGAAACGGCGAGGAACCGGGGCAGCAACGGCGGCACCTTCACCCGCGCGAACATCGTCGCGCCGGTGCGCGGGTCGGCCACCATGACGGCCAGGTTGAGGGACAGGCCGGAGATGAACGGGAACGGGTGCGCCGGGTCGACCACGAGCGGCGTCAGCACCGGGTAGATCCGCTCGCGGAACAGCTCGCGCAGGTTGCCCCGTTCGGCGGAGGAGAGCTCCTTCCAGCGGAGGACTTCGATGCCCTCGGCGGTGAGCGCGGGCAGAATCCGGTCGGTGAAGCACGCCGCGTGCCGCGCGGTCAGCCGGCCCGCGAGGTCCAGGGTCCGGCTCAGCACCTGGCCGGGCAGCTGGACGCTGACGCCCTCGACCGGGAGCCCGGCGGCCATCCGCCGCATCAGGCCAGCCACCCGGACCATGAAGAATTCGTCCAGGTTGCCGGCGAAGATGGCCAGGAACCGCACCCGCTCCAGGAGCGGAACGCTCTCGTCCTCGGCCAGTTCCAGCACGCGCTGGTTGAAACGGAGCCAGCTCTCCTCGCGGTCGAGGTACCGGTTCGGCGGCAGCGGCGGCAGGTCCTCGGGCACGGGCAGGCCCTCGGGCACGGGCAGGCCCTCGGGCACGGGCAGGCCCTCGGCACGGCAGGTCCTCAGGCGCGGCCAGGTCCTCAGGCGCGGCCAGGTCCTCGGGCACGGGC
This sequence comes from uncultured Actinomycetes bacterium, assembly GCA_963809975.1. GTDB lineage: Bacteria > Actinomycetota > Actinomycetes > Streptosporangiales > Streptosporangiaceae > Bog-532. The sequence continues at coordinate 19,339 of CAWELT010000016.1, forward strand.
AGGTCCTCGGGCACGGGCAGGTCCTCGGGCGCGGCCAGGTCCTCGGGCGCGGCCAGGTCCTCGGAAGGGGGCTCCGTGCCGTTCGCGGCGGCCGCACCGTTCCGGTGGGCGGGAGCGATTCTCCCGCGGACAGGGGCGATGCCCTCCGGACCGGGGTCAACGTCCCCGGGACTGTGTCAAGTCCCCGGGACTGGTGTCAACGCCTCCGTGGAGACGGGGCTCGCCGTCGCTCATGCTCCCATTGTCACAGGCATGCGATCCACCGAGAACCCCCCGGGCTCACCCTTCGTGTCCATGGAATGGGGCGCTCGGTCTCCTGCCGTCGCGGGCCTTCCGTTCCGTCACTGAAGTTGCCCTCGATCTGCTCATGTGTCCCCGGACGGAGCTGACAGCCTGATGCCTGATTACTTTAAGTAGCAATCGTCCTCGTCTGGTTACGGCAACAGCACGCCGCCACTAGGGGCAACGCCAATTGCCTATCATGCTGGTGTGGTTTCAGGTGAACATGACTCAGATGACATCCCCGGGGCGCCGCCTGCCGGTGGCTCCGCGCCCGACCAGCCGCCGCGGATCGGCGCCTTCGTCCTGCCGAGACCCGATAACGGAGCGGTCGCGGTGGAGCCGCCGGGACAAGGATCTGGGTACTGGGCGGGCGGGCCGTCCGCCGTGTTCGCCGACGGGGAGATCTTCCTCGCCTACCGGCTACGGCGGCCGCTCGGCCATGGCCGTGGGTATGCGGTCGCGGTGGCCCGTTCGGCGGACGGAGAGCACTTCGAGCTGCTGACCACGATCCACAAGGAGGACATGGCCGCCGATTCCCTGGAGCGCCCGTACCTGGTGCGGACCCCCGAGGGGACCTGGCGGCTGTACCTGAGCTGCGCGACGCCGGGCACGAAGCACTGGCGGGTCGAGGTCATCGAGGCCGCCCACCCGGCCCAGTTCGACTCCCACCGCAGTCAGGTGGTGCTGCCGGGCGACTCCAAAAAGGGCGTCAAGGACCCGGTGATCGTCCGCCGCGACGGCGAATGGCACATGTGGGTCACCTGCCATCCCCTGGACGACCCCGCCGAGGCTGACCAGATGGCCACCGAATACGCCACCAGCCCGGACGGGCTGACCTGGACGTGGAACGGTGTCGCGCTCAGCGGGCGGCCGGGGCACTGGGATTCGCGGGGCGCCCGGGTCACCTCGGTCTGCTTCTCGGGCGACACCATCGTGGCCTACTACGACGGCCGGGCGACCGCCGCCGAGAACTACGAGGAACGGACCGGTGTCGCGACGGGCACCGAGCCATCCGTGCTCGCCGCACTGGGCACCGGGCCCCTGGCCTGGTCGCCGTATCACGGGGGCGGCCTGCGCTACCTGGACATTCTGCCGCTGCCGGATGGCCGCAAGCGGCTCTACTACGAGATGACCCGGCCCGACGGCGCGCACGAGCTGCGCACCGAGGTGCAGTTAGCCGGCCGGGGCCAGCCGGGCGGCGCCGGCGCGGCCGCTGGCAGGCCCGGGCGGGTCAGCGGGGGCTGGCAGCGGCGGGTCAGCTCGTCTGGACCGGGCGGCCGTTTCTCGCCTGCGACTGTCCCTCCGGGCGCGCGCCGACCATCCCGCCCGACCGGTCGCGCGGCGCCCGCCAGTCGCTGAAGTCCGCATCCAGGACACGTCCGAGCAGCTCCAGGTCGGCCTCGAACCGCGGGATGAGCTCCTGGCGCTGCTGCCAGCTCAGCGGCTGCCGTTCACGGTGGTGGCGCTGCAGGAACCGCTCGAGCCTGCCCGTGACGGCGTCCGGTGTGGACCCCGGCAGGAACCGGCCGACGGCCGAGCCAGCGCGCAGGGCCTGAGCGACCGCGCGGTGCGCCAGCGTCGCCTCGGGATGAGCAGTGACGTTCTGCCGGGGGACTTCGGTGACGACCCCCTGGTCCACACCGAGGAAATCGAAGATGCCGTCGAGGGTCGCGGTCGGCTTGTCCACGAGCTGGCGGTAGCGGATGACGTACACCTGCTCGCGGGGGAACAGCGAAAAGATGTGCTCGAGCTGCTCCCCGTACCGGCCGAGTCCCGTGTAGTGCCAGAACGACGCCCAGCCGGCGGCGATACGCCGTTCCTCCTCCCCGCAGGCCTGAACGAAATCCCCGACGGGCTCGAGCCCGGCGGACCACAGGTGCGTCCAGTTCGAGTGGGCACGCTCCACCGGATCCCGGATGATCGCGATAAGCCTGACGTGCGGGATCAGGTCGCGGATGCGGCGCATGGCGTCGCGGTCATACATGTACAGGGGGGTCGACTCGCCGCGTAGTGTTCCCGCCGGGGCCGCGTCGAACAGGGCCTCGTAGTCGTCCCGTTTCCAGACGTGCTCCCGGTAGGTCAGCGCGTCGCCCGGTCCGCCCCGCGTCGGCGGCGGTCCGTCGCTGAGAAAGAACTTCGGCTCTTTGATCGGTGACATATAGAGAGCGGGATGGCCTGCCAGCGCCGCGTGCAGCGCCGTCGTGCCCGCCTTCGGCGCGCCGATCACCAGGAAGTCCGGAAGTGCCACGGGGGCCTCCTCACGAGGCAAGACTCCGTCAGGACACGGTTGTGAATTATATCGACTAAGTAACTAGGTTATCGGCGTGAACCTACCATCCCGTGCGGCCTGCGACCAGATCCATGGCCCTCCGCGCCGTGGGCACTCCCGCAGCGCCGGGTGCCTCCAGAGCCGCTTCGCTACCCCGTTCGGGCATGTGCGATCACATTGTGCGTCGCCTGATCGCCGCCTCGAGGTTGTCGAGCTCGTTGCCGCGATGGGCGCGGTGCTGCTGCGTCCAGGTTTCGTCGTGGAGGGGATCGACCGTCATGACCACGTTCGTGCGGCCACCGGTGGGCTCGATGTCATGGTCGTCAGGTGCTCATACGGCTCATGGTCGGGCACGAAGTCGATCAGTGACAGGTAGGCGAGGCGGGCCGGAGGTGCGACCTCGGTGAACGTCTTACGCACCTCGATCGAGAGCGGATTGCCGGTGTTCCGCATGAACGCGACTTGTTCCGGTGCGGTCGCGGTCATGGTGTACCGCAGCTGACCGCCGGGCCTGAGCTCGAGCTCGCTCACCCGGCTTTCGAAGCCGTCGGGGGCAAACCACTCCCCGAGGCCGGCGGCGGTGGTCACAGCTCCCAGATGAGCTCCGCCGGAGCGTCATACGTACGCTCGAGCCGCCCGGCGTTCGGGTTGGGCGTGGGTTCGGTGGTCATCGATTCTCCTCGGTTGTGCCGCCTCCTCTCGGGCGGACCTGCAGCAGTGACGAACGGCCAAGCGCCGGACGGACACCACCGGCGCGGAAAATCTCCTCGGTGGTTGCTGTCCGTCCACGGCGACGCTGTTCGTCTGATACTTGAAACCGGCATCGACCCGTGACTGGAGGACTCATGCAGTACGCGTTGTTGGCCTACGCCCCGCCCGAGGACACGGACCGGGCAACGCGCCCGATTCCGGGTAGCCTTGCCGCCCTGCTCGACCGGCCGAACGTCACCGGCTGGGCCCGCCTGCACGCCGACGAGTCGGCGACGACGCTGCGCAACGACGAAGGACGGCTGCTGCTGACCGACGGACCGTTCATCGACAGCAAGGAGTACCTCGCCGGCCTGTTCCTGATCGAGGCCGGCAACCTCGACGGGGCACTCGCCATCGCCCAGGAACTGCTCCAAGAGACCAGGCCCGGTGTCGCGATCGAGGTGCGGCCCATCCTCGACGGACGCTTCCGCGGTGCTTAACGCCGTCTTCCGCGGCCAGTGGGGCCGCGTGCTGGCCACACTGGTCGGCATCCTGGGCGACATCGAGCTGGCCGAGGACGCGGCCGCCGAGGCGTTCGCCATCGCCGCCGAACGCTGGCCACGCGACGGGGAACCGGCCAACCCCACCGGCTGGTTGATCACGACCGCGCGTAACCGCGCTATCGACCAGTTGCGCCGCCAGCAGGTCCTGGCCGGCAAGACGACGCTGCTCGCCCGCGACCTCGAGGCCGGGCCACAGCCACCGGAGGCACTCATGGATGACGCCGCCACCATCCCGGACGAGCGGCTGGAGCTGATCTTCACCTGCTGTCACCCGGCGCTCGCCCTCGAGGCGCAGGTGGCGCTCACCCTGCGCACCCTCGGCGGCCTGTCCACCGACGAGATCGCGCTTGCGTTCCTCGTCCCGTTCGACACCATGAGCAAGCGACTGACCAGGGCCAAGCACAAGATCCGCGACGCGGGCATCCCGTTCGCCGTGCCGCCCGATCACCAGCTACCCGACCGGCTGGCGGCCGTCCTCGCCGTGGTCTACCTGATCTTCAACCAGGGCTGGGGCGGCGGCCGCGTCGACCTCGCCGCGGAAGCGATCCACCTCGGCCGGGCACTGGCCGACCTCATGCCGGACGAGCCGGGAGTACTCGCGCTGCTGGCGCTGATGCTGCTGCACGACGCGCGCAAAGCGGCCCGCCTGCGCGACGGGCGGGTCGTCCCCCTCGACGACCAGGACCGTACCCTGTGGGACACGCGGCAGATCGACGAGGGCCGAGCGCTGCTGCAGCGGGCCATGACACGACGGCGCACCGGGCCCTACCTGGTCCAGGCGGCCATCGCGGACCTGTACCTGTACGAGCCCCGCGACTGGCGGCAGATCGCCGCCCTGTACGAAACGCTCGCCCAGCAGACCGGCTCCCCGATCGTCGAGATGAACCGGGCCATCGCCGTGGCCGAGATCGACGGGCCGAAGCCGGCCTGGCCATCCTCGACCGCCTCGACCTCGACCATTACCGATACTTCCACTCCACGCGTGCCGATCTCCTGCGTCGCGCCGGCCGGCACAGTGAGGCCCACCACGCGTACCGCCGCGCGCTCGACCTCGCGCAGACCGAGCCCGAACAGCGCTTCCTTGCCGACCGGCTGGCCGAGACAGCACCCTCCGCTCCGAGCCAGCCCGGCTGCGCCAACACATGATCGATGAACCATCGAGCTGGCCGGACCCGGACCTGATGAGCTAGCCCCCGGGCCACGTTACCGGCGGGAGACCTTCTGGGCCTTAACGGTTGCAGTACGAGCCTTCTTGCTCAGGCAAACTCAGCGCCAGCCACCCTGCCCGGCACGTGCCAGCCTCCGTACCGGCTCGCCCGGACGGCCATGTCGCTGCAGTTCTGGGAGGCCAAACTCGTGCTCAGTCACAGGTGTGCGCCGGGGGCTGGGGGTGCGGAGCCGAGAGCCGGGCGCAGGTGGTGGCGAGCCAGTGCTGCCAGGTGTCGAGGTCCCAGCCGAATACTCACTGTCGTTTCCCGCTGCCGCCCATCCCGGCGACGTCGGCCATTGACGTGCCGAGCATGATGGCCGTTGACCAGTCCTTCGACGGTGGAATCGGCGACCATCGCAGGGGGATGCAGCCCGGTAGCGCCTCCATCCTGCTGTCCGGGTTGTAATGCCATATCCGGCCCAGGCGGGACCGCGCAATTGCCGTGGCCCGGAATACGTCATCTTTGGTCGAGGTCGAAACGACCGGGCCGGAGTGGGAAAGGGCCTGCGCTTCACTTCGCTCCGTGCCTCCCCTTGCGGGCTGTGACTGGATATACGACACCCTTTCCGGCGTCGGTTCATCACTCCGTAAGAAATTTCTCGCCGCACTGGTCGGGTGGGTACGAGGCCTGGAACTGAGCAGATGAGCGCCTGGGAGGTTCCCCCATTTCGGAGGACCTGTGCATACTGGGACAAAGTCGGCCATCGCAACGCCCCGCACAAGCCGGTCGGCGGTTGATCCGACCAGGGCTGGGCACGGCCCAGACAAACGCATCAAGAGAAATCAAGAAGATTTCGAGATCGTGAACCGTCCGACAGAAAGGCGTCGTAGAAACCTGGTGGGGGGAACTGACGGTGTTGGTCAACCGACGCTGCAGACCGGCTCGCAGCCGAGGAGGGCGGCCGAGGAAGTAGATCTTGTTGCCCGGATCGCTGCCGGGGACGTTGGGCCCCCGGTGGCCGAGCTTTACCGGAGGTATGGCAAGCGGCTGTATCGTTTTGGGGTTAATAACCTCGGCAACGAGGGGCTGGCCGAGGAGATGGTTCAGGAGACTTTCGTGAGGCTGTGGCGGACGGCAAGCAGGTTCGACGCTGACAAAGCCAGCGTCGGCACCTACCTGTACGTCATCGCCCGCAGCGTCGCCGCCGACATACGCAAGCGGCCCTCGTCACGCCCACTACAGGCGGTCGAGGAAGCCGACGTACCACCCCAGCCCGACAGCGTTGACAAGATACTCGACAGCATGATCGTCCGTGAGGCCTTCGATACCTTAGGTCGCAGCCCATGCCGAAGTGATACGGCTCGCGCAAGATGAAGGACTCACGCAATCACAGATCGCCGATCGCCTCGGTCTGCCACTCGGAACGGTCAAGACCCGTACCTTCCATGGGATGCGCGCCCTGCGAACCGCTCTGATCGAGCGAGGTCTCCATGCCGTATGATGCCCAGCACGCCCTCGAACACCCCGAGGTCGCCGCATGGGCTCTGGGAGCCCTGGATCCCGATGACGCCACCGCGTTCCAGAAGCACCTTCAGTCGTGCGGACAGTGCCAGCGGGAGGTCGCTGAGTTCGCGCCAGTAGCCCAGAGCCTGACGCTCGCAGCACCAGCGGCCGAGCCTCCCGACGGCTGGAACTGAAGACCATCGCCGCTGTTCAGTACGCCGTCATGGCCGAAAGCCGACCTGAGCCAGAGCCAGCAGCCGCAGCCGCAGCCGCAGTCAGTGCCCTCACCCGAGGTAAGGCTGAGCTCGACGACAAAGCAAGCCGTTGGTGGCACCTCCACTGGACCAATCCTCTGCTGTCCGTGGTTACCGCTTTGGGCGCCGCAGCGGTGACCGCGGCCGCATTCATCGGCATCCAGGTCATTCCAGGTCACCGCCCCCGCCGTGGCGGCATCGTTCAACCTCAAGGCGCAACCGGGTCACACAGGATCGGCGACGGCCACTGCCCGCCACGCGGGTGGCGGCTGGCAAATCCAGCTCACCGTCAAGCACCTCAAGAAGCTCGGCAAGGGCCAGTTCTACGAGTGCTGGTATGCGGGACCGAACAACGCGCCCGGACATCCGGAGCTGATCACGGCGGGAACGTTCATCGGTACTAACGGCACGTTCAAGATGTGGAGCGCGGCCGACCCAGCCAAGTTCAAGATCATGCAAATCACGTCCGAGCAACCAGGCGACGCCAGCCAGCACGGCAAAGTGATCTTGCAGGGCGTCGCCCAAATCTGAGCCGGTCCCCTTACTTGAACGAGACTGCGGTCACTCGGCTCCGGCGGAGTCCGCCCAACCTGGCGCGGGGAGCGCAGCTGTCCCGGCTGGGAACCCGTCGACGCCGCCGGGACCGCGCTGCCCGCGACCGGCATCGGCAGGGTCACCGCCGCCGGAAACGTTTCCGGGCCGGGCTGGATGCTCGTGCTCAGCGGCCTTAAGACCTTGCTGGAAACCGGTTCACCGCTCGCTGAGAGCTAGCGCAACCCCGGGATCGTCGGCGGGTGGCGGCGGGTCCCGCTACTGCCCGGGTCCCGCTACTGCCCGATTCCCCACTCACGGCGGAGGTTGGCCAGCGCGGTGTGGAAGCCGGGGAACGTCTTGCGGACGCATCCGGGGTCGTCGAGGGTCAGGCCCGGCGTCCGGAGGCCGGTGATGCTGAAGCTCATCGCGATGCGGTGGTCACCGCGGCATTCGATCTCGGCCGCCTTGGGCGTGCCGGGCCACATCTCAATCCAGTCCGGCCCGGTCGCGACCTGCACGCCAAGCCGCCGCAGGTTGACCGCGCACGCGTCGAGGCGATCGGATTCCTTGACCCGGGTGTTGGCCACGTCGATGATCCGGACCGGGCTGTCCGCGAACGGGGCGATGGCGGCGAGGGTCGGCATCGTGTCGGAGATGTCGCGCATGTTGACCTCGGTGCCGTGCAGCGGGCCCCTTCCGGTGACCGTGATCCCGTCGGGGTCGAAACCGACCCGCGCCCCCATCCGCTGCAGAACACGCGCGAACTGGACGTCCCCCTGCAGCGAGTCCGCATACAGGCCGGGCACGACCACCGTCTCCCCCGTCACCGCGGCCGCCGCCAGGAAATAGCTGGCCGCGGAGGCATCCGGCTCGACCTCGAAGCTGCGGGCCGCGTACCCGCCGGGGCGGACGGTGAAGTTGTCGCCGTCGCGGGTGACCCGCGCCCCGAACTGGCGCATCATCCGGACGGTCATGTCTACATACGGGGCCGAGACCATATCGGTGACCGAGATCGTCAGGCCCTCGCTGGCCACGCCGCTGACCAGTGGCGCGGCCATCAGGAGCGCGGTCAGGAACTGCGACGAGACGCTCGCGTCCAGCGTGACCTGGCGGCCGGTCATCCCCCGCGTCACCACGGTCAGTGGCAGGTGCCCATCGGCTTCCTCGTGCGTGACGGTGACCCCGAGTGTGCGCAAGGCCTCGACCATCGGACCGACGGGACGCCGGCGCATCTGCGGCGATGCGTCGAAACGGAACGTTCCCTGGCCGGTAGCCGCCAGCGCAGGCAGGAACCGGGCGGCCGTGCCCGCGTCACGGCAGTAGACGTCCGCCGACTCGGCAGGCGGTCCGGACGGGCTGCCCATGATGATCCAGTCATCGCCGGCGAGCTGCACGCTATAGCCGAGCGCGGCCAGCCCCTCGGCGAAGGCCTCGGTGTCATCAGACCGGAGCGGCCGCCGCAGATAGCTCAGACCGGGCGCACAGGCCGCGAGAAACAGGGCGCGCGCCGTTATCGACTTGGATCCCGGAATCCGAACCTCAGCCACAGCGCTCCCGCCCTGATCACCGTCCCAGCAGGCAGTCAGCCTAGCTGAGACCGCCGTCCGGACCGCCGTCACCGCTGGGTGGCCCGCACAACTCCTGGGCCATGGCCGCTCCTGGGCATGGCCTGCTCCCCCAGCGCGTTCGGGTGGAAGGGGACGGCGAGCGACGTGGGGATCAGGCCCTCGACCCATTTCGTCCCCGGGTGCTGGCAGGCGTCGTGCGCGACACTGGCCGCGTAGGTTTCACAACGTGGCACGCTATGGACTTGCCGCGCCGGGCACAACGCTGGGATTGAACGCTGGCGATTGATCTGGGCCGGGCCCTCGTCAGTGCGGCGCGAAGTCCTTGCCACGGATGGCGGCCAGGGACACCACGCCCGCGGCGAAAGCGATGACGGCGGCGACGAGCAGGATCTGGTTGAGCCCGGTGGTGAACGCGGTCCGCGTGATCGTGGCCACGGTCTGCCGCGCCTGAGCGGGAAGCGCCTGGATCAGCGTCCCGACCTTCCCGGACTGAACGGCCGTCGCGATCTGCGGCCCCTGGTGAGCCAGCCCGGGCACCGCGGCCACCCGGGATTGCACCGCGCTCTTGACCTGGCTGGCGAACAGCGTCCCGAGCAGGGCGATCCCGGTCGCGATGCCCACCTGACGGAAGGTGGAGTTGATGCCCGACGCCATCCCGGCCCGCTGCGGGGCCACCACGCCGACGGCGGTGGAGGCGAGCGGCGGATTCACCAGGCCGACGCCCAGGCCACCCACGATCATGCCCGGGATGAGATGAGTCCAGCCCGAGCCGGCGTTGAGCCCGCGCATGAGCAGCAGCCCCACGCCGATGAGGATGAGGCCGGGCCCGATGAGCAGCCGGACCGGCACCTTCGAGGACAGCCGGCCCGCGATCGTCGCGGTCACCAGGATCGCGCCGGACAGCACCATGACCCGCACGCCGGTCCCCAGCGCCGAAAAGCCCAGGATGTCCTGGAAGTACAGCACAAGGTAGAGCAGCACCGAGAAGATCGACGCGCTGAGCCCGAACGCGGCGACCGAGCCGCCGGTGAACGTCGGGAGCCTGAACAGGCTGAGGTCGAACATCGGATGCGAAATGCGCAGTTCGATGATCGACGAAGGCGACGAGCAGGACCGCCGCCACCGCGAAACAGCCGAGGACAAGGTGGTCGCTGAAGGAGCGCTGGCTGGACTCGATCAGCCCGTAGACCAGGCTCGCCAGCGCCACGGTGAACAGCACGAAGCCGAGCCAGTCGGGCCCGCTGGCCTGTGGCGCGCGCGATTCGGACACCCGCAGCGCCGCGATGACGACGGCCGCGATGCCGAACGGCACGTTCACGAAGAAGATCCAGCGCCAGGAGAGGCCGGTGGTCAGCAGGCCGCCCGCCAGGGGGCCGATCGCGACGGCCAGGCCGGTCACTCCGCCCCAGATGCCGAACGCGATGCCACGTTCCTTGCCGCGGAACGCGTCGGCGAGCAGGGCCAGCGACACCGCGAACATGATCGCCCCGCCGACGCCCTGCAGGCCCCGGGACAATTGCAGCATCAGCGTGCTGGTGGCGAAGCCGCACAGGGCCGACGCCGCGGTGAAGATGACCAGGCCGACCAGGTACATCAGGCGGCGGCCGTACATATCCGCCAGGCTGCCCGCGGTGAGCAGGAACGCGGCCAGGGTCAGCGCGTAGGCGTCGACGACCCACTGCAGGTCGGAGAAGCTGGAGTGCAGGGCGTGCTGGATGTCCGGCAGGGCGACGTTCACGATCGTGATGTCCAGCAGCAGCATGAACGTGCCGACGCAGACCGCGACGAGCGTCCACCACTTGTTGCCGCGCTGGGTGTTCTCGTGCTGGGGCTGATGGCCGGCATCGTGGGCGTGCTCGCGCGCACCGCCCTCGTGCTGGCCGTGATGCCCATCGCGGGCCTGGTGGCGCGGGTGCTCACCGACGCCGGACACGCCTTCGTGGGCTTCGGTCACGACAGCTCTTCCCCGTAGCGTGATGGGACATATCCATGCAGGCAGCCCGGCTGCCAGCCGTTACTCCCAGCGTCCCATGGACCACGTTCAGCGGCGAGTTAGTCCGGGTCCGCGGGAGTCTCGCGGGCGGGATCGCTCGGGGGCCAGCAGGCGGCGTACAGGGCCTCCCGGCCGTGCAGCTTGACCCGCTCGCCGCGGCCCAGCGAGCGGGCCAGTTCTGTCTCAGCCGTCTCCACGCGCAGCCATTCCGGGTAGCCCACCGGGCGGATCCCCCGGCGCGCCAGCGTCTCCTCCAGGGCCTGGACCCGGGAGCCCGCCGGCGCGGGCGCCCCGTCCGGGTACCGGAGAACGCCAGGCCGGGGCAGCGCCGCGTCGTCCACAGCGGACCCGCCGGCCAGGTCGGCGAGCAGGCTCCGGACCGTCTCGGCCGCGTCGGACTTGTTCGTGCCGATCACCCCGGTGGGACCGCGCTTGAGCCAGCCTGCCACGTACTCGCCGGGCAGCGGGGTGCCATCGGGTCCGAGCACGCGCCCAGCGGCGTTCGGTACCACGGCGGCGCGCTCGTCGAACGGGACGCCGTCGAGAGGAACGCTCTGGTACCCCACCGAGCGCAGCACCATCTGCGCCTCGAGCGTCTCGAGTTCCCCTGTGCCCTGGAAGGCGCCGTTCTGGTCGAGGCGGGTCCGCTCGAGGACGAGCCCGGTGACCCGCTCGCCTCCGGTGATCTCCACTGGCCGCAGCCAGAAGCGGATGGTGAGCGTCCGCGCGTGCGCGTCCCCCGAGGCGTCCGGCTGTGCGTCTGCTGGGACAGGAGTGACGGCTGTGACGGCTGGGGCGGGGGTGGCGGCTGGGGCCGGAGCGTCGCTTGAGGTTGGGGTGCCGACTGTGGTTGGGGTGGCGGCTGTGGTTGGGGTGGCGGGCGCTGGGGCGTTGCCCGCGGCCCATTTCCTGATCACGACCATGTTGCCGCGGACCCGCCGGTCGGACTCCGCGGTGGCCGTACCCTCCCCGGCGCCGTCGAACGCGTCCAGGTCCGCCTCCGTGGCCGGGACGATGACCTCGACGCCGGGCAGCTCACCCAGTTCGCGCAGTTCCTTGGTGGTGAACTTGGCGTGCGCGGGGCCGCGCCGGCCGATCATGTGCACCTCGCGGACCTTGCTGGCCTGCAGGGCCTCCAGCACCGGCTGCGGTACGTCCGTGCCGTGCAGTTCGCCTGGGTCGCGGGCGAGTATCCGGGCCACGTCCACCGCGACGTTGCCGACGCCGATGACCGCGACCGACTCGGCGTCGAGGGTGAAAGAGGACGGGCCGACGTCCGGGTGCCCGCAGTACCAGTTGACGAAGTCGGTGGCCGCATAGCTGCCGGGCAGGTCCTCCCCCGGGATGCCGAGGCGGCGATCACGCATCGCGCCGGTCGCGTAGACCACCGCGTCGTAGGCCGACAGCAGGTCCGCGCGCGTCACGTCCTCGCCGAGGTGCACGCCGCCGAGAAACCGGACATCGGGACTTTCCAGCACCTTGCGCAGGTACTCGGCGATCGACTTGATCGACTTGTGGTCGGGGGCGACCCCGTACCGGACCAGCCCGTACGGCGTGGGCAGCCGGTCGAAGACGTCGACCCGGACCCGGACCGGCCCCGCGAGCCCGTCGGCCGCGTGGTCCGTCAGCGCGGCCGCGTGCTTGACCAGCGCCTCCGCCGTATAGAGCCCAGCCGGGCCTGATCCGACGACCGCGACTTCAAGCACCTTCATGCCTTATACCCTAGGCGGTTTCCGAGGTGTTTTACTGACCCTCGGATTGCTCGCTCACGGGGTCAACTCCCGCCGCCGCCCGTTCGGCTGAATGATCCGGAGCGGCGACGTCGGCGTTCGCGCGGCGCGCCACCGCTTCGGTGATCTGCCTGGCCAGATGCTGCGGCGTCAGGCCGACGGCGGCCAGAACCTCGCCGCGGTCGCCGTGCGCGAGGAACTCCTGCGGCAGCCCGAACGTCTTGACCGGCACGTCGACGTCGTGGTCGCGCAGCAGGCGCGACACCGCGTCGCCGAAGCCGCCGACGCGGCCGTTGTCCTCGACCACCGCCACCAGCCGGTGCCGCCGGGCCGCGCCGACCACCGCATGGTCGACCGGCTTGATCCAGCGGGGGTCGGCCACCGTGACGCCGATGCCGTGGTGGGCGAGCCGTTCCGCGACCGCCAGGCACATCAGCGCCATCGGGCCGGCGCCGAGCAGGAGCACGTCGGCCCCGGCGTCCGGGTCCGCGTCCTTGCCTGCGTCCTTGCCCGGCTGGCGCAACACGTCCATACCGCCGAGCTTGGCCACGGCCTCGACCTCGCCGCCGACCGTGCCCTTGGGGAACCGCACCACCGTGGGGCCGTCGGCGATAGCGACCGCCTCGTTGAGGAGTTCGGCCACGCGGGCCGCGTCACGGGGGGCGGCAATCTTCAGGCCGGGCACGACCTGCAGGATCGACGCGTCCCACATCCCGTTGTGGCTGGCGCCGTCCGGCCCGGTGACCCCGGCCCGGTCCAGGACCAGCGTCACCGGCAGCTTGTGCAGTGCCACGTCCATCAGCATCTGGTCGAAGGCGCGGTTCAGGAACGTCGCGTAGATCGCGACCACCGGGTGCAGGCCGCCCATGGCCAGGCCGGCCGCGCTGGTCACCGCGTGCTGCTCCGCGATGCCCACGTCGTAGACACGGTCCGGGAATGCGCGCGCGAACGCGGCGAGGCCGGTCGGGTGCAGCATCGCCGCGGTGATGGCCACGACGTCGGGCCGCCGCTGGCCGATGGCGACCAGTTCGTCGCCGAAGACCTGGGACCAGGTCCTGGTGGGCGCGCCCGGCACAGCACTGGGACGGGGCGCGCCGGGCACCTGGTGCAGGCAGTCGTCCTCGTTCTCGATAGCCGGGCCGTATCCGAAGCCTTTCTGCGTGATCACGTGCACCAGGACGGGGCCGCCGTACTCCTTGGCCCGGCGCAGAGCGTGCTCGACCATGGCCTCGTCGTGGCCGTCGATGGGGCCGAGGTACTTCAGTCCCAGGTCCTCGAACAGCACCTGGGGCTGCAGGACGTCCTTGAGGCCCTTCTTGATGCCGTGCAGCGTCCCGTACACCGGCGGCCCGACCACCGGAGTGCGGGACAGTGTGGTCTTGATGTAGTCGAGCACGTTCTCGTACCGCTGGCTGATGCGGACCGACGCCAGGTTCTTAGCCAGGCCGCCGATCGTCGGCTGGTAGGACCGGCCATTGTCGTTGACCACGATGACCAGCCGGGAATCCTCGGCCACGGAGATGTTGTTCAGCGCCTCCCAGGCCATCCCGCCGGTCAGCGCACCGTCCCCGATGATCGCGACGACCGCGCGGTCGGTCTCGCCGCGCAGCTTGTACGCCTTGGCCAGCCCGTCGGCGTAGGACAGGCTCGTAGACGCGTGCGAGTTCTCGACGACGTCGTGCTCGGACTCGGCCCGGCTCGGGTACCCGGACATGCCGCCCCGCTGCCGCAGGGTCCCGAACTCCGCCTGGCGCCCGGTCAGGAGCTTGTGCACGTAGGCCTGGTGGCCGGTGTCGAAAACGATGCGGTCCTTCGGCGAGCTGAAGACCCGGTGCAGCGCGATCGTCAGCTCGACGACACCAAGGTTCGGGCCGAGGTGGCCGCTGGTGCGGATGACGGTCTCGATAAGGGTGTCGCGGATCTCACCCGCCAGGACGGCCAGTTGCTCCTGGCTGAGGCCCTTCAGGTCTTCCGGGCCTCCGATGGACTCCAGCAGGGTCACGTTGGTGCGCTCCTCGTGTTCCGGGGGATTCCGGGCTGGTTTGGGATGGCGCTTCCGGGTGGCCGGATGGGACGGCAATTCCCAGAGTCTATTTGCGGTACCCCCCGGGACACACGCGACACCCGCGCAAAGACTGACGTAGGTGTCGGCTAAGGCGTACTGGCACCCCGTGGGTGCAGGCAAGTCGCGGTCAGGTGAGGTGCGCGCATGCAGCTTAGCCGGTGGGGTGCGCGGGGCTCACTCGCCCCGGGTGCGCGGAGCTTAGGCCGGCGGCGGCTGGCAGTGGGTGGTCAGGCCAGCTGGGCGGCGGCAGTGACTTCCGCGACCACCGCGGGGCCCGGCTCCCACAGGGCGGCCTGGCCGGCGTGGCCGGCGGGCTGGCCGATGGCCCGGACCGGGATCACGTCGGCCATGTGACCGTCGCGCCCGATGCTGACCACCGGGCGGGCCAGCGGCCGCGGATCGACCAGACGCCAGTGATGGGAGTTCGGCCGGGCCCACTCGCCGCAGTTACAGCTCTCACCGGACATCGCCGCGGAGCACACGCCGCCCAGGGTGACCACGGCCACGATGCCGCCGATGGCGGCGACGGGATCGTCCGGATCCCACCCGGCGAACCATAGCGAGGGCTCCTCGGCGGCGAGAAGATCAACGCGCATCGAGGCGTAGATCGCTAGTTGCCCGCGGTAGGACGGCGCCCAGTCCCGGTTCTCCACCGGCTTACGTGCGCGCGCGATGGCCCACGCCCACGGCTGGCGCACGCTGAGCAATCGCACGTTACCTCCAACAGCCCCGCACCGGAGGGGCCCCGTCGCCCCTTTACGGGTCCAGTGTTTGGCTTGTGAATATTTGTACCCTGCTGAGGCGGGAATGGATTGGAGTCCGCACACAAACAACCCATAAATTCCATCGGTGTCACCCGCACCCGCCTCGCGCATCCGGGCTGACACGCCGTGGAATCAGGCGCGATTCTATAACTTTGAGTAGTTATCGGCGGGCGTGCTGTCGGCTTCCGGGTGCCCGGGGGAGCTGGCGGCCAGGCCCCCGGCGGGCAGCATTTTCGGACGGCCGGCGAACAGGCCCACGGCCATCTCCACGCCGCAGATCAGCAGCAGGACGGTGACCGGGACCGTCCAGCCGCCGGTGGCCGCGCGCAGGAAGCCTACCGCCAGCGGGCCGGCCGCCGCGACCAGGTAGCCGACGGACTGCGCCAGCGAGGACAGCGACGCGGCCGTTGCCGGGTCGGGAGCCCGTGCCATCGTGAAGTAGATCGCCAGGCCGAGCGCCGCGCCCTGGGCCGCGCCGAGCACCAGCATCCAGGCCGCTGCCGACCCGAGCGGGGCCCACAGCGTGCCCGCGAGCCCGCCCGCGGTGACGCCGACGACCGGGACGACCAGCACGCGCTGGTCCGTGACGCGCTGGGCCAGCACCGGGACGCTCAGCGAGGTGAAGAGATTTCCCAGGCCCATCACGGCCAGCAGGGTCCCGGCCGCTGCCGCGGTCTCGCCCCGATCGCGGAACAGTTCCGGCAGCCAGGACACGGCGGCGTAGTAGAGCAGGCTCTGCAGGCCCATGAACGCGGTGACCTGCCAAGCCAGCGGGTGCCGGTGCACGCTGGTCCGGTGCCGCGCAGGGAGGACCGCCGGGCGGCGGGCCGGCCGCGCGCGTGGCCCGGCGGTACCGGAGCTGGCTGATCCAGATCAGGGTCGCGGCCACGGCGGGCAGGCCCCACAGCCCGAGGGTCACGCGCACCGACCCGCCGGTCGCGTTGTACAGCGGGACGCTGACCAGGGAGGCGATCACCGCCCCCGTGGACAGGGCGGTGAGGTACATGCCGATGAACAGCCCTGCCCGGGCCGGCGCCCGCCCCTTGATCATGCTGGACAGCAGGACGTTCATGACGGCGATCGCGCCGCAGGCCACGATGGTGCCGGGGAACAGCATCGAGCTGGGCAGCGCCCCGCGCAGCAGCAGGCCGGCGGACAGCAGGATGAGCGCGCCGAACAGGACGCGCTCCTCCCCCAGCCGGCGGCTCAGCCACGCGGCCAGGCCGGAGACCGCGCCGAAGCACAGCACCGGGGTCGCGGCCAGGATGGTCACCGTCGCCGAGGACAGCCCCAGCCGCGTCTCGAGCTCGGGGAAGACCGGCGGGAGGCTGGTGATGGCGGCGCGCAGATTGAACGCGAGCGCGGTGATCGACACGACGAGCAGGGCAGCTTCCAGCGACCGCCGGCCTGGCTCGCCCGCCGCCGGAATTCTTGCCATTCAACAGGCAGAACTACGGCAGCAGGAGCAGCTTGCCGGTCGTGCGCCGGGCGGCCAGGTCTTCCTGCGCCCTGGCCGCGTCGGCGAGCGGGTACGTGCCGCCGATCCGGACCTCGAGCAGGCCCTCCGCCAGCCACCCGAACAGGTCACCCGCCCGCCACAGCAGCTCGTGCCGGTCGGCGATGTAGTGCACCAGGGTGGGCCGGGTCAGGAACAGCGAGCCACCGTAGTTCAGGCGCTGCGGGTCCGTCGGCGGCACCTGGCCGCTCGCAGCGCCGTAAAGCACCATCATGCCGCGCGGGTGCAGCGCCGCCAGGCTGTCGTCGAAGGTCGCCCGGCCTACTCCGTCGTAGACGACATCACAGCCGCGGCCGCCGGTGGCGGCGGCGACGGCCGTGCGGAACTCACCGTATCCCGTCACGTAGTCGGCGCCCGCCTGCTTCGCGAGCGTGGCCTTTTCCCCGCCTTCCCCGCCCGACGTCGTGGCCACCACGACGCCGCCGCGCTGCTTGACCATCTGCGTCAGCAGCAACCCGACGCCGCCGGCCGCGGCGTGCACGACCGCGACATCTCCCTCGCGGACCGGGTAGGTGCTGAAGCACAGGTAGTGCGCGGTCATGCCCTGGAGCATCACCGCCGCCGCGACCTGCAGGTCGACCGCGGGCGGGACGGGCACGGCACGGCTGGCGGGGATGACCGCCTGCTCGGCGTAGCTGCCCGGCACGCCCGCCCAGGCCACCCGGTCGCCCACCGACAGCCCGGTGACCTCGGCACCGATCGCTGTCACCGTGCCAGCGCCTTCGGCGCCCGGGATCACGGGAAACTGGGCTGGCTTGTACCCGCCGGCGCCGTGCCGCTGATAGATGTCCATGTAGTTGACACCCGCCGCGGCGACCTGGACGACGACCTGGTCCGCCTGCGGTTCGGGGGCGGGGCGCTCGGTGACGCTCAGGACCTCGGGTCCACCCAGCTTCTCGACGACGACCGCGCGCATGCGCACTCACGCTCCCTGGCTAGAGACTCACCCCCTGCCCGCCCACGATAGAACGCCCAAGGTGGCTCGGTCACGGGGGACGCCCGCGCCCCGGTCACGGGGACGCTCCGCCCGGGCCCCGGTCACGCCGCGCGGAACCCGCACCGTGAGTTCGCAAAGATCCGGTCCTCATGGACATTCGGTCTCTCATTGGTTACTATCAGTGCTTGTGCTATTGCAGATAGTCACCAGATTCCGTGGGGGCCGCAGGAGGTCCGGTATCCCGGCAACTTCCGGCGCGGAGCCAATCCTTCTTGAGTGCCGCGCGTGCAGGGAACTGGGACCACATCAATATAGAGAGTAAGGGGAGTGGCGATGGCAGGGCAGGACACGAGCGTAGAGCGGGTGGAACTGGGCCGGATAAGCGCACGCGTGGCCATCACGCCGGAAATCTCGGTGCGGCTCGTCGCTGCGCTGCTCGCGCTGGCCGTCTCCACGGTGCACGTGGCCGACCAGGGCGGTATTACGGTGCTCAATTCGCCCGCCTTGCTGGGCTGGGGATTCCGGCTTGTCGAGATCGGCGGTGTCCTCACCGCACTCGTGATTCTGGCCCGGCCGGCCCGGCTGGCCTGGCTTGGCTGGGCGGCCGGGGTGCTTCTCGGCGCCTGCCTATTCATCGGCTACATCGCCACCCGTACGGTCGGGGTACCCGGCGACCCCCAGGACGTCGGCAACTGGGGCTACTGGATAGGTACGATCTCACTGATCGTCGAGGCCGCGCTGGTGACGCTGAGCGCCAGCATGCTGCTGGTCCGGCCGCGGCGCCCCTCCGCGAGCCGATAGGGACTCACGTCATGTGGCCGATGTGGTCGGTATGACGGCAGCGGTGGTCCGCCGGGGCGTTTGTCCCCCGGGGCTCAGGCGCGGTCGCGCAGGGAGCGCAGCACGTACTGCATGATGCCGCCGTGCCGGTAGTACTGGGCCTCGCCCGGGGTGTCGATCCGGACGGTGGCCCGGAATTCGCGGCCGTCCGCGGTCACCACGACCTCCTTCGGCACCTGGCCGGAGTTGATGTCCTCGATGCCGGTGATCTCGAACGTCTCCCGCCCAGTGAGCCCGAGCGCCGCGACCGACTCCCCGGCCTTGAACTGCAGGGGCAGCACGCCCATGCCGATCAGGTTGGAGCGGTGGATCCGCTCGAACGACTCCACCAGCACCGCGCGGACACCGAGCAGGGCCGTGCCCTTGGCGGCCCAGTCGCGGGAGGACCCGGAGCCGTACTCCTTCCCGCCGAGCACGATCAGCGGGGTGCCCTCCTCGATGTACTTCCGCGAGGCGTCGTAGATGCTCATCTGCTCGCCGGTGGGCAGCTTGGTGGTGATACCGCCCTCGGTGCCCGGCGCCAGCTGGTTCCGCAGCCGGATATTGGCGAACGTGCCGCGGATCATCACCTCGTGGTTGCCGCGGCGTGAGCCGTAGGAGTTGAAGTCACGGCGCGGGACGTCGTGGTCGGTGAGATACCGCCCGGCCGGGCTGTCGGTCTTGATCGCGCCGGCCGGTGAGATATGGTCGGTGGTCACCGAGTCGCCCAGCAGGGCGAGCACGCGGGCCCCGTGGATGTCGGTGACCGGCTGCGGCTCGTCCGGCATCTCGTCGAAGTACGGCGGCCGCCGCACGTAGGTCGAATAGTCGTCCCAGGTGAACGTGTCCCCGGACGGGATGTCGAGCCCGTGCCACCGCTCGTCGCCCTTGAAGACGTCCGCGTAGTCGCGGGTGAACATCTCGGCGACGACCGCCTCGTGCACGACCTCGGCGATCTCCGTGGGCGACGGCCAGATGTCGCGCAGGTACACAGGCTGCCCATCGGTTCCGGTCCCGATCGGGTCGTTCACCATGTCCACGTCCATCGACCCGGTGAGCGCGTACGCCACCACCAGCGGGGGTGAGGCCAGGTAGTTCATCTTGACGTCGGGGTTGATCCGGCCCTCGAAGTTCCGGTTGCCGGACAGCACGGCGACGACGGCCAGGTCGCTCTCGTTGACCGCGGCGCTGATCTCCTCCGCCAGCGGCCCGGAGTTCCCGATGCAGGTCGTGCAGCCGAACCCGACCAGGTTAAAGCCGAGCTTGTCCAGGTAGGGCAGCAGGCCGGCCCGCTCGTAGTAGTCCATGACCACCTTGGAGCCGGGCGCCAGCGTGGTCTTGACCCAGGGCTTCCGGCTCAGCCCGGCGTCGACGGCCTTCTTGGCCAGCAGCGCCGCGCCGACCATGACCGACGGGTTGGAGGTGTTGGTGCACGAGGTGATGGCCGCGATCACGACCGACCCATGGTCGATGGTGACCGTGGTGCCGTCGTCCAGCGTGGCCTGCGTCGGCCTGGACGGTTTGCCGGCCGGCTCCGCGGCGATCGGGTCCGAGGCGGGGAAGGTGTCGGCCAGGCCGTCGTCCTGCTCGGTCCCCGGCACGTACGCGGTCACCGCCTCACGGAAGGCGTTCTTGGCGTCGGAGAGAGCCACCCGGTCCTGCGGGCGCTTCGGCCCGGCGATCGACGGCACGATGGTGGACAGGTCGAGATCGAGTTCCTCGGAGAACACGATCTCGCGCGCCGGGTCGTGCCAGAGGCCCTGCTCCTTGGCGTAGGCCTCGACCAGCGCGACGTGCTCCTCGGGGCGCCCGGTCAGCCGCAGGTAGGCCAGCGTCTCGTCGTCGATCGGGAAGATCGCGCAGGTCGAGCCGAACTCCGGGCTCATGTTGCCGATCGTGGCCCGGTTGGCGACCGGGACCGCGGCCACGCCGTCGCCGTGGAACTCGACGAACTTGCCGACCACGCCGTGCTTGCGCAGCAGTTCGGTGATGGTGAGCACGAGGTCGGTGGCGGTCGCGCCGGGCGGCAGTGCACCGGACAGCCGGAACCCGACCACCTTGGGGATCAGCATGCTGATCGGCTGGCCGAGCATGGCCGCCTCGGCCTCGATGCCGCCGACGCCCCAGCCGAGGACGCCGAGCCCGTTCTCCATCGTGGTGTGCGAGTCGGTGCCGACGCAGGTATCCGGGTAGGCGCTCACGGTGCCGTCGCTGTCGCGGGTCATGACCACGCGGGCGAGGTGCTCGATGTTGACCTGGTGCACGATCCCGGTCCCCGGCGGCACCACCTTGAACTGGTCAAACGCGGACTGGCCCCAGCGCAGGAACTGGAAGCGCTCCTTGTTCCGCCCGTATTCGAAGTCCACGTTGCGCTCGAAGGCGTCCGGCCTGCCGAAGACGTCGGCGATGACCGAATGGTCGATGACGAGCTCGGCCGGGACCAGCGGGTTGATCTTCGACGCGTCGCCGCCCAGGGCCTCCATCGCCTCGCGCATGGCGGCCAGGTCCACGACGGCCGGCACCCCGGTCAGGTCCTGCATGATGACGCGCGCCGGGGAGAACTGGATCTCGGTGTCCGGCTCGGCCTTGGGGTCCCAGTTGGCCAGCGCGCGCACGTGGTCGGCGGTCACGTTGAGGCCGTCCTCGGTGCGCAGCAGGTTCTCGAGCAGGATCTTCAGGCTGAAGGGGAGGCGTTCGGCGCCCGGCACGGCATCGAGCCGGTAGATCTCATACGACGTGCCCCCGGCGGTGAGCGTCGCGCGGCTGTCAAAGCTGTTCCCGGTCATCGTCGTGAGCCTCCTCGCCCATGCCCGGAGGGCGACCGCGTGACGTTCGGCACCTACTCCGGCTGCGTCTTTACTGTTCCCGCTGCGTCTCAACCTACAGTATCTCGATATCAAGCTATCCAGCAAGGCTCGACGTTACCGGCGAGTAGACATCATGCCGAGGCAGATTAATGATGCCGAACGGACGTGGGCATGGGTAGGGACCTACGGCCGGACGCTCCACCGCCAGCGAGTCCCGGCCCAGATGCCCCTCGCGCAGCGCTCCCGTCGCCTCCTCGGCGACCGCGATGGTGCCGGCGTGGCCGCTCTGGCGACTGCGATGCTGCCGCCGTGGCCGCCCGTAAGTAAGTCAGCAGTATTGGAGTGGGTGGTCAC
This sequence comes from uncultured Actinomycetes bacterium, assembly GCA_963809975.1. Lineage (GTDB taxonomy): Bacteria > Actinomycetota > Actinomycetes > Streptosporangiales > Streptosporangiaceae > Bog-532. The sequence goes on from CAWELT010000016.1 coordinate 41,138, forward strand.
CCGGTTCCGTGGAAAACGCGACGCCAGAAACGCCGGCTGCCCAGGAGCCGCAGCCGGTCGCGGAACGGCAGCGTGGGTGAGGGGCGATGGATGCACTGACCGGTCCCGCCTGGGAGGAGGCAATCGCCCGCGCAGTTCCCCCAGCAGTGCCGGCAGTGCTGGTCGTGCCGACCAGACAGGGGAGCGGCTCCTTCCACACCCCCATCATGCGCCGGGCTGCGCCGCATGGGGTCAAGCCGGACTTCCTCGCGCCGCTCGCGGACGCGCTGGCGCCGCTCGCCTGAGGTGGCCGCCGCGGCCACGGACGGGCGGGGGCGGCGACCGGGCGGGGTCGGACGCGGGGGCGGACGCGCGGGGCGTCGGCGGGGGGCGCGGTCGTCAGTTCTGGTGGTGCGGGTCCGGCTGGGCCGCCCGGCCCTTGCCGCTGCCGATCCCGGTCGCCTTGAAGTAATCGCTGATCAGCTCGCGCTGTCGCTGCATAAGCTCGTCGAAGTGCTTGCCAACGTTGTCGTCCCCGATGGCCTCGACGGTCAGGTAGAGGTCCTTGATCTTCTCGAGCTTCTCCCGGGAGCCTTCGCTCGCCGGCTCCCGATCCGGGCCCGAGCTGGCGAGGTCTGGCGCCCCCAGTTCCGAGGCCGGCCAGTTCCGAGCCGCCAGTTCCGAGCCGCGAGTTCCAGCCCGCCAGTTCCGAGCCCGCCAGTTCCGAGGCCAGTTCCGAGCCGGCCAGTTCCACACCGACTGGATCGACACCGCTGGAGGTCATCTCAGCAGGAAACAAGCCGGTACTGGTCAGGTCACTGAGTTTGGGCTGGGCGGGATGGGGCTCGAACGGCCCGCGGAACGGCACCGTCTGGGCCCCGGTGTTCGGATCATGAGGGGCCAGGTAGGGTTCCGGCTCCGTCGGGTCGCCGCCCGCGGCCAGCTCTGCCGCATACTCGGACGGCTCTTGGCTGGGCCCGAACGCCTCTTCGTCGTACGCGGCGGGCTCGGTGGGCTCTTCGCCGTACGCGGCGGGCTCGGTGGGCTCTTCGCCGTACGCGGCGGGCTCGGTGGGCTCTTCGCCGTACGCGGCGGGCTCGGTGGGACCGGAAAAGTAAACGGCCGGGTCTTCGGGCTCCCCGTCGGCAGCGGGGACCGCTAGGTCGGCGGGGGCATACGAGGGTGACTCGTCGGGCGCACGGTAGCCGCTCGGTTCCTGTGGCGCGTCGTAGGAGGGCGGCGGTTCCGGGGCACTGGGATCGCGGTAGGCCGCCGGGCCGCCGTCGCCGGGCTCGACGTAGGCCGGGCCGCCGGACTCGGGACCGCCGTAGGCGGCATCACCCGCCCCCACGTGGGCCGTTCCGTCCTCTGGACCGACGTACGCGTCGCCGTAGGCCGCCGAGTCACCGGCGTCGTCGTAGCCGGCCGATTCGCCCTGGTCTCGGTAGCCGGATGACTCAATCGGCCCGTAAGCAGACGGTTCGCTTGGGCCATAGCCGGGATCGACCGGAGCGCCGTAGCCGGCCGCCTCGGCCGCCTCGTGGCCGCCAAAGCCAGGATTCCGGCGGCCGTCGTAGCCAGCCTGCTCACCAAGGCCGCCGCCGTGGCGTGGGCCCTCGCGGCGGGCGCGCCCGTTGACGCGGCCCGTGCTGTTGACGGCCGGCCGCCTCCCCGTAGCTGGCCGCTTCGTTCTCGTCGTAGTGGCCGAACGTGTCCTCGACGGAGTCATAGTCGTAACGAGGGGCGTCCGGTCCGGGCCGGTCATGGGGCGGGACCGGTACTGGGGCGGGAGCCTCATACTGCGGCGGAGCCTCATACTGCGGCGGAGCCTCGGCATACTGGGGCTCGCCGCGGGATTCCGGGGTGGAACCGTACTCGCCAGGAGCCCCATGGCCCGCTGCCCGCCCGTAACCGGGCCGCCTTCCGTTCCCCGGCACGCGCCCGTAACCGGGCGGTGCCCCGTTCCCCGGCGCCCGCCCGTAACCGGCCGGAGCGCCGTCGTCCGGGGCTTGCTGATAGCCGGGCGCGACGCCATCGTCCGCCGCAGGCCGGTATCCAGGTGGCGCGCCGCGGCTACGGGCCGGCCCGTAGCCGGGGGGGCCACCGCGGCCGGACGCGGGCTCGTAGCCGGGCGGGCGCCGGTAACCGGGGGGAACGCCCTGGCCGGACGGGCGTAGGTAGCCGACCGGAGCCTGGTAGCCGGACGGCGGCGTGACCGCACCATAGCCCGGCTCCTCGGCGGGCGGGGCGTATCGGTACGTACCGTCGTACGCCGCCGGATCAGGCGCGCGGTCATACGCCGCCGGATCAGGCGCGCGGTCATACGCCGCCGGACCGGGCGCGCGGTCACATGCGGCAGGGTCGGATGCACCGTCGTGATCGACCGCGGGCATTGGGCCGGTCGCGAGCAGGCCACCCCAGGGGGCGTCCGAACCAGGGGTGTCGCCCCCCGAGCCGGAATGGAACTCCTCGCTCTCGTTGACGGCGTAGGCGTATCCGCCGTTGGCGTAGCCGGGATCGTACGGCGGGCCGTACGGGCCTGGGTAAGCCGCGCCCGCCGCACCTGGGTAGGCCGCTCCCGGCGGGCCCGGCGCGGTTCCGGCCGGCGGGTCGTAACCGGGCGGCTGGCCGGGATAGCAGCCACCGTTCGGCGGCCCGTACGGGCCAGGTCCTGGCGGCCCCGCGTACGGGCGCGGGCCGGGAACTGGTCCGTACCCGTACTGCTGGCCCGGAGGGGGCCCCGGCCCGTACCCGGGTGCGTATCCGGCCCCCGCGCCGTACCCGGGCCCGCGCAGGGGAATGTATGCGGGCCCCGGCCCATTGTCCGGGGCCGCGTACGGCGGCGGGTTGCCGTACCCGGACGGCAGTTCCTCGTCGGGGTCCACCTCGGAATCGGGCCCGGGCGGGTAGGCGGCGCCCGTCTCGTAGCCGGGGGCGTGCGCGGGGACGTGGTTGCCGCCGGGACCGTTCGCGGCGGGCGGCGGCCCGTACGCTAGACGCGGATCGTACGGGGCTGGAGAGGCGTACCCGGCGCCCGGGCCGTACTGCGGCCCGTAGGGGCCAGCGTCGTAGGGGGCAGCGTCGTAGGGGCCAGCCTCGTAGGGGGCAGCGTCGTAGGGGCCAGCCTCGTAGGGGCCAGCCTCGTAGGGGGCAGCGTCGTAGGGGGCAGCGTCGTAGGGGCCAGCCTCGTAGGGGCCAGCCTCGTAGGCGCCAGCCTCGTAGGCGCCAGCCTCGTAGGCGCCAGCCTCGTAGGGGCCAGCCTCGTAGGGGCCAGCCTCGTAGGGGCCAGCCTCGTAGGGGCCAGCGTCGTGGGGGCCCGGACCGTACGGGCCAGTGTCATAGGAGACGGGTCCATAGGCGGGCGGTTCCCCGTCAGGGCCGCCAGCGTACGGTTCCTGGGTCCCCGGGTCGGGCCGGGGCCCGCCGACGAGGCCGCGCGGTGAGATCACCGACGTGGGCTGTAGGACCTCGCCCTTGCGGAATCGTGGCGCGTCCGGGCGCCCGGACGTCCGGGGGGCCTCGGAACGCGCCGAGCCTCGCCCGGGGTCGGCACCGTCTCCCGCATAACCGTCCGCGGCGGGATAGGAAGCGGACTGGGGGGAGTAGGTGCCCCGATTCGGCTCGGCGGGGTACGGCTCGCCTTCGTACGGATCACCCTCGTAGGCGTCCCCGTCGTAGCCGTCGCCTGGGGAATTATCGTCCCCCTTGCGCCGGCCCGGCCGGAAACGGCTCATCGCAGGCCTGTCCCGGGGATGCCCGGTAGAGTCCCCGCGACCGCCTGGGCCACGAGGACCCGAACCCTCCCAGCGGAGACGGAGCCAAGACGCACCCAACCACGATCGCATTGCCAGGATTACAGCCGCAAGCCGAATCCGCAGGTCCGCCCAGTGATGGCGATCACGAGGCGTAGCCCTCAGAGCCTGTTAACGCTATCCGCCGGGGTGGCGGACAGAGCCGGTACATTGGCCGGATGACGGAACAGGTGGCCAAAACAGAACATTTCCTCGCGCTTCACCACGGCTCCGGGCCCCTCCTGCTGCCGAACGCCTGGGATCGCGGGTCGGCCGCACTGCTCACCGCGCTCGGTTTCTCGGCCATCGCCACGACCAGTTCGGGGTTCGCGGCGACCCTGGGCCGGCTCGACGGCAGCGTGACGCGCGACGAGGCCCTCGCGCACGCGGCGGCCATGGCCACCTCAACCAGCCTGCCGGTGTCCGCCGACCTGGAGAATTGCTTCGCCGACGATCCCGCGGGGGTTGCCGAAACGGTCCGGCTGGCCGCCCGGACGGGGCTGGCCGGGTGCTCGCTGGAGGACTTCACCGGGCACGACGACGACCCGATCTACGAGATCGGGCAGGCGGCCGAGCGGGTCACGGCCGCCGCCGAGGCGGCGCACGGAATGGGCGGCGGGCTGGTGCTGACCGCCCGCGCGGAGAACTACCTGCACGGGCGGCCGGACCTGAGCGACACGATCCGCCGGATGCAGGCCTACCAGGCCGCGGGCGCCGACGTGCTCTACGCTCCCGGCCTGACCCGGCTGGAGGACATCCGCCAGGTCGTGGCGTCGGTCGACCGGCCGGTGAATGTGCTCGCACTGGCCAAGACGCCGGAGGTGGCGGTGCTGGCGGAGGCGGGCGTCAGCCGGATCTCGGTCGGCGGTGCGTTCGCCTTCGCGGCGTTCGGCGCGCTCGCCGACGCGGCGAAGGAGTTCCGTGAGCGGGGCAGCTACGGGTTCCTGGCGGGCGCGCGGACCGGCCGTGACGCCGTGCAGAACGCCTTTCCCGCCTAGGACCGTGCCGCCTGGGACCGTGCCGCCTGGGACCGCGCCGCCTGGGACCGCGCCGCCTGGGACCGCGCCGCCTGGGACGGTGTTGGCTGGGACCGTGTTGGCTGGGACCGTGTTGGCTGGGACTGGCGCGCGCTCAGACCTGCGGCGTGACCTCGGCGGCGAGCAGTTCGAGGTGCTCCAGGTCGCTGAGGTCGAGGACCTGCAGGTAGATCGTCTCGGCCCCGGCGCGGGCGTAGCCGCCAATGGCGTCGACGATCTGCGCTGGCGTCCCGGCCAAGTCGCCCTTGGCCCGCATATCTTCCGGCGGCCGGCCGATGGCCGCGGCGCGGCGCGCCACCTCGGCGTCGTCCCGGCCGCAGCACACCGTCTTGGCCGCCGAGAACCGCATCGAGGACGGGTCCCGACCGGCCCCAGTGCAGGCGTCCCGGACCCGGCCGAACGCCGCCTCGGTGGCCGGCAGGCTCTGGAACGCCACGTTGAACTCGTCCGCGTACCGGGCGGCCAGCCGCGGAGTGCGCCGCGTGCCGGTGCCGCCCAGGATGACGGGGGGCTTGGGCCGCTGGACGGGCTTGGGCAGCGCGGGGGAATCCACCAGCTGGTAGTAGGTCCCGTCGAAGGAGAACGTCTTCCCCTCGGGGGTCTCCCAGAGCCCGGTGACGATCGCGAGCTGTTCCTCGAACCGGCCGAAACGCTCCCTCAGGCTGGGGAACGGTATCCCGTAGGCGGTGTGCTCGGCCCCGAACCACCCGGTGCCAAAGCCGAACTCGATCCGGCCGCTGCTCATCTGGTCCACCTGCGCCACCGAGATGGCCAGCGGCCCCGGCAGCCGGAAGGTGGCGGCCGTGACGAGCGTGCCAAGCCGGATACGGCTGGTCTGCAAGGCCAGCCCGGCCAGCGTCACCCAGGAATCCGTCGGGCCCGGCAGACCGGGAGCATCGCCCATGGCGAGATAGTGATCAGAGCGGAAGAACGCGTCGAAGCCCAGGTTCTCCGTGGCTGTCGCCACCCGGAGGAGGGTCGCGTAGTCCGCCCCCTGCTGCGGTTCGGTGAAAATCCGGAGTTTCATCAGAGTCGCGGCGTGGAGACCCCGCACTTCAGACCGGGGAGGCAACGCCGCTTCCCCCTCTCGCGTGTCGCGCTTATCTGTTCTGGACAGAACAGATAAGCCTGGTTCTTGTGAGGATGGCGACTCCGGGTCCTCCCGGGTGCGGCCGGCTGTGAAACAGGAACCCCAGCTTGCGAAGGCTGGAATCCCCGTCCTTCAGGGCGGGGAGTAGTCAACGGTCTATCCAAGCACGCCACGCCACCACCACTCCGCGGCGCCTTCCGGGACCCGTTAGCGGGATACCAGAGTGGCCAGGCACTCGACGTGGTGGGTCATGGGGAACGCATCGAACGCGCGCAGGTTCTCCAGCCGCCAGCCGTGCGCCGCGAAGAGCGCGATGTCCCGCGCGAGGGTGGCCGGGTCACAGGAGACGTAGGCGATCCGCCGCTCACCGGCCGCCGCGTCCTCTGCCCCGGCTGCTCCGCGCGGGGCAAGGACGCGGACAAGGTCGCGGGCGGGGCGGGCCAGGTACTCGATGACGTCCCGGGCCGCCCCGGCGCGGGGCGGGTCCAGCACGGCCAGCCGAGCCGGGGGAAGCGCGTGGCGGGTGATCACCTGGCTCGCGTCGCCCTGGTACACGCTCGCCCACGGTGTCGCACGCAGGTTGCGGCGGGCATCGCGGGCGGCGGCCGAGCCGGACTCGATGCCGACGACCGTCCCGTCCGGGCCGACGGCCTCGGCCAGCACCCCGGTGTACAAGCCCGCGCCGCAGTAGAGGTCGAGCACCGCATCGCCGGGCTGTGGGCGCAGCGCGTCCAGCACGGCCCGGGCCAGGGTGTCCGCCGCGGCCGGGTGCACCTGCCAGAACCCCGTCGCGCTGACCCGCCAGGTCCGCCCCGCCGCGCGCTGAAGGAGATGAGAATGACCGCGCAGCAGCGTCGCCCGGTTTCCGCTCTGTATGCCGGGCTCACCGCGCCCGCCGGAGCGGCCGCGCGGGCCGGCCCGGGCAGGCCCGGTACGGCTGGCCACCGCGAGCACCGACTCTGCCGTGGTCTGTTTCAATGCTGCCGAACGGACCTGGCCGGAGACGATCACCGCCCGCTCACCGTTGTCCGTGGCCACGACCGCCTCCACCGACGCGGCCCGCGGCCAGGGCTGCTCCGGCACGCCGAGATCCCGGATGCGCGGGTGCGCGATCAGGCAGTCGGTGACGTTGATGATCTCGTGGGACCGGTGGGCCCGCAGGCCGGCCACGCCGTCGCCCCGGACCGCGAACTTGACCCTGGTCCGCCAGCCGAGGCCCCGCGTCCCGGCGCCGCCCGGGTCCTTGCCCGCGTCCTTGCCCGCGTCCGTATCGCCGGGCTCGTCACCCGGGAGGGCCTCCACGGTGACCGGCCGGTCGATCCCGGCGATGCGCCGGAGCTGCTGGCGCACTACCGATGCCTTCAGCTCCCGCTGGGCGGGCAGCGACGCGTGCTGCCAGTCACAGCCGCCGCACACGCCCGGCCGTGCGTACGGGCACGGCGGCTCAACCCGGTCCGCGGACGGCGCCAGGATCTCGGTGGCGTCGGCCCGCGCGAAACGCGTGGTCACCTCGGTGATCCTGGCCCGGACGCGCTCCCCCGGCAGGGCGTGCCGGACAAAGACGACGGGGCCCGAGCCGTCCAGGCGGGCCACGCACCAGCCGCCGTGCGCCGCTTCGCCGGCCACCACCTCGACGACGTCTCCCGGACTGAGCCGGGCCCCTGAGCTGTCCGCACAGCCGGATATAGTGACCGAAGTCACATCTTCAGATCGCATCCCGTACTTCCGGTTTGACACTTTCCTTCCCGGCCAGTGTCGGCCGGCGCGGACCATAATGCCGCAGATACGGCCGCGTCCCACTGGCTGGAGTATTGCGCCACAGGATTCGCGGTGTCCGCGTGTCGCAATCACCGCCGCAAGGGCATAACTTTGGCGATGCGCTTCAAGCTGGAAGGACGACCGTGCATATCGTGATCATGGGTTGCGGACGGGTCGGGTCGACGCTCGCCCATATCCTTGAGGACCGCGGCTACTCGGTCGCCATCATTGACCGGGACCCGAGGCGTTCCGGAGCTCGGCTCCGTCCTTCAAAGGTAGCCGGGTCACGGCATGGGCTTCGACCGGGACGTCCTGATCGAGGCCGGCATCGAGGAGGCCGACGCCTTCGCCGCCGTCAGCAGCGGCGACAACTCCAACATCATCTCCGCCCGGGTCGCGCGGGAGACGTTCGGCATCGACAACGGGTCGCGGCCCGGATCTACGACCCCCGGCGCGCCGAGGTCTACCAGCGCCTGGGCATCCCGACCGTCGCGACGGTCCGCTGGACCGCCGACCAGATGCTGCGCAAGCTGCTGCCCGAGGGCGCGGAACCGCTCTGGCGCGACCCGACCGGCAACATCGTGCTGGCCGAGGTGGCCTTCTCCGACCGGTGGCTCGGCGAGAAGATCAAGCGATCGAGGTGGCCACGGGCACCCGGGTCGCGTTCATCGACCGGCTCGGCGAGGCCATGCTGCCGGCCCGGGCACCGTCCTGCAGGAAGGCGACGTGCTGCACGTGATCGCCCACGAAGACGAGCTGGACCGGATCACCGAACGTCTTCTCCACCGGGCCCGAGGGAGGCCGCTGATGCGCGTCGCCATCGCCGGCGCCGGCGCGGTCGGCCGGTCCATCGCCCGGGAACTGCTGGACAACGGGCACGAGGTCCTGCTCATCGACGCGACCCAGCCAGGTCGATCAAGGTGGACAGCGTGCCCGGCGCCGAGTGGCTGCTCGCCGACGCCTGCGAGATCAGCTCGCTGGACGAGGCCGCGCTGCACCGCTGCAACGTGGTGATCGCGGCCACCGGTGACGACAAGGTCAACCTGGTCGTGTCGCTGCTGGCCAAGACCGAGTACGGGGTGCCCCGCGTCGTGGCGCGGATCAACCACCCGAAGAACGAGTGGCTGTTCAACGAGTCGTGGGGCGTGGACGTGGCGGTCTCGACCCCCCGGCTGCTGTCGGCCCTGGTCGAGGAGGCGGTCAGCGTCGGCGACCTCGTCCGGCTGATGACCTTCCGCCAGGGTGAGGCGAACCTGGTCGAGCTGACCCTGCCGAGGACGCGCCACTCGTCGGCCAGCGGTTCGGCGACATCGACTGGCCGGACGACACCGCGCTGGTGGCGATCCTGCGCGAGGGCCGGGTGATCGTCCCGCAGCAGGACGACCCGCTGGAGGCCGGCGACGAGCTGCTGTTCGTCGCGAGCCAGGACGTGGAGGACCAGCTCGCCTCGCTGCTGTCCAGCCGGTGACCGCTGCTGTCCGGCCGTTGACCGGGTTGTCCGGCCGGTGACCGGGGCTGTCCGGCCGGTGGTTCAGCTGGCGGTGCGGAACTCCCGCTCGCTCGATCCGTCGGACGCGGCCAGACTCAGCTCGTAGCGCGGGTTGAACATGGTCGCGCGGCCGCGGCGAACGCCCAGCCGGCCTTCCGCCACGACCGTGATGCCCGGCTCGATGCCGGGAATGCTCGCCCGGCCGAGCCAGATGAGCTCGACGCGGCCATGGTCAAGCTGGCCAGGGCCCTGCTGCAGCTCGGCTTCCAGGGCCGGCATCCCGCCGATCCGGTCGTGCCTGATCACTTGCACCGTGCCCGCTACCCGGACACGCGGCCGCTCGGCTTGGCTGTCTGCGCGGATAGCTATCCCCATGGAAACACGTTAACGAGGGCGTATTAACGGGGTATTACCGAGTGTTAATTGTCCGTGTGCTGGCCGGCGCTCGGCCGACGCGGCGTTCCTCAGCGCGTCTCGGTGAACTCCGGACCGCGCTCGAAGGGGTTGAGGTCGGTCCGGAACCGGTTTTCCTCTTCGGGCTCCGCGTCCCCGCCGCCCGCCTGCTGCTGCGCCAGCGCCTGCTGCTGCTCGAGCGCCTGCTGCACCTCGGGCGGCAGCCGCAGCTCCAGCATGTCCCGCGGCGGCATCGGGTGATCCCCGCGCACGACCACGATGTCGCTCAGCAGTTCCTCGAACGGCTCGACCGGCTGCGCCGGTGGCCGCCCCGCCGATGATCAGGCCGCGCAGCAGCCATCGCGGGCCGTCGATCCCGATGAACCGGACGGGAAGGGTCCCGGCGGACGCGTTCCCGGGTTCACCGCCACGTGCGCGAACACCTCGGTCCCGAACGGGCCCTCGGTCTCTTGCGCGGGCGTGCCTGCCGAGGAAAGCCTTCGGCGATCTCCTGCCGGACGTCCTGCCACAGCCCGCCGCTGCGCGGCGCCGCGAAGGCGTGCACCCGCAATTCGCTCATACCGTTCTTCACCGTGACCCAGATGAACCGCTGCCCGTCCGTGGCCAGCTCGATCTGCTGCATGGGCGTGATCGGGACGAGGAGGCTGCCGAAATCGGCGCGCTCCCGCTCCGGGTAGGCCTGCGCGGCGTCCCACGGGCCGCCGCGCAGGCCGGGGGGCACCGGGGCGGACGGTCGGCGCTCTCCGCCCCGGCAGCGTCATCGTCCCAGTCGCCCGTCTCATCGGGGTCTTCCCAGCCGCCGTCGGTACCCCCGGTAGCGTCTGCCCCGGGGTAGCCCGCACTGGCCTGGTCCGCGTCCTCGCGTCGACGCCGACGGAACACTGCGCACGCTCCTTCTTCGATCAGCGGATTCCCGGGCTGTGCTTAGGGGAGTTCCCCTCGATATGCCTTCGTAACTGATTCACGGTACTCGGGACGCCCTGCATGGCCCCCGGTGGAGCCGAAGCCCCCGTCCCCGCGGGCCGACCCGGGCAGCGGAACGGCCTCGTGAAACCGCGCCTGTTCCACCCGCTGGATCACGAGCTGCGCGATCCGGTCCCCGCGCCGGAAGCTCACCGGCTGCGAGCGATCCGTGTTGAGCAGCGTGACCTTTATCTCGCCGCGATAGCCGGCGTCCACGGTCCCCGGCGCGTTCACGATCGTGACCCCGTGGCGTGCGGCCAGCCCCGAACGCGGATGCACGAACACCACGTAACCGGCGGGCAGCGCGATGGCCACGCCGGTCGGGACCAGGGCGCGCTCCCCCGGCGCCAGGTCCACGTCCTCAGCCGCGAAGAAGGAGACCGCCCCGGCGGCGAGGAACGAAGCAATCTTAGGTGGAGCATTCCACCGTCGCTTCGACGATCGACGCACCTTTGTCGTCTGTTGGGAAGGTTTAATTCGACGCGTCAATTCGTTCGCTGGGCCGCTGTTTGGCGATCAGTCCATCTTCATTCGATCATCTGTTTTTAAAAGAATGGGTGGTTTCGCCGACATTCCGCTGATGGAAGACCTCGAATTTTCCCGCAGGTTGCGGCGGCTGGGCAGTGTCGTTCTGTTGGATCCGCCGCTCTGGTCATCGCCACGGCGTTTCCGTCGCCAGGGCAATTGGCGGACCACGCTGCTTAACATGGCCTTCATCGGCCTCTTCTACTTAGGCGTTGATCCTCGCACACTGCATAGATGGTACTATGGAAGTTGATGGAATCCTCCGTTCACGGCATCGGCGTCCATCCGGTCTCGCGGGGATAGTTCGCGCGAACCAATTCCTGTGACTAACGTTTTCTGGTTTACAATCCCAACGGAGATTTTCTCCCTCCTGACCAGACAGAACTTGAAACAGACTACAAACGCGAGCTGAAGAAGAATTTCGATATCGATTTCCACCGACTCTACACTCTCACCAATATGCCAATCGGCCGCTTTGCCTACTGGCTCAAACATAGCGGGAAGCTGGACGCTTACAGGCAACTATTGATCGAAGCATTCAACCCCGCCTCGGTCGCCGGCCTGATGTGCCAAAATACCCTGAGCGTCGGCTGGCAAGGCGAAGTCTATGACTGCGACTTCAATCAGCAGCTCGGTATGCAATGGAAAAACGGGGTGCCGCTCTTCCTTTGGGATCTCGATCCCGAACGGCTCGAAGGCGGCCCCATCGCCACGGACAACCACTGCTTCGGTTGCACTGCGGGGTCCGGCTCCTCCTGCGGGGGAGCGCTGGTATAGATTCATTCTGAGATGAAAGATCTTCCGACGCCGATTATCGCTGTTGCGGTTTGCGTGCTGCTGTTCGTCGCCGAGCGTTTTTTCCCGCTGCGCAAAGCCACGCGATCGCTCATCGCGCGGCTTTGCGTAAACCTCGCAATTTCGGTATTCACCTTCATTACGGCAGTCGGCTTGCTCCAACCGGCGGTGCATTCGGCCATGCGCTGGTCTGCGGGCAAGCCGTTTGGATTTGTTCATCTGGTTGCGCTCCCGTCGCCGATTGCCTTCGTGCTAAGTCTTTTGCTGATGGACCTGACGTTCTACTACTGGCACCTGGCTAACCACCGGGTGCCATTTCTCTGGCGTTTTCACAATGTCCATCATATCGACCCGGACCTGGATGTTTCCACCGCCTTCCGCTTCCATTTCGGTGAGATCGCGCTCTCGATCGTTTTCAGTCTTCTCCAAGTGAGTCTCATCGGCCCTTCGGCGTGGGCATTCGCCGTCTATCAGCTCGTTTTTCAGGTTGAGGTGCTCTTTCACCACAGCAACGTCCGGCTTCCTCTCGGTGCCGAACGCTTGCTCAATCAGGTGCTCGTCACTCCGCGCATGCACGGCATCCACCACTCGCAAGTCCAGCGGGAGAACAACTCGAACTTCGGCACCGTATTTCCCTGGTGGGACCGGCTCCATCGCACGCTGGGCGTGAACATCCCGCAAGACGAGGTGGTCGTCGGAATTCCTGGCTATACCCTGCCTAAGGACAACAGTTGCTGGAATGCTCTGCTGATGCCGTTCCGCAAACAGCGCGACTACTGGCGCCGGCCAGACGGCACGCAAGTAGGGCGGCAAAATTTGCCCTCGAACCAAAATCCCGCCCGCCTCGCGGAGTAAATTTGCGACCTTTGTCTGCGGCGGCAACCTTTTTGTCCAGACATGTCGTCAGATATAGGGGTCAGTTTGCCGATACGGCATTTACTTTCATCGAGTCCCTGATTTGATGTTGCCTCAGGTGCGCAGCCGCTCTGCAGTCTCAATGCCTTTGGGAGTAAGATGTAAAGTAACGGGTCGATTTAACAGCAACGCTCCCGTCAGTTGTTGTTGAAGATCGTGTCGTCCGAAATTTTCAATGGCTCGTAACTGTGTCCTCTAAAGGTTCTTCTCAACTCCCTGCTTGCCAGTGCCAGCGAATGTTTGTTGCTATTGCTCGAAGGGACGCGGCTGGTGGCCGAGGTCCAAGGCGCAGATTTTCGCCCTATACAAGGAAAGGTGCCCGTCTGAGTCCAGATTGACGGATGATTGATTGAAGCGTCCCGATCTTGAGTTCTCGGTGAAGCGGTACCGGAACGGGTGATAGTGCTATCTCCCGTTTGCTTTTTTGCATTATCGGAACTCCCTTTTGGCGTACGCGGCGAAACCCGTGTGACTCAAGGATCTGGCAGACATCGTCTCCAGAAAAAGTGCCGAGCTTAGGCACGAGTTACCTCAAAGTGAGTGAAAAGAGCCGGACCTTTGAGGCGGGTTTCAATTTCTACTCGACTTGCGACTTCAAAGAAGCCTTCAACCGCTTCCTTAAGGTTTTGAATAGCGTCGTCTATCGACTCCCCTTGGCTTGCGATATCGAGCTCGGGGCAAAGGGCCACGTAGCCACCGGAGTCCTCGGATTCAAAACAGCACTTAACGAAATGGAAGCCACAATTGAAATCATAGAATACATCGCTTTATGTCGCTGCGAAACCGCGCGTGCCAAACTTTGAGTAAGTGCAAGACCAGTAGGGCGACAGCGTCGTGGACGGGAGTCTACGCGTCCCCAAAGCCGGACGCTCGCCCCTCGGGAAGAGACCACGGCGCGCCGGTCGGTCAAGAGTCACGCGAAGCCGGCATAAACGGCCTACTCCCCCGTCTACGCTTCGCTCGCGGGTAGAGTCTGTGACCGCTAGCCAGCCGACTCACACAGACTTATTTCAGATAGCCCTCGCCGCTGAACCAATCCAGCGCCGCACGTAGCGCCGCTAGATGCGGCGTTGGGAGATAACCCAGTTCCCGTCTGGCCTTGGCCGACGAGAAAGCGTCCGGTTATTCACCATATTCAGGCCGACCACGGTGAGAAACGGTTCCTTGCCGGTCCGCTGCGCCACGGCTTCGGCTGCATAAGCGAGCGGAAAAAACGGCCGCAACGGCAATTTCACGCCGGCGGGCGCCGCCCGGTCAAGTTCGCGATTTCCCCCAGCATCTGTTGCAACGTAGTGTTTTCACCGCCGAGTATATAACTTTCGCCGATGCGCCCGTGATCCAGTGCAAGCAGATGCCCGACCGCCACATCATCGACATCGACAAGGTTAACCCGGTGTCGACAAAGGCCGGCATCTTGCCCATGGCCGCCTCGATAATAACGCGGCCCGGTCGGGGTCGGTCTCACATCGTGTGCGCCGATCGGGGTCGACGGGTCACAATCGCCGCCGGCAGGCCGTCTTCTGCGACCATCAGCTCGACAAGATGCTCAGCCAATACCTTGCTTCGCTTATAAGCGCCGGGCGCTTCCGTGATGGCCAGCGTCAAGTCTTCGGTCGCGGCGGTGGTCTCGCTATTGACCCGCAAGGTCGCGACGCTGCTCGTGTACACCACCCGCTCGACCCGGGTTTGGAGCGCGGCGAGCATCGCGCCGCCGATGCCTTCGAATTATTGCGTTCGATCTCTCCCGGATCGCGCGCCCATAAGCGATATCGGCCGCCAAGTGAAACAGATAGCGCGCCCCTTTCAGCGCACGGATCACGAGGCCTAGTCGCGCATATCGCCTTCGAAGCCTCGGCTTTCAGCCCCGCAAGATTCGGCGCGGACTGGTAGGACGAATCAGGACCCGTACCTGAAGCCGCGCTGCCGTGCGGCGCGCGCCACCGCGGAGCCCACGAAGCCGGATGCGCCGGTGATGAGTACCGCATCTTGCTTGGACATGCGTGAATTTCCCGAAATTTACCTGTTTGGTGCCGTCTTTTTGTGCGGATCTGCGTCAACCCGTAGCTCCGCATTTGTCTTGACGACATTTTGTCGCTCAAGGTTCCCTCCAAGTTCCTGTATTGGAAACTAAAATACTCGATAACTGCTATTGGGGGTGATTCTCGCCCAATCCCGTCGTTTTCGTGCTCGGGAAGCGCTGGCTTGAGCATCATGCCGCACCGGTCTATTGCGCCATGAAATTGTGCACAATAGAGCCGTGGTCGATAGTCTCTCGTATGCCTGCGCTACTGACCGGGTTTAGGCTACGCCCTGACGCTATTTGCCACAGTGTACGCGCTGATCGCCCTGGTTTGCCGTCCGCGCACCTACCGTTCGGGCACGCACGCCAGATTCGCATCGGCGGCGGTTCCGCAGCCTGTCACGGTACTCAAACCGCTGTGCGGCGAGGAGCCCAGGCTAGAAGAAAATCTCGTTACCCTGTGCGAGCAAAGCTATCCTGAATACCAAGTATTGTTTGGCGTGCGGGACCCGCTCGATCCGGCTATTGCGGTCGTCGAACGTCTCAAGGCGCGCTACCCGCAGCGGGAGATTCAGCTGGTAGTCGACTCGCGGGTGCATGGCAGCAATTTTAAGGTCAGCAATCTGATCAATATTGAGAGCAGCGCGCGCCATCCATGGCTAGTGCTCGCGGATAGCGACATTGCGGTAGCGCCGGATTATCTGAAACGGGTCAGTGCACCCTTGGCCGACCCGGCGGTTGGCATCGTCACGTGCTTGTACCGCGGACGCTCGCTTGACACGTTCTGGACCCGGATGGGCGCGCTGTTTATCGACACCTGGTTCGCTCCGTCCGTGCGGGTTGCCAGCGCCTTTGGCGGCGATTGTTTCGGCTTTGGGGCGACGATTGCAATGCGCACCGACACTTTGGCTGCGATCGGCGGCTTCGCGGCGGTACGCAATCGCCTGGCGGACGACTATTGGCTCGGCAAACTATAGCGATCTTGGCCTCGCAACAGTACTTTCCGAGGAGTGGGTCAC
>CAWELT010000017.1:0-31820 GCA_963809975.1 uncultured Actinomycetes bacterium
CACGCGCGAGCTGGAGCACAATTCGGTTCCTGCGCATCCGGATCGCCCGCTTCAAGGTCCCGCGCCGCTTCACTTTCCCCGGCAGCCTGCCGCGCACGTCCACCGGCAAACTCGCCAAGCACCGGCTGATGGGTTCTTCCTCGAACGGACCTGCTGTGGGCCCCGAATTTACCGTCCGGGGGAGTAGCGAGCAGGGTGAATGCAGGGAGCAGAGCTCAGTGGGGCCCGCCGCAGACCGCCGTACCCGGGCCGGCTCAGCGTGCTCGCCGCGGCCAGGAGCAGCCATTCCCCGGTCCGTTCGGATTTCGTGGGCTCGCCGTTTTCGGGGGCACTGTCTTCGGGGGCACTGTCTTCGGCGCCGGCACCGGCATACCTTACCGGGACGGGCGCCGTGAGCCGCCGCCCGTGCCGTTATCCAGGCCGCCGCGGCTGATCAGCTGGGACACGATGACGTTCCGCTGGATCTCGTTGGTGCCCTCTCCGACGATCATCAGCGGCGCGTCCCGGAAGTACCGCTCCACGTCGAACTCGGTCGAGTAGCCGTAGCCGCCGTGGATCCGGACGGCGGTGAGCGCGATCTGCATGGCGGCCTCCGACGCGAACAACTTGGCCATGCCGGCCTCCAGGTCGCAGCGCTCGCCCGCGTCGGCGCGTTCCGCCGCGTACCGGACCAGTTGCCGCGCGGCGGTCAGCTGGGTGGCCATGTCGGCCAGGTAGTTGCCGATCGACTGGTGCTTCCAGATCGGCCGGCCGAACGCCTCGCGTTCCTGCGCGTACCTGAGCGAGTCCCCGAACGCGGCGGCGGCGACGCCCAGGGCGCGCGCGGCGACCTGGATGCGCCCGGTCTCCAGGCCCTTCATCATCTGGGCGAAGCCCGCGCCCTCGACCCCGCCCAGGATCGCCTCCCGCGGGGCGCGGTACCCGGCGAAGACCAGCTCGCAGGTTTCCACGCCCTTGTAGCCGAGCTTGCCGAGGTCCGGTGAGACGGTGAGGCCCTCGCCGGGCTCGGCCAGCAGGATGCTGATGCCCTTGTGCCGGGGCTTCGCGGCGGGATCGGTCTTGCACAGCAGCGCGATCAGCCCGGACCGCCGCGCATTGGTGATCCACATCTTGGACCCGTTGACGGTGTACCGGCCATCGGCCAGCGCCGCGGTCGTCTGCATGGCCTGCAGGTCGGAGCCGCCGCCAGGCTCGGTGAGCGCCATCGTCGCGCGCAGCTCACCGGTGGCCATCCGCGGCAGGTACCGCTGCTTCTGCTCCTCGGTGCCGAAGGTGACCAGCAGCTTGGCCACGACCGTGTGCCCGCCCATCGCCCCGGCCAGGCTCATCCAGCCGCGCGCCAGTTCCTCGGTGATCATCGCGTAGCACGGCATAGACACCTGGACGTCCCCGTACGGTTCCGGGATGGCCAGGCCGAAGATCCCCAGCTGCTTCATCTGATCGATCAGCTTCTCGGGGTACTCGCCGCCGTGCTCGAGCTCGCGGGCGACCGGGCGCACCTCGCGGTCGACGAACTCCCGCACGGTATCAACGATGTCCTGCTCGTCCTGCGACAGGCCAGTCATGAGCCGGGCCTCTCCTTCCCCCCGGCCGCTGAAACCGGTCAGGATTCTCCCGCTTCGGGCACCGGCCACCACCGGGCGGCAGGCTTTTCGTTGGGCCTCAGTTCCGGCGCCGGGTCGGCAACCGCGTCCGCCACGCTTTCCACCAGCGATTGGATGGTGGCCGCCGCGAGCCGTCTCAGCACGGCCCGGTCCAGCGCCGCCCCGGTCCACCCGAAGGGCGGCCGGTACGAGCCGTCGAGGCGGATCCGCGTCCGGCCCCCGCCGTCGCCGGTCAGGGTCAGGTCCGCGTCCAGTACCGGGAACAGCTCACCGGTCGTCCCCGTCGCCTCCCACCGCAGCGCCACCGTGACCAAGTCATCCCGCCGGACCGGCTCAGCGAACTGCACGCGGACGAGCTTCGACAATCCGCGCACCCCGCCGAACGGCCCGACCCGCAGCCCGGCCACCTGGCCGTCCAGATAGGCGGTCTCGGACGCGGATCGCAGCGCACCGCGGTTGACGAAGTGGGTCAGCCGCGCGGCCGCGACCTCGACTCGCGCCGCGACGGTGACCTCATGGGCAGCAAACACGGACCCACAATGCCCGCTGGGGCCCCGATCGCTCAGGGACCAACGTCCTGCCCACGACCGACAAAGGGCCGCCGGCGCCCGCGAAGCCCCCATCGCAGCACCTCGTCCCAGGGGCCCCCATCGCAGCACCCCATCCATCAGCACTACGAGGAACATGCTCAACAGAGTCTTCATTTCGGCAAGGGCAGGAGCCGTCCCCCACGCGGCTCCTGCCCTGGTCAGTGGTGGCCCGGGTCGCCTAGGGCGTCTGAAGCGGGTCGACGTCATACTCGACCTCGGCGTCGTGATGCTTCAGCGTCTCCTTGTTCGCGGGCACTGCCCCTCCCTGGTCCCCGGATGCTGGCATCCCGGGGTTGTGCTGCCTTCCTGGAGGTAGGAGGACGCGCCCGGCGAACTGATACATCCACCGGGCACTATTTCTACATCCACCGGGCACGATTTCGCGGCCGGGCCGCCGGGGCGCCCGGCACTAAGCGGCGCGGGGCGGCATTTCTGCGGGTGCCGGTGTATCAACCGGCCGGGAGTCTCCTCTGTAGGGCTAGGAATGTCCTGGCCGACCACACTCCGCGGGACGGAAACATGACCCTCAAGGCCGGTCCGTAGATCGGGCCGGCGCCATGCCCGGCCGGCGAACCGCGCGACGTCCTGCACCACCCTGCTTGCCTGATGATCCTGGGAGTTGAATGATGCGAGGATGGCCAGCACCACCGGGTTCGCCGCCACCGCGTTTGCAAAGGACGGTCATGCGTGACGATCCGGCCGTTATAGATCTCGTCGCCCGCGCCCGCGA
This sequence comes from uncultured Actinomycetes bacterium, assembly GCA_963809975.1. GTDB lineage: Bacteria > Actinomycetota > Actinomycetes > Streptosporangiales > Streptosporangiaceae > Bog-532. The sequence continues at coordinate 2,925 of CAWELT010000017.1, forward strand.
CGGGGACCAGCAGGCCTGGGACGAGATCGTCGACCGGTATGCCCCGCTCGTCTGGTTCATCTGCAAGCGCTACCAGCTGAGCCGGGCCGACGTCGACGACATCGGGCAGACCGTGTGGCTTCTGCTGGTCGAGAAGCTCGGGGATCTCAGGCAGCCGGCCGCCCTGCCCGGATGGCTGTCCACCACCACTCAGCGTGAATGCCTGCGGGTGCTGCGGGCGGCGAGCAGATACGACCACTCCGAGTTGCCGGAAGCCAGCCAGATGTCCCGAGACGAACCCGCCGCGCTGGTCGAAGAGGAGATCATCGCGGCGGAGATGAGCGCCGCGCTGCGGGTGGCCTTTGCTGAGCTTCCCGAGCACTGCCGGCAGCTGCTGTCGATGATGATCAGCGACCCCCCGCTGCCCTACGCGAAGATCAGCTCCGCCTTGTCGATCTCCGTCGGGAGCATCGGCCCGCAGCGGGCGCGCTGCCTGGGCCGGTTGCGGCGTTCTCCGGCCCTGGCCGCCTTCAGCGACAGGTTGCTGGAAGACGCGAAAGGCCACGGCCGCGCGCCTGCGAATGAGATGGGAGGCGGGCAGGATGCCTGACGTCTGGACCGACGATGAGCTGCTGGCAGTGCTGAAGGAGTCGCTGCGGATCCAGCGCGACGTCCCGGCAGAATTTACCAAGGCCGGCCAGAACGCGTACGCGTGGCACAACATCGATGCGGAGCTGGCCCAGCTCACCTACGACTCGCTGCAGGACCGCGCTCCCGCGGTCAGCGTGCGGTCGGAGACCGCGTCGATCCGCGCGCTCACCTTCACCTCGGACCATCTGACCATCGAGATGGAGGTCAATGGGGACTCGCTGCTCTGCCAGCTGTTCCCGATCGACGAGGCCACGATCGAGCTGCAGACGCGCGCGGGGATCATCGCCTCCATCCAGGCCGACGAGGTGGGGTGCTTTGCCATCCGCCCGATCCCGGCCAGTCCTTTCCGGTTGCGCTGCCGTACCACTGATGGCACCAACGTAGTGACGGGGTGGATCACCCTGTGACCGGGAGGTCACGCGGCGCCGAAGGCCACATAGGCGCGTGCCGCCACGTACAAGGACAGGTCATCCAGACTGCTCAGCCGTGCGTCTCGCAGTGCCTGCGACGCCGTCGCTCCGCTGGCGAGTCGCTCATGCAGGGCGAGGGAGAGCCGCACGGTGGCCGCGTCGTTCACCGTGACCACCGGGGCGAGCACTCCGGCGGTGCCGAGCTGCCCGAGTGCGGAGATCAAGCCGAGCAGCTCGTTGGCCCCGGCTGCGGCCGTCACTCCCGAGTCGCAGCAGGAAAGCACGAGCCGGTAGGGTGCGCGCCCGAGCCGCTGCAGGTCGTGTACCGTCAGTGGCCCATCCTCCATCAGGAGCGAGGAGAAGAGCGGATTATCCGCACGGAAGGTCCCGTGCGCCGCAATGTGCGCCAGCCAGCGGCCCTCCAGCGAAGTGAGCACCTTTTCTGCCGTGGCCATCCCGGCGGTGAGGACTTCCGCGTTCGCGTAGCGATCAGCCAGCGCTGCCGCTTCGGCCTGGGCTCCCTTCAGACCGGGACCCGCCACCACAGCAACCGTGCGGTCGGCCAGGCGGCTCGATCCGTTGCCCGTGCAGCCATGCCATCGCTGAGGGAGCGACGGTGACAGCCCGGCCGGCCAGGGCTGGCAGCAGCCCCCACGGGACGGGATGCAGTGGGGCCGGCGGCACTATCACAAGCGGGCCATCACCGAGGTCGTCCGCGGCCGCAGCCAGGAGCTGCTCCTGCAAACGGATGCCGAATTTATCCAGCATGGCCGAAACAGCCTGCGCCGGCTCTGACCTGATGCCCCGCCTTGTGCCGTTCGCCGGTTCCGGCCTCGTGCGACGGGCGAGCCGCCGCAGTGCGAAGCGGCTGAACTCGGCGTCACGTACGGCGGTCTCCCAGGTCCCGGCGACGTGCCGGCGAACACCGGCTGACGTGGCGACGAGGACATGCAGGCGGCCGTCAAACGGGATGATTTCGACGAGCCGGGTTTCCCCGAGTGCCGCCAGAATCCCGTCGATGTCGAGCTGCTGGGCGTGGGCTTCCGCCGCGGTGCCGGAGGTTCGCAGCACGTGGCGCCGTACCTCGTCTTCGACGCGCCGCCGGTCCCGCTCCAGCGCGCCGGCCGGGCGCCCTTCAATCGTGGCCTGGTTGAGATGGCGCGTGATCTGCCGCAGCGTCGCAAGCTCGGCGGCAAACCCGGCGTCATCCGGGGGGCGTACCGGGGGAATCGCGAAGGTCCTCGCGCGCCAGCGTTCGGTCCACCGCAGCAGCATGCGGGGGTCATCGGCGGCCAGTGCCTCCCGGACAGCGATCTTGGTCAGCGCGGCGCCGTGTGAAGTCGCAGCCGCCCGCATCTCGGCCGCTCCCAACGTGAGCTGGTATGCGTCGAGGACCTGCAGGCCGCGTTCGCAGGCTTCAAATACTGCTCTCCGGCTCCCGGCCGCTTCGGCACGCAGAGCCGCCGCGTGCCAGCCGAGTACCCGGTTCAGCGCTGATCCACGAGACCGGGCCCGGGCCGTCCTCAGCAGGTGCGGCTTGGCGGCTGCCGCGTCCCCGAGGGCGAGCGCTACCTGTGCGGTGAGCAGGTGTGCCTCGACCGCCTCGGCCACACGGTGCCGGTCGGCCGCACCGGCCAGAACGGCGGCGTCGCCCAGCAGACGGCGGCTCCGTTCGCCGGAGGTGTAGCGTGCGCGGACAATCGTGAGCCGCGCGAGCGTCTCCCCGCGTCCGCGCCCCTGCCGCCGGAAGAGCCGAACCGCCTCAGTGGCGTACGCCCTGGCGAGTTGGGGATCGCCGGCGGCCAGCGCGGCCTCCGCCGCGCGCACCAGAGCGTCGGCCCGGTAGGCCGCTGAGGCGCCCTCGGCCCGCAGCAGGCCGACCGCCTCCTGCCCGTGGCGAAGGGCGTCGTCGTGCAGGCCCACGGCAAGCAATGCCGAGCAGCGGACTTCCGACAGCTCCGCCGGCCGTACCCCGGCGTCGGCGTACATCTTCTCCGCGGCGTCGTAGTGCGCGAGCGCCTCGGGAACCTGCCCGTAGAGCGACGCCACCAGGCCGCGGTTGCTGCGCACGGTGGCCGCGTCGAACGTCCGGCCAGCATCGGTCAGCAAGGCTTCTGCCCGGGTGAGAGCATCGTCGGCACGAGGGGCGTCGCCGCGATCGATGAGCGCGAAGCCGAGATTGTTCAGTGCCCGGGCCTCCCAGACGCTGTCACCCGCGGCCGGAGCGTCCGCGCCGCACGCCGGTGCTCCGCGATGGCCTCACTGGTGCGGCCGAGGATCCCCAGGAGGTTTCCGCGGCGCAGCCTGACCCGCGCCGCCGTGACGCCCGATGCCATGGCGAGCGCCGCATCCAGGTGGCGGAGCGCCTCGCTGCTGCGGCCCGCGCAGGCCAAGGTGATGCCGAGACTCGCCTCGACGTCGGCCCTTCGCTCGTCCCCGCACGAGGCGGCCGCGGCCAGTGCCGCGCGGAGGTAGCGGACGGCCTGGGCGACATCACCCATTTCCCGGGTCGCGATGCCGAGGGCTTGCCCGGCGTACGAGCGGACGTACGGGCCGCGGTTGGCCGCCAGCACGCGCTGCGCCACCCGCGCAGTGTCCCGGGGGCGAGAGAGCGCCCGCAGCGGCAGATCCTCGACCGGGCCTTCCCGGGCCATTTCGGCGGAGGACACATCGTTCTTTTTCCCCCCCGGTGGCATCCACCAAGGGTAAAGAATGTAAAGCGATAGGGATAGGGACTTTTGGTCCGGTAGAGGTAGAGAATGAGCTGGAATCGGTGCGTATTGGGGCATTCGCTAAGGGGAGGGTCATGTCTGAGAACGGGGACGGATTCGGGGCATCCGCTGCGGGTGAGCGTGCCCGCGAGGCAGCCTTCCGGCGGCTGGTTCCCGAAGTGCGGACGGCGCTGGACAACGCTCCTGACGTGCGCGCCTGGCCGCCGAGCTGGCACGACGACGAATGGGTCGACTACTTCTACCACAGCAGCTCCGTGCTGACCCGCGACCGCGACCTCCCGCGTGTGCGGGACGTACTCCGCGATCTGGGCGCATCGCGCGACGAGGGCGGGGACGCTCTGATCGGAGGCGTAACCCGGCTCGGCGTAAACGTCCGCGAGTCGCAGCACACGCCGGAACGTCGTCGAGGACCTCGACCGTCGGCTCGGCGCCGGCGTGGCCACGCTCGATCATGCGTTTATCGTCACCGGTTACCTCCACTGCCCGGCCACCGAACCCGAACCGGTCATCACTCCTGCCGCGGCGGCGGATCCGGTGGTCGTTCGCGACGCGCTCTGGCCTGGCGTGGGCGACCCGTCAGCCGGGCGTGACGTCGGGGTTTCCGTTGTGGACACCGGCCTGCTGTCCGGGGCGAGCGCCTGGGCGCCCTGGATCGAGGGTGTGCGACCGGACACGAGCGCCGACATCGAGGACCCGGACCAGATCAGGATCAACGCCCTGGAACACGAAATAGTCGGTTTCGCCGATCCGTACGCCGGCCACGGCACGTTCATATCGGGTGTGATCCGCTGCCTCGCCCCGGCCTCCGACATCGTGGTGGAGCGCATCCTCGGAGTCGCGGGCTTCGCCCGGGAGTCCCGCCTCACCCAGCAGATTCACGATGCCCTGGCACGCTCACCCGACATCATCAGCATGTCCGCCGGCTGCTACACCCGGAAGAACGTACCCTCCCTCGCCTTCCAGACCCTCTGGGAAGAGCGCCTGAGCCAGGTTGGCGGCGTCGTCCTGGTGGCCGCCGCGGGCAACCAATCGGCGACCACTCCCTTCTGGCCAGCCGCGTTCCCGTGGTGCGTCGGCGTCGGCTCGATGACTCGCGACGGGCAGCGCCGCTCCTGGTTCAGCAACCACGGGGCGTGGGTCGACGTTTACGCGCCGGGTGAAGAAATCGTCAACGCCTACGCCCACATGAAGTACAAGACGATCGTGGACGGCGACGTGCGGGACACCTCCGCGGGCATCGTCAAGTGGAGTGGCACCTCATTTTCCACGCCGATCGTCGCCGGGCTCATCGCGGCCCGGATGTCGCGTACCGGCGAGAACGCACGACAAGCTGCGGACACGCTGCTGGCAGCCGCCCGTAGCCAGTTCCGCCCGGGCATCGGGCCTCGCCTCTTCCCCTGACCTACGCCCGCCTCCCCACCGGAGTGCCGCTTCCCCTGACCGCGACATATCACGGGGACGGGGTGGCGGCGTTCTGGAGATAGCGCAGGACAGCCAGCACGCGCCGGTTGTCGTCGTGGTCCATCGGCAGGTCGAGTTTCATGAAGATGCTGCTGATGTGCTTGTCGATGGCCTTGTCGGTCACGAAGAGCTTGGCCGCGATGGCGGCGTTGGAGCGGCCCTCCGCCATCAGCGCCAGGACCTCGCGTTCCCGCGCCGTCAGCCGCCCGATCGGCTCGCGCCGCTCGGGCCGGGACAGCAGCGCGGCCACCACCTTCGGGTCGAGCACGGTCCCGCCGGCCGCCACCCGCCGGACCGCGTCCACGAACGTCTGCACGTCCGCGACCCGGTCCTTGAGCAGGTAGCCGATCCCCTCGGAGCCCGACAGCATCAGCTCGCGTGCGTAGAGCTGCTCCACGTACTGGCTGAGCACCATGACGGGCATTCCCGGGCGCCGGGACCGGGCCTCGATCGCGGCCACCAGCCCCTCGTTGGTGAACGTGGGCGGCATGCGGACATCGACGATCGCCACATCGACTGGCTGCCCGGCCAGGACGGCGGCCAGCGCGACCGGGTCGGCGACCTGCGCCACGACGTCGAACCCGTGCGCGCGCAGCAGCAGGCTCAGGCCGTCCCGCAGCAGCGCTAGGTCTTCGGCGATGACAACTCGCACGGCACCTCCATCGTGACCGTGGTGGGACCGCCGGGCGGGCTGCTGACCGTCACCGTGCCGTCGAAGGACTCCAGCCGCCGGACCACCCCGCGCAGGCCGGTACCGCCGTCGATGCTGGCTCCGCCCGCGCCGTTGTCGCCGACCACGACCGACAGCACGCCGGCCTCGTGCCGCAGGTCTACCCAGGCGGCCGTGGCGCTGCTGTGCTTGATCACGTTGGCCAGGCACTCGGCGGCGGTGAAGTAGGCGGCCGACTCCACCGGCGCCGGGGCGCGCCCGGCCAGGCCGCCCGTGACGGTCACCGGGACGGCGATATCGAGGGCCAGCGCGCGGACCGCCCCCTCCAGGCCCCGGTCAGCGAGCACCGGCGGCTGGATTCCCTGCATCACCGTCCGCAGGTCGTTGAGGGCGGCCAGCGTCGTGGACCGGGCCTCGGTCAGCAGCTCGGCCAGCAGATCCGGATCGGTCGTCCGCAGCGTCTCGGCCAGCCCGAGGCTCATCGCCACCGACACCAGCCGGGCCTGCGCGCCGTCGTGCAGGTCGCGCTCGATCCGCTGCAGCTCGGCGGCCTGGATGTCGAGAGCGCCGCGGCGGGTGCGGGTCAGCACGTCCACCCGGTCGGCCAGCTCCTGTTCTCGCGCGTTCGGGTGGTACCGCACGAAATAGGCGTGCACGCTGAGCACGAGCGCCAGGCCCAGGATCGGCCACACCGGCCAGAAATACCCGAAGCCGGACAGCAGCCAGATGGCCAGGAGCAGGACCCCCAGCGCAAACGAGACCGACGCGTGGACCGACAGGAAGCGCCGTCCCTCCGGCGCGCGCAGGCCCCAGCGGACCGCGCCCTGCAGGGCCAGCGGGACCGCGAGCCCGAACCACACCCATCCGGGCCAGAAATACCCGGAGCCGGTGGCCGCCCAGCCCAGGCCGGCCGAGAGCCCGATGGCCGCGGACAGGAAGATCTCGAACCTGAAGACGGCGTACCAGCGCTCGTACCACCGCCATCCGCTGGCCGCGCGGGTGCCGACGCTCACCCAACCGACGATAAACGACCACCGGACGGCGAGCGATTTCTGTCTTGGTTCCTGCCTCAAAAGGGGGGTTAACCCCCTCAGCAAGACGGGTGGCACTGCCATGGCCCGAGCCCGCGCCTCCTCCTAGCGTCAATGGTGTGATCGAGACCCGGCCACGCGGAATACCCCTCCGGGGGCGGAATGTTCCGTGAATTATCTGAACGGGGGACTTCAGTGACAGCGATCCTGGCGGCCCTGATCGCCGCGGTGCTCTACGGGACCGGTGCCGCGCTGCAGCAGCACCAGGCCGCCGCGGCGCCGGACACGTCGGCGGGGCGCCCGTCCCTCCTCCTGCTGCTCATGCGCCGACCGTGGTGGCTGCTGGGCATCGCGGGCGAGTTCAGCGGATTCGCCATCCACGCCGTCGCGCTGCGCTCCGGCCCGCTGGCGATCGTGCAGATGCTGACGGCTTCCTCGCTTATCTTCAGCGTGGCCACCGTGCGCGTGTGGTCGGGCCGGCGGCTCGGCTGGATGACCTGGGCCGCGTGCCTCGCGGTCATCGCGGGAATCGGCGCGTTCGTGGCCCTGACCGCGCCTAGCCTCCCCGGTGGCCACGGCGGGCCGCACCACGCCGTGCTCGCCGCCGCCGCCCTGGGCCTCGGTGCGGTGCCGTTCGCCGTCACCGGCCTGGCCGCGTCCGGCCGCCGCCGGGCGATCCTGCTCGCGCTGGCCGCCGGGCTCGCCGACGCCGGTATCGCCGTGACGACCATGGCCTTTACTCACGCCCTCGGCCACGGGGTGAACGGCGTTGTTACCTCCTGGCCTACCTACGCCCTGATGCTGGGCGGTCCCTGCTCGTTCCTGCTCACGCAGACCGCCTACCAGGTCGGCCGGCCGATGATCACACTGCCCGCCGTTACCGTCGTCACCCCGATGGCCAGCCTGGCCGCCGGCGCTGGGCTGCTGGGGGAGACGGCCCGGCTGAGCGCGGCGGGCGCCGTCGCGGTCGGGTTCGCGGTGCTCGTCACCGTCGCCGGCCTGGCCGCCCTGGCCCGGATCGCGGCGCATCCGGAGCCCGCACGCGCCCCCGGCCCGCCGCGAGCGCCGCGGGTCCGTTCGCTGGCCCGGCAGTTCCTGGCCGGAGCGTGCATCCCGGCCGCCGGGAACATCACCTTCTGGACCTTCCCGGTGTGGGACCGGCCCGACGCCCCGCCGCAGTCGGTTCCCCGGCCTGCTGATCATCGCGTCGCGTGCCGCTAGATAGCCGGACGGGCCCGACGGGCCCAGCGGGGCCGGACGGGGCCCAACGGGCCCGGCTGGGAGCATGCCCGCGGTCCGGGCCGCGACCTCCTAACCCGGTCCGAGCCGGGGTCGCACCGCCGATTCAGGCGGCTCAGTTATGGCTCACGGTCTCGCCGGCCCGCTCCGTGGGGTAGGAGTGGTTTGGCAGGCCGTACCACGGGTCCTCGGTGCGCGGGCGGTGCGGCGTCCGGCCCCGGCCGGAACGGCCTGGTGCGTCGATCACACCGAGTACGACGGCGGCCATGCCGAGCATGGCGACCAGCGGGACGGCCACCGCGATGAAGTCGGCGGATGTGAAGCTGCCCAGGGCGATCAGGGCGCCGGCCAACCCGATGACCAGGACCGCGACGACGACCAGCGGCCATCCCTGCAGGAACAGCTGCAGGGTGAAGGGCGGCGCGGGGGCAGTCACGCCCTCCTCTGCGGTGACAACCTTGGTGGCCCGGCGCTCGGCCAGCCCCTTGCGGACCCGTACGATCACCGTCAGGTTGCCCGGCTGGTCCGCGGTCAGCAGCAGTTCGTCGGGATGGGCCGGATCGGGAGCCTGCGACACCGAGCCGCCGCCCACCGCCCAGGACACCACCGTGCCGCCGCCGGAGAGCCGCGCGCGGTAGCGGGCCTGCTCACCGATGAGCACCGTGTCCGGTCCGTCGATCACCACCGGCGACGCCGGTCCGGGCCCGGCGGGCCCCGCAACCCCGCCGGGCCCGGCGCCTCCCGCGGGGCCCACAACCTCGTCCAGGGCGGCCTCGGGATGGGCCGTCCCGTTCACCACGTAATCCGGCGCGCCCGCGCCGGGCGGTCGTGTCCCGGTCCGCGATCATGGTGGCCTGGCGGCGGGCCAGCAGCTCGGCCAGCCGGACCTGGCGCACGTGCACGTTCCAGGCCATGGCGACCACCATGCCCGCGAGGCCCGCCGCCGCCAGCCCGAGCAGGGCGGCGACCACCGGGTGACCCACACCGGCGGTTACGGCTCCAACCATGGCGTCTCCTGACGGGGTAGCGCTCAATCCCAGTGTATACGCTGCTCTTAGCAGATATTCAAACACATAATCGATTGAGCCAAAACCCGCCTCCGTCCTTCGATAAAATATATTACTGGTCTGCCGGGCGGTTCGGCCGCGCCAGCCGGGCCCTTGGTCCCTGTACTTGAAAGCGGAACGTATCTAGCGTGCGTCCATGGCTGCCGTGGGCAAGATCGAGCTGAAGGACGGGCGGACGGTCCCGGTGCGCGGGGCGTCCGCGGGGGATACCCCGGACATCGCCCGGCTGCTGGGTGAGCTGTCCCCGGAATCGTTCCGGGCCCGGTTCCAGGGCGGGCTGCCCACCCCCAGCCTGGCGGCCAGGCTGGCCCAGGTCGATCAGGCGCCGGGCACCGTCTGCATCGTGGCCGCGCTGCCGGGCGAGCCGCACCACCTCATGGCCGAAGCCCGGTACGTACCCATCGGCGGGGACGTGGCCGAACTGGCCGTCACCGTCCTGGACCGCTACCAGCGGTCCGGGCTGGGCGAGGGCATGCTCGACGCTCTCGTCGACCGCGCCCGCGACGCCGGGATCGAGCGTCTGCGCGCCGTCGTCAGCCTCACTAACGGCCCCATGCTGCGCCTGCTCAGGAGGTACGGCTGGACGCTGGCCGAGGCTACCGACGAATGCGCGGTCGCCTGCCTGGAGATCTCCGCGACCGGCGGCATGCCGGGCTGGCCGAAGCACGTCACCGGCCAGCGGATTCTGGTGGAGCAGAAGAGCTGGTTCGACGACGGCCTGACCGCCGCGCTCCGGGCGGCCGGGCATGAGGTCCGCCACTGCAACGGCCCGGATCATCGGACCGGGCGCGCCTGCCCCCTCGTTACCTCCGGCGAATGCCGCCTGGCCGAGGAGGCCGACCGCATCGTTCCCGGGCTCCCCGCGGCGGATCCGCACAGCGCCGCCGTCATCGAGGCGCACCGCCGGATGTGGCCCGCAAAGCTGCCCTCGTAAGCCGCCCGCGTACCTGGTTCCGCCGCTCAGCCTCATAGCCTGGCCTCTCACCTCAACCGAGGATCCCGCACGGAGGCAGGTGGCGTCGGGTGTCGTTGTGGCGATGAGGACCGGGCGGGGCCTGGACATACTCAGCCTGGGGAGCTTTGTCGTGCTGGGCCTGCCGGATGGGATGCTCGGCACCGCCTGGCCGTCTATGCGCCAGAGCTTCGGGGCGCCGATCGCTGACCTGGGGCTGATCCTCCTGGTCATCACGGGCGGCTCGGTCGTGGTCAGCGCCTTTGTCGGCGCCCTGATCCGCCGGTTCGGCGTGCCCGTGCTGCTCGCCTTGTCCGGCGCCTGCGCCGCGCTGGGTGCGACAGGGTTCGCGCTGGCGCCGGGCATGTGGCTGGTGTTCCTCGTCGCGATCCTGCTGGGCGTGGCCGCCGGGATGATGGACGGGGGACTGAATACCGCCATCGGCCTGTCCGGGCGGCCCCGGCTGCTGAACCTCCTGCACGCCGCGTACGGGGTGGGGACGACGATCGGGCCGCTGCTCGTCACCGTGGCCATCGTGCTGTCGTCCTGGCGTCCCGCCTACGTTGCCCTGGTTCTCCTGGACCTGGTGATCGCGGTCTCGTGGCTGGTGCTGCGGCGGCACGAGCGGGCGCGGCCCGCGCCGGGTCCGGGCCCGTCCGCGCGGCGGCCCGGATGGCCCGGCTGCGGGCGGCCCGGATGGCCCGGCTGCGGGCGCCCCCGATGGCCCGGCCGCGGTACCCCGGCACCCAAGCGACGGATGGTCCCGGCGCCGGTCGTCGTCCGTGGTCGCGGCCGGGATGGCGATCTTCTTCGTCTACACAGGCGTCGAGGTGGGAGCCGGCCAGTGGGAGGCGAGTTTCTGCCGCGGGCATCTGGGCCTGTCCGCCTCGGCCGCCGGGATCGCCACATTCGGTTTCTGGGGCGCCCTGACCGGCGCCCGGATCGTGCTGGCGCTGCTGCCCCGGCCCCTGCCGCCGTCCACGGTCGTCTGGTGGGGGAGCGGGGGCGCCGTCGTGGCCGCGGCCGTGATCTGGTGGCAGCCGGGTACGCCCGCAACATTGGCCGCCTTCTCAGTGCTCGGAGTCGCGCTGGCCGGGGTCTTCCCGGCCCTGATCGCGCTGACGCCGGACCGGATCGGCCGGAGCCGCGCCCAGCACGTCATTGCCTGGCAGGTCGGCGCGGCGGCGGCCGGCGGGTCTGGCCTTTCGGCGCTCATCGGGCTGCTGATCGCCCTGGCCGGGCTGAGCGTCCTCGGCCCGTCCCTGACCGTCCTGGCGGTCCTGCTGGCCGGCGGCATTATCGTCCTCGAACGCGTCGCTCCCACGCCGGTGGCCGCACCGGTGCTGGACGGGGGATGCTAGTGCACCTCAGCCGGGCCGGTTCAGGTCGATGCAGGCGACAGCGATGTCGTCGGCAAGGGTCTTCCCGCCGGTCATTACGCTCAGCAGCCGCTCACACGAGGCACGGGGATCACCGGCCGGGAGTTCAGCGACAGCCCGGGCGAGCTGCTCGAAGCCAGTGTCGATCGGCTCTCTCCGCCGCTCGATCAGCCCGTCGGTGTACAGAACGAGCCGGGACGGGAGCGGCACCGTGATGCGGGCCTGCGTCCGGGGACCCCGGAACCCCAGCGCCCGCGACCGGCCGCCGTCCAGGAACCGGACGGTGCTACCGTCGGCCAGCAACGGCGGCGGGTGCCCGGCGCACGCGTACGTCAGGGTCGGCCCGTCCGGCCCTACCGGGTCATACTCGGCGTAGGCGACGGTGGCCAGGTCCGTCCCGGTCAGATCCGGGCACGCCTGGTCCAGGGCGCCCAGGACACTCGCGGGCCCAGCGCCGCTGAGAGCGATATAGCGCAGCAGCAGCTGCAGGCGCCCCATCGCGGCCGCCGCGGCCAGGTCGTGGCCGACCACATCGCCAACCGCGCACCCGGTCTTGCCGCCCGGCAGCTCGAACACGTCGAACCAGTCCCCGCCGACGTCATGGCTCTCCTCGGCCGGCCGGTACAACGCCCCGATGCTCACGCCGGGAAGTTCGGCGGGAATCTCCGGCAGCAGAGCCCGCTGCAGCTGATGAGCCGCGGCGTGCTCGGCCTCATAGAGCCGGGCCCGTTCCAGGGCCTGCCCCGCCAGTCCGGCCAGGGTCTCGGCCACCTGGATGACGCCTTCCCCGGGCGTCCCTTCGTACCCGAATCCGAACGCGAGCGCGCCGATCGCCCGGCCGCCCGCTCGCACCGGGACGCTCAGCAGACTCGACGTCCCCGTCGCCTCGTGGGTATAGGCCACCCGCGGGAACCGCGCGGCGATCTCCTCCAGCGAGGCGAGGACCAGAGTCTGCCCGGTCAGTGTGGTCCACCAGACGGGCATGTCAGCCGCGGAACTGACCGGGATAAGGGCGTAGGCCCGCGCGATCTCGGCGGGGAAGCTGGCCGTGGCCCAGGTGTGCAGGTGGTCACCCGCCGCGTCGAGGACGGCCACGACGCCGTGCGCGGCGACCATGCCCAGGCCCTCCTTGACCAGGACCCTGGCGATCTGCTCGGTGGTGACCGCGGTGGCCAGCCCGGCCGTGACCGCCTGCAGGGCCTGCAGCCGGGCCCGCGCGGCCCGCTCGGCCTCGAACAACTGGGCGCGGGCCAGTGCCTGCGCGGCGTATCCGGCCACCGCGTCGGTAAAAGATCTCTCGGCCGCGCTCAGCTCGCGCGGCGTCGACCAGTAAACGGTCAGGACGCCCGTTATCTCGTCGCCGGCGACCAGCGGGACGGCCATGCATGAGCGGACGGCGCTGGCGGCCCGGACCGGCGCCAGATGCGGGAACGTCTTATCGATCGTCTCCGGGTCGGGGTAGAACCCGATCTGCCGCTCGCGCCACGCGCGTGTGGACTGGGTATCCAGGCTCATGCCGAAGGTGGCGTAGGCCTGCGCGATCGGCGCCGGTATCTCCTCAACCAGCACGGGATGCATGGACTGGCCCGCCGGGTCCACCTCCATGATGGTCGCGCCCAGCGCGCCCATCGCCTGCCGGACGTGCCGGGTCAGAGTCCGGGCCACGTCGGTGACGGCCACGTCCCGGGCCAGCTCGGCGGCCAGCGCGGCCAGCCGCTCGGCGCTGTCGGCCAGCGTCTCACCGGCCGGCTGCGCCGCAGGATCCCGGACGAAGGTCACCCAGCTGAGCGGCTTGTGACTGACGAGGACGCCGGTGACCTCGACGGTCAGGCGCGTTCCGTCGGCGCGGCGGTATTCCTTCAGGTTCGGCCCGTAGCTGCCGGTGGCTGTCAGCTCATCCACGGCGCTGTCGTCCAGGCTCGTCCATTCCGGCGCGGTGAGCACCCTCCAGTGCACCCGCCCGGCCTCCAGGTCCGCCCGGGTATACCCGGTGAGGCGCAAGAACGCGTCGTTGGCGTCCCGCACGCCGTCCGGCGTCGACGTCACCATGCCGATCTCGTTCGCGGCGGCCATCCGGCCAAGTGTCGCCAGAGCCGTCAGCAGGTGACCTGTTGCGGGACTCATGACGCGGACAGGTGGGTACTCAGCGAATCTCCCGGAAGAGCCAGGGGCCGGGTTACGGGGCGTCGGCGAGCCAAGCGGCGATCGCCTTGCCCAGGTCGGGCTGGGCGACGGCGCTCATATGGTTGCCGGGCACCCGGGCGGCCCGGCCGCGGGGCAGGGCGGCGGCCAGGGCCTCGGCCGGGCCGTTGTCGTCGTCCTCGGTTCCGGCCAGCACCAGGACCGGCACGTCAATCTTCGCGAGCTTCTCGCGGGGCGTGTCGACGTTGGCGTCCAGCAGGTGCAGGACCGCGTACGGGTCGGTGCCGGTGCTTTTCAGGAAGGCCTCGGCTTTCCCCTCGGGGGAGCGGCGCCCGAACGTGCCGAGGTTCTCCAGGATGTGGCGGAAATGGTCGTTCCGGCCGGTCGCGTGCAGCACCCCGTCCAGCCCCATCCCCGCCACCACGGCCCGGTCCGGCGTCGCGTCGCGAGCCAGCATCCGCAGCACGGTCCGGCCGCCCAGCGAGTAGCCTCCCAGGTCATACTCGGTGAGCCCGAGCTCAGCGAGAAGCGCGAACCCGTCGTCGGCCAGCACGTCCGGTGGATAGGCGGCCGGGTCGTGCGGCCTGGCGCTCTCACCGTGGCCGCGCAGGTCCGGCATGATGACGCGGAACCCGCGGTCCGCGATCGCCGCGGCGTGACCGTACTTGACCCAGTTGACGGATCCGTTGGAGAAGTAGCCGTGGATCAGCACCACCGGCCGCCCCTGGCCCGTCTCGCGGTAGGCGAGCCGAGCGCCGTCACGGCCGCGGAAGTACCGCACGCGAAGATCAGTCATGCTCCGAGTCTCCCGGACCGGGCGCGGGTGGCCGAACCCGGCCACCCGCGCTAATTGTTCGGCGCGGCCTTCTTCTTGGGCAGGTACAGGTCCGTGATGGTGCCCTCGAACGCCTCGGCCGAGAACCCGACCGTCTCCGACAGCGTGGGGTGCGGGTGGATGGTAAGCGCGATGTCGGCGGCGTCCGCGCCCATCTCGATCGCGTGCGCGACCTCGGCGATGAGCTCACCGGCGTTGGGCCCCACCAGGCCGGCGCCGATCAGCCGCTCACTGGCCGGGTCGAACAGCAGCTTGGTCACGCCCTCGTCCCGGCCCAGCGACAGGGCCCGGCCGCTGGCCGCCCACGGGAACACGCCCTTGCCGTACGGCACCCCGGCCGCCTTGGCCTCCGTTTCGGTCACCCCGGCCCAGGCCACCTCGGGATCGGTGTAAGCCACCGACGGGATCACCTTCGCGTCGAAGTAGCTCCGCTGGCCGGCGGCCACCTCCGCGGCGACCCGGCCCTCGTGGGTGGCCTTGTGCGCGAGCATCGGCGGCCCGACGACGTCCCCGATCGCGAAGATGTGCGGCACGTTGGTCCGCTGCTGCTTGTCGACGGGGATGTACCCCCGGTCGTCGACGAGGACGCCGGCGTTCTCCGCGCCGACGAGCCGCCCGTTCGGGACGCGCCCGACAGCCACGAGGACCTGGTCGAATACGTCGTGATCCGGGGCGCCGGGGCCGTCGAAGCTGACCTGGACCCCGCCCGCGTCTGTGCCTGCGTCCGTGCCCGCGTCCGTGCCCGCGCGCGCTTCGGCCCCGGTCACCCTGGTCGAGAGGTAGATGTTCTCGTACCGGCCCCGGATGTGCTTGGCCAGCGGGGCGACGATGTCCCGGTCGGCGCCCGGAATGAGCTGGTCCATCAACTCGACCACGGTGATCCGCGCCCCGAGCTCGTGGTAGACGGTTGCCATCTCCAGCCCGATGATCCCGCCCCCGATCACCAGCAGGCGACGGGGGACCGACGCCAGGTCGAGCGCCCCCGTCGAGTCGAGCACCCGGCGGTCATCGTTCGGCATGAACGGCAGCCGGACCGCGGACGAGCCGGCCGCGATGATGGCGCGGTCGAAGCTGACCGTGGTGACGCTGCCGTCGTCCGCGGCGACCTCGGCCAGGTTCGGGGAGACGAACCGGCCGGTGCCGCGCAGGGTGGTGACCTTGCGCTGCCGCGCCAGCCCGGCCAGGCCGCCGGTCAGGCGTGAGACGACCCCGTCCTTCCAGCCGCGCAGTGCGTCCAGGTCGATGTCCGGATCTCCGAAACGGACCCCGTGCGCAGCCATCTCCCGCGTTTCCGCGATCACCCGCCCGGCGTGCAGCAGCGCCTTGGACGGGATGCAGCCCACGTTGAGGCACACGCCGCCCAGGGCCGGCCGCTGGTCGGCCAGGACCACCGACTGGCCCAGGTCGGCGGCGCGGAACGCGGCCGTGTACCCGCCGGGCCCGGCGCCGAGCACGAGCACCTCGGCGTGCACGTCGCCGGGCGCCCCGCGCGTGGCGGCCCGCCGCTGTCCGGCCGGAGCGGCGGTCGGCGGGGGCGGTTCGGTGAGCTTCTGCCCGGTCTCCAGATCGGCGATGCGGTGACCGGCGGAGACCGTGTCGCCCACGGCCACCTGGACCGCGATGATCGTCCCGGCGGCGGGGGCGGGGATGTCCATGGTGGCCTTGTCGGACTCCAGCGTGATCAGCGGGTCCTCGGCGGCCACCGTGTCACCTGCGGCGATGTGCACCTCGATGACCGGGACGCCGGCGAAGTCGCCGATATCGGGAACGGTGACCTCGATCCGCTCGTACACGCCGCTCGGCGAGCCGTATCCGGCCGGCTCATCGGGGGTGGGGCGGGCGTCCTCCCGGACGCGTTCCCGGCCCGGCGCCGCGGCCTGCCCCGAACCCTGCAGTACCAGGATGGGGGTGCCCTCGGAGACCTGGTCGCCTACGCTGACCAGGAGTTCGCGGACCGTTCCGGCCGCCGGCGCGGGGACGTCCAGGGTGGCCTTATCCGATTCCAGCGTGACCAGCGGGTCTTCGGGTGCCACGGTGTCGCCGGGGGCGACGTGGATCTCGATGACGGGGACGTCGGCGAAGTTCCCGATGTCGGGGATACGGACCTCGATGTCAGCCATGGCGTTCCCTACAGGATGAGGCGGCGCGGATCTTCGAGGACATGGGACAGATGCGATGCGAACCTGGCCGCGAGCGCACCGTCGATGACGCGGTGGTCGTAGGAGAGGGACAGCGGCAGCATCAGCCGCGGGGTGAACTGCTCGCCGTTCCACACCGGTTTGGTGGCCGAACGGACCACGCCGAGGATCGCCACCTCGGGAGCGTTCACGATCGGGGTGAAGGCGACGCCGCCGATGCCGCCCAGGCTGGAGATCGTGAACGTGCCGCCCTGCAGGTCAGCCACCGCCAGCTTGCCATCGCGGGCCCGGGCCGAGACCGTGCCCAGTTCCTGGCTCAGCTCGATGATGCCCTTCCGGTCCACGTCCCTGATCACCGGGACGACCAGGCCATCAGGGGTGTCCACGGCCACTCCGAGGTGGTAGTAACCCTTCACGATCAGGCTGTCCTTCTCCGGCGACAGCGAGCTGTTGAACTCCGGGAACTTCCTGAGCCCGGAGACCGACGCCTTCAGCAGGAAGGCGAGCAGGGTCACCCGGTAGCCGTCGGTCCGCGCGGCGGCATCGAGTTCCCGGCGGTAGGCGTCCAGGACCGTGATGTCCGCCTCGTCCTGGTGCGTCACGTGCGGTACGTTCAGCCACGACCGATGCAGGTGCGGCCCGGCTAGTTTCTTGATGCGGGACAGGGGGCGCGTCTCCACCGGCCCGAACTGGGCGAAGTCCTGCGCGGGGATCTCCGGGATACCGGTCCCGGCCGGCGCGGCGGCGGCCGGGGTCGCCGGGCCCGGCCCGCGCAGGTACGCGAGCAGGTCGTCCTTGGTGATCCGTCCCTTGGGCCCGCTGCCGGTCACCGCGGTCAGGTCCACGCCGAGCTCGCGCGCGGTCCGGCGCACGCTGGGGCTGGCGTGCACCCCGGCGAAGTCAGCGGCCTGGCTTGGCTGTTCCCCGGCATGAACCGGAACCGCCGCCTGCACGTCGGGACGCGGCGTCACGGCGGTCTCCGGCGCCCGGGCCGGAGGCGGAGCGGACTCGGCCACGTCGGGCTCCTGCTGCTCTACCAGCGTCGGCGGGGGCGTGACCGCGCCGTCCCCGGCGTCGATGGTCAGGATCATCGATCCCGTGCTGACCTCGTTGCCGATCTTGACCGGGATCTCCACCACCTGGCCTGCCAGCGGGGCCGGTATGTCCATCGTGGCCTTGTCGGACTCCAGCGTGACCAGCGGGTCTTCCTCGTTGACCCGATCACCCACCTTCACGTGCAGCTCGATGATCGGCACGTTCTCGAATGCGCCAATGTCGGGCACGCGAACCTCGGTCGCTGTTGCCATCGTGGACCCCTTCGCTAGACCTCAGGCGGATTCGGCTTGTCGGCATCGATCCCGTACCGCGCGATGGCGTCGGCGACGGTGGCGGCTGGCACGGTCCCGTCGGCGGCCAGGCTGTGCAGCGCGGCGACGGCGACGTAATAGCGGTCCACCTCGAAGAAGGAACGGAGCTTGCGCCGGTAGTCCGACCGGCCGAAGCCGTCGGTGCCGAGTACATGGTACCGGCGCGACACGAACGGCCGGATCTGGTCGGCGAAGGCCTTCATGTAGTCGGTCGAGGCGACCACGGGGCCGTCGGGGCGGCCGTTCAGGCAGGTCTCGACCCAGCTCTGCCGGGGCGGCTCGGTGGGGTGCAGCATGTTCCAGCGCTGCGTGGCCAGTCCGTCGCGGCGCAGTTCGGTGAAGCTGGGCGCGCTCCATACGTCCGCCGTCACCCCGAAGTCGGCGTCCAGTAGTTCCGCGGCGGCGATCACCTCGCGCAGGATGGTCCCGCTGCCCAATAGCTGCACCCGGGGCTTGCCCTTGCTCTTCCGGCCTTCGGCGAGCAGGTACATGCCACGGAGAATGCCCTTTTCGGCGCCGTCCGGCATCGGCGGGTGCCGGTAGTTCTCGTTCATCACGGTCAGGTAGTAGTAGACGTCCTCCTGCTCGGCGTACATCCGCCGCATTCCCTCGTGCACGATGACGGCGACCTCGTAGCCGAACGTCGGGTCGTAGGACACGCAGTTGGGGATCGTCGCCGAGATGATGTGGCTGTGCCCGTCCTGGTGCTGCAGCCCCTCCCCGTTGAGGGTGGTACGCCCGGCGGTGCCGCCGATGAGGAACCCGCGCGCCCGGCTGTCCCCGGCCGCCCAGGCCAGGTCACCGACGCGCTGGAAACCGAACATCGAGTAGTAGATGTAGAACGGGATCATCGGTGTATCCGACGTGCTGTAGGAGGTCGCCGCGGCGATCCAGGACGACATCGCGCCCGGCTCGGTGATGCCCTCCTGCAGCATCTGGCCGGTCCGGTCTTCCCGGTAGAACATCAGCTGGTTGGCGTCCTCCGGCTGGTACAGCTGCCCGCTCTGAGAGAAGATGCCGAACTGCCGGAACATGCCCTCCATGCCGAAGGTCCGCGATTCGTCCGGCACGATCGGCACCACCCGCCGGCCGATCTTCTTGTCCCGCAGCAGGGTGTTCAGCACCCGGACGAACGCCATGGTCGTGGAGATCTCCCGTTCCCCGGTCCCCTTGAGCTGGCTGTCGAACGCCGACAGCGGCGGCACCTCCAGCGGCTGGGACTTCGTGCGCCGGGCCGGCAGGTAGCCGCCCAGGGCCTCCCGCCGCTGCCGCAGGTAGCGCATCTCCGGGCTGTCCTCGGCCGGCCGCAGGTAGGGCAGCTCGGCGATCTTGTCGTCGGGCACGTCGATGCCGAACCGGTCCCGGAACGCGCGCAGCGTGTTCTCGGCCATCTTCTTCTGCTGGTGGGTGATGTTCTGGCCTTCGCCGGCCTCACCCATCCCGTACCCCTTGACCGTCTTGGCCAGGATGACCGTGGGCTGGCCGGTGTGCTCGACGGCCGCCGCGTAGGCGGCGTACACCTTGGCCGGGTCGTGGCCGCCGCGGGCCAGCGCCCACACCTCGTCGTCGGACATGTCCGCCACCATGTCCAGCAGTTCGGGGTACTTGCCGAAGAAGTGCTGCCGGACGTACGCGCCGTTCTTGGACTTGAAGTCCTGGTACTCCCCGTCGACGGCCTCCTCCATCCGCCTGAGCAGGATGCCGCTGGTGTCGCGCGCGATGAGCGGGTCCCAGCCGCTGCCCCAGATCACCTTGAGCACGTTCCACCCGGCCCCGCGGAACAGCGCCTCCAGCTCCTGGATGATCTTGCCGTTGCCGCGCACCGGGCCGTCCAGCCGCTGCAGGTTGCAGTTGATCACGAAGATCAGGTTGTCCAGCCGCTCCCGGCCGGCCAGCGAGATGGCGCCCAGCGATTCGGGCTCGTCCATCTCCCCGTCCCCCAGGAACGCCCACACGTGCCGGTTGCCGGTGTCCGCCAGGTCCCGGTTGGACAGGTACTTCTGGAACCGGGCCTGGTAGATGGCCATCAGCGGCCCGAGCCCCATCGAGACCGTCGGAAACTGCCAGAACTCCGGCATCAGCCACGGATGCGGGTAGGAGGCCAGCCCGCGGCCGCCGGTCTCCTGCCGGAAGTGGTCGAGCTGGTCCTCGGTGAGCCGCCCTTCCGCAAACGCCCGCGCGTAGATGCCGGGCGCCGAGTGGCCCTGCATATAGACGAGGTCCCCGCCGTGCCCCGCCGAGGGCGCGTGCCAGAAATGGTTGAAGCCCACGTCGTACAGCGTGGCGGCGGACTGGAAGCTCGCGATGTGCCCGCCCAGCTCCGACGACTCCTTGTTGGCCCGCAGCACGATCGCCACCGCGTTCCACCGGATCATGGAGCGGATGGCGTGCTCGATCGCCTGGTCGCCGGGGTTACGCTGCTCGCGCTGCGGCGGGATCGTGTTCAGGTACGGCGTGTTGGCCGAGTAGGGCACCGGCGCGCCGTTCCGGCGGGCCTCCTCGATCAGCTCATCGAGCAGGAAATACGCCCGGTCCGGGCCGTCGAATTCCAGCACCGCGTCGAGGGACTCAAGCCATTCCCCGGTCTCGACCGGATCCAGGTCGCTGGACATCGGCACTCTCCTCATTCACCTGGGCGGATTTGATCGTTCTCCCGCTACAGGTCTAGCGGAGAAAGCCGCTCGCGCCTAGAGCGGCGGCGCCTCAGTGACCGCCAGGACCGGGGAAGATTCGTTCCTCGTGGTCGAGTTCGCGCTCCAGTATCCGCAGGCTCGCGTCGGGCAGGTGGCCGGCGTCGCGCCAGCGGAGCAGTTCTTCGCGCTGCGCGTCGATGACGGCCCGGCGTGCCCCCAGCGCGGCTGCGAGCCCTGGCGAGCCCGGCGCCATCTCCCCGGCATTGTCCCCGGCGCTCTCCTCCTGGTCGGGCTCGGCGGGCCCGGCCAGCGACTGGAAGCGCCGCAGCCGGCGGTCGAGGCTGGCGCGCAGCCCGTCCAGTTCCTGCTCGGGCAGGCCGGAGCCGGCCGCGATCTGGTCCAGGCAGGCCAGTCCCGCCTGCACCGACGCCGCGCGGGCCTGGTTGCGCAGGGATGCCTCATCGGCCGGGTTGGCGAGCACCCCCAGCGCCCGCACGATCGGCGCGAATGTCACCCCCTGGCCGACCAGGGTCACCACCACGACCACGAACGTGCAGAACAAGATCAGGTCCCGCCCGGGGAAGGGTTTCCCGCTGGAGGTGGTCAGCGGCACGGTGAAGATCGCGGCCAGGCTGATCACGCCCCGGGTACCCGCCCAGCTCAGCACCACGATCTCGCGGCCGGTCAGTCGCCCCGCGGGGCGCGGGTCGGATCCGCCCAGCCGCGTGTGCAGCGCGCCCGGCAGCGATTGGGTGAGGAACAGCCACAGCGGCCGGAGCAGCAGCACCACGCCGAGGGTGAGCAGCACCGCCGTCACGATCGTGCCGGCCGGATACGCCTTCAGGCCGCGCACGACAGGCAGGATCTGCTCGCCGATCAGCAGGAACACGAAACCCTGCAGGAGGAAGTCAACCAGGTGCCAGACCGCGCTGGCCTGCAGCCGGCTGGCGCCGGTGGTGAATCGGGGGGTGTCGTGACCGACCATCAGGCCGGCCACCGCCACGGCCAGGACCCCGGACACGTGCAGTTCTTCCCCCAGCAGGTAGGCGGCGAAGGGGGTGGCCAGCGAGATGCAGTTGACCAGCAGCGGATCGCGGACGAGGGACCGCAGCAGGCGCACGACCAGGGCGACGGCGACGCCGGCCAGCAGCCCACCCGCCGCGGCCAGCAGGAACCGGAGGACCGCGTCGCCGAGGGAGAAGCCGCCGCTGGTGGCCGCGGTCACCGCGACGGTCAGGATGGTCAGGGCGGTAGCGTCGTTGAGGAGACCCTCGCCCTCGATAATGGTGATCAGCCGGGCGGGCAGGCCGACCCGGCCGCCCACGGCCAGCGCAGCTACCGGGTCGGTGGGGGACACCGCCGCGCCGAGGGCGACACCGGCGGCCAGGCCCACGCCCGGTACGAACAGGTCGAAACCGAGGCCGACGGCCAGGGCGGTCGCCAGCACGAGCCCGATGGACAGGCTGATGACGGCGCGCAGGTTCGTCCGGATGGCCAGCAGGGACGAGTTCAGCGCGGCACTGTAGATCAGCGGCGGGATCACCAGCGTCAGGATCAGGTCCGGGTTCAGCGTGATGTTCGGGCCGGGCAGGACGGCGTAGATCAGGCCGGCCACCGTGAGCAGGGCGGCGGCCGGCAGGCCGGTCCTGTCCGCCAGGATCTGCAGCACGACGATGACGGCTACCGCGGCCAGACCGAGCGCCAGTAGCTCCAGCATGGGATCCAGTGTCCCGCAGCCGGGAGAATGCGCGTCATGACTGAATTCCACCAGCGCACGCCCGCCGGGCTGCCCCGCGCCCGGTCGATCGACATCCCGTTCGACGGCCGTCCCGGTGTCCACAACGCCATCACCGACGTCGAGGGTGTGGAGGTCGGCTACGTCACCCTGATCGAGGGCTCCGGCGCCATGCGGGTGGGCCACGGCCCGGTGCGGACCGGCGTCACCGCGATCCTGCCCCGCGGGAAACGGGGCTGGGGCGCGTGCGCGGCGGGCTTTCACTCCTTCAACGGCAACGGTGAGCTGACCGGCTCGCACTGGCTCACCGAGACCGGGACCCTGGCCTCAGCGGTCATGCTGACCAACACCTGCGCGGTCGGTGCCGCGCACCGCGGCGTCATCGACTGGATCAACCAGAACCGGCCCGGGCAGCTGCCGTGGGACTTTCCCGCGGTCGGGGAGACCTACGACGGCTACCTGAGCGACGTCAGCGGTGCCCACGTCACTCCCGGGCACGCGGTCACGGCGATCGACCGCGCCCGCGGCGGCCCGCTGGACGAGGGCTCGGTCGGCGGCGGGACCGGCATGTGCTGCTACGGCTACAAGGGCGGCAGCGGGACCGCCTCCCGCCTCGTGGCCATGGGGACCGGCACGTACACGGTCGGCGCCTTCGTCCAGGCCAACTTCGGCCGGCGCCGCCACCTGACGGTCGCGGGCCGTCCGGTCGGCAAGAGCCTCCTGGAGGACAACCCGATGGAGGCGGGGGACTGGTTCCTGCCCGCGGGGGCGGGATCGGTCATCGGGGTGGTGGCCACCGACGCGCCGCTGCTCCCGCTCCAGTGCAGTGCCCTGGCGCGGCGGGTCACCCTGGGTATCGGCCGCACTGGCACCACCGGCTCGCATAGTTCCGGTGACATCTTCCTGGCCTTCTCCACCGCCAACCCGGGTCAGCTGGACGGCCAGATGGGCGTCTCCCGGGCCGGGCAGCAGCCGTCCCTGCGCACGCTGTCGTTCCTGGCCTGGGACGACATCGACGACCTGTTCGAGGCGACCGTTCAGGCCGTGGAGGAGGCGGTCCTTAACGCCCTGGTCGCGAACGAGACCATGACCGGCCGCGACGACCATCGCGTGCCCGCCCTGCCCCGCGAACGGCTCGCCGAGATCCTGGACGCCTGACCCGCGCTCGGCCCGGCCAGGTCCGCTCGGCTTGTCCCGGGATGACGGTGGCTGGCCGGGTGGTACGGGCCTGGCCCTCACGTTGCACTTGTGAGGACCCGTGCTGGCTTACCACATCAGGTGGCTGGGCGGAGCAGCATGTTGTCGCGGTGCTGCGGGCCGCGGGGCAGGCCGGGCGGCATCGTGCGGGTGGTGGTCCTTAACCCCCATAACGACGCCGCGGTGGGCCTGGCCACCCGTCAGCTGGATGACTCCCTTGACCAATTCCGTGCAGGGCGCAGGCCCCGTCCTTCAGGGCGGGGTTAGCCCGGAACGGCCCGGCGTGTCTTGTGTGAGGGCCGAAACGTGAGCGTGAGAGTATCTCAGGATGAGTATTCGGGTGGTGAAGCGGGCGTACAAGTACCGCTTCTACCCGACCCCAAGCAGGCCGAGCTGCTGAACCGCACGTTCGGGTCGGTCCGGTACGTGTACAACCGGGCGCTGGCGGAACGGTCCCGGGCGTGGACGCAGGAACAGCGGCGGGTCACGTTCGCGCAGACCTGCCGGATGCTCACCACGTGGAAGAACGACCCGGACACCGCGTGGCTGTACGAGGTGTCCAACGTCGCCCTCCAGCAGGGCCTGCAGCATCTGCAGAACGCCTACGTGAACTTCTGGGCCAAACGCGCCAGGTACCCGGCGTTCAAGTCCAGGCGCAAGTCCCGGGCCTCGGCGACGTTCACCACGTCCGGGTTCCGGCTACCGGGACGGCCAGATCTGGCTGGCCAAGACGAGCGAGCCGCTGGACATCCGCTGGTCCCGGCCGCTGCCCGACGGGACGGAACCGT
Organism: uncultured Actinomycetes bacterium; assembly: GCA_963809975.1. Taxonomy (GTDB): domain Bacteria; phylum Actinomycetota; class Actinomycetes; order Streptosporangiales; family Streptosporangiaceae; genus Bog-532. The sequence continues at coordinate 27,331 of CAWELT010000017.1, forward strand.
CCACGGTCACCGTGTCGCGGGACGCGGCGGGCCGCTGGCACATCTCGATCCTGGCCGGGTGCCCGGCCGGGGCGCTGCCGCCGTCGGCCTCGGCGGTGGGGGTCGACGCGGGCATCACTCCGCTGGTGACCCTGTCGACCGGGGAGAAGGTCACCAACCCCGGGCACGAGCGCCGCGACCGGGCCCGGCTGGCGCTGGCGCAGCGGCGCCTGGCGAAGAAACAGAAGGGGTCCGCGAACCGGGCCAGGGCCCGGGTGACGGTGGCGCGGGTGCATGCCCGGATCACCGACCGGCGCCGCGACCACCTGCACAAGCTGTCCACCAGGATCATCCGCGAGAACCAAACGGTGATCATCGAGGACCTGTCCGTCCGCAACATGGTCCGCAACCACACGCTGGCCCGCGCGATCTCGGACGCGAGCTGGTCGGAGTTGCGGGCCATGCTGGAGTACAAGGCGGACTGGTACGGGCGGACCGTCATCGCGGTCGACCGCTGGTATCCGAGCAGCAAAACCTGCTCGGTGTGCGGTGTGATCACCGCGAAGCTGCCGCTGGCCATCCGCGAGTGGGTGTGCGCCTCATGCGGTGTGCGTCACGACCGGGACGTGAACGCGGCGAAGGTGCTACGTGGCCGCCGGGCTGGCGGTTGCTGGCCTGCGGAGATGGTGTGAGACCACCCCGCACGTAGTGCCGGGAGGCGACCGTCGGTGAAACAGGAACCTTGGCCCGCGAGGGCTGAGAATCCCCGTCCTTCAGGGCGGGGAGAAGTCAATATCCCACTTCGGCGCTTCATTGCAGGTCACCATCCGGATGCTGGATGCCATCTCCGCCTGACCGGTCAGTAGGAGCTTCGAATACCGGGTGCTGGACTATAACCCGGGTTTCAGCCTCGTGGCCGTCAACCCCAGTGCCCGCGACGGCCGGTTCATCGTTGAGTTTCACATTTTCCACAACGAGGCAACGTCGTACCCGCATGCATATCGAAATCGGCCGGAAGCAATCCGGCCACTGGTACACGTACTGGCATGATCAGTTCGAGCGGATCTGGGACGCGGCCAGCGCGCCCGCCACATCGCTCAGCAGCGGGGACGAGCAGCACCAGAAGAGGCCTACCGGAACCGGGGCTTAAGCGTCATGCTGGTGCCGTTAGGACGGGTCATGGCTGCGCGGCAGGGAGTCTGTTCCGGCCGCACGGTCAGGGGGGACACGAGTGAAGAGAATCTTTGGCGTGCTCTGCCTGGGGAGCGGGGTCTTGGTCGCCGCCTGCGGTAGCTCGGGAACCGCCCACAGCAGCGCCAGTCCCAGCCCGCCGAAAACCGTCACCACTGCTGCCGCGGCGGCGATCTCCGGTTCGCTGGCGAGCCCTACCGGCGCGGCGCCCGTGGTACAGGTCAAGGCCGCCGGTGCCGTCACGGCCAGTGGCACGGTCACTCTCAGGCGCTGCGCCCTGACCAACCATTACCGCTGCACAGATGGCACGGACATCACTCTTACCGATGGCAGCCTGCACCTTCAGTACGGCAAAAGCACCTTTACGCAATACCAGAATGCCGGTACGTGTGGCGGGTCCTACGCCAACGTGATGCCGTACACCATCACGGGCGGCACTGGCGTATACGCTGGCGCATCCGGTCACGGCACCGCGGAGATCGAGTTCAGGGCTACCTTCCCGAAGGTGAATGGCGCGTGTGATTTCGCCGGCGCGGCCAAGCCGGAGGCAGGCACCGCTCACCTCAGCTTCACCGCCAACGGCCCGGTCACGCTGAGCAGCGCCAGCGCTGGGGCATAGGCGCACGGGTGACCCGGAAGTGAGCGGGGGAGACCAGCCCGGAGCGACCTCCCGGCCGGGGCCGAGGTCCATCATCACGTCACCAGCCTGCCCTGACCGGCTGTTGCAGAACGCGGGCCCGGGCCTGCGGGACGCGGGCGAGCCACAGGACGAGGGTGAGCCCGGCGATCATCAGGAGCCACCAGCTCCACGGGTCCCGCCACGGAAGCTGAGCGGCGAACGTCAGCGCCGCCGCCGTGACGGCGGTCGCGACCAGGCGCGGCCAGCTCCGCGAGGCCGGGATCAGCGCCACCGCGAGCGCGGGCCACACGTAATAGGCCACCATCACCGGCTCGAACACGGAGCGGAGCGCGAGCGCCGCGGCGAGCCACCACAGCAGCCGGGCGAGTGTTTCCGGGCTCCACTCGCCCTCCTGCACCGCTCTCCCCCAGCGGTGCCCGGCGGCGACCGCGCACCCGCACGCCGCCAGGACGGCGAGGGCCCGCGCCGGGCCGGCCGCGACCATTCCGCCGCCCAGGTGCGCGGACAGCGCGGTCCACGGCGTGGGATGGTTCACCGTCGGTGAATTGGGCTGGCTGGTGACCGCGCGGACGGTGGCGTGCCAGTTCGCCGCGGCCGCGATATCCAGCACCAGGGCCCCGGGAGCAGCCGCCCGGGCCAGGAAGCCGGCCCACTGCCGGCGTTCGATGACCATCAGCACCAGGGGCAGCGCGAGCAGGACAAGGGGCTGCACCGCCACCGCCGCCCCGATGAGCCAGGCAGCCCGCCCGGCTCCCGTTCGTGCCCGCGTTCGTGCCCGCGTTCGTGCCCGCGTTTTTTCCCGGGACCGGGCCAGCGCGAGGAGGCCATACAGGAACAACCCGACCGCCACCGCGTCCTCGGGATGACCGAACCGCACGGTGACGCCCCACAGGGCGACGGCGCCCGCGGCCGCGAGCACCGCCCGCTTCGGCCAGGACGCGTCCAGGTGCTCAGCGATCGCGTCCGCGGCGAACAGGGCCAGCGCCGCGATCGCGATCTCGTAGGGCCCGGCCAGCAGCCACTCGCCGGGATGGCCGTTCTGCGGACCTGGCAATTGCAGGGAAAGGCCCGCCGTGTCGGTGACGGCCACGAGCGGGACGAGGATGACGGCCGCGCCGGGGAAGCTGACCAGCTCGGTCGGGGGCGTGTACAAGCCAGTCAGGTTCCCGTGCAGCAGCCGCTGGGCGGCGACCAGGGTCCGCCACAGGTCATCGGGAAGGGCCCAGTCCGCTCTCCCGAACAGCCTGACGCCCCACGTCGAGGTCACCAGCCCGACCCCGATGAGACCCGCCGTGACGGCCAGCGGCCACCGCCTCCGGGGTGTGCCCCGCACCGGGCTGGTCGTCATCGTCAGTCCCGTTCGGCCAATGTCTTGATGCCCGCCGCGCAGCGCCGCATGTTCGCCTCGTGCTCGGCGAGACGGCGCGCGACGATCCGCTCCTCTTTGCCGGGCATCGCCTCGATGACCGGGGTCAGGCCGGACGGACCCGGCCCGAGCTGAACCGCTGGATCCTCGGAGTACCGGACCATTTCCGCCCTCGGTCTTTCTGCGCCAAGCGCCGCGTCGCCCCGGCCGGCGAGCTACGCCGGGGTCAGGAAAGCCTTCATCGCCGCCACCATCATCGCGCCGTCCGCCGTCCCGGTCAGCTCCCGCACCGAATGCATGGCCAGGGTGGGGTTGCCGACATCGACGGCCGGCATCGCCAGGCCCGCGGCCACGATGGGGCCAATCGTCGAACCGCTGCGCGCGCCGCTGCGGTTGACGAAGTACTGGACGGGCACCCCGGCCTGCTCCGCCGCGAGCAGGAAAGCCGCGTGCGTCGGGGCCGTCGTGCTGTAGCAGGCGAGCTACTCCTGCACGGGCTGGCCTACAGTGGTAGGCCGAGGTGACGGTAGCGGCGGGCGCGCGCAGCCAGCCGCGCTTCCTCGTCCTGTGCCGTCACGTCCGCCAGTTCCTGACGCAGCGCATCACCAAGGTCCCTGCGCAGCGCCTGCCCGAGTTCGCAGCCGAGGGTGCCGGCGGGCGCCTCAGGGATCACCCGGTCGACGATGCCGACGGCGGCGAGGTCGGTGGAGCGGATGCCCTGCCGGGCGGCGAGTTCCGTGGCGTGGCTGCTGTCGCGGTAGACGATGGCGCTGGCCCCTTCCGGGGGCAGCGGGGCCAGCCAGGCGTGCTGGGCGGCGAGGGTGCGGTCGGCGGGCAGGAGGGCCAGGGCCGCGCCGCCGGTTCCCTGCCCAAGCAGCAGCGAGATGGTGGGCCCCCGGTGCGTGACGAGGTCGGCCAGGCAGAAGGCGATTTCGGGCGCCAGACCGTCTTGCTCCGCAGCCGGGGACAGCTCAGCGCCCGGCGTGTCGATCACGGTGACCAGCGGCAGCCGCAGTTCGGCCGCCAGCCGGATACCGCGTCTGGCCAGGCGCAGCCCGGCGGGACCAAGCGCCGGTCCGTGCCGGTCCTGGCCGATGACCATGCAGGGGTAACCGCCGATCCGCGCCAGGGCAAAATCATCCCGTCCTGCTGCAGCGGGCCCGTTTGCAGCGGCACCGTATCGGTGGCGGCCACCCGGAGCAGGTCGGTGGCACCGGGGCCAGCCTCGCGGGTACGCAGGACGGACTCCCATGCCGATAGGCGGCCATGTCGGCGGCTCCGGCGGCGCGGCGGCTTCGCCTGGCGCGGCGGCCT
>CAWELT010000018.1:0-24105 GCA_963809975.1 uncultured Actinomycetes bacterium
CTCATCGTAACCAGCGCTCACGCGCCCTGCAGGCTTCTCGCCGCATAAGTCCCTATGATCTTCGTGACTGTCTCTATCACCCTTCCGCGCCGATGCCCTCCTGACCTGCGCTGTTGCGTTTCACGGGCGCTGCTTTTTCGGATGTCCGACGAGGTGGCTCTTGGCTGCCCGATAAGTCCGGCACGGCTCCGGTATGCGTCCCGGGCCAGCGCCGCGGAAAGCCGCCGGCTGGCGCGGTAAAGCAGCGCGCTCATTCCTGCGCCCGCCGGGTTGGCGCGGATGCCCCGTCGTGACTTTGGACTCTGGCGCCTGGCAAGTTGCGTGGCCAATTTGCCCATGACCGGAGTCGACCCATCACATTGAGGTGATTGCAGTGAAGGCACTTGTGTACCATGGTCCCGGCGCGAAGGCCTGGGAGGATGTCCCCGACCCGGTGATCCAGGAACCCAGCGACGCCATCGTGCACGTCGACGTCACCACAATCTGCGGCACGGACCTGCACATCCTGAAGGGTGATACCCCGGAGGTCGCCACCGGCCGCATCCTCGGCCACGAGGCGGTCGGCACGGTCCGGCAGGTTGGTGCCGGGGTAACGACGGTCAAGCCCGGCGACCGGGTGCTGGTCTCCTGCATCTCCGCGTGCGGCCGGTGCCAGTACTGCCGTGAGCGCCGGTCCGGCCAGTGCACCGGCGGCGGGGGCTGATCCTCGGCTACATGATCGACGGCACTCAGGCCGAGTACGTCCGGGTCCCCTTCGCCGACACCTCCACCTACCCCCTGCCGGAGGGAGCGGCCGATGAGGAGATCCTCATGCTCTCCGACATCCTGCCCACCGGCTACGAGGTCGGCGTGCTCAACGGCAACGTCAGGCCTGGAAACACCGTCGCCGTGGTAGGCGCGGGCCCGGTCGGCCTGGCGGCGATCACCGGGGCGCGGCTGTACACGCCGAGCCACATCATCGCGATCGACCTGGCCGACGCGCGACTGGAGGCGGCCATCGCATTCGGCGCCGACCTCACCGTCAATAACGGCCGCAGCAACGCTGTCGCCTTCGTCAACGACGTTACCGGCGGGCTCGGAGCGGACGTGGCGATCGAGGCAGTGGGCGTACCCGACAGCTTCGAGCTGTGCACGAAGCTCGTGCGCCCGGGCGGCCACGTGGCCAACATCGGCGTGCACGGAAAGCCCGCCACCTTGCACCTGGAGTCGCTGTGGATCCGGGACATCACGATGACGACCGGGCTGGTCGACGCCTATTCCACGCCGACACTGATGCAGCTGGTCACAACGCGCAAGATCGACGCCGCGCGCTTTGTCACCCACCATTTCAAGCTCGACGAGATGACTGAGGCATACGACATCTTCCAGAACGCCGCCGATACCGGGGCGGTCAAGGTAGTCATGACAAGCTGACCGGTGCCCTGCCGGAACGTCGTGCTGGCCAGTCGCCGCCAGCAAGCCTGATCCGGGCGCCGGCGGGGGCGGCCGCGGCCGCCCCCGCACCGGCGGGATGGCCGCGATCAGCGGCCCGAGCCTGGGTGACGTCGTTGCGGTTGCCGCCGGTCTGCGATAACCGCCAGCAGGATGCCGTGCCCTCGGTGAACAGGTGCTGCTCGGAGCCGGGCCGGGCCCGGTCGACCGGGCCCGGCCCGGTTCTGGGCCGCCCTTGATGGCCGGCTCCGAGGGGTCAGCCTGCGGCCGTGATTGATGAGCGCCCGTATCCGGGTGCCGATGAAAAAAGCCCGGCGCCTCGCGGGCGCCGGGCCTAGGCATGGTGTACCAAGAGGGAACGGGCACCTCCAACAATGTTCAGGGGTCTCCACTGAACACTCTTGGAGGTGGCGGGAATCGAACCCGCGTCCTTCAGTGCGTCAACAGGGCTTCTCCGGGCGCAGCCTGCTGTGCTTTTCTCAGCCCCGGCATTCACACAGGCAAGATGCCGACGGGCTCAGTCACTGTTTGATGTCCCGTGCTAGTCCCGTGACCGGGCTGGACGGTAATCCTTCTAGCTGATGCCAGGCACCGGGTCGAAGGCATCCCCGGGCTGACAGACCGCTAGCTCGCCTCAGGCGGCGAGAGCGTAGTGGTCAGTGCGCGTTGTGTTGGCACTTATTGTTTTGCGGCCATGTGATTAGCGAGGTCACAACCGCAATCCTCGGCCCGCTTCCCCTGAATCAACCACCGAAGTCGAAACCGTTCACCCCCTCTTGAGTTTTCAGCCGGGCATCGCACGCGACGACCTGCTCCGCCTGACCGTACACGGTTCAACGCCAAGCCGCCAGCCAGGATTCCCGGCCGGGACGCGCCGGGGGCGCGGAGCCCGGCGGGGGCGTGTCCCGCGCGGGCGGAACGCCGGGTGAGACAACGGACAGGGCTACCGGAGTGAGAGACAACGGACAGGGTTAGAAGAGGGGAATGACCCCCGCGGGCGCTGGCGGTGATCCACGCGCCCGCGGGGGTCGACCGGCAGGGTCGGAGCCGGTCCGGATACCCGGATCTCCCCCGAGATGAGATCCGGTCTTATCACGCGACTGAGGCCGCAACCCCCCTAGCGAAACCCAGTCACCAGCTAAGACGTCGGAGAGTAGCTAAATGGTTGCCTCTGATCACAGAGAGTTTAATAACGAGTAGGTAACGGCGCGGGGTCAGCTGGCGGGCAGGGCGCTGAGGAACCGGGCGGCCAGGGCGGACGCGGAGGTCCCGGACGATTGGCTGGAGGTCAGGACCGTGAACGCGACGTCTCCGCGGTAGCCGACGAACCAGCCCTGCCACTGGGCGCGGCGGCCGCTTCCGGTCTGGACGAGTGCGGTCTGGCCGTAGACGGGCGCGCCTGACACGTTGGCGCTCCTGGCCGAGCCGGACGTGACGGCCTCGCGCATCAGCGCGCGCAGGGACGTGAGGGCACCCGGGGTCAGGGGCGACTTGATAGACGCGGCCCCGTCGGGCGGCTTCGTGACGAGCATCGGGGACCGCCAGACCCCGGAGTCGACCTCGGCGGCGATCAGGGCCATGCCCAGCGGGCTCACCTGGACGCCCTGCCCGATGGTCTCGCCGGCCAGCTGCCCGTCGGTCGTCGCGGCGGGCACCGAGCCGGAGAAGGCCTGCAGCGGCAGCTGCCACTTCGAACCGATGCCGAAGCCGTTCACCGCGGTGGTCAGGGCGCTGCTGGTCAGCCGGCGGGACAGCCCCGCGAACGCGGTGCTGCAGCCCTGGGCGAAGTCGGTGCTGAAGAGCGTGTTCGCGCCGAGACTGGACGCGAGCCGCTGATCACTGAACAGCTGGCCGCCGACGTTGGCCACGCTGGTGCACGGGATCTCGGTGCTGGTGGAAAAGCCCGAGCCCAGCAGCGCGGCGGTCGACACGATCGTGAACGCGGTCCCGGGCGTCAGGTGCGCGTTGAGCGCGCCGCCGGCCGGGAGCTGCCCACCGGGCGCGCCCCGGCCCGCGACCGCCAGGATCTTCCCGGTCGAGGCCTGGACGGCCACGATCTCGGCGGCCGCGCTGGGCGCGGCGTCCAGCGCGCTGAGGGCGGCCGCCTGGACCTGCGAGCTGATCGTGGTCCGCACGGGCTGGCCGGCGTTCCCCGGCCAGCGCGCCAGCACCGCGACCTCGGCCCCGCTGGCGTTCTCGGCCACCACCTTGGTGGTCGGCGAGCCGGCCAGCACCCGCTGGTACGCGGCCTGCAGGCCGGTCAGGCCAACCGTGGTGCCGGGCTGGTACGAGGCGCCCTCGTCGCGCAGCAGGCCCGAGTTCTCCGAGCCGACCGTCCCGACGACCTCACTGGCTTCGGAGGCGAACAGCCGCTGGCTGACCCGGTGCACCTGCAGGCCCGGGACCCGCGCCAGTTCCGGCGCCAGCCCGGCGTAGGAGTGCGGGTCGAGGGAGAGCAGGGTGAGGAACTGCCCAGGCGAGGCGGCCTGTATCTGGCCCTGTACCTGGCTGGCGTTGAGCTGGGTCACCTGGGCGAAGTCCTGGGCCGTAGCGGCCGGGTCGGCCAGGGCCATGGGCCAGACTCCGACCTCATACACCGCCGAGGGCACCTCCAGCGATTGCCCGCGGGCGTCCAGCACCTGGCCGCGCGCCGGGACCTGGGTGATCACTGCGAGCCGTGCCCCCGGGCCCAGCTGGGGGTTGATCACGCTGGGCGCCCACTGCACCTTCCAGCCGGAACCGGCCCGGCGCAGCGCGAACTGGCCGGGGTACGTCCACTGGTGTCCCCCTTCACCGAGGTTCACCGAGGCGAAAAAGTGGGCTTCGGCGGTGTCGCCGCTCTGGTCGACCCGGCCCATGGACAGGAACATGGCCGTCGCGTCCAGCTGGGTGAAGGCACCGGCCAGGGCGCCCGACACGGCGGGCGCGGGGCCGGTGGTGTAGGCGGCGGCCGCGCGGTAATCGTGCCGTTGCCAGGCCAGCAGGAACGCCTGGACGGTTCTCTCCGCGGACGGCTCCTGCGCGAAGCCGTCCAGGAAACCCCCGACCACGATGCCAGCCGTCACGATGATGGCGATCAGCCGGAATCCGCCGAACGCGCATCGACAGGCGCCGGGCCTGCCGCTGCCCGCGCGCCGAAGCCGGCCGGGGCGGGAGGGGCGGCCGCTGACCTGGCGGGGCGGCTCGCCGGCCAGGGCGCGGGACAATTCGCCCCGGCCGGCCACGGCCAGCGTGGCTGCCCCGGTCACGGGTGTGGGGGGACACTGTCCTCCCCCCCGTTACCGTCGCCGCCGGAGAGCACGATCCATCTCCCTGGCCGCATCCCGGCTCGCCAGGTCATGACGTTTATCGTAGGTCCGCTTGCCGCGCCCAAGGCCCAGCTCGACCTTGGCCTTCCCGTCTTTGAAATAAAGGGACAGCGGAACCAGCGTCAAGCCCTGTTCGGCGGTCCGGGAGGACAGCTTCTCGATCTCCTTGCGGTGCAGGAGGAGTTTCCTGGTTCGCCGTGGCTCGTGATTGGTCCAGGTGCCCTGGGTGTACTCGGGAATGTGCACGTTGTGCAGCCACACCTCTCCGTCGGAGATCTGGGCGAAACCGTCCGTCAGCGACGCGCGCCCGGCCCGGAGTGACTTCACCTCGGTCCCCGTGAGCACCAGCCCGGCCTCGTACGTGTCCTCGATCCGGTAGTCGAATCGGGCGCGGCGGTTGCGGGCGATTACCTTCCGCCCTTGCTCCCGAGCCACGTCCCTCCTGTCTGCTTATGTCACACGCGCAGGTAACGGCGAAGTGTGAGGAACGACGTCGCGCCGCACAGCAGGACGCCCACGCACATGGCGAGGATCACGACCTCCACGAGGTCACCCGCACTGAGAACCACGTTGAAAGTGAAGTACTGCTGTAGCGTATCCAGCCAAAGCGACTTCACGGCAATCAGGAGGCCGATGGAGATCGCCCAGCCGATCAGGCCGGCGATGATTCCCTCCAGCAGGAACGGCAGCTGGATGTAGAAGTTCGACGCCCCGACCAGCCGCATGATGCTGGTTTCCCGGCGGCGGCTGAACGCCGAGAGCCGGATCGTGTTGGCCACCAGCAGGGTCGCGGCGATCAGCAGGATGACCGCGACGATGACCACGGCGTTCCGCGCGCCGCCGAGCAGCTTGTAGAACTTGGCCAGGATCGACCGGTCGTCGATCACCGAATCGACCCCGCCCTTGCCCGTCACCGCCGACGCGACGGTGATGTAATCCGCCTGCGGGTTCTTAAGCTTCACCTGGAACGAGTCCGGTATGTCACCCTGGGAGACGGTGGAGACGAACGATGGGTTGTTGGAGAACTCCTGCTTGAACTGCTGATAGGCCTGCTGCTGCGACTGGTAGATGACGCTGGCCACCTGGGGCATCGAGGTGAGCTGCTGCCGGAGTTGCTGCCGCTGGACGTCGGTGGCCGGGCCGTTCTGCTTGCACTGGACGCTGACGCTCTGCGTCGTGCACAGGTAGATGGAGACCTCGACCTTGCCCTGCCAGTAGCTGCGCGTCGCGTCGACCTGCTTGACGAAGAGGAGCCCCACTCCCAGCAAGGAAAGGCTGATCGCCACCACCACGATGAGCGCGACCGTCATGGTGAGATTCCGGCGCAGGCCGATCCAGATCTCCTGGAGAACGAACTGGGCACGCATGCTGGCTGATCCCTCGCAGTACTCGATCGGGTGGCGGGTGGCCACGCGTGGTGGGTGCTGACGGCCTGGCGGACAGGCTACGGCACGTCAGTACGCCTGGCCGTACACACCGCGAGACTGGTCCCGGACGACTTTGCCGTATTCGAGTTCGATGACCCGTTTGCGCATGGAATCGACGATGGCGGCGTCATGGGTCGCCATGACGACCGTGGTGCCGGTCCGGTTGATCCGGTCCAGGACCTTCATGATGCCGATCGAGGTCGCGGGGTCGATGTTCCCGGTCGGCTCGTCCGCAAGCAGGATCATGGGGCGGTTGACGAAGGCCCGGGCCATGGCCACGCGCTGCTGCTCACCGCCGGACAGCTCGTCCGGCATCCGGTCGTGCTTGCCCTCAAGGCCAACCAGGTCGATCACCTCCGGCACCACCTTGCGGATGAACCGGCGCGGCTTGCCGATGACCTCGAGCGCGAAGGCCACGTTCTGGTAGACGTTCTTGTTCGGCAGCAGCCGGAAGTCCTGGAACACGCAGCCGATCCGGCGCCGGAGCATCGGGATCCGCCAGTTGGACAGGCGGGCCAGGTCCCGGCCGGAGACCCGGATCCGGCCGTCGGTCGGCCGTTCCTCCTTCAGCACCAGCCGGAGGAACGTTGACTTGCCGGATCCGGACGGACCGACGAGGAAGACGAACTCGCCCTTCTCCACCGAGATGGTGACGTTCTCCAGGGCGGGCCGGCTCTGGCTCGGGTAGACCTTGCTGACGTTATCGAAATTGATCACAGGACCATCACAGCGGCGTAGGAAACGGACGAGGGACGGGAGCGCCTGGGCAGAGTTCGAGGTGCCGCCTTCCGGCTCGCAGGACCTAGCGAACGGCACGTGGCCTGGTGCTCCGCCGTAGACGCGGCGACTGGCGGCACTCCAGCGGGTAGCCTGGATTAGTCAATGGAACAGTGTAGGGGGAAACTAGCGAGCAGAGCCCTATAACGCTCCAAGTGCAGGGCATGACCGGCCGGAAGGACTCCCATTGAGCTGCGAACACCTTATCTGTGCCCGCTGCGGAGGCCCGGTGAGCGAGGGCCGCTGTCCAGCCTGCCGGGCGTCCAAGGCGGAGGTGCACCATACCCAGGCCAATTACCGCCCGCACATCCTGGTCGCCTCGGTTCTGCTGATCGTCCTGCTGGCCGTCCTGGCCGCGCACGGGACTCTGTGACCGCTAGTCCTTCTCGTTTTCGCCGTTCTGGCCGCGGCGGAGCCAGCGGATCTCGGCTTCGATGAAGTCGTCGATCTCGCCGTCCAGCACGGCCGTCGTGTTTCCCGTTTCCATGCCGGTCCGCACGTCCTTCACGTTCTGGTACGGGTAGAGGACGTAGTTGCGGATCTGGGTGCCCCAGCTTCCGGTCGACTCGCCGCGCAGCGCGGCCATTTCCTCGGCCTCCTCCCGCCGCCTGCGCTCGAGCAGTTTGGCCTGCAGAACGGACATTGCCGAGGCGCGGTTCTGGATCTGGCTGCGCTCGTTCTGGCAGGACACAACGATCCCGGTCGGCAGGTGGGTGATCCGGACGGCCGAGTCGGTCGTGTTGACGCCCTGGCCGCCGGGCCCGCTGGAACGGTACACGTCGACCCGGATCTCGTCCTCGTTGATCTCGATGTGGTCGGTCTGCTCGACAACCGGTACCACGTCCACGCCGGCGAAGGAGGTCTGCCGGCGGCCCTGGTTGTCGTACTTGGAGATCCGCACCATCCGGTGCGTTCCGTGCTCGCCGCGGAGCGTGCCGTAGGCGTAGGGCGCCTTGACCGCGAACGTCGTCGACTTGATGCCGGCTTCCTCCGCGTAGGAGATGTCGTACACCTCGGTCGGGTACCCGTGCCGCTCCGCCCAGCGCTGGTACATGCGCATCAGGCTCTGCGCGAAGTCCGCGGCGTCGGCTCCCCCGGCCTGAGCGTTGATCGAGACCAGGGCCTCGCGGGCGTCGTACTCCCCGGACAGGAGGGTGCGCACTTCGAGCTGGTCGATCTCCTTGCGCAGGGAGGCCAGGTCGCGCTGGGCCTCGGCCCGGGTCGGCTCGTCGTTCTCGCTGTCAGCCAGCTCGAACATCACCCGGGTGTCGTCGAGCCGCTGCCGTAGGTCCTCCAGCCTGGCCAGCTCGCCCTCCACGTAGGAGAGGCGGCGGGTGACCGACTGGGCGTGCCGCTGATCGCCCCACAGGTCCGGATCGGCGGCCTGTTCGCGTAGGCTCTCAGCCTCGGCCCGCATGGCACCGGGATCGAGAACCGCCTCCACGCTGGCGAGCTTCGACGACAGTTCCGAGATCTCATCAGCGGGATCGGTAGCTGCCATGGCGGACAGCCTATGCGAGCCGGTGCCTGCTGGCGCAGGCCGGCACGGCGGTGGGCGGGAGCCAGGTATCCTGCCGAACGGGTCTGTCTGATCCGCCGGCCTGGACTGCGACGACAAGGGTGGGGCCGGGACGCCCCCGGTTTCTAATGGATACGAACATGAATGCGACCTTTACCGGCATCCCCCGGGCGCTCCTGGCCATTCTCGGCCCGCTGGTGGCGCTCGGCCTGCTGCTGTCCGTGCAGGGCTGCAGCACGCCCGCGTCGGCGGGTACCTCGGTGACGGGGCCCACCCCGGCCAGCGCGCTCGGGGTGTTCAACTCCTTCGTCACCGCGGAGAAGGTCGCCCTGGCCAATCACGATGAGCTGCTGGCCATGTCGCTGCTGACCGGATCGCAGTACGGCATCGCCGCGTCCACGTACGCGGCGGCCAGCCATCCAGTAATTGGCCCGGTCTACGGGCACCCGACGCTGTACGTGCCCAAGCTGACCACGTACCCGCAGTGGTTCATGGCCACGGCGCCAGAGCGCGCCGCCCCCGGCGGTCCGGTCCGGACCGCGCTGCTGGTGTTCGACCGGCTCGACGCCGAGACCACCTGGGCGCTCAGCGGGTCCGTTCTGCTCAATCCGGGCGCCCCCGCGCTGAAGGTGGCGGTCGACAGCTCCGGTTACGCAACCGCCCTGGCCACCTCGGACGGCTCGCTGAAACTGCGGCCGGACGTCGTGGGCGCGATGCACGCGGCCGTCGCGGACGACGGGCCGTCCAGTGCCGCCGCCCCGGTCGTCCAGGCCGGGCCGCAGACCACCGGGCTGTACCGGTCCAACGCGGCGATCGCCCGGCAGGCCGCCGCGCAGAACACGACGTACAGCTGGGAGCTGGAGGGAACCAGCTACCCGTTCTTCGCGCTGCGCACGGCGGGTGGTGGCGCCCTGGTTTTCTACACCATGACCCTGGCCACCTTGACCGTGCCGACCCACCTGCCACCCGCGCACGGTAAGACGCGGTTGCCGGGTATCCCGGTGCCCGCCGCCCTGCGGAGCCTGGTGCCGGCCACGCATCCGCCGTTCCCGCACGGGCTGACCGTGGACTCCACGGTCAGCTACCTCGCGCTGGACCCCCCGGCGACCGCGCAGGCGGGCACCCTCCAGGTGATCGGCACGGGCGGCGCCCCCACCTACGTCCACGGCACCTGACGGTGCTGGCCCGGGGGCCGACCGGCGGACGGTCAGACCGGCGGGACAGTCAGACGCGGGACAGTCAGACCGGCGGCAGTGAGCTCGACGCCACCAGGGCCCGGACGGCGCGCAGCGCGACCGAAAGGGTCGTGAACGTGAAGCGCTCGCTCTCCCAGATCTCGCCCAGGGTCCGGGTCGCCCGCCCGACGGCCGCCGCGTTCTGCCCGGTCCAGGTCGCGAGGCGCGCCTCCGGGGTACCGGGGCCGGTGGCACACAGCACGTCGCGGGTGAGCGCCGCGTGGGCGGCGTAGAGATCGTCGCGGATGGCCGCCCGGGCCATGCTGCTCCACCGGTCGTCCCGGGGCAGCGCCGTGATCCGGTCGCGGAGCCGGGTGATCTGCAGCCGGTCGGCGAGATCGAAGTAGACCTCGGCGGTCTCCTCGACCCCGCGGGAGGTGGCCGCCGCACTCTCCACGATGTCGAAGGCGGAATACGACGACACCATGCCGGCCACCGTCTCGGCCAGGCCCGCGGGCACGTCGCGCACGATGAACGAGTCCCGCCGCTCCTCGAAGGTCTTCGCGTCCCGGTCGGCGAGCAGCTTCGGCAGACCCGAGCGCACGGCGAGGACGCCACTGCCGAAGTAGTCCACGCAGCCGGTGATGTCGACCGGCGGCCGCCGGTTGTACAGCAGCCACCGGCAGGCCCGCTCGACCAGCTTGCGCCCCTCCAGCAGCAGGGTGATCTGGGTGCCGATGTCCACCACGGCGTCCAGCGCGGTGACCTGCCCCCAGTAGTCACGCATGCCGAAGACCTCACGGGCCACCAGCCAGGCGCGGGTGATGTCCGGCACCGACGCGCCGGTCTCCTCGTTCAGCCGGAACGCGAACGTGGTGCCGGAGGTGTCCACCATCTCGTTGACCGCCGAGGTGGTGATGATCTCGTGCCGCAGCGGGTGGGTCTGCATCCGGCCGGCCTGGGAGGTGCGCAGCGGCGCCGGGAAGTAGCCGGTCAGCTCGCGGCGCAGGTACGGGTCGTCGGCCAGCCCCGAGGCGAGCACCTCCTCCGCCGCCGCGATCTTCGTGTGCGCGAGCAGCAGGGCCAGCTCCGGGTTGGTCAGGCCCTTGCCCGCCGACCGGCGCTCGGCGATCTCCTTCTCCCCCGGCACGGCGTCCTGGCCGCGGCGCAGCCGCTTGCCGCGCTCCAGCATGCGCAGGTACCGCGCGTGCACGTGCAGCATCTGGGGGGCCTGGGCCCGTGCGGTGGCCAGCGCCATGTTCTGGTGGTAGTTGTGCCGGAGCACGAGCGCGGCTATCTCGTCGGTCATCTCCTGGAGCAGCGTGTTACGCGCGTCGTGCGAGATCTCGCCGTCCCGGACGGCCCGGTCCAGCAAGATCTTGATGTTGACCTCGTGGTCCGAGGTGTCCACGCCGGCCGAATTGTCGATGAAGTCGGTGTCGACCAGGCCGCCGCCCACCGCGAACTCGATCCGGGCGGCCTGGGTGAGACCGAGATTGCCGCCCTCGGCTATGACCCGGGCCCGGAGCTGCGACGCGTTGACGCGCACCGCCTCGTTGGCCCGGTCGCCGCAGGCCGTCTGCGGCTCGCTGGTGGCCTTGATGTAGGTGCCGATGCCGCCGTTCCACAGCAGGTCGACCGGTGCGGCCAGGATCCGCGAAATCAGCTCGTCCGGCGGCAGCGCCAGCACGGTGTCGTCGACGCCGAGCGCGGCCCGGGCCTGCGCGCGAGAGCGGCACGGACTTCGCGCTGCGCGGCCAGACGCCGCCCCCGGCCGAGATCAGCGACCGGTCGTAATCGGTCCACGACGAGCGGGCCAGGGCGAACAGCCGCTGCCGTTCGGCGAAGCTGGTGGCGGGGTCAGGATCGGGGTCGAGGAAGATGTGCCGGTGGTCGAACGCCGCCACCAGCAAGATCACCGGCGACAGCAGCATCCCGTTGCCGAATACGTCGCCGGACATGTCGCCGATCCCGGCCACGGTGAACTCGTCAGTGGCCGGGTTCATGCCGAGCGTGGCGAAGTGGTTCTTCACCGACTCCCAGGCGCCGCGCGCGGTGATGCCCATCTTCTTGTGGTCGTAGCCCTCCGAGCCCCCGGAGGCGAAGGCGTCACCGAGCCAGAACCCGTAGCTGGTGGCGATCTCGTTGGCCACGTCGGAGAAGGTCGCGGTGCCCTTGTCCGCCGCGACGACCAGGTACGGGTCGTCGCCGTCGTGCCGGACCACGTTGCGCGGCGGGCAGATCCGCTCACCGTCCACGTTGTCGGTCACGTCGAGCATGGCGCTGATGAACATCTTGTAGCAGGCGAGCACCTCGGCCTGATACGCCTCGCGGTCGGCGGCGGCGGGCAGCTGCTTGCACACGAAACCGCCCTTGGCCCCGGACGGGACGATGACCGCGTTCTTCACCTCCTGGGCCTTCACCAGCCCGAGCACCTCGGTGCGGAAGTCCTCCAGCCGATCCGACCAGCGCAGCCCGCCGCGGGCGACCCGGCCGAACCGCAGGTGCACCGCCTCCAGGCGGGGTGAGTACACGAAGATCTCGAACCTGGGCCGTGGTTCGGGCAGGCTGGCCACCCGGCCCGGGTCAAGCTTGATGACCAGGTAGGGCGCGTTCGCGGGCGTGACGCAGGCCGGCACCGCGCCCGGGCCGGGCTGGGGGCCACGACCCGGGCCAGGACCCGGGCCCGCCGCGCGGTAGTAGTTGGTCCGCAGGGTCGCGCCGATCAGCGCGAGGTAGGACCGCAGAATCCGGTCCTGGTCCAGGCTGACCACCTCGTCCAGCTCCCCGCGGATCTCCTCCACGATCGCCTCGCTGCGCTCGCTCTCCCCGCGCTGGCGGGCCGGGTCGAAGCGGGAGGCGAACAGGCGGCCCAGCAGCCGGGTCACCGTGGTGTTCGAGCGCAGCACCCGCTGGATGTAACCCTGGCTGAACCGGTTCCCGGCCTGGCGCAGGTACCGGGCGTACGCCCGGAGCACCACGACCTCGCGCCAGGTCAGGCCCGCGTCGAGGACCAGCGCGTTGAAGCCGTCATCCTCGATCTCGTTCCGCCACAGCGCGCACAGCGCATGCTCGAACTGCTCCTTCTCGCCCTCGCCGCGGGGGCGCTTCTTCCAGGCCGTCGTCTCAGCGCGCAGGCCGAAGTCATAGATCCAGAACGGCTCCGTACCGGCCACGCGGAACTCGTAGGGATGCTCGTCGACCACCTCGAGGCCCATGTGCTGCAGCTGGGGCAGCACATTGGACAAGATGACGGGGGCCCCCGACCGGTACACGCGCAGCCGCCACTGGCCGCCACCGGGACGGCCGTCGTCGCGCAGCTGGACCGCGAACGAGTCGCCGGATTCGCGCAGCTGCAGGATGCGGCCGAGGTCGCCGACGGCGTCGGCCGCGGTGACGCCGGTCTTGTAGGTCTCCGGGATCGCGGCGGCGAACTGCTCCAGGACCAGCCCGGCCCGCTGCTGGCCCAGCGTCCGCAGCGCCTCCTGTTCGAGATCCTCGTCCCAGGTGCGGACCGCCGCCGCGATCCGCCGCTCCAGCGCCGCCGCGTCCACGTCGGGCAGCGGCCGCCCCCGAATCCCCCGCACGACGACGTGCAGCCGGGCCAGCGCCGAATCCCCGACCATCGCGCTGTAGTCGACCGAGGCGCCATCCAGCGCCGCGCGCAGGATCTGCTGGACGTGCAGCCGGACCGCGGTCGTGTAGCGGTCCCGCGGCAGGTACACCAGGCACGACATGTAACGCCCGTAAGCGTCACGGCGCAGGAACAGCCGGGTCTGCTTGCGCTCGCGCAGGCGCAGCACGGCCATGGCGATCTCGGTCAGCTGGCCGGTCGAGATCTGGAACAGCTCCTCGCGCGGGTAGTTCTCCAGGATCTCGATGAGGTCGTTGCCGTCGTGGCTGTCGGGGGTGACCCCCGCGGCGGTCAGGACGTCGGCGAGCTTGCCGCGCAGCACGGGGATGCGGGCGATGCTCTCGGTGTAGGCGGAGTGGGTGTACAGGCCGAGGAACCGCCACTCCCCGATCACCCGGCCGTCCCGCCCGAGCTTCTTGACCGACACGTAGTCGAGGTACTTGCTGCGGTAGACGGTGGACCGTGAGTTGCCCTGGGCCAGGACCAGGCGGTGCGGGTCGCGCGCCTTGGCCCTGACGTCGGGGGGCAGGGCCGCGAAGGAATCAGAGCCCAGGCGGTCGTGACGCAGGAAGCCGAGCCCGGTACCGGGCACCGCGCGCAGCGCCTCGCCGTCGTCGCCCGGAATCAGGTCGTACTCCCGGTAGCCGAGAAAGATGAAATGCCCGTCGGCCAGCCAGCTCAGCAGCTCGCCGGCCTCCTGGTCGGGGCCGTCCAGCGACTGCGGCTCGGTCCCCCCCGGCAGCGGCGCGGCCGCTTCGTCGCCGGCCACGCTGATGGCCAGCGAGGCGGCGGCCGCGATCATCTTGGGCTGGTCCTCGACCGTGACCCGGACGTCGTCCAGGACCTGGCGCAGCCCGGCCTCCAGGGCGGTCCGGGACACGCGGTGGCCCAGCCCGGCGATCTCGACGTGGATCCACGATTCGGTGATCTCACCGGGAGCCGCCGGCGCGCTGTTCACGATGCCCGACACGCCATGCAGCGCGCCGGTGACGTCGCGCCGCACGACGAGGCGGGGGTGCAGGAGGAGGCTGATGTCGGCCCGGTGCCGGTTCAGCTCCATCGTCACGGAATCGACCAGGAACGGCATGTCGTCGGTGACGATATCGATGACCACTCGCACCGGGCCGTAGGCCGTGATGGCATCACCCGCGCGAGTCTCACCGGACTCGCGAGTCTCACCGGCCCCGCTGGCCCCGGTGACCGCGCTGGCCCCGGTGACCGCGTCCACCACGCGGACCAGTGCCCGGCCCTGAGGGCGCTCCGCGGCGAGGGCCGCGTGCCGGGACGCGACCGCGGCGATCCGCTCGGCACCGAAGGCGGCGAGGTCCTCGGCGGCAACGTGCCGGTAGTAGGAGCGCAGGAAGCCGGTCAGATCACCTACCGTCGCCCCGGTTCGGCGGCTCGCCCCGGTTCCGTCGCTCGCCCCGGTTCGGCGGCTCGCCCCGGTTCCGTCGCTCGCCCCGGTTCCCCCGCAGGCTGTCGCCATGGACTGTGCCGCCTCATCCAGCACTGCGTCCGGAGGTTCGTCCGTATTGTCCGGCATCGCTGTCTTTCCCTACAGGCCCGCGGCTCCATTCGGCCGCACATGTAACTTTCGTACCTCGCGCGGGACGGGCCGCCAAGCACGGGTCCCGCGCAGGACCGCCTTCTAGCCGCCCGGCGAGCACCGTAGCGCCATTAAGTTACGGTCCGATTTCCCTATGTAACCGGCCTGGACGGGCGCGCGGGCAAGGACGCGGACCGCTGGCAGTGGGCCCTTCTGCGGCCCAGCCATCTAGGCTATCCCGCCGCCGGCGTTCCTTTTCTCGCCCTCGCTCGCGGGCGAGGGCGAGGGCGAGGGCGAGAAGTGCACCAGCACATCCGGGTTGACCAGCGAGTCCGGGTCCGCCGCCGCGGCGACCGGAGTGCCCTGCAGAATCTTCCGCACCGGCACCTCCAGCTTTTTACCGGAAAGCGTGCGGGGTATGCCGGGGACGGCATGAATTTCGTCCGGGACATGCCGCGGGGACAGCTTGGCCCGGAGCGCCCCGCGCAGCCGGCCGGTGAGCTCGTCGTCGAGTTCCTGCCCCGGCGCGAGCGTGACGTACAGCAGGAGCCGCCCCTCGCGGCCGAGCTGACCGGTGTCGACCACCAGGCTGTCCGCCACCTCGGGGAACGCCTCGACAACGCGGTAGAACTCGCTGGTGCCCATCCGCACGCCGCCGCGGTTCAGCGTCGCGTCGGAACGGCCGTAGATGACACACCCGCCGTCGGGAAGGATCTTGATCCAGTCCCCGTGCCGCCACACGCCGGGGAAGTCGGCGTAGTAGCTGCCGGCGTAGCGCGTACGGTCCGGGTCGTTCCAGAAGCCCACCGGCATCGAGGGCATGGGCTCGGTGATGACCAGTTCACCCACCTCGCCCACGACCGGATGCCCGGCCGGGTCGAACGCCTCCACCTTGGCCCCCAGGCAGCGGCCCGCGATCACGCCGGAACGGACCGGCAGCAGCGGGCACGGCCCGACGAAGCCAGTACACAGGTCGGTGCCGCCGGAGAAGGAGCCGAGAACCAGGTCGGCCTTGACCTGCCGGTAGACCCAGTGGTAGCCCTCGGGCGGCAACGGCGCCCCGGTCGAGCCCAGTCCGCGCAGCGCGGACAGGTCCAGGTCACGGCCGGGCGCCAGGTCCGCCTTGGTGCACGCGAGCAGGTACGGCGCGCCCACCCCGAAGTAGGTGACGGCCTCCTGCTGGGTGATCTGCCACAGGACATCGGTGCCGGGAAAGGTGGCGCTGCCGTCGTAGGTCACCAGCGTCGCCCCGACCAGCAGGGCACCGGCCAGGAAGTTCCACATCATCCAGCCGGTCGTGGTGTACCAGAAGAACACGTCACCGGGCCCCAGGTCCTGGTGGAAGGCCAGGGTCTTGAGGTGCTCCAGGATGATGCCGCCGTGACCGTGCACGATCGGCTTGGGCAGGCCGGTGGTGCCCGAGGAGTACAGCACCCACAGCGGATGATCGAACGGCAGCTCCTCGTAGTCGGGTTCGGCACGGCCGGCCTCCCCCAGGGCGTCCCAGTCGAGAAGTTGCGGCCTGTCCTGGGTGTCTTGGCTGCCGCGATCGGGAGCAAGGACGCGGACGCCACCGACCATCACCACCGCGGCCAGGCCGGGCAGCCCGGCCGCGATCTGGCGGACCACATCGTCGCGGCGGTACTCCTTGCCGCCGTAGGAGTAGCCGGCCACCGCGATGAGCACGGTGGGCTCGATCTGCGCGAACCGGTCGATCACGCTCGCGGCGCCGAAGTCGGGCGAGCACGAGGACCAGATGGCACCGATACTGGCCGCGGCCAGCAGCGCGATGATCGCGTGCGGGCCGTTCGGCAGCAGTCCCGCCACGCGGTCCCCGGCGCGCACGCCGAGGTCCCGCAGGCCGCCGGCCACCCGGGCGACCTCGGCGGCGAGCTCGCCATAGGTGAGCGCTCCGCGTTCGGCCCGTTCGGCCCGGTAAATCAGCGCGACACGGCCCGGATCGGTCCGTGCGGCCCGCAGCGCGTTACGGGCGTAGTTAACGTATCCGCCGCTGAACCAGCGCACGTCCGGCATGGGGCCGCCCGCCAGCACCGGCCCCGTCCCGCGCTCACCGAGCACGTCGAAGTAATCCCAGATGCTGGCCCAGAAATCCCCCGGACGGCTGGTCGACCAGCGCCAGAGCGCGTCGTAACCCTCGACGTCGATGCCCCGCTCGCTGGCCAGCCAGCGCCGGTACGCGGTGATCCGGGCCCGTTCGGTGACCGCCGCGTCCGGGGTCCACAGAACGTCGCCGTACCCCGGCTCGGTCAGCCCTCCGGTCGTCACGCTGCCCACGCCGGCACTGCCTTCATCGTTGATGGCCATCACCCAAGCATTAGGCCAGAGCGTGACGCTGGCAACGCCGCATCCGTCAGCCGGTCAGGCGCTGGCGTTCTCGCCCGCGTTTTCGTCCTTACCCGGCCAGAAACCGGTGAGCTTGCGGGTCGCGGTTGCCGCGCCGCGGTCGGTCGCCGCCTTGACCAGGGCGAAGATGGCGCCCTGGAGGGTCGCGGCGATGAGCACCTCACCCCAGCCGCGCTGGGCGTCGGTCGCGTCCGGGGCCTCGTCTTCGTGCGCCGCGAGTTTCCACACACGCTTGAAAATGGCGCCGGCGATCACCCCGCCCAGCACGCTCGCCACGATGCCGAACGGCTTGTAAAGGAGCTTCATGATGATCACCGCCGTCTCCTCCGCCGGACCAGGACGATGCCGACCACGGCGGCACCGGCGACGGCCGCGGCGACCAGCCCCAGGCGCGGGGCACCCACGGCGGACGCACGCTGCCTCACCTGCTGCGTCACCTGCTGGGCGGCCCGCTGAACCGGCTCGGCCGCACTCCTGGCCTCGGCCGTCTTGCCGGCGAGCTGGCCGCGCGCCTGCTCGGTACGCGCGGTCGTCTGCTCCTTCGCCTGCGCGGTCTTCTCCTTCAGCGCCTGCGAAAACTGACCGGCCCGCTCCTTGGCCCGCGCCTTGACGTCGGTCTTGGCCACGAGCGCTTCGACGGTCTCGCCGAGCTGTTCGCGGGTGCGCTCAATTTCCTGCCTGAGCTGCTCGGGGTCGTCGGGCGCGGCGGAGTGCGCGCCTGTCCCCCCGGTTCTGTCTGCCGTCATCGGTGTGCCTTCTCCTTCACCTCGTGGACGTCGGCCTGAACGCTGCCGATGGCCTCCTTGGGCACCGGCGGTGTGCCTTCGCGCAGCCGGCTCTTCCCGACCAGGGCGGCGATGCCGGAGACGGCGAGGAGCGCCGCACCCACGATGAGCGCCGCCAGCCACGCCGCGACCGCCCCACTGATCGCGATGATCGCGCACGCTAGCAGACAGCCGACGGCATACAGCGCAACGACCCCGCTGCCGGCGAACGCGCCGACGCCGATGCCCATCTGCTTGCCCTTCTGCGCCGTCTCCACCTGGGCGAGCTTGAGCTCGTCGCGGACGAGCCGGGGCACCAGCTCGGAAAGTTCCTTGACCAGTTCGCCGGCCGAACGCTCCTCCGGCCGGCCGGCCTGGTGGTCCCTGCGGTCTGTTCCATCAAATCCACCCTTCGTTACGCTCGGGTGGCTCTACCCGCCGATTATCGGCCGTAACGTACGGAGGGATGCCGTTGCGATTAGGAGCTCGTTAGGCGATCGACTTCGGCGGCCACTTCGTCCGCGTCGGTGAGGTCGGCGAGCACGATGTCGGCGCCGGCCGCGCGTAGCTCCGCAGCGGTCGCGCGCCCGCTGGCGACAGCCGCCGAGACGGCACCGCCCATCCGGGCCGCTGCCACGTCCCGGACCGAGTCGGCGATGTAGACGCAGGCGTGCTCCCCCAGGATGACGTGGTACTTCTCCGCCGCGCGCTGCCGGGCCACCCGGACCAGCGCACCCTTCGGGTATGGCTCGGAGCCGTACCCGCCGACGGTAAAGTCGAAGAAGCTCTCCAACCCGAAGCTGCGCAGTTTCAGCAGGGCATTCGGCTTGCTGGTGCCGGTCAGCACGGTCTGGACGACCCCGTCGAGCTTCCCGACCGCGGTCAGGGCCTCGCGGGCTCCGGGCATCGCGTGGCCGTTGCGGTGCAGCAGGTCCCGGCGTGCGGCGAGCGCGGTGGCCAGCTCGCTGCCGAACGGGGCCAGCAGCTGCTCGGACGGGCCGACGGCACTGACGTCCACGCCGTTGAGCGCGAGCGCGTCGAAGAAGATCTCCGATTCCGAACGCCCCGCCATCTGCGGCAACTGGACCAGCGGCCGGCCGGTCACGGTGCGGAAGGCGTCCGCGTAGGCCTCTCGTGTCACCCGTGTCACATCAACCAGCGTCAGGTCGATGTTCCAGAGCACCAGGCGGTGAATGGATACCTCCGCTCCTGCCCGGACTGATCCGGATGAAGACCGCGGCGACTGGGCGCGGTTCCGTCAGCCCATATGGGGATAACGGTAGTCGGTCGGCGGCACGAACAGTTCCTTGATGGCCCGCGGGCTCACCCAGCGGATCAGGTTGAACACCGACCCGGCCTTGTCGTTGGTGCCGCTGGCCCGCGCGCCGCCGAACGGCTGCTGGCCGACCACCGCGCCGGTGGGCTTGTCGTTGATGTAAAAGTTCCCGGCGGAGAACCTGAGCTTCTCGGCCGCCTCGGCGATCGCGGCCCGGTCCTGGGCCAGGATCGCGCCCGTCAGCGCGTACGGGGCGATATCCGCCGCTTGCGCCAGCAGGTCCGCGTAGGCGTCGTCCGGGTAGGGATGGACGGCCAGGATCGGCCCGAAATACTCCGTGGTGAACACCTCGTCCGCCGGGTCGTTGCACTCCAGCACGGTGGGCGCGACGAAGTAGCCCTCGCGGTCGTCGGTGCGGCCCCCGGTCAGCACCCGGACCGCCGGGCGGTGGCGGGCGCGCTCGAAGGCGGCCGCGTGCCGGGCGAGGGCCCGATCGTCGATCACCGCCCCCATGAACAGGGACAGGTCGGAGGACACGTCACCCATGGTCAGGGACTCGACCTGGTCGATGAAGTCGTCGCGGTGCCGCTCCCAGACCGACCGGGGCACGTAGGCGCGGGACGAGGCCGAGCACTTCTGGCCCTGGTATTCGTACGAGCCGCGGATCAGCGTGGTGGCCAGCGCGTCCTCGCTGGCTGATGCATGCGCGATCACGAAGTCCTTGCCGCCGGTCTCGCCGACGAGCCGTGGGTAGCCGCGGTAACCGGTGATGTTCTCGCCGACCGTGCGCCACAGGTGCTGGAACGTCGCGGTCGAGCCGGTGAAGTGGATGCCCGCCAGGTCGGGGTGCGGGATCGCGACGCGGGACACCGCCTGCCCGTCGCCGGTCACCATGTTGATCACTCCCGGCGGCAGTCCGGCCGCCTCCAGCAGGCGCATCGTGTAGTGCGCGGCCAGCTGCTGGGTGGGTGACGGCTTCCAGACGACCACGTTGCCCATCAGCGCCGGGGCGGCCGGCAGGTTGCCCGCGATCGAGGTGAAGTTGAACGGGGTGATCGCGACGACGAACCCCTCGAGCGGCCGGTACTCCATCCGGTTCCACGCGCCCGGCACCGATTGCGGCTGTTCGGCCAGGATCTGCCGCGCGTAGCTGACGTTGAAGCGGAAGAAGTCGATGAGCTCGCAGGCGGCGTCGATCTCGGCCTGATAGGGCGACTTGGACTGGCCGAGAACGGTGGCCGCGTTGAGCGTCGCGCGCCACGGCCCGGCGAGCAGGTCGGCGGCGCGCAGGAACACCGCGGCGCGGTCGTCGAAGGAAAGCGCGCGCCAGCCCGGGGCAGCGGCGCGGGCGGCCCCGATCGCGGCGGCCACGTCCTCGTCGGTGGCGTTGCCCAGGCGGCCGAGGACGTGCCGGTGGTTGTGCGGCTGCACGACGTCGATCGCGTCGCCGCCGCCCATCCGGAGCCGGCCGCCGATGGTCATGGAAAGTTCGGCCCGCTCGGCGGCGAGCTGCTTGATCTTCTTCTCCAGCGCGGTTCGCTCGTGGCTCCCCGGCTGGTACTGCCGGACCGGCTCGTTCGCGGGGACCGGCACGTTGGTGACGGCGTCCATGACGGCGCCCTCCCTGCTGCTGTTCGGATGCTGGGAGGCTACCCGCCGCTTGCGGGTCAGTCGAAGAATTCGAGTTCCTGGGTGGCGTACCAGAGGAGTTCGTGGCCTTCGGCGCCGTCCACGGTGAACCGGGCGTCGTCGTCGCCGTCGTCCGCGGCGTCGAGCGCGGCCACCGCGGCCCGCACGTCATCGATCGCGTCCAGGCCGTCCAGGTGACCCGCCGCCACGTCGGTGAACGGGATGGCGCTCAGGATCTGCACGGCGGCCTGATGGTCGCCGGAGCGGCCGACGTCGTCGCCGGAGACCTCGGCGACCAGGACGACGCGGCGCGCGGGCGCGTCCGGATCCCCGGCCAGCAGGCGCAGTGCGGCCCGGGCCGCCTCCATCAGCGCCACGTACTCGAGCTCTTCCAGGTCACCGCTGGCGTACCCCTCGCGCAGCGCGGGCGTGACGGCGAACCCCGGTATCGGGGCCGGCCCGATCTCCCCGGCCTTGAGCGCGGCGGTGAGCGCCGGGAGCGTCGACGGAAGGTATACACGCATGGGTTCCTCGCGCTGCTGCGATTGATCACGAGTGGAACAAGCCCGAAGGCGAGTCGATCAAGAGTGTGACAGGTCCGGCGGTGGCCCGGCATCCTGGCTGGCCTTTTGCTGGCCCGGCTCGCGGGTCATGCTGCGGCGCCTGGGGCTTTTGTGCGCTGGGGGTGCCCAGCGCGGTGACCACGGCGGCGACGGCGGCCTCCAGCGGCACGTGCTCCCACAGCCGGACCACCCGCCAGCCCGCCAGCTCCAGCGCCGAATCGGCGGCGCGGTCCCGTTCCACGTTGCGCAGCAGCTTCGGCGCCCAGTACCCCTGGTTGACCGAGGGCTTGGAACCATGATCCGGGCAGGCGTGCCAGAAGCAGCCGTCCACGAAGACCGCGACCTTGCGCGCGGTGAACGCGATGTCGGGCCGCACCCGCTGGCCGGTATCGAGGTCGAGGCGGTAGTCCTTGCGGAAGCGGTACCCCATCCGGTGCAGGGCCCGGCGGAGCGCCAGCTCGGGTTTGGTGTCGGTCCGCCGGATGGCGCGCATGTTAGCCGAACGGCCCTCGCTGGAGGCCTTCGGGTAGCGGGGGGCCTCGGGCCGGTGGAGGGCTTCGGGTTGGTCCGCCATGGCGCCCAAGGCTAGCTCGACCGGCTGCTCGATCGGGCTAGCTGGGCGGCCAGGGAAATGCCGAGCAGGCCGGACAGGCGCTCCGCGGTGCTCTGGGGATTGTCGTGCCAGATGCCGGTCATGCCGCACTCGCGCGCCGCGGTCACGTTGGCCTCGATGTCGTCGATGAACACGCACTCGCGCGGCGGCAGGCCGATCAGCTCGGCCGCGTGCCGGAAGATCCGCAGCTCGGGCTTGCGCATGCCGACCTCGTGCGAGATGACGACGGCGTTGAACAGTCCCGGGAAGTCCTCGCGCGGATACCCGCCGGGGCCCCAGGAATTCGACAGCAGGCAGGTGCGGATGCCGGCCGCACGGATCTTCCGCAGCATGTCGTACATGACCGGGACCGTCAGGCTGGCCGCGAACATCCGCTCCAGCAGGCCCTTGGCGAGGACCGTCCCGCCGTCGAGCCGCAGCAGCCGCGAGGCGAGGGTCCGCTCGAACTCCGCGATGCTGCATTCGCCTCGCTCCAGCGCGTGCACCGGGTTGCCCACGGGTCCGGGAGATAAGCGTCGTCCAGCCAGGAGCGCATGCAGGCCGCGTAGCCGTCCCAGTCGATACCCTCCGCCTCGACCCAGGCCCGTACCGTTCCGCGCAGCGGATTGGTCAGCACGCCGGGCCCAGTCCGATGATGACACCGCGCAGGAGTGGAGACATATCTGCGATCGTAAGCCCCGGTTATTTCCCGGCCTATTTCCTATATGTCCAGTTTACTTCTCGGGCAACCGGAGAAACAGGATCCACCGGCATCTCGCCGGAGACCCCCGCCACTGGCCGTAACTGGCTGTGCACCCCCCCGTCCTCTTCCCCCCCGCTCATACGGCTGAACACCCCGTCACTGGCTGTAGACCAGGTCGCCGCCACCCAGGTGGCCCGGGCCCGCAGATCCTCGCCCAGCCAGGCCAGATCGGCCAGTGCGCCCGGGGCGATCCGGCCGAGTTCGGGCCTGCCGATGAGGTCGGCGGGTATCCGGGTCGCGGCCGCGACCGTGGCGGGCAGCCCGGCGCCCGCGCGGACCATGTTCGCCACGGCCACGTCCATCCGCAGCGCCGAGCCCGCCAGTGTTCCGCTGGCCCGGATCGGCGGCATCCTCGTCCCCGGTGGGTACTTGATCGGCTCACCGCCCAGCAGGTACGTCCCCGGCGGCATCCCGGCGCACGCCGCCGCGTCCGTGACCAGGGGGTCCGCCCCGGTGCGGCCGCGAAGGCGAGCGCGCAGACCTCCGGCGCGACGTGATGGAAGTCCGCGATCAGCCCGCTGGTCAGCCGGGGATCCGTCAGGGCCTGGCCCGGGACCCCCGGCTCCCGATGGTGCAGCGGGCGCTGGGCATTGAACAGGTGCGTCACCATCCGCGCCCCCGCGGCGGCGGCCGCCGCCACCGGCTGGCGAGCGCGTCCGTGTGGCCGACGCTGACCAGGACGCCCGCCCCGGCCAGGCGGGTGATGGCGTTCAGGGCGCCGGGCAGTTCCGGGGCCAGGGTGACGATCTTCAGGACTCGCGGCCGGCGCCGAGAAGTTCGCTGATGGCGCCGGGCGCCGGATCGGTCATCCAGTCCTTGTTGTGGCCCCGCGCGGAGCGGTGAGATGAACGGCCCCTCCAGGTGCACGCCCAGCACCCGGGCTCCCGGGACGCGCCCGGGCGGGACCCGGCGTGCCGGTACTCGGGGTGCCCGGCGTACCCGGCCTACTCGGCGTTCCCGGCCTGCCCGGCCCGCTGGGCCTGCTTGCGGGCCAGCAGGCGGCACAGCGGAGGGCGCCGGCGAGTTGCGCGACGGGGGCGGTGATGAAGGTCGGCATGAACGCGGTCGTCCCGGTCTGCGGGAGCCGGGCGGCGATCATCCGCCACTCATCGGGCCGCACCGCTTCGAGCTCAGCCCCGAAGTACCCGTTCACCGAAGATCGACAAGCCCGGGACGAGAACCCCGGAGTCCAGCCGCACGTCCGGCGGGCGCGGGGGCGGCCCCGCCCCGACCGCCGCGACCACGCCGTCGCGAATCAGGATGTGGCCGGGGGCGATGGTGGTGATGTCGCCCCGCACGATGCGTTCGGCCTCGATCAGCATCTCGGCCAACGCGCA
>CAWELT010000019.1:0-76199 GCA_963809975.1 uncultured Actinomycetes bacterium
GCATGTGGCGGGCGATCCCGCCGGGATGCTTGCCGACCTCGATGGCCTGCGGCAGGACCGGGCGAGGGAACTGGTGGAAAACCTGGCCGGCAAACCGGCGGGCGGCTGGCTGCCGCTGGACCCGACCGTGGAACTCCTCGGCTGCTACGGTGTGCCACTGGCCGAAGGCATCGGGATCGTCACGGAGGACGCCGCCGTCGCGGCGGCAGCACGGTTCGACGGCCCGGTCGCGCTCCGGGCGGACGTGCCCGCGCTGGTGCGCGCGCGTGGCGCCGGCGCCCTGCTGATCGATCTGCGCGCGGCGCAGACTGGGTCCGGCGCGGGTTCCGGTCGCTGAAGGAGGCTTTCGGCCACCGGCTGGCCGGTGTCATCGTGAACCCGATGGTCACGGGCGGTATCGAGGTGATGATGAGCGTGCTGCAGGACGAGGCCGCCGGACCGCTGGTGCTGTCCGGGCTCGGCGGTGCGGCCGCCGATGCGCTGGCTGACCGCGCGGCGCGGCTCGCTCCGCTGACCGACTCCGATGCTGACGAGCTGATCCGCTCCATACGCGCCGCCCCGCTCCTGCTCGGGCGCCCCGGCGGCGCTCCGGCGGCTGATGTCGCCGCGCTGCGGGACCTGCTGCTGCGGGTCTCCCGGATGGCCGACGACCTGCCGCAGATCGCGGACTCGAGCTGACCCGGTTTTCGCCCGCCCGGACGGCGTGCAGGCCGTCGATGCCCAGATCCGCCTTCAGGCCGCCGAGCTCGCTGACGCTCACCTCCGCCGGCTGCCCGACACCTTGCCCGGAACCTTGCCCACCAGCGGGCCCCCGGAGCCGCCCGTCAGGTGGCCGATACCAAACCCCCGGCCCGGCTCGCGGTGCGGCGGCGGCCGGCTGGCCGCGGCCATCTGGCCGGTCTGTCATCGTCACCGGCTGGTCCGCGCCGCCCATCATGCGGGCCGAGTACTGTCCCGCCAGGGACCTTTTCCCTAACGCCGACTGGCAAATCGTTCTGAAGTGATGTACCTGTGCTGAGGCGGCGCCGGGCACAATCCGTGCCGCCCCACAATGAAGTGAAAAGAGCGGTGATCACGATGGACTCTGTTTCGTCACGGCGGTCACGCCCCTGTCGTTCTGGAGCGGTCCGCTCGGGTGTGGCCGGAGAAGACCGCCGTGATCTATGGCCGCCGTCGTCTCAGCTACTTCCAGCTGGCGGCCGGTCTCCCGGTGGCCCGCGCTGCGAGCCGCCCGCGTCGAACCCGGCGACCGGGTCGCCTACCTGATGCCCAACCTGTCCGAGATGCTCATCGCCCACTTCGCGGTGCCGCTGGCGGGCGGGGTGCTGGTGGCGATGAACACCCGGCTGGTCGCCGAGGAGATGTCGTACATCCTGCGCCATTCGGGCGCGAAGCTCCTGGTCACCGACGCAGCCATGCTGCCCACGGCCGTGGCGGCCGCGAAGGACCTGGACACGCTGCTTCGGCTGGTGGTAGCCGAAGATGCCGAGATCGAGAACGAGGGCGTGGGCGCCGATCTGGGCGCTGACCCCCGGCTGGTGAGCTACCCGGACTTTGTGGCCCAGGCCTCGGGGGACCCGCTTCCCTGGGCGGTCGCGGACGAGCTGACGCCCATTGCGATCGACTACACCTCCGGCACCACCGGCCAGCCGAAGGGCGTTGTCTACACCCACCGGGGCGCCTACCTGAACGCGTCGCTCAGCTTCACTCCGGCTCGGCCGATAGCGTCTACTGTGGACCTGCCGATGTTCCACTGCAATGGCTGGTGCTATACCTGGGGTGTTACCGCCACGGCGCCACGCACGTTCCCGTGCGCGGGTCGCCGCCCCGCGTCTGGGACCTGAGAGCGCCAGCAGGTCACGCACCTGTGCGGGGCGCCGACCGTCGTCATCAGCCTGACGCGCGCGGCCCGGCCCGCCGCCCCAGCCGGTCCGATCGCCACGGGCGGGGCGCCGCCATCGCCGACCACGATCGCGCAGATGAGCGCCCTCGGCGTCGAGGTCATCCACCTGTACGGGCTGACCGAGACCTACGGGCCGACCTACCTGCGCCTGGTGGCCCGAGTGGAACGACCTGCCGTCAGACGAGCAGGCGCGCATCAAGGCCCGTCAGGGCGTGCCGCCGGTGGCGGTCAGGGTGTGCGTGTGGTGGACGAGCGGCTCCGACGTGCCGGCGGACGGCAGGACGATGGGCGAGGTGGTGATCCGCGGTAACACGGTCATGGCTGGCTACTACCGCGATCCCGAAGCGACCGCGCAGGCCTTCCGGGGTGGCTGGTTCCACAGCGGCGACCTGGGGGTGCTCCATCCCGATGGCTACGTCGAGCTCCGCGACCGGGCCAAGGACGTGATCATCTCGGGCGGCGAGAACATCTCCACGATCGAGGTGGAGCAGGTGCTGCTGCGCCACCCGGCGGTGCTCGAGGCCGCCGTGATCGGCGTACCCGACGAACGGTGGGGCGAGGTGCCGAAGGCGTTCGTCGTGCTGCGCCCCGGCTCCAGCGCCACTCCGGAAGAGCTGATGGCGCACGTGCGGACGAAGATCGCCGGTTACAAGACGCCCCGCGATATCGACATCACGGTGCAGCTGCCGAAGACCCCGACGGGAAAGATCCAGAAGTTCATGCTCCGCGACGCCGAATGGGCGGGGCACGCGAACCGCGTCCACGGCTAGCCGCGGGCCTTCGCGGACGGTACGGCTGCGGGGCCGGGCTTGGGCGCGCCGTCCGGCCTGCCCGTGCCCTCAGCCGTCGCCGCCCGCTAAGGCTGGATCGGGAAGTACGAACGCCCTGCGCGCCGGGATGGCCCGCAACGCACCGTTACATCGCGGGCCAGCCGCGGGCGGCGGGCAAGCCGGCCTGCGGGCCGGGGCTTCACCGCGGCCACCCAACATTCTCGCCGCGGTGACCGGGTTGCCGGTCAGCAGCCGGGCCCCGACCACGGCGGCCAGTTCCGGCGTGGCGCCGGCTCGGCGAGGACGAGCGGAGCGCGCTGAGCGAGCGCGGCGAGCTGCTCCGCGGGGGCCTCAAGGTTCTCCGGCAGGGTCGCGGCCAGCACGACGAGGTCCGGGTGCCTCGCGTCGACGGTCCGGGTCAGCTCCCCGGCCGGGGTGCTCATCCCGAGATAGTCGATCCGCCACCCGTTGCGGTTGAGCACAATGCCGAAGACCATCAGCGCCAGGTCGTGGAGCTCGCCTTCGGGGCAGGCGAGGAGGGCGCGCGGGCCGTGCCCGTCCCCCCAGCCGCGGGCCAGCCCAGCGAGCCGCCCGCGGATGACGTTGCTCGCGAAGTGCTCCTGGGCGACGCTGGCCGTTCCCCGGCGCCAGCGCTCACCAAGCTCGGTGAGATACGGCAGCACGACGTCCCGTAGCACCGTCGTCACCGAAACGTCAGACATGAGCCGGTCAAGGACTGCCTGGGCGGCTGGCTCATCGAAGGCGTCGAGGGCCCGCCGGAGGTCATCGGACAGCTCGCCCACCGTCGACGGGGCACGGCCAGGCCCGGCGGCCCGGCCGCTTCCGGTGCCCGCAGTGTCCTCCTTCTCCAGGACCGCCCGGGCCGCCTCGGCGGCCGACAGCCCCTCGGCGAGATGGGCCTGCATCCGGCGGACCCGCGCCGCGTCCGCCTCCGAGTACAACCGAAAGCCGCCCGCTGAGCGCACCGGCTGAAGGAGGCCGTAGCGGCTCTCCCACGCCCGCAGGACGTGGGAGCTCACGCCGAGGCGCGGCTGCAGCTCA
Source organism: uncultured Actinomycetes bacterium (assembly GCA_963809975.1). Taxonomy (GTDB): domain Bacteria; phylum Actinomycetota; class Actinomycetes; order Streptosporangiales; family Streptosporangiaceae; genus Bog-532. The sequence goes on from CAWELT010000019.1 coordinate 3,736, forward strand.
CCGATCCGCAGCACTGGCGAGCCATCGGAAGTGTCCATACCGGCACTCTACAATATCTGGACACACATTTGACAAACCTTGCTCATGCAGGCTACTTTCGCCTTTAGACAGACCTTAGACGGAAGTTAACTTCATGAACTCCACCACTAACGCACCGCCGCCCGCCACCGGTGCCGCCGCCCGGCGGCACGGCATAGCCACGGACGCCCGGCGGCCCTCGGTTGCCGTCATCGGGGCGGGAGTCTCCGGCCTGACCGCTGCTTACCTCCTCTCCCGGACCCACGAGGTCATTGTCTTCGAGGCGGCAGACCGGCTTGGCGGTCACGCCCATACCCACGACGTTCCCGGAACGGACGGCGGCCGGCACGCCGTCGACAGCGGGTTCATCGTCCACAACGACGTGACCTACCCCTGGCTGCGCAAGCTCTTCGGCGAGCTCGGCGTCCAGGTGCGTCCCACCGAGATGAGCATGAGCGTGCAGTGTGCGGAGTGCGGGCTGAATATGCCGGTGGTCGCGGGCCGCGCGGGATAATCGCCCAGCCGCGCCGTCTGCCCGACCCGCGGTTCGCCCGCATGCTGCTGCAGGTCAGGCGATTCCACCGGCGAGCCGCCGCCTTTGTGCGGGCGGCTGAGGACGATCTGACCACCTACGGCGAGTTCCTCCGGCGCGAGGGATTCAGTGACTACTTCATCGCTCACTACGCTGTACCGGTCGTATCGTGCGTGTGGTCTGCGGGGCGCGAGACGTCACTGCGCTACCCGGCGCGGTACCTGTTCAGGTTCCTCGACCACCACGGGATGCTGCGCGTGGGCGGCTCCCCGCAGTGGTACACCGTCGCCGGCGGGTCCCGCACCTACGTCGGCCAGTCGTGCGCTGCTGCCGGACGTCCGTGCGGCTAACGCCGTCACGGACGTCACCCGCGGCGAGGGGGGCGTGCAGATTCGTGACGTCACCGGTCACGTCTCCCACGTAGACCGGGTCGTCATCGCGACTCACGCTGACCAGGCCCTGGACTTGCTCACCGACCCGAGCGACGAGGAGGTCACCACCCTCAAGGCGTTTGGCTACTCGCGTAACGTCACTGTGCTGCACACCGACAGCTCGGTCCTTCCGGCCGCTGCCCAGGCCCGGGCCTGCTGGAACTACCGGATGACGTCGTGCGGCCGGCCTGGCCAGCCCGCCGTCGTGACGTACTGGATGAACCGGCTCCAGGGACTCCACGCCGACCAGGACTTCCTCGTCACGCTCAACGACCGCGAGCGCCTCGACCCGGAGTCCATCGTGGCGACGATGGAATACGAGCACCCGATCTACACCCCGGAAGCGGTCCGCGCCCAGTCACGGCTGAGCAGCCTGGCCACCGGCCGGACCGTCTACGCCGGCGCCTACCACGGGTGGGGATTCCATGAAGATGGCTGCCGCTCCGGCGTGGCGGCGGCACGGCACTTCGGGGTGATCTGGTGAGCGCGGCCGCGCTCAGCACGGCGGTCGCCGCACGTGCACGCCCGCCGCAACTGCCCCCGCTGCCGGCCCTGGTCGTCGGCCACGTTACGCACCGGCGCCCCGGACCGGTGCGGTACGCCTTCCGGCACCAGGTCTACCAGTGGCTGGTCGACCTGGACTCGATTCCCCGGCAGCCCTGGTACCTCAGGGCGTTCGCGTACTTCAGCAGCGCTGACCACCTTGGCGACCCCGGCCTGCCGATCAAGCGCAACATCGACAACTACCTGGCGCTTAACGGCATCCAGCTCGGGGACCGGGGACGAGTGCTGATGCTGGCCAACGCCCGGGTGCTTGGCCACGTATTCGACCCACTCTCGGTTTTCTGGTGCTACGACGCCGGCGGCGTCCTCATATGTGTCATCGCAGAGGTCCACAACACCTACGGCGAGCGGCACGCCTACCTCCTGCGGCCAGACGAGGCCGGGGAGGCCGTGACGGCCAAGGACTTCTACGTCTCGCCGTTCTTCGACGTCAGCGGCACCTACGGACTGCGGTTCACATTGCGGCCGGACCTTGTTGCCACGACCGTGATACTGAGACGCCAGGACGCCCTGGCGTTCAGCGCGACCTTCCGGGGACGTCCGGAACCCGCGACCCGCCCGGCCCTGGCCCGCCGGCTCATCCGCCAGCCCTTCATGCCTCAGCGGATCTCGGCCCTGATCCGCGTGCACGGCATCCGGCTGTGGCTCCGCCGCCTGCCCATTCGCTCCCGGCCACACCGCACACCACACACACACAGGAAGGGGTCTGACTTTGACATTCTCCATCGCCCTGAAGGGCGAGGATTCCCGCGCGACTCGACGTGCTCAAAATAACATGAAGGCCGCCACCGCCCGGCTATCGCGGTACGGGCGGCCTTCGCCAGCGGCCGCCGCCATACCACGGGCACCGCTCAGGGCCACCATCGCGCAGATGATCTTCGAGCATGCCGTCGAGCGGGTGCCCGTCCGGGTGACCTTCCCTGACGGCCGGGTGCTCGGCGGCGGTTCAGAGACTTCGCCCGAGTTCCAGGTCCTGCGTCCTCATGCCTTCTTCGCCCGGCTCGGCCGGGACGCCAAGGTCGGCTTCGGTGAGGCGTACATGGCCGGCGACTGGCGATCCGGGCCCGGCACCGACCTGGCCGACCTGCTGACGCCCTTTGCCGCGCGGCTGGCCAGCCTGGTCCCCGCGCCTTTGCAGAGACTGAGAGCCTTCGCGGACAAGCGCATCCCCCGTGGCTACGAGAACACTCCCGGCGGCGCACGCAGCAACATCGCCGCTCACTACGACTTGAGCAACGACCTATTCGCCTCCTTCCTGGATCCGACGATGACCTACTCGTCGGCGTGGTTCGACGACAGCGAGCCGGTGCAGACCGCGACCCGGCTCGAGGAGGCACAGCTGCGCAAGATCGACGGGATTCTCGACCTCGCCGGCGTACGCCGCGGCACCCGGCTGCTGGAGATCGGCACCGGATGGGGGGCGCTCGCCGTCCGCGCAGCGCAACGAGGAGCCCGGGTCACCACGGTCACCCTCTCCCGAGAGCAGCTCGGGCTCGCCTGCGAGCGGGCCGGGGCAGCCGGCGTGTCCGACCGCGTGGAGGTGCGGCTGCAGGACTACCGCGAGGCCGAAGGCCAGTACGACGCCATCGTCAGCGTCGAGATGATCGAGGCGGTGGGCGAAGCCTACTGGGCTGACTATTTTGCCACGCTGGACCGCCTCCTGGCGCCCGGCGGGAAGGTGAGCATCCAGACCATCACCATGGCGCACGACCGGGTGCTCGCCACCCGGCGAAGCTTCAGCTGGATTCAGAAGTACATCTTCCCCGGCGGGATCATCCCGTCATTGCAGTCGATCGACGACACTCTGGCGGCGCATACCACTCTGCGGGTCACCCAGCGGCGCGAGCTCCGGGAGCACTACGCCCGGACCCTGCACCTGTGGCGGGAACGCTTCAATGACCATTGGCCGGACATCCACTCCCAGGGGTTCACCGAGACCTTCCGCCGGATGTGGGACTTCTACCTCGCATACGCCGAGGCGGGCTTCCGCGGCGGTTACCTCGGCGTCAGCCAGCTCGAGATGAGCCGGGAGCCGGCGTGGAGCTGACGGGCACGGTCGCCTGGGTCGTCGGCGCGTCCAGTGGTATCGGCGCAGCAGTCGCCCGGGAACTCGCCCGCCGTGGAGCCACCGTCGCGATCTCGGCTCGCCGTGACGAACGGCTCCGGGAGGTGTCGGGCGGGGACATGCTCGTCGTGCCGCTGGACGTCACCGATGCCGCTTCGGTCGCGGCCGCCGCCCGGCGCGTATCCGGGGAACTCGGGCCCATCGACCTGGCCGTGCTGTCCGCCGGCTACTGGCAGCAGATGGACCCGGCGAACTGGGACACGGAGGTCTTCGACCAGCACATCCGGGTCAACCTCGTCGGGATGAGCAACTCCATCGCGGCTGTGCTGCCCGGCATGCTGCGGCGACGTCACGGCGTCATCGCCGGCATCGCATCCGTGGCCGGGTACCGCGGGCTGGCCGGCTCCGAAGCGTACGGCGCGACCAAAGCGGGGCAGCTGAACCTGCTCGAGTCCCTGCGGGTCCACATCGCCCGGACCGGGGTGCGCGTGACGACGATCTGCCCGGGTTTCGTCCGCACCGACCTGACGGCAGGCAACTCCTTCCCCATGCCCTTCATGATCGAGACCGATGAGGCTGCCCGATCCATCTGCGACGGCCTGGAGCGTGAGCGTACCGAAATCGTCTTCCCCACCAGGATGGCACTGCTGATGAAGACCACGCGCCTCGTCCCGGCGCGCGCGTGGACCGCGCTGTGGGCCCGCACCTCACTGGCCTGACACGGCCCGGCCACCACACCCAGCACCAGGGAACCCGGAGGACACCATGAGACTGCAGAAGACCGTCGTCGTCGACAAGCCGCTGGACACGGTGTTCGGGTACCTTTCCGATTTCACCACGACGACGGAGTGGGACCCGGGTACCGTGCTGACCGTGAACCAGCATGGCGACGGAGGGGCCGGCACCACCTACCTCAACACCTCCACGTTCCTCGGCCGGCAAACCCAGCTGACATACGTCGTGCGTGAGTTCGTCCCCGTCCAGCGCGTCCAGCTCCGCGGGGAGAACAAGACGGTCATCGCCATCGACACGATGAGCTTCCGCAGTGTCGACGGCGGCACCGAGGTGACCTATACCGCCGAGTTCACCGTGAAAGGCCCGTCCCGTCTCCTTGCCCCGCTGCTCAGGCCCGCCTTCGAGCGGCTCGGCACAAAGGCGCAGACCGGCATGCGCGATGCGCTGAACCGGCTCTGACCCACACCTGTTTGCCGTAGGGACAGCCCATGCGGCAAACTGGGCCTATGCCGTACGGCCCACCTCCCAGGGGGTCCCGCCCTGCTAAGGAATCCCGCACCAAGGAGTTCCGTACCAAGCCCGTCCGGATCACGGTCGACCTGACCCCGGCCGACTATCAGATCCTGAACCGCTGGCTGGCCAGGCCGGCCTGGAGCTTGATCAGCCGGTCAGCAGGACGACTCTGGGCCGGGCGATCGGGGCCATGATCCGGGCAACCGCGGCCGACCACGTCGTTAACGACGTCGTGCTCGACCTCCTGCGCGAGGAGCGGTCCTGAAGACAGGCCCGGGCCGCTTACCGTCCCCTGGCCACAGCGGCCGCGCAATGAAATGCGCTAACTAGTACGTCGATGTCCGCTGAGGTTCGCTGGTTCTCGCGGCGGTTGTCACTCAGCTGATTTAGTCACGTCGCGCCCAGCGCTTGCTGCGCAAGCAAGGCGATGCAGGTGAACCAGGCATCCCGGCGGAGCTGCCCGGAAGCGCCTGGGCCGAGCGCGCCCCGGGCACCTCGTGAGCACCATTGCGCCGCAGGCTGACGGCGCGAGTGGCGGGCGAGCGGGCCTGTAGGCCGGCTACTGTCGCCCGCACTTTCCTGACCAGCGCTCACTCTCTCGCAGGCCATCTGACCTGCACTTTTACCCGTCAACGGTTGTCAGCGTTTGTTGCCCGTGCGTGGTCTCGGGCGGAACTGTGACGGAACTGGCGCGCCCAAAGATCACCCGCTTCCACGCCACGGCGCGGGCTTTCGCGATGCCCCCTTACAAGAGCGGCCCGCCGCGGTGCGAGCACACCACGACGGGCCGCGATCCGCATCCCGCTACCGAAGAGGAGCGGAAGCGCTAGATCGTTGACCGGGAAGTATGGGCAGCTCAGTGGTCGTAGCTGATGAGGGAACGCTTGACGGGCGCGCCGATCTGCCAGTTGAACCAGATGGCGGCGTTAAGGGCGAGCAGGCGCTGGACGACGCGGGCCCACAGCCCGGCGGGGACGCGGCCGCCGTGTCGTTCCAGGCCGAGCTGATTCTTCAGCGTCCAGATGATGGCCTCCACCCGCTGCCGCAGCCAGTTCGGGAAGTACCGCGGTTCCTTCTCGTCTTTGCGGGCCGGGCGGATCAGCGCCAGGGCCAGGTCTGGGCCGGTGAAGAACGCTTCGGTGTCCGCACCGGCCAGGCCCTTATCGGTGACGATGGCGGTGCCGGGGGCCGGGCGGTTGGCGGGCTGGCGCTCCAGCATGGTGCGGGCCTGCTCGCGTTCGCCGGCCAGTTTGGGGTTGGCCAGGGTGAACCCGGTCACGGTCCCGTCGCAGGTCACGATGAGCAGCAGCTTGGCGCCCCAGTACCAGCGGGAATGGCTGGGGCAGTACCCATAGCCGGCCCAGCCGAACAGGTCAGAGCGCTTGGCGGTGAGGGCGGACTGGCCGCACGGGATGGGCGTGGCGTCCATCAGCCGCAGCATCTCCGCGCTGCCGGGCGTCTGGCCGGCCAGCCACCGCAGCGCCGCCTCCATCAGCGGCGCGATCGCCTTGACCCGCTGGTTGTACTCGCTTTGCCCCAGCAGCCTCGGGAACAGGTGCCCGACCCGGGCGGAGGCGGCGCGCAGCCAGCGCCGCTCATCATCAAAACGCAGCAGCACCGGTTACGTCCGGCGGCAGGCCCAGCCGGGCCCGGCTGTTCCCCAGCGAGGGGATGATGCGGTCGGTCAGCTCCACGTAGAGTGCGATCAGAAGAGTGTCCAGGTCGGCGATCACGATGACTTCCCAAGGTCAGACGTGTGTAGACACGCCGATCTTGGACACTCTTCGCCTCCTGGTCACGGATTCACCGCGGCGAGTCGCCACATGCCACAGCCAGCACCGCCTTCCCGGTCAACGATCTAGATTTTGATGGGCCCTTCGGGCCGCCTGCGGATGGATGAGAATGGCAGTGCGCATGTGGCCCGCCGACGTCGGTTCGGCTTGGCTCTGCGAGACCGTGATCTAGATTGACGCTGGAGCCCTCACCCTCGGGTGTCCCCGGTTGCGTCGCGAACGCGAGTATCAGTCTCTTTGTTGATTTCAGGGCTCTGCGGGCGGCATGCGCGTCCTTGTCCACACCTTGAGCAGGGAGGCAGCATGCGGGTGCTGTATGAGCGGTGCGCAGCGGTTGACGTGGGCAAGGACGTGATCGTGATCGCGGTCCGGCTGCCCGGTGACGGGCCGGACGGCCGGCAGACGGTCAAGCGCAGCTTCAAGACGTTTTACGGGGTGCTGGCCGAGGCGGCCCGCTGGCTGGTCTCGCTGGGGGTTACGCACGTGGCGATGGAGGCCACCGGGATCTATTCCATGCCCGTCTATCACGCGCTGATTGAGCACGGGGATTTCGCCAAGGTGCTGGTATGCAATGCCGGGCATGTGAAGAACGTGCCGGGCCGCAAGACAGATTTCTCCGGCGCCGGGTGGCTGGCGCATCTGCTGGAGTGCGGGCTGCTGGCCGGCAGCTTCATCCCCCCGGCGGAGATCAAGGCGGCCCGGGACGTGATCCGCTACCGGGCCAAGGTGGCCCAGCAGCGGGTCAGCGAGATCTCCCGGCTGGGTAACGTGCTGCAGGACGCCGGCATCAAGATCGACTCTGTGGCATCCTCCATCGCCACCAAGTCCGGGCGGGCGATGATCGAGGCGCTGATCGACGGGGAACGCCGCGGCCCGGTTCTGGCCGGGCTGGCCAAGGGCAAGATGCGGGCTAAGATCCCGGACCTGTCCATGGCCCTGGAAGGCCGGTTCGGCGATCACCACGCGCTGATGTGCCGCCTGCACCTGGACCACATCGACCACCTGCAGACGATGATCGCCCGGCTGGACGCGCAGATCGAGGCGATGATGGCCCCCTTTCAGCCCCAGCGGGACCTGCTGACCACCACTCCCGGGATCGGCCCGCTGGCCGCCGCCGCGGTGATCTCCGAGATCGGCGTCACCCTCACCGGGTTCTTCCCCGACGACGCGCACCTGGCCTCCTGGACCGGGCTATGCCCCGGTAACCACGAATCAGCCGGGAAACGGCGCTCCGGCAAACGCCGCAAAGGCAACCAGCACCTGCAGTCCATCCTGGTGGAGTGCGCCTGGGCGGCGGTCCGCCACGACGGCTACCTCAAATCCCTCTACCACCGGCACGTGATGAAATGGGGCGGCTACCGCAGCCCCACCGCGAAGAAGAAAGCCATCATCGTCGTAGCTCACGCGATGATCGTCATCATCTGGCACATCCTGGCCACCGGAAAGCCCTACCACGAGCTCGGCGCTGACTACTTCACAACCCGCCTGGACCCCGAACGGGAAACCCGCCGCCTGATCGCCAAGCTCGAAGCCCTCGGCCACCAGGTCACCCTCCAGCCAGCCGCCTGACAAACAAGCACCCCAAAACCCGGCTCCGCTCACGCTCCGCCGGGTGCTGCCGCCTGCCAAGCCGGGGACCATTCACGTATCAGCCCCAGATACCGCTCGCGCGGCGCCGTACCGGCGTGAAAATAGCGGGTGGTACCGCCCGTGACGTCGTTTTTCCTCTGGTGCGGTTGAGGCCGCGTGTCAGCCTGACGCCGGGAGCCGGTCACCCAAGGGGCCGTTCAATGTTGCGCTCGAGCACGCGGGTCAGTTTCTTCCGCTCGCCCCCGGTTCCCCGGGCGGTACCACCTCGCAGGCTAACAGCCCAGTCCAGGAGAGGTGGGACGCGTGGAAGAGGTGACCGACGAGCCGCTGTACCGGGACCGGGTGTGCGGCATCGACATCGGCAAGGCCGGCCTGGCCGCCACCATCCGGGTGCCCTCGGATAAGGACCCGGCGCGGCGGGCGGCCGAGACCCGCAGCTTCGGCACCACCAGGCGGGAGGTGCTGGCGCTGGCGGACTGGCTGCGGTCCTGGCAGGTGCCCGCGGTGGTGATGGAGGCGAGCGGCGACTACTGGAAGGGCCCGTTCTACCGGCTGGAGGCCGAGGGGCTCGAGTGCGTCCTGGCCGACGCCAAGCAGGTCAAAAACCTGCCCGGCCGCCCCAAGCACGACCCGGGTGACTCGCGGTGGCTGGCGGCGTGCTTTGAGCGCGGCGCGGTCACCTCCTGCTTCGTGGCCACCCCGGAGTTCCGGATCATCCGGCTGCACACCCGCTACCGGCGCGACCCGACCGACGAGCGCACCCGGGAGAAACAGCGGGCGGAAAAGCTGCTCGAATCAGCGGCGATCAAGCTCTCTTCCGTGGTCACCGACCTGCACGGGGTGACCGGCCGGGACATCATGGACCACCTCATCGCCGGGGAACGCAGCCCCAAGGTGCTGGCCCAGCTGGCCCGGGCCCGGGCCCGCCGCAAGCTCGCCGAGCTGGAAGCCGCCCTCGAAGGCGCGGAGTTCTTCACCGCCGAGCACGCCGCGCTGCTGGCCGCCATGCTGGCGCGCATCGACCGGGTCAACGCCGAGATCGCCCGGCTATCGGAGGTGATCGAGACCCTGCTGGCCCCCCATGAGGAGCAGCTGCAGCAGGCCGAATCGATGCCCGGCTGGGGCCGCCGCGCCGCCGAGGACGCGCTCGCCGAGACCGGCACCGACATGAGCCGGTTCCGGACCGGCGCGCACCTGGCCTCCTGGGCCGGGCGCACCCCGCTGGACAACTCCTCCGGCAAGCGCAAGGGGAAGGCCAAATCCAAGAAGGGCAACCGGTACCTCGGCGGCCTGCTCGGCGAAACCGCCATCGCCGCCGGCAAGACCCAGACCCGCGAAGGCGCCCGGTACCGGCGGCTGTCCCGCCGCCGCGGCAAAGCCAAAGCCCTGGTCGCCGTCGGCAACACCCAGCTGAAGGTCTACCACACGCTTCTGTCCAGCCCCGGCACGCGGTATGAGGACCTCGGCCCGGACTACTACGAGCGCCGCGCCGAGGTCAGCCGGCAGGTCCGCCACCACGTCGGCAAGCTCGGCGCCCTCGGCTTCGACGTCACCCTCGCACGCCTCCCCGGCCCTGACCCTGACCCTGACCCCAGCGAACTAGCAAAGACCCAGACCGCCTAACCCACACCGCTCTCACAGACCCTGACCAGCCCCGATGGCCTGGGTCCGCTACCGCGCGCCCAGCTGAGGTCCATTTTTCGGGTCAGTCAGCGAGTCCTATTTGCGGCAGCTTGTCCGGATGGGCACCTTGGAGGTGCGGGACTGTCAGGGGCCGTATGCGATTTTCGCTGACAGCCTGACCGCGTGGCAGGAACGGAGACAAGGCCGGAAGGTGAACGACTAGAGGGTGGCTTGATGCCTGTTCCTGACCCTGCCCGTTACGCGGCGCTGATCTTGTCTCAGGTGTCCGCGGAGGTTAAGAAGTCGGTAGGTGAGGTTGAGTTCGGTGACCGGGTCGCCGACCATATCCGTCAGTCTGAGCGGGCGGCTGACCCGACGCTGGATGTCGCGCTTCGTAAGGTGCGAAGCTCACGGCGGCGAGGGTGCTTAATGCTCAGCCTCGGGCGGTTACGCGGCAGCACGCGGACCTGATCGCGAAAGCGCAGGTGGCCCCGGCGGGGCAGGCTGCGGCGTTGCGGCGTAGGGCTGCGGAGTTGCTGGAGGAGCATCCGATTGCGCCGGAGCGGGTGCGGAAGGCCGGGCCGGGTGGGAAGCCCGCCGCGGTGGCGGGTGGTAAGCCCAGCGGGAAGCCTGCCGCCAGTACGAGCGCTAAGGACGCCGAGTGGTAAGGCCGCTGCCGCTAGGCCCTGCGACGGCGTGCCGCTGATGGTCCTGTATGACGCGGACGGGAACATGGTTTATGCGATTGATCCTGCGTCTCCGAATCTGATCGAAGTGGGCAGTGCCAGCGATCTCACGGGTGGGCGGTGATGCGTCTTTACTCGCTGGCTGGCGCGGCCGCGGTTGATAGCGCCGTTGGGCATTTTGAGCCCGGTCCCGATGGCGGGTTTGATCTGCCTGATGGGCTCGCCGGCGAGTTGCATGCTGCGCATGTGGGCGGCAGGCCTGTGTGGGAGTCGGCTGGTGAGTGGGAGGCGCGGCTTACTGTGGAGGTTCGGGAGCGGGCCGTTGCTGAGGCGCTCGCGGGTCTCGGGTAGGGCTGCCTGGTGGCGGCAGTCATCACGGGTGCCTCTGGTTCTCCAGTGGTTGTACCAGTAGCGCAATGCGCCACGACCCGTCCCCCCGGTAACCGGTGATCATCACCCCATCAAGCTGGGCCTGGGTGTGCGCGACGTACCGGCGGATCAGGGAGGAGAACCGGGGCAGGCCCTGCCGGTCCAGCAGCCCGAACGCTGATTCGGCAGGCCCGCCGCCGCGGAGCGGGTTCCACCTGGTTCAGCACCACGGCGCAGGGGACCCCGGCGGCGGCGGCGAGCCGGGCGGTCCGGATCGTCGGGGTGATCGCGGCCCGTTCCGGGATCATCGGGATGATGACCAGGTCGGCGGCGGCCAGGACCTGCCCGAGGACGTCGTGGAATTCGAGGCTGCCGGGGCAGTCGACGAGGACCGTGTCGATGTCGCGGGTGTTGCGGAGCTGGCTGAGCATCGCCGGGTCCGATTCGGTGGTGCTGGTCGATGCTCATGGTGTTCTCCTCCTGGTTGCTGTGTGAGGCGTCGTCATGCGGGGCGGGTCACGCGGTCTTCGCGTCACGGGGGTGGCGGCATCCCGGTCCACGTATCCGCAGGCAGGTCAGCGCACGCGGCCATCCATTCAACGACGGCCGAGCAGCACGCGGTGGGCGGCACGTGCCTGGGTCTCGATGACATCGGCGGGGGGGATGACCTTGCGGCCGGCGTCGTGGGCGTGCAGGCCGTCTTCGATGTAGGTGATCAGCCCGGGGCTGGTGAACGCGTTCAGCTCAACCCGCTGGCACGCCCATTTCTTTGGTTTGCCGTAGTTGTCCCATCCGGTTTCACGCCCGGTGAACCATTCGAGCGCGGCCGGTGAGAGGTCGGGGATGATCCGGGCCGGCAGTGCGCGGTCCCGCTCGTAGGGTTCGGGTTCCCACTGCGGCGGTCAAACGAGCCCAGCAGTTCTCCGGGCTGACCGTGGACGGCATCGTTGGAAATCAGAACCTGGTCTGCGCTTGTGACGGGCTCGGCCTAGCATCCGTCGCTGGGCCGCCAGGGGGACACACCAGCCTGCGCATACAGCTTCGCGAACGCCTCAAACTGGGTCTGCACGGATGCGTCCTCCGCCAACCCCGAGTACCCCAGACCATGCCACGTCGACGGCTCGAATTGAAATAGCCCGCCCGCACCGGATTCGGGGTTGACGGCGCGGGGGTTGCCGCCGGACTCCCGTGTGATGACGCAGGCTTGGAATCTGGGCGGGACGCCTGGGGCGGCGGGGGCGGTGGCCGCGGTCACGTGCTGCGCGCTGCCCCGCATAGTGCCGGTTGTTCCCGGGCTGGATGTTCCCGGGGCGGGCCCGGCGGCCGGACGCGCCGGTACAGCCAGCCGCTGCCCCGGGTAGATCAGGCTGGGACTGGAAATCACTGACCGGTTCGCCCGGTAAAGCGCTGGCCAGGCATCCGCCCTCCCATACACCCGGGCGGAGATCCCCGACAGGGTGTCCCCCGGGCGCACCACGTAAGTGCGGCTGACCGGGGCGGCCGGTGCGGTGCGGGCCATCTCTCTCATGATCACGGTCGTGTGCCTGGCCGGTGCCACGGCATGACCGTGCGGGGCAGATGTCAGCGCGACGGCTGTGACCGCCATCGCCGGGGCGGCCTGCACGGCTTTCCCCGCCACCCTCCCTGCTTGCGATGGTGCCGTGTGCCGTCCTGACCGCATGACTTTCACGATCTTGCGGGGTGACCTGTGCGCTAAACTCACCCGGATCCTCCTCGTGATGGTTTCGTGATACACACATCACGGTCAGGTCGCGGTCAGGGTTCAGGGGCGGGGGCTGGTGGACGGGCCCGGCTGCTCTACCGGGTCGGCGTGAACCAGACGGCCGGTGCCGCCGCGCTGACGTTCCCACCGCGCGTTGTACCCGGACTTGCGCCGAGGCTTTGAATCCTTTGCGCCCGGCTGGCGGCCGACCGGCAGGCCCGGCGGCGTCGAGGCTGACAGCGACCACGTTGCGGACACCGCGGGCCTCGATGATGACCGGGTCGGTGACGCCGAGCGCGGCGGGGATCCCGATGATCGTCTTGAGTGCGTTGCCCGGCGCGCCGCGGCATGGTGACCGGTACAGGGCCTTGTCCGACGTCAGGGTGGCGAAGTCGAGGATGCGGCCGACAACACCGGGTGGGATGCCCGCGCCGTTGTCGGCCACCGTCACCAACTGGATGTCGCCGCCGGTCTCGATCGTGACCGTGATCTCCGGTTGCACCCCGGCTGTCTCGGAGGCGTCGAGGGCGTTGTCGAGCAGCTCCTTGACCACGACATCACCGAAGCGGCTTTCGGGCTGGCCGGTCTGTGAGACCAGCGCCCGCGCCTCGAGGAAGTCGGCTGCGCGGGAGACAGAGAACACCTGCCGGGCCAGCACTGCGGTCACTGCTGGGCCTGCGCAACGCCCGCGGGACCGGAGTCAACTCCGCCAACTTCGCCTGGGGGGAGGACTTGGCGGTCTTGGCGGTCTTCGCAGGTAGATCAGTTTTGGCCCCTGGCGGGCTGAAGTCCTTAAGGTCACCCTCATGCTCATGGAGGGCGATGTACCAGTCGGTCCCGATCTTCCGGGCCACGATCCGCAGCGAGGTGCGGGCACGTTCGAGCGTCCGCTTGGCGATCTGGTGACCGTGGCGCGCCTCCTCCTCGACGTCCTTTGTCGGCCGTGGCCCGGCGGCGAGCGCCGACCGCAGGAACGCCTCGGCGCGCGCCTTCGCGTCTCGCTCCTGACCGTCCTGGGCGCCGAGGATGTCCCGGACGCTGCGCTCGGTCTCACCGTCGAGGACGAACCGGCCGACGCTGGCGTCACCTTTCCCGGTCGGCACCGTAGCCGTGATGATTCGGTAGGCAAGCGACGGCAGGTCGCTGCGGCCGAGGGAGTTCTTGGTCTGGGTGATGACCTGGGTGCCGTCCTCATCGTCGGTGGCGAACGCGAAGATGAACCGGGCCACGTCCTTGAACGCACCGGATGCGGTGATCAGTGACGAGGCGTCGGTGCCGCTGGACTTGTTGAAGTGCGCGATGCCGGCAATGAGGGCGCCGGTCCGGTCGGCGAGACGGGCCAGCGGGTCGAGGGCCCGCCGCACCTCGCGGTTGACGTGGGTGTCGAGGTGGTCGCTGATCGCCGACATCAGGGGGTCGAGGGCGACCAGGGCGACGTCATATTGCCGGATCGCGTCTTCTACGAGCTTGTTGTCGGACGGCAGGCTGAGGGTGACAGTGCCGCCTTCACTGACCTCCACCTCGGCCCGGTAGACCCGGGTCAGATCCGCGCCTGCCGCCATGAGCCTTGGGACGATGGTGAACTTCCACGAGTCCTCGACAGCTACGTAGATGACCGCCCGCGGGTCACCCTTGAACGCGCTCGGCAGATCGCCCTTAGTCACTTGCGCGGACATCGAGATCAGGAAAGAGCTCTTGCCGGTGCCCTCCCGGCCGGCGAACAGGCCGAACGATCCGGACGGTATGCGCCCGGCGCCGTTGTCCTCCCACGCCCAGACAACCGGCTCGGGGTTGATCTCTGACGCCGGGGTGAGGACCAGCTTGCGGCCAGGCGGCACGTTGCCGCCCGCTTCCTGCGCCGCCCGCTTCCTATCATCCGGCGGTGGCGTCCTGGTCACTGGGCATCGCCGCCGGCCGTGCGCATTGCCGAGGCGAACGTACGGCGCGCCTCACGTTTGCCGCCCCGCAGACCAGCCTCGGCCGCTGCGGCGACGAGGTGCTCCTCGGCGGCATCCCGGTCGACCTTGCCCGCTGCGATCAGCTCTGCAGCGCGGCAGGACGCCCAGTACAAAGGGCCGTTTCGATCCCCGGGTTTGCCGTTGCGCACGGTGGCGACGAGGCTACGCAACCGTCCGTCCGCAGTGCCCGGGTGCGGCCCTGCGGATCGTTCGGCGGCCGGGCGCCGGGTGAGCAGGCGGGTGATCCACGGCGGCAGCGGCACCGGGTCGCCGGCGTCGAGGGGCTCATATGCCCGGCCGCCGATGATGGAGCACTCGCCGACCACGTACCCGCCCCGGCCGCGGACGTCAACCAGAGGGCCGATCAGGCTGGCCGAGTTTCGGATCTCCGTGTCTTCCGGGGCCCGGTAGTACAGATGCCAGCCACCCGACGGAGTCGCGACGGTATGTGTGGCTGGCCACGGCTGGCCTGCCCACTCACAGATCTGGGCGAGCACGTCCTTGCCATCGCGGATGCCAGGCAGCTGCCAGTCACCGGGGATCGTGCCGTGCGTGTCCAGGTCGACCACGACCAGGCCCGAGGGCCCGCAGGCGACGCCGATGTTGTGCCGGCCGGATGGCCAGTACCGGCGCACGCGCTCGAGGTCGGCGAGAGCCCGCTGCTCCCACTTGTCCACGGCAGGCCGCTTGTCCCCGGGCAGGCAGGGGAACACGTGCCAGCCGCGCTCCGCATGCATGACGGCCGCGTTCTGCAGCGCCGGATCCCGGACGGTCGGGGCGCTCACGCAGCCTCCCCATCGGGACGGCCGTAGATCCTCGCCGCGACGGTCTTGACCCGGTGCCCGCGGGTGACCTTGCGCGGGCCGGAAACCTCATCGAGCCGGCGGCAGCGGGCAAACACGTACGTGTCGCAGATCGGGCACCTGAAGGTGAGCCAGTAGCATGCGCGCTGCCCCTGCGGCTCGAACACGGACGCGTACGCGGTCGGCAGCTTGCGCTCGGCTATCTTGGTGCGTGTCGGTGTGTTGTCGTGGGGGCCGTTTACCTGCCGGGGGCGGCCTCCTGGCATGTCAGGCAGCGTGACCGCCCCCCGTCCCGCCAGGCAGCGAACGATCCGCGTACCTGCCGTTCTCCCACGCGATCACGTCCGCCAGCCGGTAGCGAGCATGGCGGCCGATCCGCATGTACCGCGGCCCGGTCCCCTGCCGGTTCCATTGGTAGACGGTTTCGAGAGGTACTGCTTCCCGGGCTGCGAGTTCCTCGGGACTGAGGTGCCGCTCGGATGGCTTGACTGGCATGGTCTGATCTCCTGTGCGTGATCGTCCCGCATTAATGCGTAGCTATCCCGCACGGGCGCGGGATGGTCACCATTGTGTGATCGCCGGTAGCGTCTGTCAATTTCCCGCGCTAGTGTGTGTTTATGACACACGAGCAGCCGCATCCCGAGCCCAGACGGCCTCATCAGGTGATCGCCCAGCGGGTACGGGAAGTTCGCTCCGCCCGGGGGCTGACTGCGGCCCAGCTCGGGGAAAAGATGACGGAGGCCGGACTTCGATGGGACCGGAACGTCGTTGCCAGCTTCGAAAACGGCAGGCGGGCCGCGGTCAGCGTCGAGGAACTACTCGCCCTGGCCGCCGTCCTTGAGGTCGCCCCCGTACATCTGATCGTGCCGCTCGACGATGATGGCTGGATCTACCTCACCCCGGAGGCCGCCGCGCGTAACGGCTACGCGCGAGCCTGGATCAGGGGAAACCGCGCGCTGCCGGGTACAGACGCGCGGAAGTTCTACAGCGAGGTACCCGAGGCTGAGTGGCGGCAGCAGGCGGAACAGCAGGAGGAGATACTCAGGCAGCTCGCCGAGGACGGCATCGTCAGCCGCGCTAAGGTCAGCCAGGCCACGAACGAGGTCAAGAAGTGGGACCCAGCGGCGGGCGACTGGGTAGTTCTTGAGGACGAGGGCGGGGGTGACCGCTGATGCCGCGCGTCCGTGACCTGTGGAAGGACAGGTCGGGGCAGCCGACCGCCCGTCACCCCGACCGGGGCGGGAACCCGAAGGCGAAGCGCTGGCTCGCCGTCTGGCCGGGGCCGGACGGTTGCGAGCACACGAAGGCGCATGCCCGGCAGGCTGATGCGCTGCGGTACGCGACCGCGATGGAAGCGGACGCACTGCGCGGCACCTATGTCGATCCCCGGCGCGGCTCGATCACGGCACGCGAGTACGGCGAGCAGAACTTCCTGCCGTCGCTTGTCCACCTGCGGCCGAACTCTGCGGCCACGTACGCGTCTCACCTGCGGACGCACGTATGGCCCCTCTACGGCGAGCGGCGCATGCGCAGCCTCACCCGCAGCGACATGAAGGCTTTCGTTGCGGTCAAGTCGGCCGAGCTGGCCCCGACCACCACCGAGACCGTGTACGCCGTGCTCCGCGCGATGATGACGGCCGCGGTCACGGACGGGGTGATCACCGTCAACCCCTGCTCGCGGGTCCCGCTGCCCAGAGCCGAGCCGCGCGTGCTGGAACCGCTGCCCCCGGCGGCCGTTGTGACCCTCGCGGAGGTGATCAGCGGGCGTTACCGGGTCGCCGTCGCGCTGGGTGCCAGCGGCCTGAGATTCGGCGAGGCAACAGGGCTGACCATTCCGCGCGTTGACTTCCTGCGGCGCCACATTCACGCCCTGGAACAAGCGCAAAATGGCTCGCTCGCCCCGCTGAAGACCAGGGCGTCCCAGCGGGTCATCCCAGCCGATGACTGGGTGCTCAGCGAGATCAGCGCCCACGTGCAGCGGTACGGCGCCGGCCTGGGCGAGGTGATCATGTCCACCGTGGCCGGGCGCCTTGTCCGCCGCAGCGCCTTCGGTGACATCTGGCGGGCGGCTGTAAAGGCGGCCGGGCTGCCGCAGGGCACCCGTTATCACGATCTGCGGCATTAGGCGGACGGCTGGGTTATGCGCCCTTCCGTGGCGTTTCCGCTGCTAGGGGCGGCGGAGCTCGTGTTGTAGTCCGCATAATGCTGCGCCGTGTACTCGCACCGGCGAAGAGTCACCTTGTTCGTTCATTTCCGCTGCTGAACGCAGAGGTGGTTCTCATGGGAGAGGCAGATGTCAGGGCGGCTGCGGACCGTGTCCTGGCGGCGCTACGCGGGGCAGGGAGGTCCGAGGGCGCAATCTGGCGCCATCAGGTTGTGCTGGACCGGTTCGCGGCCTTCCTGGCCGGGCGCGGCCTGAGCAGTGCGGGCGACCAGGTTGTGCCTGGATTTCATCGCTGGACAGACCGGGACCAGGCTGGGGGCGTTGCGGGAGCCAGTCCGGGACAAGGATGTCCAGGCGGTCCGCCGGCCGGTGGTGCTGATGGCCGACGCGCTGGCAGGCCGGGCGGTCGTCATCGGCCAGCCGGTGATCCCGGCGAAGGACGGCTGTCCTGCCCGGTTCCGCCTGCTCCGAGATGACTACGTTGCCTCGTGCCGCGTGCGCGGCAACGCCGAGGCGACCGTGGCCGCGAAGGACAAGGCGGTCAGCCGGTTCCTGGGCTACCTGGACGAGATGGGCGCCGGTGACCTGGCCGCCCTCGGCGTGCGGGACGTGTCGGGTTTCCTGCTGCGGCAACGCGGGCTGCGCCGCAAGACCATCGCGGGTATGAGGTCATCCCTGGCGGACTTCCTGGCCTTCCTGGCCGCCACGGGCCGCACACCGCAGAGCCTGGCCGGCCGGCTGCCGCCGCACCGGCACCTCCGCCACGAGTCCGAGCCGCACCTGTGGACCGCTGAGGAGATCCGGCGGCTGCTGGCCGTGATCGACCGCCAGTCCGCCACCGGCAAACGCGACTACGCGATGATCTTGATGACCGCGCGGCTCGGCCTGCGGATCTCCGATCTGCGCCAGCTCGGACTCGGCGCCCTGGACTGGCGGGCGAAGACCATCACGATCGTCCAGCGCAAGACGGGCCGGCCGTTGAGCCTGCCGCTACTGGACGACGTCGGCTGGGCGATCATCGATTATGTCCGGCACGGCCGCCCCGAAACCGCCTGCGCGAAGGTGTTCATCAAGCACCGCCATCCCTTCGGCGCGTTCGGGTGCTCCGCGTCGGTCGCCGGCCGGCTGTCGCGCTACGCGGCCCGCGCGGGGATCGAGTTCCCGCCCGGGCAGGTGTGCGGGATGCATTCCCTGCGCGGCGCGCTGGCCGTGGCCATGATCGGCAACGGCGCGCCGATGCCGGTGATATCAGCGGTGCTGGGACACGTCTCCAGTGACACAACCCAGGCCTACTACCTGCGCTTCGACGCCGAACGGCTGCGATGTTGCGCGCTGGACGTCGAAGACGTCACCGGCAAGCCGGGGGCGGGTGAGCACGGTGCCTGAGGCGACGCTGCCGGGCCTGGTCGCCGAGCTGGCCGCTTCGCGCCACGCTGGCGGATACAGGTTCAAAGCCCAGGAGCGGGTGCTGCGTCAGTTCGCCGGCCACTGCCGGCGGGAGGGTTACCCGGACGGGTCAATCACCAAGGAAGCGGTCGACGGGTTCCTTTACGGCGGCCACCTGCGGTCCTCCACCATCCGGCGTAACGAGCTGGCGCTGCGCCAGCTGGCCGGGTACGCCCGGGCGGCCGGCTGGGATGCCTGGACCCCGGCCGCGGCAACTGAGGTCCGTGTCCGCCACCAGCCCCCGTATGTGTTCACCGACGACGAGGTGCGCCGCTTGTTCGCCGCGATCGACTCCCAGCCCATGTCCAGCTTCTCAAACAAGGCCATGGTCAACCCGGTCCTGTTCAGGGTGCTCTACGGTGCCGGGCTAAGAGTGTCCGAGGCGCTCAGCCTGACCCTGGCCGATGTGGACACGCGTAGCGGGACGCTGCGGATCCGCGACTCCAAGAACGGCGAGAGCCGGACCGTGCCGGTCACCGGCCGGCTCACCGCGACCCTGGAGGGCTACATCGCGGCCGCGCACCCCGCCCCCGGAACCAGCGACTACGTGTTCTACAGCGTCGCGGCCGGCCTGCCGGTTAATCAGTCGACCGTATACGTGCGGTTCCGCGGCTACCTGGCCGACGCCGGCATCCCCCACTTCACCGGCGGCCCGCACCCGCACTCGCTGCGCCACGGCTTCGCGGTCGCCAACCTGCGGCGCTGGGCCGCGCAAGGCGCGGACCTGACGGTGATGCTGCCCTACCTGGCGTGCTACATGGGCCACGCCGATCTTCGCGGCACCCAGTATTACCTGAGGCTGACCGCGGACGCTTATCCCGAGGTGATGGCCAGGGCCCAGATCCGGTTCGGCTATGTCATCCCCGCACCCGGGGACGAGCAGTGAACCCGCGGCCCGCACCGCCGCCGGAGCTTGCCGGGCGCTGGCTGACGAAGTTTTTCATCGACCACCTGGCCGGGGAGCGCGCAGCCTCGCCAAAAACCACTTCATCCTACCGGGACGCGATGAAACTGCTGCTCACCTGGTTCAGGGACGCGGAGCGGATACCGCCGGAGAAGCTGCGCCTGGCCGACATCGACCGGCCCCGCATCCTGCGGTTCCTGGACTGGCTAGAGGCCGAGCGGAACTGCTCGGCATCCACCCGCAACCAGCGTCTGGCGGTGATCAAGTCGTTTTGCCGCTATACCGCCGTCGAGCAGCCCGACCGTCTCGACCAGGTCACTCAGGTCCTCGCGATCCGGCAGAAGAAGACCCCGGCCCCGCAGCTAGAGCACCTGACCGGCGACGAGGTCAAGATGCTGCTCGCCGAACCCGGCACGGCAAGCGCACGCGCCGTCAGGGATACCGTCTTGCTCGCCCTGGCCTACGACACCGCCGCCCGCGTCCAGGAACTCTGCGACCTCGACGTCGCTGACATCCGCCGCGGCAGCCCGATGACGGTGGTGATCCGCGGGAAGGGTTCCAAGATCCGGTACGTGCCCGTGATGGACCCGACCGCCCAGCTCGCCGCCGGCTACCTCGACCACCGCGATCGGCATCCCGGCGTCGGTGCCGACGCCGACCCGCTGTTCGCCGGGCCGAACCACTCCAGACTGACCCGGTCCGGGGTGGCCAAGCTGCTGGCCCGCCACGTGCGCGCCGTCCGGGCGCGCGACCCCGGCTGGGCTCCCGGCCTGCCGATCACGCCTCACACGCTCCGGCGGAGCCGGGCCATGCACCTGGTCCAGGCCGGTGTCAACCTGATCTACATCCGTGATCTGCTCGGCCACGCCGATGTGTCCACCACCGAGATCTACGCCCGTGCAGACGCCGAGGCCAAACGCAAGGCGATCGAAAATGCCTACGAACCGCTCACTCCAGACGCCTTGCCAGACTGGACCCTCGACTCGTCCCTGATCGGCTGGCTCGACTCGCTCGGGCGCTGACGCCAGCGCACGCGAAATTATGCGGACTACAACACGAGCTCCGCCGCTCCTAGCAGCGGAAACGCCACGGAAGGGCGCATAACCCAGCCGTCCGCCTAATGCCGCTTATGCGGAATTCCGCATAAGCGTCACTTCTACGCGAGCACCCTGATCGCCGCGAACCTGAACCCGAAGGTGATCCAGACGCGGCTAGGGCACGCGACGATCGCCGAGACGATGGACACCTACGGGCACCTGTTCCCCGACTCTGAGGGACTCGGCCGGGGGGCACTTGACGGCGCCATCCGTGAAGCCCTGGCGGAACTGGAACGGAACAGGAGTGCCCAGTGAACGGGAAGCCGCAGGTCAGCGGCCTGGTAGCGAGCGAGCCGGCCTGTAGGCCGGGTTCTGTGCACCCGCGGATGCGGGCCGACGGCCATCCATCTAGGGCTGCCGTTGCCGACAGCCTCGTGCGGCCTACCCGCGAGCATCGGACGGGCCGTCCTCAAACGCTCGCGCAGGAAGCGGAAAATAGCGGGACGCTTCCCTCTTGGCCTTGCTCCGGGTGGGGTTTACCAAGCCGCCCGGGTCACCCCGGGCGCTGGTGGTCTCTTACACCACCGTTTCACCCTTACCTCCCCGGCCGGCCAGGGGCCGGACCATGGGAGGCGGTCTGTTTTCTGTGGCACTGTCCCGCGGGTCACCCCGGGTCGGTGTTACCGACCACCCTGCCCTGCGGAGCCCGGACCTTCCTCACCGCGCGTCGCGCGGCGCGGCCGCCCGGCCGACTCGCTCGCCACCGCAAGGGTATTCTCCCGCGTCCCGCCCAGCAGCCACAAACGCACAGGCCAGCGCCCGTTCCCAGCACTAAAAGGGGATCCCGGGCGGAAGCGGCCCGATATCGGATGACGGTGCCTGAGTAACTGGCGGGACTTTACGGGCTGGTGGGGTTCGCCGGCGCTGCCGGGCTCTGCAGCATCAGCTCCGGGTGATGCGGGGGCGGGCATCCCCGGATCCGCGCCGGGAGACGGGAGGGCCGCTTCGGCGCCGGCCGGCGAGGGGTCCGACGGGTCCGTCCGGGACGCCGGGGACGCAAAGGCCAGGCCAGCGGCCAGGCAGGCGAAGGGGATGACCGGCAGAACGTACCGGTAATCGAAGTCGGCCACCGCGATCGGGAACACCAGCAGCACCACGGCGCACGCCCAGGGCAGGGCGCTCGGCATCGCGCTCGGCCCGGCGCGCCATCGCTCCAGCCGGAACCCGCCGCCGGGGCGCCGGGTCACCCGGACGATAGAGCCCAGCCCCAGCACCAGGATCAGCCCGAACAGGGGCCCGTAGAGGTAGAACACCCGCTCGTAGCCGGACATCAGGTACGCGAACGGCTTGACCACGCGGCTGATGCCCTGGTGCCCGTAGGCCAGGATGTCCTGCCGCGCGGTCTTGGGCGGGATCCAGACGTGGCTGGGCACGGCCTGCGGCTTGGTGTGGAAGTAGTAGTCGTAGACGGTGCCCTTGCTCGGGTAGTTGTACCGCTTCCAGTCCACCGACAGGACGAGCCCGTCCACGATGGCGTGCGCGTAGCTCACCGGCTGGGCCTCCATGGCCCGGATGGCGAAATCGCGCAGGACCTTGTTGCCGGCCACGCTGACCGGGCCGCCCGGCACCTCGTGGACCTGCGCGATATGCCAGACGAGCGCTGCCCGGAGGCTCGCGCTTGGTCACCGGGGTGGACAGGCACAGGTACCGCTCGCTGGCCGGCGGGTTGATGATCGCGCAGTTGGCGAACGAGGAGGTCCGGCCGTACAGGTAGAAGCCCTCGGACTGGGTGAGCGCGAATGTCCCGCTCCAGGAGTGGAACCACGCCGCGTAGCCGACGATGGGGACGGCGCAGCCGGCCACGATCGCGGCCAGCGCGCGCCAGCCCATCCGGCGCACGATCACGAAGACGAAGAAGACGACCGGCAGGATCAGGCCGCCGCTCCACACCGTGACGGCGTACCCGGTGAGCAGGCCCGCCACCAGCACGGCCGGCCAGGACGGGCGCCGCCGCCAGAGCAGGATCTCGGCCGCCACCACGAGCAGGAACATGAAGAGCGTGTCGGCCATGATCATGTGCTCGAGCTCGATCTGGAAGCCGTTGAGCAGCACCGGCACGGTGGCCAGGGTGGCCCACAGCTTCGGCACCCGGGCCCGCCGGAGCAGCACGTACAGCAGGACCCCGATAGCCAGGCCCATCAGGTGCTGCACGATGGTGACCAGGGTCAGGCTGTGGAACGGCTCGAGCACCTTGAGGAACAGCGAGTAGCCGGTCGACTTGGACAGGTCGGGCCGGAGCCGCAGCGCCGCGCCCAGGTAGACGTAGGAGTCACCGGCGAACCAGAGCGCGCCCGGATAGCCGAGCACAGTAATCAGCCGCAGCACCGCTCCGGCGGCCAAGACCAGCGTAAACAGCTTATTGGCCACGACCAGCGCGCGCAGCCGGCCGAACCGCGACGGCCGGCCCGCTGACGACCGGTCCGGCGGCGAAACGTCCGGCACCTGGTTCTGCACAGCGCGATCCTATCGGCGATCCCGGCCGGAAACGGGCGAAGGCGCCCCGGCGCGCGGCGTCGCATCTGCGCGGGGCGCCCCCCCGGCGCGCGGCGTCGCCTCGGAAGCCACTCCCGCCCACTGCTCCAGCTGGGCGACGAACGCCCGGGCGTCTTCCGGCCAGCGCAGGTATGTGCTGGCCCCCTGGTGCCCGCGGGCGCCCATCGCGTCGCGCAGGGCCGGGTCGCGCTGCAGCGAAAGGATCGCCTCGGCGGCCGCCCCCGGATCCCCGAACGGCACCACGAACCCGCATTCGTGCCGCCGCACCAGGTCCACGGCCAGCGGCAGCGGCGTGGTGACGACCGGCACGCCGCGGGCCATGTACTCCGCAACCTTGGTCGGCATCGAGTGGCGGAAGTTCGGGTCGTCCTGCAGCAGCGACAGCCCGGCCAGCGCCCCGTCGGTGATCAGCATGGCCCCGTCATTCGGCACGAACCCGTGCCAGCGCACCAGCCCGGCCGCGCACGCGGGCTCCAGCACGGCCCGGGCCTGCGCGTCGGCCGAACCCACCAGCTCGACGGTGATCCCGTGCGGCCGGAGAAGCTCCGCCAGCGCGACCATCTCCGAGACCCCCCGGTCCGGGGAGATGTGCCCCACGTACACCACCCGCCCGCGGCCGTCGGACGGGGCGGGCTCCTCCGGCACGTACGTGGTGTTCGGCACGACCGGGTGCGTGCCCCGGAACCGGCCGCGATAAGCCGCCTCGGCCACGATCAGGTGCAGGTGCCGTTCGGCGATCCGCTCGGCCCGCAGCACCGCCGACGCCACCAGCCGGCGCAGCGCGGGCGGCAGCCACGCCTTGGTCCCGAGGGCGGCGGCGGTGTCCTCGTGCACGTCCCAGATCGTCGGCGGCCGGCGCCGGACCAGCGGCAGCACCAGCAGCAGCTCGGGGTCGTGGACGAGCATAACGTCCGCGCCCGGGGCGTACCGGGCGAGCTGGCGCCGGGCCGCGCGCAACGCCCCCAGCCGGCGCCGGCCGACGGCCCGCGGCACGTCGGCGGTGGTCAGCTCCGCCCAGAAGGACGCGGGCAGGGTGACGCCGCACGCGCGGAACGGCGCGATGTAGGTGACCTGGTGCCCGGCATCCAGCAGCGCCCGGATCTGGCGGTGCAGGATCCGGGCGTCCGCCGGATGGTGCACCACGGTGCAGACGACGACGCGCATCGGCGGTTACAGCGTCTCGGTGTTCGGGGCCGAGAAGGACGAGGAGGAGGACGGTCCCGCCCGGCCGCCCCCGGCCAGCTTGCCCCGGGTGTCGAAGAACAGCTTGGCCTCGCCGGCGAGCTGCTCGAGGTCGTACTCGCTGTGGTCCTGCAGCAGGATGACGACGTCCGCGGTGACGATCTCGGTGTCCAGGTCGGTGGCCCGCCGCACCGGCTGGCCGTCGATCGCCCAGTCCGGCACGTGCGGATCGTGGTAGGCGAGCACGGCGCCGCGCGCGAGCAGCCGGCGCGCGATCGGCCGCGCCGGTGATTCGCGCTGGTCGGCGATGTCCCGCTTGTAGGTCACCCCGAGCAGCAGCACGTTAGCGCCGTTCAGCGGCTTGGCGTGCCGGTTGAGCAGCTCCGCGGCGCGGTCCACCACGTAGCCCGGCATCCGGCCGTTGATCTCCTGCGCCAGTTCCACGAAACGGAACGGGTAGCCCAGCGTACGGACCTTGTAGGACAGGTAGTTCGGGTCGATGGGGATGCAGTGCCCGCCGACGCCGGGGCCCGGGTAGAAGGGCTGGAAGCCGAACGGCTTGGTGGACGCGCACCGGATCGCGTCCCACAGATCGATGCCGAGCTCGTGGCAGAACACGGCCATCTCGTTGACGAGCGCGATGTTGACGTGCCGGTAGGTGTTCTCCAGCAGCTTGGCCATCTCGGCCTCGCGCGGCGACCTGGCCTCGACCACCTGGTCGCAGACCCTGCCGTAGAACCGCGTGGCCGCCGCGGTGCAGTCCGGGGTGAGGCCGCCGACGACCTTGGGGGTGTTCCGCAGCCCGTAAACGGGGTTGCCAGGGTCGATCCGCTCCGGCGAGAACGCCAGGTTGAAGTCCACCCCGGCGCTGAGCCCGGACGCCTTCTCCAGGATCGGCCGGACCAGCTCGTCCGTGGTGCCCGGGTACGTGGTCGACTCCAGCACCACCAGCGTGCCGCGGCGCAGCAGCCGCCCGGCCGTGTCCGAGGCGGCCCGCACGGCGGTCAGGTCGGGGCCGTCCGCCTCCGACAGCGGGGTGGGCACGCAGATGACGATGGTGTCCGGCTCGCCGGCCCCCGGCTCGCTGGTGGTGGCGCGGAAACCGGCCGCGAGCATCCGGGCCACGTCGCCGTCGGAGATGTCATCCACGTGGGAGTGCCCGCCGTTGAGGCCGTTCACGACACCCTGGCCGATGTCGTACCCGACGACGCTGAGGCCGGCCTTCGTCGCCTCCCGCACCAGGGGCAGGCCCACGTAGCCGAGACCGATCACCAGCAAATCGACCTGCATCGGCGTCCCTTCACCTGAGGATGTGATGTCAGACGGCGCCGAGACGTTCATAGGCTGCCCGGTAGATCGCCGCGTTGTGCGCCCAGGTCCGGTCCCTGGCCACCCATTCCCGCGCGTTCGCCCCGAGTTTGCGCCGAATATCTGAACTGTAGAGCAGCGGCTCCATGATATTGGCAAAGGACGCCGAATCCCCGGAAGTCGCCAGTGCCCCGGTGACCTCGGGCCGGATAATCTCCCGGAGCGCGCCGACGTCGCTGGCCACGACGCACAGGCCGCTGGCCATGGCCTCCACCGGCTTCAGCGGCGTGACGAGCTGGCAAACCCGGTCACTGGTCCGGGGCACGGCGAACAAATCCAGCACGGCGTGGTAGCGGCGCACCTGCGACATGGGGACGCGCCCGGTGAAGATCGCCGTGCCGGTCAGGCCCAGCTGCCCGGCGAGACGCTCCAGTGCGGCCCGTTCGGTACCGTCACCGACGATCAGCGGGCGGACCGCCAGGCCACGGCGGCGCAGCTCCCCGGCGGCTTCCAGCAGCGTGCCGACGCCCTCGTAGGCGACCAGGTTCGAGACCATCCCCACGACCAGCTCGCCGGGCCGGATGCCGAGCGACTCACGCAGCGGCGCACCGTCGGGCAGCGGCTCCAGAAAGTCCGCGGAGACGGCGTTGGGTACGACGATGACCTTGTCGGCGGCGACGCCGCGCGCCACGATCTCTTCCCGCATGGCCTCGCCGAGCGTGACGACGAGATCAGCCTCGGTCATGCAGCGGGTTTCCGCCGCGCGGCTGAGCTGGTAGAAGTCGCTCGCGGCGAGGTCGGCACCGGGCAGCCGGGCGGGCGCCACGGGGGCCCTGCGTGCCGTCACCGCCGGCACCGGTTCCGCCGGTGGCCATGATGCCGAACGGGCCCGGCTGGGCGTATCACCGGGCTGGCGAGCCTGCGCGGCCGGGTCACCAGGGACGGCGCCGTGCCGGGAGAGCCAGGTTTCCTCCCAGAAGCCCCGCACCTCATAGATCACCGGCAGGCCGGAGTCCTCGCGCAGGGCGAGCGCGAGCTGGCCGTTGAGATGGTTGCTCGCGGCGTGCAGGACCGCGGGCCGCAGCCGCCCGGCCAGCCGGGCCGCCAGGTCCAGGCCGAGCGCGGCCGCGGCGTCGGCGCGGGACGGCAGCCGGTACGGGATCAGCCGGTGGTACGGGGACGCCGTCCACCTCGGCGAGGCGGCGCCCATCCAGATGACCCTGCGCCACCGGGAACCCGGCCTTGGTCAGCACGTGCGGGTCCAGGCCGGCCTCGCGCTGGGCGGCCGCGATCCGCTGGGTCCGGACCGTGTAGCCGGCGTTGGTCGTCGGCAGCGCGTCAGTGACCAGGTGCAGCACGCGCCCCGGCACGGGAGTTGTCCGGGGCAGCGGGACGGCTCCGGCGCGTTCGGGGCGCGGTATGCCGTCGGTCAGCACGTAGAGCTCGCCGGCCAGCGAGGCCCGCAGCTTGACGGCGCGGCGCGCGGCCACGCCGTCCAGGGCCGCGATGCCGTCGTTCAGACGGCCCTCGCGGGCGGCCAGGCGGGCGAGCAGGGTGGCCCGGGCCGGGTCGGCGACGGGCATCCGGTCGAGTGCGCGCCGCGCGGCGTCCGGCCGGTCTACGGCCAGCGCGAAGGCCGCCAGCCGCCGGGGCATGGTGCCGAGCAGGCTCAGTGCCGCCTTCCGGTCGCCCGATCCCCAGAGCACGGCGGCTCGCCCGTAGGGGCCCGCCCACCTCAGCCAGGGGCGTAGCCTGCGGGGTAGTACGCGCCAGCCGAGCAAGAGGGAGCGCACCGGATCGGCGGTGACGTGCCGCCACGTGACGGACGCCGCCAGGATGAGCACCCGCGGCGACACCCGCCAGGCCGAGGGGAACCAGGAGTTCCGGGGGCGGGGCTGCTGCGGGCCCGGCGAATCCTGGCGGCCGGACCGCGGGAAGGGACGCGACGTCACGTCGGCGAATGATAGTGCGTCGGCGTGACCGGACCGGCGGCGCGGGTGCACCGCGGCGCTCCGCAGGGACCGCAAAATTGAAGACACCAGGATCAGGCCGGCGATCTGGATCGGTGCTCGGAACGTGATCTGAACAGGGCTAACCGCCCGGAACGCGCAAAGGACAGCGATGCTCGCACCCATCACCCACGTGCTCGGCGCCCGCCCGAACTTCGTCAAGGCGGCGCCGGTGATCCGGGCGCTCGCGGCGCTCGGGCACCAGCAGCGGGTGGTCCACACCGGCCAGCATTACGACGAGCGGCTGTCCGAGGTGTTCTTCGTCCAGCTCGGCCTGCCCGAACCCGACGTCAACCTGGGCGTGGGCTCGGGCAGTCATGCCCAGCAGACGGCGGCGGCAATGACCGGGCTGGAGCAGGACTTCACCGAACATCCCCCCGGCCTGGTCGTCGTGTACGGCGACGTGAACTCCACCGTGGCCGCGGGGCTGGTGGCGTCCAAGCTGCACATCCCGCTCGCGCACGTCGAGGCCGGCCTGCGCAGCTTCGACGAGACGATGCCGGAGGAGATCAATCGCCGGCTCACCGACCAGATCTCCAGCCTGATGTTCGCGACCTCCCCCGAGGCGGTCGGCTACCTGGCCAACGAGGGCCGCCCGGTGGGGTCGATCTACCTGGTCGGCAACCCGATGATCGACACCCTGCTGGCCAACATGGACCGGTTCGACACCGCTGCCGTCCGCGCCGGGCTGGGGCTGCCGGAACGGTACGTGGCCGCCACCTTGCACCGTCCGTCGAACGTGGACGACCCGGCGATCGCGGCCGAGCTGGTCCGGGCCCTGCACGAGATCGCCGCCGTCATCGACGTGGTCATCCCGGTGCACCCGCGCGGGCGGGCCGTGCTGGAGGCGGCCGGGCTCAGCTCGCATCCGGGCGTGCACGCCTGCCCGCCGCTGGGTTACCTGGAGTTCATGGGCCTGGTCCGCGGCGCGGCGGCGGTGGCCACCGACTCCGGCGGCGTGCAGGAGGAAACCACGCTGCTGCGCGTGCCGTGCCTGACCGTCCGCCCGAATACCGAACGGCCCATCACGATCACCAGCGGCAGCAATAGGCTCATCAGGTCCGCCGAGCTGGCCTCGGCCGTGCTGAAGGCGTGTGACGACGGGCCGTACACCGGTGAGCTGCCGCCGCTGTGGGACGGCCGCGCGGGGGTGCGCATCGGGCGGATCATCACCGACTGGCTGGCCAGCGACGGCTGAGGAGACCACCGCAACATCATGACCGACAACGAGAGCGCCGACCTGGCGCTGACCGTCTACGCGCCCGCTGAAACCGATGAGCCCGGCCCCGAAGAGGGCGGCGACCCGGGCAGCGCCGCGCAGGGAATCGCCCTCGCCGCGGAACGGGACCGGCTGGCCCGGGCCCTGCGCGACACGCACCGGCAGCTCGCCGCCGCCGAGTCGCAGCTCCTGTCGGTGAAGCGGTCGGCCACCATGGAGCTCGGCCAGGCCATCGTCGCCGCCGCCAAGCGCCCGTGGATCGGCGGCCCGCGGCTGCCCAGGCACCTGTACCGGATGTGGCGGGAGCGCCGGGCCGGGCGCGCCGCGGGCGTGGCCGGAGACGGGTTCCGGTCCGCCGACGAGGAACGCTGGGCGCGCATTCTGCTGGACGCGGGCGCCGGGGCGGCCGGTGACCGGTTCCTCGCCGCCTACACGGTTCCCGGTCTGGCCTGGTCGGCCCCGGCGCGCGCCGAGGGCCAGGACATGGCCGACGGCCTCGTGGTGGCCGGCGTTCTCACCGACGCGAGCTGCGCGGCGCTGGCCCCGGACGCGACCGCGGAGCAACTGCTGCCACATGACGCGGCGTTCGTCCTGGAGGGCTCCGGCGCCGACCTGGTGCTTATCGAGGCGGCCGCGCTGCTGCCCGGCGGGGCCTGGGCGCACGCGGGCGACCCGGCCGCGACCGACCGGGGCCGCCGGCTCGCCGACCTGATCGACCTGGCCCGCGCGCTGGGCAAGCCGGTCATCTTCCTGCGCAACGCGCCGTCCTACCTGATGCCGTACCTGGACTGGCTGGGCACCTCCTGCGACGCCGTGGTGGACGGCGGTCTCGGCGTCCAGCTCGCCCGGTTCAACCCGATCGACCTGCCCGCGGCGCGCGGCGCAGTCCCGGTCTACGCCGGGCACCGGGACCTGCGCGAGGGGCCGGCCGTCAAGCGCCTGCTGGACGAGCTCACCGGCGCCGAGCGGACACGGCAGGACAACGGGCGCGCCGTTGGGGGCGCGAGCGAGCGGCTCAGCGGGGACACCAGCGAGCGGCCCAGTGCGGACACCAGCGAGCGGCCCAGTGCGGACACCAGCGAGCGGCCTAGTGAGCGGGCCGGCGTTCAGGCCGGTGTTCGGGCTGGCGTTCGGGCGGATCCGGCCCGGGCCGCCCGGGTCATCGGCGAACCGTCGTGGCGGGCGGCGCCGGGCGTGTACCGGCAGCACGCGGTGTTCCTGGCCGCGACCGCGGCCGAAGCGCGGGAGCAGCTCGCCTGCGGGGCACGCGTGGTCGGGCCCGTGACCGAGGACGCGGAGGTCAGCGGGGCCCCCGCGGTCGCGGATGCCGAAGGGGCCGCCCGGCAGCTCACGGCCGCCGCGGGCGCGGGCCCCCGCGGCCTGGCCGAGATCAAGGCGACGCTGCTCGAGCTGTTCGAGGCGCACGCCACCCCCGCCCGGCTCGCCGAGCTAGGCCGGCTGGTGGACCTGCCCGCCCGCCCCGTACCGGGCCGCCGGGTGGCCGTGCTCGCCGGGGTCCGGGACGCGGCCGACGCCGGGCGCCTGGCCGAGCGGGTGCTGGGCCAGCGGCTGCGCCCGCAGGAGGTGCGGGTGTGGCTGGAGGCCGATATGTCGCTGGCTGACCCCGCGCCCGCGCTGGCGCACAGCGCCCACGAGCAGATCGCCGGCGCGCTGTCGGCGCTCACCGCCGAGGGCATCATCGCCGGCTTGGTGACCGGGGCGGGCCTGGCCGCCGCGGCGCGCGCGGCCGTCTCACCGTGGTCCGCCGAATGGGATCCCCGGCTGGACTACCCCCCCTCGTACCTGCTGGAGCTCATGTGCGCGCTGGAGTGCTCCCGCGCCAACGCGGTCGGCCTCACCGCCGGGGCGGACTACGTGTTCACCGACGTGCAGGCTCCGGCCGTGGCCCGGACGGGCCTGTTCCGCGAGGGCGCGCCGCCGCGGTCGACCTGGGCCCGCCGGGGCCTGCGGCTGTTCGCGGTCGCGCCCACCGCCAATGACGCGGGCAAGGACGCGGGGGCCCCCGCGAGCCGCACCGCGGCCGGTATGGCGGCCGGTACCGCGGAATCCCCCGCGGCCGAGTGACGCGACGTTTCGACGAGGAAGGCATCGTTCATGTCAGGACCGCTGGCCGAATCAGGGCCGGAGCTCCCGCCGCCCGGTGACGACGGGGCCACCGCGAGCGCGGCCAGGTCACGCTCGGCCCTGGTGTACGGCGACGTCAACCTGAACCTGATCGACGGGTCCGCGATCTGGGTGCAGTCCATGGTGCTGGCGCTGGCCCGGGCCGGATGCGCGGTGACGCTGGTGCTGAAGGCGCCGGTGCAGACCGGCCGGCTGCTGACCCCGCTGGAGGGCGAGCCGAGCGTCACCATCCGGCGGCCCGCCGAGGAACAGCTGCTCGAGGGCGTCACGCCCCGGGGGCTCAGCCCCGCGCAGGCGTCCCAGGTGCTGACCGCGGTCGACGCGGAGCACCGGCACGACATCGTGGTCCTGCGCGGCCGCCGGCTGGTCTCCCAGGTGGTGACGGACGACGCGTTCCGCGGCCGGCTCTGGACCTACCTGACCGACATCCCGCAGTCGATCCCCGAGATGACGCCGGACGCGGTGAACTGGCTGGCCGGCGTGGCGGAGGCCTCGCAGTACGTGCTGTGCCAGACCGAGGAGCTGCGCTGCTTCCTGGAGGGCAGCGTCGCCGAGGCGTGCGGCAAGTGCGTGCTGTTCCCGCCGGTCGTGCCGCCCGCCCCTGCGCTGCCCGGGACGCCACAGGAACCCGACGGGGTACTGCGCCTCGTCTACACCGGCAAGTTCGCCCCGCGCTGGAACACCTACGAGATGACCCAGCTGCCCGGGCTGCTGGCCGCGAGCGGGGTCCGGGCCGAGCTGCACATGGTCGGCGACAAGATCCACAACGACCCCGATGACCCGGGCTACCAGCGCCGGATGCGCGCGGCGCTCGGCGACCCGGGCCCGCGTTCTTCCCCGCCGGGGGTCCCTGCCAGCGGGGTGGTGTGGCGCGGCGGCCATTCCCGGGAAGGGGCCATGCGCATCGCGGCCAGCTGCGACATCGGGCTGGGCTGGCGTCACCCCAGCCTGGACGCCAGCCTGGAGCTGTCGACCAAGGTGCTGGAATTCGGCCTGCTGGGGCTGCCGGTCATCCTGAACCGGACGCCGATGCACGAGGCGCTGCTGGGCGCGGACTACCCGATGTTCGCGCGGGACCTGCGCGACGTGACGGCCATCGCCGAGGCCGCGGCCGCCGACCCGGCCATCATGAAGCTTGCGGCCAGCCGCACCTCGGCGGCCGCGGCGACCTGCACCCTGGACAAGGCGGCCGAGCGGATCCGCCGGTACCTCAGCGACGCGCTGCCCCGCATCGAGGTCACCCCGGGCACCGCGATCCTCAAGGTCGCGGTGGCCGGGCACGACCTGAAGTTCATCACCCCGCTGCTGGACTACCTGCGCCAGCAGCCCGGGCTCGAGTTGCGGGTCGACCACTGGGCGTCGCTGAGCGAGCACGACGAGGCGGTCAGCCAGGAGATCTCCCGCTGGGCTGACGTCGTGATCTGCGAGTGGTGCGGGCCGAACGCCATCTGGTACAGCGAGAACAAACGGCCCAGGTCCCGGCTCATCGTCCGGCTGCACCGCTTCGAGGTCTACGCCCGGTACCCGTACCGGGTCAAGATCAGCGCCGTGGACCAGGTGGTCACGGTCAACAAGCGCTACGCGGAGCTAGTGGCCGAGATGACCGGCTGGCCGACCCGCAAGATCATCGCCCTGCCCAACACGGTCGAGGCCGGGCAGCTGGACCGGCCCAAGCTCGACGGGGCGCGGTTCAGCCTCGGGTTCGTGGGCATGGTGCCGTCGCGCAAGCGCATCGACCTGGCCCTCGACGTGCTGGAGGAACTGCGCCGGGACGACGAGCGGTACCTGCTCTGCGTCAAGTCCGGGATGCCCTGGGATCACTGGTGGGTCTGGCAGAAGCCGGAGGAACGCGGCCATTACGCGGCGGCGCTGCACCGGATCCAGCGATCCCCGCTGCTGCGCGGCGCGGTCGTGTTCGACGAGGCGGGCCGGGACGTCCCGGCGTGGCTGCGGCGGGTCGGCTTCGTCCTGTCCACCAGCGACGACGAGAGCACCCACGTCGCCCCCATCGAGGGCATGGTCTCGGGGGCGGTCCCGGTTATCCGGCACTGGCCCGGGGCGGAGACCGTCTACGACACCCGCTGGATTCACGAGAACCCGCAGGAGATGGCGGCCGCGATTACCGCGCTCCGCACCGACGGGCAATGGCGCGAGGCCGCCGCGCTGGCCCGGGCGCACGCTATCGAGACGTTTGAGTCCCGGAAGGTGTTCGGGGTCTGGTACCGGCTGCTGACCGAGAACCTGACGCCGGCGGAGCAGGTGCAGCGCTACTCGCTGCCCGGCGCGCCCTGAGGAAGGGTGCCGTCCATGGCCGTGGCCCGCAGCATGTTCTTCACCCTGGCCGTCAGCGCGCCGGACCCCGCCACGTGCGCGGCCCTGACCGAGCGCGCCTGCGGAACCGATCCCCGGATCATGCCCATCCCGGGCCGGCGCAGGTGATCTGGCGCGCCCAGGACGGCCGCGCCACTCTGATCACCTGGGGTGCCGATTTGGCTACTCCCAGCGACCAGCTGCCGAATGTATCCGGATACACGCCTGAAGGGACCCGCCTGGGTGTATCCGGATACACCACTTTGTGGTCCGCCGGAGCGGTGCGGGAAGCCCTGGCGGCGCGGGACCCGCGATCCTACGCGGGGACGATCTGGGCGTCGGAGGACTCGGGCGGAGCGGTGTCCGCGCGGACCGGGATCACCCGGGTCGACCCCGTGTTCCTGGCCCCGGCGGGCCGGGCCACGGTCCTCTCCGACCGCGCGACCTGGGCCGCTGCTGTTACCGGCCGCCTCGGGGACGCCGACGCCCTGCTGTACGCCGGGCTGCTCGGCCCGGGGTACCCGCTCGGGGCCGTCACGCCCTTCGCGGGGGTGCGCGCGCTCGGCCCGGCCACCTTCTGCCACGTCACCGGCGGTGCGGTCACCGAGACCGAACACGCCGGGCCGGCCGGGCCGGCCCTGAGCGGCCCCGCCTCGGCGGCCCGGGTCGCCGAGGCGCTCGTACAGGCGGTCATGCCGCTGCGAAACGATTCCGCGCCGGTCGAGCTGAGCCTGACCGGGGGCAAGGACAGCCGCCTGATAGCCGCGGCGCTGGCCCGCGCGGAGGTACCGGCCCGCGCCCGCACCTACGGTTTCCCGGACCACCCGGACGTGGTCGTCGCGGCGCAGGTCGCCCGCGAGCTGGGCCTGGAGCACGAGGTGGCCGCGCCGCGCACCACCAGGGCGGCCGGGTCCGGCGGGGATCACGGTGTCAATGGGATCGCTGTGACAGAAGGGGTGGCCGGGGCCGGGGCCGGGGCCGGGGCGGGAACGGGGGCAGACGGGGCACCCGCAGTGCAAGAGGTCGACGTGCTCGGGCGGCTCCGGGCCACCGTGCTGGTCGCGGACGGCATGCTGTCCGCGTTCGAGAACGTGGGCCGGCCCGATCCGGACGCCGGCGCGGCCACCTCGATGGCGATCGGCGGGCACGGCGGCGAACTGCTGCGCGGCGGGTACGCCAAGATCATCCCTGGATCGGCCGTGCGGCGGGCGGCGGGCTCTGCCGAGCTGCTGCGCCGGCTGACGATGCGCCGGATCCCGCTGCTGCGGGCCCGCTGGCGCACCGCGTACCTGGCCAGCCTGACCCCGTGGGCTGCCGCGGTGGCCGCCCGTCCCCAGCCCGCCCTGGACGACTTCTACCTGGTCAACCGGGCCGGGCGATGGTCCGCGGCGGCGCGGCAGGCCTATGCCATCCGCTCGGTGATGGCGCAGCCGTACTTCGACGACCAGGTGGTCCGCGCGGCCCGGTCCGCGCCGCTGGCCGAACGCCTCGACGACCGGCTGGTCCGCGGGGCGATCGGCGCGCTGTGGCCGGCGCTGCTGGACATCCCGCTCGCCGCCGACCACTGGAAGTGCGACACCGCGAAGCCCTCCGCGCACGCGCCGGGCGCGGCTTCCCCCGGTCAGCGGGCCCGCTTCGACTGGCGGCGCGGCTACGGCGACGACGTGGCCGGATTCCTGCGGGACTACGTGCTCGGCACCGGCTCAGCCGGGGGCCTGTTCGCCATCGTCAGCCGGCCCGCGGCCGAACGGCTGCTCCGGCCACCGCACACCGATCCCGTCACGGTATGGGCCCTGGCCACCCTGGCCGCGCTGGTCTCAGGTGACTGGCTCAATGCGCGCGCCGCGGGCGGCCAGACGTTCGCCATCCCCGTTCCCGGTTAGCCCGAAGTTCCCTCAGGCTCGTGTGCCCCATCATGCCTGCCCTGGTCGTAGAGGTTCGGGTGACGGACTTACCTGCCTACGGTAATCATGTGCGTTCACCTTTCCCCGGCGGACAAAGACGTCAGCTCATCCGGGGGAACCACAGGTTCAGCTCCGGACGGGTCAGCCGCGGCTCCGCCTGCGCCGGTCACGGCTCCGGACGGGTCAGCCGCGGCCGAAGCGCGCCTCGGCGCGCCAGAAGTACACGATGCCGACCAGCAGCGCGAGCAGCGCCCAGCCCACGGCGGCCACCCAGAGCTGGATCGTGGTCACTTCCGGGTGGCAGTACGCCTGGTATTGATAAAGCGACAGATGAGCATGGAAGGCAGCACACTTCAGGGCGTTGTACGGCTCCGCGCCGGGCGCGTTCGTCCGCTGCGTCTCCATGATCGCCAGGCGCATCAGCGAGATGTACACGGCGGCCGGGTTGAGCTGCAGGATCTCTTTCGCCCACAGCGGCAGTGTCGCGGGCAGCGTGGCGATGCTGTACATGACCCCGCAGAAGTACCGCCACACGCGGGTCAGGAATGGCACGAGCTGGCTGACGTCGTTCAGCTCGGCGCCGATCCGCGCGATGATCAGGCCCGCGCCGAGGTTGAACAGCGTCTGCAGCAGCAGCACCGGGACGGCCAGGAACCAGTACCAGGTCAGCGGCTCGTGATAGCCCAGCACGATCACGACCATGACGACCATGGACAGCATCAGCTGCTGCAGTTCGACGATGACGTAGGCCAGCGGCAGCGACGCCCGCGGGAACTGCAGCGCGCGGATCAGCGACAGGTTGTTGTACATGACCCGCGAGCCGGTCAGGATCGACCGCTCGGTGAAAGTGAAGATGAAGACGCCGATGACCAGGTACGGGATGTAGTGCTCGACGCCCCGGTTGGCCTTGAACAGGATGCCGAAGATCAGGTAGTACACGGCGCAGTTCAGCAGCGGCGTGAGCACCTGCCAGACCTGGCCGAGCCGGGCGTCGGTGTACATCGAGACGTTCCGCGCCGTGGCGAACGCCACGATGAAATGACGGCGCTGCCACAGCTTGCCCAGGTACTCCAGCAGCCCGGGCCGCTGCGCGCTGGGCCTCAGGTTATGCTGGGCGGCCAGCTCGGCAAGCGGCTCACCCGAGAGCGACGTCGCCGTCTTCGTGATGCCGGTGGTGTTCTGCAGGCTCCCCGGGGCGCTGAGCTGCGAGCGATCAGCCATGACTGCGAATTTTAGGAGAGCCGGCCGGCCGCGCCGGGCTGGGCCGCCCGCGCTGCGCGCCGGGCGCGTCAAAATCCGTCGTCGTCATCGAGCAGCATCCTTACGTAACCCTGAGCCCACACGTACGCAAACCGGCCGCGGCCCGGCGCAGCCGACCTTACCGCAAAGGTTCCCTATCGCAGGTGGGCTGTATCGTTCAGTGACCTCACGACCGCGGGGCCGTCGGTGTACCAGTCGATCTCGCTGAACCCCCCTACGTCCAGGTGCATCCGGTACATGGCCGCGGGCGGCGCGAGCAGCGCCTCGGTGAGCAGCGTCTTGATCGGCGTTACGTGGCTGACGACCAGCACGGTCTGCCGCAGGTGCGCGGCCATCAGCCGTTCCCGCGCCGCCCTGACCCGGGTGGCGACCGCGGCGAAGCTCTCACCTCCGGGCGGCGCGGCCGCCGGGTCGGCCAGCCACGCCGCGACCTCCTTGGGCGACCGCCGCTGGGCCTCGGTGAAGGTCAGGCCTTCCCACGCGCCGAAGTCGGTCTCGCGGAAGTCCGCGTCCTCCTCGACCGGCGCGCCGGTGGCCGCGGCCACCTCTTCGGCCGTCTGCCGGGCCCGCCGCAACGGGGACGTCACGATCACGTCGACGCCGCCGCGCGCGGCGAGCCGCTCCCCCGCGAGCTTCGCCTGGCGCACGCCCGTCTCGGTCAGCTCGATGTCACCGGTGCCCGCGAACCGCCGCTCGGCCGACAGGGGCGTCTGCCCGTGCCGCAGCAGCAGCGTGATCGTCGCCTGCCCCTGCGCCGGGCCCCATCCGGTGGAGGCCCGGCCCGCTGGGGCGCTGCCCGCCGGGGCCTGGTCGGGCTGGGCGGCTGCGGAAGATACATTCGGCCGCGCGGGAGGGCTGGCAGAGCTGAACGTGGCCTGGGCACCCGGCGCGGGCGGCGATGTCACCTCAGCCGGGCGTCCTCTTACCCGATGGCGAGCTCCACCACCGTCCCGTTCGGCAGCATCCATGGCCTCGTTGGCGAGACGGTCCGCGTCCTTATTGCGCTCCCGCGGCACCCACTCATAGGTGATCGGGCCGAAGCCGCGCGCGGCCTCGGTGGCGGTCGCCGCGAGCGGTTTCATGTCCGGGTGCTTGATCTTCCAGCGGCCGGACATTTGCTCCACCACGAGCCGGGAGTCCATCCGGACCCGGACGGAGGCGTGCGGGTCGATCCGCGCGGCCGCGCGCAGGCCCGCGATGAGGCCGGAGTACTCGGCCACGTTGTTGGTGGCGATGCCGATGTACTCCGATTCGGTGGCCAGGACCTCCATGGTGCCGGCGTCCCGGACCAGGGCGCCGTACCCGGCCGGGCCCGGATTGCCGCGGGAGCCGCCGTCGGCCTCGACGATGAGCCTGCGCATCGCGGGGCCCGTCACAGGCCCGATTCGGCGGTGCGCACCAGGATCCGCCGGCATTCCTCGCAGCGGATCACCTCGTCCGGCGCGGCCGCGCGGATCTGGTTCAGGTCCACGGTGTGCAGCGAGAGGTGGCACCCCTCGCAGCGGCCGCGGCGCAGTATCGCCGCGCCGACGCCCTGCTGTGCGCGGAGCTTGTCGTAGAGGGTGAGCACGTCGGCGGGAACGCCGGCGGCCACCGAGGTGCGGCGGCCTTCGGCCTTGCCCGCCTGCTCGCCGATCTCGTCCAGGGCGGCGTCCCGCCTGACGGTCAGCTCCGCGGCCTGTTCCGTGAGCGTGGCCTGCT
The DNA here is from genome assembly GCA_963809975.1 of uncultured Actinomycetes bacterium. GTDB lineage: Bacteria > Actinomycetota > Actinomycetes > Streptosporangiales > Streptosporangiaceae > Bog-532. The sequence continues at coordinate 42,281 of CAWELT010000019.1, forward strand.
CGGCCGTGAGGGCGTCGCGGCGCCCCTCGGCGGCTTCGCGGCGCTCCATCGCGTCCAGCACGATCTCCTCAAGATCGGACTGCCGGCGCAGCAGCGACTGCACTTCCGACTGGAGGTTCTCCAGCTCGCGGGCGGCGCTCACCTGCCCGCCGTCCAGACGGGCCCGGTCCCGGTCGATCCGTGACCGGACCTGCTCCACGTCGCGTTCGGCCCGGGCCTGCTCGCGGGCCAGGTCGCCCAGCTCGGTGTCGCCCATGACGATGCCGTCCCGGAGCTCACCCATGCGGGCGCTGATCTGCTCGAGCTGAGCGGCTTCCGGGAGGCTTCGGCGGCGCTGGCCGAGCCGGGCCAGTTCGGCGTCCAGGTCGGCCAGTTCAAGCAGGCGCAACTGTGCTTCGGGAGATGCTTTCACGGCCCCAACGTTAGCCCCACCGGGGCCCAGTGTCGTCCGGCGAGACGCCCTGATACGGCAGCGGCTCCGCGTCGTTTGAATATGCCCGGCTGCGCCGCGGGCCGCGTGATAAACATGCCGGCATGGAGATCCCCAGGGTTAGCCGGCCCTACATGCCTGGGTACGGCATCTGCGGGCCGGAAGAGGGCAGCGGCCTGCTGCAATGGTCCTGGGCCGCCGAGCGACTGACGGCGGCCCGCAACTACTGGGTCGCGACCGTATGGCCGACCGGGCGGCCGCACCTGATGCCCGTCTGGGGCATGTGGGACGACAGCACGCTCTGGTTCTCCAGCGCCGCGGGCTCGCGCAAGACCAAGAACCTCCGCGCCGACCCCTACTGCGTCATATCGACGGAATCAGCGTCCGACCCGGTCATCATCGAGGGCCCGGCGCGCGTGGTGACCGACCGCGGGACCCTGCAGCGGGTGATCGACCTGATGAACGCTAAGTACGCGACAAACATTGAGGTCAGCTTTCTGGACCCGGAGGTGAACGCCACGTTCGGGGTCCGGCCGCAGCGCGTGTTCGGCATGCGGGACGCGGATTTCACGGGGTCACCAACTCGTTGGATATTCGAAGATTGAACGAAGGTACCGTGGTCCTAAGCGCGCCCGTTCCGGCCGTTCCGCGGTTATCCCGGCGATTTGGCCTCGTGGCGGGTTGGCCTGGCGCGGCTTCCACGTTCTTGAAGGTGCGCAGCAAGGGGAGGGGCAGCGGAAGCTAACCGGCCCCGGCGGTCCGGGGGGAAGTATCAGGCCACGTACGGGGCCGCCGCGGGCCTGCTCACCGCGGCCGTGGCCCTGGGCGTCGGCCAGCTCGTGTCCGGCCTGAGCGTGCGGCAGGGATCCCCGGCGGTCGTGGTCGGGCAGGCCGCGATCGACCTCGCTCCCCCGCCAGTGAAGAACTTCGCGATCTCCGCGTTCGGCGCGAACGACAAGACGGCCCTGGTGAGCGGCATCCTGGTCGCGCTGGCCATCTTCGCGGCGCTGATCGGGGTGGCCGCGATGCGCCGGCTGGCCTACGGGTACGCGGGCCTGGTGGTCTTCACCGCGATCGGCCTGGCCGCCGCGCTGAGCCGGCCGAACGCGACGTTCGGCTACGTGGTGCCCACGATCCTCGGCGCGGCGGTGGGCGCGTTCGCGCTCAGCCGGCTCATCCGCGCCGCGCACGAGGCCGCGGCGCCGTCCCTGCGTCCCGGGGCGAGACCAGCCCAGCGCGCAGGCGTTCCGCCGGACCGGTATGCGGGGCTCGGGTCCGCCACCGCCGGGGGGCCCGGTTCGGTGCCGACGACACCGATCTCCCCGCCCCCTTCCCCGCCGCCCTCTCCCCCGCCACCGCCTTCCCCGCCAGCAGAGCCCGGCCACGCCAGCAGAGCCGGCCACGCCAGCAGAGCCGGCCACGGCAGCCGGATCGGCCACCCCCGCCGCTGCACCGGGCCGGCGGGATGACGGCCCGGTGTCCGGGCCGCCGTCGGCGGGCACCTGGACCTACCGGCCGCCGGCCGGCCCAGGCCGGAGGCGTTTCCTGGTGGTCAGCGGTGTCGCCGCGGGTGGCGCGGCCCTGACCGCGCTCGCCGGGCGCGAGCTGAATGCGCGACAGAGCGTCACGCAGGCCCGGGCCACCATCCGCCTCCCCGCGCCTGCGCAGCCCGCAGCCCCGCTCGCGGCCGGAACCGACCTGAACATCCCGGGGCTGAGCTCTTTCATCACGCCGAGCTCCACCTTCTACCGCGTTGACACCGCCATCGTGCTGCCCCAGGTCGACCCGGCGCACTGGCAGCTGCACATCCATGGAATGGTGGAGCGCGAGGTCACGATCAGCTTCGCCGAGCTGCTCCGCAGGCCGCTGATCGAGCACTACATGACCCTTTGCTGTGTGTCGAACCCGGTCTCGGGCCCGTACATTGGCAACGCGAAGTGGCTGGGGGCCAGCCTGGCGAGCATCATCCGCTCGGCCCGGCCCAAGGCCGGAGCCACCGAGCTGCTGTGCACGTCCGTCGACGGCTTCACCTCCGGGACGCCGATCCAGGTGGTGCTGGACGGCCGGGAAGCGCTGCTGGCGGTGGCCATGAACGGGACCGCGCTGCCCGTCGAGCACGGTTTCCCGGCCCGCATGGTCGTTCCCGGTCTCTACGGGTACGTATCGGCGACCAAATGGGTCACCGACATCAACGTCACAACGTACGAGGCGCAGATCGCCTACTGGGCCCAGCGCGGCTGGTCCCAGCAGGCACCGATCAAGACCGAATCGCGGATCGACGTTCCCATGGGCGGATCGACGGTCAAGACGGGCCATACCGCGGTCGCCGGGGTCGCCTGGGACCAGCACACGGGCATCGACGCCGTGGAGGTCCGCGTCGACCAGGGCGCATGGCACCAGGCCACCCTCGCCGCCGTCCCCGGCATCGACACCTGGCGCCAGTGGGTGTGGTACTGGGACGCGACTCCCGGCACCCACGTCGTCGAGGCCCGGGCCACCAACGCCTCCGGCTACACCCAGACCGCCGGCCTGGCCCCCACCGAGCCCAACGGCGCCACCGGCTACCCTTCCAACACCGTGACCGTCAGCACCTGACCCGCCCCAGTCCCGCGGAGGGCAGCATTGGCTACTCGGGCTGAGAGCGCCACCGTCAACGCGGCCGGCCTGGTGCAGGGCATCGCCCTGGTCACCTTCCCGGCCGCCAGCACGATTTTCACCGCCCGCAGTTCCTATGACCTGTCCAGCAGCCAGTACGGGGCGATGTTCGTGCCGCAGGTGATCACGGCGATCGCCGCCTCGCTGCTCGGCGCGGGCCTGCTCTGGCCCGGCCTGACCAGGCGCGTCAGCGAGAAGGCCGGGTACCTGGCCGGCCTGCTGTCGGACCTGGCCGCGATGGTCCTGCTCATCGCGAGCTGGCTCGTCGTACACCAGCATGTGGCCGCGTACGTGCTGCTGCTGGCGGCCACCGCCTGCCTGGGCGCCGGCTTCGGCCTCACCGTGCCGTCGCTCAATACCCTGGCGGCCGCGTTCCATCCCGCCGCGGTCGACAAGTCCGTGCTGGTCCTGAACGCCTTGCTGGGCACGGCCCTCGCGCCGGCGTTCGTCGCGGCGTTCGTCGGCTTCGGGTTCTGGATCGGCCTGCCGGTACTCAGCCGGGCGCCGAACAAGTAGTGGGCCAGCAGGGCGTTCGGCGCCCCGCCGATCGACGTGGAGCGGAAGAGCAGGTACATGACGCTGAGGAACGGCCACTGGAGCAGAAGAGGCAGGCAGCAGGCGAACATGCCGGTGCCGTTCTCCCGGTACAGCGCCGTGAGCTCGCGCGTCAGACGTTCGGGCTGCTTGGCGTAGCGCTGCCAGAGGGCCTGGACCTGGGGCGCGATCCTGGCCTGCGTGATCTGGCCGCGCATGGCGTAGTAGCTGAACGGCAGCACCATCAGGCGGACGGCGACGGTGAACACGATGATGGCGGCGGCGAGGCGGCGCGGCCAGCGGCGTGAGGACGGCGGATATCGCGGTGACAACGTGGTAGGCGGCGTCGGCAGGGACGCCAAAGGGACTGAACATGGCGAGCAACCCTCCAGCGGGTCAGAAGAGACGGTTGACGGCTGGAGACGGCCGCGATCAGCTGTGGCCGGCGCGCGATGGAGGGCTCCGGATGCGCTCACTTAGCCATGAGACCCAGGGCGAATATGAGGCCTGGGGGAAGGTGGTACACGTGGCGCGCAACACGAGGGCGCTCGGCGCGTACCGGAGAAGCCGGTGAGCAGGGAGCCGGGCCGGCGAAGATCAGGCGGCCGCCGGGACCGCCGATGGTGCTCTGGGGCGGGGCCGCCCGGCCGCGTCGGGGTCACGCTGGCGCTGGAACGCCGCGGACCAGGATTTCTCCCGGAGACCGGCCACGCGCCTGGTCAACGGGGGGGCCGTAGCCATCCGGGCGATCCGGGCGCCGTCCGCGGCCACCGCCGCGACCAGGCCGATCAGCACGGCGGCCAGGACGGCCGTGCTCACGATCGTGAGGGCACCCGCGCCGGTGAGCAGGAGCCCGAGGTGCCACAGGACGGCAGCCATCGCGAGCGCACCATCCCGGATACCTGGCACGGCCGCCGCCTCCCGCTCTCCACGAGGCCTCACACGGAGCAATCGCCCTCAGGCTACGCCAGCGCGGGGCCCGGCGGGAGACCACCGGACGCGCCCGGCTCCGGCCGCGGCTGACCGGTCCCGGCCGCAGCCGGGCAGTTCGAGCTTCAGCCGGCCAGCTCCGCGACGGCGGCGAGGAGGCGATCCACGTCGGAACGATCGTTATAGTGCACGAGCCCCGCGCGCACGGCGCCGCCCGAATCGCGGATACCCAGCGCCCCGGTGAGCTCCCAGGCGTAGTTGTGGCCGTTCCAGACGTTCACGTGGCGGCGGGCCAGATGCGCCGCGACCTCGGCCGGCGTGTGGCCCGCCACGTTGAAGTAGGCGGTCGCGGTGCGGCTCGCGGCCTTCCCGTACGTGGTCACGTGCTCCATCGCGTCCAGCGCGCCGAGCATGTCGGCGAACAGCCGTTTCTCGTAGTCCTGGACGGCCGCCATCGACGAGAGGACCCGCTCGCGGCGGGTACCGCCGGCTCCCCGCCGAGGCCGGCCAGGTGGTCCACGGCAGCCGTCACGCCGGCCAGGTCCGCGTAGGCGGGAGTCCCCAGCTCGAAACGTTCGGGCACGGTATCCGGCGAGGAGGCGAGCTTGTCCGGGCGGAGGGTCTCCAGCAAGCCGGGGTCGGCGATGACCGTCCCGATGTGCGGGCCGGACCACTTGTAGGCGCTGGTCGCGTAGAAGTCGGCCCCGAGGGCGCCGACGTCGACCGGCGTGTGCGGGGTGGCGTGCACACCGTCGACGTAGGTCAGCGCGCCGACGGCGTGGGCGCGGGCGGTGATCGCCGCGACGTCGGGCCGCGTGCCGAGGATGTTGCTCGCCGCCGTGACCGCGACCAGCCGGGTCCGTTCCGACAGCAGCCCGCCGTACTGCGCGACGGGCAGTTCCCCCGTCGATATGTCGACTTCGGCCCACCGCACCCTGGCTTCGGCCCGGGCGGCGGCCTGAATCCACGGGCGCACGTTCGCGTCGTGATCCAGGCGGGAGACCACGATCTCGTCGCCAGGCCACCACGTGTCCGACAAGGCGGCGGCCAGCCGGTAGGTGAGCGTGGTCATGTTCGGGCCGAGGATGACGCCGTCCGGGCGGCCGCCCACGAGGTCGGCGACGGCCCGGCGGCAGCCGGTCACGATGGCGCTGGCCCGCTCGCTGGCCGGGAAGGCCCCGCCCGAGTTGCCGATTCCGGCCCGGACCGCGGCGGCGATGGTGTCGATGACGGTCTCGGGCACCTGCGTTCCGGCGGCGCCGTCCAGGTAGGCGTATCCGTCGCGGAGCGCCGGGTAGGCGGCGCGAACCGTTTCTGCGTCAAAAGTCACGCGGCCCATGCTTGCACCTTCGGGCGGGAACGCGCTCTGGCGCTCTGGAAGAGAGGAGCCTGCTCAGGCCGGCCAGCCGGGAGGGTGCTCAGGCCGGCAGCCGGAATCCGCCCGAACATGCTGAGCAGCGTCTCCCACACGTCGCCCTCCACCGGCGCCGCGACCAGCAGGCCTGGCGGCCTCGGGCGGCCGCACCTGCGGCGTACCCTCCCACCAGCCGTCGAACACGATCTCCGGGTCGGCGGGCCGGTAATCCGTGCCGAGCGACCGGGCCAGGTCCCAGGCGTGAACGTTCCATTCGGCACAGGCCACGCCGGCCATCGCGCCGACGGTGACGATGGCGCCGCGGTACCAGTGGTGCGGATAGTCCCACAACGGCGGCACGCGGACCGCGTACGACCGGGCCGCCTCGGCGAACGCGGCGATGTGCTCGGGGGCCGGAACGTCGGGCAGTTCAGCGAGTTCGGCCGCGTTCTGCCGCTCCAGCTTCCGGGCCAGGGTCGCGGCGGGGAACCCGGTCGCCATCAGGCGGGCCAGGCGGCTTTCCGGCGCGTCGTCGAGGTACTCGTGGTAGTCATCGGCCATGCACCGGAGGTGACCTGCGACGTCAGCGGCCCGCCAGTCGCGGCACGGCGTCAGTGCCGCCCATTGGGCATCGGTAAATCGCGCAGCCAGTTCACAGATGACGGTGACGCCATCCCGGTAAGCGGCCAGGCCCGGGACTGGCGACCAAGCGGTCATCGGTCGCCCGCGGGGTGGGCGCGCTTCACGGTTCCTCCTTGGCGGGGCCAGTGGCAGCCGGTACGCGAAGCTTCCGGGGGAGACAGAGTGCCAGACTTGATCTCCCGCGCATCCCGACAGGAGCCGGAGCTCACTCGTCGACAGGCCGCGCGACGCCGAGTCCACGATGTCATAACAGGACAGGCACGCCGTTCGGGCTACTGCTGCGATACCGCTGGACTCACCCGGACGGGCGGACATCGTCACAGAAGGCAGTCCACGACATAACAGGCGCACGCACGGACTCCATGAGATCGCACTGGGCTCACAGGCAACGCAAAAACGTCGAGGAGTCAACGCCGCACCAGCCCGGACCTGGCCAGGCCCGCGCATGCCGCGGAGCGCGTACGCTATGCACGGGCCGGGTGCTGCGCGCCTGGGCCAGGCGCTGCGCGAGGCAAACGAGCAGGCCACCGCCGGAACGGCCGTCAGGGAAAGGGCACGGCGTGAGAAAGCGTCAGCAGGTCAGCCAGGAGGCGCTGGAAAACCACGCGGCGGATGTCGCGCTCGCCGCCAAGTTCGACGAGTTGCTGGCGGCCGCCCGTCAGGCCGAGCTGGAATTCCGCCGGGCTGAGGTAAGTTCCGCCACCCCCCTGACCGAACGGAGACGGCTGGCGGTCAACCTGGATGCGGCGCTGACCGAGGTGATGCGCTCGGCCTTCGCCGCCCAGCGGGCCGCGATCGGCCCACGCGGCTACGACGACCGGATTTACCGGCGCAAGGCGATGGCGCGGCCGGACGTGCACGCTCTCACGGCCGAGGCCGAGCGACTGCTGACGCTCCGGGAAAGCCACCGGCTCAACGGCATTCCCCCGGCGCCACTGCAGCCCGCCGTATAGCCGTCTGCACAAACGTCGCCCGCGACCGTATCAGCGGCGTGCCGGGACGCTCTCCTTAAGCAGGACGGCACCTCACCGGCGACACGCCAACCGACCTGCGGTGAAGCCAAATGAGGCCCGGACGCCGCAGTACCGGCCTACAGTCATACGGGGCGGGGAACGGGCCGCCGCCCCGCCAACTGAACAGAGCCCTATCCGGGTAACCAGCCACCCGGGCCGGAGCCGCCAACCTGCGGTCCGACCTAGGCGTCTAACTATTCGAACCCGCAGCGCCTGGGGACGTTTAAACAGGTGTCGGCGGGCAGTCGACAGTCGGCGCCCCGCCTGCTCGCCGACTGCGGCCCATGAACCGGTGGCGAGAAGTCGCGATCGGCCCAGCCCGGGGGGATCCCGACCGGCCACGACGGCGCCGGAGCGGGCCCGGCGGGGTCCAGTGCACCCAGTGGACCAGACCAATTCGGGCGTCTCCCTTGCACGGTGCGGCGCCCGGTAGGACAGTTGGTCTAGAGCAGTGGTCTAGAGCAGTTGGTCTAGGCCAATGAGATGGCGAGGCGGCCCCAGCCACCGCGCCAGGCCCGGCGGAAGGCCTATTGGCCAGCCACTGGGCGGGCCACAGGGCGTAGTCAGAAAATGCCATAGCGGATAGCCCGCCGGAAGCTGCAAAAAGCTCCCGGAAAAACGGTCAGAATGAGCCATGTTGCAGTCCGCACTCGCTGCGGCACACTAACATGTGATCCAGAACACGCACTATAAGAAGCCCGCGAGGAGGCACGAGATGTGCCAACACACGCCAAGGTGTCCGGAGGCGTCAGCGCCGGACCGCGAGGCGGCCCGAACACTGGCCAGTCACCCCGATCAGGGCTGGAGCCTGCTCTGCAACGGGATCGTTATATTTGAAGACACCGGTGAACTGCTGCCGGGCGGCGCCACGATCGCCCCGCACCGGCCGACTGACCTGGTGTTTTATCCGACGACCGTGATCTCCCAGCCGGGACACGCCCCCGCCGCCTAAAAGCCCGGCGGGAACGTTTTTCAGCGGACAGCGAAATGCCCCTCGGGAGCATTCCGCACCGGGGACGGGACACTCGTCCCGGGGGATGATTACGAAACAGCAACACCCATTAAAGCGTCAACGGTCAAATTGTTATCAAGCAGTGAATCCGTGCACCGGCCTCCTATCCAGCCGGTTACAGCCACTCTTTGATGGCTCTTCGCGCTCATTCGGATGGCACCGCCGTGTCTCTCAGCGCACCAGCGGCACGACCTCACTGAGCCAGCCGGTGACCGCCTCCGCCACCGCCGCGGGATTCCGCGAAAGCGCGTGGGACTCACCTTTCAGGACCACCACCCGGATGGCGTCTTCGGGATCGGGGATGCCGAACGGATCCCGGTCCCCGTTCACGACAAGAACGCGGGCGCCTCCGTCCGCGGCTGCGCGCAACTCCGCAGCCCGGGTCGGCGGATTACTGGATCCGGCGCTCCCGGCGGCCGCGCGCCACCCCGCGGCGCGGGCAGGCGGATCAGCGGTACCGGCGCTCCCGGCGGCCGTGCGGCGTCCCGGCGGACGGAGCGGGAACGCCAGCGCGATGACTCCCCTGGCCCCCACGGCCGCCGCCGTGCGGCAGGCCACCCGTGCACCATTGCTCCGGCCGCCCACGATCAGCGGAGTGCCCGGGCTCAGCGGCACCTCGTCCGCGTCCTTCTCCGGCCCGGACCACGGCCCGGACCACGGCCTGCCGCGCAGGAAGGCGATGATCTCCCGCCATGCCTCGTCCTGGCGGGCGGGCGAACCGGGTGCCCTGGCCCCTCTGATCCGGTACGGCTGGGTGACGAGCGCCGTCGCACCGCCTGCCCGGAGGGCAGCGTCCCGGACGGCCAGCAGGTCGGGCGCATTGACCGAGCCCCCGGCCCCGTGCGTGAGCACGAGGAGGAACGACGGGGGCCCGGAGGCGCTAGGCCCGCTCGGCACGGCCAGTTCGGCCCGCGCCGGGCCGTGGCTGGTCCCGATGTCCACACCGGTACCGGTCAGACGTTCAGCATCTTCTTCAGGAACTCGCCCGTGTAGCTATCCTCGGCCATCGCCACCTGCTCGGGCGTTCCGGTCGCGATGACCGTCCCGCCGCCCGAACCGCCCTCCGGCCCGAGGTCGATGACCCAGTCCGCCGTCTTGATCACGTCGAGGTTGTGCTCGATGACGATGACCGTGTTCCCGGTGTCGACCAGCCGGCCGAGGACGCCGAGGAGCTTGCGGATGTCCTCGAAGTGCAGCCCGGTGGTGGGCTCGTCCAGCACGTAGATGGTCCGCCCGGTGGCCCGCCGCTGCAGCTCCGAGGCCAGCTTCACGCGCTGCGCCTCACCGCCGGACAGCGTGGGCGCGGGCTGGCCCAGGCGGACATAGCCCAGCCCGACGTCGACCAGGGTCTTAAGGTGCCGGTGGATGGCCGGGACGGGCTCGAAGAACTCGGCGGCCTCCTCGATCGGCATGTCCAGCACTTCGGCGATGGTCTTGCCCTTGTAGTGCACCTGCAGGGTGTCGGTGTTGTACCGCGCACCGTGGCAGACCTCGCACGGCACGTAGACGTCCGGCAGGAACTGCATCTCGATCTTGATCGTGCCGTCACCGGAGCACGCCTCGCACCGGCCGCCCTTGACGTTGAAGGAGAACCGGCCCGGCTGGTAGCCGCGGATCTTCGCCTCGGTGGTCTGCGCGAACAGCTTGCGCACGTGGTCGAAGACGCCCGTGTAGGTGGCCGGGTTCGACCGCGGGGTCCGCCCGATCGGCCCCTGGTCGACGTGCACCACCTTGTCCAGCTGCTTCATCCCGGTGATCCGGGTGTGCTTGCCGGGTACGGTCCGCGCGCCGTTCAGCTCCTTGGCCAGCGCGTTGTACAGGATCTCGTTGACCAGGGTCGACTTGCCTGAGCCGGACACCCCGGTGACCGCCACCAGGCAGCCGAGCGGGAACGCCACGTCCACGTTCCGCAGGTTGTGCTCGCTCGCGCCCTTGACCACGACCTCGCGGCTCTTCGACGGCGACCGGCGAATCTCCGGCACGGGGATCGACGCGCGCCCGGACAGGTATGCGCCGGTCAGCGACTTCTCACTGGTGAGCAGGTCCTGAACCGGCCCGGACACGACCACCCAGCCGCCGTGCTCGCCCGCCCCGGGGCCGATGTCGACCACCCAGTCGGCAGCGCGGATGGTGTCCTCGTCATGCTCCACGACGATCAGCGTGTTGCCCAGGTCGCGCAGCCGCGTCAGCGTCTCCAGCAGCCGGTGGTTGTCCCGCTGGTGCAGGCCGATCGACGGCTCATCCAGCACGTACAGCACGCCGACCAGCCCGGACCCGATCTGGGTGGCGAGCCGGATCCGCTGCGCCTCTCCCCCGGCCAGCGTCGCCGACGCCCGGTTCAGGCTGAGGTAGTCGAGGCCTACGTCGAGCAGGAATCCGAGCCGCGCGTTGACCTCCTTCAGGATCTGGGCCGCGATCTGCCGGTCCCGTTCGGAAAGATCAATGTCGAGCATGAGCTTGGCCATCTCGCCAATGGGCAGAGCGCAGATGTCCGCGATCGACCGGTCGTCGATGGTGACCGCGAGCGCGATCGGCTTCAGCCGGCTGCCCCGGCACGAGGGACACGGCACCTCGCGCATGTACCCGGCGAACTTCTCCCGGCTGGAGTCGCTCTCCGCCTCGGAGTGCCGCCGCTCGACGTAGGGGATCACGCCCTCGAACGCCGTGTAGTACGAGCGCTCCCGGCCGTACCGGTTCCGGTACCGCACGTGCACCTGATGGTCGAACCCGTTGAGCAGGGCGTTGCGCGCCCGGGACGGCAGTCCCTCCCACGGCGTGTCCAGGTTGAAGCCCAGCGCGTCCCCGAGCGCCTCGACCAGGCGGGCGAAGTAGTCGGTGACGTGCCCGCCGCTCCACGGCGCGAGCGCCCCCTCGGCCAGCGTCATCGCCGGGTCCGGGACGATCAGCTCCGGGTCGACCTCCATCCGGGTGCCGAGGCCGGTGCAATCGGGGCAGGCACCCCACGGGGAGTTGAACGAGAACGAGCGCGGCTCCAGCTCGTCGAACGACAGGTCGTCGTACAGGCAGGCCAGATGCTCCGAATACATCCGCTCGCGGTGCGGGTCGTTGCCGGGCAGGTCCACGAATTCGAGCACGACGACCCCGCCGGACAGGCCAAGCGCGGTCTCCACCGAGTCGGTCAGCCGGCGCCGCGCGGTGTCCTTGACCGCGAGCCGGTCCACGATGACCTCGATGTCGTGCTTCTCGTACTTCTTCAGCTTCGGCAGTTCGGAGCCGGAGCCGGTGGCGCTGTCGAGGCGGATGACCTGACCGTCGACGCGGGCTCGCGAGTAGCCCTTGGTCTGCAGCTCCCGGAGCAGGTCCGCGTACTCGCCCTTGCGGCCGCGGACGACCGGGGCCAGTACCTGGAACCGGGTTCCCTCCGCCAGCTCCAGCACGCGGTCGACGATCTGCTGCGGGCTCTGCCGCGCGATCGGGCGGCCGCAGATCGGGCAGTGCGGCTTGCCCACCCGCGCGTATAGCAGCCGCATGTAGTCGTAGATCTCCGTGATCGTCCCGACCGTCGATCGCGGGTTGCGGCTGGCCGCCTTCTGGTCGATCGACACGGCCGGGGACAGCCCGTCGATGAAGTCGACGTCGGGCTTGTCCATCTGGCCCAGGAACTGGCGCGCGTACGCCGACAGGGACTCCACGTAGCGGCGCTGGCCCTCGGCGAAGATCGTGTCGAAAGCGAGGCTCGACTTCCCGGACCCGGACAGCCCGGTGAACACGATCAAGGCATCCCGTGGCAGGTCAATCGAGATGTCCTTGAGGTTGTGCTCGCGTGCGCCGCGAACGACAAGTCGGTCAGCCACTGGGCTCTCTGCTCCCCTGCTTGCTCGGCTGGGCTTACTTCGGTGGGCGGATCTACGTTAGTGGGCTGGGCTCAATGGGCCTTGCGGGCTCTGTGCGAACGGTGATGCCAGTGCTACGTCTGCGCAGCTCGCCCGGGGTGGAGAGGGCGCCACACCATGCTAGCCAGGGGGTCCGACAAAAACCGGGCCGCTTCCGCAGCGACCTGTCCGGTGACCGTTACGCCCGCCCTCAATGACCGTTATGGCCCTGAATGACCGTTACGCCCCGCCGCCCGCCACCGGGCCAGCCTCCGTTCAACACCCGTGCTCACCGGGCTCTTCCCTCCGGGCCCGGTAAATAACTTGCGCACGCCCACCATGCCTGTTACGAACACGGGCAAGGACACGGACGAGGACACGGACGAGGACCGGGGACTGGCCGAACTGGACCCGGTGATTCACGCGCAGCCCCGGCTGACCGTCGCCCTGGCGGCACTGCCGAAGGCGGCACCCTATCCGCGCGACAGCCGCGAGCGCCGGTCAGCGCCGTAGGGCGAAGCTGACCCAGCGGCCGCAGGACCAGAGGCACTGCCAGGAGGCACAGATGACCCCCACCAGCAATCACGGCAAGATCTGCTACCTGCAGATCCCCGCCACCGATGCCGGTACGTCGGCCCGCTTTTACTCGGAGATATTCGGCTGGGGACTGCGCCGGCACGATGATGGCACACTGGCCTTCGACGACACGGTCGGTGGGGTGAGCGGGATGTGGGTGACGAACCGCAAGCCGTGGTCGGGTGAGCCGGGCCTGCTGGTCGACATCATGGTCGACAACGCCGAGCAGACCCTGGCCGCGATCGTCGCGCACGGCGGCGAGATCGTGCAGCCGATCGGCTGGGAGGCGCCCGAGATCACCGCGGTGTTCCGGGATCCGGGCGGCAACCTGCTCGGCATCTACCAGGAGCCGGCCCAGTGAGCGGGTTCCCGGGCGGCCGCGGTGAGCGGGCCCCCGGGGCGGCCCGGTGAGCGAGGAGCCCTCCTGTGGGTGGCACTGTTCCGCGATCCGGCCGGGAACATCTTCGGTGTCTGGCAGCAAGGTGGCCGATCGTAATCAGCTGGCTGCGCTCGGTGTTCACCGACACCGAGCGGCCGGGACCCGCGGCCCGTACGATGGCCACGTGACCTATACCGGGAACGTGAAAGTCGGCGGGCCGCCGGACACCCGTGAGATCGATGGCCTCACGATCACGAAGCTGGCCGTCGGCCCGATGGACAACAACGCCTACCTCCTGCGCGACGCGGCGACGGGTGAGGGCCTGCTCATCGACGCGGCGAACGAGGCGGACCGGCTGATCGAGATGATCGGCGGCACGCCCATCACCTGGATCGTGACCACGCACCGGCACTACGACCACTGGCAGGCCCTGGCCGAGGTCCAGCAGGCCACCGGCGCGGTGGTCGTCGCCCACACCGAGGACGCGGGCGAACTGCCCATCCCCGTGGACGACGACATCACCGACGGGGACATCCTGCGGTTCGGTGACGCGGCCGTGTCCGTCATCAACCTGCGCGGGCATACCCCGGGCAGCGTCGCGCTCTGCTACGATGCCGGGGCCGGCTGGCCGGGTCGCCGCACCTGTTCACCGGCGACTCCCTGTTCCCGGGCGGCCCGGGCAAGACGACGAGCCCGAAGGACTTCACCTCGCTGATGGATGACCTGGAGGAGCGGGTGTTCGGGCCGCTGCCGGACCCGACCTGGGTGTACCCCGGCCACGGCAACGACACCACCCTCGGCGCGGAGCGCCCTCACCTGGCCGAATGGCGCGCCCGCGGCTGGTGATCCCCAGGCCGCCCGCGGCGGGTCTCTGTCGCACTCGGAGCAGATATCGGTAACCCCGGCCCCCGCCCACCCTGCCGATGGGGTGGCCGAGGAGGAACGGATGAGTCCAGCGGAGGGCCAGCGACACGACACCTTCCCCCCGGGTTTCCGGTGGGCTGCGGCGACCGCCGCGGACCAGATCGAGGGCGCGATCGCCGGGGACGGGAAGGGCCGGTCCAGCTGGGGCACGTTCAGCCACCAGCCCGGGCGGGCCGCGCGCGGCGGGGATATCGCATTCGATGACTGCCACCGGGTCGGCGAGGACATCGCCCTGGTGGCCGGGCTGAACGCCGGCGTCGCCGGGAACAACTCGATTCCGGCGGGCTAAGACGTGCGTCAGTCAGGCCCGTACCGGGTGGTGATCGCGCCGGACAAATTCAAGGGCTCGCTGTCCGCGCCCGAGGTAGCCGCCCACCTGGCGCGGGGGCTCGCGGCGGCGGTTCCGGGCGTGCGAACCGACGAGATGCCGGTGGCCGACGGCGGGGACGGCACCGTCGACGCGGCGGTAGCGGCCGGTTACCAGCGCATTGACGTGGCGGTCAGCGGGCCCACCGGCGAACCGGTCATGGCGGCGTTCGCAATCCGCGGCGACGTGGCGGTCATCGAGGCGGCGCAGGCCTGCGGGCTCAGCCGGCTGCCCGGGGGCCGCCTCCGGCCGCTGACCGCGACGAGTTACGGGGTCGGCGAGCTCATCGGGGCCGCCGCCGACGCGGGCGCCCGGCACATCGTGCTGGGCCTGGGCGGCAGCGCCACCACCGACGGCGGCGCGGGCCTGATCGCGGCTCTGGGCGGCCGGCTGCTGGCCGCGGACGGCGGGCCGGTGGCGCCCGGGGGCGCCGCGCTGGCCGGGCTGCGCGAGCTCGACCCGACCGGCCTGCGGGACCTGTCCGGGGTGGACGTGGTGCTGGCCAGCGACGTGGACAATCCCCTGCTCGGCCCCGACGGGGCAGCGGCGATCTACGGCCCGCAGAAGGGCGCGTCCGCGGAGGATATTCCGGTCCTGGAGGAGGGCCTGGCGCGGTGGGCCGACCTGGCCGAGGCGGCGCTGGGTGAGGGCTTCCGGGACCGGCCGGGCGCGGGCGCGATGAGCCCCAGGGTGCGGGAGTGGCCGGGCGGCGCAGGCGCGCGGAGTCCCAGGGTTCGGGAGTGGGCCGGGGCGGGCGCGGCGGGCGGTCTCGGTTTCGCGGCGCTGGCCTTCCTGGGCGCGCGGATGCAGCCGGGCATCGAGGTAGTGCTGGAGCTGGTGTCCTTTGCCGAGCGGGCGGCGGGCGCCAGCCTGGTGATCACGGGCGAGGGATCGCTGGACGCGCAGACGCTGCGCGGCAAGGCCCCGGCGGGCGTCGCCCGGGCCACCCGGGCCGTGTCGCCGGGGACGCCGGTGGTGGCCGTGGCCGGCGCCTGCTCCCTCGACCGCGCGTCCCTGGCTCAGGCCGGGATCGCCGCCGCGTACGCGCTCGCCGACCTGGAGCCCGACCGGTCGTCCAGCATGGCCAACGCCGGCCCGTTGCTGGAGGAGCTCGCTACCCAGCTGGCCGCCGACTGGCTCCCGCCATCCACGTAAGCAGAGTGCCGCAGGTGTGGTACGGCGATCACGGCATGGTCGGCCCAGTCCGGCTTCGCGCGAGCGACCTGAAAACCGCAGCACCGTGACCTCATGCCGCTGCGCCAGGATCTTTGCGTCCGCCCAGGTGCCGCTCCGCAATCCGCCCCGGTGAACCCGCGTTCCCGCACGTCAGCACCCAGATTCACCGACTATCGCGCTACCTCAGCTGCCGAATTCAGCTACCTCAAACGTGGCAAAGCACCCTCGGCCAAGCCCGCCCATAACCCCGACGGATAGGCCCCGGCCGGGCACCAGCGCAGACTCCGGATGCGATTGCCGTCCAATCCGCTGGCCTGGGTGTTCCGTAGTAAATCAAAACGCCCAGCTGTACACAAAAGGAGCTGTGGTGATCAGAGGGGGTATCAGTCATGACAATGACGTCGCCCGCCCCGGCCGGCCCGGAGCCGTCGCGGCCCGGAGACCAGCCGGCCTGGCCGGCGGCAGCCCGGTGGTGTGGAAATTCGGCGGCACGTCGGTCGGTGACGCCGGCCGGTCCGCGCGGTCGCCAGGCGGCTGGTCGCGGCCCGCCGCCAGGGCACCCAGGTGGTCGCGGTGCTGTCCGCGATGGGCGGCACCACCGACGAGCTGGCCCGGCAGGCCTATAGCCTGTCCGCCGAGCCGCAGCCGCGGGAACTGGACGCGCTGCTGGGCACCGGGGAGATGATGTCCTGCGCGCTGGCCGCGATGGCCATCCACGACCTCGGCGAACGCGCGGTCTCACTGACCGGCGCCCAGGCCGGCATCATCACCGACAACGCCCACGGCAACGCGCGGCTGCGGCACATCACCCCCCACCGGATCACCCAGGCCCTGGACCAGGGCGCGATCGTGCTGGTCGCCGGCTTTCAGGGCGTATCCGCCCACGGTGACCTCACCACGCTGGGCCGGGGCGGCTCCGACGCCACCGCGATCGCCCTCGCCGCCGCGCTGGGCGCGCGCCACTGCGACATCTTCACCGACGTGCCCGGGGTCTTCACCGCCGAACCACCACCATCCTGTCCGCCCTCGAAACCAGCCGCATCCACCCGCACCTGATCACCTGCACACCCAGCCGCGTCACCTGCCACATCCTGGCCGGCGACGTCGGCCGCGCCGCCCAGATCCTGCACGACGCCTTCCAGCTGCACACCAGCGAGGGAAGCAGCAGCCGGGAGGGGGACCTGGAGCGGGCGGGTTTCTGAGTGAGCGAGATGACCGTGCTCCCAGCGCCCGCGTGCGGCCCGGACCGCACGCCCCGGTCATGGAAGCCGGTCACTCAGGCGGCGGGGCCTGGGGTGCGGCCGCGAGGCGGCGGTAGGTGGAAAGGGCGGCGTCGATCGCGGCGTCCTGCGAGGGGAGCGCCTGGGCACGCTCCCGCGCGGCGGCCGCCAGTCGCTGGGCGATCGCGGGGTCGGTGAGCACCCGGCGGATCGCCGTGGCCAGCGCGTCCACGCCGCCGGGAGGGACGAGCAGCGCGGCGTCCTCGCCGGTCAGGTCGGGGATGCCGCCGGCCCGGCTGGCCACGATTGGGCGCCCGGCGGCCAGTGCCTCCTGCAGGATGAGCGGCTGGCCCTCCCACCGGCTGGGCAGCACGAACACGTCGGCCGCGGCGAGCAGGACGGGCACGTCCGGGCGCGGGCCGAGGAAGCGGACTTCCGGGCCGAGCGGCGCGGCCCGCTCGGCCAGGGATTCGGCCAGCGGACCGGTCCCGGCGATGGCGAGCAGCGGCACCGGGTCGAGGTCCGTCCACCGCCGCGCGGCGTCGATCAGGCTGGCGAAGTTCTTCTGCTCGGCGAGCCGTCCCACGGCCAGGACGATGGGCCGCCCGGTGCCGCCGGTCAGCTCCTTCCGGACCGCGTCGGCTGACTCGGCTGGCTCGGTCCCGGGCGCCCCGCCCGGGCCCACGGCGGGCGACGGGACCAGCGCGCGCCCGACGTCGCGTGCCCCCGCCCGGCGCATCCGTTCCTCCAGGTCGGCCGAGACGCACAGCACGGTGGCCGCGCCCCGCGCGACCACATGTTCCAGCGCCCGGTAGATCGCGCCGGTGATCCCGGCCGAGGGCGGCGCGTTGTGCACGGTGACCACCAGCGGCGGCCGCCGCCCGGGCCGGATGAACGCCAGCGCGAGCGCCGTCAGCGCGCCCGCCCGCAGCCCGTGTGCGTGCAGCGTGTCCGCGCCGGAGCGGGCGATCAGCTGGCGGAGCCGAAGCACGGCCCACCCGTCACGCCAGCGGGGCCGGTCAGTGAACTCAGCGGTCCGCACCACCACACCTGGACCGAACGGGAATGCGCGCTGCGTCTTCCCCGGCGCGAAGACCTCAGCCTGCAGGCCACGGGCGGCGCATCCGGCCGCCAGCATCTGCACGTGCCGTCCGGTGCCGCCGGCCGTCGTGCCGAGCACGAACGCCACCTTCACCCGCGCCACCTTCTCCCCAGCCCCCGGCTCCCCATGTCCCGGCCGCGCATGTCCCGGGCCCCGCATGTCACGGCGCCGCATGTCCCGGGCCGCGCATGTCCTGGCCGCTCATGGTCCGGCCTGCGGGCGCGGAGCGCGGAGCCGGCTGAGCAGGCGGCCGGCCGCGGCGCGGAGCTCCCCGCCGTCGGCGAGCAGCGTCACGCCGAGGAACATCAGCGCGGCCACGGCACTCGCCAGTATCGTGACGGCCGCGTTGGGCAGGAAACCGTGCACCGGGAGGGCTGCGGATACTCCCGCGCCCGCCGCCGCCCCGGCCAGGCCACCAGCCAGACCGGCGAGCGTGGCGCGCGGAACGCCCCGCAGCGCGGCACGCCCGAGCGCGCGGCCCACGGTGGCCGTGAGCGCGACCCCGGCCACGGTCAGGCCGATCGTGGTACCCAGGCCGAGCGCGGGAACGACCCAGGACCGCGGTACGAACGGGATGATGGCGACGTCGGCCACGATGACCAGCAGCCAGCCACCGGCGACCGCGGCGGCCGTCATCCGGCTGCGCCCGGCGGCGAACATCACCCGGGACAGGTTCGCGGTCAGCCCGTAGCCGACCAGGCCCGGGGCGAACAGGGCGAGCGCGGCGGCGAGCTGGCTGGACTGCGCGACGTCGTGGGTGGCGAACACGCGCGCGAGCGGCACGCACGCGCCGGCCAGCACCGCGGCCCCCAGCCAGGACATGAGCATGACCGCGCGGCTGGCGGCGGCGCTGGTGGCGACGAATTCCGCCCGGGCGGCCGGACTGCTGTCGCTGGCCCGCGCGGACAGGACCGGGAACGCGCTGGTGGCCACGGGGACGGCGAGGCCCGCATAGACGATGAAGAAGACCTGCCAGCCGTAGCTGTACAGGACGAGTGCGCCGCTCGCGCCGTGGCCGTTGGCCAGCACTATCGCCGCGATCGTCGATAGGTCCTGGGCGATGAGCGTGATCACGCCCACCACGGCCAGCCCGCGCACGCGCGCGGCAACGCCGTCCGGGAAGCGCAGCGCGGGCCGCAGCCCAAGCCGGAGCCGCCCCACCGGAACGCCGGCGGTGAGGGCGAGGGCCGCCACCCCCGCGGTGGTGCCCAGCGCCAGGGTCAGTTCGGCACTGGACGGGAGCGCGCCGGGCCGGTTCTGGTAACCATGCCCGAGGGCCTGGAAGCCGATGTACGCGCCCGCCACCACGACGCTGGACAGGATGGGCGCGAGCGCCGGGGCGGTGAAACGGCGGTGCGACTGGAGGATCCCGTAGAGCACGACCGCGAGGCCGTACAGCGGGATCTGCGGCGCGAACGCGACCAGCATCCGCGCGCTGAGGGCCAGCGTGGCCGCGTGCCCGCAGCCGCGGGCGGCCGGGATGAGCAGTGTGGTCAGCGGGCCGGCCACCAGCGCGATCACCACGGCGGCCGGCACCAGCAGCAGCATCGCCCAGGTCAGCAGGGCCGATGCGATCCGCTGGGCATCGGCCGGGCCGCCGTTCGTCCCGTCCGCGGCCCGCGCCGCCGGGCCGGCCAGAACCGGGACCACCGCGCTGGTCAGCGCGCCGCCGAGGACGATGTCGTAGATGATGTTCGGTACCTGGTTGGCGGTCGTATAGGCGGTGCCGACGCAGCTGGCCCCGACGGTATGGGCGAACACGAGCTGGCGCCCGAAGCCGATGACGCCGGACACGACGGTCAGCACCCCGATGACCGCGGCGGCCCGGCCGATCCCCCTACCAGGCTGCCGAGCTGACCCCCGCTCGGCCACCGGCGTGGTCACGGGGAGGGCGGCGCAGCCATGGCGTTGTGCTCGGGGGCCTGGTGGGCCGCCGCGTCCGGCCCGCACTCCGCGGGAACCGTCACGCCCGGAACAGCAGACCGGGTGGGGCTGGCTGAATGGGCAGCGTGAGCCGCGCGGCGGCCGAGCATGTCCAGCCAGTGCAGCGGCGGCGTCCGCCGAATGACCTTGGTGAAGCTCACGACCTCACTCGCCGCGTTCAGCCCGGTAACGCCGGCCAGGATGGCGATCCGGCCCCGGCGGGACAGGCTGCCGGCCGCGGCCGCGCCGAGCAGCGCGCCCAGGGCGTTGGCGCCGGCGTCCCCGAGCATGGCCCGCTCACCCAGGTCCTCCGGGAGCAGCGCCACAGCCGCCCCGACCGGAGCCGCGACGCCGGCGGCCCCAGCCGCTTCAGCGGACCACGAACGGCCAGCGGGACCCGGGGCGAGCTGGCTGATCCCCAGCGGGACACCGGCGGCCAGGGCGACCTTGAGAGCCCGGCCCGGCCGCAGGTCGAACAGGTTCATCAGGTTCGCCGATCCGGCGACCAGGGCCGCGTTGATCGCGACGTCCACGGCCGGTCCCCCGTTCAGCACGGCGGCCGCGATCCCGGTCGCGCCGATGCCGCCGATTTTCACCGCCCCGGTCGTGACCTGGCCGTGCGCCAGGGCGCCGAGGTGGCCGCGGAACCCGCGCCGGTCCCCCGATCCGGCGATGTCGTCGTAACCGCCGAACGCGGCGGCTCCGATCGCGGCGGCCACCAGCGCCGCCCGGGACCGGGCCGGAACCCGGGGGGCGGCCGCGGCCGCGATCGCGACGGCGATCGCGGCCGCCGGGCCCTCCAGCAGGGTGACCGGCTCGCCTCGGTGGTTCGTCCGCGTCCACCGTTCCGCACCGCCCGGCGGGTTACGGGTGAGGGCCGTGTACGCGGCCCGCGCGGCAGCCGCCGCGATGACCGCCGTGACGGCCGGGGCCACAGCGCGCCGGGCGTTGGCCATTACTTCGTTCCCTTCGCGGAAGTGGTGGTCTTGGTGCTGGCGGACGGCGACACACTCGGGACGGGCGCCGGGCTGGGCCCCGCCGAGTTCGCGTCCGACTGGGTACCGTAGCTGCCCGGCTTGTGCCCGTTCAGCTGCTGGTGGAGCGCCTGAACGACGACGATCTGGCCGGTGACCTGGTCCGCGTTGTCCACGGTGGACGCGCTGTTCGCGGCCCCGCTGGCCCGCACGGCCGAGATGGCGCTGCCCTGGCCTGAGCCGCTGGACGGCCCGGCCACCACAGTGGCCTTGCTGCCCGTGCCGAACTCCTGTGCCAGCGAGACGATCGCCTGGTTGGCCGGATCGGAGTTGCCGGCCGCCGGGGCGCTGGAGGGGGTCACGATGACGGCGAGCGTCGCGCCCTGGGCGGGCTGGCCGGTGACCGTGATGAACTGGCCGGCCGAGTAGCTCGACAGGATCGTCTGGGCGGCCTGGCTGTTCCCCGCCTGGCTGCCGGACGAGCCGGACCCGCTCGAGCCGCTGGACGACGAACCCGACGACACCAGCGCGCTGGCCAGGACCTGCGCCGCCTGCTGCTGCGGGGTCCCGTCGGCCAGGGTCAGGCCCGACGGGACCACCCGCTGGGTGAGCTGGTTAAGCAGGCTCAGATTGCTGGCGCTGGTGTCGGCGAACTTGGCCGACAGGGCGACCTGCCCGCTGACCGTCGCGCCCGCGTCGCCGAGGGCGGTGGTGACGCCGTTGACGACGCCGGCCGGCGCGCCCGGGGCGGTGATGACGACGACGCGCTGGACGTCGAGCAGGTGCGCCAGCAGGACCGGCTCGGCCGCCTGCGCGAACGCGCGGTCCCCGTTGACCTCCTGCTGGAGCGCGCTGTTCTCAGCGTCGGCCGCGTTCAGCTTCGCGCTCAGCGCGCTCGAGGTGCGGTCGAGCGCGGTGAACGCGGCGCCGCGCAGCTCAGTCGAGCCCAGCACGATGCCCACGGCGAGAGCCAGGAAAACCGCGACGATGGAGACGAGATGGTACCGAAAATCAATCACTTGAATAGTCCGGTCAGCCAGGAGACGAACGAATGCCACGTCGCGTCGAAGTATCTGATGAGGATGGGCTCGGCGGGCGAGGCGGCCACCGCGACAAGCACGGTTACGGCGGCGGCGAGCGCCAGCACGATCAGGGCCCAGCCGGAGATCCTGCTCCGGTACAGCCGGCTGACGCCCTTGGCGTTGACGATCTTGGTACCGACCCGGAGCTGGGTCAGGAACGTGCTCGCCATCCCCGACCGGCCCTTGTCAAGGAACTCCTCGAGCGTCCAGTGCGTGCCGACCGCCACGATCAGGCTGGCGCCCTTACCGTCGGCCAGGAGCAGGGCCACGTCCTCGCTGGTACCGGCGGCCGGGCAGACCGCGGCGGTCAGGCCGAGGTCCTTGATGCGGACCAGGCCCGGCGCGTGCCCGTCGGCGTAGGCGTGCACGATGAGCTCGGCGCCGCAGCGCAGCGTCTCGTCGGTGACCGAGTCCATGTCACCTACGATGGCGTCGGGTATGTAGCCGGCTTCGAGCAGCGCGTCGGCGCCGCCGTCGACGCCGATCATGACCGGCCGGTACTCACGGATATAGGGCCGCAGCGCCGCCAGGTCCTCGCGGTAGTGATAGCCGCGGACCACGACGAGTACGTGGCGGCCGTCCATCGCCGTGCGCAGCTCGGGCAGCGCGACCCCGTCGACCAGGAGCTCGTGCTCGCGCTTGAGGAATTCCATGGTGTTCGCGGCGAACGCCTCGATCTGGGTGACGATCCCGGCCCGCGCCTCGGCCATCATCGCGGTGACCGACTCGATCGTCTGCGGTGTCCCCTTGGCGACAACCTGGTCACCGAGGTAGAGGGTGTCCCCGTCGAGCCGGACCGCCGCGCCCTCGTACACCCGGCTGAACACGTCCGGCCCAACGTCGTCGACGAGCGGGATACCGGCGTCCATCAGCAGCTGCGGGCCGAGGTTCGGGTAGCGCCCGCTCATGCTGACCGCCGCGTTCACCACGGCGGCCACCTTCCGGCTGATGAGGGCGTCGGCGGCAACCCGGTCCAGGTCGGTGTGGTCAATGATGGCGATATCGCCGGGGCAGAGCCGCTTGGTAAGGTTCTTCGTCCGGCGGTCCAGACGCGCGGTAGCGACCACCCCGGGCAGTTCGTCAGGCTTGCCACGGCGGATATTCGGGATCCTTACGGTCGGCACCTTCATCGTTGTTCCATCCTGCCAGAGCCCCCGACCACACGCTGTCATCTCGGCGATTACGGCGTGTTATCGCGTGCGTACAGATCGAACGAGCGGCGGGATTCGCGGTGCTGCTGTCAATAATGCGGTATAGCAGCAAATGCTCCGTCAGCACCGCACCGACGGACGGTGGCGGAAGGGCCGGGGAAAACGCCGGGACCCGCTGGCCATCCCGAACGGACGTGGGCAGATGCTGTCCATCAGGAGGAGCCCCGCGCCCCGGCGGGCGGCCGCCAGACCGGGGATGGCCGATGGAGGATGAAGCGCAGTGATCAACGACAGGGCAACAGCGGGCACGGCGGCCGGCCAGCCCGGCGGCCCGGCGGGCGGTAAGACCGGCGAGCGGATCAGGCTCACGTCGCTGTCACACGGCGCGGGCTGCGCGTGCAAGTTGCCGCTGTCGGCCCTGGATCAGCTGATGGCGGCGCTCGGCACGGACGCGGACCGTGCCGGTGGCCTCGTGCCCGCGGCGGGCGATCTGCTGGTCGGTGCGGCCGAGGGCGACGACGCCGCCGTCCTGCGCCTGGATGAGGACCGCGCACTGGTGCTCACCACCGACTTTTTCACCCCCATCGTCGACGATCCGCGGGACTGGGGCCGGGTGGCCGCCACCAACGCGATGTCGGACGTCTACGCGATGGGCGGCAAGCCGGTGATCGCCCTCAACCTGACGGCCTGGCCCGGCGAAACGCTCCCGGTCGAGATGCTCGCCGACGTGCTGCGCGGAGGCGCGGAGGCGGCCGCGGCCGCGGGCTGCCTGGTCGTCGGGGGCCACACGATCGACGATCCGGAGCCCAAGTACGGTCTGGCCGTGGTCGGGATGGCGGACCCGCGGAGGCTGCTGACCGTGGACCGCGCGCGGGACGGCGACCTGCTCATCCTGACCAAGGCCATCGGCACCGGGGTGGTGGCGACGGCCCACAAGCGCGGCGCGGCGCCCCCGGAGGTGCTGGCGGCGGCGGTGACGGCCATGACCACGCTGAACGCGGCGGCCAGCGAGGCGGCCCTGCGCGCCGGGGCCGTGGCGGCGACCGACGTCACCGGCTTCGGGCTGCTGGGCCACCTGCACCGGATGCTGCGCGCGAGCGGCGCGGCCGCCGAAGTCTGGGCCGACCAGGTGCCGTTGCTGCCCGGCGCGGCGGGCCTGGCCGCGGCGGGGTTCATCTCCGGCGGCACCCGCGCCAACACGTCCTACCTGGCGGACGCCGTCGACATCGAGCCGGACACCGACCCGCTCGCGGCCGTCCTGCTGCACGACGCCCAGACGTCCGGAGGGCTGCTGATCGCGGTCGCCCCGGACGCGATGGACGGCCTGCGCGAAGACCTGCGGGCGCGGGGGGCCGAGGCCGCGGTCGTCGGCACTGTCCAGGCAGGCCCGGCGGCCCCGCGGGCCCGGCGGGCCGGATCACCGTCCGCGCCACGGGTGACGCCGAGTCGTTTCTTGACGATGGGTTGACATCCTCGCCCTGAAGGGCTCCCCGCACTCGCCGCATGCCCTGCGGCGGTCGTACGTCACCCAGTTACGGGCTTCCTCCCCGCCCTGAACGGCGAGGTTAAGGCCACCGCTACGGGCACGCGGACTTCCTGCGGGAGGGTGTCGACGGGACGGCAGTCGCCTGAGTCCCCGGGCCCCCTGAGGGGAATCGGGGCCGCTGTGGCACGGTTGTTATTGTGACCTGGACGCGGCCACCAGAACGGAGCCCGGCGCCTGATCAGGAACAGGAACGGCAACGCCCGGCTCGCCCGCGCAGGCGCCGGGGACGACCGTATTGGGCGACTCCGTTTCATTTGGGCGGACCCCGTTTCGTCAGACCCCTTTGCTACGGTCCAGCCCAGGATCTGCTGCTCAACACTACCGACGGGAGACCCTATGACCTGGCCAGCTAACGAACCGCGGGATGACAAGCTGACCGAGGACGAGGCCGAGGCGCACGTTCACGGCATCTGCTTCAAGACCGGGCCGCCGCGGCGGGTCGGTGTCGAACTCGAGTGGCTGGTCCGCGACGCCCGCGATCCCGCGCTCCCCGTCCCGGCGGAGCGCATCTTCCCGGCCGTTGCCGATCTCACCGCCCCGGCCGTCCTCCCCTCCCCCGCCGCGCTGCCCACCGGGAGCATGCTCACCACGGAACCCGGTGGCCAGCTGGAACTTAGCTCCGCCCCCGCCGACAGCCTCGGCGAGTGCGTGACGGCCGTCCGCCGCGAGATGACCACCCTGCGCGAGACCGTTCGGCGTGCGGGCCTGGCCCTGCAGGGCTACGGCTACGATCCGCTCCGCCCTCCCCGCCGCGTGCTGGAACTGCCCCGCTACGCGGCGATGGAGGAGTTCTTCGACCGCAGCGGTCCCTGGGGCCGCGAGATGATGTGCAACACCGCGTCCGTGCAGGTCTGCCTGGACGCCGGGCTGGACACCGCGGCGACCGGCGGGTACCGCTGGCGCTGGCGGCTCGCGCACCGCATCGGCCCCGTGCTGGTGGCCGCGTTCGCCAACTCCGCGCTGCGGCAGGGCCGGCTGTCCGGCTGGCGGTCCACCCGCCAGGAGGTCTGGGGCCACCTCGACCCGGGGCGCACCCGGCCGCCGCCCACCGACGGTGATCCGCGCGACGCGTACACGGCCTACGCGCTGGACGCCGAGCTGATGGTGGTCCGCCGGCCCGGGTCGCCGTCCTGGATCGCGCCGCGGGGGCTGACCTTCCGCGGCTGGCTGCGCGGCGACGGGAACGGTGAGCGGCCGCCCACCGTGGACGACCTCACCTACCACCTGTCCACGCTGTTCCCCCCGGTGCGCCCGCGCGGCCACCTGGAACTGCGGATGATCGACGCGCAGCCCGGGGACGGCTGGATCGTCCCGGCGGCGGTCGCCTGGGCGCTGTTCGAGGACCCGCGCGCCGCCGACGACGCGATGGCCGCGACCGAACCGCTGTGGGCCAGCCAGGAGCGCGTCGCCGCCGGCGTGACTCCGGCCCAGGCCCGTTCGGCCATAGCACATCGCCGAGCGGGAGCCGGCAGTCGCACGGTGAGCAGCCAGCCGTAACGGCCAGCACGCGAGTAACGGCGCGCCACGATGGGGACCCGTGGCGGCGGGCGGCGCGGGACGGCCCGGCCGATCCGGTGATCGCCCGCGCCAGCCAGCAGTGCTTCGAGGCGGCGGACGCGGCCCTCGGCCGCGCGGCAACACCCGCCGACATCCGCCGCCGCGTGGCCGAATTCGCCGAACGTTACGTGACCAGACGCCGATGCCCAGCCGACGACCAACTCGAGGGGATGCATTGACCGCCGAAGGAACCGAGACCCTGCGGCCCTGCGTTCGGAGATCTCCGCCGCCCTGATCGCCGCCCGGGCCCGCACCACCGCGCTGACCGACTGCGTGGACGAGGCCGACCTGATCCGGCAGCATTCGCCGCTGATGTCGCCGCTGGTCTGGGACCTGGCGCACATCGCCAACCAGGAGGAGATGTGGCTGCTGCGCGCGGTCGGCGGCCAGGAACCGATCCACCCGGAGATCGACCCGCTCTACGACGCGTTCGAGCACCCGCGCGCGCAGCGGCCCACGCTGCCGCTGCTCGCCGCCGCGCGAGGCCCGCCGCTACGCGGCCGACGTCCGCGGCCGGGTGCTCGACCTGCTGGAGCGGGCCCGCTTCAGCGGGCCGCGCCTGGTCGACCGGCGGCTTCGCGTTCGGCATGATCGTCCAGCACGAGCAGCAGCACGACGAGACGATGCTGATCACGCACCAGCTGCGGAAGGGGCGCGCCGGTGCTGACCGCGCCGCCGCCCGCGGCCCCGCCCGCTGACGCGATCAGCCTGCCCGGCCGAGGTGCCTGTGCCCGGCGGCCCGTTCACGATGGGCACGTCCAGCGAGCCCTGGGCGCTGGACAACGAGCGGCCTGCCCACACGGTCGCACGTGCCGCCGTTCTTCATCGACACGACGCCGGTCACCAACGCCGCCTACGCCGCATTCATCGCCGACGGCGGGTACGACGATCCGCGGTGGTGGACCCCGGACGGCTGGGACGCACCGGCAGCGGGCCGGGCTGTTCGCGCCGATGACCTGGAAACGCGAGGGCGGCGAGTGGGTCCGCACCGTGTTCGGCGTCACCGAGCCGGTCCCGCCGGCCGAGCCGGTGATGCACGTGTGCTGGTACGAGGCGGACGCCTACGCCCGGTGGGCGGGCCGCCGCCTGCCCACCGAGGCCGAATGGGAGAAGGCGGCCCGCTTCGACCCGGCGACCGGGCGTTCCCGCCGTTTCCCGTGGGGCGACGACGCGCCCACGGCGGAGCGCGCGAACCTGGGCCAGCGGCACCTGCGGCCCGCCCCGGCCGGCTCGCTACCCGGACGGCGCCGCCCCGTCCGGCGCCCGCCAGCTCATCGGTGACGTCTGGGAGTGGACGTCCAGCGACTTCCTGCCCTATCCGGGCTTCCGGGCGTGGCCGTACCGCGAGTACTCGGAAGTCTTCTTCGGCCCGGAGTACAAGGTGCTGCGCGGCGGCTCGTTCGCGGTCAGCCCGGACGCCTGCCGCGGCACGTTCCGCAACTGGGACTATCCGATCCGCCGCCAGATCTTCGCCGGCTTCCGCACCGCGCGGTCCGCCGCCGCGGAGACCGCCTGATGTGCCGCCACCTGGCCTACCTGGGGCCGCCCGTCACCCTGCGCGAGGCGATCATCGACCCGCCGTACGGCCTGTACCGGCAGGCGTGGGCGCCACGGATGATGCGCAACAGCGGCACGATGAACGTGGACGGCTTCGGCGTCGGCTGGTACGCCGACGGCAGCCCATCCCGGCCCGCTACCGGCGGCAAGGGCCGATCTGGGCGGACCCGTCCTTCGCCGACCTGACCCGGGTGACCCGTAGCGGCGCGCTGCTGGCCGCGGTCCGCGACGCGAGCGCCGGCACCGAGCCGGGCGCGTCGGCCTGCTCCCCGTTCGGCGCGGACCACTGGCTGTTCAGCCATAACGGGGCGCTCGTGGGCTGGCCGGGGACGGCCGCCGGGCTGGCCGCCACCCTGAGCCCGCTGGAGCTGCTCGACCTGGATGCGCGGGTCGATTCGGCGTTGCTGTGGGCGCTGACGCTGAAACAGCTGCGGGTCGGCGCCGCCCCGGGCGAGGCGCTGGCCGCGGTCATCGGCCTGCTCGACATCGCCCAGGTCAGCGGGCGGTTCAACTTCCTGCTCACCGACGGGAGCTGATCGCGGCGACCGCCGCCGGGCACACCCTCTGGTACCGGCAGGGGGCAACAGCGCGGACCGGCCGGGCGACAGCGTGACGCGTCGCGTCCGAGCCCGCCGACGACGAGCCCGGCTGGACCGAGGTGCCGGACCGGTCGCTGCTCACCGCGACCACGGCCAACGTCGCGGTCAGGTCGCTGCCGACTGCCCCGGAGGTCAACGCGGACGCCGCCGAGCGGGTCCAGCACGGAAGTTTCCCGCACGGCATGGCAGCCGCTTTCCCCACGGAATGGCGGCCAGTAACACCCCGAACGGAAGGGACCAGCGTCAATGACGACTCCGCTCCATGTCGAGCGCCGACTGCCCGACGGTTTCCTGGCCAGCTCGTTGCGCGCCGACGCGCGGGCCGGGCTGGCCGCGTCCCGAAGTCCCTGCCGCCCAAGTGGTTCTACGACGCGGCCGGAAGCGAGCTGTTCGAGAAGATCACCGGCCTGCCCGAGTACTACCCGACCCGGGCCGAGCGGGAGATCCTGCAGGCCGGACGGCCGGCGAGATCGCCGCGCTGAGCGGCGCGGGCACGCTGGTCGAGCTGGGATCGGGGTCGTCGGAGAAGACGCGCCTGCTGATCGACGCGCTGCGCGCGGCCGGCACCCTCGGCAGCTACGTGCCGGTCGACGTCAGCGAGCCGGCCCTGCTGGCCGCGGCCACCGCCCTGCTCGCCGAGTACCCGGGGCTGGAGGTGAGCGCCGTGGTGTCCGACTTCGAGGAGCATCTCGGCCTGCCGCCCAGGGACGACAGCGGCGGGCCACGGCTGGTCGCGTTCCTGGGCAGCACGATCGGCAACCTGCTGCCGCCGCAGCGGGCCGCGTTCCTGGCCCGGATCCGGGCCAGCCTGGCCGAGGGCGACAGCCTGCTGCTGGGCACCGACCTGGTCAAGGACCCGGCGGTCCTGCTCGCCGCGTACGACGACGACGCCGGGGTCACCGCGGCCTTCAACAAGAACGTGCTGGCCGTGCTGAACGCCGAGCTGGGCGCCGACTTCGACCTGGACGCGTTCGAGCACGTCGCCGTCTGGGACGCGGAACAGGAGTGGATCGAGATGCGGCTGCGTTCCACGATGGCGCAGGCGGTGCGCCTCCCGGCCATCGATCTGGTCGCGGAGTTCGCGGACGGGGAGGAAATGCGGACCGAGGTGTCGGCGAAGTTCCGCCGGGAGGGCGTGACCGCCGAGCTGGCCGCCGCGGGTCTGGCGCTGCGCGAATGGTGGACGGACCGGGAGGGCCGGTTCGGCCTGTCTTTGTCCGTCCCGGCGTAGGGCCAGGCCGGACCGGCAGGGCCGGTCCGGCCTCTCTTTGTCCGTCCGGCGTAGGCCCGGGACGGGCCCGGCAGGGCCGGTCCAGCCTCTCTTTGTCCGTCCCGGTGCAGCGCCGGCCGTCCCGCGTGCGCGCCGCCCGCGCCCCGGTCGTGGTCGCGTCCAATTACCCCGGGCGCCGGCCGATCGGTGTCATTTAAGATAGCAATGCATGCGTTCATAACGCATTACATGCGTAATCGCAGGTCAGGCATGCCCTACGGTTAGTTTTCGTGGTTAATGATCAAGGTCCCGACATCGTGCACGACGGCCCAACGCCGATCTACGTGCAGATCGTGAAATATGTAACGGACCATATTGAAGACGGGTCGTGGCAGCCCGGTCACCGCTTGCCGGCCGAACGAGCCATGGCGGACGACTGGGGCGTGGCCTACCTGACGATCCGCCGGGCCATGAAGGAGCTACGCGAGAAAGGCCTGATCGTCAGCGTCCAAGGCCGCGGCACCTACGTTAAAGACCCCCGCAGCTGACCCTGTCGTTAGGCTGCGGGGGTGACGGGCGCGGGGCGGCTGCGGATGCTGCACTGGAATATTCACTCCTGGCGGGACGACGCGGGCGCGCCGAACTACGCGGCGGTCGCAGGCCTGATCCGGGAGACGGCGCCGGACGTGGTGTCGCTGGTGGAGGTCAGGGAATCGTGGGGCGCGCCGTCGGCGTGGGAGGAGCCTGGGGCGGGGTGCCCAGGGGTGGCTCCGGGGCAGGCGTACGGCACGTTTCGTCATTTCCTCGCATGAATGTCAGGCCGGCTCGCGTTCCTGGGCGGCCATGGTGAGCAGTTCCTCCGCGTGCGCCCGGCCGAACTCCGAATCCTCCAGGCCGGCGAGCATGCGGGACAGCTCGCGCACCCGTCCGGGCTGATCCAGCCGGGCCACGCCGCTGCTCGTTACCAGGCCGTCGCCCGCCTTGGTCACGACCAGATGGTTGTCGGCGAACGCGGCGACCTGCGGCAGGTGTGTCACCACGATCACCTGGGCCAGCCGCGCCAGCCGGGCCAGCCGGCGGCCGATCTCCACCGCGGCCTTGCCCCCCACGCCGGCGTCAACCTCGTCGAACACGAACGTGGGGACCGGATCCGCGCCGGCGAACACCACCTCGATGGCGAGCATGACCCGGGAAAGCTCACCGCCGGAGGCACCCTTGTTGAGCGGCAGCGGCGGCGCGCCGGGGTGTGCGGCCAGCCTGATCTCCACGTCCTCGGCACCGTGCGGGCCCGGCTCCTCGATTGGCCGAAGCACCGCGGCGAGCCGGGCGTGCGGCATGGCCAGCGCCGTCAGCTCGGCGGTGACGTCGCGTGAGAACCGCGTCGCGGCGTCCTGGCGCAGCGCGGTCAGGGCACCGGCCAGCTCGGTCACCCGCGCGGCCAGCTCGGCCTCCTGTCGTTCCAGCTCGGCGATCCGGTCGTCGTCGCCGTCCAGCTCACCGAGGCGGGCCGCGGCGACCTTGGTCCAGGCGAGCACCGTGGCCAGGTCGCCAATTCCGTCGCTGCCCAGCCGGGCGGGCTCGCCGGTTCCCGTTACGGCCGCCGGGTCCGTGAGGTCCGCCGGGTCCGCGGTGGGGCGGCGGGCGATGTCCGCGGCCGCGCGGCTGCCGTAGGCCCGCACCAGGCGGCCCAGCGCGGCGCGGCGCTCCTGCACCGCCGCGAGCCGCGCCGGGTCGGCGTCCAGCGCGTCGGTGTAGGAGGCTAGCTCTCCCGCGACGTCGGCCAGCAGGTAGGACGCCTCGTTCAGCCGGTCGGCCAGGCCAGCGAGCGCCGGGTCGTGCTGGCGCACCGCGTCCAGCTCCTGCCGCGCCCCGCCGACCAGGGTCATCGCGTCCGGCCGGTCGTAGGCCGCGGCCGCCGACGGGTCGCCTTGCAGCGCCTCGTGCGCGGTGGTGGCCGCGGCCCGCAGCGCCTCCGCGTTACCCAGCCGCTCCTCCTCCGCGAGCAGCACGGCGTCCTCACCGTCGGCCGGGTCGAGCGCCTCGATCTCCTCCAGAGCCCGGCGGAGATCCTCCGCCTCGGCGATCCGCTCGCGGGCCATCTGGGTCAGCTCGGCCAGCTCCGCGCGGGTATCCCGGTGCCGGGTGTAGGCCCGCTGGTAGTCCGTGAGAACGTGCGCCAGCGCGGTCCCGGCGTAGGCGTCCAGCGCCTCCCGCTGCCGGCCGGGCCGCAGCAGCTGCTGCTGGTCCGACTGGCCGTGCACGGCGACCAGGTCGTCGGCGAGGTAGGTCAGCAGTGACACCTGCACCGAGCGGCCCCCGGCGTGGGCCCGGGACCGGCCTTCGGCCGACACCGAGCGGCTGATTACCAGGCCGGCGCCGTCGTCGTCCAGTTCTCCCCCGGCTTCTTCCACCTGACGCGCCACTTTGCCGTCGGGGTCGATCTGCAGCCGGCCCTCGACGACCGCGCGCTGGGCACCCGGCCGGACCCGCGCCGGGTCCGCGCGGCCGCCGAACAGCAGACCCAGGCCGGTCACGACCATGGTCTTGCCGGCCCCGGTCTCGCCCGTCACCACCGTGAAACCCGGGGACAGCTCGAGCACCGCGTCGTCGATGACCCCGAGTCCCGTGATCCGGACTTCCTCAAGCATGACCGCCAGCCGTCTCCTCTTCGCCGTCGTGCCTCGGCCCCCGGCGGCCGCTCCGCGGCCGCCCCGCCAGCCCGCCACCGGCAGGCCGAACTTGGCGACCAGGCGGTCCGTGAACGGGGCGCCGCCTTCGTCGCCCGACTCAGCGCCGTGCAGCAGCCGGGCCAGCAGGACCGGGAGCGCGCCGCGCCGGGCTTCTACCCGCGCGCCGGGTTCTAGGTCGACCCTAC
This sequence comes from uncultured Actinomycetes bacterium, assembly GCA_963809975.1. GTDB lineage: Bacteria > Actinomycetota > Actinomycetes > Streptosporangiales > Streptosporangiaceae > Bog-532. The sequence continues at coordinate 74,902 of CAWELT010000019.1, forward strand.
GGCGGCCGTCGCACCACATGACGGCACCGGCCGATGGCGCCGCGCCGGCGTGTTCGGCCAGGATGTCCGGCGCGGCCGGCGTCGGGCCCGCGGCCCGAGCCGCCGATGACCTCTACCGCGAGCACCGACCGGGGCGAGACGACCATCGGCCGGGCGAAGAGGGCGTGCGCGCTGATCGGCACCATGAGCAGGGCCTCGACCTCCGGCCATACCACCGGCCCGCCCGCCGGAACGCGTACGCGGTCGATCCGGTCGGGGTGGCGCACACCACGCCGTCGCAGCCCCAGCGGGACAGCGGCCGGCCGTCGATCTCGGTGACCACCTCGAGCATCCGCTCGCGGGCCAGCTTCTCGATGGTCGCCTCGTTCAGCGCCCACGTCGCCGCGATCGTGCCGCCATCCTGCATCACCATGACGTCGATCGTCATCCGTTCCTCGACCACGAAATGCCGCCGACGATGCGGTCAACGGTGTCCTCCAGGCCGTCCGGTTCCGCCTCGGCCAGGAAGCCGACGTGGCCGAGGTTCACGCCGAGCAGGGGCGCCCTGGCGGGCCGGGCAAGCTCGGCGGCGCGCAGCAGCGTGCCATCCCCGCCGACCACGATCACGATCTCGGCCCCCTCGGCGGCATGCGGGCCGGGCGCCACTTCCTGCACGCCGGCGCAGTCGATATCGAACGCCTCGGGCACGAGCACCCGCACGTTGATGCCGGCGACAATGAGCCGCTCGACCACCAGCCGGGCGCTCCGCAGCGAGTCCTTGCGCCCGGTATGCGCAACGACCAGAGCTGTCCGGCTGCGGTTCGTGACGTTCACTGCGCCCATTGTCGTCTGAGTGTCCTTCCTTCCGTCGGCCCGTCACCGGGCGGCTGACACTGGGGGCTTCGCCGCCGGGCCCTCGGCGATGGCGCGCCGCAGGTCCTCGTCGTCCAGCGGCGGAGCTCCGCGACGCAGCCAGACGAAGTACTCGACGTTGCCGGCCGGTCCCGGCAGCGGGCTGGCCACGACGCCGCACACTCCCAGGCCCAGGCCGGCGGCGGCCCGCCCGACGGCGGTGACCGCTTCGGCCCGCAATCCAGCATCGCGCACGACCCCGCCCGCGCCAACCCGGCCCTTCCCCACTTCGAACTGAGGCTTGACCAGCAGGACGAAATCCGCGTCCCCGTCAGCAGCGCCGGCCAGCGCGGGCAGCACGAGCGCCAGGGAGATGAACGACAGGTCGGCGACTACGAGATCGGGCAGGCGGCCATCCGGCCGGGCGACCTGCTCCGGCCGCAGGGAACGCACGTTGACCCGGTCCA
>CAWELT010000020.1:0-296669 GCA_963809975.1 uncultured Actinomycetes bacterium
CACGTGAATAAGTGCCTGGCTGGGATGTTCCCGCGGCGGATCGGGCAGTCCGGGTACAACAAGCGGGTGCGCAAGTCGTTCGTCCTTTTCATCTGGGTTATCCGGGTGCTCGCGGCGGACACATCGCTGTGGAGCGATGACGTGTGGGTGGTGGACTCCACTCCGGTTCAGTGCGGCTGCTCCCGCGAGACTGTGACGCGCAGTGACGTGGCGGGATGGGCGGAGTACGGGTACTGCGCCAGTCACTCCCGGTATTTCTGGGGACTGCGGCTGCACCTGGTCTGCACGCTGCACGGGCTGCCGGTCATGTTCGCCCTCGCCGGCGCGAAGGCCGATGAGCGCGAGGTCCTGCTGGGGATGCTCGAGAACGCGGCCGACATCGTGAACGGCCGCCCCGGGCAGACGCTGATCGGGGACAAGAACTACTTCGGCCGCGCCTTCGAGGAAGAGCTCACCGAGCGTGAGCTGGCAATGCTGCGCCCGGTCCGCAAGGGCGAGCCGCGCCGCGCCGGGCAGCAGTTCCTGAAACCGCTGCGTCAGGTCATCGAATCGGTGAACTGGACTCTGAAAGGACAGCTTGACCTGGAACAGCACGGCGGGCGCACGCCTGAGGGCATCATGGCCCGGGTGCTGACCCGCATCCTCGCGCTGACCGCGGCGATCTGGCACAACGACAAAACCAGCCAGAACGTCATGCGATCGCTCACCGCCTACGACCACTGAAAGTAGCCGAACCTCCTGGAATCATTCATCTAGGTAGGCGCGCCCTTCTTCGCCGAGGGATCACCAGACGGAATGCTCGACACGCTTGCGCTCATCGCCGAGATCAGCCCGCGCATGCTGGTGCACGGCCACACCACGCTGACCGAGCTGTTCAGTGTGGACGCTATCCCCGGCCTGCGCGCCGCGCTCACCGAGTTGCGGGACCGGTCGCTCGCCGGCATCGGCCGCGGGCTGACCCTGACCAGGCTGCTAAAGGCCAGCGTTCTGCCGGAAGTGCTGCGCGAGCACCCTGCGGCCGTCGGCCCGTACCTGATCATCCGCGACCATTTCGTGCAGCGGCTCTACCATCAGCACTCCGGGTACTGGCAGCCGGACGGGCAGGGACTGGAGCCCGTCGACGCGGCCGACCGGGCAGCGGCGCTCGACCTGCTGGCCGGCGGCAGGCCCGAGCTGTTCGCCTCGGCCGCACGGACCCTGCTAGCCCAGCGCGACGGCGCGCTCGCCCTGGAGATCACTACTGCCGGGCTGGCCAGGCATCCGGAGTCCCGCGAGCTAGCGGAACTGCGTCAGCGAGCCCTTTACCGGCTGATGGAGCGGCACCAGCTGCAAGATCCGTTCCGCTTCCTCATCTACGCCGAAATGGCAGGAGTCGAAATCGGCCCGGTCGCAGCCTGACAGCAGCCGGCGCTGGATAACAGCGCGGGGCTCAAAGGGCGCTAGCACATGAGAAAGGTAAGGAGAACAACAAGATGAATACAATCGTTTATTTCGGCATGAGCGTGGCCCTCGGGCTTATCGCCTGGTTCACAATCTTCGCCACAATCATCTGGCCCAAAATGAAAAGCCAGCGAAGAATTCAGCAACTCAAATCACTGACGGCAATTAGCTTCTTCCGCTATTTTGCCACGACGTTCCTGATTGTCGGCCTCGTGACGCGGAAGCTGCCTGCCGGATTCGCCAACCCCGCCGCGTTTGGCGATTTGATCGCCCTCGTCCTTGCATATATCGCGTTCATCGGCTTGCAGCGTTCACGCGCCGAAAGGCCGCGCTTGCTGCCGGTGTGGATATTCAACGTCGTCGGCACTGCCGACTTGCTCTTTGCCTTTGCTACCGGACCCTTCCTTATCAAGAATCCGGGCAGCTTCGGCCTTACATACATCATTCCGATGGTGTACGTGCCGTTGCTGTTGACGGCCCATTTCTACGCGTTTAAAGTTCTTGCGCAGCCGCACGCGCCGCACGGGAGACGCGATAACTGCCGCACGGAAGACGCGATAACTGATGACCTACTACCGCGATGAGGCGTTCCCGCCGCTCAGCGATGGGCAGTGGGCGCGGCTGCAGGCCTACGGATCTGCGCAGGAGGTGGAATCGGGAGCGCTGCTGTGGGGTGCCGGCGAGGCTACCTATGACCTGATCCTGGTTGATTCCGGAGAGGGGAGGTCGTCCGGGCCGCAACCGCGCGGGCGGCCGAGGCCGTCGTCGCCTGTTTCGGCACGGGCCAGTTCGGCGGAGAGCTGAGCCTGCTCACCGGGCAGGCGACATATCTGAGCAGCCGGGTGTCCAAGCCAGGACAGGTCCATCGGATCTCACCTGTCTCTTTCCGGCAGCTGATGGATGAGGAACCGGACTTGTCTGACGTGATCTTGAGGGCCCTGATGGCCCGCCGCCGGAACCTGCGCGGGGGTGAGGCTGCCCGGAGCATCGAAATCCTGGGCAGCGAGATGTCAGCCGGCGCGCTCGCATTGCGCACCTACGCCGCCCGGCAGCAGCTGCCCCATATGTGGGTCGAGATCGACACTCCGGCCGGTGCGGCGCTCGCCCGCGCCGTGACCGCTGCCGGCGCTCATCTTCCGGGTGGTGGTCACCCCGACCGCAGTGCTGCGACACGCCACACCCGCCCTGCTAGCCGGGCATCTGGGCCTGTCCTACCAGCCCGTCGCTGGGCCGCTCCTGGATCTGGCCATCGTCGGCGCTGGCCCGGCTGGACTGGCTGCCGCGGTCTACGGCGCGTCGGAAGGCCTGCGGACGCTGCTGCTTGATGCCGTCGCCGCTGGCGGGCAGGCTGCGGCCAGCTCGCGGATCGAGAACTACCTCGGTTTCACCTCCGGCATCAGCGGCGCTGAGCTAACCGGCCGCGCCGCGGTGCAGGCACAGAAATTCGGCGCCCGTATCGCAAGCCCCAGCCAAGCTGCCCGGCTGGACACCACCCACGAGCGTCTGCGGATCATGCTGACCGACGACACCACTATCGAGGCGCGAGCGGTGGTTGCCGCGATGAACGACCGCGCCGCCGCCGCGGTCCCGTTCAAGGGGGCCGCCGGGCGGCTGGAGGACCAGATGTTCTTCATCCCCGCCTACTTGCTGTGGTCCGTGACGATCATCGCCGTGGATGTGGTCGCGCTGTACGGGCTGTGCGCCTACGGCAGCCGCCAGGACCTGGCCGCCTAGCACCGCACCCAGTACGCGGAGCCAGGCGCGGGCGCGACGGACGGCCTTCGCAAGGCAGACCGGCGGCGTCGGCGAGGGCCTCGGCAGGGACGCCATCAGTGGGTGTGGGGCCGCATAGAGTCGGCTGAGCAGAACTCGCCCGCACCTCACCTGCCGCCGGTTAGAAGACGAAGATTCATGACGGAGTCCAGCTCACCGAGACCATCGCCCTCGCCTGCTGCGCTGCATGATCTGCCGGCGACGAGCGCCGAACGACGAGCATCTGGGAAGGTCGCCCGTAGACGGGCTCAACGGGGCACGTTGGGGTCGTGGGAGGAGGAGGACCGCGGGCAGGACCCGCTGAAGACGATCCTGGCTCAGAACCAGATCCGGGTCCCGGAGCTCGTTCCCATCCGGCATCAGCGCATGGCTGCCTCCCCTTGGAACTACTACCGGGGTGCCGCAGCGGTCATGGCTGGCGACCTCGCCTCCCAGCCCCACAGCGGGCTGGTGGTGCAGCTCTGCGGTGACGCCCACATACTGAACTTCGGCCTGTGGGCCACACCGGAGCGGAACTTGTCGTTCGACCTACGCGACTTCGACGAAACCCTCCCCGGCCCATTTGAGTGGGATATCAAGCGCTTTGCCGCCAGTCTCGTGGTAGCAGCGCGGGAGAACCGGATCAAGCCGGCGAGGGCCGCTGCTGCGGTAACCGCCGGTGTCGAGGCCTACCGCAAGCGCATGCGCCGGTACACAATCATGCCTGAGCTCGACATCTGGTACGACGGCATGCAGGTCGACAGCTTGATCAACTACTTCGAGCCGGCCGACCGCGGGCGGGTTTCGATCCACATCGAGAAGAAGCGGAAGCGCCGCACGAGCCGTGGAGCGTTCGCCAAACTCACGACGATGGCGCACGGACGCCCCCGGATAACCGAGGAGCCTCCGGTCCGCGTCACGATCAGTGACGACGAACAGGCCGACCTTGTCGACCACCTCCTCGCCGAGTACCGGCTGACCCTGCAAGAGGATCGGCGGAGCCTGTTCGACCGGTTCACCGAGGTCGACGTGGTCCGCCAGGTCGTGGGGGTGGGCAGCGTGGGGATGCAGGTCTATCTGGTGCTCCTAGAGGGCCGCACCGGCGCCGACCCGTTGTTCCTGCAGGTCAAGCAGGCCGGGCCGTCGGTGTACGAGGCCCACACTCAGCCCAGCCGCCACGACAACCACGGCGCGCGGGTGACCAACGGCAAACGGCTGGTCCAGAGCGCCACCGACATCTTCGTCGGCTGGGGTTCGCTCCACGGGAAGGACTACTACGTGCGGCAGTTCCGCGACATGAAGATCATCCCGACCACGGACCTGATCGCCCCTCGCCTCGCCGAGTTCGCGACCGCATGCGGCGAGACACTCGCCCGGGCCCACGCCCGCACCGGCGACCCGGTGGCCATCGATGGTTACATCGGGAATGGCCCCAAGTTCGCCGCTGCAATCGGCCGGTTCGCCCGCCTGTACGCCGATCAGAACGAACGAGACCACGCCCAGCTCGTCAGCGCCATCGCCGCTGGCGCCGTCGAGAGTCTGCCCGGCTGAAGCTAGTGCTGTGACGCGTGTCTCTCTTTAGTTTTCATTCGGGGTACGAGACAGCGCCCCATGGCGAATCGCGTGCGGGTTCTGACAGTGCCTGACAATGACCGGGCCGAGCTGGAGCGGCGGGCCCGGGACCGGGCAGCCCCGGCCCGAGCGGCCGAGCGGGCCCGGATCGTGCAGCTGGCCACGGACGGGCTGACCGGCCCGCAGATCGCCGAGCGGGTCGGCTGCACCGAGCCGACCGTGATCAAATGGCGGCGCCAGTACGCCGGGGAAGGGCTCGCTGGGCTGGAGGACGCGCCGCCCGGGCGGGCCGCCGACGGTGCTGACCGAGACGGCGCCCAGCGAGATCCTCTCGGTGACCGTGACCCCGCCCGCCGGATGCTTTGCAGGCAGCCGGGCTGACGCACTGGTCGAGCCTGGCGGCTGGCAGAGTGGCTGCGCCGCTCCCGCAGGATCACGGTCAGCCATGACTCGATCTCCCGCCTGTGGCGGCGGTTCTGCCTCCAGCCCCATCGGACCGAGGGGTTCAAGTTCTGTACCGATCCGCAGCTGCCGGCCAAGGTCGCCGACGTGGTCGGCCTGTACCTCAACCGGACAACGCGGTGGTGATCTGCGTCGGGGGGGACTGGGGGTGCCGCCTTGATCTAATGTGGGCGCCCCGGCACGACGGGCAGCGGCGTCGAGGTGCGGCAAGGGCGCCAAGGCTGGCGGCTCGAGCAGCCCGAACCCGGCATCCTGGTCTGGCACTACCCCCGCCTGTCGGGCACGACCTCTACGTTTCGCTCACCCGCACCACGCACCGCCTCACGGTCGTGTACGAGAGTGACCTGCCCGCCTGTCTGCACCGTCTCGCGCGCTGATTAGGCTGATCCATCCGTAGATGTTACGGATGGATCACGCGGCCGGCGATGTAAGTGATCAGCATCGCGAGAGCACCGATGCCTGCCGTGCGTATTATCGGACCCGCCGGGTGGGCGTCCGACATCCGCGCCGTGATCCACCCCGTCAACGCCAGTGCCAGCAGCACGATCACGAAGGTCACAGGCGCTCTCGACGGCCCGGGTATCACCACCATGGCCAGCCAGGGAAGCATGGCGCCCGCCGCGAACGCCGCGGCGACCGCTAGCGCATCGCGGAGCGGAGAAGTCCGGGAGGCGGGCGTGATGCCGTACTCCGCCTCGGCATGCGCCGCCAGCGCATCGTGAGCAGTCAGTTCGATTGCGACCTGTCTGGCGAGGCCAGGGGAAAGACCACGGGACACGTACAGTTGGGTGAGCTCATCGAGTTCCGCATCGGGTGCGGTCTCGAGCTGGACTCGTTCCTTGGCCAGCTGGGCCGCCTGCTGGTCGCGCTCGGCACGCAGTTTGGAGTACTCGACCGCGCCCATGGCGAGTGTCCCGGCCACGAGCCCGGCGAACCCGGCGAATATGAGCACGCCCGAGCCGACGCCCGCACCGGCGAATCCCTCGCAGATCCCGGCCGAGGTCACGATTCCGTCGCTGGCTTCGGGTACATGCGGACGCACCCACTCGGTGATCCTTCCCGCGGCGCCCTTGACCATCAACTCGCCCTCGAATTTGTCGTCAATTCGTCCGACTCACCCGGACAGCTTCTTGTTCTCCCTTCACTCCTTCGGACGACGTGGACAGTGCCCCTGCGGGGATCTGGCTGCCCTGGTCATCGCATAGTTCACCCGATATTTTACGCAGGTTCACCTAAGATTTTTTAAGCAGGCGAAGCCTGCAGGGTCCCCGCCTTCTGCACAGGTTCGCCGCGCGCGCTTCGGGCCTGGCCTTCGGCCTGGCCCTCGCCGTCAGGCCCGCTGGGTCGGCAGAGACTCCGAGGTCAACGGCGCGCCGCAGGCGCGTCCGCGCGCGGTCCGCGCGCAGCGCGGATGCGGAGCACCGTTGACGCTGGAGGGGCCGACCCGGACAATGCACGGCGTTCCGGCCCCGGTCCCTGTGACCTTCGCACGGCGATCGGCGCATCTGGCGCGAGCATGACGGCCGAGACCAGCTCGCGGGACGCGGCACCGGGGACGTTACGGCGGGGACCGGCTGCGGCTGGTGCCGGGGAAGCTGTGCGCGGCAGCCGCGCGCCCGTAGGGCTACCGCCCGGAAGGGCGCGCGCCGCAACGGCGAGTCCCCCGGCGACTCTGGCCCGCCTCCGTCCGGTCATCCCGGCCGCTCTGATCACTCCCTCGGTTGCTCGCGCCTGCTCGCGGAGCGCGGCTCTGGCCGCTAGGCCCTTGAAGCCGGTATAGAAAGCTGTCGCAGTACCGGGAAGGGGCCAGGCGCGGACCTGACGGCCCACCGTTACCTGTGTTCGCTCCCAACGGGCTCTCCCAAAATCGGACACCCGGGAGCGCGTAATGCAGACGGCAGGCTACTAGATGCCTTGTGGCCTGCCGTTTCCCTGTCGGGGTGGCCGGATTTGAACCGGCGGCCTCTTCGTCCCGAACACGGCGTAAGCGGGAACGACGAGCCAACCGGGCCGGCAATCGATGGTCCGCCGGGCCGTCACACCCTTCCGAGCATTGGATGGGCTGCGTACTGGAATGGCTGATCTGCGCGCGAGCCGGTTATGAGGTTCGTGCAGCTTCCTGCGCACAAAATCGGCAGGGAGAGTGAGAAGCGGTTCCCGACACGCCGTCCGCCTCAAGAGGTTTGGGGGTGTTTCGGGCGTAGTGCCGGAGCCGGGACCCGGCCTGACCCACGATTCGGCCGACGCCGTTGAGGTTGTCCTGCTACCGACTTGTCGGCCGGGTCCCAGTTCCTGGCACCCACCAGTGCTGCCGGTCTGATCTGCCCGGCCTGGGCAAGAGGCCGGGGTTCCAGGTCCGACGGCCAGCGGGTGCGTGCCATCCCTCAACACGGAAAGGGACGGCTATGACAATCGTAGAAGACACGCGCGTCCTCATCGGCGGCACGGACGCTGATGCCGGTCACGCTGGCGCGCCCGGCATCACCGGCGGCGTCGATACCCACGCCGGCACGCATGTCGCCGCCGCACTCGACCCGGTCGGCGGGCTGCTGGGGGTGCGGGAGTTCCCGGCCACCGCGGCCGGGTACGCAGCCCTGCTGGGCTGGCTGCGCGGTTTCGGGACCGTCGCCCTGGCCGGCGTCGAAGGGACCGGCAGCTACGGGGCGGCCCTGGCCCGGCACCTGGCCGCGGCCGGCGTCCGCGTGGTGGAAGTGGACCGCGCGGACCGGCAGGACCGGCACCGGCAGGGCAAGTCCGACCCGCTGGACGCGGTCAGCGCGGCCCGCGCCGCCCAGTCCGGCCGGGCGTCGGGCGCGCCGCGGGGCCGCGACGGCGCGGTGGAGGCGATCCGGGCGCTGATGGTGGCCAAGCGCAGCGCCCGCCACGAGCGGATCCAGGCGATCAACCAGGCCCGGGCGCTGATCATCACCGGCCCCGATGACCTGCGGGCCCGGTTCGCCGGGCACACCCCGGCCGCGCTGGTCACGGAGCTCGCGGCGCTGCGGCCCCGTCCCGGCGCCGTGCCCGGCTACGCGACCCGGGTCACGCTGCGCGAGCTGGGCCGGCGCGCCCGGTTCCTGGACGCCCAGCTGGATCGCCTGAACGAGCTGATCGTCCCGCTGGTCACCGCCCGCGCGCCGGGCCTGCTGGCCCTGCACGGCGTCGGACCGGACACCGCCGCGATGCTGCTGATCGCCGCTGGGGACCACCCGGAGCGGCTGCGCAGCGAGGCCGCGTGGGCGCACCTGTGCGGCGTCGCCCCGGTCCCCGCCTCGTCGGGCAAGGTCACCCGGTACCGGCTCAACCGCGGCGGCGACCGCCAGGCCAATCACGCGCTGTGGCGGATCGTGATCACCCGGCTCAGCTCCCGGCCGGGTCACCCGGCCACCCGCGCCTACGCTGAGCGGCGCGCCGCGGAGGGACTGCCGGAGAAACAGATCATCCGCTGCCTGAAGCGGTACGCCGCCCGCGAGGTCTACCGCCACCTCCGCGACAGCCTCTGAACTCCTGCAGCTTCCCGGGCGGCCTGGCCCGCTAATCGGCTGCCGCACCCCCCGGCGCTGGCCTCCGAACGATCTGCCGGCCGCCCCGGGATCCCTCTCCGCCTGGCCCCGTGACCTGGCAGCCGCACGGCAGCGGACGGCGTTCCCGCCAGCCTGCCCCGCGCCTTGAGCGACACTGTTTTCCAGGAGAGCCACCATGAACGCCACCGCCATCCCTGTCCAGGACCTGGCCTGCCAGCTCCTGGACGCCGCCAGCGGCATCCCCGCCGGCACCGCCGCGGCCGGGCTGATCATCAGCCACGGGCACTTCCTGCACCGCCAGGCCTTCCGCCGCGTCATCACCGCCGGCACCAGCATCAGCACCGGCCAGCCGCTGGCCGTCATCGGCTGGCACGACGCCCTGCACGCCCTCGAGGACGGGTTCCTGCCCTGCGCCTCCTCCGAGCAGGCCGTCCTGCGCATCGCTGCCAGCCTCGGCGACCCCGCCATCCCCCGTTCACCTGCGCGCCGTCCCCGGCAACCTCGACCCGCGCAACATCACCCTGGTCACCGACGCCATCACAGCCGCCAACGGCTAACCCCGCCCGTCAGCCGCCTCACCGGCTGACGCCTTCAGCCCCCGGGGCGGCCCGGCCCGCTAATCGGCTGCCGCACCCCGTGCCGGCCTTCTAACGACCTGCCGGCCGCCCCGGGACCCCTCTCCAGCTGACCTCGTGACCTGATAAGAGCCTGCCCTCCACCGCGAGCGGCCCATCCCTGTCGTGTCCGTCCTCAGCAAACCCCAGCTACCGGCTTCCCAAGAGAGAAACCGATCTTGACAAACATAGGAGCATCGATCTGCGTGGTTTTGAGATGCTGAGCAGGCGTTTCTCTTTGCTGTGCGTAGTCGTGGTTCGGGGCTCAGGGGGGTTGGAGTCGCCTGGCAGTAGGCGCAGCGTGCGTTGCCGCCCGGGGCGGGCCAGTGTGCTGGCGTGATGAAGAGTCTCGCCTGGTGCGCGCGGTGGTCCTTCGCAAGCGTGCGTGTGGTCCGATGCCGACGGGTCTGCCGGTGCGCTGCGTTGCAGTGGGATATCGCCGTCCGGCCGGGACCGCGTGTCTATGGCGACGGGCCGGATGGCGGGTCCAGGACCACGCGCAGCGGAGGTCTTGGCCCGCGCCGACTGCGAGCAAATGTCCCTGGCTGTCCGGGTGTTCGCGCCAACACAAAGGCAACACAAGCCGGGGCCCGGGCGAAGATCAGCACGGAGGTAACACGGACAAAACGGCATTCCCCGGCACGTGGCGGCACGATTGCTAAAATGACCGTGCAAGCCCCTGGCCAGCATTTATGCAGGCGCAGTGGGCTGGATAGTTTCACCGGGCTGGCGCTCCTGGGCCAGTACAGACCTTCTCCTAAGCGGTAGGCCGAAGGTTCGGATCCTTCTCGGGGCGCAGGGTTTTTGTAGAACGCAAGGGCGAGCGTGCCACTCACGTGCCAGATCGATCGACCTTCTATCGATCGACCTTCTTGCGCTGCTTGGGCTTGGAGAGCTGGCCTCTGCCGCCCCGGCGGGCCTGACGGCACGGACCAGGCCAGGAGGCCAGGAGGCGGAAGCACGCGGCAAACCTCCGCAGCAAGTATCAGGAGGGTAGGGGTGCCAACGAGATCGAAGGCCTGTTGTGGCTGCGCTCGACTGCCTGTGAGATTGATGCCCGGTCAGCCTATGAGTTCATCGAAAGCGTACGGGTCGGTGGAGGAGGTCCAGAATTCGGTTATCTTGCCGTCGCGCAGGTGCATGACGTCCGCGTCGTTGGCCGTCATGCTCCGGCCGCCCCGGCTGGCCGTGGCGACCGTCAGCGCGACGCCGTGCTCGTCGTCCGCCAGGACCGCGTGGACGTCGACGTGGAAAGATCCCTCGGTGACCTCCATGAGCTTGGCGAAGTACCCGAAGACGGCCTCCCGGCCACGGTAGTCGCCAGCTAGCTGACTCCGCCCGCCCTGGTGCCATACCAGGTCTTCGGCGAGCAGGTCAGTGAGAGCGGCGAAGTCACCCTTGGCGAAGGCGGCGTACCCGTCCCTGATGCGAGCGACGTTAGGATGCTCGGCCATTATTTCCCCCTCGTAGTCTCGGTGAGCGACAGCCGGGTCCTAGCCCAGGCACCGGGACGTGAGGCCGACTCGCGGGCACCAAGCCCGGCAGCCAGTCTCGCGACGCAATCCCCCACCTGTGGGGCAATTGTGGTTAGAGCCAGAACAGGCGTCAAGACGGGCGGCTGATCGACGCACTCCATGGCGGGCGAGCATGGAGTTGCCGACGGCGACCAGGGCCATCTTTCGGGGCATGCGCTTGGTTAGCCGGCGGTACTTGGCGCCGGGGAAGGACTGGGTGCGGCCAGCACTGATCGAGGCTTCGCCGAGGGCGGCGGACAGGCAGGGGTTGCCGCGGCCGGTTGCATTGCTGCCTTGTTCGGCTGCATGTCAACCATGCACGAGCCCTTATCTACGAGAGCTTCTCGTATCTGGGCTCCAGAGAACGCCGGCTCGGCACGGGCGAGCTTCGATCTGTCGGGTTCGGTGGCGTCACCCGGAGTCGCCCGGGTCGGCTGCAGCGGTCGTCAGGCTGACCCGCCTCGCGGTCCGGCGCCATGGGGCGGGCTGCTGTACTGCATACACTGGGCCGCGCCGGGCGGGCGCCGGTCACGGTGGCCGCCTTCTGACCGCAGCGCCGACCAGACCGGGAAGGCTGGGACATGATCCTTGATGGCTGCCGCGTGCCGATTGTCCTGGCCCCCCTCGCCGGCGGTCCCTCCACACCGGAGCTCGCGGCGGCGGTCAGCGAAGCTGGCGGGCTGGGCTTCCTGGCCACCGGCTACCTCGCGGCCCCGGAAGCGGCTGAGCGCATCCGGAAAACGCGGCAGCTGACCAACCGCCCGTTTGGGGTCAACGTCTTCGTGCCGGGATCGCCCGCGCCGGCCTCCGCGTTCGAGCGGTACGCCGAAGCGCTGACGGTCCTAGCCGAGCAGGTCGGCGTTAGCCTGGGCTCGCCGGTCTTCGACGACGATGACTGGGGCGCGAAGATGTCCGCCCTGCTCGCTGATCCGGTGGCGGCCGTGTCCTTTACGTTCGGGTTCCCAGCCGCCGACATCGTGGCGCGGTTGAAGCAGGCCGGCACTGAGGTCTGGATGACAGTCGGCACCCTGGCCGAGGCGAGGACGGCTGACGAGCGCGGCGCCGACGTTCTCGTCGTGCAGGGCGCCGAGGCGGGCGGGCACCGCGGCGGCCCTGACGACGAGCCCGGCGCTGCGGTTGGCCTACTGGCGCTGCTGCAACTGGTGGCTGACCAAGCCGACCTGCCCTTGGTCGCGACGGGCGGCATAGCCACCGGACGGGGTATCGCCGCCGCGCTGTGCGCCGGGGCGTCGGCTGCCGCACTGGGAACCGCATTCCTGGACTGCCCAGAAGCGGGCACCTCGGAGGTTCACCGTGAAGCCCTGCACCGAACCGGCGGCACCGCGTTCACCCGGGCCTTCACCGGCCGCACCGCCCGGGGAATCCGGAACGAGATGCTCAGCAAGTACTCGCAGATGGCGCCGAAGGCGTATCCGGAGATCCACCATCTCACCGCGCCGCTGCGGCAAGCGGGCCGCGGCGGCGGCGACGCCGACTTGGTAAACCTGTGGGCGGGACAGGCGTTCCCGCTCAGCAGGCGCAGGCAGGCCGCCGAACTCGTGGCGGCCCTGGCGGGCGAAACGGACGCGGCACTGCGCCGCGCAGCGGCGATCGTCTCCCCGACCGGCCGTGGCTGATGTCGCGAAGTCCGCGTTCGCGTAAGCGGGCATCCCGTACCAGGTCTTCGGCGACAGCTCGGGGGCGGTCGCGGTCACTGTCACATGCACGCGCTCGGCTAGCGCGCGATCCTCCGGTGCCATCTCCGCGATGCTGTCGAGGACGGCCTGCAGGCCGTCGGCCTGCTTGACGCCCTTCTTGCCCTCGGCGCGCAACTCGGCGGCGCGCTTCTTCATCGCGCCACGTTCCTCGGCGCTGAAGCCGCCGGACTCGGTCTCGGCATTCTTTGCAGGCATACCTGGGCTTCCTCTCTTGACGCTCAGGGGCTCGGTGTCATCTCGGCCCTCCACCGAAGGCTAGGCCCGACCACGCTGTGGCGCTTCTCGATTCCTGATGGATCGGGGCCCAGCCGAGGCACTCGAGTAGCGGCCCCCCTTCACTGACCGAACGTCCTGATCTGCCGCCCCGGGAGCGTGAGTCCAGGCGGGTTGGCGCGTTCTTGCTCACAGGAGCCGTTGCAGCTCCTCGATGCTCATGTCGGCGTCGGAGAGGATCGCGCGGAGTGTTCCTTTGGCGACATCGCGGCCTGGGTGCGCCGGGACCGTCGTGCCGCGCCCGTCAGGGTGCCGCATGATGTGGTGGCTGCGGGCCTTTCGGCGGGCGCCCTGGGGGTGATCAGCGACTTCCCCGGGCGTTACGCAGCTAGGCGACGGACCGGGCGCCCGGAGGCCTGCTGTCGATGGATTGTCTTAGGGCTCGCACAACAATTACTTCGGGTCATCCGGGCGTGTCGCTGGGTCGGCTGGCGTCGGCCGTATTGTGTAGTTCCAGTCTCCATGGAATTGGTGACGCTGCAGGTGAAGAGACTTCGAACGCCTTCATTGCCTTGTCCGGGGATCTTGATGCCTCTGGGGTAGATGCCGGTGTCCAGCTGCGCCTGGACTGTCAGCCCGGTCCTGGTGGTGACGGCGCTGATGGTCTCGATGATGACCTCGTGGGACTCCAGCGGCCGGCCTCGCCAGTTCATCGAGATGTGAGAGAACAGCCTGTGCTCAATCCGGTTCCATTTCGATGTTCCCGGTGGCAGGTGAAGCACGGTGATCTCCAGGCCGGCCTTGGCGGCGAACCTGGCGCAGCTCGGTCTTCCACAGCCGCAGCCGGCTCCGTTGGACCCGCCGGAATCGGCGGTGATCAGCAGCCGCCGCGCATCCGGGTAGGCGGGCTCGCCGACCGTGTTCCACCAGCGGCGGATCGACTCGACCGCGAACTGGCCAGTATCAGCGCCCGTCCCCACGTTCACCCAGCCAGTATTGGCGGTCACGTCGTACACCCCATACGGCACCGCTTTGCCCAGGTCCTTGTCAGCGAAGTCGTGCACATTCACCTTGCGCGGCGTCCCCGCGGGCTCCCACTCCGCCCCGCCGCTGGCGAAGTTGCCGACCAGTTCCTTCTTCTTCGTGTCCACCGAGATGACCGGGTCGCCCGGCCGACTGGAACGCCGGCACCTGCGCGTTGATGTACCGGAACTGGGCATCCCGGTCCGGGTGCTGCTTTCCCTCGACGGTCTTGGCGTTGCCCTGCAGGCTGTAGCCGGCCTGCTTCAGCAGCCGGGCCACCGTCACCGCGGTCACCGCATACCCGCGCGCGGCCAGCTCACCAGCCAGATGCGACGTGGACTTGGTTCGTCCACCGCAGTGGCGACTCCGGGTCTCCCCGCGACTCAGGGTCCACCAGCGCATCCAGTGCCGGCACCAGTCCCGGATCGGCCTCCTCCACCGCAGGCCGCGCCTTTGCGGCGCACCCGGCCATCCGCTCGATCCTCGGACTCCAGCTCACCGGCGCCCCGCCGACACCGTGTCCGCGCTCGACGGCCGCCGCCTTGGCCACCAGTTTCACCCCGCCCCGGCCGATCGCCCGCGCCTACGGCAGCCCAGCAGCAGGCCGACCATTGCCGCTCACTGCTAGATGCGGCCTGATGTCCGCCAGCCTGAGCTCGACCACGCCGGTCACTGCATCCTGCGGCCAAGGGATCGCCATGACCACAACGTCTACGGGTTCATCTCGGGACAAACATGGACTAATTCATTTGCGGGCCCTTAGCGGACCCGGTCCCGCAGGAACTTCCCGATTTGCCCGGCGCGATCGGCGCCCGCCCGGTCTCCTTGCCGAGCCGGTCCTCCAACTCGCTGTCGGCGAGCTTGAGCATCCCGCAGTCGGTGTGATTGATGATCATTATCTGCCGGCTGCCGAGCAGCCTGGTCGAGATGACAAGCGACCGGACCGAGTCGTCATCGATCACGGTGCCAGCCAGGCCACCCGTGCGTGACGATCAGCGGCAGCCCGTCCTCGTGCTGGGAGCGGACGTGGATCAAATGAATGCCGAGCCCGTCGATCTCGGTCAGGAAGTTCGGCAGGGCGTTCAGCTTCGCCTCGCACTTGCCCCAGTCGTAGTGTGTCCCCCAGTAGCGCGCGGGGCCCCGCACCATCGCGAGCGGCACGCCCTGCGAGTCGCCGGCAACCGTCTCGCGCTCAGGCCACCTGGGTACGCGCGGCGTTGCTCCAGCGTTCTACCGGGGAAATGCTGGTAGGCCCGCCCAAGCCGAGGGCCGCCGGTTCAGAGGCCGGCTCTCGGGCGGTTGCGGTGCTAGGAGGGCTTGGGACTAGGGGCCTGCTGGCGGTTGCTCGCGGCGGTCACTTTGTGGTCGGCGGTGCCTGGTCCCACCGGCCGCCGGCGCGGGCAGCCGCAGCTCGGCGTAGAGTGCGCGGTGGTCGCTGCCGGTCAGCCAGTGGGCCGATGTGGTCAGGACCGCGCAGCGCCGGTCGATGAGGACATGGTCGATGGCGAGCAGGGTCGGGCGTCGGCCGGGTTGTGGTCCCCAGGTAGCGGACAGCCCGTTGCCGGCCTGGCTGGCGGCGTCCACGTAGCCGCGGCGCAGAAGCCGGCGGAACTGCGCGTGATCGAGGGTGGCGTTGAAGTCTCCGGCGAGGATATGCGGACCCTCACCGGGTGCGGGCAGCGCGGACAGCTGACTGCGCCACCGGGCGGTGGCGCCCGGGGACCAGGGAGGCTTCGGCGGCGCCGCGTGGATGCAGGCCAGCTGCACGGATTGCCCGGACGGAAGGTCAAGCCGGGCGGTGCACCGGGCGGCCGACACCGGCGCGGCGAGCGGGCCGCCGCGCAGCGGGTAGCGGGCGTAGATGCTGTCTCGCGTGCCGTGCGGTACCGGCTGCCTCACCCGGTGCGGGAGCAGATCGCCCAGCCCGGCCTGCTGGAGCCTGGCTGCCGCCTCGTCGGTGAGTTCCTGCACAAACAGCACGTCCGCGTGCTGACGGCATACCAGCTCGGCAACCACCTCGGCCCCGGCCCGGCCGGCCAGCAGATTGGCCGTCAGGACCCGCAGCACGGGCCCCGCCGCGGGCGGCTGGCGGGACGGTACCGCGCGAGGGCCCACCACCGCGGTCAGGGCAGTACCGGCAACCACGGTCGCGGCAGCCGGGCCCGCGCCGCACAGCAGCAGCGCGCTGGCCCACGCTCCCGCGGTGACCTGCGGGGTGAACGACAGCAACGGCACGGCCCACGCTTCGGCGAACCGGAGGCGATCAGCGCCCGCCAGCCGGGCAGCCGCCCAGCCGGCCAGCGCGCCGGCCACCGCCCACTCCATGTATCGTGACGGCATTGGTTCATGATCGCAGAATCGCTCCCAGCGGGCGCCGAAGCGGACAAGCCAATCGACCGCCCCGGCGGCTCACACGGCGCTCAGAACACCCAAAAGCTTTTGCTCCCAAATTCGGAAATCCCGCGCGCACCTCGCCAGATGGTGATGGACTATTGATAGATTGGGACCACCTGCAACCCGCGCATACGCGCCAGTCCTGGTTGCCGGACCAAGCCAAATTGAAAAGAGCGCTGAAAAATTGCGCTCCCGTCTTGGCGACCTAGCGGATAAATGCGACGGGCGGTATATGGCCCGAAAGGGAAGAGACCATTCTCCGCAGGCAATCCTCCGGGCATCACACGGATTATCTGCGAGTTCGGCTGAACCTCCGGGCACGAGCAGTATCCGTCCGGCCGGCGAGTCCCTAACTGACTATCGACGGCTGAAGGACTCAAACATCACTGCTGGCCGCGCCCCTCGGCTTGTGGCCGGCCTGCGCAGACGTGTTGGCCGCGAGCAGTGAAGCCTTGAGCTGCGTGTACTCCTCCGTGGACAGCATGCCTTCCGCATGGAGCCGTGCGAGCCGGTCGAGCCGGTCGGCGATCTGAGCCGCGTCGCGCTGCGTGATGTCCGTTGCGTTGGCAAGCGCCCGGGCGGTGCTGCGGATCTCGAAGGCGAGCGCGCAGTAGATGACGCCCGTTACCACTGCCCACAGGCCGATGATCGTGATCAGAAGCGCCAGGGTTGCCTCGGGCCTTCGCATCGCCCAGATCCCGAGCAGCAATTCGATCACGCCAAGCGAGAAGGTGAACCCCCAGTGTGGTAGCTCACGGCGGCGGGAGACGGAGGTGACGATGTGAAAGCTGCCGGACACAGCAAGCCATGCGCCGACGAAAAAGGCCAGGACGAGCAGGGACGGGCCAGGCCAGGCGACGAGGACGACACCGGCGATGACTCCAGCGATCCCGGCAACGACTTGCTCGCCCGACGTCCTCCCCGCATACGCGGGACTGAATGCGAGGGCGATCCCGCGGATGACGAAGACCAGGCCCGTGATGATGACCAGGGCGTGCACGGTCCAGTCGGTGGCCAGGATCGCGAGCCCAAGCCCGATCGAGATGAGGCCGGTGAGGAAAGGTATCCACCACAGGTGCCTGATCTGCTCGGCAACTTCCCGCAGCGGCGAGTGCGGGCCCTCGCCGAGGCTGGTCTTCTGGCTCATCGGATCACCCCTTGCAGCGCGGCGGCACTCATGGTTGACCTGCCGCCAACATCCACCTCAGAATTTCAAGCGGATCATTCAGGTCAGCTCCGATGACCACAACCGGTCCGAAAGTCGGCCTCGGTGCTACGCCGATACGATATCCGCGTGAGCTGGGCGGCCATGGGGCGGTGCCGTCGGGTTAGCCGGGCATGCTGCACCAGCTGGCCGGTGGCTGCTGTCATTTCGGCTGTACCGCCAGTACCCACCGGCCCGGCACCGCCCCCGGCCCGCCGATCTGGACGCAAGCCCCTCGCCATTGCTCTGGCAGGCGCTGCGGGCACGGATCGGCTGATCCGCGCGCTTCGCATTTCCTTCCCGGGCCCGCTGGTTTTCCATGCCCTTGCCTGCGCACAGCCTGCGGACAGCCTCGGGCCGCGCCTGCAGCTCCAGGGGTATCCCTTGCCCGCATCCCCCGGTGATTGAGGCCGGCCCCGGCAGGGACGCTGCCGGGGCCGGTCGTCAGGTGCCGGATGGGAGGTTCAGTGGCCGGCCGAGATGGGTGTGTGCACGTGGACGAACACGTTGGTCCGCAGGCCATGCGCGGTGACCGGCTTGCTGAGCCAGATTCCGAAGTAGTTGTTGGAGATGACATTGTGGGCGATCGTGACGCTCACGGGTGCGCCGCCGGAGAACACCAGGACGCCCGTGGTCTGCAGATCTTTGGGGGAGGCGGGCGAGTCGAGCGTGTCACCGTCGATATTGTTCTTGCCGATCTTGTTCCCGGTGATCGTGTTGCCATTCAGGTCCTCGAACTGGCCCGGCTTGATGGTGTGGGCATGCATGGTCACGCCGGATAGCCCGTTGCCGGCAATGTAATTGCCCTCGACCAGGTTGTTGTAGGAGGCGGTGCCGGCTGCGGCGTTGGCGAAGAGCACCCCGGCGCCCTCGCCCTTTATCCCGTTGCTGGTCACCGCGTTGCCCCGGATGACGTTGTCGTACACGCCGGCGATCGAGGGCTGCGGAACGCCTGCGGCGTTCAGGGCCGCGGGGTTGTGCCCGGGAACGGTGATCCCGCAGTCGCTGGCGTTTCCGGTGACGACGTTGTCCGCTACCAGGTTGTTGTGGGTGGGCCCGGTTTCGTCGGTCAGCAGGACCCCGCCGGAGTTATCGGCGATGTGGTTTCCGGTGATCTGGGAGTAGGCGACGGCGACCAGATGAACGCCCTCGCCACAGTCACCGGGTTCCGGTCCTTGTGCCGCGCATTCGAAGTAGGTGGAGGCGGGCGGCACGCCGCCGCCGAGGTCGTTGTGCACCACCGCGTTGTGCCTGATCGAGATGTCACGGATAGGGCTGGTCAGTCCGGCGGCCAGGATTCCCTCGCCAAGGGCGTTGCTGACGGTGAAGCCGCTGAACTGGACATGGGAGCTGCCGATGGCCACGCCGGCGAAGATGGTCTGCTTTCCGAGCCCCGGGATGCTGACCCGCAGCGTGGGGGTGACGCCGGCCTCGTCGATGGTGGCCCGCTGGCCCACCAGGGACAGCGGCTTGGAAATCACCACCTGCTCGTGGTAGGTCCCCTTGCACACGATGACGGTGCCGCCTGCGGGTGAGGCCTTGACGGCGGCCTGGATGGTCCGGAACGCGGCGGAGCCGCAGGACCGGTCGGCGTTGTGCGCCCTGGCGTCCCGGGATACGTACAGGGGGCCGTGGTGACCGCCTTGCCCAGCTACACCGGCGGACGCCGCTCCCGTTTGTGCGATCATGGCGCCGGCTGTCAGTAGCGGTGCCAGCACCATGCCCGCCGCCCTGATGACTCGTTTGGACTTCAATGTCCCTCCCCAAGAACACGCGCGGGCCAGATCAGCCCGGCTGATGAGCACCCCTCGGGCGGGAGAGGCGCATTTGTGGGACGCTGAGGCATTTGAGATAGTTTACCCAGCTTCCGTTTAGCTTTTGGGTCGCCGCCATGCGGCCTGGTGGCCGCACCGGGGCGCCGGGCCCGGTGTGCTGCCCCTTGGGCCTTCCGGGTCCGGCGATGCACGATCGCCGGGAGACCGGCTACCTGGGGCAAGAGCATGCGAAGTCACGGGCCCGGGCGGCGTTGGGCCCGATGCCACTGCTCACCGGAGCTACCAGCGCAGCGAACTGGTTGATGGGTGTGCCGCCCCACCCGCGATCTGCGCGGCGTTCATTCGCGCGGAAGCAGCGTTCATTCGCGCGTAATCGGCAGGCGTGAGGAACCACCGTTCCCCTGTCACTCTCTGTAGTGCAAAGTACCGCAGATTTCTCAACCAGGTTGTTTCTTTCACTATCGCCAGGCGGCCGGGCGGCCGGGCGGTCTAGCATGCCCGTCTAGCTAGACAGCCAGCTTCCGGGGACGGCCGGCAAGGGGAGGACATAGCCAGTGGCTCGCCTGGCGATCACGAAAGGTGTCCTGGCGGAGTACGCGAAACTCGACAAAGGCGTCCAGAATGCCGTCGAGGCGGCGATCACCGAGTTCGCCAAGGACCCCCACCCCGGTTCGCAGCTGCAGAAGGTGCCGTGCAGCCAGGACCACCGGATCCGCACGATCCGCGTGGATGGCGTCTGGCGTGGCGTCGTGCTGGCTCCGGATGGCGGGGACACCTACTGCCTGCTCACGGTCTTGCCGGAGGGAAAGGCGATCGGCTACGCCGCCAGCCACCGGTTCAGCGTCCACCCATCAACAGGCATGCCGGAGATGTCGAACGAAATAGCGATCCGGCAACTACAGCCCTCCCCGCAGGCCGCCGCTGGCCCGGCGGACAAGCGGCTGTTCGCTGACGTCAGCGACGCCGACCTGACCCGGCTCGGCATCGACGCGCAGATCCTGCCCCTGGTCCGGCTGCTGACCAGCGACGCAGATCTGGGAACGCTGCAGTCGGTGCTGCCCGACGCCCAGTACACCGCGCTGTACGCGCTGGCCCGCGGGATGACGGTCGACGAAGCCTGGGCTGAGGTAGCCCAGCTTCTGCCGGCCGGCGCACCGCCCGGGCAGATGGACCCAGGCGACCTGATCTCCGCCATGGAACGCACAGGAGGCCAGGTCGCCTTCGTCTACGGGCAGGAGGAATTGCAGCTCATCCTCGCCCACCCGTTCGCAGCGTGGCGGACGTTCCTGCACCCGAGCCAGCGCAAGATCGCCTACCGGGCGAGCTACGCCTGGCCCGGCTCAAGTGACCGGCGGCCCCGGAACCGGCAAGACGGTTACCGTGCTGCACCGGGCCGCGTTCCTCGCCGCGCGCGCCCCCACCTCGTCCCCCGCAGACGAGCCCGATGCGGCACGACAGGCGCCTCCCCCAGGACCTGATGCCAAGCCGGTATTGCTGACCACGTTCAACGGCAACCTGGCCGAGACCCTGCACACCCAGCTTGACCTGCTGATCCGAGACGCCGGCATGCGCGGCCGGATCGAAGTCCTCAACGTGGACCGGCTCGCCTACAGGGTGGTCAAGCAGGCCCGCGGAACTCCCGTCATCGCGGATGAGCGGGTGCTGCGCACCCGCTGGACGGAGGCTACCGCCGCCTCTGGGCTGGACCTCACCCCGGCCTTCCTGAAGAACGAGTGGGAGCAGGTCATCCTGGGGCAGGATCTGCACACCGAACAGGCGTACCTGACCTGCCTGCGGACCGGCCGGGGAAGGCCACTCACCAAAGCCCAGCGCAGCCAGGTCTGGCAGGCCGCCCAGCAGGTCACCGCGGAATTGGACGCGGCGCGCGAGTCCACTCACCTGCAGCTGGCTAACGAGGCCACCCACCTGCTCCGGCAGGCAGGAGCGCCACCCTACCGCCACATCCTCGTGGACGAGGCCCAGGACCTGCACCCATCGCAGTGGCGGCTGCTCCGCGCCGCTGTGGCATCAGGCCCGGACGACCTGTTCATCGCCGCCGACCCGCATCAGCGCATCTACAACAACCGAGTCTCCCTCGCCAGCCTGCGGATCAGCGTGCGGGGACGCAGCCGGAGGCTGTCCCTGAACTACCGGACCACTCAGGAGATCCTGGCCTGGGCGATGCTGCTGCTCGGGACGGACCCAGTCACCGGGCTGGACGGCGAAGCCGCCTCCCTGATCGGCTACCGGTCGCCCATGCACGGCCAGCGCCCGCAGGTGCGCATCGCGGCCACCCGGGCCGAAGAATTCGCTCTTCTTGCCGAACGGATCCGCTCGTGGCTGGCCGTCGGCATCGAGTCGCACGCCATCGGGGTGGCGGCCCGGTCCGCCAGCCTGGTCCGTGAGGCCCGTGAGGCGCTGAAAGCGGACGGCATCGAGACTGCCGCCCTGAGTGGCCGGGGCAGCACACGAGGGGTCCGGGCCGGCACCATGCATGCCATGAAGGGCCTGGAGTACCAGGCGGTCGCGGTGATCGGCGTGGAGCAGGGCGTCGTCCCGGAACTGGCGGCGGTCATCCCCGAAGACGAGGACGCCCTGGCGCACGCCCAGGACCTGCAGCGCGAGCGCTGCGTCCTGTTCGTGGCCTGTACCCGCGCCCGCGACCATCTCTACGTCTCCGGCACCGGCGAGCTCAGCCTGCTCCTGCCCTCTCTCCCGCCGGACCCGCCTCCAGCCCTCCCGCCGGACCCGCCTCCAGTCGCTCGCCCAGCCGACTCGGCGCTGTCTCATCACGCTTCCCCGGCGCGCCCGGCGCCCTGCGCATGAGCAGGACGCCGCGGGTACCGGCTCTGCCGGCCCGCCATGCCTGGGCCGCGACGTCGGCGGCGGCCCAGGGAAGGCCGCGCGGTCGAGGAACTCGTCCAGTGCCCAGCCAGGCTATGGTGGCGCCGAGAATCCGGATTCCGCCGGTGAGCGTGGTCGGACGTTGACGAATCCCTGGCCGCGGAGCTAGGGCTCGCGCGCGGGGTCGGCCTCACCTTCAGCGCCATACCGCGGTGAACCTTTCCGGTCATCCCTGTCGTAGGTGAGTCACAGCAGTCCAATTACGTCGGGGAAACGGGGCGTGGCAGGCATGGTCGGAATGGATCCTGCGCAGGATCAGAACCCGGACAAGCAGCTTCAGGGGTGATGTCCGGGATGCTCAGCCCAGCCCGGGCGGGACAAGCCCGGTTCTGAGCCGCAAGAAGAACTCGGCTCAAAGGAGTGCGGTCAGGTGCCCGTGCGGCGGGATCGGCCCCTGCGCGGCCCGCAGCCGCACTGCCATCAGCGTGCATTCCTGCGCGCCGGAATAAGCATCTCGCGTTGAACTCGCGGGGAACCCGTGACTGAGAGTTCGGCTCAACTGATTGCGCGGAAATCCGCGTTAGCGCCATACCGCGGTGAACCTTTCCGGTCATCCCTGTCGTAGGTGAGTCACAGCAGTCCAATTACGTTGGGGAAACGGGGCGTGGCAGGAATGGTCGGAATGGATCCTGCGCAGGATCAGAACCGGATAAGCAGTTTCAGGGGTGATGTCCGGGATGCTCAGCCCAGCCCGGGCGGGACAAGCCCGGTTTTGCGCCTCAAGAAGAACCCGGCTCAGTTTTCACGTCTTTGGACGCCGGTACCTGGCGATGGAGGTCAGTGATGCTTGAGACCTTGCTGCTGGCCGGTATCCCGGCGGCACTGCTGGGCTTCGCCGACCTGGCCATGCCGGTAAAGCGGTACGCCCGTACCGTGGCCAGGTCGTGGCCGGCCATCCGCCGGTTCGTCCTCGCGGTAGCCGCCACCACGGCACTTGCGGCGGCGGTGGCGGTGTCGCTGAGGCTGTTCAAGGTTTCCGGGCACCATCTGGCCGCCGGTATCGCTGGCGCGGTGTTCGCGAGCCTAGCCTGGCTCCCGGCGACTCGCCGCTGGACCGCGCGGGCCCACCTGTGCTGGGCCTCAAGCGTCTTCGTGGTCGTCGTTTACCTGACGGTCGCGCTGGAGTGCACCATGGCCGGCCGATCCGGGGCGGCCAGCACCGCCGGGGGCGTGCTGCTGTGGCTTTTTGAGCTGTTCGCGGCCGTTCTGTCGTGCGCGTACCTGTGGGAGGTCTGCGAAGCGCTCGGCACCGAGCACTGGCGCAGACGGGTCGCCCCTGAGGTCTCGTCCGCCACGCAGGACAGCGATCCGCCGATGATCAGCCTGCACGTCCCCGCCCACAACGAGCCGCCGGACATGGTCATTGACACGCTGCGGTCTCTGGTGGACATCGACTACCCGCGGTACGAGGTCATCCTGATCGACGACAATACCGACGATGAGGCCCTCTGGCGCCCGGTGGAGGCCTGGTGCGCCAGGCACGGGGTCAAGTTCGCCCACCTGGAGAACTGGCCGGGTTACAAGTCCGGTGCGCTGAACTACGCGCTGCGCCACTTGACGGATCCGCGGGCGGAGCTGATCGGCGTGGTCGACTCCGATTACCAGATCAAGCCGGGATTCCTGCGCAGCTGCGCGCAGGCATTCGCCGACCCCTGGATCGGCTTCGTCCAGGCACCGCAGGATTACCGCGAATGGACGCAGGCGCACTTCTACCGGCGGCTGTACTACTCCTACAAATACTTTTTCGCTATCTCTCAGCCGTCACGCAATGAACACGACGGTGCCATCTTCGCCGGCACAATGGGGCTCATCCGGCGGGTCGCGCTGGATGAGCTCGGCGGCTGGGACGAGTGGTGCATCACCGAGGACGCGGAGCTGTCGCTGCGCCTGCTGCGGGCCGGCTGGTCGGGCCTGCACCTGGATCAGTCATGGGGCCACGGCATCATGCCGCTGACCTTCGAAGCGCTGAAAGGCCAGCGGTACCGGTGGTGCTTCGGCGGGATCCAGATCCTGCGCATGCACTGGCGGTCCCTGATGCCAGGCCGCACGTCGAAGCGTAACCACCTGTCCACCGCGCAGCGGTGGGCCTACCTTGCCGGTGGGATCCAGTGGTACGGCGACCTGCTCGGGTTTGTCTTCTTCGTCTTCCTCCTCGCCGGTGCTGCCGATCTGGCGACCGGCGGCGGCGAGACGTTCCGCAAGCTCACCCCGTTCCTGCTCACGACCGTACCGGTGCTTTTCGCGCTCGGGCTGGTACGGGCAGTGGCGCTGTTCCGCCGAGGTACCGGCGCCTCCTGGCGAGAGGCGATTGGCGCGTTCTTCATCTGGCAGTCCACCTCCCTTGTGGTGGCGCGGGCCTCAGTGCTCGGCCTGTTCGCACGGAAGGCGGCCTTCCTGCGCACCCCGAAGACGAGCGAGCACGCAAAGTGGTGGGAGGCGCTGAGGGCGAACTGGGCCGAATCCGCGCTTACCCTGCTTGGCGTGGCCGGCATCGCCGCGGCGCTGAGCAAGGCCACCCAGACGAGCGGGCCAGTGCTTGCCGTGCTGCTCCTGTTCCCGACACTCGGCATGGCTGCGGCGCCTTGCAATAGCTGGGCTGCGCGGCGCGCTTCACTGCCGCCCTGGCTGCGCGAGCGGCGGCGTACCGAGTACCGCCGCAAGCGCCGGGCCTTCGCGATGGGCGCCGCGACTGGCGGGCTCGTCACCGTGCTTTCCGCGGTGATCACGGCCGGGGTCCTGATGTTCACCCATAACCACCTGGTGCATGCGCCTAAGCCGATCGGGCCCACCCACAGCAGCAGACCCTCCCCATCGCGCCTCGGCAACTGCCCTACCCTCACGGAGGGGTATCACGGCGGTTGCGTGGACCAACTGCAGACCGAACTGAATGCCGATGACGGCGACAACCTGCCAGTGGATGGCACATTCGGTCCCGCGACTCAGGAGGCCGTCAAAGTGTTCCAGCAGGAACATGGCATTGTTCCGGCGAAGGGGATTGCCGGACCCCAGACGAAGGCGGCCCTCGATAACTCTGGCCCGAACTCGGTCGCTACTCCCACCCCCGGAGCCCCGGTCGCCGGTGGGGTTCCCCGCTCATAGCCATCCGAAATTACCAAGAGGCGCAGAGAGTGCACGAGCTGCGACGTCGGAGGCGGACTGCTCAGCCTCGTCATTGATCCCGTTCTCGGCCCTGGCGCAGGTCCAATTTGCGATGGCGGAGGGGACGTGATGCGCGCCGATCCCGCAAGCTGAGATAACGCCCGATGCCCGGCAACAGGGTAGAACTCCACGGACAAGCTCCAGGACGAGAACTGATCAGGCACCGGTGCTGATACCAGGAGCCGCCCTTCCTGGATGCGCTTCCCTGGCGGGCTGGCACTTCCCCTACTAGGGTTTGCGGTGGCATAGTTCACAATTTGGGGCAGCGTTTTTCGAGCCTCGGGCCCGGCCTGCTGAGACAAGAGTCGGCCGGCGGAGTGAACCAGACGGCGGGTAAGCGTCGTAGGAGTTTGTTGGGGGGGGTTCGGTGTGTCATTAGACGATGCCGAGGCCCTCATCGCTGCTCAAGAAGCGCAGCTGGTAGCCCAGATCGCGGACGGAAACATCGAAGAGCCGATGAAGGAGCTGTACCGCCGTTACGCAAAGAACCTGTACCGCTTCGGGCTTCACATGCTCGGCGACGAAGGACTAGCCGAGGAAATGGTGCAGGAGAGCTTTCAGCGGCTGTGGCGCAGCGCCCCTCGATACGACGCGGGGCGGGGCAACGTCGGCGCCTTCTTGTTCGTGATCGCGCGCTCGGCCGCCGCCGATATCCGCAAGCGCCCGTCGTCTCGCCCGCTGCTCCCGGTCGAGGATTTCCAGTTGCCGCCGCTGCCCGACAGCACCGATCAGATCCTCGATTCCCTCATACTGCGCGAAGCCCTCGGCAAGCTCAGCTCGGCTCACGCCGAGGTGATGTGCCTGGCTCTCGAGGAAGGCCTTACCCAGGCCGCGATCGCTGAGCGGCTCGGGCTGGCGGTCGGCACCGTGAAGTCACGAACCTTCAATGGCCTGCGGGCACTGCGCAGCGCCCTTGGCGAGCGGGGTTTCAATGCCGCCTAAGGGTCAAGCCGATCCCGCTCATCCCCAGGCCGCCGATTGGGTGATGGGCACCCTGGGACCCGCCGAGGCCGAGGATTTTCAGCGTCATCTCACGGGCTGCCCGCACTGCCAGGCAGCCGTGACCGAGTTCGGCCAGCTCGGCCAGATGCTCCAGCACTTGCCGCCAGCTGCCGAGCCACCGCCCGGGCTCGAAGCTCGCACCATCTCCAGCGTGCTAGCGGCAGCAATCGCCCAGCGTAGAGCGGCAGCAGCCGAGGACCGGAGAGCGACGAAGGTTCAGCAAAGCCCAGCTAACCCCCCAGCAGCAGCCCAGGACCGCACGCCGACAAGGGTGATTCAGATTCCCGCGCCCCCTCCCGGGGCCGGGGCCGATGAGCGGTCCGGCGGTGGCATGGCCAAGGTCATTCGCTTCCCCCGCTGGCACGGCAGCGCGCGCCTGCTCGCCATCGCAGGCGCAGTAGCAGCCGCTGTCATCGCCGCTGTCGTCATCCTGCCGGGACTGGGAGGCGGTACCCCGGCGCAGGCTGTCACTTTTAAGCTTGGTTCGCCCTCAGGGCAGGCAGCTTCAGGCGTGGCGACTGCTCGGTCTGATGCTTCCGGGAGCTGGAATATCACCTTGACCGTTCAGCACCTCAAGAACTTTGGGGATTCGCCGTGGTACGAATGCTGGTACGTCAGCGGGGGGCACCGGAAGGTCGCGTCCGCTGGCACGTTCCTCGTCCCGAATAGCGGGAGCGGGACCTTCTCCATGACGAGCGCTGTCGACCCGCACCAGTTCCGGACGATGGAGATCACGATCGAGTCGCCAAACAATAACGGTTCTCGGCAGGGCCCGGTCGTTCTCAGCGGCCAAGCGAAAGTGTAACCAGGTCCATTCGTCTGCGCTTTAATCACCGCCAGCAGCTGATCTGGTAGTCCGCGATGAAGCCGCCCGTACCGCTCGGCCGAGCTCCTCGATCGTGGCGAAGCCCCGCAGGGCGTCCTTGTTGCACGAGCCCACGACGAACGAGCAACTGACCCACAGGATCTCGCTGCCGCCGCCGCCGTAGTGCCGGGCGCGATCGTCCACCGGTTCGTCGGCGCGTAGAGGTTGAGCTCGTCGCAGAACCCGAGCGCGAAATCCCGGTCCCCGACCGTGGCGACCGGTGTCATCACGCGGGACCGGCAGCGCCCGCACGTTCCGGAAGATCGACGAGATCGATCCGGCGGCTGGCGGCACGAAACTTCAGTCTGGGCACTTCGAAGGATCGCGAGGTGGCGCGGCGGATCAGCAGCCGACCGGCGGGTCGCTCGCCCTGGGGAACCTTGCCCGCATGCGGCCTGGTGTCGGCGGTTTGTCAGCGGACCTGATGGGATGCAGACGCGCGTCAGCCCGCCGTCCAGGGCCGGAGCTTGCCGGGGTTGCGTACGGCCCAGATGTGGGTGATCCGGTCGCCTGCGACCTCGAACGCGAACACTGTCACGGTGACGCCGTCTTGCTGGGCCACCAGGCCGGGCTGGCCGTTGACCGTGCGCTCCAGGATGGTCAGGCTGGCGGCCCGGCCGGCGAGGTCGGCCAGGTAGCGGGCGATCTGCTCGCCGCCTTCGATCGGGCGCAGCGCGGCGGGGACCAGGCCGCCGCCGTCGGCGATCGCCGTCGCGCCGGGGTCCAGCAGGCCGATGAGGGCGTCGATGTCCCTGGCTTCCCAGGCCCGCTTGAAGTCCCGGACCAGGCCGGCCTGCCGGGGGGCCGGGGCCGCGGGAGGCTGCGCGGCGCGGATGCGGCGGCGGGCGGAAGAGGCCAGCTGGCGGCAGGCCGCCGGGGTCCGGCCGGTGATCTGGGCCACTTCGGCGAAGGAGTAGCCGAAGACATCGTGCAGGATGACCGCGACGCGCTCGGCCGGGGTCATCGAGTCGAGCACGACCAGGAAAGCCATGCTGACCGACTCATCCAGGGTGACCCGGTCGGCCGGGTCGGCCGTGCCGCCGCCCGCCCGCCCGCTGATCCACTCGGCATGATCGGGCAGCGGCTCGGGGAGCCATTCGCCCACGTAGCGCTCCCGCCGGGCCCGGGCCGAGCCGAGCAGGTCCAGGCAGATGCGGCTGGCGACCGTGGTCAGCCAGGCGCCGGGCGATTCGATGGCTTGCTGCTGCTGCCCGGACATGGCGTACCAGCGGGCGTAGGTCTCCTGCACGGCATCCTCGGCATCGGCCAGGGAGCCCAGCAGCCGGTAGGCGAGATTGATCAGCTGACGCCGCTCGCTCATGACCGCGCTCAGGCCCGGGTCGGGCCCGTCATCTCCCGCCCCGGAGTGGGTGCTCATGGTATCGCCTACTCCCTTGCTCGCATCTGCCTTCACCAGTCCGACGAGACAGCGCACCGGAATGTGAGGCGGGCGCGCCGCGTGACATTCCGGGGGGTTACGTCGTCGTACCGCTGACACGAACACCATCCAGCAAGCAAGGGCCAGGAAGCCGGTGAGCGACCTTCAGGCTATCGCTGACCGCGACGAGCCAGCAGGCCAGCGAGGAGCACTGACCCCGGCTGCCGTCCCGCCCGCCGCGGTGCTTGCTGCTGCGGCTGGGGCGGTGTTACGGCTACCCGGGCATTGGTTGCCGGCCTGTGCGCAGGTCGGCAATGACATGGCCGGCGGAGACGTTGTCGCCTACGGCGACCCGGACGGCGGCGATGGTTCCGGCCACGGGCGCCGGGATGTCCAACGTGGCCTTGTCAGACTCCAGGGTGATCAGCGGGTCCTTGCCGCTGACCACGTCACCGGCGGCCACATG
Source organism: uncultured Actinomycetes bacterium (assembly GCA_963809975.1). Taxonomy (GTDB): domain Bacteria; phylum Actinomycetota; class Actinomycetes; order Streptosporangiales; family Streptosporangiaceae; genus Bog-532. The sequence goes on from CAWELT010000020.1 coordinate 28,980, forward strand.
TACCTCGATCACTGGCACGTCGATGAAATGGCCGATATCGGGGACTGCGACCTCGATGACCTCGTGAATCCCGCTAGGCGGGCTGTAGCCCGGTGGCTCGGTCGGCGCGGAGGCCGCGTCCTCGGTGACGTGCTCCTTTATCGGCGCGGCGGCTGGGCCGCCGGACCCTGGCGCGGCGTCGAGCCGCAGGATGAGGTCTCCTGCGGATACCCGGTCACCGACCCGGGTGGCGACTTCGCCGGCTGTTCCCGCGACCGGCGCGGGAACGTCCAGCGTGGCCTTGTCGGACTCCAGCGTGATGAGCGGATCCTCGGCGGCTACGATGTCGCCGGCCGTCACATGCACCTCGATGACCAGCACGTCGACGAAGTGGCCGATGTTGGGAACTGTGATATCCACGTCAGGCTCCAGGGAAGAAGAAGAGGCGCCGGGAATGGGCTGGGCGGCGGTCAGGGCACGAGCCCGGCGCATTGAGGTTTTCTCACCAAGGTCGATCCGATCATCCGGGACATGACAGGCACGGCCAGGCAGACACGCAGACATTGCGGCATACCGCCGGGCAGGCACGGAGCCCCCGGCATCAGAGGTCTCGCTGAAGACCACTGCCTACCGGCAAAGGCTCCGCGTGCCGTCCTATCGTGTCATGCTCGACAGCCCTATCCAACTGGCCTTGTTCGTGGCGGAGCCGCTGGCTGCGCCTCCCGCGCTGAACTCCGGGAACTGATCCGGGCGGCACCATCGTGCCGCGCCGTCGCAGCAAAGATTCCACCCGCATGGGCACCTTCGGGTGACGCCGATCCCGTCCCGAGTTCCTAGCGTGCAGATCCACGGACCTAAACCGAGGGACGGTACATGGGCTTGAACTCGCGCTACGAGATCCGGGTGAAGGGCATCCTCGACGGACGGTGGACCGCCTGGTTCGAGGACCTCCAGATCACCAGCGACGGGAAGGAAACCGTCATCTCACTTTTATTTAAGCTCCGAGGCCCTTGATCAGGGGTTTTGCCGGTGTTGTCCGGCGTGTTGCCGTGACAGCAGGCGGCCACCGCGTCACCGTCGGTTCTTGTCGAGAGAACTTATGGGTGGAGGCGGTGGCCGTGGCGTTCAGTATGGCCTGGCATACGGCTCAGGTCGAGGATACGACCGGTGATGACCGGGCGCTCGGGCTGCTGGCGGCGTTCCGCGGCGAGCTGTACCGGTGCTTGGCCACGTGCCGGGATGCGCTGCTGGAGCTGGCTGATGCGGTGCTGTGCAAGCAGGACCGGGTGCACATGCTGGCGGAGCTGTCGCTGGAGCCGGAGTGCCGGCGCGGCCACGGCGCGCTGTATGACGCGGTGAACGGCGGCCGGGTCCAGATCGGGCGGCTGCGCCGGGCGCTGGCGGGCCTGCCGCTGCCGGCCTGGGATGACGGCCGGATCCGGCTGACGGCCGATGTGAGCAACTGGCTGCGGCCGGACGCGGCCACCAGCCCGGACCGGCTGTTCTGCCACTGCTACGCGCGGGGCAAGGGGAACGCGCAGATGATCCCGGGCTGGCCGTACTCGCTTGGTCGCGGCGCTGGAGCCGGGCCGCACCTCATGGACGCTGCCGCTGGATGCAGTCCGGCTCGGCCCGGCCCACGACGCGACCGCGGTGACCGCGGCCCAGGTCCGCGAGGTGGTGACCCGGATCATCGCCGCCGGGCACTGGCGCGACGGCGACATGGACATCCTGGTCGTGTTCGACGCGGGCTATGACCTGACCCGGCTGGCGTGGCTGCTGGCCGGCCTGCCGGTGGAGGTGCTGGGCCGGCTGCGCAGCGACCGGGTGATGTACTTCCCCGCCCCGCCGCGCCCGGCCTGCCCAGCGGCCGCCCGCCCCGGCACGGGGCCGCGTTCAAGCTCGCCGACGAGCGGTCCTGGCCCGCCCCGGCGGCGGCCACCGTCACCCAGGCGACCCGGTACGGCACCGCCCGGGCCGCGGCCTGGTACTGGCTGCACCAGCAGCTGGCCAGCCCGCGCTGGATGGGAAGACCACCACGGCGAGCTGCCGGTCGTCGAGGGCACCCTCATCCGGCTGCAGGTCGATCACCTGCCCGGCGACCGCAGGCCCGGACCGGTGTGGCTGTGGTCCTCACGCGCCCGGACCTCTGCCGATGCGGTGAACCGCGCCTGGCAGGCGTTCCTGCGCCGCTTCGATATCGAACACATGTTCAGGTTTTCAAGCAGGTTCTCGGCTGGACCCGGCCCAGGCTGCGGGACCCGGCCGCCGCCGACCGGTGGACCTGGCTGGTCATCGCCTGCTATGTCCAGCTCCGGCTCGCCCGCCACCTCGCCGCCGACCTGCGGCTGCCCTGGCAGCCGCCCTGCCCGCCCGGCCGGCTGACCCCGGCCCGGGTCCGCCGCGGGTTCCGCGGCATCCGCCAGGCGCTGCCCGGATCTGGCCAGCGCGCCGAAACCCGGCAAACCCGGCCCCGGCCGCCCGCCCGGATCGAAGAACCGCCACCCGGCCACCCGCCACGACGTGGGCAAGACCGTCAAGCGCGATGAGTCCAAGAAGAAAACCCGCAGGCAGAAGGGATAAATAACAAGTCGCCGATCAGGCTGCCCTGCACGGGTTGCTGACCAAGGTACGCGACCTCGGGCTGTTCCTGATCTCGGTACGCCACCTCGATCCAGATTGACCATCGCGCGTCGCCGTCCGCGCAGGAACACCAGGAGGGGATCATGCATCCGGTCATCATGCGAAAGCTCGCGGCAGGACCCTTAGCCGTGCGGTCTCCACACGGTCACGAGACCCGGTACGCGGCTGTGGGATACCACCACGCTCCCCAGGTGATCCAGCCAACACGCTGACCCCAGTCATGCGCCCCGAACGTCTGGTGATACCAGATCGTGTTGATTTCCACGTGCCCAGAGCCGTAGAACATCAGGTCGCCGCGCTGGGCCTGCGACAGCGGGATCAAGTGCAGGTGCGGGTTGTCGAGCATCGCGTAGGTCGAGTGCGGCAGCCAGATCCCGGCGCCGTAGCCGAAGGCCTCCATCACCAGGCCCGAGCAGTCGTAGCCCGGGGAGCAGCTGGACCCGCCGTAGTAGTACCAGCAGCCTGTCGCGTACCGTTCGGCCCAGTTCAGAGCCGCGTTGCCCGCCCGGCTCCCGCCGTAGCCGCTGGTGACGGCGGAGTGGGACACCGAGGCCTGCGCCGCCGGGGCGGCCGCGTCGGCGCCCGGGGCGAGCAGCGCGGCCACCAGCGCGGCTGGCGCGACAAACCCGCGCGTGCGCATGGCGGCAACTGTCATACTGAACATGTCGGCGTTCCTCCTGAGGTTGGTCCGACGTAAGGTCCCGGCCGCGTGCTGCGAACACCTGGCCGGGACCGCACTGGCTAGCGGGCGAAGCGCGTGAGGGTCACCTCCTGCCCACCCCGGAGGAGGGTGCTGTAACGCGATATCACACGCTTCCTCCCCTGGCTCATGCTCACCTGTGACTGGCTCATGCTCATCTGTAACCTCTGCTCACCTGCAGCCTCTCAGGCCGCAAGGATAACAACCTGTGCATAAGTCAGAACGATTGAGTAACGACGTTGCTCAGCCCCTGCCTAAGGGTGGATAAGCGGGGCTGTGGAAATATGGATAACCGCGTTTCTGCCCAGGCGGACTCGCGCCGGCCAGAACATCGGCAAGCTGATACTCGCCGTACCGTGAGGACACGGGCTGTTCCTCAGCCTGACCACCGCATCGAAGCCGTCACTTCCCGCCACCAGGCACTTCCCGCTACCAGGCTTCCCGAGCGAGCTAACGAGACTTGTGGACTTCGGCGATGTATGACATGAGGGTGGATGTCAGGACCAGCTCTGGTGGCACCCGAGCCGGGGGCATTGACACAGGCCACTGACACTGAAGGGGAAGGAGCCGGCATCGTGGACATGAAGCTCGAGGTGGTCGTCATCCCGGTCTCGGATGTCGACCGCGCAAAGGAGTTCTACGGGGGTCTCGGCTGGAGGCTCGATGCCGACCGCGCCGCTGGTGACACCTTCCGCATCGTCCAGCTGACACCGCCGGGCTCCGATTGCTCGATCCAATTCGGCACGGGCATCACCTCGGCCGCGCCCGGTTCGGCCCGGGACCTGTACCTGATCGTCTCCGACATCGAGGCTGCGCGCGCCGAGCTCGTCGCCCGCGGGCCGAGGTCAGCGAGGTGTTCCACGAAGGTGCGCCAGGCGCTCGGTTCCAGCACGACGGCCCGGACGGGCGCGTCAGCGGCCCTGCGCCCGAGGGAGCCAGCTACGGCTCGTTCGTCTCGTTCAGCGATCCCGACGGCAACGGCTGGCTGTTCCAGGAAGTCACGACCCGGCTTCCCGGGCGCGTCGACCCGGCGGCGACGTCGTTCGGCTCCGCGAGCGACCTGGCCAGCGCGATGCGGCGCGCGTCGGTCGCCCACGGCGAGCACGAGAAGCGCATCGGCGCGGCCGACGCGAACTGGCCCGACTGGTACGCCCAGTACATGGTGGCCGAGCAGGCCGGGACGGAGCTGCCCACGTGAGCGACTACGACGTGATCGTTCTCGGCGGCGGGGCGCCCGGTGAGCACTGCGCTGCGGCGCTGGCTGCGCGCGGGCTGCGCGTCGCCGTGGTTGAGCGGGAGCTGGTCGGCGGCGAGTGCTCGTACTGGGCGTGTATTCCGTCGAAGTCGCTGCTGCGCCCGGGCGAGGCGGTGCACGGCGCGCGCGAGGCCGCCGCGACCGCGCAGGTCGACGTTCAGGCCGCGCTGGCCTGGCGGGACTTCATGGTGTCGGACTATTCCGACGCCGGCCAGGAGCGCTGGCTGGCGGACCGGGGCATCGCCCTGCTGCGCGGCACGGGCCGGCTGGCCGGCACCGGCGTGGTCGAAGTCGGGGGCGTCCGGCACACCGCGGAGCACATCGTCGTGGCGACCGGCTCAGATCCGGTCGTGCCGCCGATCCCGGGCCTGCGTGAGCTCGAGGGCGTCTGGGGCACCCGCGAGGCGACGAGCATGAAGGCTGTCCCGCGCCGCCTGCTGGTGCTGGGCGGCGGGTCCGCAGGCGTCGAGCTTGCGCAGGTCGTGCGGCGTCTGGGCGGCGAGGCGGTGCTCATCGAGGGCGCCGGCCGCGTGCTTCCCCGCGAGCCTGCGCCGCTGGGCGAGGCGCTCGGCGAGGCCCTGCGCCGGGACGGAATCGAGCTGATGCTCGGGATGCACGCCACCGCCGCGCGGCGGGAGGGTGAGGAGTATGTGCTGCGGTTCGATGGCGGCACGGACCTGCGGGGCGACCGGCTGCTGGTGGCCACCGGCCGGCGCCCGCGCGTGGAGGGGATCGGCCTGGAGACGGTCGGCGTCCAGGCCGGCCCGCACGGGATCGCGGTTGACGAGCATCTGCGCGCCGGCGAGCGGCTGTGGGCGATCGGCGACGTCAACGGCATCTGGCCGCTGACCCACGTCGGCGAATACGAGGGCGACGTGGTCGCGGCGAACATCGGCGGCGATGCGCGTCCGGCGAACTACGAAGCCGTTCCGCGAGTCACCTACACAGATCCGCAGGCCGCGGCGGTGGGCGCGGCCGAAGCGGAGTACAGCGCCACCGCGCCCGTGTCGGAGGTGCCGAAGACCGCCACCTACACGCACGCCTACGCCGAATCCAACGGGTTCCTGACGCTGCTGTCCGACGGCGAGCGACTGACCGGCGCCTACGCGCTCGGGCCCGAAGCCGGTGAGTGGATGCAGCAGGCGACGCTGGCCATCCGCGCCCACGTCCCGCTGGAGGTGCTGAGCGACACGATCCAGCCCTTCCCCAGCTTCTCCGGGATCTACGACGCGGCAGTGACGGCGCTCCGCATGCAGATCGCGGACATGCCGCCGCCGGCCGGCCCGATGAACGCGCAGATGGCGGGCCTGTCGAAGTGAGCAGGACAGTGCGGGATTGCTGCTGGCGCGCACCGGCGGCGACCCGGTGACCGGCCGCCGGCACCACCCATCGGAGGAATCATGACCAGCGCGACCACTCCGCTTTCCGCCCAGCGCGAACCGGAACTGGCCGGACAGACCGTCGTCGTGATCGGCGGCAGCGCGGGCATCGGGTTCGAGACAGCCCGGCGTGCCCGGGCTGAGGGTGCCGATGTCATCCTCACCGGCCGCAATCCCGGCCGGCTCAAGCAGGCCGCGCTGGAAGTCGGCGCGCAACGCACCGCGGCCTTTGACGCCAACGACGCGGCTTCCCTGCGCAGGTTCTTCCAGGACCTGCCGGCACCGATCGACCATGTGATGGTCACGGCCGGCGGCCCGACCTACGCGCCCCTGCTCGAGATGGACCCAGCCCAGGTGCGCCAGGCGCTCGGCGACCACGTGGTGCTGGGGCTCGAGGTCGCGCGCAGCGCCGCCGGCAAGATGAGGCCCGGGGGCACGCTGCTGCTCATGGGCGGCACCGGCGGCCGGCGCGTCGGCCACGGCCTCGGGATCGCCTCCGCCGCCACCGCCGCGCTGCCTCCGTTCACGGCGGCCCTCGCGCTTGAGCTCGCGCCGGTTCGCGTCAACCTCATCGCCGCCGGCTTCGTCGACACCCCGTTGTCGGCATCGCTGCTCGGGGACCGGCTCGAGGAGCGCCGCAATGAGCTGCGGGCGACGCTCCCGATCGGCCGCGTCGTCGGCCCCGCCGACGTCGCCGCCCTCGCCGTCCACATCATGAGCAACACGGCGCTCACCGGCGCGACCTACGACATCGACGGTGGGCAGCAGTTCGTCTCCTTATGAATACCTGACACTGAACGGACGCCGGGATGGAGTACCAAGCAGCCGGGTACGAGCGCGATGGTCCACGCAACGGCACGAGTAGCGACCGTGTGATGCCTAAAGACACACCGGAATGACCCCGGCTGTCATTCGGTGGCGGCGAGCAGCTGGCGGGCCACGGCCTCATCGGCGGGAGCGACCAGCACCCGAACACCCTGCGCCTGGAGCTGTGGCTCCTGTCCTCCGGCATCGTCGGCCGACACAGCCGCTCGCACACCGTTATTGCGCAACATGCCGGCGATCAGTTCCGCCTCGGTGCGGCTCGGAACGGCCGTAATGGGCACCGTCGCGCCTTCAGGGCGGTCCGGGGGAGTGCGCCCATGCTCCGGTCCGGCCTGCTCTCGTCCTCGCACGAGATCTCATCTCCCGAGAATCGGATGTCAGCGGCATCTGCCAATGCCGCTGGCTCAATACTGACATCAGGGTCACCCCCGGGGCGCCGTGTGACGTCTCGACGACGGGTCTGCCCGAACGGTCATCCCTGGCCATCCTCGCCAGGTCGGGGACCTTCGTCCCGCATTCACTGCGCCTTCGGGCCTGTTTTTTTCTGCCCCGCCGGGTCACTCTCCGGGCAAGAGGGCAGGTGAGCAGCATGACCGAGGAGGCCAGCCAGCAGGGGGTCCGGATCCCGGCTGATCAGGTGAATTACCTGATCGCGACCGCGGCCCGCGCGCCGTCCCTGCACAACACCCAGCCGTGGCGGTTCCGGGCCAGTGACTACGCGATCGACCTTTACGCCGATCCGCGACGCAAGCTACGGATGGACCGGGACGGCCGGGAGATGGTCATCAGCTGCGGGGCTGCCCTGTTCGGGCTCCGGCTCGCGGTCCGGTCGCTGGGCTACCTTCCCATCGTCGAACCGTTCCCCGACCCGCCCCGGCTGCGCCTGCTCGCCCGCGTGAGGATCGGCGGGGCCGCGCCGATGACCCCGCTGGAACGCCAGATGCTGGAGGCGCTGCCGCACCGTCATACCCATCGCGGCGCGTTCGCCCCTGGCCCGCTGCCGGCCGGGCTGCTGTCCGGGCTGCAGCATGACGCACTGGCCGAGGGAGCCACCCTCGCGCTCATCGACCGCGCCCTCGCCTACCAGCGGCTGGCCGACATCACCAGCGCCGCCAACCGCCAGCAGCACCGCGACCTCGGCCGTGCGGGAGGAGACACGGCGCTGGAGCCGGAACGCGGACGATCCCGCCCGCGACGGAGTCCCCGCGGTCGCGTTTTCCGCCGGGACCCGCCGCGAGCCGGGACGCCTGTCGCAGCGTGACTTTGATCTGGGCCGCAGCCTCGGGCTGCTGTCCACGGAAGGACCGCCACCGGCCGCCACCGCGGTGCTGCTCACCGTCGGCGACCGCCGGGCCGACTGGCTCCGGGCCGGCCAGGCCCTGCAGCGGGTGCTCGTCCATGCGGCGGCCAAGTGGGTGTTCGCGAGCCTGCATACGCAGCCGCTGGAGAACGCCTCAATCCGCGCCCTGATCCGGGACCGCCTGTCTCTGCCCGGTGCTCCGCAGATGGTGATGCAGCTGGGCGTCTCGCACAGCGCGGCCTCCACCGCCCGCAGGGCCCCGGAAGAACTGATCGAGAACTGACCGAGCCGGTCAGATGATCCGGAGGGCCTCGGCGGGTGCCAGCCGGGTGGTGGCCCGGACCGCCCTCCGGGCCGGGCCCGCCCGGTCGTCGCCGTCACCCACGTGCGGCCGGTTGCCGCCGATGATGTCCGACGGGGCCCGGTTCAGCAGGGTCGCCCGGGCGGCGGCCGCGGGGCCGAGGGAGCGCATCAGCTCGCGGGCCAGGTCCTCGGCCCCGCCCAGCGGGCGCAGCGGCTCGGGCCCCCCCATGTACATACCCTCCCATCCCGGCGCGCCGTGGCAAGAGCCGCGCGCCAGTTATGAGGGGTGGTACCGGTCGTCTGGTGTGAGTTACGTAAGTTGGTGGGTCATGGCGACCGCGAAACGTGCCCCTAGCCCCGCCCCGACGGTTTTCGTCCTGTTCGGCGCGACCGGCGACCTGGCCAAGCGCATGGTGCTGCCGGCCTTCTACCGGCTCGCCCTCGAAGGCCTGCTGCCGCGGCAGTGGCGGCTGGTCGGGAACGGCCGCGGCGACGTCGCTCACGAGGACTTCCGCCGCCACGTGCACGACGTACTGACCGAGTTCGGCCCGCAGCCGGAGCCGGGCCCGTGGAAGGAGTTCGCCCGGAACGTCTTCTTCGCCGGCGGCGGCTTCAGCCCCGACAACCCCGGCAGCCTGCTGGACGTGCTGGGCCACGCGCGCGAGTCCCTCGGCGGCGACCCGCAGCTGGTCCACTACCTCGCGGTGCCCCCCGTGGCCTTCGCCGGGCTGACCAGGGCGCTGGGCCAGCACAATCTGGCCAGAGGCGCCCGGGTGGTCTACGAGAAGCCGTTCGGCACCTCCCAGCGGGATTTCCGCGGTCTGGACCGGGTCGTCCACTCGGTGCTGGATGAGCAGCAGGTCTACCGGATCGACCATTTCCTGGGCAAGGAGGCAACCCAGGATCTGCACCTGATGCGCTTCGCCAATGGGCTGTTCGCCGCGATGTGGAACCGCGAGCACGTCGAGTCCGTGCAGATCGACGTCCCGGAAAAGCTCGGCATCACCGACCGGGCCGTGTTCTACGACGCCACCGGCGCGGTGCTGGACATGCTGGTCACACACCTGTTCCAGGTGGCGGCCGAGGTGGCTATGGAGCCGCCGGCCAGCCTGGGCTCGCTCGATCTGCAGGCCGCCCGGGAGGAGGTGATCAGTTCGTTCCGGCCGCTGGAGCCGTCCGAAGTGGTGCTGGGGCAGTTCGACGGCTACCGCGACGTGCCCGGAGTCGCGCCCCGCTCCAGCCGGGACACGTTCGTCGCGGCCCATCTCTGGATCGACAATCACCGCTGGCGCGGCGTCCCCTTCAACCTGCGTACGGGCAAGCGGCTGGCCGCCTCCCAGCAGCGGGTCAGCCTGATCCTGCGCGAGCCGGCCGGGCCGCTCGCCGGGAAGCTGGCCGGCAACTCCAACGTGCTGTCGTTCTCCCTCGCCGGCGACGGCCAGATCGACCTGTCGCTGGTCGCCAAGAAGCCCGGCCCGGCGCTGGACACCGACGAGGCGCACACCTCGATCCCGCTGTCCAGCCTGCCCGGCGGGGACCCGCTGCCGCCGTACGTCCGCCTGATCCACGATGTGATCCTGGGCGACCGTTCGCTGTTCACCCGCCCGGACGGCCTGGCCGCGGTGTGGAAGGTCGCTGAGCCGCTGCTCTCCAATCCGCCGCCGGTCGCCTCTTATCCGCAGGGGTCCTGGGGCCCGGCCCAGGCCCGCAAGCTCATCGCCCCCGGCCGCTGGCTGCTGGGCCAGTAACGCCCGTGGTGGCGATCCGTTCCGCCTTTCGGCCCTCCAGCGGCGCGCCGGCCAGCGGATGAGCGTCGCGGAAGGCGTGCAGCCGCCACGCCCGGGTGTCGGGAACGTCCACGCCATCCCGCCGCCGCCATCCCCCGCCCCGGTCCTTGCCCGCCCCGGACGGCCAGCGTGATCAGGTCCCCGCGCGTCACTCCCGCCCGGCGGAGCTGCCCTAGCACGTCCACGGTCGCCCCACACGCCCCACTGTGCTGCGCGCCGGCCTCCCACCCGGAGCCGCTGTGCTAGGGACGTTGGTCCCTGGCTGGCCGTGGCAGCCGGTGCCAGGGTTTTAAGATGTTTGTCGCCAGCGACGTCGAGCTTGGCGTCCCCTTCGCCACGGCCCGGCCGCGGCTGATGGAGCTGGTCGCCGGCCGTGCGCTGGCCGACGCGTCCCGGGCGGCTTTCGACGAGGGCCTCGCCCATCTGGCCCCGCCCGGCCGGCCCGGCCCGGCCCGGCTGATGCGGGTGCGGTCGCTGCGGCCGGCGCATAGCCCGGACCGGGTCACGGCGGCCCTGCGCTGGGAGGCCATGGGCGCGCCGGGCGGTCTTTTCCCGGTCCTCGACGCCGACCTCACCCTGACGCCCACCAGCCCGCAGGCCACCCGGATGTCGCTGGCCGGCGTGTACCGGCCGCCGTTCGGTTACCTGAACATCGATCTCGACCCGGCGACGACCGGCCGGGTGGCCGGCACGACGGTCCGCGCCCTGCTCCGCGCGGCCGCTGTCTACCTGGCTGGACCCGGCGCCAACGGCGCGACCGGCAGCCTTCCGCGGGCCGCCGAGGCCCCATGACCCAGGCCCCGCAACCCAGGCTCCGCAACCCAGGCTCCGCAACCCAGGCCCCGCGACAGAGCGCACTAGTCCCTGGTGATCGGCCGCGCCTCGCCCGCGTCCTCGCCCGCGTCCTTGCCCGCGTCCTTGCCCGCCCGGTCGCTTCCGGGGAACCAGGCCAGCGCGGGGGGCGGGGGCAGGTGCCGGGGCTGGTGACGGCGCCACGACACGGCTATCCGGGCACCCCCGAGCGACGCGGAGTCGCCGACGTTCCAGCGTCCCCCGGTGGAGCGCACGATCGAGTCCGCGATGGCCAGCCCGAGCCCGGCGCCCTGGCCGTCATCGGCCACCCGGTGGAAGCGGTCGAACAGCCGCGCCCGTTCCTGCACCGGAATGCCCGGCCCGCTGTCCTCGATGGACAGGCTGACCCGGCCGGCCGCCGCGCCGACGTTGATGCGGACGGAGCCGTCGGGGCCCGCGTAGCGGCACGCGTTGTCCATCAGCACCCCCGCGAGCCGGTCGATCCATTCTGGTGGCGCGCTGATCAGCGCGGGGGCGGGCGTGGCGGTTTCCGCCGCGATGGTGATCGAGCGCGCCCGCGCGACCGGGCCGAACCGGTCCGCGCAGGTGTCGGCGATGGTCGCGACGTCGAGCGGCTCGTCGCCGGGGGGTGGGGGCTGGGAGTCGAACCGGGCCAGCCACAGCAGGTCCTCGACGATCCGCCGCAGCCGGTTGCCCTCGCCCTGGATCCGGGTCAGCGATCCCCGGTACTCGGCCGCGCTGCGCGGGCTGGCCAGCGCGATGTCGGCCTCGGCGCTGATCACGCTCAGCGGGGTCCGCAGCTCATGGGACGCGTCGGCGGTGAATTCGAGCTGGCGCCGGCGCGACTGCTCAACCGGGCCGAGGGCCGTCAGGCCGACGGTCAGGGAGCCGAGGAACATCGCCACCAGCAGCAGCGGGGCCGCCGCGATCTCGCTGCCCAGCAGGACGGACCCAATATGCCGGTTCTGGGCCAGGCTCTGGCCCGCCACGATCCACTGGCTTCCGGTGCGCCGGGCCACCAGCCGGAAGGAACTGCCCCCGATGGCCTTGGTCACCGGCCAGCCCGTCCCCGGCCGCAGCCCGCCGGGGAGCGGGGGAGCATCCAGGCTCAGCCGGGTGACCTTCCCGCGGGGACTGACCAGCCAGAGGAAAAGGGGTGCGTCGTCGACGTCACCGTCGCCGTCCTTCCGGGGCAGGACGCTCACGCCGTACCGGCTGGCCTCGGTGAGGCGGTCGCGCAGCCCGGCGTCGGTCTGCCCGGTCAGCCGGGTCGCCACCGTGCGGTTCAGGGCCGTAACGCAGCCGGTGTAGACGATGCCGATGATCAGGGTGGCGGCGGCCGCCACCCGGGCGGCGTGCGCGAACTGGGAGGGCAGCAGCCGGCGGCGCAGAAGCCGGTGCCGGAAAAATCCGGGCCGCAGTCTCATGTGGGGGTCATCCGGTAACCGACGCCGCGGATCGTCTCGATCCGGACCCGCCCACTGGCCAGCTTGGACCGCAGCCGGGCCAGGTGAACGTCGATGGTGTTCGAGCCGAACGCGTCGGCCTCGTTGTCCCACACGTGCTGGGCGATCGACCGCCGGTCCACGACCGCCGGCGAGCGGCGCATCAGCATCTCCAGAATCCCCAGCTCGGTGGCGGTCAGTGACGGGCTGTCCGGCCCGATCCGCGCGCTGCGGGAGGCGGGATCAAACTCCAGGTCCCCTACCACCAGCAGGGGCGGCTGGACCTGGGGCGGCCTGCGCTGGAGGGCCCGGAGCCGGGCGAGCAGCTCGGCGAAGCCGAACGGCTTGACGAGATAGTCGTCGGCGCCGGCGTCCAGTCCCGCGACCCGGTCGGCGAGGGTATCCCGCGCCGTCAGCATCAGGACGGGCGTAGCGGACCGGGCCCGCCGCATCCGCCGGATGACCTCAAGGCCGGAGATGCCCGGCATCCGCCAGTCGAGCACCGCGACGGAGTACTCATAGGTACGCAGGAACCGCAGTGCCGCGTCCCCGTCCGGCACCACGTCCACGACGTAACCCTTTTCCCGCAGGCCCCGCCCGATGACTTCGCCCAGCCCCCGGTCGTCCTCGGCGACAAGCACCCTCACGGTGACCGAATCTACCGGTGCGGCGCCGCGGGGATGGCCGTCACGCGCGCCCTTCCCCCGACGGGTGCCTAGCGGGATATCCGGCGCCAGGCCGGCCGGGGGACGAGCCGCATGGCACCTGCCAGGCCGGCCATCGTCCGGGGCACCCACACGGTCTCGCTGTCCCCGGCGGGGACGCGGGCGAGGGCGGCCGCGACGGCTGCGCCGACGGCGGCCGGCGTCGTGGCCAGCGGGGCGGGGTCCATGCCTGCGGTCATCCGCCCGGTGACGAACCCCGGCCGGACGAGCAGCACCCGCACGCCGCTGCCGTGCAGCGAGTCCGCCAGTCCGCGCGCGAAGGCATCCAGGCCAGCCTTGGCGGCTCCGTACACCATGTTGGCCTTGCGCGGCCGGACCGCGGCCACGGAGGACAGGACGACGATCGTGCCGGAACCCCGCGCGCGCATCCGCGCCGCCGACGCCAGCAGCGTCGTGACGTGGCTGGTGAAGTTGGTGTCGATGAGCATGGCCGCCTGCTGCGGATCCTGGTCCAGCGTGGGCTGCGGGATCAGCACCCCGGCGGCCGAAATCACCACGTCCACTGGGCCGCCGGCGAAGACGTCGCCGATGAAGTCGTCGTGCGCGGCCGTCTCGGTGGCGTCGTAGCGGAAGGTGCGCACTTGATACGGCAGTGTCTTGCCGGCCGCCTCGAGCGCCGCCTCGTCACGGCCGGCCAGCAGGATCTCGGTTTCCGGCGGCGCGCCGAGCGCGGTCAGGATGGCCAGCCCGATCTCGCTGGTCCCGCCGAGCAAAAGGATGCGGGCCGGGTGGCCGGCGGTTTTCGCAGGTGTCATCAGACGAGCTCCCATAGGCCGACCACGAACATGAGCAGCCACATCAGTTCCAGCAGGACCATCGGCCTATTCCGGGCCAGGAGGTCCTCGACCGGCTTGGGGCTGGCCTGCGCGGTGAGATGGTCGAAACGGGCAAGCGCCCCCGCGAGGGGCACCGTGCTCGCCAGGTGCCAGCCCCGGATCCACCCCCGGTGCTCGCCGAGCGCCCACAGCAGGTACGTGATGATCATGGCGATCGCCGTGATCCGCTGAGCCAGCCGCAGGGCAGCCGGCCGGTACCAGCGCATCGAGGGCCGGTGCCGGACGGCGGCGGGACCGAGCACGCACATCTCGGTGTAGCGCTTGGCCGTGGCCACCAGGAGGGCACCGAGGCTGCAGACGAGCAGGAACCATCCGGACGGCGGCACCCGCGTCGCCGCCGCCCCGCCGAGCGCGCGCAGCACGAACCCGGAGGCGACGAAGATTAGCTCGATGACAGGAATGTGCTTGAGCACCAGGCTGTAGAGCATCGACGAGGCGACATAGGCGCCGACGATCGCGGACAGCAGCGGCGTGCGGATCGCGAACCCCGCCGACAGCGCACCGACGATGAACACGGCCGCTACCGCCAGCGCATGCGCCTTCGGCAGTTCCCCGGCCGCGATCGGGCGGCGCCGTTTGACCGGGTGCCGCCGGTCGCGGTCCGCGTCGACGACGTCGTTCACCATGTACACGGCGACCGACGCGGCGCAGAACGCCGCGGCTGCGACCAGCGCGTAACCCAGCCCGTCACGGCGCCCGAGCGACGCGCCCGCGAGCGGTGCCGCGAACACCAGCAGGTTCTTCGGCCACTGACGAGGGCGTGCGGTACGCAGGACCGCGAGCGGCCAGCGGAGCCAGCCCGGATACGGTGCCGCGTCGGAAGGGGCCGCCGGGCTGGCGACGGCCTCGGGGAGGGGGCGGGTCACCGCGCGAATACCGCTGTGAAGTCGCGGCTGTTGATGGAGTAGTACCGGTTAGCCGACGCGGGCTGGTTGGGCAGCAGGTTCACCGGCGTCGGATTGGCCCTGCTGGGTGTCGGCTTGTAGTACATGTACGACATCCAGGCCGGGTTGATGTCCATCTGCATACCTTCGACCGCCCCGGCCCGCCGGAGCAGATCGGCCAGCGTCCGGACGGAGAGAGCCGGTCCGTAGACCCAGACCACGCGGCCGTCGCGGGTGATGCCAATCCCCGAACGCCATACGTAGTAGCCGCCGCCCAGGGTGGCACCCCACTGACCTTCGACGTTCTGGTCCACTGCCGTCGGGACGGCCCCGTGATCGACGATGAGCTTGAGGTTCTGCCGGACCCCGAGAACATCGGCGTTCATGCTGACGCCCTGGCCCCAGGTGCCGATGGCCACATGGCCGTTCCGGTAGTAGACGAGCGACGCGGCGCCGTTCGTCAGCGCGCCCTTGGTGTGCCCGTTTAGGTAGAAGCCACCTCCGGCAGCGTCCAGCTTGAAGCCGCCGTTGAACGTGGCGAGCAGCCCGCTGCGTGAGTTCGGCGGGAGCCACGGCGAGTATCTCCACTTGCCCGGTCCGGGATCTTCGGTGCCGGGGCGGAGCTGGAACGTGAGCAGGCGCTGGTCCATGGACGCGATGCCGGCCACGTAGGAGGTGTGCACGCTGTCCGGGCGCAGATAGGTGCCGTAGATGGCAGGAACGCCGTTCACGCTGGCCAGCACGCGCCACTGCCCCTCACCGGCCAGGGATGCCCCGGCGGGCGAGCTGAGCCGCGCGGGGACGATCGGAGTGATGGAGGCGCCCCGCTTCGGCGTGGTCCCCCCGCTGCCGGCCGTGGGGGCCGTCAGCGAGAACTGCGGCTTCCCGCCGACCTTCGGCGCCTGGTACGTCAGCCATTCGCCCAGGGTCACCACGGGCCCGAGGTAGTGGTCCCGTGCCCATTCCGCGAGCCGGGTCGAGACGGTGCCGTTCCCCGGTGCCATCAGTGCCTGGCCGACCGACCAGCCGACCCACCCGAGGAAGATGATGAGCGCCACCAGCACAACCTGCACGCTGCGGTGCGACAACAGCCGGCGCAGCAGTCGCGGACGGCGCGGCTTGTCCGCCTGGCCGCGCTTGTTGTGCCGGTGCGGGGTGCGCGGGCCGTCGTCACCGGGGTGCTGGCCGTGCGGCCCAGAGTCGCCGCGACCGCCCTGATCGTGGTCCTGCCCGTAGTCGGCCGGGACTCCCTGGTACCGGTCGTCCTGGTCATAGCCGGCGGATCCCCCCGGTACCGGGCGTTCTGGCCGTAGTCCGCGGTAGCCCGGCCGTACTGGTCGTTCTGGCGGTAGTCGGCGACCTCCTGGTACGGGGTTTCCGGCCCGTCGCCGACGGCCCCTCCCGGGTACGGGCCGTCCGGACGGTAGCCGCCGGGACCGTAGGAAGCCTGCTGGCCATAGTCGGCGGAAGCACCTTCGTACGAGGCGTCCGGGGCGCCAGAGCGTGACGGGCCTGCTGGGGCTCCGGGAGCCCGCTGATCGCGCTCACCGGGCTCCGGGGTGCCCGGAACCTGGCCATACTCCAGCAGACTCTCGTCGTACCGGTGCCTCGGTGGTACCGATCGCGGCACGCGCATACCTCCTGCCGAGCGCCCTAATTGACTGCTCCCTCCGAGCCGTAGGTCTACCCCCGCAACATGAAGGCTCGATGACGGAGAACGTACCCGGGAAGAATCTGAAACGTGTCTTAGAAGTCCCTGAACAGATAGAAGTTAAACGCGTGGTGCGACTAGGGCACAAGGCGTTTCGCGCATTCCGGGCATGCTGGACACAGTCCGCTACCGGCGCCCCACGCCGGACTCCTATCAAGCCTGGTCGCTGTGGCCCCGTAGCCGTCCCCGCACCCGCGTTGTGATCGGCATCTGCTTCAACGGCGGGCGGACGACCCTGATTCCTGGCCGGCCCGCTCTGCCGTCTCCCTCAGGCTACGTGGCCGGGTGGCCCGTGACTATGGTGCCGTAGTGAAACTGGGGCGATGTGGCGGCGGCTGGCTGTCGATCCGGGCGCTCCGCGTTCGTGTAGGGGATGAGGGGCCGGCGATGAGCTGGCCCGGCGGAAGGAGCACGGAAATGAAGCAGTATCTGCTCAGCATGTACCAGCCGCAGGGAGATCCGCCGCCGCCCGAGATCCTCGGGCCGATCATGCAGCGGCTGGAGGTTATCCGCCAGGAACTGAAGGACTCCGGCGGGTGGGTGTTCGGCGATGGGCTGTGCTCCCCGGACACGGCGACCGTGCTGCGGCCCGGGGACGGGGACGTCCTCGTGACCGACGGGCCGTTCACCGAGGGGAAGGAGTACCTGGGCGGATTCATGATCATCAAGGCGCCCGACCTTGACGCCGCGCTCGCCTGGGGGCGCCGGTACGCCGAGACGACCGGCCTGCCGATGGAAGTGCGGCCGTTCCAGAGTGATTCCGGGGACTGAGCCCGGGCATGCCCCGCCGCACGGACACCCCCGGGCCCGCCGACGGGCCCGGCGGCGGCCCGGCCGGGACGCGGCCGCCCGGAAGTCCGCCACCCCGGGCGGGGACGCGGCCGCCGCCGGGGTCACCCCCAAGGCCGCCACTCCCGGCGCGGGTTCCGTCCCGGACATCGACCGGGTGTTCCGCGAGGAGTACGGGCGCGCGGTCGCCGTCCTGGTCCGCGTCTTCGGCGATATCGACGTCGCCGAAGAGGCGGTTCAGGATGCGTTCACGGCCGCGGTGCAGCGGTGGCCGTCGAGCGGGCTGCCGCCCAGCCCGGCGGGGTGGATCATCACCACCGCCCGGAATCGGGCCATCGACCGCCTACGCCGGGAGTCGTCCCGTGAGGACCGGCACGCGCAGGCGGCCCTGCTGCACGCGGCGGGCGAACCAGCCGGGGAGGGACCCGTGCGCGACGATCGGCTGCGCCTCATCTTCACCTGCTGCCACCCGGCGCTCGCCACCGCCGCCCAGGTCGCGCTGACGCTCCGGCTGCTCGGCGGGCTCACCACCGCCGAAATCGCCCGCGCCTTCCTGGTTCCCGAGGCGACGATGGCCCAGCGGCTGGTCCGGGCCAAGACCAAGATCCGCGACGCGGGAATCCCGTACCGGATCCCGTACGAGGCCGACCTCCCGGAGCGGCTGCGGGCCGTCCTGGCCGTGGTCTACCTCGTCTTCAACGAGGGCTACACCGCGAGTTCGGGTGACCGGCTCATCCGCGACGAGCTCTGCCGGGAGGCGATCCGCCTCGGCCGGCTGCTGGCCGAGCTGATGCCCGACGAACCCGAGGTCACCGGCCTGCTCGCGCTCATGCTGCTCATCGACGCCCGCCGTGACGCCCGGACGGACCCCAGCGGCGCCCTGGTGCCGCTCGCGGAACAGGACCGCCGGCGGTGGCACCGCGCCCGCATCGCCGAAGGTCAGGCCCTCGTGCGCGCCTGCCTGCGGCGCAACCAGCCGGGCCCTTATCAGCTCCAGGCGGCGATCAACGCCGTGCACAGCGACGCGCCGGACGCCGCATCAACCAGCTGGCCGCAGATCCTTCGGCTGTATGACCAGCTCATGGCGCAGGTCCCGAGCCCGGTGGTGGCGCTGCACCGGGCGGTCGCGGTGGCGGAGGTCGATGGCCCCGGCGCGGCGCTCCGGCTGGTCGACAACCTCGATCTGGGCCGCTACCACCTATTTCACGCCATCCGCGCCGACCTGCTGCGGCGCCTAGGCCGGCCGGACCAAGCGGAGCGGTCGTACCGCGCGGCAATCGCGGCCGCCCAGAACACCGCCGAGCGTGACTTCCTGGAACGCAGACGCCAGGCGCTGGGTCCGCCGGACGGCTGACCGCCGCCCCAGAAGAAATTCAATGACGCCGAACGGGCCCTGGCGACCGTGCCACCGCCCTGCGGACAGGACCGTTCAGGGCGTCGTACGCGCGACCTTGCCCCGCATGGCGTGCCGGCCGGTCCGGCGGAAACGGCGCACCTTCAGCCGAGTCGCCGCGACGTAAGAACCAAGTGCGCACAACGGAGCGGAAATAGGTGAAGAGAATGCCATGCGACTGCCCTTCTCGCTCGCAGATCATGTCCCGGAGATGAAACTGCTCGCTTCTTGCGCTGCGAAGGAACCCCCGTTGCCGCACAAAGCGTGTGCCGGGTTATTCCCCGGTCCAGCTGATTCCTAAACGAGCCGGCCAGTCTCTGGCCGGGCAGCTCAGCCTCCGGCCGCGAGCAGCGTGGCGACCGCGGTCTCGGCTTCGGCGGCGGTGGGAAGCACGGGCGGGTGCCGGGGATCGCGGGCAGCTCACCCTCGGACTCGTACCGGTTGATCAGCCGTGGGTCGATATAGGACCCGCGCGCGACGGCGGGGGTGTCACCCAGCCAGTCGGCCACCCCGCGGACGCTGGCGGCGATGACGCGCCGACGGCCGCGGCCGGCCGGTGCCGGTGCCGCGTTGGTGAGCAGCAGGCCCATCAGCACCGTGGCGTTCCAGGTACGGAATTCCTTGGCCGTGAAATGCCCGCCCGCTCGGGTGGCGATGTAGGTGCTCACGTGGTGAGAGCGAAGCGGGTGCCACGTTTCCCCGTCTTGCCAGCAGAACAGTGAGTCCAGGCCGTTGCTGGTGCGGAGCAGCGTCCGGACGGTGGAGCGGATCGCCTCGTCGGAGACGGTGATCGTCCGGCGCTTGCCCTCCTTGGCGATGTAGTCGAACAGGACGCCCTCGCCTGTCACCCTCACGTGCCGCTTTTCCAGCGTCGCGACGCCGTAGTGATGATCCAGTTCGGCGTACCTCTCTCCGCCGACGCGGAAGAGGCCGAGGTCGATGAGCCGGACCGCGCTCGCGACGACGCGGTCTTCGTCGAGCCGCCGGCGTTTGAGATCGCGCATGGCGGCCGTCCGCAGCGAGGGCAGCGCGTCGGCGAACCGCAGCATGTGCGCGAACTTCTGGGCGTCCCGCTGCTCGCGCCACGTCTGGTGATAGCGGTACTGGGTGCGGCCCCGGCTGTCGACGCCGGTGGCCTGGATGTGGCCCAGCGGGTCGGGTGAGATCCAGACGTCCGCCCAGGACGGCGGGATCACCAGTGCGGCGATGCGCCGCAGCGTCTCGGCGTCCGTGATGACCGCGCCTGACGGGTCGCGGTACCGGAAGCCTGCCTCGTTCCGCTCGCGGGTGATTCCCGGGCCGTGCGGATCGCTTCGCCTCAGGCCCGGAACGGCCGCCGCCAGCGACGGTTCCTCAGTGCTCATGGCATGTCTTGTCCGTGCGCCGGGTGGCTGCGGGGCGCAGCCAGACCAGGCCGGCGCTGATCACTCCGACGAGCATAGCCAGCGGTACGGCCGGCCACCGTGCGGCGAGCAGTTGGGAGCGGGCGGCGAGCCGGAAATGCCGCCCGGACGCATAGGGCCGGGCCGGCGAGGATGGGAGTCGCCTGGCCCGGCCCTCTTGCCACCGGCACAGTTATGACGCATCTCAGCGCGCCTGCGGTTCCCTCGTGTCCGCATCATTTTGCGGATCGTCACTGGCTGAGGGCTCGTCATCGGCGGTGCCCGCCCACGTGCCAGGCAGCGGCAGCTCCAGATCGCGCAGGCTGGGCGGCGGCGGACGCCGGGTGCCGTCCGCGTTCCAGGCCGACGACGGATGGCCGGGCGGGAGTTCCTCCAGCGCCGCCCGCATCTCGCCGTCGCTGGGCCCGCCGGGCGCTCCGGGGCCGCCGGGCGCTCCTGAGCCGCCGGGCCAGTCAGGCCAGCCGTCCGGGTGAAACACCAGGCCCCCTGTCCGCGACCGTTCGGTCACTTTCTGTCGATGCTTACGCGGAAGACCGAATCTATCTCCTCGCGGGGACGGCGAGCCCCGGAAACGCCGCGGCCACTCCCGTTTTCCCACGGAAAAGCCGCGCACAATGAGAGTTTTCGGCGAGAGCATATTAAGCGCGGCGATTGCCGCGACCGGGGTAAACGCTCGGGGGGAACTGGGAAGAAGGTAACCGGTAAAGCGCGCGGTTTCCTGGCCCGCGCTTTCCGTGGTCGTTATTCAGGAAGGGGGCACGAAACGCCGGGCCGTGGTGAGGCGCCGGACCGTCCGGCCTTGAGCCGGCGCGGGGCCGCCGGCGGTCACCGTGGCGCGCCGGCCACTTGCTGGCCGGCGGACTTCAGTTCGCTGGCCGCGGCCCCTCCCTGCGCGGGTACGGCCGACCCCGACCAGCACCGGACGATGTCCCGCATCGACAGCAGCCCGGTCACCTCGGCTCCCTCGACCACCACCAGGTGCCGGAACCCGCCCCGGACCATCGCGGCCGCGGCCTTTTCCAGGGTCCAGGCCGGCACCGCGAAGACCAGATCCGACGTGCAGTGATGCGCGGCCAGTTCAGCGTCCGGGTCCTGCCCGGCGCCGATGGAGTCCAGGATGTCCCGTTCGGTGAGAATTCCGACGCCCGCATGATCCGGGTCGATCACCACCGCTGCGCCCACGCGCCGCACCGACATCATCCGGGCCGCGTCACGCAGCGAGTGCGTAGGCCCGATCGTCAGGACCAGTTTCGACATGCCGTCTCGTACGTTCATCGTCGCTCACCCCGGATGCTTGCCCGACACGGCGGGACTTTGTGAACTTGTGACCGCCGTTTGGACCAGCATCAATGAAAAGCCCAGCGAGGGCAAGCCCTAAGCCCAGGACTTCCGTGGTTGTCGCCGTGCTGGCTATTTGCCCTGCTCAGAAGCTTTACTCTTTTATCCTGGCGAGCACCTCGTCGTGCAGGTGGCCGTTGGTGCAGACGACGCTGCCACCGTCGGGCGTCCGCGCGCCGCTGATATCGGTGAAGCGCCCGCCTGCCTCCTCCACGATGACCTGCAGCGCGGCTATGTCCCACAGCGAGACGTCCGGCTCGAGGGACACGTCGACCGCGCCCTCCGCCACCAGGACATGCGACCAGAAGTCCCCGTACGCGCGGCTCCGCCATACCGCGCGGTTCAGGCCGAGAAAGCCATCGAGCTTCCCGCGGTCCTCCCAGCCCCCCAGGCTCGAGTATGACATCGACGCGTCACCGAGAATGGTGACGCCCGACACCGCGCACCGGGTGGCCTTGGTCAGGCCGCGCCCGGTCCACGCGCCGCCCCCGGCGGCCGCCCACCAGCGCCGGCCGAGGGCCGGGGCGGACACCACGCCCACCACGACCTCGTCCCCGTCCATCAGGCCGATCAGGGTGGCCCACACCGGGACCCCGCGCACGTAGTTCTTGGTTCCGTCGATGGGGTCGATCACCCAGCAGCGCGGGCCGTACCCGGTCCGGCCGAACTCCTCGCCGAGCACCGCATCGCGCGGGCGCGCCCGGCGCAGCACGTTCCGCAGCGATTCCTCGGCCGCGCGGTCGGCATCGGTCACCGGGGTCAGATCGGGCTTGGTCTCGACCTCGAGATTGAGCGCGCGGAAGCGCCGGTTGGTGATGTCATCGGCCGCGTCGGCGAGGACGTGCGCGAAACGCAGATCATCGTCATAACGTGCCACGCGCGAAACGGTACCGCGCCGGCGAGTCCGGTGACCAGGTGAACGCCGGCGCGGCGCGGCGGGCACACTAGCAGCATGGGCGATATCAGCCTCAGCAAGCCGGAGGACTCGGCGAGCCGTGCCGTGGCCGGGCGGCTCGAGAGCGAGGAACAGCTCAGGCCGTTCGTCCACGACGGCCGGATCACCGCGATGCCGGGGCGCCCGGCCAAGCGGCGGCTCCTGCTCGACTGTGTGGCGCAGGCGTTCGAGCCGGGGCTCCGCTTCCCGGAAGCCGCCGTGGACGATGTTCTCAAGGTGCTGTGCGACGACCACGCCGCCCTGCGGAGGTATCTCGTGGATGAGGGCTTCCTGTCCCGGCAGGCGGGTGTCTACTGGCGCAGCGGCGGGACGGTCGACGTCCGGCCGGAGATGTAGGGTGCCGCAGATTTAGCGGCTATTCGGTGGCCTCGCGGCTGCGCAGCAAGCGGCGCAATGAGTCGAGCCGCGCCTGCGCGCCGTGCTCGCGGGCCCATTCGCCGAGCCCGCAGTCGTCATCGAGATGGTCACAGCCGGGCGGGCAGTCGGCCGCGGGACCGGCCAGATCGGGGAAGGCCTCCACGACCCGCTGCGGGCTTACGTGCCCCAGGCCGAAGCCGCGCACCCCGGGGGTGTCGATGATCCAGCCACCATCCGGCAGCGCGAGGGCCACCGCCGACGACGACGTATGCCGGCCCCGGCCCGTCACCGGGTTCACCGTCCCGACCACCCGCTCCGCGTCCGGGACCAGCGCGTTCACCAGTGTGGACTTGCCTACCCCGGACTGCCCGATCATCACGCTGATCTGGCCGGACAGGGCCGCGCGCAGCCCGGCGATCTGGTCCTCGGTGAGCGGGCGCTGGGTGACCAGGCACCTCACGCCCAGCGGCTCATAGATGTCCAGCACCTCGCGCGGCGAGGCGAGGTCAGCCTTGGTCAGGCATAGCAGCGGGCTGATGCCGGCGTCGTACGCGGCGACCAGGCACCGGTCGACGAACCGGAGGTGGGGGGCCGGCTGCGCCAGCGCGCAGACGATCACCAGTTGCTGGGCGTTGGCGACGATGACACGCTCCACCGGGTCGGTGTCATCGGGCGACCGGCGCAGGGCCGAGGTGCGGGGCTGGACCCGGACGATGCGCGCGAGCGTTCCCTCGTCGCCGGAGGTGTCGCCGGCCAGCACGACCCGGTCGCCCACGACCACGCTCCGGTGGCCCAGTTCGCGCGCCTTCATCGCGATGACGACGCGGCCCTCGGTCAGGGTGCCGTACCGGCCGCGTTCGGTGCTGACGACGAACCCTTCCGGGGCATCCTCGTGAGCGGGCGGCGCCGGGTGCGCGGCCGGGTTCCCCGGCCCGGGCGTACCCGCACGTCGTCCTCGTCGAGGGCCGCGTGGGCGGAGTGCCGGCTCAGGATTCCGCCTCCCGCCGTGCCGTCTCGCGTCGCATACCGTGAGCGTAACGGCTGAACCGTTCCGGCCTCCCAGGACCGCCGGGACCCGGTCCCGCGCCGTCCGGGGCCAGGGCCCGGGCAACGGCCGGGGCGGATGACGGGTGGGCAGCCGGGACGGGCAGCCGGGCGCTTTTCGGACGGCTTGCTTTCCGCATCCAGAACCGGGTTTGCGGCCCTCCATTGCGGTCATAAAAACGGGCTCCTGGTTTGGCGAGCTCCCATTGGGGTTATGAAATGGCTCATTCCGGCTCGTGTGGCAGTTCCCTCTTACGTTTCAGGATTTGGGGCATGTGCGGCCGATTCGTTTCCGCGCGGCAGCGCCAGGAACTCATTGACGAGTTCCTGGTCGAACGTGACCAGGTGTCCAGGGACATCGCCCCTGATTACAACGTTGCGCCGACCGATCCCATCTACGCGGTAATGACCCGGGCCAGCCGGGAAAGCGCCGCCGGGCGCCGCGGTGACCGCGCGCCGCCGCGGCGGCCCGCGAGGCGCCCGCCCGTGAACTGCGCCTGGTCCGCTGGGGACTTGTGCCCTCGTGGGCGAAGGACCGCTCCGCTGGGGCGCGCCTGATCAACGCGCGCGCGGAGACCGTCGCCGTCAAGCCGTCGTTCCGCAGCGCCTTCGCCCGCCGGCGGTGCCTGATTCCCGCCGACGGCTACTACGAGTGGCGCACGCTCGGCGGCCGTGAGCACGGGCGCCCCCGCAAGCAGCCGTATTACATCCACCGTGCGGACGGACAGGGCATGGCCTTCGCCGGGATCTACGAGCTGTGGCGGGACGCGGCACTGCCCGCCGATCACCCGGCCGCCCGCCTGTGGACCGCGGCCATCATCACCACCCGCGCGACCGACGCCGTCGGCTGGGTCCACGACCGGATGCCGATGGTGGTCAGCCCGGGCCACTGGGACGAGTGGCTGGACCCCGCCACCAGCGATGCGGAGAGCCTGCTCGCGGGCGATCACCCCCGCCGCGTCCGATGACCTCGAGACCCGGCCGGTATCGACCGCCGTCAACTGGGTGGCCAACGACGGGCCGGACCTCATTACCCCGCTGGCCGCCGAGGGCGAGCCCGGGACGACCCCGCTGGCCGCCGAGGGCGGGCCCGGGGAAGCGTGACAGCCCCGCCGGAGTGCGGGCGGACAGGAGGCAATGCCGCCGTGGATACCGCAGTGACGCGTAAGCGCCTTGAGGGAATGCTCGATGGCCTGGACCGGTCGATCGCGGTTCTCAAGGGCGAGAGCCCGGCGCCAGGCGACGGCCAGGAGTACTCGTTCGATCCCGCGGACGCGGGCGCCAACCTGTCCGAAACCGACCGGACCGAGGCGGTCCTGCATTCCGCGCAGCAGCAGCGGGGAAAGGTGGAAGCCGCCCTGCGCCGCATGAACGAGGGCACGTACGGGCTGTGTGTCGACTGCGGTAAGCCGGTGCCGGAGGGGCGCCTCGAGGCCCGGCCGGACGCGTCCCGGTGCGTGGCTTGCCAGGCCAAGCACGACCGTCTCCGGCGTTGATGCCGTTACCCGTGGCGCTGACGCCGTTATCGGTGGCCGGGCCCGACGGGTGCCGCTGGCCTACGGGTGGCGCCGGGCCCGCTTGCGCGCCGAGACGACGAGCTGAACGCCGACGGACTCGTCCGGCTGCATCGCAAGCTCGGCTTCCACCAGGCGCGGCAGGCCCTTGGGGTCACGCCTCAGCACGTGCGCGACCGTCGACGGGGAGAACACGGTGCGCGGCCGGATCCACATCACGGTCAGCCCGGCATCCTCGAACAGCTCGCGCAGCTGCTCGGCGCCGAAGCAGCGGGTGATCGTGCCGTCCGGCCATGGGACGAGCACCACCTCGGCGTGCGGGAGGTCGGTGAGCTCGGCCCAGTGGCGCTGCTCGGCCAGCAGCGCCATGCCCAGGACGAGGGAATCGACGCAGGCCAGGACGCGGCCCGCGGGCCGGAGGATCCGGGCGATGTCGGTGATCAGGTTCTCCGCGGCGAGCTGCCGGGACAAGGTCCGGTCCTCGGCGATCAGCCCGTCCGCGCACCCGTCGGCCAGGAACGACAGGTTCCCCGGATCGGATACCACCTGGACCAGGTGGCCGGGCCGGTGCGGCGGGATGGCGGGCGGCGGGACGGCGGGACGGGGTCGACCGGCGGCCCGGCCCCGGCCTCGGTGACACGCAGCACGGTATGGCCGGCCGCAGCGGCAATCTCGGCGGCGCGCGCCCGCGATCCGGAGATGTCGACGAACAGGCGGCTCTCGCGCGGTAGCCAGGACGCGAGCTGTGCCTCGGCTACCGCCTGGTGAAAGCGCCAGTACGGCGACAGTGGCCCTGGATCGCCGACGGCCGTGGCGCTGGCCGAAGGCCTCACCGTGACTCCTGCCGTGGCTGCGGCCCCCTCGCCGCGCGGATTTGTTCTTTATCTTCCCCACTCGGACCCATTCCTCACCTGCCCGGCCATGCTCGTCGCCATCGGCCTGGAATGACCGCGATCAAAGCCGTGTTCTAGCGCACATGCCAGTAGCTTGTGGCCCGCGCCCGGCCAGTTCCCCCGGCCGCCAGGTCCCCCTCACCGGTATCGCCGCCGGTGGTCAGGCGGCCGGCTGGAAAGGCGGCACCGGGACCCTGCGCGGCGACCCCGGACAGCTCGGCCATGTATCCTCCCGGCCATACGGTTTTCACGGATCGGCCATGCCTAATCCCGAGGAGGTGGGTCCCGTCCCGGAGACACTTGAGCAGCGCGATGAACGGTTCGAGCAGGACGTTCTGCCGTACCTGGATCAGCTGTACTCCGCCGGCGCTCCGCATGACCCGCAACCCGGCGGACGCCGAGGATCTCGTGCAGGAGACGTTCGCGAAGGCGTACGCCTCCTTCCACCAGTTCCAGCCGGGCACGAACCTCAAGGCGTGGCTGTTCCGCATCCTGACGAACACCTTCATCAACACCTACCGGAAGCGGCAGCGGGAACCGCAGCGCTCCGGCGCGGAAGAGGTGGAGGACTGGCAGCTGGCCCGGGCCGCCTCGCACACGTCGGGCGGCCTGAAGTCCGCCGAGGCGGAGGCGCTGGAGCGGCTGCCCGACTCCGACATCAAGCGGGCGCTGCAGGCGCTGCCCGAAGAGTTCCGCATCGCGGTCTACCTGGCCGACGTGGAAGGTTTCGCGTACAAGGAGATCGCCGACATCATGGGTACGCCGATCGGCACGGTGATGTCGCGCCTGCACCGCGGGCGCCGGCAGTTGCGCGACATGCTTCAGGACTATGCCACCGAGCGCGGCCTGGTCCGGTCGGCGTCCGGATCTGACTCCGTGGCGTCGGCCGCGGGCAGCGAGCCCGGGGAGGAAACCCGATGAGCTGCGGCAGGCCGCACGAAGTACCGTGTGCCGAGGTCCTGGACCGCATCTACGCGTACCTGGATGGCGAGCTCGACGAGGGCGACTGCTCCAAGGTGCGCCAGCACCTCGACGAGTGCGGGCCCTGCCTGCGCGAATTCGGGCTCGAAGACGCGGTCAAGCGGCTGGTGCGCAGGCACTGCGGATGTGCTCCGGCGCCGGCCGAGCTGCGCGCCAAGGTGCTCGTCCGGATTCAGGAAGTGCGCGCCCGCATCGAGTTCTGACCGCGCACCGGCGGCGCCCGTTGCGCCCATGATTGCTCAGAGCGATTCAATGTTCACGATCTGCTCACAATGCACTTTGGGCCTGCGCGGATCAATGCCGTGGGGTTACGCTGGGTTCTTGGTGCCGTGCCGCATGTCCGGCTGCCCGCGGGCACCTCACGATGGCGGTCCTTGATCCAGAGCCTGCCCGGTGCAGCCCGGCGGCCCTGAATCCGGGAGGGAGGCACGGGGTGTGCTGCGACTAGGTATTAGCTGGGGCTTACCGTGCCCGGTTGTGCTGGCAGCGTCGTACGCCCAGAGTGAGGGGGGGAATTGGGCAGGCTCTCGCGGGCAACGTGGCTGTATATCGGTACAGTGGTGGCCGCCGCCGCGTTCGTAATCGCCCGCAGCCCTCATCAGGGCATCCCATGGAGCCGTCTCGCGGTCCTCGCGGTCCTTTTTCTCGTATGTGAGTCCGTGCCGACGGCGATCACGCCGCGCCGTGTTGCGTGGTCACCCGGGGACGCGGCCACCCTCGCCTCCGTCGTTCTGCTCGGCCCCTTCGGGGCGGCCCTGACCGGTCTCGTGAGCGCGTTCTGCCTGCGCCGCGGGCCCACGGTCGCGCAGCGGATCTTCAACGGCGCGATGTACGCGCTCAGCGCGTACATCGCCGGCCGGGTGTTCCTCCTGCTCGGCGGGGTCGTCGGCGTTCCCACCAGGGGCTCGTTCCCCCAGATCATCGGCCCGTTCGCGGGCGCGGCGGCGGCGCACATCGTCGCCAACTACGGGCTGGTGGCCGGCGTGCTGTGGCTCACCAGCACCGCCGACTGGTCCCAGCCGGGCGGCCGTGGCGTGCTTGACCTGCGGCTCCCGCTGCCGGACCTCGGGTACGCGGTCTTCGGTCTGCTGATCGCCGCGCTCTGGAGCGTCGTCGGGCCGTTCGCCGCCATCCTGGTACTGATCCCGCTGTTCGTCGCGCGCTGGGCGATCGCCCAGTTCGCCGACCAGCAGCGCGCCTACGAGGCCACGCTGCGCGTGCTCTGCCAGGCGGTGGAAACCAAGGACTTCTACACCCGCGGCCACAGCGAGCGCGTGTCGAAAGGGTCTGTCATGATCGCCCGCGCCATCGGGATGCGGCCCGAGCGCGTGGAGGCCATCAGGTTCGCCGGCATGCTGCACGACGTCGGCAAGCTGGGGGTGCCGACCAAGGTGCTGCAGAAGACGGGAAAGCTGACCGAAGAGGAATACGCCGCTATCCAGCTGCACCCGATGCGCGGCCTGGAGATCATCCGGGAGATCGGCTTCCTGGATGAGGCGCTGGCGGGGATCATGCATCACCATGAGCGGATCGACGGCCGCGGCTACCCGATGGGCCTGGCCGGCGACGAGATTCCCGAGTTCGCCCGGGTGCTGGCGGTGGCGGACGCCTTCGACTGCATGACCTCCACCCGCTCCTACCGGGGCGCGCGCTCGCTCGCCGAGGCCATCGCCGAGCTGCGGCGCTGCTCCGGAACGCAGTTCGATCCCGCCTTCGTCGACGCCCTGGTCGCCGCGGTCGAGCGCGAGGACTGGCAGACCCCGGAGGTTCCGGTATCCCCGCCGGGTGAGCCCGTCGAGGCGGCCGCTCACGATCACGACGATCCCGTCGTGCCGCTGCGCGTGATGGGGCGCCGCTGACGTGCGAGACCCTCGTGAGCGTTAGTCAGGACCGGCTAGCGACCACGGGCCTTCGGGCCCGTTCCCGCTGGCCGGCCGGTTCCGGCCAGCGCCTGTTGGTGGCGGCGACGGGTTTGGCCGTCGCGGCCTGCATCGCTCAGTCGGTCCGTGCGGGTGTGGTGGCTCCGCGCAGCGCGATCGCCTTCGCGGCCCTGATCGCGCTGGGCGAGCTGCTCCGGCTCAACCTCCCCGGAGACCGCGAGGCGGCACCGATCGGGACGGCCTGCGCGCTCGCGTACGCCCTGCTGATCCGGGTGGGATCGGTTCCGGCCCGGCATTCGGCGTTCCAGGTCGTGGCGGTCACCGGCATCGGCATGGCGCTCGGTGTGCTGCCGCACCTGGCGGTGGGACGCCCGGCCCGGACGGCGGGCATGGCGTCGCGGCTGCTCGCCGTGGCGTGCGCCGCCTTCGCCTTCCGCCCGCTGGCCGGCACCAGCGACATCCTCCGGCACTGGTGGGCCGCACTGGCCGCGATGGCGCTGCTGGTCACGGTGGCCTGGCTGGTGGATGTGTTCATCGCCGCATGCGTCCGGGCGAACACGCTGCGGGCCAGGTTCCGGGTCACGTTCACCGACGAGCTTCGCGTTCAGGGTCTCCTTGGCGTGGCCGTCGGGGCCTCCGCCCTGCTGATCGCGTTCGCCGCAGAGGCCATGGGACTGGTCGCGGTGGCCGTGTTCCTCGCGCCGCTGCTCGTCACGCAGGTCGCCTTCCGCCGGTACGCCGGCATCCGCGCCACTTACCTGCAGACGGTGCGCGCGCTGGCGCGGGTGACCGAGATCGGCGGATACGTCGAGACCGGTCACGCCGACCGGGTCAGCCGGCTCGCCGTGGCGGTCGGCCGGGAGCTCGGCATGGCCGAACCCGAACTGCTGGAACTGCAGTACGCCGCGCTGATCCACGACATCGGGCAGCTGTCGCTGCAGGACCCGATTCCGGGCGGGGCCACCGTGCTGGTCTCCCCGGCGGACCAGCGCCGGATCGCGCTGCTGGGCGCCGAGGTCGTGGAGCAGGCCACCATGCTGGATAGCGTGGCCGAGATCGTGCGCCGGCAGAGCGACCCGTGCGAGGCCACGTCCCGGTGTGGCGCCGCCTCCGCAGCCGGGGCCACCGCGGGCGCCGGGGCCGGACCGCCGGCCGGGCCGCCGCTGAGCAGCCGCATCATCCGGGCCGTCAACACCCTCGACGACCTTGTGGGCGGTTCCGCCGACCCGGGGCGGGCCGCCGCGGTGGTCGACCGGCTGCGGCTGGACGCCAGCGCCGAGTACGACCCGGAGGTCGTCAGCGCGCTCGGCCGCGTCATCACCCGGCGGTCAGTGCTGCCCGCCTGACCGGCCTATGCTGCTCAGGTGTTTGACTCCGTACTCGTGGCCAACCGGGGCGAGATCGCCCGGCGCGTCATCCGCACTGCTCGCCGGATGGGCATCAGGACCGTCGCCGTCTACTCGGAGGCCGACCGGGACCTCCCGTACGTGCGGGAGGCCGATCACGCCGTTCTCCTCGGTCCCGCCCCGCCCGCGCAGAGCTACCTGGACGCCGCGGAAGTCCTCCGGGCCGCCCGCGAGGCCGGCGCCAGCGCCATCCATCCCGGCTACGGCTTCCTGGCCGAGCGGGCCAGCTTCGCGCGCCAGGTCATCTCGGCCGGGCTGACCTGGGTCGGGCCGTCCCCCGAGGCCATCGAGCAGATGGGGGACAAGATCCGCGCGCGGAACCTGATGGCCGCGGCGGGTGTGCCGGTCTCCCCAGGCAGCACCGAGCCCGTGCTGGACGAGGACACGGCCGTCACCGAGGCGAAACGGATCGGCTACCCGGTTATGGTGAAGGCGGCCGGCGGGGGCGGCGGGATCGGGATGAGCGCGGCCTCCAGCGAAGCCGAACTGCGGGCCGCGTTCGCGACGGCGCGGTCCCGCGCCGAGCGCTTCTTCGGTCATCCGGACATCCTCATCGAGCGTTATGTCGCGCGTGCCCGGCACGTCGAGGTGCAGATTCTCGGGCTGGCCGACGGCCGGGTCATCGCGCTCGGCGAGCGGGACTGCTCGGTGCAGCGCCGGCACCAGAAGGTCGCCGAGGAGACGCCGTCCCCGGGCGTCAGCCCGGCCCTGCGGGAGCGGATGCTGGTGGCAGCCGTGCGAGCCGGTGAGGCGGTCGGGTACCGGAGCGCCGGCACCGTCGAATGCCTCGTCGACGCCGAGGGCGGGGATTTCATCTTCCTGGAGATGAACACCCGGCTTCAGGTCGAGCATCCAATTACCGAACTGGTCACCGGCATCAACCTGGTCGAGCAGCAGTTCCTGATCGCCGCCGGCCAGGACGTGTCGTTCGGCCCGGCGGACGCGGCCGCGTCCTTGCCCGCGTCCTTGCCCGCGTCCTTGCCCGCGTACCTCCCGGTCCGTGGCCACGCCATCGAGCTGCGCGTGTACGCCGAGGATCCGGTGCGGTTCCTGCCCGGCCCCGGCCGGATCACCGAGTGGGTGGAACCCTCGGGCGAGGGCATCCGGGTGGATGCGGGCTACGTCGTGGGCAACACCGTAACGCCGTTTTACGACCCGCTGCTGGCCAAGCTCTGCACGTACGGGGCCAGCCGGGCCGAGGCGGTGGCGCGGGCGCGGGACGCGGTGGCGGCGTTCCGCATCGCCGGCCCGAAGACGAATCTGGCCTTTCACGCCGACCTGCTGGCCAGCCCCGAATTCACCAGCGGCGACTACGACACGTCTCTGGTAGCCCGGCTGCGGCCCTGATCACGGTCCGGGACAATGGACAGGCACCGGGCCGGCGGCGGCGCCCGGGCAAGGAAGAAGGAAGGGAGCAACCGGTGGCGGAGGTCCGAGCGGAGATGGTCGCGAACGTCTGGAAGGTGGTCGCGGCGGAGGGCCAGCAGGTCGACGCCGGTGACACCCTGGTGATCCTGGAGTCGATGAAGATGGAGATCCCGGTGCTCGCGGAGGAAGCGGGCACCTTGTCCAAGCTGCACGTGGCCGAGGGCGACGTGGTGCAGGAGGGTGACCTGATCGCCGTGCTCGAATAGCGGGCCGGGCGGCCAGAGCGCGCCCGGTGCGCGGCGGAGCCGCGGGCGCCTGCGGTGGGCTGCGCGCGACCTCGCGGCGCGTGACCGAGTCGGACACGGCGCTGGCGCATGGGCAGCGGGGACGTGCCGGTGCTGGCACGCCGCGGCTGCTGGCGCTGGCCGAGGCCGCGGCTGGCCGCGGTGGCGCCGCAGCTGGAGGACGGGCTGACCACGGTCGGCACCGGGGTGCAGCCTGGAGCACCGCCAGGCCAGCCTGATCGGGACGGCGCTGGTGGTCGAGGCCGAGCTGACCGAGATGGACGGCCGGCGGCTGGTGTTCAACTTCATCGCCTACGGGTGCCCGGGCGAGCGACGAGGACGTGGTGATCGGAGCGGGCAACCGTCGAGCGGGTGCTGGTGGACAGCGGAGCCGCTTCATCGCCAGGGCCAGGAGGCGACGGCTGACCAGGTCAGGAGCACGACCCGCCGCGCTCAGACGCCGGTGGTCGAGCGCGGGTAGGCGATCTCCGGGTCGGTGACGACGTTGACCAGGTACGGGACGCCGCGAGCGAAGGCCCGTCGCAGCGCCGGGCCGATCTCGGCCGGGCTCGGTGACGAGCTCGCCGGCGCCGCCGAGGGCCGCGCACCACCTGGTCGTAGCGGCAGCTCCGGCTGCAGGTCGGCGGCGACGTCGTAGCCGTACAGCGCCTGCATCGGGTGCTTCTCCAGGCCCCAGATGCCGTTGTTGCCGCACGACCATGACGACCGGGAGCCCGTGCCGGACCAGGGTGTCGACGTCCATCAGCGAGAAGCCGGCCGCGCCGTCGCCGAGCAGCAGCACCACCTGGGCCGACGGGCCGGGCCAGCCGGGCGGCGATCGCGTAGCCCAGGCCGGTGCCCAGGCAGCCGTAGGGACCGGGGTCGAGCCAGCGCCCGGGCGCTGGGGCTCGACGTACTTGCCGGCGAAGGAGACGAAGTCGCCGCCGTCGCCGATCACCACCGCGTCGTCGGCGAGCGCCGGGTCAGCTCGCCGTAGATGCGCATCGGGTGGATCGGGCCGGGCGTCGCTGGCCAGCAGCCCGGCGTCCGCGGCGATCGCGGCCCGCGCGATCGTCCTGCAGCCGCGCCAGCCCTCGTGGCAGCCAGTCCGCCGTCCGGCCTGCGGCCGGTGCCGGTGCGCGCGGCCAGCTTCCGCGGCCAGCCCGGTGAAGAACGCGGTCAGGTCGCCGGAGGCCGTCGCGGCCAGCGGGCAGTGCGTCGCGAGCTGCCCGGGGCGTCGGCGACGTGCACGACCCGGGCGGCGTGCTCGCCCTGCCGCCGAACTGGCCGTAGCCGAGGCGGAAGTCGAGCGGGGTGCCGGCGACGATCACCAGGTCCGCCTCGCCGAACGCGGCCGACCGGGCCCGGGTGACCAGCAGCGGGTGGCCGGCCGGGAGGATGCCGCGGCCCTGGCCGTTGGCGATGACCGGGAGCTGCGAGCTGCTCCGCGGCGGCCCGGGCGGCGGCCTCGGCGCCGTCCATCCAGACGTCGGAGCCGAGCACCAGGACCGGCCGCTCGGCCGCGGCGAGCAGCCCGGCGATCCTGGCTGATCGCCGCGGGGTCCGGCGCGTCGCGCGCCGGCGCTGCGGCGCGCGACGGCCGCGAGCGGCGCCACCTCGGCCTTGCCGTACAGCGCTTCCAGGGATAGGTCGAGGAAGACCGGGCCGCGGTGCGGGGCGGCGGCGAGCCGGAAGGCCTCGTCCACGGACGCGGCCACCTGCGCGGTCGCGTGCTCGGTCCAGGCCCGCTTGGTGACCGGGGCCAGCAGCGGCGGGTGGTCGATCTCCTGCAGGCTGCCCGCCCCCCAGCGGTAGTCGGGTGCGCGGCCGCCGAGGACGACCACGGGCGAGCCGTTGAAGTGCGCGGTCGTGACGGCGCTGACGCTGTTGGTCACGCCGGGCCCGGCGGTGAGCACGGCGAGGCCCGGCTTGCGGGTCAGCTGGGCCGTGGCCTCGGCGGCGAAGACGGCGGTCTGCTCGTGCCGGACGTCGAGGAGCCGCATCGGCGGGTCGGCATGGACCGCGGCGTCGTAGAGCGGGAAGACGTGCCCGCCGGAGAGGGTGAACATCGTCGTCACGCCGTGCTGGCGGGCCGCGTCAGCGCCAGCACCCCGCCGTGCCCGCACGCGGCCGGGACGGTACCCGGCAGGAGGCCCGGCCGTTACTCACGCCACGGGCGATGTTACCAGTGAGTTAACTGATGGGCGGACGCTCGTGTCCCGCTCCGGTCCCGGCCCCGGCCGCCGCGGTCTCCGGCACAACCCCGGCCGGGACGGTCCCGGGTCGGCGGTGTACTGCTGCGGCAGCGTCTCGTCCGCCCCGGCCGGGAGCCGCACCGCGCGGAACACCAGGGTGGCGGTGACCGCGACCGCCACATTCAGCACGAACGCCGCGATCGCGATGTAGATGACGTGCCCGAACACCGGGGCCGTCGACGCGCCGAACTGTGAATTCGGCACGCCGGGGTTCGGTGCCCGCCAGGCCTGGATCGTCCCGTACACCATCGCCACCGCCCAGCCGAGCAGCAGCGCCCAGCGGTGGAACCAGCGGGTGTACAGGCCTGCCGACGATCGACGGGAACGTCTGCAGGATCCAGATGCCGCCGAGCAGTTGCAGGTTGATCGAGAACGTCTTGGGCAGGGCGAGCACGAAGACCAGGGCGCCGGCCTTGACGATGAGCGAGACGACTGCGCGACCCTGGTCTGCTCGGCGCGCTGGCGTTCGGCTGGAAGAACTCCGTGTAGATGTTGCGGGTGAACAGGTTGGCCGAGGCGATCGACATGATGGCCGCGGGCACCAGGGCGCCGATGACGATGGCCGCGAAGCGCGACACCGGCGAACCAGCTCGGGAACATGTTCTGGAAGAGCAGCGGCACGGCACAGCTGGGTGTTGCCGCCATGCGCCTTGACGGCGGCGGTGACGGCCGGGGTGGCCAGGGCCATGTAGCCGAGCAGCGCGATCAGGCCGAGCACGATCGAGTACGGCGGCAGGAAGGCCATGTTGCGGCGGATCACGTCGCGGCCGCTTGGCCGCGAACACGCCGGTGATCGCGTGCGGGTACATGAACAGCGCCAGCGCCGAGCCGAGTGCGAGCGTGGCGTAGGCCCATTCGCTGGCCGGCGTCGGGATCAGCGACCCGAACGGCTTGTGGGTCTTGGGTTGGTGCGTGGCCAGGTGCGCGCCGGCGGTGTCGAAGATGTGCCCCCAGCCGCCGAGCTCGCGTCGGGATGTAGAGGATGCGCCGACGATGACCATGACGTAGACCAGCGTGTCCTTGACGAACGCGATCAGCGCGGGGGCGCGCAGCCCGGAGAGGTAGGTGTAGGCGGCCAGGACGACGAAGGCGATGAGCAGCGGCAGGTCCCTGATGAAGACGTTGGAGGAGGTCCCGCCGACGCCGAGGACGATGAGCACGGCCTGGATGCCGACGAGCTGCAGCGCGATGTACGGCATGGTGGCGAGGATGCCGGTGACCGGCGACGGCGAGCGCCAGGCCCCGGGAGCCGTACCGGCCGCGGACGAAGTCGGCCGGCGGTGATGTAGCCGTGCACGCGGGCGACCGACCACAGCCGCGGCAGCGAACACGAAGACGATCGGGAAGACGATGATGGTGTACGGCAGCGGCGAAGAAGCCGAGCGGCGCCCGGCGCCGAAGACGCAGCGCCGGGACGGCGATGAAGGTGTACGCGGTGTAGAGGTCGCCGCCGAGCAGGAACCAGGTGACGAACGTCCGAAGCTCCGGCCGCCGAGCCCCATTCGTTGAGGTGAAGGATGCTCTCCGCCCGCCGCCAGCGGGCCGCGGCGAAGCCGACCAGCGTGACGACCGCGAACAGGACACGAAGATCGTGAACGAGACGCGTTGATGTGGGTCACTCGCCTCTGGACGTCGCGGCGGGCACGCCGTTGCGTGGGTGCGGCGGGGCTCAGTAGAGGTAGGCGAGTGCGGACTCACGACGGATAGATGAGTGGAAAGTAGAAGAAGGGAAGTGGAGGGATCGGGCGTAGATGGGGACCCAGAAGGCCCCGATCACCCCGATGAGCAGCAGGACGGCAGCGATCGCCGTGCTGAGCGGGTTCCGCGCCCTCCGTTGTGGCTGGACCATGTTCCCTCTCATCGTGGCCGCCGGACGGTCGGCCGTACCGCCTGGCGGCCACGATGAGCCGCGCTCCCCCCAGCGGCGAAGGGTCGGCTGCTGTGCAGATGTTACGCATAGCACACTGGTCACTACGATGTTGCACCGTGTGCGCCGATACGGCAAGACCTGAATGTCACCATCCGCAATCGGTTGCGGGAGTCCGGACCGGGGCTAATCCGGGGGATAATGGAGCAAAAGGGGCGGACAGCGGCCTGGCCAGCCCGCCGGCGGCGGGGCCAGGCGAGGGCTCAGCCCCGGCTGGCCCCGCCGAAGGTCCCGCCCAGGGCGGGCGACAGGCCGCGCCGCGCGAGGCCCAGGAAGGTGGCGCGGTCGGCCCGCCCCGCTCCTGCGGGCAGCGTCCCGGCCAGTGGCTGGCCGCCGACGGTTTCGAGGTCGCTCAGGTTGGACCGTTCGGCCGGGCCCGGCTGGGCCGGCCAGCTGCCGATGACGACCCCCGCGCATACCACCTTGCGCGCGGCCAGCGCCTCCAGGGTAAGCGCGGTGTGATTGAGGGTGCCGAGACCCGCTGCGGTCACGACGAGGACCGGAGCGGCCAGCATGGCGGCCAGGTCGGCGATGGTTGACCCGGCCGGGTCGTATCGCACCAGCAGCCCCCCGGCGCCCTCCACGATGACCTGCGGCCGGTCTTCGGCTAGCGCCGCGATGTAGCTCGCCGCCCATCGCAGGTCCAGCGGGGGACGGCCGGCTGCCCGCGCGGCCGCTTCGGGGGAGAGCGGATCGGGGTACCGGGCGAGTTCGTGCCGGTCCGTCACACCCGCCAGGGCGGCCACGGTGCCGAGGTCGCCCGGGGTGCCGGGTGGCTCGCCAGTCTGGGCCGGCTTGACGACGGCCACGCGTTCCCCGCGGGACAGGGCGAGCGCCGCGATGGCCGCCGCGGTGACGGTCTTGCCGACCCCCGTGTCCGTTCCGCTGACGATGATCAGGCCCAATCGGGTAACCGCCGCAGCCGGGTGACGAACTTGTACCGGTCGCCGCGGTACCAGGACTGCGCCCACTCGACCGGTTCGCCGGTCATGTCGACCGCGTGCCGGGACAGCAGCAGCAGCGGCATGCCGACGTCTACGGCCAGCAGGTCGGCGTTGTGCGGGTCGGCCAGCACGGTCTCGATCGTTTCTTCGGCCTCGGTCAGCTGGATGCCGTACGCGGAACCGAGCGTCTCGTACAGCGAGCTGTGCCGATTCAGCTGCTTGCGCAGTCCCGGGAAGCGCCGCGCGGGCAGGTGGGAAGTGTCCACTGACATCGGCTCGCCGTCGGCCAACCGGAGCCGGTGGATGCGCAGCGCCCGGCCACCCGGGCGGATACCGAGCAGCAGGGCGAGATCCTCGTCGGCCGCGATGTAGCCGATCTCGAGGATCCTCGTCTGCGGGTGCAGGCCGTGCGCCCGCATGCCTTCGGTGTAGCTGGCCAGCTCCAGCGACTGGGCCACCTTGGGCTTGGCCACGAACGTACCCTTGCCTTGCCGCCGCAGCAGGCGGCCCTCCACCACCAACTCCGCCAGGGCCTGCCGGACTGTGGTCCGCGACGTCCCGTAGTCGCGCGCGAGCTCGCGTTCCGGCGGGACCGGGCTGCCCGGCGCCATCGTGACGATCAGCTCGAGCAGCTGCCGCTTGACCGTGTAGTACTTCGGCAGCCGCAGCAATGGGCTCGGCAGAATCTCGCCGGGCACGTTGCTGTCACTCGCGGAGTCCCTGACCGGCGCTCCCGTCGTGGCCTGCCGGACGCCGGGCACGCTGGTCTTTTCCGGCGGAACGGGGGATACAGGGACGGGGGAGACGGTCATGGCCACTTCCTTCCCGCTCAAGCGGTTATCCGGACATGATCTCTCACCGCACCCAATGCGCGAAATGCCGTGCGGAGATCGGCTTCTGTCAGGTTGGCCCGGGCGGTCAGTCGCAGGCACGCCTGGCCCGGCGGCACCGAGGGCGGCCGGAAGCATCCGGCGCGGACGCCATGACGGGCGCAGATCCGCTGTGCCTCCAGCGCCGCGCCCGCCTCCCCGATCGTGATCCGGACCACCGCGGCGGCCGGGGGCGGGACCTCGAAACCCAGCCCGGCCGCCAGGGCGGCCAGCCGCCGGGCGCTGGCCTGGGCGCGCTGCCCGAGCCCCGGGTCGCCGCGGATGATGGTCAGCGCGGCGAGCGCGGCGGCCACGCTCGGCGGGGCCAGGCCCGTGTCGAAGATGAACGCACGGCCCACGTCGACGAGAGTGCTGATGACCTCCGCGGCCCCGATGACCGCGCCGCCCTGGCCCGCCAGCGACTTCGACAGGGTGACCGTGCGGATGACCCGGGGATCGTCCCCGATACCGGCCGCCGCGGCCACGCCCCGGCCGCCCGGGCCGAGCACGCCGAAGGCGTGCGCCTCGTCCAGGACGAGCAGCGCCTGGTGGGCGCGCGCGATGCGGTGCAGTTCGGCCACGGGGGCCTGGTCGCCGGTGACGGAGAACACCGTGTCGCTGACCACGATGGCCGCCGGCTCGGTGCGCCGGGTGAGCGCCCGATCCACCGCACGCGTGTCGGCGTGCGGGGTGACCTCGACGCGGGCGCGGGCCAGGCGGCACACGTCGATCAGCGACGCGTGGTTCGCGGCGTCGGAGACGATGACCACGCCGGGGCCGGGCCGGCTGTTCCCGGCCCCTTCCGCCGCGAGAACCGGCCCGGGCGTCGGCCCGGGTACTTGCCCAAGTACGTGCCCGGGTACGTGCCCGAGTACTTGCCCGAGGGCCGTGACCACGGCGAGGTTGGCCAGGTATCCGGAGGAGCACACGAGCGCGCTGGCGGCGCCAGTGAACTCCGCGAGGTCCCGTTCGAGCTGGATATGCAGCTCCGTCGTCCCGGTGACCAGCCGTGATCCGGTGGAGCCGGTGCCCCAGGTGCGGGCGGCGGCGGCCGCCGCCTCGGCGAGCCGCTCGTCTCCGCACAGCCCTAGGTAGTCATTCGAGGCCAGATCGACGATGCCGCCCGGCGGGCCGTCGAACATCCCGGCGGGCCCGCCGGGCCCGCCGGGCGCGCGGGCGTTCAGCCGGCGCCCCAGCCCCGCGGCCTCCCGGGCCAGTGCCGCCCGCCGGAGCACGGCGAGGGGGTCTGGCGGCCGGCTGACCGGCGGCTGTGCCGCCGATGGCGGCTGTGACGGGTGCGGGTTCATGGGTCCTGATAGATTTCCCCAGCTCCGGGCCGCCGTCAAGGGGAAGCCGCTGGCGTGGGCAAGTACGCGGGCCAATACGCGGGCAAGGACGCGGATATGGACGCGGGCAAGGACGCGGGCAAGGACGCGGGCATGGACGCGGACCAGGACGCGGACCAGGACGCGGACCAGAAACGGCCGGCGGGGAGCCGCGGGCGCGGGATCATCGGCGTGGCGGGAACCAGTCGCCGCGGGTGCGATTATTGAGATGTGCCTACGCTGACCGATCTGGCCCGCAGCCATACCAGCCTGGCCAGGGCAGACCTGGAATGCCTGCACGCCCTGGTGTCGGACTGGCAGCTCCTGGCCGACCTGTCGTTCGCCGACCTCATCCTGTGGGCGCCGCTGCGCGACGGCAGCGGCTGGATGGCGCTGGCCCAGATGCGCCCGACGACCGGGCCTACCTCGTTCCAGGATGACGTGGTCGGGACGAAAGCCGAACCGGGGGACAGGGCGCTGCTGGACACCGCGCGGGCCGAGCGCCGGATCTGGCGCGAAAGTGACCCTGACTGGACGACGGGCGTGCCGGTGCGCGCCGAGACCATCCCGGTGACCCGCGCGGGCCGGGTGATCGCCGTGATCGAGCGGAACACCAACCTTAACTCCGCCCGCACGCCGAGCCGTCTGGAGCTGACCTACCTCCAGGGCGCCGATGACCTGGCCCGGATGGTGGCTGAGGGGACGTTCCCCTTCGGCGGTGAGCAAGCCACGCCGGTCCGCTCGCCCCGGGTTGGTGATGGGCTGCTCCGCCTCGGGCGCTCCGGACGGGTCACGTACGCCAGCCCCAACGCGCTGTCGGCCTTCCGCCGCCTCGGCCTGGCTACCGACCTGGTGGGCGCCGAGCTGGGGCCGCTGACCGCGAAGCTGTGCGCCTCGTGCGGCGCTCCGCTGGATGAGTCGCTGATGCTGGTGGCGTACGGCCGGGTCCCGCGGGACGCCGAGATCGAGGGCAACGGGTCGATCGTGCAACTGCGCTCGATCCCGCTCATCGTGGGCGGCAGCCGGACTGGTGCGCTGATCCTGGTGCGTGAGGTCACCGAGCTGCGCCGCCGCGAACGCGAGCTGATGACCAAGGACGCGACGATCCGTGAGATCCATCATCGTGTCAAGAACAATCTCCAGACGGTGGCCGCCCTGCTGCGGCTGCAGGCCCGCCGCCTGCGCGGCCCGGAGGCGCGGGCGGCCCTCGAGGACGCCGTCCGCCGCGTCGGCTCGATCGCGATCGTGCACGAGACGCTCTCGCACGCGCCCGACGAGATCGTCGCTTTCGATGAGGTCGCGGACCGGGTCGTCATGATGGCGTCCGAGGTGGCCGGCACCGAGATCCGGGTAACCCCGAAGCTCACGGGCGCCTTTGGCCCGCTGCCGGCGTACGTCGCGATGCCGCTCGCGCTGGTGCTGACCGAGTTGCTGCAGAACGCGCTGCAGCACGGCTTCGCCTACCCCGAGCCGGTCGCCGGCGAGGCGCAGCGGGCCACCGGCAGCGTGGAGGTCAGCGCGGTGCGCGGGCCGGACCGGCTGACGGTCGTCGTTGACGACGACGGCGTGGGGCTGCCGGAGGATTTCGACCCCGAGTCATCCAGCTCACTGGGCCTGCAGATCGTGCGCACTCTGGTCGTCGGTGAACTGGGCGGCAAGCTGGAGATAACGCCCCGGCCGGAAGGCGGCACCCGGGCCCTCGTGGACCTTCCCGTCCAGGACGACGAGCCGCCGGCCCCGGCCCCTGACGAGTAGCGGCCCGTCCCTCGCAGACGGCTTGACCGCTCCCGGGCCGGGCCTGGCTGGTGTCGCGGAGCCTGATGTGCGCGGAGCCTCTGTGCACGGAGCCTCATGTACGCGGGGATGGTGCGGCGGAGATGGTGCGGCAGAGATGGTGCGGTAGTTCAGCCGTAGCCGCGGCGTCAGCGGGAGATGGGCGACACGTGCGCACGGGTGCGGAGCCGCAGCGTGCGCCGCTTCAGGGCTCGCCGCTCGTCCTCGCTCATACCGCCCCAGACGCCGGCGTCCTGGCCGGAGTCGATCGCCCAGTGCAGGCACGACTCCATCACCGGACAACGATGACAGACACGCTTTGCTTCGTCGATCTGGAGTAGCGCAGGACCGGTGTTCCCGATCGGAAAGAACAAC
Organism: uncultured Actinomycetes bacterium; assembly: GCA_963809975.1. GTDB lineage: Bacteria > Actinomycetota > Actinomycetes > Streptosporangiales > Streptosporangiaceae > Bog-532. The sequence goes on from CAWELT010000020.1 coordinate 70,638, forward strand.
TCAGGATCTACGTCACGGCAGGCGGCGTTATGGCGCCAGTCCATGAGGTCACTCCTTCGGGGCGTGACGGCCGCACGTCGGCTGCTTGAACCCAGTGCGCCGGTCATCAAGGCTTGTGAATGATTTCACGAGCTATGTCGTATACCTTCGGAACGCAACTTTGTCCCATATTAAGACCGTGCCAGCTAGCAACCGGCCCGGAGCCGCTTCTTAGCCCAGGCACGCTTGGGAAACCGGGAAACCTGCTCGGTGTCAGATAACAGTCGATAACACGAGAGGCTCCCGTCCGGCATCGGTTAAAGCTTCTCAAGCACGTTGCCGGGAACGCAAGGGGACGCAACAGTGATCTTCGCCATTTCAATGTGACCTGAATCACAATTAATGCCAGGATCGGTAGTTTACGGCCCGCAACATCCTCCCGGCGGAATCATGCGATGACCCGTAGCGCTTCCGGTACCGAGCGGAATGTTACCGAAGTCGTCTCGCCCACATACTCCCCGTCCACCTGCAGCGCCGCTGGCTCCCGTGACCGCACCGTGAGTTCCGGCTCGTCGTGCAGGTTCAGCACGTACTTTCCGATCGGCGGCCGCTCGTCCTGCTGCATCATCTGGCGCATCGCATTCAGCGTGGAAAATGTCCGCATCCGCCGCAGGCCGAAAACATCCAGGCCGGTGTCGAACGAGGCGTTCGGCGTCGGGCTCACCGGATGGCGGCCGACGTAGCTCCAGGGCGTGGTGTTGGAGACGAGCGCCATGCCCAGGCTCGGCACCGCGATTCCGCTGGCCGTCTCCAGGGCCAGCCCGGGGTGACGCCGGTCGGTGCGGAAGTAGAACTCGCGCAGCGCCATCAGCACGTACAGGGTGGACGACGCCTGGCGGCCGCGGGCGCGCCGTTCTTCTACCGCGCGGACCACTTCCGCGTCCCAGCCCAGCCCGGCGTTGAACGTGAAGTACCGGTCGCCAGCCAGGCCGAGCCCGATCGTCCGGGTGGTCCCGGCGGCCAGACGCGCGCCGATCACTTTGACGGCGGCGACCGGATCGGCCGGAAAGCCGAGGTCGCGCGTGAAGACGTTGGCGTTTCCGCCCGGGATCGCGCCGATAGCGGGCCGCTGCCCGGCGCGTGGCCGCCCGATGACCGGCCCGGATGGGCACGTCCTGCATCAGGCCGTTCACGACCTCGTTGATCGTTCCGTCTCCGCTGAGCACCAGCAGCGCGTCCCGGCCCTCAGCGGCGGCCGTGGCGGCGATGCCGCGGGCATCTCCCCGGTACCGTGTCTCCACGGTCTCGAGCTCCACCTCGGCGGCCAGCGAGCGGACGATGAAATCCAGGACCGGTTTGGTCGTGGAGGTCGCCCGGGGGTTCACGATCAGCAGCGCGCGCACGCGCATAGGCTAGTCCGGGGAGAAAGGTGCGACACATGCCACCACGTCCGCCGGCGCTGCTGCTGGCCGCGGCGGCCCTCGGCGCCGAGGCGGCCATGCTTCTCGTCGCCGCCGTGATCTCGGCCGTGGACACCGCCGCGGGCCGCTCGTACCAGCGCAGCAGCGGGATCGCGCTCACGATCATCGCGTTCGGTGCCGTGATCGTCGTCGCGCTGATCGCGGTCGGCGTCTACCGCGTCCGGCGCTGGAGCCGGACCCCCGCGCTGCTCACCCAGCTGTTCGTCGGGACGACCGGGGTCTACCTGCTGGAGGGCCACCGGCTCGACTGGGGAGTGCCCGCGCTGCTGGTGGCACTGGCCGGTTTCGCTGGCCTGCTGGTCCCGGCCAGCTGGCGCGCCCTCGCCACCGGCCCAGCGAGCCCGAAGGCGCCGGAGACCACGCCGCCGGCCAGCCCGGAGGGCGAGGCACCCCGGGCCGCGTGCGAGGTACCCCGGGCCGCTCAGCCCGCGGGGAAAACAGCCGGGTCGCCCGCTCAGGCTGCGGCGCCGGGCGCCCGCGCGGTCCCGCCGGCGGGCAAGGCGGCCCGGCCCTCCGGCAAGAAAGCCTCATCCCGCCGCCGCTGACGTTCCGCCGGAGGCGACGCGACGGCGCGCGTCTTTACCCGTAACGCGCTTTTGCGTATACCCGGATACACGTAAGGCGCCTTTACGTGTACGCGCGGCCGGGCCCCGGCCGCGCGCCCGGGCCCGCGGGGCCAGCGAGGCCGGTGGAGCCGGTGGGTCTGGCGGGGCCGCCGCCGCGGGCCGCGCTTAGTCGTCCATGGTCAGGCCGTCGCGTAGCTGGGTGAGCGTCCGGGCCAGCAGGCGGGACACGTGCATCTGGGAGATCCCCAGCTCGGCGGCGATCTGGGACTGGGTCAGGTTGCCGAAGAACCGGAGCAGCAGGATCTTCTTCTCCCGGGGCGGCAGCCGCTCGAGCAGCGGCTTGAGCGATTCCCGGTACTCGACGCCCTCGAGCGCCTCGTCGACGATGCCCAGCGAGTCGGCCACCGCGGGGGCGTCCTCGTCTCCGGAGTCCGGCGCGTCCAGGGACACCGTGGAGTAGGCGTTGGCCGACTCCAGGCCCTCCAGCACGTCTTCCTCGCTCATCTGCAGGTGCGCCGCGAGCTCGCTGACGGTGGGCGCGCGTCCCTCGCGCTGGGCGAGCTCCCCGATGGCCTTGGTCAGCGAGAGCTTGAGCTCCTGCAGCCGTCGCGGCACGCGGACGGCCCAGCCCTTGTCCCGGAAGTGCCGCTTGATCTCGCCCACGATGGTGGGCGTCGCGTAGGTGGAGAACTCGACGCCGCGCTCCAGGTCGAACCGGTCGATCGACTTGATCAGGCCGATGGTGGCGACCTGGGTCAGGTCGTCCAGCCACTCGCCCCGGTTGCGGAACCGGCGCGCCAGGTACTCGACCAGCGGCAGGTGCAGCTCCACCAGCGAGCCGCGGATCCGCTCCCGCTCCGGGCTGCCCTCGGGCAGCGAGGTGAGCCGCTCGAACAGCTCCCTCGCCCGGGCGCGGTCGGGTACGGCGTGGTCATCCCGGGCGACGGTGGCGAGCGTTTCGTCGGCCGGGCGGACCTCGTACTCCTCGGTCACCCGGGCTTCGTTCTCGGTCACCCGGACCTCGAAGTCTCCCATCAGGACCCCGACGCCCCGCGGCGCTTGCGCAGCACGATGGCCACCCGGTCGTCCGGCTCCAGCCGGGAGTCGACGTCGCCGGCCAGCGCGGACAGCACGGTCCAGGCGAACGTGTCACGGGCCGGCAGGCGTGGCTGCGCGGCCACCACCGCGACGACGATCGTCATCAGGTCGGCGCCGAGCTCGAAGTCGCATTCCAGGTTGGTGCCCGGGATGGCCTGGCTGAGCAGCATCGCGCAGGCCTCGTCGACCGCGATCCGCAGGTCCTCGATCTCGTCGAGGGTGAAGTCGAGCCGCGCGGCCAGGCCGGCGGTCGCGGTGCGCAGCACGGACAGGTACGCGCCCTCGGCCGGCATGCACACCCGCACGCGGTCGCGGGCCTCGCGGTCGGCCGCGACCGCACCAGGACCCGGCCCGGCGCCCGGCGCGGTCTGCCTGGCGGCGGTCTCTTCGGTCACGTCTCTCCTTCGGGCCGGCTGGTCGGGCCGGCCGATCGCATGCAACCTATCGTCCACGCCGAACCGATTCCGGCGTGCCGCGCGGCGCGGATCAAATGATCTCACGCGCACGGTGGAACGGGGCGACGCTGCCCCGCGGGCAGACCGGCGGTGCCCGAAACTGAGACCCCGCCGGTTCGTACCGGCGGACCGGGACGGGGTCAGGTTAGCGGCCGGCCGGTGCTGTGTGCGCCGGTCCGGGCCACGGGATTACCCTGAAAATACCGCGTCAGCGGCCCCCCGGAAATACCGTGAGGGGCCGCAACATGGTCGCGGCCCCTCCTACGGTGCGTCGGCGATGTGACTGCCGGGCGTATCAGCCCTGCTTGGTCTCCCAGAAGATCTTGTTGATCTCGTCGATCTTGGCCAGCAGCTGGTCGGCGACGGCCGGGTCGGTGCTGGACTTGGTGCCGCCGCGCCCGCCGGCCAGCTTGGTGGCCTCGTTGAACAGGGTGTTCAGCTGCGGGTACTTCTCGAAGTGCGGCGGCTTGAAGTAGTCGGTCCACAGCACCCACAGGTGGTGCTTGACCAGCTCGGAGCGCTGCTCCTTGATGATCAGCGCCCGGGCGCGGAACTCGGGGTCCGTGTTCTGCTGGTACTTCTCGTCGATCGCCTTGACGGACTCGGCCTCGATCCGGGCCTGAGCAGGGTCGTAGATGCCGCACGGCAGGTCGCAGTGCGCGTAGGCGACGGCCTTTGGTTCGAGCAGGCGTGCGAGCAGCCTCATCGATCCACCTTCCGTAGTGTCTGATCACGGATATCAGGACCGACATTACCCCGCTCGCCTCAGCCAGCACCGGAGGGCCTCCGTGCATTCGCCGCTCTTGCGGGTCGCCGTTGCCGAGCATTCGATGGAGCCCGTGCTGTGGCCGGGTGACTGGCTGCTCGTCCGCCGGACCCGGCGGATCCGGCCCGGCCAGATCGTGCTGGCCCGCCACCCGGGGCGCCCGGAGATGCTGATCGTGAAGCGCGCGGCGCGCCGTGAGGCCAGCGGCTGGTGGCTCGAATCCGCCAACCCGGCCGCCGGGGCCGTGGACAGCGCCCGGTTCGGTGCCGTGCCGGACACGCTGATCGAAGGCCGGGTCCTGCTGCGCTACTGGCCGCTTCGCCGGGCCCTTCGCGCGCCGCGCTGATCTGTCGTGCCATGCCCGACGGGCCGGGCACCAAGCCCGCCGACCCTGCGACAGGAACGGCCCCGTCTCGCGACGGGGCCGTTCTGTCGTTGCTGCAGGCGGCTCAGTGGTGACCGTCTGGCTCGGGTCGCCCCGGCCGAGGCCTGCCGGTTGACCAGCGCGAGCATCTCCGTCCCGCGGCAGCTTGGTGCGCATCGCCCAGTAGTAGATGGCCACGCTGAACGCGGCGACGACCAGTATGTCCCACCAGAACGCGATGTGGAAGGTGTTGGTCGGCGGCAGCGGGTGCTTGTCGCTCGTGCCGCTGTACTGGCCCTGCCAGGAGATGATGCCCATGCCGATCAGCCAGACCGGCAGCCACACGGCGGACTTCCAGTCCAGCGGCGGCCGCTGCGGGTCGAACGCCATGCGAGATGCCGATCAGGACGTAGCCGATGCACCAGCGACGATGCCGAGCTTCCAGACCACCTCGAAGCCCGACCAGTAGATGAGCAGGTTGGCGAGGACGAACGCGAGCCGGGGCGAGCACGACGGCGCCCGGCATCCGGTACGGCCGGCTGCGCCTCGGGAACCTGCCCGCGGAACGCGCCCAGCGACAGCGGCGCCCCGGCGTACATCAGCACGCTCGCGCCGGTGATCAGGCCGACCAGCGAGTGCCAGCTCGGGAACGGCAGCAGGAACAGCAGTCCGATCAGGAACGCGAAGATCAGCCCGACCCACGGGATGCCGTTCCTGTCGACCTTGCCGAAGATCTGCGGGTAGTACCGGTTCCTGGCCAGGCCGTAGCTGATCCGCGACGTTCCGGTCGTGTAGATCAGGCCGGTGCCGGACGGCGAGACGAACGCGTCGATCCGCAGGATGAGCGCCAGCCAGGCCAGCCCGACCAGGCCCGCAAGACCGGCGAACGGCCCGGACAGGACGCTCGTGTTCGTGATGCCCGCGAAGCCCTTGCCCAGCTCGGCCGGGGGCATCGCGCCGATGAACACGACCTGCAGCAGGACGTAGATCGCGATGCCGATCAGGATCGACTATGATGATCGCCCGCGGCAGGTTGCGCTCCGGGTTCTTGATCTCCCCGGCGAGCTGGTCGGACTGCTCGAAGCCGGAGTAGGCGAAAATGATGCCCGCGGCCGGGAGCGCGCCGAACAGGGCCTTGATCCCGCCAGGCATGAAGCCCCCGCCGGCCGTGAAGTTGCCCGGGTGGAACTTGAACAGCAGCACGATGATGGCCAGGACCGGGACCGCGACCTTCCACCACGTGATGACGTTGTTGACCTCGCGCGAAAATGCGCATGGCCAGGAAGTTGACCGCGACGAAAACCGCCATCAGCACGATGGTCATCACGAAGCCGGTACCGGTGACGTTTTTTGTGTCGGGTCGTAGATGCTGGGCCAGAAGTGGGAGGCGTACTGCATGAACGCGAAGCACTCGATCGGCGCGATCGTCACCGCCTGCACGTAGGAGAAGAAGCCGAACGAGATGCCGGCGACGCTGCCGAACGCGAAGTGCGGGAACCGGGCCGTTCCGCCGGAGACCGGGTACATCGCCGCCGAGCTCGGCGTGGCACGAGCGCCAGGATGATAACGATGACCCCGGCGATGACCCAGGCCAGGACGGCGGCGCCGCCGACCGCCTGCGCGGCGAATAGCGCGCCGAATAGCCAGCCCGAGCCGATGATCGAGGTCTCGGACGCCCAGGTGGCCCCGATCCAGCCCAGTTCTCGTTTCAGGCCGACGTCGGTGGGCCGTGTGGATGTGGCTCCGACGGCTTCTATGTTACTTGCCATGCTCGATCCCTTTTCCGATCGTGCCCCGCAGGGCTGCCACCCGCGTGTCGGATCGTCGCGTTATGCAGGTGAGCGTTGCGTATGCGCTAAGTGAGAACATCGTAGAGATACGGCCGTGACCTGAGAAGTGGTCCCTGGCGTCGTTTCGGTAACGCAGGTCACAGACTTATACCCCCCTCGGCACTCCGTAACCCTCCAGTCCCCCGGCCCCCTCCTTGGCAGTCAGTGAGGGAATTACCCAGGTGGCATTACGGACCGATGTCTGATGCATTTCAAAGGTGTCGCGGGCGGAACGCGCGCCCCTTTAGGTGTCCAGGTCTCCATGCGGTGGCCGGGCTGGGCGTGACCGCGGGCGGCGGCGAGCGGGTGGGCCAGCCCCAGCCGCACGAGCCCGTCACGGCGCCGGGGTGTCCCGTTGCCGGGCCCGGAAAGCGGTCACGTTGGCCCGGCTCATGCACCGTTCGGAGCAGTAACGCCGCGACCGGTTGGTGCTCGTGTCGATGAACACGCCCTGGCACGGGTCGGTCTGGCAGACACCGAACCGCTCGACGCCCAGCTCGGTGACGCGGACGGCGAGCCCCATCGCAGCGCCGGCCGCGTACTTGTCCGCGACCGTCCCGCTGTCGGTGAAGTGGACGTGCCAGCGCTGGCCGTCGTGCCCGGACAGTTGCGGGTGCACGGGATGCCGGATGAGCAGCGAGTTCAGCCGCGCGGCGACTTCCCCGCCGTTTCCCTCGGCGGAGGCGGCGAAGATCTTCCGGAACTCGGCCCGCAGCCCGCGCAGGGCCTCGAGGTCGCGGCGGGTCGCGCCGCCGCTGAGATGCTCCCGGTCGGCCAGCAGATCGCGCAGGCCGTCCATGGTGGCCAGCCGGTCGAGGTTGTCCTCGCTGTAGGAGGCCGTGTTGACCAGCCTGACGGCGAGTTCCGCGTATGTGGTGAGGTCCACATCCGCCCCCTGCCTTCGGGAGGTTCTACTGTCGTACGGGTTGGCCGGGCCTAGCCGGGTGGCCGCTCGCTCAATGCGTTCCAGGTAGCTCAATTCGTTCTGTGTAATGGGCTTCCCCCGGGTTGGGTATTACACGCCCCATCGCCATCCATCCGTAGCCGCTACGGCACAATGTGGTTACCGGCGGCCCCCCGAATGATCCGAAGACAGCCGCGCGCCACGCCGCCCAAGCCCGCACCGAAGCCGTCACCCGTCTGTGGCACCAGGACGAGCCGGCGCGGAGCGCATCGGGGGCTCCGGGGGGTTGGCGCGCCGGGCCGGCACAGTACTGTCGGATCATGTTTGCCGTTACCGCCGTACGCATCGACCCCGAAGATCCGCTGGCCGGCCTTGAGCTGGGGGAGCGGCCCGAGCCCAAGGTGCCCGACGGCTGGACGACCGTCCAGGTCCGCGCCGCCTCGCTGAACCATCACGACCTGTGGACGCTGCGGGGCGTGGGTATTTCCCCGGACCGGCTGCCGATCGTGCTCGGCTGCGACGCGGCGGGCCTCGATGAGGACGGCAACGAGGTCGTCCTGCACTCGGTCATTGGCGACGCGGACGCCGGGGGCGGCGACGAGACCCTGGACCCGCGCCGCAGCCTGCTGTCGGAACGGTACGACGGCACGTTCGCGGAACGGGTGGCGGTTCCCCGCCGCAACCTGGTGCCCAAGCCGGAGTCGCTGTCGTTCGAGGAGGCGGCCTGCCTGCCCACGGCGTACCTGACCGCCTACCGGATGCTGTTCGTCAAGTCCGGGGCCGAACCGGGCTCGACGGTGCTGGTCCAGGGGGCCAGCGGCGGGGTGGCCACCGCGCTCATCGTGCTTGGCCGCGCGGCCGGCTACCGGATGTGGGTCACCGGCCGCAGCGGGGACAAGCGTGATCTGGCGCTGGATCTGGGCGCGGATCAGGTGTTTGAGACCGGTGCCCGGCTCCCGGAACGTGTCGACGTGGTGATGGAGACTGTCGGCGACGCAACCTGGTCACATTCGATGAAGTCACTCAAGCCCGGCGGCCGGATCGTGATCTCCGGCGCGACCAGCGGCCACGCCCCGCCGGCCGATCTGCAGCGGCTCTTCTTCCTGCAACTGTCCGTCATCGGCTCCACCATGGGCACGCGGGGCGAGCTTGGCCGCCTGCTCCATTTCTGCGAGCAGACCGGCGCGCGCCCGCTGATCCATGCCCCTATGCCGCTGGCCGAAGCGCGGGAGGGCTTCGCCGCGCTGGCCCTGGGCGAGCAGTTCGGCAAGATCGTTTTCACCGTCTGACCCCCGGTCCCACCTGCACCTTCCCGCGATCAGCCAGACTCAGACGCCGCGGCTGGGATCACTTCCGTTGCCCGCGCAGCACCTGCACCTCGGCACGACCAGCCGGACCGCTTTGTGGTCAGGAGTTGCTGCCCCCACAGCAGAAACGCCCACTTTGGCGTGGGGACCCGCGGGGGTAACGCCCCGGGCCCGCTCCCGGGCTCTGGTGTCGTGCTGCCCTGCGGACCTTGCGGCCCGGCCCCGGCCGTTCCGGCTGGGGTGCTCGTCCCAGACGGCCCAGCCTGCGCGCTGGTTCCGGCGGTGCTGCCCTGCGGGCTGTCTCCGGCCCGTGGCCCAGCGTCTATGGCCGGACGCGGGTCGCCGTGGTCATGCCCGTGCGGGCCGCCCGGGTCGAAGATCTCGCTCCGGACCCGCTCGAGCGTCTCGTCCAGGATGATCCTCAGTTCGGTGAGCGCATCCTCACCGGCCGCCGCGCCCGATTGCAACGCCAGCCGGCCCAGGTCCCGGGCGAAGCCCTTGACCGTCTGCTCCAGGTCGCGCAGCTGGCCGACGTCCGGCCGACCGGCCCATCCCCGGCGTCCCGGCCAGTCGGCCCAGGCCGCCCAGCTGCCCCAGTCCCGGTCCCGGTCCCGTCCGGGGAACCGGGCCTGGTCGCGTTCCTGCCGGGCCCATTCCTTCGCGTCTTCCCGTACCCGCCGGGCGTTCTCCTTCGCGCCCTCGCGCACCCGCCGGGCGTTCTCCTTCGCGTCCTCGCGAGTCCAGCGGGTCCGCTGCCTGATCTCCTCCGGCGTGCCCGGCGAGCGGAACGGGCCACCGGCGGACTCGGTGCCCGGCTGGGCCGGGCCGTCCTCGCCATCCTGTTCGCCCGGGCGCCGGGCGGTCCGCGCGGCCCAGGTCAGCTCCTCGCGCAGGCTGCGTACCGTTTCCCGGACGTCTTCCTTGACCTCGCGGACGATGTCCCGCACCGAGTCCGACAGTTCCTGCTCCAGCTCGGCGAGCTCATCCCCGCGTTCCCGCAGTTCCTGGCGTCCGGCCTCGGTGATCCGGTAGACCTTGCGCCCGTCCACCTCGTCGTGGGTGACGAGGCCTTCCTCCTCCAGCCGGGCCAGCCGCGGGTAGATCGTGCCGGGCGAGGGGGCGTACACACCCATGAACTGGTCCCGCAGCATCCGGATGACCTCGTAGCCGTGCCGAGGCTCCTCATCGAGCAGCCGGAGCAGGTAGAGCCGGAGCCTGCCGTGCCGGAAAACCGGACTCATCGAGCCTCGCCCTTCGTCTGTTCGCCGTCCTGCGCCCCCGCGCTGTCGGCAGGCGCCGGATCCGTAGCCGACGCCCATGGATCCCTGATCCGGCTGCGGGACTTTACCCCGTCGGTCGTGCCGTGGCCCGCTGTACGGTGCCTTCTTCCGCCGTGCCTTCCTGCGCTCTGCCCTGCTGCGCCCGGGCCCGCCGCGCCGCGCGCAGGCGTCTCCGCGTCGCCCGGGGCGGGTTCGCCCGGGGACGGCCTGGAGCGCGCCGAGGCGTCCGGTGCGGCGTGCGCCGCGCGCCGGAGCAGTGTCACCCGGCCGGACAGCGTGGTCACCGAAATGTGACCGGTCCCCGCTCCCAGAGTACCGTTCACCGAATGCGACGTACGGCCGTGTGAGCTGCGAAGGCAGTCGAACTCGCTCAGCAGGCGGCCGGAAGTCGACCGCAGGCTGACCCGGGCGTCCGGTTGTGCGGGAAGGCGGAGCGCGACGTCGGAGGACACGGTGGCGACGCGTACGTTGCCCGGCTGGCCCAGGTGGACGTCGGCGGTCACGCTGCCGGTGACCGTCTTAGCGTCCAGCCGGTCCAGCGATCCGCCCGCCAGGGTCAGGTCACCGGACACCGAGTTGAAGGTGATCCGGCCGTTGATGTTGTGTGCCTCGACGTCCGCCCCGACCGTACGCGCGTCGACGGTCCCGTTCAGGCCGTCCAGCGTGATCGCACCGGACACGCTCCTGACCGACGTGTGCGCCGCGACGCCGGACACGACCGCGCTCGCCGCCACCACCCCCACCTGGGCTGGGCAATTCCGGGGCACCGTGACGGTCATCTCAGCGGAATGATTCCGCGGCCGCAGCCATTCCAGCAGCCCGTCCCAGGTCAGGTCCTCGTAGCTGATGATCAGAACGCCATCTTCGTGGGTCACGGTGAGCGGCTGGCCACTGATCCGGGTGATGTCCAGCGCGGGCGCCTCACTGGTGGCCAGGATGGCCACGGAGCCCGCGATGGCCCGCACCTTCAGCGCCGTCACATGGTCAAATGCGAGGCGCATCGGCGCGCCGACCGTCCAGTGCGACATCGGCTGTCTCCCCTCCACCATGGCGTTCCGGTGCCTTCCGCCTGGTTGAGCACGTGAGCCTAGTTCACTCTCACGACATATCTTGTCTGATGCATCGTAACGCGGGACAGGCAGGGGTGAGAACGGCCGCCGCCAGCCGCGAGCGGCCTGCGGCGGGCGCCGACGGTCAGCGGGCGCCGACGGTCAGCGGGCCGCGCTGCCCGGGATCGGGGCGGTCACTGCGGCCAGCGGACGGCGCGGTCAGTCGTCGTCGTCCAGGCGGGCCAGCCAGGTGGCCAGCCGGTCCACCGCCGTCTCGAACTCCGGGTTCAGATCCACGAAGTCCCGCAGCCGGGCGGCCAGCCAGGACATGCTGACCTGCTCGTCGCCCCGCTGCTCGTCGAGTTCTTCTATGCCGCGGTCAGTGAAATACATCTGATCTCCCGGCCGCTGCGGGCCATGCTGTCAGGTCAATGCTGGTCAGGCCCAACCTCGTCGGGCCAGTGCTGATCAGGTCAGCGCTGGTTCAGGTCAGCGCCGCCTCGATCAGCTCCTTGTGCGTCGCGGCGTGCTGCTTGGCCGAGCCGGTCGCGGGCGCTGAGCTCGGCGGCAGCGACACGAGCTGCAGCTTACGGCCCAGCAGTTCGGGCAGCCTCAGCGCCATCCGCGGCCAGGCGCCCATGTTGGCGGGCTCTTCCTGGGTCCAGACGAGCTCCTCGGCCTGCGGGTAGCGAGACAGCTCGGCCCTGAGCTCGTTCAGGGGCAGCGGGTAGAGCCGCTCAGCCCGGACGATCGCGGTGGGCGAGCCGGAGGCCTGCCGCTGCGCGACCAGATCCCAGTAGATCTTGCCCGAGCAGAGTACGACCTTGCGTGCCTGCGCCGCGTCGAACTCCGGCGCCTCCCCGATCAGCGGCTGGAACGAACCGCTGGTGAAAGCCGACGTGGGTGACGTCGCCGCCTTCAGCCGGAGCATCGACTTCGGGGTGAAGACGATCAGCGGCTTGCGCCGGCCGGACAGCCCCTGCCACCGCAGCAGGTGGAAGTAGTTGGCCGGCGTGGTGGGCTGCGCGACGGTCATGTTGTCCTGGGCGCAGAGGGTGAGGAAGCGCTCGATCCGCGCGGACGAGTGGTCCGGGCCCTGGCCCTCATAGCCGTGCGGCAGCAGCAGGACCACACCGGAGTGCTGGCCCCACTTCTGCTCGCCCGCGCTGATGAACTCGTCGATGATCGACTGGGCGCCGTCGAAGAAGTCGCCGAACTGGGCTTCCCAGCACACCAGCGCGTCCGGCCGCGCCACCGAGTACCCGTACTCGAAGCCCACCGCGGCGAACTCGGACAGCAGCGAGTCGTACACGTAGAACTTGCTGGACCCGCTGTCGAACCGCTTGAGCGGGGTGTACTCGTTGCCGTTCCGCCGGTCGACCACGACCGCGTGCCGCTGGCCGAACGTGCCACGGCGGCTGTCCTGGCCGACGAGCCGGACCGGGCGGCCGTCCAGTAGCAGGCCGCCGAAGGCGAGCAGCTCACCGGTAGCCCAGTCGATGTTGTCCTCGGCGATCATGGCCGCGCGCCGGGCCAGCTGGGGCTGCAGGCGCGGATGCGGTGTGAAGCCGTCGGGCATGCTGACCTGGGTCTCGATCACCTGCTTGATGGCTTCGGCGCTGATGGCCGTCACCACGGCGGTATGGTTGACCGGGCGTTCCTCGGGCTCCGGCCGGACCACCGCGCCCGGCTCGGGTGGCCGCTGGACCGCCTCGCGGGTCTCGGTGAAGGCCCGTTCGAGCTGCCGCTGGTAGTCACGCAGCGCCGCCTCGGCCTCTTCCATGGTGATGTCGCCCCGGCCGATCAGCGATTCCGTGTAGAGCTTGCGGGTGGAGCGCTTGGCCTCGATGAGGTCATACATGAGCGGCTGGGTGAACGAGGGGTTGTCCGCCTCGTTGTGACCGCGCCTGCGGTAGCACACCAGGTCGATGACGACGTCCTTGTGGAAGGCCTGGCGGTATTCGAACGCCAGCCGCCCGACCCGCACGACGGCCTCCGGGTCGTCACCGTTCACGTGGAAGATCGGCGCCTGGATCATCCTGGCCACGTCGGTCGCGTACACGGTGGACCGGCCGGACTGCGGCCCGGTAGTGAAGCCGAGCTGGTTGTTGACCACAATGTGCACGGTGCCGCCGGTGCGGTAGCCGCGCAGCTGCGAAAGGTTCAGGGTTTCCGCGACCACGCCCTGCCCGGCGAACGCGGCATCGCCGTGCATGAGGACGGGCAGCACCGTGAAGCCGCCGGAGCCGCCCTTGTCCAGGACGTCCTGCTTGGCCCGGACCACGCCCTCGAGGACCGGGTCCACGGCTTCGAGGTGACTGGGGTTGGCCACCAGCGAGGTCCTGATCTGCGAGCCGTCCGTGCTCTTGAACACCCCGTCCGCGCCGAGGTGGTACTTCACGTCACCGGACCCCTGCGTGCTGCGCGGGTCCATGTTGCCCTCGAACTCGTTGAAGATCTGGCCGTAGGACTTGCCGACGATGTTGGCCAGCACGTTGAGCCGGCCGCGGTGCGCCATCCCCAGCACCGCCTCGTCCAGGCCTGCCTCCGACGCCTCGGTGATCACGGCGTCCAGCAGCGGGATCAGGGACTCCGCGCCCTCCAGTGAGAACCGGCGCTGTCCCACGAACTTGGTCTGCAGGAACATCTCGAACGCCTCGGCGACGTTCAGCCGGGACAGGATGTGGATCTGCTCGTCGTGCCCCGGCCGCTCGTGCGGCCGTTCGATCCGCTCCTGGATCCAGGCGCGCTCGTCGGGCTCCTGGATGTGCATGTACTCGACGCCCACCGTGCGGCAGTAGGAGTCACGCAGCACACCGAGGATCTTCCGCAGCTTCATCAGCGGCCGGCCGCCGAAGCCGCCGGTGGCGAACTCGCGCTCCAGGTCCCACAGCGTCAGGCCGTGCTGGTTGATGTCCAGGTCGGGGTGCTTGCGCTGCGGGAACTCCAGCGGGTTGGTGTCGGCCATCAGGTGGCCGCGCACACGGTAGGCGTGGATGAGCTCCTGGACCCGGGCGGGCTTGGTGATGTCGTCCTCGTGCCCGGCCGAGATGTCCTTGACCCAGCGGACGGGCTCGTAGGGGATCTGCAGTGAGGTGAAGATGCCGTCGTAGAAGCCGTCCTCACCCAGCAGCAGCTGGTGAATCCGGTGCAGGAACTCTCCGGACTGCGCGCCCTGAATGATCCGGTGGTCATAGGTCGACGTGAGCGTCACCTGGCGGCTGATGGCCAGCCGGGCCAGGGTCTCGTCGGACGCGCCCTGATAGGCGGCCGGGTATTCCATGGCGCCGACGCCGACGATGCACCCCTGGCCCTGCATCAGGCGGGGGATCGAGTGCACGGTCCCGATCGTGCCGGGGTTGGTCAGGCTGATCGTCGTGCCCGCGAAGTCCTCGACGGTCAGCTTGCCGATGCGCGCCTTGCGCACGACATCCTCGTAAGCGGTCCAGAACTGCCGGAAGTCCATGGTCTCCGCGCCCTTGATGTTGGGCACGAGAAGCTGCCGGGAGCCATCGTCCTTGCTTACGTCGATGGCCAGCCCGAGGTTGACGTGATCGGGTGCGACGAGCACCGGCTTGCCGTTCTCTTCGGCGAACGAATCGTTCATCGCCGGCACCGCCGCGAGGGCCCGGACGACCGCGTACCCGATCAGGTGGGTGAACGAGACCTTGCCGCCCCGGCCCCGCCGGAGGTGGTTGTTGATGACGATACGGTTGTCGATCAGCAGCTTGGCCGGAACGTCCCTGACGCTCGTCGCCGTCGGCACCACGAGGCTGCTCGACATGTTCACGGCCGTCCGGGCGGCCGCGCCCCTCAGCCGGTGGCGCTCACCCGGTGGCAGGCTGGCGGCCTGCGGCTGCGGCGCGACCGTGGCGGGGTACGCGGGCGGCGCGGGGGTGGCCGGCGCCGGGCGGGCCGGGGCCGGAGGGCCCGCCGGGGCGCTCGCGGCCGGAGCCGGGGCGGGCGGGGTGAAGGCGGAGGGCGCCGTGGCGGCGGGTGCCGATGCGGGCGCTGCGCCGCGGGCCCTGGCCGGTGCGGGTGCCTCCTCGTCCTGAGTGCCGGTCGACCGGTAGTCAGAGAAGAAGCTCCACCAGGCCTGGTCGACGGATCCGGGATCGGCGAGGTAGCGCTGGTACAGCTCGTCTACCAGCCACTGGTTGGCACCAAAGTCGGACGCATTCAGGTGCGAATCGGACGCTGGGCTGCCTCCCGCCCGTACTGCCGCCCTCCCTGGGCGGGGCTGGCTGGCTCCGGGCCGACCGTCCGGCCTCGCGGCGGTCTGCGCCGCCGTCCCGGACTGCATCTGCTCTGATTCACTGAGATCCGCGTCGGCGCGCGATGACTCAGAAGACACGGCGGATATCGCCCTCTTCCGCAGCTGGAATGCGATCTTTGCTCGGCATCAAGATTACCTGGCGGTCCCAGCCCGGTGGGCTGAAGAAATTAACGGCCAGCCGTTACGGATGTGGCCCACGTTAGCTCCTGGGGCCGCTGAGGCGGGGGCCCGGAGTTGGCCGGTGTCGCGCGGGCGCCTCCCGGTTCGCCGGTACAGCCGCGGTGACGACGTGATACCAGCTGCCCTGAGCCGCGACGACTCCGAATCTCTGGTTCGATCAAGCTGCCGGAAGGTACGATCGCCGCGCAGGGGACATCGGCCATCTTCCTGTTTCGTCCAGCTTGCGCCCCGTCCAGCTCCGAGGGAAAAGGTGAGTACGACAGGCAGCCCCTGGGATGGCGACGCCCGGCGTCCTCGCCGCGTGCGTATCCGTCGACCCGGCGATAGGGGGGCGGGAGCCTGGCGCGGACCGGATTCCCCGCGTCCTCCTGCGCCGCGACCCGCCGCCTCCTATCCGGCGGAACCGGAATACGCGGGCGGGTATCCGTACGCGCCGGAGACGCCTTGTCCCGACGGGTCCGATTATCCCGACGGGCCCGAGTACTTGCCTGAGTACGTGCCCGAGTACGTGACGGAGCCCGCTTACCCGTACGTGCCGGAGCCTGCCCATCCGGATGAGGCGGACAGCCTTGTCCCGTACGCCCCGCGCGCCGTACCCATACGAGCCGGACTCCGCGTACCCGCCTCCGCGTACCCGTCCGGGCCCGGGCTCCGCGTACCCGACGAGCGACGAACCGGCCGGCTCCGCGTGAGACCCACGGTCCGGACGAGCCCCCCGTGGTGTACCCGTACCAGCCGCCCCCGGCTTACCCGCCCGCGTACTCGTCCGGGCCGGGCGCCGCGGGCCCCGCCGGTCCGCGGCGGGCCTACCCGTACGAGCCAGACGGCACCTACCCGTACGCGCCGGGCCCATACGCGCCGGGCCAGCGCCAGGCCCCGTACGGCGAGGCCCCTATCCGCCGGCGCGGCGCGGCCGTACCGCACCGGGTTATCCGTACGCGCTGGACGCGGCGCCCTCCTCCTCGCCGCCCGCGTATCCGCCCGCGCCGTATTCACCCGCGCCCGGAACGACCGTGCGCCCGCCCGGGCGGCGGGCCCTGCGGCGGGCGACGCGCGCGGCGGCCTGGAAGGCGATGCTCCCGGACGGGATGCCCCGCTGACGGTGGATACGGGCCCGCCGGTTACCGGCAGGTTCCAGCCGATCGCGGCCAGGACACCGCGCGTTACGGCCGGGAGGCCGCGGATTACGGCGGCGTGACGGCCGCTGCCCCGGACGGCTACGCGAACGTGCCGGCCCGGCCCGGAGTACCGGATACGGCGGGCCCGCCGGGGAGCGCCTACGGACCGGGCGGGGCCTACGTGCCGGGCCGTGCGTATGGCGCAGGCGGCGCGTATGCACCGGGTGGTCCCGGATACGAATTCGGCTACCAGCCCGTCCCCGAGCCGGTGGAACCGTACTCGGCCGGCCCGGCCAGCGCCCCCAGGCCAGACGCCGCCCGCAGGCCGGACTTCACTACGCGACCCAGGCCGGGCTACGACGGGGATTTCGGGGCGGATGCCTTCGCCGCGGACGAAACGATCGTGGCGGGCCGGGCCGGCCGCGCGCCCGTCGCGCCGGACGAGGCCGACCCGGGTTACGAGTTGGGCCACGCGCCGGACACCTCCCCGCCTCCAGGACCGCCCGGCTCCGGGCCGCCCGGGTTTGAGTTCCCCGGCTCCGGGCGGCCACGGCCCCCGCGCGCGGGCCAGCCGCCGAGGCGGCCCGTACTGGCGCTTCTGCCCGGTGCTGGCAACTACGCAGGCAACCACGCCGGCGTCCGGCCCGGAACCGGCCTGCCCGACGGTGAAGGGCCCGGGGACAGCCTGCGCAACGGTGCATGGGCCGGCGGCCGGGCCGGTGAGCAGGAGCGCTACGAGCCCGTGGGCACCCGCCGGGGATGGCTCCGCGACCTGGTTTCCCCGCGCCCGGATGCCGGCGGCACTGCGGAGCACGGGCCGGCGCCCCCACCGCCGCTGTCCGCGGCCGGCCTCAAGCGCTGGGCGGTCCGGGCGGCGCTCCCGATGATGTCGATGGTCGCTGTCGGGGTCGCGGTCGTCGCGACGCTCGGTGGCGGCAACGGCGGCGCCGGGCCGGCGCCCGCGACCCTTTCGGTCGGCGTCCCGCCCGCCACGGCGGCCGGCGCTCTCTTCAGCACCACCCCGGGCGATGAGGCGCGCGGCATCAGTCAGTCCCTCGCCCGCGTGGCCAGCTCCGGCTCGCAGGTGGTCGCGGTCGGCTCTCAGGCGGGCGCGCGGATCAGCCGGGCTCAGTTCTTCGTGTCCGCCAACGGTGGCCAGACCTGGCGGCTCGGCACCGAGCAGGCCGCGGACGGCGGGGATCCGGCGCCCGGGCACGCGGCGACGCTGATCGCCGGCGGCCAGGGCCGGTGGACGGCCGTGGGCCCCAGCGCGATCTGGACCAGCCACGACGGCGTGGCGTGGACGCTCGCGTCGACCCAGGGGATCACGCCCATGCAGGGCGGTGACCAGGCGAACGTGCTGCGCCGGACAGCCACCGGCTTTCTCGCCGCCGGCGAGAACGTGCCGCCCGGCGACCCGGCGGCGGCGACCCCCGTCGTCTGGACGTCCGCCGACGGCGTGACCTGGCGGCGCCTCGGTGCGGCTCAGCTTCACCTGACGGCCGAAGGCGGCCGGGCCGGTGCCCTCACCTCCGCGGCCGCGGACGGGGCGGCCACCGTCATCTCCGGCGTCGTCACCATGAACGGCGCGCAGGCGGTGCCCGCAGCGCGTCAGGAGTATGGCGGAGCACCAACGGCGGCGCGACCTGGTCCGCGGTGACCGTTCCGGTCAGCAACGGAGCGACGGCCAGCGCCGCGGTGGCCGCGACGGCGAACGGGTTCGTGGCCGTCCGGCCCGGCCTGGCGAAGACCGGGGCCGGCGCCGTCGTGTTCACCTCCCCCGACGGGGCGGCCTGGAAGTTCGCCGCCACGGTCACCGGCCAGGGCGGCGCTGGGCTCACGCTGACCAGCGTGGAAGGCGGGCCGGCGGGCGCGGTGATCACCGGCCGCAGCGGCGGTAACATCCTGGCGTTCACCAGCACCAACGGCACCGTGTGGCGGCCGGACGGGATACTGGCCAGCGCGACGGCGGGGACCGTTTCGGGGCTGGCCGTGATCGCCGGCGGCGCCATCGTCGCGGCGGGAAGCTCAGCCGCCGGGCCGCTCGGCCAGCAGCCCATGCTGACCGTCGACAACGCCGGGCGGCTCACCGCGGTCAGCTTCGCGGGCATTCCCGGCGCCGTCCAGCCCGAGGTCGCCCTCAACGGCATCGCCGCCGACGGCAGCAACCAGGTCGCGGTCGGCGGCGCGAACGGCTTCCCCGCGACGTGGTTCTCCGCGAACGCGGGCACCAGCTGGGTGCGTGGCACCGGCGCGCCCGCGTCTGTGCTGAACCGGCCGGGACTGCAGGAGCTTTCCGGCGTGGTTCACGGAACCGCCGGCTGGGTCGCGGCCGGCGGCGTGCAGTCGGCGGCGGCGCAGCACCCGGTCGTGGTCACCTCGGCTGACGGCCAGACCTGGCGGGCCGCCGACACGGCGCGGGCGTTCGCCGGTGCGGGCATCTTCACGGCCGGCGTCGCGGCCGGCCAGGGCGGTTACGTCGTCGTCGGTACGGCAGGCGGTCCGCAGGTCGCGGCCAGGTCGCGGGCCAGGTCGCGGGCCAGACGGTCGCCGCCGCCTGGTGGTCCGCCGACCTGACCGGCTGGCAGCGCGGCACGGACGCGGCCGCCGGCGCGCTGGACGGGCCCGGGGCCTCCCGGCAGATGCTGGCGGCCGCCGCGGACGCTGACGGCTTCGTCGCCGTCGGCTCGGCCGGCCCCCGCCCCGGCGCCTGGATCTCGCCGGACGGCCGGACCTGGCGGGCGGTCACCCTCGCCCTGCCCATGAACTCGGTCCGGGCTCAGCTCCAGCAGGTCACCGTCAATGGCCGGCGGATCGTGGCCGCCGGCATGTCGGCGACGCCGGGCGGCCAGACGGCGCCGTTCACCGCGTTGTCCGTCAACGGCGGGGCCACCTGGACCGAGTCCCTGCTCCCGTCGCCCGGCCCGGCCACCACCGTCAACGCGGTCGCCGCGACCGGTTCCGGGTTCACCGCGACCGGGACGTTCGGCGCCGGCGGGCATCAGGATGTCGTCATCTGGACGGCCACGGACGGCCTCAACTGGCAGACGAATTCCCCGTCGGTGACCGGTCTCGGCGGCCAGGGCGTCCAGGAGATCACCGCGCTCACCGTCTCCGGCAGCACCCTGACCGGCGTCGGTTTCGCCGCCTCGCCCACCAGCGAAACCCCCACCATCTGGCGCTCTCCCATCCGCGGCTAGCGCCGTGGCCCCGGCATGCGCGAGCCGCTGACTGTGGCCGCAGGAGGGGCCGGCGGCGGGTGCGGTCAGCCGGATCCGAGGACGTCGGGCCTGCGGTGTTCCAGGCTGGGCAGGGTCGCGCGCACCCGCGCGGTGAAGTCGGTGTCCACGTCGGCCACGGCTACGCCCGGGTAAGGCCCCAGATCCAGCCGAACGGTCCCCAGCGGGTCTATCAGCACGCTCCGGCCGATCCCGGTGGGTGCCCTGGTCGGCGGCTCGTCCGGGTCGGGTACCTGCCCGGCCGCGGCGACCCACACCGTGTTCTCGATCGCGCGGGCGCGGGCCAGCGTGATCCAGTGATCCTCCTTGAACAGGCCGGCGCCCCACGCCGCGGGGAGCACGATCAGATCGGCGCCGCGCGCCGCCAGCAGCCGGGTCAGCTCGGGGAACCGGAGGTCGTAGCAGATCTGCAGGCCGGCCGTCAGCCCGGCCAGCTTGGCCAGCACCGGCTCCGTGCCCGGCGCGACCAGGTCCGATTCGCGCTGGCCGAGCGCGTCGAACAGGTGCAGCTTGCGGTAGGTGGTCACCAGGGCGCCGGAGCGGTCGAAGGCGACCGCCGTGTTGAAGACCCGGCCGTCCGGGGCCGGCTCGAAGATCCCGGCCACGAGGGCCACGCCCGCCTCGCGCGCCGCCGCGGCCAGGGCCGAGCCGAAGGGGCCGTCCGGCGGGGCCGCCACCGGCCGGGGATCGCAGCCGAAGCGGATCTGCGTCGCCTCGGGAAAGACGGCGAGGTCCGCACCGCGTCGCGCCGCTTCGGATAGCGCCGAACGGACCCGCTCAAGGTTCACCGCTGGCTGGGAGCTGACCGGGATCTGGCCCAAGGCGACGCGCATGCCCCCAGCCTAAGCGGCGCCGGCCCCGCGGGCCTGGCGGACGTGATGTCATGGTCAGTGTGCACCGACCTTTGCTGACCCGCCGCCTCACCGGCATGGGAACGACCATCTTCGCCGAGATGTCCGCCCTGGCGGTCGAGACCGGGTCCGTCAACCTCGGCCAGGGTTTCCCGGACACCGACGGGCCGCGCGTGATCGCCGAGGCGGCCGCGCGTGCCGTCCTGGAGGGCCGGGGTAACCAGTACCCGCCCGGCCCGGGCATCCCGGAGCTGCGCCGGGCGATCGCGGGCCACCAGAGCCGTTTCTACGGCCTGGACTACGACCCGGCCACCGAGGTTCTCGTCACCGCGGGCGCGACCGAGGCGATCGCCGCGGCGATGCTGGGGCTCGTAGAGCCCGGCGACGAGGTGATCGCGTTCGAGCCCTACTACGACTCCTACGCGGCGTCGATCGCGATGGCCGGCGGGGTCCGGGTACCGGTGACGCTGCGGCCGCCAGGGTTCCGGCCGGACATCGGGGCACTGCGGGCCGCGGTCAGCCCGCGGACCCGGGCCATTTTGCTGAACTCGCCGCACAATCCCACCGGGGCGGTGTTCACCAGGGAGGAGATCACCGCGATCGCGCGGGTCGCGGTCGAGCATGATCTCCTGGTCATCACCGACGAGGTGTACGAGCATATCGTCTACGCCGGCGAGCACGTCCCCATCGCGTCGCTGCCTGGCATGCCCGACCGCACCGTGTCGGTCAGTTCGGCCGGGAAGACGTTCTCGTTCACCGGCTGGAAGATCGGCTGGGTCACCGGCCGGCCGGAGCTGGTGTCCGCGGTCCGGGCGGCCAAGCAGTTCCTCACCTACGTCAGCGGCGGCCCGTTCCAGTACGCGATCGCCGGGGCGCTCGGCCAGCCGGACGCCTACTTCACCAGCCTGCGCGATGACCTGCGGATGAAGCGTGACCTGCTCAGCGGTGGCCTGGCCGAGCTCGGTTTCGAGGTGTACCCCTCCGACGGGACCTACTTCATCACGACCGACATCCGCCCGCTGGGTGAGACGGACGGGGTCGAGTTCTGCGCCCGGCTGCCGGACCGGGCCGGTGTCGTGGCCATCCCGAGCGCGGTGTTCTACGACGATCGCGAGGCGGGCCGCACCCAGGTACGGTTTACCTTCTGCAAGCGGCCCGAAGTGCTGAAGGAGGCGCTGGCGCGGCTCACCGCCCTGCACCGCTGAGAAGGCCCGCTGAGCAGCCCCGCTGAGGAGGCACTGCGCCGGATGGACGCCGAGCTGGTCAAGGTCGCTGCGGCGGCCCACGGGTTCATGCCGCTGGCGGAGGGCCTGGCCCTGCACGAGACGGCCGCCGCATACGCCCCGGTCGGGCCGATCCTGGAGATCGGCACGTACTGCGGGAAGTCCACGATCTACCTGGCCGCGGCGGCGCGGGACTGCGGCCAGATGGTCATCACCGTCGATCACCACCACGGCTCCGAGGAGCACCAGCCCGGCTGGGAGTACCACGACGCCAGCCTGGTGGATCCGCGCACCGGGCGGATCGACACCCTGCCCTCCTTCCGCGCGGCGATCGCGGCGGCGGGCCTTGAGGACTACGTCATCGCGATCGTGGGCCGGTCCGCCGACGTCGCCAAGCTGTGGCGGACGCCGCTGGGGCTGGTGTTCATCGACGGCGGCCATACGGACGAAGCCGCAGCCGCCGACTTGGCCGGCTGGTCGCCCTGGGTCACGTCCGGGGGAGCGCTCGCCATCCATGACGTGTTCCCTGACCCCGCCGACGGCGGCCAGGCGCCGTACCGGATCTACCGGCGAGCGCTGGAATCGGGCGCCTTCACCGAGGTGCGGGCGGTGGGGTCGCTACGGGTGCTCGAGCGCACCGGCCCGGTCACCGGGTGAGCCGCCCTGGCCTGGCGTCCCCGCTGAAGGAACAGCGCCGCCACCGAGGGCCGACCCGCTGTGCGATTGAGCGGGGCAGCCGCAGCCGGGCGGATCGGCGGCCCGCGCTGTCCCGCCGCCGGCGCAGGGTTCCCTGAACACGCCCGCGCCACCGGTAGCGCCCGACAGCGCGTCCGCGGCGAGGATCACGGCGGCGGCGGTCCAGGCGCTCAGTTCGGCGGGGTAGTGCTGCCCGTCGGCGAACTGCCACCCGGTCCAGTAGGCGCCCTCGCGGTCGCGCAGGTGCTGGACGTCGGCGAACAGCGCGGCCGCGGCCGCGTGCTGGCCCACCGCGTCCAGGGCCAGGACCAGCTCGCAGCTTTCCGCTCCGGTGACCCACGGATGGTCGCTGACGCAGCGGACCCCCAGGCCGGGCACCACGAAGGTCTCCCAGTCCACGGCGAGCCGCTCGGCCGCGGCCGGGCCGCGGACCACCCCGCCCAGGACCGGGTAGTACCAGTCCATCGAGAAGCGGCTCTTGTCCGCGAACGACTCCGGGTGGCAGGCGATCGCGTGCGCGAGCTGGTCGGCGGCCAGTTCCCAGTCCGGCTGGGATTCGCCCACGTAGTCGGCGAGCGCGACGGCGCACCGCAGGCCCTGGTGAATGCTGGAGCATCCGGTCAGCAGCGCGTAGTCCGCCGTCACCCCGTGGGCGTCGCGTTCCCAGGCGACCTCGCCGCCGGGCGCCTGCATCCCCAGCACCCAGTCGATCGCCCGCCGGACCGTGGGCCACATCGTCGCCGCGAACTCGTCGTCCCGGCTGACCTGCAGCTCGTGCCAGACGCCGACCGCCGCGTAGGCGGCGTGGTTGCTCTCCGCGGCCGGGTCGGTCACCTCGCCGGCCACGAACGTCCGCGGCCACGATCCGTCGGCGCGCTGGGAGCGCCGCAGCCAGTCGTAGGCGCACCGGGCCGGGGCGGCGAGCCCGGCGGCGCTCAGCGCCATCGCGCACTCGACGTGGTCCCAGACGTCGACGTGGCCGTCGGGCCAGCGCACCGCGCCGGACGGCTCCTGGGCCCGCTCGATACTGCGCGCCGTGGCCAGCACCCCGTCGGCGCCGAGTATCCCGGGGACGGCCGGGACACTGGCCCGTGCGTGCGGCTCAGGCGGCCGCATGCGTCTTCTGCCCCGCGGCGCCTTCCGCTCCGGCCGTGGCGGCCGGCGCTCCAGAGGCCCCGTTCGGCCGCTGTCTGGTGGCGTAGACGATCACGCTCTTGCCGATGAGCGGGTTGAGCGCGCGTTCGGCCAGCCGCGTCGCGGCGGGCCGGCGCATGATGTCCCAGACCAGCATCCGGTGGTAGGCCCGCGCCAGCGGATGATCGTCGTTGCCCACGCCGACCGCGCATTTCAGCCACCAGTAGGGTGCGTGCAGGCCGTGCGCATGATGATGACCGGTGACCGTCAAGCCCGCCCGCCGCAGCTTGGCCTCCAGTTCCAGGCGCGTGTAGATGCGCACGTGGCCGCCCGGGACCTCGTGGTACTCGCGGGACAGGCCCCAGCAGATCCGCTCGGGCAGCCAGGCGGGCACGGTGACGGCGGCGATGCCGCAGGGCCTGAGCACCCGGGCGACCTCGTTCATGGCCTGCTGGTCGTCCAGGATGTGCTCGAACACCTCGGCCGCGATGACCCGGTTGAAGGACCCGTCGGCGAACGGCATGGCCCGGGCGTCCCCGGACACGGCCGCGCTGGCCGTCGCGGGCGGCGCCTGCCCCTCGGCGCGCATGGCCCCGCACAGGCCGGCCACGTCCCGCAGTTCCTTGTGGTCCAGGTCGAACGCCACCACGTCCGCACCGCGCCGGTACGCCTCGAACGCGTGCCGCCCGGCGCCGCACCCCACGTCCAGGACGCGGTCCCCCCGGCCGAGCCGGAGCCGGCTGTAATCGACGGTCAGCACAGTTCGTTCCCTCCCTCCCGGTACTGTAAGTGATGACGCTGTGCCTCAACGCGCCCGGGCGTCAGCGCTCCCGGTCCCGGTGGGCGTCGATGGCGCGCGCGTAGCAGTCGGCGGTGGCCTGGGCGACGGCGGGCCAGGCGAACTGCGCCTGCACGCGCCGCCAGGCCAGGCCGGACAGCCGGTCACGCTCGCGGGGCGAGTCGTGCAGCCGCCGCAGCGCCGCGGCCAGTTCCTCCGCATCGCCCGGCGTGACCAGTTCCGCAGCGTCCCCGGTGACCTCGGGCAGCGCGCCCGCGCGGCTGGCCACCAGCGGTATTCCCGAGGCCATGTGCTCGACCGCCGGGAGGGAGAAGCCTTCGTACAGCGACGGCACGACCGCGATTTCCGCGCTGGCCAGCAGTGCGGCGAGCTCGGCTTCGGGCAGGCCCGGGGTGAACCGCACCCGATCGCGCAGCGACAGTTCGGCCACCAGGCGCTCGGTCTCGCCGCGCTCGGCCGCCTTGCCGACCACGGTGAGCTGCACGTCCCGCTCGGTGGCGAGCTTGGCGACCGCCCGCAGCAGCACGGCCACGCCCTTGACCGGGGAGTCGGCGCTGGCCACGGTGACGATCCGGCCGGGCACGCGCGCGGCCTCGCGGGGATGGAAGACGCGCGTGTCGACGCCGAGCGGGATGATGTCGACACTTCCCGGGCGGAGCCGGAAGTCGCGGCAGATGTCGCGGCGCGATGACTCGCGACACGGTGATGACCGGGCCGGCCGTGGCCACCCGGCGCGCGACCCGCGCCTGCATCCGGACGAAGCTGTACCAGCGGCGGCGGGACAGCCGGGCCAGCCCGCGGGTGGCCGCCAGTTCGATCCGCCGGTCCACGCTGATCGGGTGGTGGATGGTGGTGACCAGCGGCAGCCCGAGCCGGTCCACCCCGAGCAGCCCGTAGCCGAGCCCCTGGTTGTCGTGCACGACGTCGAAGCCGGTGCGGCGGGCGCGCAGTTCGCGCAGGGCCCGGAGGCTGAACGTGAGCGGCTCCGGGAAGGTCGCCCGTCCACATGGTCACGGTCTCGAGGACGTCGATCCAGTCCCGGTATTCGTGCCGGGCCGGGGTGCGGAACGGGTCCTCGTCCCGGTACAGGTCGAGGCTGGGCACCTTCCGCAGCACGGGGCCGGGCTCCAGCTCGGGGTAGGGCTGGCCGGACAGCACCTCCACGGTATGGCCGAGTGCGGCGAGTTCCCTGCTCAGGTGGCGGATGTACACGCCCTGGCCGCCGCAGTGCGCCTTGCTCCGGTAGGACAGCAGCGCCACCCGGAGCGGACGGCTCATGATGCTCACGCAGTTCACCAAACAGCTCGCCAGGATGCCCCGTCGTTCACGGCGGGGCGGAATGGCGGACGGCGTGTCACCCGTTGTTTTACGGTCAATGCGGGATCCTGTAGGGGTGCGGATGGCGTATAAGTGCCGGGCATATCCCGACGGCGCGCAGCAGCACATGCTCGCGCGGACGTTCGGGTGCGTCCGCTTGGTGTGGACCAGACCCTCGCCGAACGGCGCCGACTCTACCACGGCGAGGGAAAGGGCCTGTCCTACGCCGCTCCGACGCCGCGCTGACCGTCCTGAAGCGCGACCCGGACCTGGCGTTCCTGGCCGAGGTGTCTTCGGTCCCCCTGCAGCAGACCCTCCGGCACCAGCACAAGGCGTTCCAGGGGTTCTTCGCCAAGCGGGCCCGCTACCCGAGGTTCAAGTCCCGGACCGGCCGCCAGTCGGCGAGCTGGGGCAGGTGATCCGTCGCCGGTACCTGACGGCGTCCCTCTTCCTGGCCGTCTTCCCGATGGTCACCGTGTGCGATGCGGCTCTGCCCGCCCGCGACCGGTCGGCGGTCGCCGCGTGGGCGAGCACGAGTGTGGCCAACCTGGAGCACCACCCGGCCGGGTCCCTGCTGCTGTCGGCGTTCGTCGCCGGGGGTTCCGCGTACACCTGGCCGGTGCTGATCGCGCTCGCCATGTTCGGCGCCAACCGGGCCGTGGGCAGCCTGCGCCTGGCCGTGGTCTGCACGGCCGGCCACGTGATCGGGACACTGGTCAGCGAGGGGATCGTCGCCTACCGCGTCGACGCCGGGCTGCTCCCGGTGTCCTCCCGGTACCTGCTCGACGTGGGCCCGTCCTACGTGGTGGTGTCCGCGATCGTGGTGGCGCTGGTGCTCGGCTCCTGGCCGGCCCGGGTGGCGGCGGCCGCCGACCTGGCGGTGCTGGTCTTCGCCGGCCGGATCTTCGCCGGCCTTACCCGCCTCGACGTGGCCGCGGTCGGCCACGCCACCGCGATCGCGGTCGCGGCCGTCGCCGTGCTGCTGATCTGGGTCCGCCGGCCTGGCCACTGCGAGGTCTGGCATGAATCCATGCGAGAACCTACGATGTGAATGAATCTGTACACGTCGGTCAGCGAGCGAGGGACGATGGAGGGCGGCGTCGGCGAAGTCGTCCCCGCTGGCTCATTGCTCACGCTGCTCGGCGGGCGCCGCCTGTCTCCGGCGCAACGGCGGATCGCGCAGTACCTCCTGGACCACATGCCGGACTCCGCCTTCCTGTCCAGCGTCGCGCTGGCCCAGCGCGCGGGAGTCAGCCAGCCGTCGGTCACCCGGTTCGCGGCCGCCCTGGGCTTTTCCGGGTATCCCGCGCTCCGGGAGGCCCTGCGCATGATCGCGCTCGATCCCGCGGGGCCGTCCGGCGTGGCCCGCGGGGCTGGCGCGCTTCCCCCGGCCGGCGCGGCCGGCGGCCCGGCGGGCGCCGGGGAGCCGGGTGGCCTCCCGGCCGGCGGTGCCCACGGTAACGAGCTGCAGGCGGCGGCCGCCGCGGAGATCGCCCATCTGCACGCGCTGCAGGAGGCGCTGGCCGATGCCCGGGCCGTCACCGAACTGGGCCGGGAGCTGGCGGCCTCGCGGCCACTGGCCGTGCTCGGCCACCGTATCTCGGCGCCGCTGGCCCAGTATTTCGCCTACGCCGCCCGGCGCATCCATCCGGACGTGCGCTGCCTCACCTTCGGCGGCAGCGTCGTGTTCGACGCCCTGCTGCACGTGAGCGAGGCCGGCGGCCGCTGGCTGCTCGCCATCGCGCTGCCGAGGTACCCGGCCGAGACGGTCCAGGCGCTCCGGTTCGCGCGGCGCCTCGGCATGCGCACCGCGGTCATCACCGACGTGCAGTTTGTCCCGTTCGCTGGTGATGCCGATGTCCTGCTGACCGCCGGCGTCGGCTCCGGCCTGGTCTTCGACTCGCATGCGGCGCCGGCCGTGCTGGCCGCCGTCATCGTCCAGGCCATGGCGGACGCCGAGCCCGCGCGGGCGCACGCCCGGCTGCGCGAGTACGAGCAGTTGTCGGCTGGCCAGGGCGTCTTCTTCGACCGCTGACGTCGCCGCGCGGCCTCCCCCACGCCGCGGACCTTTTCGCAGTTCAGGCCGTTCCCGTCGAGGACGAGCGGGGCTCCTGCCTGGGCTCGTTCGGCTGGCATGGCGCCTCCTTTCCGCGTAACAAGTTCGCATACTCCGCCGGCTGCCGACTTGACACCCTCTTCGGGGATCAAGAGCATGAAGAGAATCATTCATGCCGCTGTCAATGTGAATCCCCGCGCTGAGAGGGCAGACGACGGGACAGATCACCGGGGACGACCAGCCGACGACGAGCGAGGCCACGCTTTGATCACCTTCGAGAGCGTGACGAAGCGTTACCCCGGGGGAACGGTCGCGGTCGACGACCTGAACCTGGAGATCCCGGACGGCAAGACCATGGTGCTGGTCGGGCCGAGCGGCTGCGGCAAGACGACAACGCTGCGCATGATCAACCGGCTGATCGAGCCGTCCGAGGGCCGGATCCTGCTCGACGGGCGCGACATCGCGCAGACCGAGGCCTCCCGGCTGCGCCGCGGGATCGGCTACGTCATCCAGCAGACCGGCCTGTTCCCGCACCGCACGATCGAGGACAACATCGCTACCGTGCCGCTGCTGAACGGATGGCCCAAGGCCAGGGCCCGGGGCCGGGCCCGGGAGCTGATGGACCTGGTCGGCCTGGATCCGGCGATGGCCCGCCGGTACCCGTACCAGCTGTCCGGCGGCCAGCAGCAGCGGGTCGGGGTCGGCCGGGCGCTCGCCGCCGACCCGCCCGTCCTGCTCATGGACGAGCCGTTCAGCGCGGTCGACCCGATTGTCCGGGCCTCTTTGCAGGATGAGCTCATCCGGCTGCAGGCCGAGCTGCACAAGACGGTGGTGCTCGTCACGCACGACGTGGAGGAGGCGATCAAGGTCGGGGACCAGGTCGCCGTGTTCTACCCGCACGGGAAGATCGCCCAGATCGATACGCCCGAGCACCTGCTCGGCTCCCCGGCCGACGATTATGTGGAGAATTTCCTCGGCTTCGACCGCGGGATCCGCCGGCTGGGCTTCTTCCCCGCGACCGGACTCGACCTCGAGACCGAGACCGTGCTCAGCGAGGATGCCACATCGAGCAGGCCCGCCAGGCCGCCAAGCGGGCCGGTGAGTCGTGGGTCCTGGTCACCGGCGAACATCGGCTGCCACGCGGCTGGGCCGCCCTGTCGGAGCTCGAAACCCGCGACGGGCAGGAGACGCTCCGCCAGCTGACGCTGGCCCCCTACGGCCATACGTTCCGGGTGGGGCAGGACTCGCTGCGCGCGGCGCTGGATGCGACCCTCCTGTCGCCCACCGGGCTCGCGGTCGGCGTGGACGACCAGGGCCGCGTCGTGGGGATCACTTCCTACGAGCGGCTCCGCGCCGCGATCCAGGCCGCGGAGGAGACCGCCGACGGCCAAGGCGCGCCGTCCGTCATGAGCTGGGCCTGGGATAACCGCGCGCTGCTCGCGCACTATCTGGTCCAGCACCTGTATCTGGCCCTGCTGCCGGTCCTGTTCGGCATCATCGTGGCCGTCCCGGTCGGCGTCATATGCGTGCGCTACCGCTGGACCTGGCCGCCCATCCTCAGCCTGACCAGCATCTTCTACGCGTTGCCGTCGATCGCGCTGTACGTCGTCCTGATCGACTACACCGGCCTGACCGACTGGACGGTGATCATCCCGCTTACCCTGTTCTCGCTGTCGGTCCTGATCCCGAACGTGGTGGACGGCCTGCGGTCCGTGCCGCCGCCGGTGCGCCAGGCCGCGGACGCGATGGGCTTCGGCTCACTGCGCCGCGTCATCCAGGTCGAGCTGCCGCTGGCCATGCCGGTCATCATCGCGGGCCTGCGGGTCGCCACCGTCTCCAGTATCAGCCTGGTCAGTGTCGGCCAGCTGATCGGCATCGGCGGCCTCGGCTACTTTTTCATCGACGGAGAGCAGCGAGACTTCCCGACCGAGATCTACACCGCGCTTATTCTCATCATCATCCTGGCCCTGCTCGCCGACACCCTCCTCGTGCTCCTGCGCCGCTGGCTGACCCCCTGGGAGGCCGGGCGCAGGGTCCGCCCGGGCAGCCGCATCCTCACCGCCACCTGGCGGGGCGCTCCCGTGCCGGAGGCGCGCCATGAGCTGCCGTGCCGGAGGCGCGCCATGAGCTGTCGTGCCGGAGGCGCGCCATGAGCTGTCGTGCCGGAGGCGCGCCATGAGCTACTTCCAGATCGCCTGGCAGTGGCTGACCTCGGCCCAGCAGTGGCACGGCGGCGACGGCATACCCGTGCGGCTCGCTCAGCATCTGGAGTACACGGGCATCGCGCTGGGCATCGCCGTGGTCATCGCGCTGCCGGCCGGGCTGGCCATGGGCCACCTGCGGCGCGGCGGCTTCGCCGTCGTCACGCTGGCCAACTTCGGCCGTGCGCTGCCGACCCTCGGCCTGCTGGTGCTGATCTTCGTGCTGACCTCCGGGTCGCCGGCCTCGTGGCTCGTCCCGCTGGCGTTCCTGGCCATCCCGCCCATCCTGGTCGAACACCTACGAGGGCGTGCTCGGGGTGGACGCTGATCTGACCGACGCGGCCCGCGGGATGGGCATGACCGAATGGCAGGTCCTGCGCAAGGTCGAGATACCGGTCGCGACGCCGCTCATCCTGCTGGGCCTGCGCATCTCGGCGATCCAGGTCGTCGCGACGGCCACCATCGCGGCCTACATCGGCCTCGGCGGCCTCGGCCGCTACATGATCGACGGCCTCGCCCGTAGCGAGTACAACGTGGTGGCCGGGGGAGCCGCCGTCATCGTCCTGCTCGCGCTCGCCATCCAGGCGCTCTTCACGCTGCTCAGATGGCTCATTGTCCCGGTGGGCCTGCGCCGCCAGGCGCAGGGCTCCTGATAACGTCTTTTCCGGCCGGAATTGAAGGGAAGATCCTTATGCGCAATAACTCATCACGGCGTGCGGCAGCTACCGGCGCCGAAGAGGACCAGGATAAGAACCGCCGCGGTTGGCGTCGCGGCCCTCGCCTGCCTCACCGCCGCCGCGTGCAGCAGCAGTGGGAGCAGCAGCAGCAAGTCCAGTTCCTCGTCCAACCCGCTGGCGCCCTCGGCCACCGGCTCCGTCATCGTCGGCTCGGCGAACTTCCCCGAGAATGAGGTGATCGCCCAGATCTACGTCGACGCCCTGCAGGGCAAGGGCATCAAGGTCACGCCCAAGTTCAACATCGGGGCCCGCGAGGTCTACTACCCCGAGGTGGTCAAGGGCGCGATCACGATCATCCCGGACTACAACGGGGCCCTGCTGACCACGTCGGTGAACCCGAAGAGCACCGCCACCAGCACCGAAGCGGTGAACGCGGAGCTGAAGGCCAAGCTGCCGAGCTCGGTGGAGATCCTCAACTCCGCGCCCGCGCAGGACAAGGACTCGATCACGGTCACCCAGGCGACCGCCACCAAGTATCACCTGACGTCGATCTCCGACCTGACCCCGTACGCGAAGGACTTCGTCATCGGCGGCCCGTCGGAGTTCCAGACGCGGGCCGACGGGATCCCCGGCCTGAAGAACATCTACGGCCTGACCTTCAAGTCCTTCCAGCCGCTGGACGAGTCCGGGCCGATCACGATCACCGCACTGCAGAGTGGCAAGGTCCAGGCCGCGGACCTGTTCACCACCACGCCGCAGATCATCACTGACCACTTCGTCTCGCTGGCCGACCCGAAGAACCTGTTCGCCGCGCAGAACGTGACGCCGCTGGTGTACACGAAGGGTGTCAATTCCACCATCGTGAGCACGCTCAACTCGGTGTCCGCGGTGCTGACCACGGATGCCCTGGTGCAGATGAACAAGGCCCTGACCATCGACCACGCGAGTTACACCGCGGTGGCCAGCGGGTTCCTCGCCCAGGAGGGCCTTAAGTAACGCGCCGGAGAGCGCGACGTGACTCGCCTGGAAACAGGCGCAAACCAGATGCCGGCGTGATGGTACGCTCCTGGCCCGGACGGGCAATGATGGATCATGCACAGTGAATCGACGGGGCCAGGAGCGGGCCCGCGCCCGGTCCGCGCCCCGCGCGGGACGGCGCTCAGCTGCCAGGGGTGGCCGCAAGAGGCCGCCATGCGGATGCTGATGAACAACCTCGATCCCGAGGTCGCCGAGCATCCGGACCAGCTCATCGTCTACGGCGGCTCCGGGCGGGCGGCGCGCAGCTGGGCTGCTTACGACGCGATCGTGGCGTCCCTGCGGGGCCTGGCCGGTGATGAGACCCTGCTCGTTCAGTCCGGTAAGCCGGTCGGGATCGTGCGCACGCACGAATGGGCGCCCCGGGTGCTGATCGCCAATTCACTGCTGGTGCCGGAGTGGGCCACCTGGGAGGAGTTCCGCCGCCTGGAAGCCCTCGGGCTGACCATGTACGGGCAGATGACCGCGGGCTCGTGGATCTACATCGGCACCCAGGGCATCCTGCAGGGCACCTACGAGACCTTCGCCGCGGTGGCGGCCAAGCGGTTCGGCGGGACCCTCGCCGGGACGATCACCCTCACCGCCGGGCTGGGCGGGATGGGCGGCGCGCAGCCGCTCGCAGTGACCATGAACGGCGGCGTGGCGATCTGCGTAGAGTGCGATCCGACCCGGATCAGCCGCCGGATCGAGCAGGGCTACCTCGACGAGGCCGCCGACGGCCTGGATGACGCGATCCGCCGCGCGATGGCGGCCCGGGACAGCGGCCGGCCGTTGTCCATCGGCCTGCTCGGCAACGCGGCGGACGTCCTGCCGGCCCTGCTGGAGATGGGCTTTCCCGCCGACGTCGTCACCGACCAGACGTCGGCGCACGACCCGCTGACCTACCTGCCCCGCGGCGTGGCGCTGGACGACATGGAAGCGCTGCGCGCGGAGGATCCGGCCGGGTTCACCCGGCGGGCCGAGGAATCCATGGCCATCCACGTCGCGGCCATGGTCGGTTTCATGGACGCGGGCGCCGAGGTCTTCGACTACGGGAACTCCATCCGCGGCGAGGCGCAGAAGGCCGGCTACCAGCGCGCCTTCGACTTCCCCGGCTTCGTGCCCGCCTACATCCGGCCACTGTTCTGCGAGGGCAAGGGGCCGTTCCGGTGGGCTGCCCTGTCCGGTGATCCGCAGGACATCGCCGCGACCGACGCCGCGGTCCTCGACCTGTTCCCGGACAACGAGCCGCTGGCCCGGTGGATCCGGATGGCCCGGGAGAAGGTGCACTTCCAGGGCTTGCCGGCCCGCATCTGCTGGCTCGGCTACGGCGAGCGCAACCTCGCCGGGGTCCGCTTCAACGAGCTGGTCCGGCGCGGTGACGTGAGCGCGCCGATCGTGCTCGGCCGTGACCACCTGGACTGCGGGTCGGTGGCATCGCCGTACCGGGAGACCGAGGCCATGGCGGACGGCTCGGACGCGATCGCGGACTGGCCGATCCTGAACGCCCTGGTCAACACCGCGTCCGGGGCGTCGTGGGTCAGCGTCCACCACGGCGGCGGCGTCGGCATCGGCCGGTCCATCCACGCCGGCCAGGTCTGTGTGGCGGACGGCACGGACCTGGCCGCGGCCAAGCTGGAACGGGTCCTGACCAACGACCCCGGCATGGGGGTGCTGAGGCACGCCGACGCGGGTTACGAGGCGGCGGAGAAGGTCGCGGCCGCCCGCGGCGTGCCGATCCCGATGGCGCCGGCGGCGCCCGCGCGATGAACGCGCGATGAAGGGGCCCGGGCGTGCCGGGCACGCTCCCCGCGGCCCCGCCGCGGCCGGGCCGGGCCGCTCCGGGCACGCGCCGCCCGCACCGGCCGCCGACTGGCCGGCCGCCGCGCCGGACCCGGGCCGGTCAGGCGGAACCGCCCCGGACGACGCGGGCGGGACCCGGCAATGGCACGCTGAGCTCGCCTGGCTGCCCGGCGGCGGGGTACAGCGTGACGTCCTGATCGAAGCCGCCGGAGACCGTTTCACCGCGGTCACCCCCGGGACGGCGCGCGATACCGTCCCGGCCGGCACGCATCTGCTGCCCGGGCTGACCCTCCCCGGTCTGGCCAACGCCCACTCGCACGCCTTCCACCGGGCACTCCGCGGCGCGGTGGAGGCCGATCAGGGCACGTTCTGGACGTGGCGCGACCG
The DNA here is from genome assembly GCA_963809975.1 of uncultured Actinomycetes bacterium. GTDB lineage: Bacteria > Actinomycetota > Actinomycetes > Streptosporangiales > Streptosporangiaceae > Bog-532. The sequence continues at coordinate 104,687 of CAWELT010000020.1, forward strand.
CATGTACCGGCTCGCCGCCGCGCTGAACCCCGGCAGCTACTACGCCCTCGCGCGCGCCGTCTACGCCGAGATGGCGCTGGCCGGGATCACCTGCGTCGGCGAGTTTCACTATCTGCACCATGGCCCGGGCGGCGCGCCGTACGCCGACCCCAACGAGATGGGGCGTGTCCTGCTGCGGGCCGCCGCGGACGCCGGGCTGCGGATCACGCTGCTCGACTCCTGCTACCTGGCGGCGGGCCTGCGCCGGGACGGTACCCCGAAACCGCTGCGGGACGTCCAGCTCAGGTTCGGCGACGGTGACGCCGGCCGGTGGGCGGAACGGGCGGCCGGCCTGGGCGCCGACTCCCGCGGGATGCTCAGCCCGCAGGCACGGGCCGGCGCGGCCATCCATTCGGTCCGGGCGGTTCCCCCCAGCCAGATGCACGTGGTGATGGGCTGGTCGCACCGGTTCGGCGCCCCGGTGCACGTACACCTGTCCGAGCAGCCGGCCGAGAACGCCGACAGCCTGGCCGCGTACGGCCGTACCCCGGCCCAGGTGCTGTACGAGGCGGGCGTGCTCGGCCCGCGCAGCACCGTGGTCCACGCCACCCATCTGCTGCGCGAGGACATCGAGGTGCTCGGGGCGACGCAGACCTCCTGCTGTTTCTGCCCGACCACGGAGGCGGACCTCGCCGACGGGATCGGCCCGGCCGGGGCCCTCGCCGCGGCGGGCTGCCCGATCAGCCTGGGCAGCGACAGCAACGCGGTGATCGACCTGCTGGCCGAGGCGCGCTGGCTGGAACTGACCCAGCGGCTGGCGAGCAGGCGGCGGGTCCACTTCACTGCGGACGAGCTCGCCCGGGCCGCGACCGTGGCCGGCCACGCCTGCCTGGGCTGGGCCGGCGCCGGGGAGATCATCCCCGGTGCGCTGGCCAACCTGGTCACCATCGGCCTGGACAGCCCGCGGCTGGCCGGCACGGAAGCCGGGACGGTCCTGGGCAGCGTGGTGTTCGCGGCCACGTCTTCCGATGTCCGGCACGTGGTGATCGGCGCCCGCGACGTGGTCCGCGACGGCCGGCACCTGCTGGTGGAGGATGTTCCGGGCGAACTGGCCGCCGCGATCCGTTCCGTGCTGGCGACCCCGGAATGAGCGGCGCATGAGCACACTGATCACGAACATCGGGGAGCTGGTGACGAACGCCCCGGCCGGTGATCCCGGCCCCGGCGCCCCGGGGGAGCCCGGCGGCGGGCCGGGGGAGTTCAGCGTCATCAGCGGCGCGGCGGTGGTCATCGACGATGGCCAGATCGCCTGGACCGGCCCGGCGGGCCGGGCGCCCGCCGCCGACAACATCGTCGACGCACGCGGGCGGGCCGTGCTGCCCGGCTTCGTCGATTCGCACGCCCACCTGGTCTTCGCCGGTGAGCGCGGGGCCGAGTTCGCCGCCCGGATGGCCGGCCAGCCTTACGCCGCGGGCGGCATCGCCTCGACTGTCGCGGCGACCCGGGCCGCCTCGGACGTCACACTCCGGGCCGGCCTGCGCCGCCTGGCCGATGAGATGCTCCGCCAGGGCACGACGACGTACGAGTGCAAGTCCGGTTACGGGCTGACGGTCCGGGACGAGGCGCGCAGCGTGATGCTCGCCGCCGAGGTCACCCCCGAGGTCACCTACCTGGGCGCGCACGTCGTCCCGCCGGAGTTCGGCCACGACCCCGCGGGTTACCTGGACCTGGTGTGCGGCCCGATGCTCGACGCCTGCGCCGCGGACGCCCGGTGGATCGACGTGTTCTGCGAGGAGGGGGCGTTCGGCGCGGACGAGGCCGCGGCCGTGCTGGCCGCCGGCCGCGCCCGGGGCCTGCTCCCGCGGGTGCACGCCAACCAGCTCGGCCCGGGCCCGGGTGTCCGGGTCGCGGTCGGGGCCGGTGCCGCCTCGGCCGACCACTGCACCTACCTGACCAGCGCGGACGTCGACCTGCTGGCCTCCTCGCGCACTGTCGCCACGTTGCTGCCGGGGGTCGAATTCTCCTGCCGGCAGCCGTACCCGGACGCACGGCGGCTGCTCGGCGCGGGCGTGACCGTGGCCATCGCCACCGACTGTAACCCGGGCTCCTGCTTCACCTCCAGCATGGCCCTGTGCGTGGCCCTCGCCGTCCGGGAGATGGGCATGACCACCCAGGAGGCGGTCTGGTCGGCCACCGCCGGCGGTGCCCTCGCGCTGCGCCGGGCCGACGTGGGGCACCTCGGCGTCGGCGCGCGGGCCGACCTGCTGATGCTGGACGCCCCGTCGCACACCTACCTGGCGTACCGCCCCGGCGTGCCGCTGACCGCCGCCGTCTGGCGCGAAGGCCGGCTGGCCGCCGCCCGCCCCCAGGTCCTGGCCGGCTGAGCGGCCTGGCCGTCCGTCCGCTCCGGCAGCGATGATTCTGCGGCCGCCGCTTCGTCATACCCATCGGGGATGCTGATCCCGAGCGGTTTTTTCGTTCGCGGCCAGGATGGTGTTGGCGTAAGTTTCATGGCGCGGACGTTGACCGGGTAGCGATGCGCTGAGGAGGCGTGGTGTCACAGATCGGCTCAGGGCCGGCGATTCTCGTCGAGGACCTGACGAAATCGTTCGGCGAGGTCCATGCGTTGCGCGGCATCGACCTGTCGGTGCCGCGCGGGACGGTGCTCGGTGTGCTCGGGCCGAACGGTGCGGGCAAGACGACCGCGGTCCGCATCCTGACCACTCTGCTGCTCCCGGACGGTGGCCGGGCCGTCGTGGAGGGGCACGACGTGGTGCACGAGGCCAGCGCGGTCCGCCGCTCGATCGGGTTGTCCGGGCAGTCGGCCGCCATCCAGGAGGAGCTCACCGGCCGGGAGAACCTGCAGATCATCGGACGCCTGTACCACCTGAGCCGCGCCAATGCCCGTGCTCGCGCCACCGAGCTGCTGGCGCAGTTCGACCTCACTGAGGCGGCCGACCGGCCCGCCAAGGGCTTCTCCGGCGGCATGCATCGCCGGCTGGACCTGGCCGCGAGCCTGGTCGGCCTGCCCAAGGTCCTGTTCCTGGACGAGCCGACCACCGGGCTGGACCCGCGCTCCCGGCTGGGGATGTGGGACATCATCCGCTCGCTGGTCGCCGGGGGCACGACGCTGCTGCTGACGACCCAGTACCTGGACGAGGCCGACGAGCTGGCCGACGAGATCGTGGTCATCGACCGCGGCCTGGTCATCGCGGCCGGCACCTCGGCCGAGCTGAAGAGCCGCGTCGGTGGGGACGTGCTCGAGTTCACCGTTCCGGACCGCTCCCGGCTGGCCGACGCCGCCGCGGCCATCTCAAGGGTGGCTGAGAGTGAGCCGCACGTCGACGACGAGACCGGCGTCACTAGCGTGGGGGTCGGCGGCAGCGGCTCCGAAGCGCTCATCCAGGCGGTGCGCGTGCTGGACGCGGCCGGGGTGGAAACCCGGGGGCTGGCGCTACGGCGGCCGTCCCTGGACGATGTGTTCCTGGCCCTGACCGGCCACGCCGCCGAGGAAGAAGATCAGCCCGGCAAACGCCGCCGCGGCCGCCGCAAGGACGCCGAGACCGCCGGGAGGGCATCGTCATGACCACCGTTGCCGCAGAGCCGGACGCTCCCGGCCTGCTCACCCAGGCTCGCTGGGCCGTGAGCGACACCCTGACGATCACCAAGCGGAATCTGCTGGTCTGGATGCGGGTCCCCGCGTACATCGTCTTCACCGTGATCCAGCCGGTGATCTTCGTGTTGATGTTCCGGTACGTCTTCGGCGGCGCCATCCTGGTGCACGTGCGGGGCGGCTACGTTAATTTCCTGATGCCCGGGATCATCGCGCAGACCGCGGCGTTCGCCACCTTCGGCACCGCCATCGCGCTGGCCCAGGAGCTGAAGAAGGGGGTCATCGACCGGCTGCGGTCGATGCCGATGGCGCGTTCGGCCGTGCTGACCGGGCGGCTGGTGGCGGACACCGGGCGGATGACGGTGACCATCCTGATCGTGCTCGGGGTGGGCTACGCGGTGGGATTCCGGTTCCAGAACGGCGTCCTGCCGGCCATCGCCATGGTCCTCCTGGCCATCCTCTTCGGGCTGTCGATCTGCTGTATCGCCGCATTCACCGGGCTGGCCATCGGCGATGAGGAATCGGTGCAGGCGTTCGGGCTGATCTGGCTGTTCCCGATCACGTTCCTCAGCTCGGCGTTCGTGCCCATCGCGACCATGCCGGGCTGGCTGCAGGCCTTCGCCAACAACCAGCCGGTCACCTACGTGGTCGATACGATGCGCGCGCTGGCCCTTGGCGGACCGGTCGAGGCGAGCCTGTGGAAGAGCCTCGTGTGGCTGGCCGGGATCCTCGTCGTTTTTGTGCCGCTGGCGGTGCGCGCCTACAAGCGCGCCGCCTGACGGGCCGCGGCCAGCGCGGGGCGGACCCCGCGCTGGCCGCGCGGCAGCGGTGTGACCATCCGCCCGCCCCGGGCACGGCTATCGGCGCGCCTGGCTCAGCAGAGCGAGGGATACGCGCCCGGCTCAGCAGAGCGAGGGATACCGGCCGCGGAAGCGGACCAGGGGGTCGCCGGACGCGGCCTGGTAGGGCACCGCGAGCACGCGCGCGATGAGCACCACGTGGTCGCCGGCCGGGACCCGCTGGGTCACCTGGCATTCCAGCGCCGCCAGACCGCCCTCAGGGATCAGCGCGCCGGACAGCGCCCCCCGCCGATGCGGGACCGCGTCCAGCATCCGCCGCGCGTTCGGCCGCCCCGCGGCCGCGAAGCGGCCCGCCAGCATGCGCTGGCCCGCGGCGAGCAGGCAGACCGCGAACCGCCCCGCCGCCGCCCCGCCGCCAGCTCTCGCGCCAGCATCAGGCCCCGGGCCGTCGCTGGGAGCGCCCCCGCCACCGCGGGCGTCAGCGCCGAGCAGTTCGGCCGGATAGGACGTTGCCAGCAGGGCGATGAGCACGAGCGGCGGATCAAGCGAGACCGGGTTGAACGCGCTGACCGTCGTGCCGATGTCGTCACGGCCGTCGGCGATGGTCACGAGGGTGACGCCAGCCGCGTAGGCGGACAGCACGCTGTCCCAGCCGGAGGGGCCCCCCGGAGCGGAATCGCCGCCGTGGGCCCGTTCCGTCAACCGATGCTCCAGTAACCCGGCATCGTCAGCGGTCCATACGGCGGCAGCCCAGCCTGCGTGGCCTGCCGCCAGGCCGGCCCCCACACGCCCCACGTCTCGGCAAGGGGCCCGAGGGCGGGCAGCAGACCCGCTGCCAGCGCCGGGAAGGACGCGCCCAGGGCCGCCCACGCGGCGCGGTCTTCGCTCGATTCGCGTGGCCTCAGCTGGTCCAGCGGCGTCACCCGCGGGAACAGGCGCAGCGGCGCGTTCTCGGGCAGGCCGCCCCGGCGCCGGGCCGCCCGGGCGGCTGCGGCCAGCCCGCCCAGCGAGTCGGCCAGGCCGTTGCCCACGGCATCCGTGCCGGTCCAGACGCGCCCCCGGGCTACCTGGTCAACCTGCTCGGGTGACATCCCGCGCCCCTCGGCCACCTTGCCGGTGAAGTCGGCGTAGATGTGGTCGAGCCAGGCGTTCACGATGGCCCACTCGTCCTCGCTGAACGGATGGGTCGGGGCGAACATCCGGCCGTGCGCGCCTTCGGCCACGGCGTCGGTGGTGATGCCGGCCCGGTCCAGCAACTGCTCGATGACGGGCTTGCCGGTCACCACGCCGATCGAGCCGGTGATGGTGCCCGGCTGCGCGATGATCTCGTCCGCCGCCATCGCGATGTAGTACCCGCCGGACGCCGCGACGTCACCCATGGACACGACAACCGGCGTGCCGGCGGCCCGGGCGCGCACGACCTCACGCCAGATCGTGTCGGACGCGGTGGACGAGCCGCCGGGGCTGTTGACCCGGAGCAGGATGGCCCGCGCCCGCTGGTCGGCGGCTGCGGCGCGCAGCGCGCTCGCGACCGTGTCGGAGCCGATCGCGGGCCCGGACATCGGTCCCCGGCCGCTGCGGCCCTGCCGGATCGGCCCGCTGGCGTAGATGACGGCGACGTACCGCTCCCGCGGATTCGGCAGCCTGCGGGCCCGCTGCGCCAGGGTGTGGGCCCGCCGGTAGCGGCCCACGTACTGGAGGACCGCGTCCGGGCCGTCGCGGCCCACCTGCTTGCGGATCGCCGCGTAGACCTCGTCGCGGTAGCCCACGGCATCGATGAGTCCCTCGGCGAGGGCCTCGTGCGGGAGGAACGGGCCGCGGTCGAGCAGGGCCCGCGCGCCGGCCGGGCTCTTCCCCCGCCGTTCGGCGATGGCGCTGGTGATCTGGCCGGCGATGGATGCGGCCAGGTGCTCGGTTTCCTCCCGGGCCGGCTGGGTGAAGCCCCGTTCGGTCAGCGGGTGCGCCGCGGTCTTGTACTCCTTCCGCTGGGCGGCCTCGAAGCTGACGCCGATCTTGTCCAGCGCGGAGCGGAGGAACAGCTGCTCGACCACGATGCCGGTCAGCCCCAGACTGCCGGACGGCTGGAGAAAGATCTGGTCAAAGGCGGTGGCGAGGTAGTAGGGCAGATTGCCGCGTGAGAATTCCCCGAACGACTCGGCCCAGACGAACGCGGACTTGCCCGCCGCCCGGAAATCCCCGATCGCCTGGCGCAGTTCCTGCACCGTGGCCAGGCCGATGTGCTGGCCGCCCACCTTGGCGATGAGCGCCTTGACCCGTGGGTCCTCCTGGGCCCGCCGCAGGCCGTCGAGGACATCGGCGAGCCGCGTCCTGTGCCGCGACAGCAGCGCGGCCACCGGGTCGGCCGGGCGGCCCTTCCACGAGGCCCTGCGTGAGGTCCAGCTCGAGGATGAGCGGCGCGGTCCGCCGCTGCCGCAGCTTGGTGATGTGCCCGGCCAGCATCGCATCTGCCATGCGGCTAGCTTAGGCGGCGGCGCTCCGGCCGCGGGAAGGTGCGGTCCCCGATCTCCGCGTGGCGGCGTTATGGTCGGTCCATCAGCGCCGAACAGGAGGGGCTGGCAGATGACCGCAGGCGACGAAGCCGGCCCCGCCCGGAGCCACGGGGATCGCGGCCCCGGGAAAGACGCGGGCAAGGACGCGGGCAGGGATCCGGGCAGGGATCGGGGCAGGGACGCGGGCAGGGATCCGGGCAGGGATCCGGGCAGGGACGCGGGCAGGGATCGGGCAGGGGCAGGGACGCGGGCAGGGACGCGGGCAAGAACGCGGGCACGGATCCGGGCACGGATCCGGGCAGGGACGCAGGCAAGGATGCGGGCGAGCCGGCGGTCACGGTCATCGTGGACGGCGCCAACGTGGTGGGCTCGCGTCCCGACGGCTGGTGGCGGGACCGGGCCGGGGCCGCGGTCCGCCTGCACGACGAGCTGGCCAAGCTGGCCGTGCGCGGCGCTGCGGGGATCGCGGCCGAGCTGCTGGCCACGGGCGAAGGTGACGAGCCGTCCGGGTTTCCCCACGCTGTCCGCGACGCGTCGGGCCTGGTCCCAGTCGATGTGGTCCTGGTGCTGGAGGGGGCCGCCCGCGCGGCCGCGCCGCGGATCGCCGAACGGGCCCGCACGGCGGAGGGCGGCCGGGGACGGGAGGGGGACGCCGGGACCGTTCGGGTCGTATCCGCCCCCGGCTCCGGTGACGACGAGATCGTCCGGCTGGCGCAGGCGTGCGGGGGACGCTGCATCGTGGTGACGGCCGACCGGGAACTCCGCCGCCGGTGCCTGGCCGCCGGGGCCCGCGTGGCCGGGCCGTCGTGGCTCTATGCCCTCTTGTGAGATCGGATCCCCGTGCCGCATAAGCCGGGCGGCCGGCCCGGCACGTAGCATTGAAGTGTCCCCGGAAAGCTCACTCTCGACCGAAGATGCTGATGGTTGCGCTTATCGTTGTCGCTGTCGTCCTGTTCGTCATCGCGGCTCTCGCCGACCGCGGTCTGAAGGCCAGGAAGCGGGTCCGTCTCCGGCGTTCGTCCGCCGACCGCCTCGCGGCCGCCGCGGCCGGGGCCGAGGCCCGGGAACGAGACCGGAGAGCCCGTCAGGAAGCCAGCTCCGCGCTGACCTCCGTGATGCCGGCCATCTACGACGACCGCGGCCCACGGCGCGTCTGACCACGCGACATCTCTGTCCGCGCCCCGGCCCGTGTCCGCGGCCGGGCGGCGATGCGGCCTGGGCGGCCTGGGCGCCGGGACGGCATGATGGCCCGGTGAAGATCGCCGTAGTGTCCGACACCCACGCGCCCCGCCGCTGGCCATCCTGCCCGCCGCGGGTGGCTGAGCACCTGCGCACGGCCGATCTCATCCTGCACGCCGGAGACGTCTGCACCGCCGCCGTCCTCGACGAACTGTCCGCCTTCGCGCCCGTCCGCGCGGTGCTGGGCAACAACGACGGCCCGGACGTCGCGGCGTGGGGCGCACCCGAGACCCTGGAGATGGACCTGGCCGGGCTCAGCGTGGCGATGGTCCACGACAGCGGCCCGCCGGCCGGCCGCGTCGCGCGCATGCGCCACCGGTTCCCCGGCGCCCGGCTCGTGGTGTTCGGGCACTCCCACATCCCGCTCGATCAATCCGTCGACGGCGTGCGCATCTTCAACCCCGGTTCGCCCACCGACCGCAGGCGCCAGCCGCACGGCACGATTGGCCTGCTCACGATCACTCGCGGCGGCCTGCGCCAGGCCCGCATCGTCCCGGTCACCTGACCCTCCCCTTCCGCCTACGGCCCCCTTCCGCCTGCGGCCCCCTTTCCGCCTGCGGCCCCCTTTCCGCCTGCGGCCTCCGGAGCCGGGTGAGGGGCCCTGGTGCCGTGCGCCGTCCTCCACGCTCGGGTTTTCGGGAGTACGGTGAGTAAAGAAGCTCCGAGGCTGCGGTATGGCAGGGCGAGGAGGGGATTATGCGGGACGACGGACGGCGGGCCCGCATCATGGCGGCGGTCACCGTGCGGGACGCCGCCGCCGGTGTGAGCGAGCTGGTGCAGCGCCTCTGCCGGTTCGCAGTGGATGAGATGGCCTTGTCCGGGTGCGCGCTCGTGCTGATGTCGGCCGGAGAGTCGGCGACGGTACTGGCCGGTGCCGGGCGGCACGCCCGGACGGTCACCGGGCTGCAGATGGAGCTCGGTGAGGGCCCGTGCCTGCAGGCCTATGCCTCCGGGGCTCCGGTGCTGCTGCCCGACCTGGCGGCCGAGAACGCTAACCGCTGGCCGGCGTTCGCGGCGGCGGCCCTGGCGATTGGCGTGCACGCCGAATTCTCGCTGCCGCTGAGCGTGGGGCCGGGCGGTATCGGTACGCTGGACCTGTGCCGTGACAGGCCCGGGATGCTGAGCGAGGAACACCTGGCGGATGCCCTGGTTGCGGCGGACATCGCCCGTGATGCTGTGCTGTACCAGCCGTACTTGCGGGGGGGCCCGGATCTGGCGGAGCTGCTGGCGGCGGTCGGCGCGGACCGGGTCGTGATCGATCAGGCGACCGGGATGATCGCCGTGCAGCTGGACGAGACCATGTCCAACGCGCTCGCCCGCCTGCGGGCCGCAGCGTTCGCGAGCGGGCGTTCGATCTATGACGTTGCGCAGAATGTCGTTGAACGGCGGGTGCGATTCGATGAGTGAGATCGGCGGCGGCCAGGCCGCCCAGCCCCGGGAACCCGGCCCAGATGTGCACAGGGGCGACGTGAGCCGCGAGGCCATGCTGGCCCGGGCCTTTGTACGTCTGGCGGACACGCTGGCCAGCGACTTTGACGTCGTTGATTTTTTGCAGAGCCTGTCCACCGACTCGGTTGAGATCCTCGGGGCCGAGGCAGCCGGGGTCATGCTGGCCGACCCGCGCGGCGGACTGCGGCTGATCGCATCCTCGGACGAGCGGATGCGGCTGCTTGAGCTCTTCGAGCTCCAGGGTGCACAGGGCCCATGCCTGGATGCGTTCTCCTCCGGCCGGCCCGTGCAGGCGAGCGCGGCCGACAGCCGCGTCCGCTGGCCGGCCTTCGCGCCGGAAGCATCCGATGCGGGCTTCCAGATGATGTGCGCCGTCCCGCTGCGCGTGCGCACAGACGTGATCGGCGCCCTGAACCTGTTCCGCGGCACCGACGAGCCATTCACCCGGGCCGAGATGGACATAGCGCAGGCCATGGCGGAGATGGCCGCGATCGGGCTGATCCAGGAACGGGCGCTCAGGGAGCGCAGCCTGCTGGCTGAGCAGCTCCAGACCGCGCTGAACAGCCGCGTGATCATCGAGCAGGCCAAGGGAATGCTTGCCGAGTACCTGACCATGAATGTGGACGACGCATTCAAACTGCTGAGGAACTACGCGCGCGATCACAACCGCAAGCTCTCCGAGTTCGCCAGCGACATCGTCAACCGGAAGATCTCAAGGGCGGAGCTGACCAAATGGCCCGGCTGGCGACCCTAGCGGTCCCTCTCAGCGTCCGGCCAGGTCGCCGCCTGCCCCTGCCCCTGCCGTCCTCCGGGTCTTCCAGCCTGACCTGCGGCTGTCATCGCGAGAACGTATGTCTTTTTTGTGAGCACCGCTCTTGACGCAGCTCCTGATGGAGGTGTTAACTGCTCTTTAGATAGAGCAGTGCTCTCGAATTGACCGGGGTCAAGGGTGAGAGCAGGAAGCCGAGGAGGCCCCATGACCGCACAGACGCCGCGCCGGTACCAAGAGCCGGGCTGGTTCACCCGCAACGTATTCAACAAGCTCATCGCCGGGCTGGCCGGCCTCGGCATCAGCATCCTGGGCTCCCGGGTCCTGGCCGTCCGGGGCCGCAAGAGCGGCGAGTGGCGTACCACCCCGGTCAATCTCCTGATCATCGACGGCCAGCGCTACCTCGTCTCGCCGCGCGGTCATACGCAGTGGGTCCGCAACCTGCGGGCCGCCCGCGAGGGCGAGCTGCGCCTCGGCCGCCGCGCCGAGCCGTTCATCGCCGAGGAGGTCTCCGACGACGACAAGCCGGCGATCCTGCGCGCCTACCTGACCCGGTGGAAGGCCGAGGTCGGCGTGTTCTTCGGCGGTGTGGGGCCGGACGCTTCAGCTGCCGACCTGCGCCGGATCTCGCCCGACCACCCGGTCTTCAAGGTCAGCAGCCCGTCCTGAGGCCGCTCGGCAGCGTGGCCTGACGCCGCTCAGCGGGGTCGCTGGGCCCGCCGGGCCGGCTGGCGCGGGTGGTACCGGCAGACCGGTCAATACTGCGGCCATGTACCTGCGCCGGTGCGGGGCCGGTGAGCGACCGGGCCGGCCTGCCTCCAGGACCCGGCCCCGGGGTCGGGAGCCAGCCAGAGGACACCGAGCGGCGGGACCCTGATCGTGGCGGAGGCGGGGCGGCCGTGCCGCTCCTCCTCGACCGCGTACACGGCGCCCAGGTTGCCGACGCCGCTGCCGCCGTAATTGTCCGCGTCCGTGTTGATGACCTCGAGCCAGCGGCCGGCGTGCGGCAGGCCGATCTTGTAGTTCTCGTGCGGACCGCCGGAGAAGTTCACCACGCACGCCAGCGTCGTGGCCCCCCGAACCGAGGGCGGGAACCCCATCGGGCTTGGCAGCGCCGACGCCTCCGGAGCCGCCCAGACCGGGGCGGCCACCGCGGGAGCCACATCCGGGGACGGCGGAGGGCCGGCCGCCCGGCCCGCGACCAGCCCGGACGGAACGCGCGGCGGCGGGGGTGCTTCCGACGGGACGGGGGAGGCAAACCGCAGGAAGGACAGCGTGTTCCCGGCCGCGTCGTTCGCGTCGATCCAGCTGAAGCCCTCCGGAGAGGAATCCAGCGCCCACAGTGCCGGTGAGGCCCGGTAGAACGCGTTCATGTCACGGACGAGCCGCTGAATCCCGGCGTGGTACCCCTCGCCGACCGCCCACCAATCCAGGCCGCGTTCCTCCGACCACTCGGTCCCCTGGCCGAATTCCGAGCCCATGAACAGCAGCTGCTTGCCCGGGTGGGCCCACATGTAGGCCAGCAGGGTGCGCAGTCCGGCGAACCGCCGCCACTCGTCGCCGGGCATCTTGCCGAGCAGCGAGCCCTTCCCGTGCACCACCTCGTCGTGCGACAGCGGCAGGATGTAGTTCTCGCTGAACGCATAGACCAGCGAGAACGTCAGCTCGTTCTGGTGGTACTGCCGGTAGACCGGGTCCCGCCTCAGGTAGGTCAGGGTGTCGTTCATCCAGCCCATGTTCCACTTGAAGCCGAACCCCAGCCCGCCGAGGTGGACCGGCCGGGTCACCCCGGGCCACGCGGTGGACTCCTCGGCGATCATCATGATCCCTGGCTCGCGCCGGTAGCAGGTGGCGTTGACCTCCTGCAGGAACGACACGGCCTCGAGGTTCTCCCGCCCGCCGTACTGGTTCGGCGTCCACTGGCCGGCCTCGCGCGAGTAGTCCAGATAGAGCATGGATGCGACCGCGTCGACCCGCAGGCCGTCGATGTGGAACTCCGACAGCCAGTACACGGCGTTGGCCACCAGGAAGTTCCGCACCTCGGTCCGGCCGTAGTTGAAGATGAGCGTGCCCCAGTCCGGATGGCTGCCGCGCCGCGGGTCGGGGTGTTCGTACAGAGGTGTCCCGTCGAACCGGGCCAGGGCCCAGTCGTCCCGCGGGAAGTGGGCGGGAACCCAGTCGATGATGACGCCGATGCCGGCCTGGTGCAGCCGGTCCACCAGGTAGCGGAAGTCGTCCGGGCTGCCGAACCGGGACGACGGCGCGTAATACGACGTGACCTGGTAGCCCCAGGACCCGCCGTACGGGTGTTCCGCCACCGGGAGGAACTCCACGTGGGTGAACCCCATCTCGGTGACGTAGGCGGTGAGCTCCTCCGCCAGGTCGCGGTAGGACTGGCCGGGCCGCCAGGAGCCGATGTGCACTTCGTAGATGCTCAGCGGCTCACGGACGGCCTGCCGTCGCGGCCGGTCCGTCATCCAGGCGCCGTCCTGCCACTCGTGGTGTGACGACACCACGACGGAATCGGTCGCGGGCGGCCGCTCGGTGCCCTCCGCCATCGGGTCGGCCTTGGCCCGCCACGTGCCGTCCGGCCCGCAGATCTCGTACTTGTAGCGGGTCCCCGCGCCGATCCCGGGCACGAACAGGTCCCAGACGCCGGCGCCGCCCAGTGAGCGCATCGGGTGGGCCCGGCCGTTCCAGTGGTTGAAGTCGCCGATCACGCGCATACCGCGGGCGTTCGGGGCCCACACCGCGAACGACGTGCCGGTGATGGGGCCGAGGCCGTCCTCGCCGAGATCGCGGACGTGCGCCCCCAGCACGCGCCACAGTTCCTCGTGCCGTCCCTCACCGATCAGGTAGAGGTCGACTTCGCCCAGCGTGGGCAGGTGGCGGTACGGGTCGTCGGTGATCGTCTCGGGTCCGGTGGTGCCGTCCGCGGCGGGGTAGGCGATGGCGATCCGGTACGCCGGGGGCCTATCGGGATCGCCGGGTACCTCGTCGTAGGGCACGGTGACCGCGAACACGCCGAGATGCACGTGCTCCATCGGGAGCCGGCGCCCGTCTTCGAGCAGCACCGCCACGGTCGCGGCGAACGGCCGGAGCGTCCGGATCGCGAACCCGTCGGGCCCGGGGTGCACGCCGAGGATCGAGTGCGGGTCGTGGTGGGTGCCGGCGACGATGCGCTCGATCTCGCCCAGGTTGACCCCGGCGACGACCGCGGCCTGCCGCGGCTGCGCCGGCTCGGGCGCCGCTCCGGGCACCTGGGCGCCGTCCGTCACGTCAGGCACGTCCGGATGGCGGGGCGCGCCGGGAGCGCCGGAAGCATCGGGCCCGCGAGCGCCGGGCCCGCGAGCGCCGGGCCCGCCCGAAGCGGGCCCGGCAGAAGATGGTGAGGAAGGGGGCATGTCAGAAGACGGTACGTCAGTGGTGATCAGGAGGGAAAGTCGGCCAGGGAGTCCAGCGGGATCTGGAGCCAGGATGGCCGGTGCCTGGCTTCGTACATCACTTCGTACACCGCCTTGTCCAGCTGCAGGGCCCGCAGCAGGACCTCGCTGGCGACCGGGTCCAGGCCGCCCGCCTCGGCGTACCCGGCGCAGAACGCGGCGCTGTTACGCCGTACCCATTCCCGGGCCACGCCGCGGAGCCGGTCGGCGTCCGGGTGGTTGAGCAGCTGGAAACGCGCCGCGTATTCGAACGAGCGGAGCATGCCGGCGACGTCGCGCATCGGGGCGGACCGGGCCCGGCGCTGGGCCAGCGGGCTGGCCGGCTCACCCTCGAAGTCGAGCAGGATCCACCCGGTCTCGGTCCGCATGACCTGGCCCAGGTGGTAGTCGCCGTGTACCCGCTGGGCCGGGACCGGCTCGTTCAGCTTGGCCAGGTGCGAGTACGCGTCGCCGATCATGTCGGCGTACCGGGCCAGCTCGGGCACGGCCGCGGTGGCCAGGTCGAGGCGGCGGAACATCTGCTCGGCCAGGTCGCGCAGGGCGTCGGGGGACAGCTCGTCGGTGCCGAACGCCTCGGCGAGGTCCTGGTGCACCTCGGCGGTCGCGGCGCCGAGCCGGTGCGCCTCGCCGGCGAAGTCGCCGCCCGCGCCGGCCACGCTCGCCCCGTCGCCCAGCTGGGCCACGCCAGCCGCCGGGGGCTCGCCGGAACCGGTCACCATGGGGAACGGGCCGGTGGTGTACGGATCATTCGTGTACAGGTTGCTGGCGTACAGGTCGCGGACGCTGGTCGCCGCGAGCGTCCAGCCGTCGGTGGCCGTGCGCAGGTACTTGGACAGGATCGCCAGCGTCGTGGTGACCCCGTCCATCAGCGTCTCGATCGAGCCGTACGGCTCGGCCACGTGCGGCGACCCGAGCCGGGACAGCGCGGAGGTGACCTCCAGGTCCGGGTTGGGCCCGGGGGAGACCCGGCGGAACACCTTCAGGATCGACTGCTCGCCGAACACCAGGCTGGTGTTGCTCTGCTCCGCGGTCAGCACGATGCTGTCGAGCTCGGTCTCGATCTCGGCGCCGGGCTCGCGGGAGAAGGTCAGCGACTCGATGGTCTGGTTGGCTGCGATGGCGCGGAGCAGGTGGCGGGTCAGCGCCGGATCGTGCAGAGCGTCGTAAGCGTGCCGGCCGTCGTCGGTCATGCCGATCCGGGCGTGTTCCAGCCAGTCCGGCAGCTCCGAGCGCAGCCCGACCAGGACCTGGTAGTGGTCGGCGGTGGCGCCGTGCGAGACCAGGACGATCAGGTGCCGCAGCTCAGGATCGCCCGCCACGACCTGTGTGTCGGCGACCACCGCCAGGTCACGGAGCGTTCGTCCCTTGCCCGCGAACCATCGCTGCTCCAGCAGCCACGTCGCGAGTGCATCCTCGAGTCTCATCACCTTGACATACCCACTCCCCGTGAAGGGTTTCCTGAAACCCCCGGGAATCGAGTGTCCCGGGAGAATTCGGGCGCGGTGTTCCGGTCAGGTCGGGTCATTGTTCCGGTCAGGTCGGGTCATTGTTGTTCCGGTCAGGTCGGGTCATAATTCCGGTCAGGTCGGGTCACAGCATCACAGGCGCGGCGGCACCATCGTTCCCTAATGCTCGTGATCCTCCCGTGGCGGGGGGAGCTGGAACCAGTAGAAGCCGTGCCCTGGCAGGGTCAGCAGGTAGCTCAGCTCGCCGATCCTGGGGAAGGTGACGCCGCCCATGCACTCCACGGGTGTCACCCCGCGGAACCGCCGCAGGTCCAGTTCGACCGGCTGCGGGAAGCGGGACAGGTTGTTGACGCACAGGATCATGTCCGATCCGTCGGGCCCCTGGTCGGTTTCCGCCGTGGTGCGGACGAACGCGAGCACGCTGGGGTTGGACGAGCTCAGTTCCCCGTACGCGCCGTTGCCGAAGACCGGGTGCCGCTTCCTGATCTCGATCATGCGCCGGGTCCAGTGCAGCAGCGAGCCGGGGTTGCGGGTCTGCGACTCGACGTTGAGCGCCTGGTAGCCGTAGATCGGGTCCATGATCGGCGGCAGGTACAGCCGCTGCGGGTCGCAGCTGGAGAAGCCGCCGTTGCGGTCCAGGGTCCACTGCATGGGGGTGCGGACGCCGTCCCGGTCACCGAGCCAGATGTTGTCGCCCATGCCGATCTCGTCGCCGTAGTACAGCACCGGCGAGCCGGGCAGCGACAGCAGCAGTGCGGTGAACAGCTCAAGCTGGTCGCGATCGTTGTCGAGCAGCGGCGCGAGCCGCCGCCGGATCCCGATGTTCGCCTTCATCCGGGGATCCTTGGCGTACTCGGTCCACATGTAGTCGCGCTCGTCGTCGGTCACCATCTCGAGCGTCAGCTCGTCGTGGTTGCGCAGGAAGATGCCCCACTGGCAGCGGGACGGGATCTGCGGGGTCTGCGCCATGATCTCGGAGATCGGGTAGCGCTGCTCCCGCCGGACGGCCATGAAGATGCGCGGCATCAGCGGGAAGTGGAACGCCATGTGGCACTCGTCGCCCCCGGTCTCGGGGTCGCCGAAGTACTCGACCACGTCGCCCGGCCACTGGTTCGCCTCCGCCAGCAGCACCCGGTCCGGGTACAGCCGGTCCACCTCGGCGCGGATCCGCTTGAGGTACTCGTGCGTCTCCTTGAGGTTCTCACAGTTGGTGCCCTCCCGTTCGTACAGGTAGGGCACCGCGTCCAGCCGGAAGCCGTCGATGCCGAGGTCGAGCCAGAACCGCAGGACCTCGATCATCGCGTCCGCGACAGCGGGGTTCTCGAAGTTCAGGTCGGGCTGGTGGGAGAAGAACCGGTGCCAGTAGTACTGGCCGCGCACCGGATCGTAGGTCCAGTTGGACTGCTCGGTGTCGACGAAGATGACCCGCGCCTCGGCGTACTTGTCGTCGGTGCTGGACCACACGTAGAAGTCGCCGAACGGGCCGTCCGGCTCGGCCCGGGAGGCCTGGAACCAGGGATGCTGGTCACTGGTGTGGTTCATGACCAGGTCGGCGATGACGCGGATGCCCCGTTTGTGGGCCTCCTCGACCAGTTCGACGAAGTCCCCGATGGTGCCGTAGTCGCTGAGCACCTTCATGAAGTCGGAGATGTCATACCCGCCGTCCTTCAGCGGGGACTCATAGATCGGCAGCAGCCAGATGCAGTCGATGCCGAGCCACTGCAGGTAGTCCAGCCGCGAGGTCAGGCCCAGGACGTCACCGGTGCCGTCGCCGGTGGAGTCCTGGAACCCGCGGACCAGCACCTCGTAGAACACGGCGCGCTTGTACCACTCCGGGTCCCGGGGCCGATCGAAGGAGAAGGGGTCGGGTACGGGCTCACCGGGCGATGCCGTGAAGTCTGGCAGGTGCGGGGTGGCAGCGGGCCGGTCCCTCGCCGCGTCGGGCTCTGTCACGACTGGTTCTCCTGCGTAGTGCTTGCTGTTACATTCTCGACCGGCCAGCCCCGTCGGTCAGCCCCGTCAACCGGCCCATCAGTCGGCACGGACCGAGAAGATGTGCACCGGCGTCGTGAACGGATCCAGGCGGACGTAGTTGGCCTGCCCCCAACGGTAGGACTCGCCGGTGAGTTCATCAGTGACGGTGAACCCAGCCCCCCAGTCCATCCCCAGCGCCGGCAGGTCCAGGAACACCGTGGCCTCACGTGCCTGGCGGGGATCGAGGTTGACGATCACCAGGACGGTGTCGGCCCGGCCGGGGCCTGCCTCACCGGACAGTCCTAGCGGTTCCTCCCGCGGGGTGACGCGCTTGGAGAAGCAGAGCCAGTCCGGCTGATCAACAGTATGAAAGCGTAGGTTACGCAGCCGGTGTAGTGAGGGGTGTGATTTCCGGATTCTATTGAGGCTCGTGATAAAAGGCGCGATGCCGACATTGTCACGCGCCGCCTCGTCCCAGTCGCGCGGCCGGTACTGGTATTTTTCCGAATCCATGTACTCCTCGCTGCCGGGCCGCAGTGGAATGTGTTCGCACAGCTCGTACCCCGAGTAAATACCCCAGGTCGGCGACAGCATGGCGGCCAGAACGGCCCTGATCTTGAACGCCGGCGGCCCGCCGTGCTGCAGGTACTCGTGCAGGATGTCCGGGGTGTTGGTGAAGAAGTTAGGCCGCATGTACGACGCGGTCCCGGTGGACAGCTCGCGCAGGTACTCCATCAGCTCGTCGGCGTGGTTCCGCCAGGTGAAGTACGTGTACGACTGGTGGAAGCCGACCATGGCCAGCGCGCGCATCATGGCCGGCCGGGTGAACGCCTCGGCCAGGAACAGCACGTCGGGGTCGGTCGCGTGCACCTCGGCCAGCAGCCCCTCCCAGAACGCCAGCGGCTTGGTGTGCGGGTTGTCCACCCGGAAGATCCGGACGCCGTGATCCATCCACAGCCGGAGGATCCGCAGCGACTCGGCGTAGATTCCCGCCGGGTCATTGTCAAAATTGACGGGGTAAATGTCCTGGTATTTCTTGGGCGGGTTCTCCGCGTACGCGATTGTGCCGTCGGCCCGGGTGGTGAACCACTCGGGATGCTCTTTGACCCACGGGTGATCCGGCGACGCCTGCAGGGCGAAATCGAGCGCCACCTCCATGCCGAGTTCGCGGGTCCGCGCGACGAACGCGTCGAAGTCGTCGAACGTCCCCAGGTCGGGGTGGATGGCATCGTGACCTCCGTCGGCGGAGCCGATGGCCCACGGTGAGCCCGGGTCACCTGGCTGCGGGTCCAGCGTGTTGTTCCGGCCCTTGCGGAACGCCGTCCCGATGGGGTGGACCGGCGGCAGGTAAACGACGTCGAAGCCCATCACGGCGATGTCGTCCAGCCGCCGGGCCGCGGTGCGCAGCGTCCCCGACATCGGCTCACGGTGCCCCATCGGGTCGATCTGGACCCCTTCGGACCGCGGGAAGAACTCGTACCAGGACCCGTACAGCGCGCGTTCCCGGTCGACGACCAGCGGCATCCGCCGGGACCGCGTGACGAACTGGCGCAGCGGGTAGGCCCACTGGATCAGGGTGATCTCCGGCTGCCGGGTGGCCGCCAGGCGGTCCCACGGCGTGCGGCCGGGATCGCGGAGCACGGCCGCCACCTCGGCCAGGGCGGCGCGGGCCACGTCCGGGGGGACCGGTTTGCCGTCCGCTGCCGGGCTGCCCGCGTCCTCCGGTTCGGGCAGCCGGATCCGTGACGACTTGATGATCGATTTGGACGCGCGCTCGAACAGGAGCGCGCCCTCGGCCATCATCAGCTCGATGTCCTGGCCGCGCGGCACCTTGATGAAGGCGTCGTGCTGCCAGTCGGCGATCGGATCCGCCCATGCCTCGACGCGGAAGGACCAGGTGCCCTCGGCGCCCGCCGCGACGTCCGCGCCGTACCGGTCGGTGCCGGGCGCCAGCTCGTGCAGGATCTCCATTGGCTGGCTGATTCCGTCCGGGCCGCGCAGGACCACGCCGGCGGCGATACGGCCGTGCCCCTCACGGAACACGGTCGCGCTCACCGGGAAGGTCTCGCCCACGACCGATTTCGCGGGCCAGCGGCCGCATTCCACGGAGGGCTGAACGTCGAAAATGGGGATTCGTCCGATCACGGCTGTCACGCTATCGAGAGCGCAGGTAGGCATGCCAGTGCGGCGCCCGTGCTGCCCGGTAACTTCCGTTCACGTCCCGTTCCGGCTGGAGAGATTCATGCGCCTGAACGCACGTAATGGGACACCGTGACAGCGTTCGTGGTCAGCCCGACGGCGGGTCGCCGCAAATACCGAAATCTGGCGGCTCCGCACCCGCTGAGCCCCTTGGTCCCTGCCCCGCAGCGGCGCGGTGTGCTAGGGAGTGCCAGGACGTGCTTATCCGATAGGATCGGGAGTGTCTTTAGTGGTGATAACACCGCAGATAGGCAGTGATGTGACAAGCGGCACGGAAGCGGCGGCCGATTCTCCTGCACCGGCGCAGACGGGCTAGGGTCACTCCTCGTGAGAGCGATCCGCCGGTTCACCGTCCGTACCGTGCTGCCCGAGCCGCTGGCTCCCCTGCGCGACCTCATGCTCAATCTCCGCTGGTCGTGGCATCCCGAGACCGTCGACCTGTTCGCGTCGATCGACCCGGAGGCGTGGGAAGCGTCCGGCGGTGACCCGATCACCATGCTCAGCGCCCTGCGCCCGGAGCGGCTGGCCGCGCTCGCGTCGGACCAGGACTTCCTGGCGCGGCTGAACGCCGCGAGGCAGCAGCTGGAGGGGTACCTGACCGGCCCCCGCTGGTTCCAGCGGGCCCGTGACGAGCAGGCCGTCGGGACCGGGCCGCTGGTCGCGGCGCCCGGCGCGATCGCGTACTTCTCGCCCGAATACGGCATCACCGAGGTGCTCCCGGAGTACTCCGGTGGTCTCGGCATCCTGGCCGGGGACCACCTGAAGGCGGCGAGCGACCTCGGGGTGCCGCTCATCGGCGTGGGCCTGCTGTACCGGCACGGCTACTTCACCCAGTCGCTGTCCGCGGACGGGTGGCAGGCCGAGCGCTACCCGGCCACCGACCCGAACGGCCTCCCGCTCGATTTGCTGCGGGACGCCGCCGGCACGCCGGTGCGGATCACCGTCACCCTGGCCGATGGACACCTGCTGCACGCGCAGGTGTGGCTGGCCCGGGTGGGCCGCGTGCCGCTGCTGCTGCTCGACTCCTACGTGGAGGATAACGAGCCGGCCCTGCACGAGGTCACCGACCGGCTGTACGGCGGCGGCACCGAGCACCGGCTCCGCCAGGAACTGCTGCTCGGCATCGGCGGCATGCGCGCCGTCCGGGCGTTCTGCGAGATCACCGGGCACCCGGAGCCCGAGGTGTTCCACACCAACGAGGGCCACGCGGGCTTCCTCGGCCTGGAGCGCATCCGCACCTACGCCGCCACCGGCCTCAGCTTCGATGCGGCCCTGGAGGCGTGCCGGGCCGGCACCGTGTTCACCACGCACACCCCGGTCCCGGCCGGCATCGACCGCTTCCCCCGCGATCTCATCGAGCTTTACTTCAGCAAGGACGCCGCGGACCCGGCGCTGCCGGTGGAGCGCGTGCTCGCGCTCGGGGCCGAAACCTACCCGGGCGGTGACCCGCACGTCTTCAACATGGCCGTGATGGGCATGCGGCTCGCGCAGCGGGTGAACGGCGTCAGCAAGCTGCACGGCGCGGTGAGCCGGCAGATGTTCTCCGGGCTGTGGCCCGGATTCGAGGAGGCCGAGATCCCGATCGGCTCCATCACCAACGGCGTGCACCCCGCCACCTGGGTAGCCAGCGAGATGCTCGAGCTCGCCGACCCGGGCGCCGAAGTGCTGAGCGAAGGCGGGAACTGGGACTGGGACCGCGTGGCGGACCTGCCCGAGGCCAGGATCTGGTCCGTGCGCCGCGTGCTGCGGGAGAACCTGGTCGCGGAGACCCGCAGGCGGCTGCGGGTCTCCTGGCGCCAGCGCGGCGCCAGCGAGGCCGAGCTGACCTGGATCGACGACGTGTTCGACCCGGGCACGCTGACCATCGGCTTCGCCCGCCGCGTGCCGTCCTACAAGCGCCTCACGCTGATGCTGCACGATGAGGCCCGGCTCACCGAGTTGCTGCTCGACCCGGAACGCCCGATCCAGATCGTCATCGCGGGCAAGGCGCACCCGGCCGACGAGGGCGGCAAGCGGCTGATCCAGCAGATGGTCCAGTTCACCGACGACCCGAAGGTGCGCGGGCGCATCGTCTTCCTGCCGGACTACGACATGGAGATGGCCCGCTCCCTGGTCCGCGGGTGCGACGTCTGGCTGAACAACCCGCTCCGCCCGCTCGAGGCCTGCGGGACCTCCGGGATGAAGGCGGCGCTGAACGGCGGCCTGAACCTGTCGGTGCGTGACGGCTGGTGGGACGAGTGGTACGACGGCGGCAACGGCTGGGAGATCCCGTCCGCCGACGGCGTGCCCGATCCGGGCCGCCGCGATGAGCTGGAGGCCTCGGCCCTGTACGACCTGCTCGGCAACTCGGTGGCGCCGATGTTCTACCGGCAGGACACGGACGGGGTGCCCGACGGCTGGGTCGACATGATCCGGCACGCGCTCCGGACGCTCGGGCCGCGCGTGCCGGCCGAGCGGATGGTCCGCGATTACGTCACCACGCTGTACGCGCCGGCGACGAAGTCCTCCCGGGCGCTGGCGGACGGCGGGACCTACCGCGCCGCCCGCGAGCTGGCCGCGTGGAGGCGCCGGGTCGGGATGGCCTGGCCGGCCGTGCGCATCGAGCACGTCGAGGCGGACGCGGGCGAGCCGCAGCTCGGCACGCCGCTCACCGTGCGCGCGGTGGTCGCGCTCGGCGACCTCAAACCGGATGACGTCTGCGTCGAGGTAGTCTCCGGCCGCGCCAACGAGCAGGACGAGCTGGTCGACCCGTCCTTCATCCCGCTGTCACCCGACGGTGCAGACGCGGTTGAACCGCAGGCAGGTACGGCCGTGCGCTACTCCGGCGAGATCGAGCTCACCCAGCCGGGCCCGTTCGGCTATACGGTCCGCGTCCTGCCCCGCCACCCGCTGCTGGCCAGCCGGGCCGAGCTCGGGCTGGTGACCGCACCGGACGCACCGGCCGGGATGACCAACGGCGACCTCCGCTGAGCGGTACGCCCCGGCCGGCTCCCATCGGCACGGGTCTTCCTGAAAGGGTGATACCCGGGAAAGCTGGGGGGCGGAACACCGCGATGAGGTGGAGGACTGTCATGGGTGACTTCGTGCGAGTAACGACCGAGGCGGGTATCGCGACCATCCAGCTGGAACGGCCGCCGGTCAACGCGCTCAACGGCCAGATGCAAAACGAGATCGGCGCCGCGGCCGCGCAGGTCGGCGCCGACCCGGAGATCCGCGCCGTCATCCTTTACGGCGGCGAAAAGACCTTCGCGGCCGGCGCTGACGTCAAGGAGATGGCCGTGGCCAGCCATGCCCGGATCATGGACTACGGCGCGGCCATCGAGAACGCCTTCAAGGCCGTCGCCCGGATTCCCAAGCCGGTCATCGCGGCGGTCACCGGGTACGCGCTGGGCGGCGGTCTGGAACTGGCCCTGTGCGCCGATTTCCGCGTGCTGGGCGAGCAGCGCCAAGGTTGGCCAGCCGGAGATCCTGCTCGGCATGATCCCCGGCGCGGGCGGCACCCAGCGGCTGCCGCGGCTGATCGGCCCGTCCCGGGCCAAGGACCTCGTCTACAGCGGGCGCGTCGCCGACGCGGCCGAGGCGCTGCGCATCGGCCTGGCCGACCAGGTGGTGCCCGACGCCGACGTCTACGCGGCCGCCCGGCTGCTCGCGGAGCGCTACACCGGCGGGGCGCGCGCTGGCGCTGCGCGCCGCCAAGCAGGCCATCGACGAGGGCCTGGCACGGGACCTGGACGCGGGCCTGGAGATCGAGCGGCTGCACTTCACCGGGCTGTTCGGCACCGAGGACCAGCAGTCGGGGATGCGCAGTTTCCTGGAGAACGGTCCCGGGAAAGCGACGTTCACTGGCCGGTGAGACATGACCGAATCCAGTGACGCTCCCTCCTTCGACCTGGTCGCGGCGGCGCTGCGGGCGGACAGCGCCGACGTGGCGATCTACGCGCGGGTCCTGACCGAATCGCTCAGCGACGCGCTGCCGCCTGGCACCGTCACCGTGGACCGCGAGCGCTCGGTGTCGGACCGGATGCGCGGCCGCCCCGGCGAGGTGTCGCGGGTCGTTGTCCGGCTGGGCGACCAGATCATGACCCTGAGCGTCAACCGCGGGCAGCCCGCCGCCGAAATCTGCCGGGAGGTCCGCGGGGTGGTGCTGTCCCGGACGCCGGTTCCGCTGCAGGAGTGGACGGCCGCGCTCGCGGCCGCGCTCGTCACGCACGCGGAGCGCAACGCCATCGCCGCCCAGGCGCTGCGCAAGCTGGTCGCGGGAAGCTGAGGGCCCTCCGGCCGCTGGCCGGGCCGATCGGACGCCTCTGACCTGCGCACCTGCCCAATCGCTTCGGCATTCTTGCGCAGGCCCCGTAGTCTGGTGTGGCAATGGCCGCACAGGACCGGATACCGGACAGGCTCGGGCCGTACCGCTTGCGTGAGCGGATCGGCGAAGGCGGCATGGGAGCGGTGTACCTGGCCCGCGACCAGGAACGCCGGATGGTCGCGGTCAAGGTCCTGCACTCCCGTGTCGCGGAGGAGCCGAACGCCCGCCGCAGGCTGGCCCGCGAGGTGGAGGTTATGCGGCGGGTCCGCAGCCCCTACGTCGCCGAGGTGCTCGACGCCGACGTCACCGGGAAGTTCCCGTACATCGTCACCCGGTACGTACCCGGTCACACCCTGGACGACGTAGTGCGCCAGCAGGGGCCGCTCCCGCCGTGGGCCCTCGAACGGCTGGCGCGCGGGCTGGCCCAGGCCCTGGTGGCCGTGCACGCGGCCGGCGTCGTGCACCGCGACCTCAAGCCGGGCAACGTGATGCTGCACGACGGCGATCCAGTCGTCATCGACTTCGGTATCGCCTACACCGGCGACACGACGAGGCTCACCCAGACCGGCATGTTCATGGGGACGCCCGGCTTCCTGGCCCCCGAGGTGATCGAGGGCCAGCCCAGCAGCCAGGCGTCTGACGTCCATTCCTGGGGCGCCACCATCGCCTACGCCGCCACCGGGCGGCCGCCGTTCGGCAGCGGGTCGTTCGAGAACATCTTCTACCGCATCGTCCAGGGCAACGCCGACCTCGCGGGCATCCCGGGGCCGCTCGCCCAGCTGGTGTCGGCGGCGCTCAGCCGCGACCCACGGAGCCGCCCCACCGCGGCGTGGCTGACCGCCCAGTGCGCGTCCCCCGGCCTGGCCGGGGGGCCGCCGGTGCTGCGCGGCGCCACCACCCAGGCCCCGGTCCCCGGCAATGGCGTCGCGTACGGTGCCCCCGCCGCCGCCTACGGCGGTCCCGGCGGCTACGGCTCCGCGGGCGCCCACGGCGGTCCCGGCGGCGCCGGCACGCTCAACGCCGCCGGGCCCGCCGCCCCGCACGCGCTGAGGGCACCGCAGCCCATCAGGGGCGCCGATTACGCCGACCTGCTGCCGCCGGTCCAGTACGCTCCCGCGCGCGGCGCCCAGCCCCGGCCCGCCGTGGCCGCACCGTACGGCTCCGTCCAGGGCGGCGGGTATGCGCCCGGGTACTCCGCCGCGCCTGCCCGGGGCGGTGACACGGGCGCCGTGCGCCCGGGTCCTGCGTCCCCGCCGGCCCCCCAGGCGTCCCAGCGCGCCCAGCCGTCCCCCCTGCTCGGCCTGGCCATCATGGTCGTCGCCATCGCGGTGAGCGTCATGCTGCCGGTTGCCGGGACGATCGGCGCCGTCGCCGTCATCACCCTGCTGCGCGCCGGCGACCGGGCGCAGAGCGCCCTGACCATGCGGCGTTCGGCGCGCGGCCCAAGCGCCGCCGACATCCTGGTCGGGGTGGTGACCGCGCCCTGGGCCATCGCGCGGTCCGTGCTGATCACGGCCCTGCTCGCCCCGCTCGCGGCCCTGGTCGCCGCGGTCGTGTTCGCGGGGACGCTCGTCATGAGCACCGCCGGTTCCACCTCGCTCGCCGGGTCGTACGCGGCCGGCGCCGCGGTGGCGTTCTACGGGATCGGGCCGGCCTCGGCCGGTCCCCGGCGGGAAATGAACCGGGTGTTCCGCGCGGTCGCGCGGACGAGGGCATCGTCGGCGGTCGTGACGCTGGTCATGTTCTGCCTGGCCGCCGCGGCCGTCGTCGCCGCCGCGGCGAACCCCCCGCTGTACTGGCCCAACCTCGGCTTCATGCTGCCGCACCTGCCGAACGTGAGCATCCTGCTGCATCTGCCGCACTTCACGCTGCCGCACTTCGGCGTGGGCCCCTCCCGGCTGGGCTGACCCGTCAGGTGCAGCGGCCGGTGACCTCGGTGTCGGCGGGCAGGCGGGCCTCGGGTGCGTACCCGGCGGCCGCCGGCTGGTCGGCGGGCCGGACCAGGCCCAGCGCGACCACCTCGTTGGCCAGCCGGAATCCGCCGGTTCAGGCCGCCGGAAATCCGGAATTTCTGGTAGAGGCGCAGCAGGTGCTGCTTGACGGCCGCCTCCGTGACGACCAGATCGGCCGCGATCTCCCGGGCCGTGGCCGGCGCCACGAAGGCGTCGTCCGACAGCGCGGGGCGGCACAGGGAGGCCAGCACGTCGAGTTCCCGCCGGGTCAGGTCCGGTACGGCGGGACGGCGCAGTTCAGCCTCGGCGGGGAGATCCTCGCGGGGCAGCCCGCCGATCCGGCACCGCGCCGCGCCGAACGCCACCACATCGCCGTCCGCCAGGACCCGGCGGGCCACCGGGCGGCCGTTCACCCGGGTCCCGTTGCGTGATAATCCCAGGTCAACTACGTAAATGTAGGGCCCGCGACGGACGATCTCCGCGTGCAGCCGCGACACGCTCGGGTCATTCAGGCGCACGTCCACGCCCTGGCCGCGCCCGACCGTGGTCACCTCGCCGGTGAGTGACACGACCTCGCCGCTGTCCTCGACGCGAATGTAAGGCGTATCCACAACGGGCCTCCCGCCTATCGGAGCCGTGAGTTATCCATCACCTGTTAGTTACCCCGCACAGCCCCGGCCTACCGTCCGCCGCGCACGGTCCGAGATCAGCCGGGCACGCGGCGGAGCATCGGCCATTGATCATCTAATGCGCCGGTAAACTGCCAGCAAGTAGCCCGGGAGGCAGCCTGTGCAGGAGCAGCGGTGAGGAATGCCGAGGACACACCGGCCAGCGGCTTCGGCCGCGCCGCCGATGCCCCAGGCGATTCCGGCACCCCTCGCCCCGGTGCTCCCTTCCCGCAACGGCGCCCCGGCGAGAACCGCCCGGGCCTGACGGCCCCGGGCGAGGCGGAAGCGCTGGCCGACGCCGAAGCACTCCGGTACCCGGCTCGTGGCGACGGCGCCCCGTGGGGCCCGGCTCCTGAGCCCCCGGCGCCCACCGCGCCCGGTTACGGCGAGCCCACCAGGTCCCGCAGGCGGGGACCAGGCCCCGCTCCGGCCCGTTCGGGTGAACCGGGACCTCGCAGCCCGGGGCCAGGCCCCGCCTCGGCCCGTCCGGGCGGCCCCCGCCACCCGGGGCTGCGGCCCCCCGCCGCGGTCCCCGGCCGTGCCGCGTCCCGCGCGGCCGCCCCTTCTGCGGCCGCCGCGCTGGCCCAGGTCCCCTACCTGGTGGCGCTGGCCTGCACGGTGGGTGGCATTGTGTGGGCCTGGACCGGATCACACGCCGTCGGCGACGGCGCCGGGGTAGTCGGTGGAGGGCTGCTCGCCGCCGCCATCGCCCGGCTCGTCCTGCCGCAGAGCGCAGTGGGACTGCTCGCCAGCCGGCGGCGGTTCGCTGATGTGCTGGCACTCGGCCTCCTCGGTGCCGGGCTGCTGGTGCTTGCACTCGTGCTGCCGCCGACTTGACCAGGTCGGGCAGCTTCGTGACCGGCGAACCTCACCAGGGGCCTGGCCAGCAGATGAAGGGAATGACCAAGCATGTCCAAGATCAAGGTGGCGAATCCGGTCGTCGAGCTCGACGGCGACGAGATGACCCGGATCATCTGGCAGCTCATCAGGGATGAGCTGCATATTGCCGAACCTGGATATCGACCTGGAGTATTACGATCTGTCGGTCGAGAACAGGGACGCGACCGACGACCAGGTGACGATCGACGCGGCGAACGCGATCAAAGCCCGCGGGGTCGGCGTCAAGTGCGCCACGATCACGCCGGACGAGGCCCGGGTCACGGAGTTCGGCCTGAAGAAGATGTGGAAGTCGCCGAACGGCACCATCCGTAACGTCCTCGGCGGCGTCGTCTTCCGCGAGCCGATCGTCGTGTCCAACATTCCGCGGCTCGTCCCGGGCTGGACCAAGCCGATCATCATCGGCCGCCATGCCCACGCCGACCAGTACAAGGCCACCGATTTTGTCGTCCCCGGCCCCGGTAGGGTAATGATCTCCTACGTGCCGGATAACGGCCACGGCCCGATCGAGCTGGAAGTGGCCAAGTTCACCGGCGGCGGCGTGGCGATGGGCATGTACAACTTCGACGACTCGATCCGCGACTTCGCCCGGGCGACGATGCGATACGCGCTGAACCGCCGGTACCCCCTCTACCTGTCCACCAAGAACACGATCCTGAAGGCGTACGACGGCCGGTTCAAGGACCTGTTCGCGGAGATCTTCGAGTCCGAATTCAAGGCCGATTTCGAGGCCGCCGGGATCACCTACGAGCACCGGCTGATCGACGACATGGTGGCCCAGGTCCTCAAGTGGGATGGCGGCATCGTGTGGGCGACCAAGAACTATGACGGTGACGTGCAGTCCGACATCGTGGCCCAGGGCTTCGGCTCGCTCGGCCTGATGACCAGCGTCCTGATGACGCCGGACGGCAAGACCCTGGAGGCCGAGGCCGCGCACGGCACCGTCACGCGGCACTTCCGCCAGCACCAGCAGGGCAAGCCCACCTCGACCAACTCGGTCGCGTCCATCTTCGCGTGGACCCGCGGCCTCGCCCATCGCGGGCTGCTGGACGGGACGCCGGAGGTGTCTGATTTCGCCCGCGCGCTCGAGCGGGTGTGCGTCGCAGACGATCGAGGGCGGCCAGATGACGAAGGACCTGGCCTTGCTTGTCGGCCCGGATACGCCTTACCTGTCCACGGAGGAGTTTCTGGCGGCCGTAGGTGAGAACCTCGCAAGGAACTGGCCGTCTGAGGCCTGCGCCTTCCGAACATCACCGAGAACAAAGGAGATCTCCGGACATGGCACGCAAGGGGAAGGTGACCGTTATCGGGGCCGGCTTTTACGGGTCGACCACCGCCCAGCGGCTCGC
This sequence comes from uncultured Actinomycetes bacterium, assembly GCA_963809975.1. Lineage (GTDB taxonomy): Bacteria > Actinomycetota > Actinomycetes > Streptosporangiales > Streptosporangiaceae > Bog-532. The sequence continues at coordinate 133,300 of CAWELT010000020.1, forward strand.
CGAGTACGACGTCTTCAGATGAGGTCGTGCTGACCGATATCGTTGAGGGCAAGCCGGAGGGCCTCGCGCTGGACATGAACCAGTCGCGGCCGATCGAGGGCTTCGAGACGAAGGTCACCGGGCAGACGACCGGGCCAGCGGCGAGGGCTACGAGGCGATCGCCGGATCGGACATCGTAGTCATCACCGCCGGCCTGCCGCGCAAGCCCGGCATGAGCCGGATGGACCTGATCGAGACCAACGCGAAGATCGTCCGCAACGTGGCGGAGAACGTGGTCAAGCACGCGCCCGAGGCCGTGCTGATCGTCGTCTCGAACCCGCTGGACGAGATGACGGCCCTGGCCGCCAAGGTGTCCGGGTTCCCCGCCCAGCGGGTGATCGGCCAGGCCGGCATGCTGGACACCGCCCGGTTCAGCAACTTCGTCGCGGAGAAGCTCGGCGTGCCGGTCGGTTCGGTGCGCACGCTGACCCTCGGCTCGCACGGCGACACCATGGTGCCGGTCCCGTCCGCGTGCACCGTGGACGGCAAGCCGCTGACTGGCGCTGCTGGCCGCCGAGCGACATCGAGGAACTGGTCACCCGCACCCGCAACGGCGGGGCCGAGGTGGTGGCCCTGCTGAAGACCGGGTTCGGCCTACTACGCGCCGTCGGCCGCGGCGGCGCGGATGGCCCGCGCGGTGGCCGAGGACTCGGGCAGCGTCATGCCGGTCTGCGCCTGGGTAGACGGCGCAGTACGGGATCTCCGGCGTGTACCTGGGGGTCGAGGCGGAGATCGGTGCCGGCGGGGTCAAGCGCGTGGTGGAGCGTGACCTGACCGAGTCCGAGCTGTCCGGCCTGCGCGGCGGCGGCCGAGGCGGTCCGCGCCAAGCAGGCCGACGTCGCCAGCCTCTGACGCCTTTCGCTGATCCGCCGTCTCAGGGGGGCCGGTCAGGCTATCCCGAGACGGCGGCCGGTCAGGCTACCCCGAGACGGCGGATGGCCAGCTCGGCGTAGAGAGCGGACCCGTCGGCGAGCACGGCGTCGTCGAACACCGCCTCGGCCGAATGGTTGGACGGCGCGGTCTCCGGGTCCCGGTCCAGCGGGCACGCGCCCACCGAGATGAACGCGCCGGGCACGTGCTCCAGGACGTAGGAGAAGTCCTCGGCGCCGGTCATGGGGAACTGCTTGGGCACCGAGCGCAGCTCCCCGAACGTCTCCGCCGCGACCATCCGCGCGAACGCGGCCTCGGTCTCGTCGTTGACGGTGACCGGGTACTCCTCGATGTATTCGGCCTCCGCGGTCACGCCGTGCGCGTCCGCGATGTCGTTGACCAGACGGACGATCGTGTCCTTGAGTCTCGCGCGCGCCGCCGGGCTGAATGACCGGGCCGTCCCCAGGAACTGCGCCTCGTCCGGGATCACGTTGTCGGTCGTTCCCGCGTGGAAGCTCCCCACCGTGATGACGACCGGGTCGAACACGTCGAACCGGCGCGTCACCAGGGTCTGCAGGGCGGTCACCATCTCGCAGGCCGCCGGTGATCGGGTCGGCCGCCAGGTGCGGCTGCGACGCGTGCCCGCCGCGGCCCCGTACGGTCACCCGGATAATGTCGGCGGCGGCCAGCATCGGCCCCGGCCTGGTGGTGAACACGCCGCAGGGAAGCTGCGTCGACGACACGTGCAGGGCGTACGCGGCCACCGGCCGCCGCTCCCCGGCCGCCTCCAGCACGCCCTCGCCGATCATCTTGTCCGCGCCGCTGTAGCCCTCCTCGCCGGGCTGGAACATGAAGATCACATCTCCCGCCAGCTCGGCCCGCCGGCCGCACAGCAGCCGGGCCGCCCCGGCCAGCATCGCGGTGTGCAGGTCGTGGCCGCAGGCGTGCATGACGCCCCCGAGACGCGAGGCGTACGGCAGGCCGGTCAGCTCCGTCACCGGCAGCGCGTCCATGTCCCCGCGCAGCAGCACCGACGGCCGGATGCCGTCCCGGTTCCCGCCTGCGCCGATGCCCTCCGCCGGTCCGGCCCCGCCGCGCAGCACGGCGGTCACCGAGCTGAGCTTCCGCCCGGTGCTCACCTCCAGCGGCAGGCCGTCCAGCGCCGCCAGCACCTTCTCCTGCGTGAGCGGCAGGTCAAGCCCGATCTCAGGTTCCCGGTGAATGGCGTGCCGCAGGTCGGCCAGCTCTCCGGCGATCGCGGCGGCATCCTCACGTAGCGGCATCAGTGCTTCCTTTCCTGCTGGTCACCGCTCGTCCTGCCGGTCCCGGCTCGCCGTATCCGGCGAAGGGGACCTTGTGCTGGGTCATCGCGCCACTTTCTCGCGGCCCATTTCCCGGATGATCCCACACCGCCGCGGGGGATGGACGCGCTGGCGGGCTGGCTCGGCCTGGGGGCCGCCGTCCCGCAGGTCGCCGCCACGCCCTCGGAGCGGCATCCAGCCGGGTGGTGCTGCGCGCGGACACCGCCGGCCGGGACGAGGCGTGATGGAGAAGGTCACGGAACAAACGCTCGGCCTTGGCGCCGAAGTCGACGTGGGCATGCTTGGCCGGAGCGGCTGCCCTGCGATCAGGGACGGGCTGACGGATCCCGGGAATCACAGATCCTCCCACGGCTGGTCCGGGTAGGACACCCACACTTCCACCGGCATACCGGTAGTGAGATGGTGCTGGTGACCGACCGGGCCTGGATAACGTGGGCGTAGGTCCTTCCGCGCCCTGCCGGGTTTGGGATGCGTCGGTATGAGGGCCTGCGGAGGGGATGCCGGATCATGGCGGGGCAGCCTGCGCCGGGGTTCGCCGGGTTGCTGCGGCAGCTGCGGGCCGAGGCCCGGCTGACGCAGGAAGAGCTGGCGGAGGCGGCGGGCTTGAGCCCACGGTCGGTCAGTGACCTGGAGCGGGGCGTCAACCGCACTGCCCGTAAGGACACCGCGGGGCCGGGGAACTGCTGGCCCAGGGAAAGCCGGGGTCTTACCGGGCGACTGGCGGCCGCCACCGGCCTGATTGCGGACCGGCTCGCCCACCAGGACCCGGCCGCGGCCGAGCTGGCCAGCGTGTGCGCGTTCTTGGCACCCGAGCCGATCCCGGAGGGCCTGTTCACCGGCGCCGCCAGCGTCTTGCCCGGCGAGCTGGCCGCCCGGGCCGCGGACCCGCTGGCCTGGCGGCAGACCCTGGCGCAGATGACCAGGCAGTCGCTGGCCCGTATCGATCAGCGCGGGCTGCAGATGCACCGGCTCACCCAGGCCATCCTGCGCGAAGGGCTCACCCCCGCGCGGGCCGCCGCCACCCGTAAGTGCACCGAGGCGATGCTGGCCGCCAGCAACCCCGGCGACCCGCCGAATCCGGTCAACTGGCCGCGGTGGGCCCGGCTGATGCCGCACGTGCTGGCCGCCGACCTGGCTGCCACCGACAGCCCCGCCCTGCGCGAGCTGGCCCGGCACGTGTGCTGGTACCTGATAGAGCGCGGCGATGCCCGCACTGCCCATGGTCTCGTCACCGGTCTTCGCGAGCAGTGGCGCGACCGGCTCGGCGAGGACCACGAGCACACGCTGACGGCCGCACACTATCTCGCCTGGACGCTCCTGGAGATGGGCCGCTACGCCGAATCACGCGACCTGAACCAGGACACCCTGGACCGCCAGCGCCGCGTCCTGGGCCGGGACCACCACAGCACTTTGCGCTCAGCCACAATCCTGGCCCACGACCTGCGCGAGCTGGGTGAGGTACAGGCCGCCCGCGACCTGAACCAGGACACCCTGGATCGCCGCCGCCGCGTGCTGGGCCAGGACCACCCCGACACCCTGAATTCCGCCGGTAACCTGGCCAGCGATCTGCGCGAGCTGGGTGAGGCAGATGATGGCCCGAAGAAGCGGTGACTGCCTGCGGGCATGATCCGATGGCGGAGATTGCGCTGCCCGGGCTTGAGCGGCGCAGGTCATGCTAGGTGCGGCGCCGGGTTCCGCCACTGCCGCATCGCCCCCGCGCCGAATGCCCGGCCCCCGGCGGCGGCGCCGGGGCGGCACGCGATCCTGTGGGTCTCCTGTGGGCGGACACGTGTGGTGATCGCCCTGGGTGACAGGCAGCATGGCAGCAGATGGGGGGACCTCCCACCGGTGACCGACAGGAGAAGAAGGATGAACATCAAGAATAAGCTGGGGCGGGCTGCGGGCGTTGCGGCCGCCGCCGTCGCGATCGGCGGCCTCGGCGGGGCGGGCCTGAGCGGGGTGGCGTCGGCGGCGCCGGCGCGGCAACCCGATCAACGGCCCGGAACACGGCTGCGTCTTCCAGACTGTCAACGGCCATTACCTGACGGCGGTCGGCGGCGGCGGGCGGCACCTCGGACGTGATCCATACCGACGCGACCAGGATCGGGTCATGGGAGAAGTTCACGCTCATCGACTCGGGGTCCGGGACCCCGGTCATTCAGTATGGGCTGCAGACCACCAACGGGCACTTCCTGACCGCCGTGGGGGGCGGCGGGCGCACTACGGACGTGATCCATTCAGATGCAACGCAGCTGCAGGCCTGGGAGAAGCTCACCTTGCGCTCCCTCGGGTTCGGCGTGTTATGACATCCAGACGATCGACGGGCACTACCTCACCGCCGTGGGCGGCGGCGGCCGGACCACGGACACCATCCATTCGGATGCAACGAGGGTGGGCGCATGGGAGAAGTTCACGCTCAGTTGCGGTCATTGAGCTGGACACCACCGGTCCCCGTGTAAAGGGAACCCTCGGTGCCAGGTGGAAGGGAACCACCATGACGAAGCGCCGCCGCCTCATGTGCGGGATCGTGCAGAGCAGATCGTTGCCCTGCTTGCCCTTGTCACGGACGAGGTGATCCAGATGATCGACGCCGTGCGCGTTCGCTAGCACACAGCAGGCCCCCTGCCGGAACTGGTTTGGCATCCACCGGGCAGGGGGCCTGGCCATGTCTGCCATACGTTCCGCATCGCGACCATCCCGGACTGTTTCCACATCCGCCGCGAGGCCGTCAGGGCCAGCGTGTGCGCCCGATTTGCACGAAGGGCGCCTGATGCAAGCCGGTGATGGAGGTGCGGTCCGGCCTTGATCACTATGCCTCGCTTCTCTCCGGCGCGAATCAGGAGCGGGTGTGCGACAGATATGTAGGGGCCAACGCGTTTCCGCTGGTAGCGGCCCTGTTCTGGTTGTACATACTGCAACCGGACAGAAACATGCTGGTCAGTGGGGTGCTGGTGGTTCATGCCGCCCCGGAGCAGCACGTCTGGAACACCGTCACAACCAGACGGGCATCATCTGGACTGCCTCGTCGCGAAGATGATCTTGGTTACCTGCAAATCTGACCTGCACCCATCGGGGAGCTGTGGGACTCCGGAATGTCAGACCCACAGGTCCACATCGACCTCGCGGCGTTGCGGGCCCTGCCCGGCGGCTCGGCGCTGGAGGACGGGTGGAGCCCGGCCCGGGCCGCCGCCGCGCCAGGGTCGGTGTGCCTGACCGGCGCGGACGCCGACGCAGCCGCCTGCGACGCGGCGATCACGCCGGTGGTGACGGGGCAGATCGACTGGACCATCCTGGACCAGCTCACCGACCTCTGGCTGGCCCACCACGCGAACGGTGACACCCAGCCCGCCGAAGAAGGCGCTGATCGCTCACGGCCGGGCGACGTTTCGCCCGCGCACGGTGCTGACCGCTCACGGCCGGGCGACGTTTCGCCCGCGCACGGTGCTGACCGCTCACGGCCGGGCGACGTTTCGCCGCGCACGGTGCTGACCGCTCACAGCCCGGCGACCCACTGCCCAACCTGGCCCTGGCGGGCTGCATCCGGCCCGGCACCCGTCAGCGCCTCCAGGCCTGTCTGCTGCAGTGGAGCATCGACCTGCTGTCCGGGCCCGGCGGCCTGGCCTCCTACCTGCGCACCGGGCTGATCGGGGTCCCGTTCACTGCCCTCAGCCAGCCCCTCGACCTCGGCCGGTCCACCCGCACCGTGCCCCCGCACCTGCGCGCCGCCGTCATCCTGCGCGACCAGCACTGCCAATTTGCCGGCTGCCGCCAGCCCCCATCGGTATGCGAAGTCCACCACATCATCCCCTGGGCCAAGGGCGGCCCCACCTCGCTTAACAACCTCGGCCTGTACTGCCGGTACCACCACCTGATCGTCATCCACCGCTGGGGCTGGGCAAATCATCCGCCACCCCGACGGCACCACCACCGCCACCAGCCCCGACGGACGGGTCCTGCACTCCCACGGCCCACCCAGGCAAGCAGCGTAACCCGCCCTGGCCGCGCCAGGCGCCTCGTCGCGGGCCGGTGGGGGGTCAGGGCACGCGCTGGGCGGCGTCCGAGGGGACCGCGCTCAGGAACTCCGGGCTCGGTCCAGCCACGGTCGGCGTACGAGGCCCTGATCGCCGCCTCGACCTGGCGGCGCCGGTGTCCGGGACAAGCGCGATCGCGGAGCCGCCGAAACCCCCGCCGGTCATCCGGGCCCCCAGTGCGCCCGCCGCCACGGCAGCGTCTACGGCGACGTCGGCTTCCGGCCATGACACCTCGAAGTCATCGCGCAGGGACCATGTGACTGGGTGAGCAGCGCGCCAACGTCGGCGAGCGTGCTGGCGTCACCGCCGCCGGAGGAGCGCAGCAGCGCGGCCACCTCCTGGACGCGCTGGTTGTCGGTGATCACGTGGCGGGCCCGGCGCACCAGGACCGGGTTGTTCAGGGCGGCCAGCTCGCTGACGTCGGTGACCCAGCGCAGCGACGGCACCCCGAGCCGCCGGGCGGCTTCGTGGCATTCGGCCTGCCTGCCGCCGTATTCGCCGTCCGTCAGCTCGTGCTTGGCCCGGGTATCGATCACCAGCACGCGGACCCCGGCCGCGGCGGGGGCGAACGGCACCTGGCTGAACTCCAGCGACTGGCAGTCCAGCAGCAGCGCGTGATCCGCCAGGCACAGCAGGGCGGCGGACTGATCCATGATCCCCGACGGCACGCCGACGAACTCGTTCTCGGCCCGGCGGGCGATGGCGGCCAGGCCGCTGCGGGGAATGCCCGCGCCGTCCACCCCGCCCGCGCCCTCCAGTTCGGTCAGCGCCAGGGCCACCGAGCATTCCAGGGCGGCGGAGGACGACAGCCCGGCCCCGTCGGCCAGGCACGAGTCGATGGCGAGGCTGACGCCCCCGACCGGATACCCGGCCGGCGGCAGCGCCCAGGCGACCCCGGCCGGGTATCTCGCCCAGCCCGGGATACCGTCGGCCCCGGCCGCGCCGGGGCCGGGCCGCAGCCGTTCCAGCGGGATCTCGACGCTGGCGGCCGGGTCCCGCCGGGTGCGCAGCGCGAGAACGTCGTCCTCGCGTTGGGCCGCGGCGGCCGCGACACCCTGGCCGAGCGCGAAGGGCAGCACGAACCCCTCGTTGTAGTCGGTGTGCTCGCCGACCAGGTTGACCCGGCCGGGGGCGAACCACACACCCTCCGGCTCGCGCCCGTAGCACTCGCGGAACCATCGCGCGGCCCGGTCCGCGAGCGCGCGCCGGCCTGCCGCGACGCTGGCGGCCGGGCGCGCCGTCATCGTGCGCCCGCCTCTTCCCGTTCCGCCTGGGCGAAAGTCCAGGCGTCGGCGACCATCGTCCGCAGGTCGCGTGCGGCGTGCCAGCCCAGACGTGCGCTGATGCGCTCAGACGAGGCGACGAGCACCGCCGGGTCGCCGTCCCGCCGCGGGCCCACCTCGGCCGGGATGTCCTGACCGGTCACCGCGCGGCAGACGTCGATGACCTCACGGACCGAGAATCCGGCTCCGTTGCCGAGGTTGAAGACGCGGTGCTCGCCCGGCTCACACGCGTCCAGCGCCAGCAGGTGGGCGTCGGCCAGGTCGGCGACGTGGATGTAGTCGCGTACGCAGGTCCCGTCCGGCGTGGGGTAGTCATCCCCGAAGATCTTGACCGCCCCCGGGACCCCGCCGGACGTGGCAGGCAGCGCCATCTTCAGTACGTTCGGGATCAAGTGCGTCTCGGGGTGGTGGCGTTCCCCGTACCACTTCCCGCCCTGGTCCTGATGCGCGCCCGCCACGTTGAAGTAGCGCAGGCTGACCGCGCCGAAGCCGTACATCCGCGCGAACTCGCTGAGGCTGGTGTCCACGGCGAGCTTGGAGGCGCCGTAGGGGCTGGTCGGCCGGGTCGGGTCGGTCTCCTCGACCGGGGTGCGCTCCGGTTCGCCGTAGACCGCCGCGGTCGAGGAGAAGACGATCCGGCGGACGCCGGTTTCGCGCATCGCCTCCAGCAGCGCCAGGCTGCCGCCCAGGTTGTGGGACCAGTACAGAGCCGGATTCTCCACCGACTCGCCCACCAGAGATTTGGCCGCGAAGTGCAGGACCGCATCGATGCCCTCCGACAGCACGCGCGCCGCGTCGTCCCGCAGGGTGCCGCGGATGAAGGCGGCCTTGGGCGGCACGGCGTCCGCGTGCCCGGTGGACAGGTCGTCCAGCACCGTCACGTCGTGGCCCGCCGCGATCAGCGACGAGGCGACCACACTGCCGATGTATCCCGCGCCGCCCGTGACGAGCAGCCTCATCATGCCTCCCGAAGTCTGCGCGCCGCGGTTTCCGGCACGATGTCGTTGACCCGCACGGCCATGCCCGATTCCGTTCCCGCGAGGTATTTGAGCTTGCCTGGTGCCCGCCGGACGGTGAAGACCTGAAGGTGCAGGCCGAATTGCCGCCGCGCCTCGGCGTCGGTGACCGGGGCGTGGCGCCACGCCGCGACGTAGGACGCGGGCGTGCCGAAGAGCGGGCCGAACCGGCGCAGCACGTCAAGATACCGGGAAATAGTGCTTGCGCCGCGCAAAGAGGGGAACCGGTTCTCAAAGACGACCACGTTGTAGCTGTCCGCGGGCACCTCAGTAGGCCTGCCGGGTGCCGATGGGCCGAGCGGGCACTGGTCAGGAGGTGGCAGGAAGGTGCGTTCCTGGCGCTGCGCGGCCGCGCAGTGTTCTTCCCGACGAGCTGGCCGCCGCCAGCCCGCGTTGTTTCGGTGCCCACAGGACCCATACGCTATCGGCTTTCCGCGATCTTGGTTTCCCCGGGAACGCGCTCTCGATCACACAGGATCGTGCCCGAAACGCACAGGATCTTCCTGAAAAGATCACGCTCCGATCCGAAGGGAGCGCGGAGCGCCCCGGATGTTGCGGGCGTCCAGCCCGCGCGCGGCGCGAAGCGCGGAGGTCCTCCACACACCGCCCAGCATACGAACCCGTGCACTTAGACTGGCCGAACACAGCGTCCAGTGGCGGCCGCCCAGGTGGCGGCACACTTGGAGAATCCGGGGAACGTCGTGAGCAAGCTCATCGGGGACATTGTCATCGTCCTCGTCATCGTGCTCATCGGTGGCTTCTTCGCCGGAGCCGAGATGGCCCTGGTTTCGCTGCGCGAGAGCCAGGTGCGCAAGCTGGCCCGGCAAGGCAAGCGCGGCCAGCGGGTCGCCAAGCTGGCCCAGGACCCGAACCGGTTCCTTTCCGCGGTGCAGATCGGGGTGACGCTCGCGACCCTGGTCACCGGCGCGTACGGGGCCGAGACCCTGGCCGGCCTGCTCTCGTCCGCGCTGATCCGCGCCCATATATCCCGGGCCCTCGCCGCCCCGCTCTCGTTTGCCCTGGTAACCATAGCTATCACGTACGTCACCCTGATCCTGGGTGAGCTGGCTCCCAAACGGATCGCCCTGCAGCGGGTGGAGCGCGTAGCGCTGGTTTCGGCGCCCATCCTGGACCGGATCGCCGTCCTGGCCCGTCCGCTCGTGTGGCTGCTGTCGAAGTCGACCAATCTGGTCGTAAGGATCGTCGGCGGGGACCCGCGGGCCAACCGCACGGTCATGACCGAGGAGGAACTGCGCGACCTGGTCGCCAGCAACCAGATGCTGAACCCGGACGAGCGGGAGATCGTGTCCGAGGTGTTCGACGCGGGCAAACGGCAGCTCCGCGAGGTGCTGCTGCCCCGCACCGAGGTGGAGTTCGTGTCCGCCGATACCCCGCTCAGCGAGGCCGCCAAGCTCGCGGTGAGCGTGCCGTACTCACGGCTGCCGGTGTACCGGGACTCATACGACAATGTGATCGGTTTTGTTCATATCCGGGACCTTCTCGATCCCGCCCGGGCGCACCGCTCGCTGACCGTGGCCCAGCTCTCCCGGCACGTCAAGTTCCTGCCGATCAGCAAGACCGTCCTTGCCGCCCTGTCGGAGATGCGCCGGGAGCACGCCCACCTGGCGATCGTGATCGACGAGTACGGCGGCACGGCCGGCATCGTCACGCTCGAAGACCTGGTGGAGGAGCTGATCGGCGACATCCGCGACGAGTACGACGTCGAGGAGGGGGAGCCACGGCGGTTGCACGGCGGCGAGGTCGAGGTGGAAGGCCTGCTCAACCTGCACGAGTTCGCCGAGCAGACCGGGATCAACCTGCCCGAGGGCCCCTACGAGACGGCGGCCGGCTTTGTGCTCGCCCGCCTCGGCGAGGTGCCCGCGGTGGGCGCGTCGGTGGAGGTCGCCGACCACCGGATCACCGTCACCGAGATGGACGGGCGCAGGATCGCCCGGCTCCGGATCGCCCCGGCGAGCGGCGGGCCGGACCAGCTGGACGCTCAGCCCGCCGCGGCCGCCGCCCAGCCTCCAGCCGCCCAGCCTCCAGCCGCCCAGCCTCCAGCCGCCCAGCCTCCAGCCGCCCGCTCCAGCCGCCCAGCGGCGGGCCGCCCAGCCTCCAGCCGCCCAGCCTCCAGCCGCGCTCCGCCGCCCAGCCTCCAGCGGCCGCCGCCCAGGCCAGCCCGCCACGGCGCCGCGGACCGGCTCCGGCGCCGGCGCACCGGCAGGCGCCCGCGAACGGCCAGTCCCAGCCGCGGGGCCAGCCCCAGCCAGACGGCGGTCAGCCCCAGCCAGACGCGCCCGCCGAGCGGAACGGCCAGGCATCGGCCGGGCAGAACGGCCACACTCAGCTCACCGGACCGCCGGGGGAGATGCCCTAAACTCGGTAGGTGCACTCGTCCGATAGTTTCGACACCGTCCTCGTGGTGGACTTTGGTGCCCAGTACGCGCAGCTCATCGCGCGCCGCGTCCGCGAGTGCCACGTGTACTCCGAGATCGTTCCGCACACGATGCCCGTCGCGGAGATGCTGTCCCGCAAGCCCAAGGCGATCATCCTTTCCGGCGGTCCGGCGTCGGTGTACACGGACGGCGCCCCGCCCGCCCCGGAGGGACTATTCGGCGCGGGCGTCCCGGTGCTCGGCATCTGCTACGGCTTCCAGCTCATGGTCCAGGCCCTGGGCGGCACGGTGCGGCGCACCGGTGCCGCCGAGTACGGCGCGACCACGCTGGACGCGCTGGATGAGCCCCGCGAGGCCGCCGCAGCCGGGTTGCTGGCCGGCCTGCCGGGGCGCCAGCGGGTGTGGATGTCGCACGGCGACACGTGCGCCGCGGCGCCGTCCGGCTTCGCCGTCACGGGCCGGACCGAGGCCACTCCGGTCGCGGCCATCGAGGATCCCCGGCGCAAGCTCTACGGCGTGCAGTTCCACCCCGAGGTGATGCACACCGATCACGGCACCGCCATCTTGCAGCGCTTCCTGGACGCGGCCGGCTGCCAGCCAGGCTGGACCACCCGCGGCATCATCGACGAGCAGGTCGAGCGTATCCGGGAGCAGGTCGGCGACGCCGTCGCCGTCTGCGGCCTGTCCGGCGGCGTCGATTCGGCCGTCGCGGCGGCGCTGGTTCAGCGCGCGATCGGCGACCGCCTGTCCTGTGTGTTCGTGGACCATGGCCTGCTCCGCAAGGGCGAGGCCGAGCAGGTCGAGAACAACTTCGTCGCCGCGACCGGCGTCAAGCTCAAGGTGGTCGAAGCGGCCGGGCAGTTCCTGAGCGCCCTCGCCGGGGTCACCGATCCCGAGCAGAAGCGGAAGATCATCGGCCGCGAGTTCATCCGCGCCTTCGAGCGCGCCGCCCTGGAAATCTCTGCGGACGCGCAAAGCCACGGCGAAGAGGACGGCTTCCTCGTCCAGGGCACGCTGTACCCGGACGTGGTCGAGTCCGGGGGCGGGACGGGCGCGGCCAACATCAAGTCCCACCACAACGTCGGCGGACTGCCCAGCGACCTGAAGTTCCAGCTGGTGGAGCCGCTCCGGACCCTGTTCAAGGACGAGGTACGGCGGGTCGGCGAGGAACTGGGCCTGCCGCACGACATCGTGTGGCGGCAGCCGTTCCCCGGCCCGGGGCTGGCCATCCGGATCATCGGTGAGGTGACCGCGGACCGGCTCGAAGTGCTCCGCGACGCCGACGCGATCGTCCGGGACGAGCTGTCCCGGGCCGGGCTCGACCGGCGCATCTGGCAGTGCCCGGTCGTGCTGCTGGCCGACGTCCGCTCCGTCGGGGTGCAGGGAGACGGCCGCACCTACGGGCATCCGGTGGTGCTCCGCCCGGTCACCAGCGAGGATGCGATGACCGCGGACTGGGCGCGGGTGCCCGACGATGTTCTAGCGCGCATCTCCACCCGGATCACCAACGAGGTTCCGCAGGTGAACCGGGTCGTGCTCGACGTGACGAGCAAGCCGCCCGGCACGATCGAGTGGGAATAGCGGGCGGCAGGGATCCCGAACGGACGTGGGCGCGCGCCTAGCTGGTGAAGACCCCACGTAGCCTGCCGTCCCGGACTACCGCAGGGGAGCGGGACTGATCAGCCGCGCTCGCCGTCGCGGCCGGCGAAGGCCGGATAATCCTCCCGGACGCAGCTATCCTGGTAGCTAGCTGTAATGTACTGCCTACGGAACGTGAAATATATCGAGCGGCACGGGCGTAACGGCTCTCATGTTGACGACCTGGCGCGGTCTGGATACTGTCGGACTAGCACTCTGACAAGTAGAGTGCTAATGCGACGAGGCAGGTCTGGCACCCGCGACGGCAGACCACCGTGCTCGCCCTCTCTAGCAGTTGACCATTTAGCCTTCCGGAGGGGGAGGTCAGATCGTGACGACCGCCACCAAGGTTGTTCTCAAACCGCTTGAGGACCGGATTGTGGTTCGCCCGCTCGAAGCGGAGCAGACCACAGCATCCGGCCTTGTCATCCCGGACACCGCCAAGGAGAAGCCCCAGGAGGGCGAAGTCCTGGCGGTTGGCCCCGGCCGTTTCGACGACTCGGGCACCAAGCGCGTGCCCCTCGACGTCAAGGTCGGGGACGTTGTCCTCTACAGCAAGTACGGCGGCACCGAGGTGAAGTACTCGGGCGAGGAGTACCTCGTGCTCTCCGCTCGCGACGTACTCGCCATCGTCGACAAGTAATTCCGCACAGGATGCGCGGATAAGGGCGCCAGGCCGGTCGCTGGCCTGGTGCCCTTATCACGTGGCCCATGCCGCGGACCTTTGATGAAAATTCGCAGGGTGAGGTAGTAGTCAATGCCCAAAATTCTGGACTTCGGCGCGGATGCGCGCAGCGCGCTGGAGCGCGGCGTCGACCGGCTGGCCGACACCGTTAAGGTCACGCTCGGCCCGCGTGGCCGCAACGTCGTGATCGACAAGAAGTGGGGCGCGCCCACAATCACCAACGATGGCGTCACCGTGGCCCGCGAGATAGAGCTCGAGGATCACTACGAGAACCTCGGCGCCCAGCTGGCCAAGGAAGTCGCCACCAAGACCAATGACGTGGCCGGCGACGGCACCACCACGGCCACCGTGCTCGCGCAGGCCATGGTCCACCACGGGCTCCGTTCCGTGGCGGCCGGCGCGAACCCGATCGAGCTCAAGCGCGGGGTCGACGCCGCGGCCGCCGAGGTCTCCAAGCGGCTGCTCGCGGTGGCCCGCGACGTCGAGGAGCAGAGCGACATCGCGCACGTCGCGACCGTCTCCGCGCAGGACGAGAAGATCGGCGAGCTGATCGCCGAGGCGTTCAGCAAGGTCGGCAAGGACGGCGTCATCACTGTCGAGGAGGCCCCGACCATGGGCCTCGAGCTGGAGTTCACCGAGGGCCTTCAGTTCGACAAGGGGTACATCTCCCCGTACTTCATCACCGACCAGGACCGGCTTGAGGCCGTGCTCGAGGACGGCTACGTCCTCATCAGCGAGGGCAAGATTTCCTCGATGAGCGAGTTCCTGCCGCTGCTGGAGAAGATCGCGGAGTCCAAGCGGCCGCTGCTCGTGGTCGCGGAGGACGTCGAGGGCGAGGCCCTGTCAACGCTGGTCGTGAACAAGATCCGCGGCCTGCTGAACGTGGTCGCGGTGAAGGCGCCCGGCTTCGGTGACCGCCGCAAGGCGATGCTCGCCGACATGGCCGTCCTGACCGGCGGCCAGGTCGTCAGCGAGGCGCTCGGCCTGCGCCTGGACAACATCAGCCTGGACGACCTGGGCCGGGCCCGCCGGATCGTGGTCACCAAGGACACGACGACGGTCATCGACGGTGCCGGGGACAAGACCGCGATCCAGGACCGGATCCGCCAGATCCGGACCGAGATCGAGGGCACCGACTCCGACTGGGACCGCGAGAAGCTGCAGGAGCGGCTGGCCAAGCTGTCCGGCGGGGTGTGTGTGCTCCGCGCGGGCGCGGCCACCGAGGTCGAGCTCAAGGAGAAGAAGCACCGCCTGGAAGACGCTATCTCCGCCACCCGGGCGGCGATCGAGGAAGGCATCGTGGCGGGCGGCGGCAGCGCCCTCGTGGCGATCGCCAATGACCTCGACGACCTCGGCCGCACCGGTGACGAGGCGACCGGCGTGCGCATCGTGCGGAGTTCCCTGTCGGAGCCGTGCCGGTGGATCGCCATCAACGCGGGCGCCGAGGGTTCCGTGGTCGCGGCCAGGGTGGCTGCCATGCCGCCCGGCAGCGGCTACAACGCCGCCACCGGTGAGTACGGCGACCTGATCGCCCAGGGCGTGATCGACCCGGTCAAGGTGACGCGCTCCGCAGTGCAGAACGCGGCCTCCATCGCCGGCATGCTGCTCACCACCGAGGCTCTGGTGGTGGACAAGCCGGAGGACGAGGAGCCGGCCGGGGCTGGGCACGGCCACAGCCACGGTCACTCGCACTGATTGTACTGATTTTCAGCACGGCGGGCCGGCTTCCATGCGGGGCCGGCCCGCCGTTCGCGTCCCGGCGTCCCGGGCGCTCATTAGGATGGAAGATGTCCCCGGCCGCCGCGTCGCTGAAGGTGCCATGAACGAGTCAGACAAGTTCGCCCCGCCCGGCCTGACGTTCGACGACGTGCTGCTGCTCCCGGCCGCGTCCGACGTCCTGCCCGCCGAGGCCGGCACCAGCACGCGCATCACCCGGCGGATCAGCCTGCGGATGCCGCTGGTGTCGTCGGCCATGGACACCGTGACCGAGGCGCGGATGGCCGTGGCCATGGCCCGCCAGGGCGGCGTCGGGGTGCTGCACCGCAACCTCGCCATCGAGGACCAGGCTCAGCAGGTCGACGTGGTCAAGCGATCCGAGGCGGGCATGATCACCGACCCGGTGACCTGCACCCCGGACGCCACGGTGGCCGACGTCGACCGGATCTGCGGCCGGTACCGGATCTCCGGTCTGCCGGTCATCAGCGACGACGGCGTGCTGCTCGGCATCGTGACCAACCGCGACATCCGGTTCGAGACCGACCGGGACCGCCGCGTCTCCGAGGTCATGACGCCCATGCCGCTCGTGACCGCGCCCGTGGGGGTGGCCCCAGCGGAGGCGCTGGCCCTGCTCCAGCGCCATAAGGTCGAGAAGCTGCCGCTCATCGACGATGCGGGCAAGCTGCGCGGCCTGATCACGGTCAAGGACTTCGCCAAGAGCGAGGAGTACCCGCTGGCCACCAAGGACCCGGGCGGACGGCTCGTCGTCGGCGCGGCCGTCGGGGTGGGCGAGGACGCCAAGGGCCGCGCCCAGGCCCTCATCGACGCCGGGGTCGACTTCCTCATCGTGGACACCGCGCACGGGCACGCCCGGCGCGTCCTGGAGATGGTCGCCCAGCTCAAGGCCAACACCGGCGTAGAGGTGGTCGGCGGCAACGTGGCCACCCGGGCCGGCGCGCAGGCACTGATCGACGCCGGGGCGGACGGGGTCAAGGTCGGGGTGGGGCCCGGCTCGATCTGCACCACCCGGGTGGTCGCCGGGGTGGGCGTTCCCCAGGTCACCGCGATCTACGAGGCGGCCCGGGCCGCCCACCCGGCCGGCGTCCCGCTGATCGGGGACGGCGGTCTGCAGTACTCCGGCGACATCGCCAAGGCCATCGCCGCGGGCGCCGACACGGTCATGCTCGGCAGCCTGCTCGCCGGATGCGAGGAGACGCCCGGCGAGATGGTGTTCATCAACGGCAAGCAGTACAAGCTCTACCGCGGCATGGGATCGCTGGGCGCGATGCGCAACCGGGAACGGGGGCGCTCCTACTCCAAGGACCGCTACTTCCAGGACGACGTGCTGCGCGAGGACAAGCTCGTGCCCGAGGGCGTCGAGGGCCAGGTGCCCTACCGCGGCTCGCTGGCCGCCGTCGCCACCCAGCTCGTCGGGGGCCTGCGCGCCGCTATGGGCTACTGCGGCGCGCGGACCATCGCCGACCTTCAGCAGGCGCAGTTCGTCCGGATCACCCCGGCCGGCCTGAAGGAGAGCCACCCGCACGACATTCAGATGACCGTCGAGGCGCCGAACTACAGTAGCCGTCCGTAGACGGCCAGGCACGCGGGCAAGCACCCGGGCAAGCACCCCGACAGGTATGAGAGACAGGTAAGCGTGACCCAAGTGGAGATCGGGCGGGGTAAGAGCGGACGCCGGGCCTATTCCCTCGACGAGATCGGTATCGTCCCGTCCCGCCGGACGAGGGACCCTGAGGAGGTGTCGATCGCCTGGCAGATTGATGCCTACCGGTTCGAGCTGCCGCTGATCGCGTGCCCGATGGACAGCGTCGTCTCGCCGGAGACCGCCATCCAGATCGGGCGGCTGGGGGGCCTGGCGGTGCTGGACCTCGAGGGCCTGTGGACGCGGTATGAGGACCCCACCCCGCTGATCGCCGAGGTGACCGAGCTCGACGAGCAGGCCGCCACCCGCACGGCTCCAGGAGATGTACGCGGCGCCGATCAAAGAGGAGCTGATCGGCCGGCGGATCGAGGAGATCCGCCGGGCCGGGGTCACCGTCGCGGGCCGCCTCTCGCCGCAGCGGACCGCCCGGTACTATAAGGCGGTCATCGACGCCGGCGTGGACATCTTCGTGATCCGGGGCACCACGGTGTCCGCCGAGCACGTGTCCGGCCGTGCGGAGCCGCTGAACCTGAAGCAGTTCATCTACGAGCTCGACGTGCCGGTGATCGTCGGCGGCTGCGCCACCTACACCGCCGCCCTGCATCTCATGCGGACCGGGGCGGCCGGGGTGCTGGTGGGTTTCGGCGGTGGCTCCGGCCACACGACGGCGGCGGTCCTCGGCGTCGCGGTGCCGATGGCGACCGCCATCGCCGACGTCGCGGCGGCCCGGCGCGACTACCTGGACGAGTCCGGCGGCCGGTACGTGCACGTGATCGCGGACGGCAGCATGACCCGCAGCGGGGACATGGCCAAGGCGCTGGCCTGCGGCGCGGATGCGGTGATGGTCGGCTCGCCGCTGGCCCGCGCGGAACAGGCCCCCGGCCGCGGCTACCACTGGGGCAGTGAGGCCAGCCACCCGGAGGTGCCGCGCGGCGCGCGGGTCAATGTGGGCACGGCCGGGACCATCGAGCGCATCCTGCACGGGCCGTCCGCGGTCCCGGACGGGTCGATGAACCTCATGGGCGCGCTGCGCCGGACGATCGCCACCGCCGGTTACTCCGACCTGAAGGAGTTCCAGCGCGTCGAGGTGGTCGTGGCCCCCGGCGCCCCCCGGGACGCCCACGGCCCGCAGAACGCCATGGGCAACATCAACGCGACCGGCCCCATCCCCCGGGTGCGCTGATCCCGGGGCCGCCGACCGCGTTATCCAGTCGCGTTCGGCCGGTCGGCGTTCGTAGACTCACGGGCATGAAACGGCCACGCGTGCTTTCCGGCATCCAGCCCACTGCCGACTCGTTTCACCTTGGCAACTACCTCGGCGCCGTCCGGCAGTGGGTGAAGTTGCAGGAGGACCACGACGCGTTCTACTGCGTGGTGGACCTGCACGCGATCACGGTCCCGCACGACCCGGATACGCTGCGGCGGCGGAGCCGGGTCGCGGCGGCGCAGCTGATCGGGGCCGGCCTGGAACCGGCGCGCTGCACGCTGTTCCTGCAGAGCCACGTGCCCGAGCACGCCGAGCTCGCCTGGATCCTCAGCTGCCTGACCGGGTTCGGCGAGGCCAGCCGGATGACGCAGTTCAAGGACAAGGCGGCCAGGGGCGGGTCCGAGCAGGCCTCCGTCGGCCTGTTCACCTACCCGATCCTGCAGGCGGCCGACATCCTGCTGTACCAGGCGGACCAGGTGCCGGTGGGGGAGGACCAGCGCCAGCACCTGGAGCTGACCCGGGACCTCGCCCAGCGCTTCAACTACCGGTTCGGCGAGACCTTCGTGCTGCCCGACCCCTACATTCTCCCGTCGGTCGCCCGGATCGCGGACCTGCAGGACCCGGCGAGCAAGATGAGCAAGTCGTCGTCGTCCTTGCAGGGCATCGTGGACGTCCTGGACGACCCCGCGCAGATCCGGCGGAAGATCGCCCGCGCCGTCACCGACGCCGGCCGCGACGTTCGCGCCGATGATGAGGCCAAGCCGGGCGTCACGAACCTGCTGCGCATCTACTCGGCGCTGACCAGCGAGTCGATCGCCTCGATCGAGGCGAAGTACGGCAGCAAGGGCTACGGCCAGTTCAAGAAGGACCTGGCCGAGATCGTGGTGGCCACGTTCGCGCCGATCCGGGAGCGGACCGAGGCGATCCTCGCCGACTCCGAAAGTCTGGACAAGATACTGGCCGATGGCGCCGCGCGGGCCGGCCGGGAGGCTCGTGCGACCATGGCCCTGGTCCGGGACCGGATCGGCTTCGTCCCCCGCCTGGACCGCGCCGACTAGCCAATTCAGCGCGACGGGGCTCAGCGTGACGGGGAGCGGCGCCGCAGCAGGATCAGCGCGATGGCCGGCCGCGGCGGCGAAGATGATCAGCGCGATGGACGCGGCCGCCAGCCCGGGCGGGATCTTCGGGCCGGTGATGGTGCCCGAAGTGACCGGGCGCTGTGACGCCGCGCGGTTGCGCGGGGCGGCAGGCGCAGCCGGGGCGGCCCCGACCGGGCTGACCAGCGTCCCGATCGGCCGGGCCCGGCCGTCCTGCGCGAATCCCCAGTTCAGCAGCTTCGACGCGTAGGTCACCTCGGTCAGCGGGGTGCAGTGCAGGATCGTCACGATCAGCGTGACGCCGTTCCGGCGGGCCATCCCGATGTAGGTCGCCGCCGCGGCGCCGGTCCAGCCGATCTTGCCGCCGATGCCGCCCGGATACTTGGTCAGCAGCTCGTTCTGGTTGAACAGCGTCTCCGACTTGCGGGACGTGACCGGAAAATGCGCTTCCCGCGCCGAGTCGTACCGCATGACATCCGGCATGGTCAGCGCCTGCCGGGCGATCAGCGCCAGGTCGTACGCGGAGACGTGCTGGCCGGGAGCGTCGAGCCCGTTCGGGTCCTTCGCGTCGACGTCGTACGCCTGCAGCTGGTGCGCTTCGGCGTTCATCAGCGCGACGCCGTTGCCCAGCGAGCCGGTCGCCTGCGCCAGGGCGATCGCGGCGTCGTTCGCCGAGATCAGCAGTAGTGCGTAGAACAGGTCGGACACCTTGTAGGCCTGGCCGCGTACCAGCCCCGCGATGTTCGGGGTGACGTTGGAAGCCTGCGCCGACGCCATCACCGTGGCGTCCGGGTTCAGCAGCGGGGCGAGCGCGACCGCCGTCAGCATCTTCAGCGTGCTCGCCGGGCGCAGCAGGCCGTGCGGGTCCTTGGCCGCCAGGACCTGGCCGGTTCCGGCGTCGGCGACCACGTACGCCGACGCGGGAACCTTGGGCAGCGGGGCCGCCGGGCCGTTCACGATTACGCCGCTCCCGGCCAGTTGCGCGCCGCCCACAGTGGCCGGGCTGGCCGGCTCCGCGCTGGCCTGCCGCAGCAGCGCCGCGGCCGCCGCGTGCTGCTGAGGTGATTCGGTAGTGGGCCCGGTGGCCGGGCCCTGCGTGGCGCTCGCCCGCTGGGAGGGTGCCGGGCTACGTGCCGCCGGGGTCCGAGCGGCCGGCTGGGCCTGAGCGGGCGAGCTCAGCGCCACGGCGCCGGTCACGGAGCACGCTGCGAGAAGGGCCCCGCCCCTGAACAGAGCCGTCCGGATACGCTCCGTCACCGCTCTCCCTTCGCGTTCACCGGTCTCTCCCGTTCTCTTTTTCTCTTCTTCCCGCGATGGCCCTCTTCCCGCCAGGGCACCGCCTGCCGGAGGCGGCCGGACCGTGACGGCCCGCACCCCATGCCCGGTCGCCCCCCCGCGCCAAAACCGGCCCTTCGCCGTAACCTGTGCGTATGGAGCGCATGTCGGAATCCGGATTGCCGATCGAACCCGTTTACGACGAAGAACAGCTTACAAATTTCCGCCCGGAAGAGAAGCTCGGCAAGCCAGGAGCGTATCCGTATACCCGGGGCGTCTACCCAACCATGTACACGAAACGGCCCTGGACGATGCGGCAGTACGCCGGATTCGCCACCGCCACGGAGTCCAACCGGCGCTTTCAGCAGTTGATTGAGGCCGGGACGACCGGCCTGTCGGTCGCCTTCGATCTGCCGACCCAGATGGGGTACGACTCCGACGCCCCGGTCGCGCACGGCGAGGTCGGCAAGGTGGGGGTCGCGATCGACTCGATCGACGACATGCGCCGCCTGTTCGACGGCATACCACTCGGCGAGGTGTCCACCTCGATGACGATCAACGCGCCCGCCGCCGTGCTGCTCGTGCTCTACCAGATGGCCGGGGAGGAGCAGGGCATTGCCCCGGGCGCGCTCACCGGGACGATCCAGAACGACGTGCTGAAGGAGTACATCGCGCGCGGCACCTACATCTACCCGCCGCGCCCGTCGCTGCGCCTGGTCGCGGACAGCTTCGCCTACTGCCGCAAGGAACTGCCCCGGTGGAACACCATTTCCATCTCCGGCTACCACATGGCCGAGGCGGGCGCGACCCCGGTGCAGGAGATCGCCTTCACGCTCGCGAACGCCCGGGAGTACGTCCGGGCCGCGATTGCCGCGGGCCTGGCCGTCGATGAGTTCGCGCCGCGGCTGTCGTTCTTCTTCGTGGCCCGCACGACGCTGCTGGAGGAGGTCGCGAAGTTCCGCGCCGCGCGCCGGCTGTGGGCGCGGATCATGCGGGACGAATTCGCCGCGGCCGACCCCCGCTCGCAGATGCTGCGGTTCCACACGCAGACGGCGGGCGTCCAGCTGACCGCGCAGCAGCCCGACGTGAACGTGGTCCGGGTGACCGTCCAGGCCCTCGCGGCGGTGCTCGGCGGCACGCAGTCGCTGCACACCAACTCCTTTGACGAAGCCATCGCGCTGCCGAGCCAGAAGGCCGCCCAGCTCGCGGTGCGGACCCAGCAGGTCCTGGCCAACGAGACCGACCTCACCGCCACGGTGGATCCGTTCGCCGGCTCCTACGCCATCGAGTCCATGACGAGCGACATCGAGGACGCCGCCATGGGCCTGATGACCACCATCGAGGACATGGGCGGGGCCGTCGCGGCGATCGAGCGCGGTTTCCAGAAGGCCGAGATCGAGCGCGCCGCCTACGACGTGGCCCGGGAGATCGATGCGGGCAAGCGGGTGGTCGTCGGGGTGAACAAGTTCGTCTCCGACGGCGAGGAGCCTTACGAGCTGCTGCCGGTCGATCCGGCCATCGAGTCGGAGCAGGTCACCCGGATCGAGCGCCTCCGCTCCCGCCGGGACACGGCGGAGTTCACCCGCCGGATATCGGACCTCAAGGCCACCGCGGAGGGCACCGGGAACCTGCTGTACCCGCTGCGCGAGGCGCTGCGTGCGGAGGCCACCCTCGGTGAGGTTTGTGACGCGCTGCGCGACGTATGGGGCGTTTACCGGCCGCCGGACGCTTACTGACCGGCCGGAACGATTTAGGCTTGCCTAATTAACTCTTTTGTCTTTTCTGCGCCCATGTTATTTCGCGCCCACGTCGCAACCGCATGCCCGGACGGAGGTTGCCGGTGGCTATCAGCTGGAATCCCTCTCGCGGGCCGACGCTCGGGATCGAATGGGAACTGCAGCTCATCGACGCCCGGACCAGGCTCCTGCGCCAGGACGCCGACGAGGTCCTCGCCGCGCTGCCTGGCCTGGACGCGAGCGGTGAGCACCCGCAGATCCGCCACGAGCTCATGCAGTCGACCGTAGAGATCGTGACGGGTGTTTGCAGCACCGTGTCAGAGGCCAAGGCCGACCTCGGGAAGACAATCGAAGAGCTCCATCAGATCGCGGCCGGCCGCAGTATCCTACTGGCCTGCGCCGGGACGCATCCAGTAAGCAACTGGCGCGACGCCAAGATGGCGCCGTTCGCCCGGTATGCGGAACTTGTCGAGCAAATGCAATGGCTGGCCCGGAGGATTCAGACCTTCGGTGTGCACGTCCATGTTGGGCTGCGGGACGGCGGCAAGGCGATTCCCGTCGTCAACGCGCTCGCCGCATATCTGCCGCATTTCCTGGCGCTCACGGCGTCCAGCCCGTTCTGGAACGGGCGGGACACCGGGCTCGCCTCGGCCAGGGCGGTCATCTTCGGCGACCTGCCGACTGCGGGTCCCCCGCACCGGCTTTCCAGCTGGGGTGAGTTCGAGGAGTACATGGACACGCTGTTGCGGGCCAGAACCATCCGCAGCATCAAGGAAGTGTGGTGGGACGTCCGCCCGCATCCGGACCTGGGCACCGTCGAGATCCGCATGTTTGACGGCCTGCCCACGGCCCGCGAGGTCGGGATGGTGGCCGCCCTCTCCCAGTGCCTCGTGCAGCTCTTCGACGCCCAGCTGGATCGCGGCTACCAGCTTCCGAGTCCCTCGTCTTGGGTCGTTCGCGACAACAAATGGCGGGCGACGAGATATGGTCTTGACGCGACGGTGATCACCGATGAGTCAGGTACGACGGCGCCGCTCCGCGACGAGCTTTATGAACTCGTCCGCGAGCTCGAGCCCGTCGCCGATCGGCTTGGCTGTCTTGATGAGCTGCGAGTAGCCTCCGAAGTGCTTGATCACGGGGCTTCGTACGAAAGGCAGCGTGCCGTTCTCGCTCATGACGGCGAGATGACCGGCGTTATCGACGCGCTTGTCACTGAGTTTGCCGAGGACCGTTTCGTCATCCCGGGGGAAGGCGGGCATGGAAGGAAATGACCTGGCGGGCGATATCGAAGCCTTTATCGCCGAGCACGAGGCCGAGCTCATCGCGTTCCGCCGCGACCTGCACGCCCACCCGGAGGTCGGCTACGCCGAGCACCGCACCACGCGCCGCATCGCGCTGCGGCTGGCGGCTGCGGGCCTCCGCCCGGTGATCCTGCCCAAGGGCACCGGCCTGATCGTCGACATCGGCGGCAGCGACCGTGACCACGAGACCGTCCCACGCCCGGTCATCGCGCTCCGTGCCGACATCGACGCCCTGGCGATGCCCGACGAGAAGAACGTCCCGTACCGCTCGACCGTCCCTAACGTCTGTCACGCCTGCGGGCACGACGTGCACACCACCGTGCTGCTCGGCACCGGCCTGTTCCTGGCCGGCCAGGCCGCCCAGGGGCTGCTGCCCGGCCGGGTCCGGCTGATCTTCCAGCCGGCCGAGGAGGTTCCCGGCGGCGCGCTCGATGTGCTCGCCGCGGGCGGCATCACCTCGGTGGGCCGCATCTTCGCCCTGCACTGCGACCCCAAAATCGACGTCGGCCAGGTCGGCATCCGGAACGGTCCCATCACCGCGGCGTGCGACCGGATCTCCGTGCGCGTCACCGGGCCGGGCGGGCACACCGCACGGCCGCATCTGACTGCCGACCTCGTCTACGCGCTCGGCAAGATCATCACCGAACTGCCGGCCGCACTGTCCCGGCGGGTAGACCCGCGGTCCAGCCTCAGCCTGGTCTGGGGCCGGGTCAGCGCCGGCACGACAGCCAACGCCATCCCCGACGAAGGGATCGTGGAGGGCACCGTCCGGTGCCTGGACGACGACGCCTGGCACGGCGCCCCCGACCTGCTCAGGGAGCTCGTCGATTCGGTCGCCGGCGCCTACGGGGTCTTCGCCGAGATGAGCTACTCGCGGAAAGTGCCACCCGCGGTCAACGATCCGATGAGCACCGCGATGTTCGCGGCCGCCGCCGAGCAGACGCTGGGGCCCGAGGCCGTGGTGAGCACGCCGCAGAGCCTGGGCGGTGAGGACTTCGCCTGGTACCTGGAGTCCGTGCCCGGTTCCTTCGCCCGGCTCGGGGTGCGCACGCCCGGCTCCGCCCAGGAACTGGACATCCACCAGCCCACGTTCGACGTGGACGAGCGCGCCATCGGGGCCGGCGTCCACGTGATGGCCGCGACCGCGATCAACGCGCTGTGGGACGACAACACCCGGATCACCACCGAGTCCCTCCCCGGCGCCGCAGCGTAACCCGGAGTCCGGCGAGGTGTGCTAGCCCGGGGGCCGTCCCCCGCGGCGTCAGTGCGCCGGGTGGCCCAGGTCGGGGTCGTCTGGGACCGGGAGCTGGTGCTGGCGCAGCCGGGAGACCCGGATATTGTCGGCGTAGGCGACCACCGTGAACACGCTGCCGGCGATGGCGAGTCCCGGCACCGTGAGGCGCAGCCACAGCGGGCCGGGCAGCAGCGCGAGCACGCAGCAGATGGGCACCATCACGATCAGGTGGCGCAGCACGGCGCGGCCCCGCCAGCCCGCGTCGGTAAGCTCGTGCCGTACCCATTCGCGGTTCTCGGCCGGTAGCCGGAACCCGATCGCGAACCGAAGTCTCCCGCCGATTCCCGGGTCACCAGGGATTCGCGGCACTCAGCCTCAGTCCTCGTTCGGATCCTCGATACGGCAGATCACGGCCCCTGTCGTGACCGTCTGGCCCACCTCGATGGACAGGTCCGTCACGGTACCGTCCTTGTGCGCGGTCACCGGCTGCTCCATCTTCATCGCCTCGAGCACCACGATCGGGTCGCCCGCCGAGACGGCCTGCCCCTCCGAAGCGACAATCTTCACGATAGTGCCCTGCATGGGGCTGGCGAGGTCGGCCCCGCCGCCGGTGGGCGCCGCATGTTTGTGCCGGGGCCTGCCGCCGCGCCGTTCGGCCGCAGCACCCGCGGCCACCGGAGCCGCACCGGACAGGGTCAGGGCGGCCGGTACCACGACCTCGAGCCGTCGCCCGCCGACCTCGACGACCATCCGCTCGCGCGCGGCCGGCTCCGCCGCGGGCGCGCTGCCCTGCGGCGGGATCTCGGTCTTGAAGTCGGCCTCGATCCAGCGCGTGTGCACGAACATCGGCTCGCTGGTGAAGGCGGGATCGCTGACCACGGCGCGGTGGAAGGACAGGACGGTCGGCATCCCCTCCACCTCGAACTCGGCCAGCGCGCGCCGGGCCCGCTCGATGGCCTGGCGCCGGTTGGCGCCGGTGACGATCAGCTTGGCGATCAGGGAGTCGAAAGCCTGCGGCACGGTCATGCCCGGCTCGTACCCCGCGTCGACCCGGACGCCCGGGCCGGCCGGCAGCTGCCAGGACCGGATCGTCCCGGGGGCGGGCATGAAGTTGCGCCCCGGGTCCTCGGCGTTGATCCGGAACTCGATCGAGTGGCCGCGGACGGGCGGCTCGTCGTAGCCGATCTCCTCGCCCTCGGCGATCCGGAACATCTCCCGCACCAGGTCGATGCCCGTGACCTCCTCGCTCACCGGGTGCTCCACCTGGAGCCGCGTGTTCACCTCGAGGAAGCTGACCGTCCCGTCCTGCCCGACGAGGAACTCGCACGTACCCGCGCCCCGGTAACCGGCCTTGCGCAGGATGGCCTTGGACGACTCGTGCATCAGCGAGATCTGCCCGCTGGTCAGGAACGGGGCTGGCGCCTCCTCGACCAGTTTCTGGTGGCGGCGCTGCAGCGAGCAGTCCCGCGTCGAGACGATCACCACGTTGTCGTGGGCGTCGGCGAGGCACTGGGTCTCGACGTGCCGCGGCCGGTCGAGATAGCGCTCGACGAAACATTCACCGCGCCCGAACGCGGTCACGGCTTCCCGCACGGCGGACGCGAACTGGTCCTCTACTTCGTCCATGGTCCAGGCGACCTTGAGCCCGCGCCCGCCGCCGCCGAACGCGGCCTTGATGGCCACCGGCAGCCCGAACCGGCGCGCGAACGTGACCACCTCTTCGGGGCCGGAGACCGGGTCGGCGGTTCCCGGCGCGAGCGGGGCGCTGACCACGCGGGCGATGTGCCGGGCGCGCACCTTGTCGCCCAGCGCCTCGATGGCCTCGGCCGGCGGCCCGATCCAGGTCAGCCCGGCCGCGACGACGGCCCGGGCGAAGTCGGCGTTCTCGGCCAGGAAACCGTAGCCCGGGTGGATCGCGTCCGCGCCGGACTCGGCCGCCACCTTGATGATCTTCTCGATGTTGAGGTAGGTCTCCGCCGGGGTGGCCCCGTCCAGCGAATACGATTCGTCCGCCAGCCGTGCTGTGCAGGCCATCGATGTCCTGTTCGGCGTAGACGGCCACGCTGGCCAGCTCCGCGTCCCGGCAGGCCCGGATGACGCGGACCGCGATCTCGCCGCGGTTCGCGATAAGGACCTTCCGCACGGTGACCTCTCTTCCGGCTCGGTGTTCCTGGGCAGGTTTGCTGAGGGCCTCCGGTGGAAGCCCATGGGATGTACGGATTCTAGCTGTCACCCCCATCCACCCATCTACCCCTGGTTGCCGCGCCCGCCGGAGTTGTGCCTGCGGCGGCTGCCAGCCGAAAGGTCCTTACCGACCCGTAACTACGCTGCGTTGCATTCGGATCACCCTGAAGACGATCTAGGATGAAGCGGAAACAAGTGACCTCATACACCTCTCCGTAACCGCAGATGTCGCCCGGTGTAGGCCCTTCCTCAACCGAAGCGTGACCTCCGGTACATAGAGTGAGCGCCACTATCGGTTCCGGGACCGTTACTCGTTCCCCGGCGAATCCGGACAGCCCAAGGCGCCGGGGACACGGGTCCATGGTGACTGACGGTCACCGGAACATCGAGTGTGCGCGACCCTCACCAGGTCGGTGAGCAGCCACCGCGGCACGCCGAAAGGAGCCACGTGCAGGAGCTCATCTGGGGGGACCGAAGATGAACGTCGTCGGCCTCCTGGTTTCGTGCGCCGCCGTGGTGAGCTTGCTGTTCGGTGCTGCCCGCCAGTCCGGTGGCGCCGCCCGCGGCTATCGCTGGCTCGCGGGGGCCGCGGTGTTCTGGTTCGCGGGGCTGCTGGCCGACCAGCTTTTCGCCGGCGCCTTCGGGACGTCCGGGCCGCTCTCGCTCGCGGACGTGGCGCCGCTCCTGGCCATGGGACCGTTCGTGGTCGGCGTGACCGCCCTGGCCGCCGAGCCCCCGGACGGCGGGTGGCCGGACGGGGCCGACCCGGCGATCAGGCCCGACGAGGCTGACAGGCGCTCGATCCTTTCCTCGCTCGCCGATGGCTACGTCATGGCCATCGCTCTGCTCGTCATCGGCTGGGTCACGCTGTTCGGCGCGGACTTCCGGCGTTCGGGTGAGGGGCCCGGTACGTTCCTGCTCAGCCTCGTGCACCCGCTGGTGGACGCCGCGGTGCTGGGGATGTTGCTGCCCGCCCTGGTCGCGGGCTGGCGGCGGGTCCTCCTGCCCTATCTCGCCCTGCTCACGATCGGCGTCGGTGACGCCCTCGGGGTCGGGTCCCGGCTGTCGTCCGGGCATCAGTCCCTGGCCCAGCAGGTGGCCCAGGTGCTTGCGTTCTGCCTGATCGGGCTGACGCCGTGGATCTCCCGGGCACACGTGCCGGAGATAGGGAGGCTGCCGCGCAGCATTCCCGGCTCCGGGCGGATCGTCGGATCCGGCCGGGCCACCATCGTCTCGGCCCTTGCCGTCGCGGTCGCCACGCTCGTGGTCCTGGTCCGGGAGCTGGTGGGCACGCCCACCTCCAGTCTCGCCGTCGTCGGCGCCAGCCGGCCCGCGGGCCTGGCTGTGGCGGTCGCCGGCAGTGCGGCCCTGCTCGTCCTGGTGGCGCGGGTGCTCGCACTGGTGTGGGAAACCAGTACGGTGCTGCGCGCCTGGCGGGATTCGAGCGGCAGCCTGCGCGAGCTCGCCGATCGGACCAGCGACGTGGTCCTGGTGACCGACGTGGCGGGCCGGATCAGCTACGCGAGCCCGGCCGTGGCCGACTTCGGCTATTCGCCTGAGAGCCTGGCCGGCCTGCGGCTGGACGATCTGGTCCACCCGGAGGACCGGGCCGTGGCCATCCGCGCCGTCCGCGCCGCGCTCGGGAGGTCCGCCCAGCCGGACAGACACGACGACGCCGCCGGGGAAACGACAACTCCAGGCACGCCGGCATCGGCAACAGCGGCCGCGCCAGCTCCAGCAGAGGCCACATCAGCCCAGGCGCACATCAGCCCCAGCGCACACATCAAGCACTCCAGCCATGCCAGTCACCACAGTCACAGACGCAGCGCCAGGCGCACCGGGCACTGCAGGTTCACCGGACGCTGGGGCCAGTGACGTGCCGGGCCGGTTCCCGGTCCGGGTCCGGACCGCCGACGGCACCTGGCGGCATGTCGAGTCCACGGTCATGCGGTACCGGGTTCCCGGCGAGCAGGACCAGCTGCTCGTGACCGCGCGCGACATCAGCGATCAGGTGGCGCTGCGCCAGCAGGTCACCCACCTGACCTTCCACGACGGGCTGACCGGCCTGCCGAACCGGGCCTACCTCGAAGAGCGGGCGCGGGACGCGCTGCGCCGCCGTGGTGATGGCACCGAAGCGGGCGTCATCTTCCTCGACCTGGACGGCTTCACCGCGGTCAACGATTCCGTCGGGCACGGCGCCGGCGACCTGGTGCTCGCGCAGGCGGCCCGGCGGCTCCGCGCGGTTGTGCCGCCGCACGACACGGTGGCGCGCTGGGGGGGTGACGAGTTCGCGGTCCTCATCGACGGTGCCCCCGGCGTCCAGGACATCGCGGACATCGCCGAACGGATGGCCGGGACGATCAGCTCCGCGCCGTTCCGCGTGGCGAGCCGGGACATCGCGCTGACCGCGAGCGTCGGCGTGGCCCTGGCCGACGGCTCGCCCCCCGGCCTCGTGCTGCGGAATGCTGACGTCGCGATGTCCAAAGCCAAGGACAGCGGCGGCGGCCGGGTCGAGGTATTCGCGGCGCATATGCACGCCGACGTGGTCCGGCGGCTGGAACTCGCGAGCGACCTGCAGGGCGCGATCTCGCGGCAGGAACTGACCGTTCAGTACCAGCCGGTGGTCGACCTGGAGACGTCCGGCGTGACCGGCGCCGAGGCGCTGGTGCGGTGGTGGCGCGATGGCGCGGCCGTGCCGCCCGCCGACTTCCTCGACGTGGCCGAGGACTCGGGCCTGATCGTGCCGCTGGGGGCATGGGTGCTGGCCACCGCCTGCCAGCAGGGCGCCGCGTGGCGGGCTGCCTCGTGGAACGTCGGGGTATCGGTGAACCTGTCCATGCGGCAGATCAACTCACCCCGGTTCCCCGAGTCGGTGGCCGCCGCGCTCGCCGAGAGCGGCCTGCCGCCCGAGGCGCTCACCCTGGAGGTGACCGAGCGCGTGCTCGTCGAGGACGGCGGCCTGATGGTGGGGCGCCTCGCGGAGCTGCGCCGCCTGGGCGTGCGGCTCGCCATCGACGACTTCGGCACGGGGTACGCGTCGCTGGCCTACCTGCGCGGCCTGCCCGTCGACATCATCAAGATCGACCCGTCCTTCGTGGCCGGGCTGGGCCACGACGAGACGCTGACCCTGCTGACCAAAACCATCGTGCAGGTCGGCCGCGAACTCGGCATCCAGGTGGTCGCGGAGGGCATCGAGGACCCGCTGCAGCTGCGACTGCTCCGCGAGATGGGCTGCGGCTGCGGCCAGGGTTTCCTGGTGGGCCGGCCCATGGCCGCCCCCGGCATCGAGTCCCTCATCGGCACCGCTCCCACCGACCTGGCCCACGGCGGCGACCCCGGGGACGCCCCGAGCGCGATCATGGCGCGAGCGGCGACCGCGAGCCTGGCGCCAACCAGGGCGACCCCGGCCCCGGAAACTCCCGCCAGGGCAAAACCCCCGCCCCCGCCCCCTGACCCCGCGTCCTGCCCACGGAAACCCCCATGGCCCCGAGCCACACCGGCCCTCCGGCCGCCAGATCATTCTCGATCGGGCGCGCGTCTCACTGAGGTGAGACGTATTCGGCTTCAAGTTGACGCGGCGCGATCCATGGGACAGGGTGTGTGGTGTGAACATGACACTCATTCTGGTACTTGGCTGGCGCGCAGGCCGCTGACCAAGCCAGCTTCTGCGCGCTCCCCTCGACTGCCACCCGGCACGAGGGGTTTTTTAATGCCCGTCCGCTTGCGTATGCGCTCGCAGCGGAGTCTCTCGCTGACAAGGAAGCCATCGGATGACTGAGCAGACGAAACCCGCCAACCCTGCGCGCGCGCATCCCGGCCCCTCGCCGCGGGACCTGGCCGCGCGGGCAGCGCATCGTGACGCGGCCGGAACCACCGGTGGCGCGGACCCAGATCAGCAGGCGGCCCGCGGTGAGGACAGCACGGCCGGGCCGCGCACCACGCCAGGCCCGGCTGCCGCGGGCGCGAACGGCGCCGGAAGCGCCCCCCGGGGCGCCGCCCCGGCCGGCCCGCAGGCGGTCGCGGATCCCGGTGCGATCGTGAACGGTGCCGCCGCCTCAGCCGGCGGCGGCCTTCCGGAGGCTGCGTCCGGCCACACCCCGGCGGCCACGGCAGGTGGCGCCACGGCGGCGACTGCGGGCCCCTCGGCCGGTGCGGCCGCGAGCGGCGCCACGTCCGGGACGGCCAGCGCCGCGACAACCAGCGCGGGGACACAGGCGGGGCCCGCGTCCCGGATCCGGATGACCGGCGCCCAGGCGCTGGTCCGCGCGCTCGAGAAGGTCGGTGCGGACGTGGTGTTCGGCCTGCCGGGCGGCGCCATCCTGCCGGCCTACGATCCGCTCCTGGACTCGGACGAGGTGCGGCACATCCTGGTCCGGCACGAGCAGGGCGCGGGGCACGCCGCGACCGGATACGCGCAGGCGACCGGGCGGACCGGGGTGTGCATGGCCACCTCGGGCCCGGGCGCGACCAACCTGGTCACCCCGATCGCGGACGCCTACATGGACTCGGTTCCGCTGGTCGCGATCACCGGCCAGGTGTCCACCAGCCTGATCGGCACGGACGGCTTCCAGGAAGCCGATATCTCCGGCATCACCCTCCCGGTCACCAAGCACAACTTCCTGGTGACCAGGGCCGAGGACATCGCGAGGACGATCGCGGAGGCGTTCCACCTGGCCTCCACCGGGCGCCCCGGCCCGGTCCTCGTCGACATCGCCAAGGACGCGATGCAGGCGCAGACCGACTTCAGCTGGCCGGTGCAGCTGGACCTGCCCGGATATCACCCGGTGACCCGCCCGCACTCCCGCCAGGTCCGTGAGGCCGCCCGGATGATGACCGGCGCGCAGCGGCCCGCTCTGTATTGCGGCGGCGGCATCATCAAGGCGGGCGCCGCACCCGAACTGCTGACCCTGGCCGAGCTGACCGGCATCCCGGTCGTCACGACCCTGATGGCCCGGGGCGCCTTCCCGGACGGGCACCCGCAGCACCTCGGCATGCCCGGCATGCACGGCACGGTCGCCGCGGTCGGCGCCCTGCAGAAAGCCGACCTGATCATCGCGCTCGGGGCCCGCTTCGACGACCGGGTGACGGGCAACCTGGCGTCGTTCGCGCCCGACGCCGCGATCGTGCACGCGGACATCGACCCGGCCGAGATCTCCAAGAACCGGCGGGCCGACGTGCCGATCGTCGGCGACTGCCGCGAGGTGATTTCCGACCTGATCACGGCCGTGCGGGCCGAGCACCAGGCCGGGAAGCAGGGGGACCACAGCGCCTGGTGGGCTCAGCTCGACGCCTTGCGGACCACCTACCCGCTGGGCTACGAGGAGCCCAGCGACGGCACGCTGGCCCCGCAGTACGTGATCAAGCGCATCGGCGAGATCGCCGGGCCCCAGGCGGTCTACGTGGCCGGCGTCGGCCAGCACCAGATGTGGGCCGCTCAGTTCATCTCCTATCAGCACCCGCGTACCTGGCTGAATTCCGGTGGCCTCGGCACCATGGGCTATGCGGTGCCCGCGGCCATGGGCGCCAAGGTCGGGTGCCCGGACGCGTGCGTCTGGGCCATCGACGGTGACGGCTGCTTCCAGATGACCAATCAGGAACTCGCCACCTGCGCGCTGGAGGGCATCCCGGTCAAGGTCGCGATCATCAACAACGGGAACCTGGGCATGGTCCGGCAGTGGCAGACGCTGTTCTACAACGAGCGTTACTCCAACACCGACCTGCGCCGAGCCGGCACGTCAGCCAGTCTGCCCGGTGCCGTTCCCGGCAACGCGGAGCCCGCCGGGGCGGGGCCGCTCGCGGGCACCCGCGTCCCGGATTTCGTCAAGCTGGCCGAAGCCTACGGCTGCGCCGGTATCCGCTGTGAGAAGCCGGAAGACGTGGACGCGGTGATCAACCAGGCGATGGAGATCAATGACCGGCCGGTCGTGATCGACTTCATCGTGCACCGCGACGCCATGGTCTGGCCGATGGTCCCGGCCGGCACCAGCAACGACGACATCCAGTTCGCCCGCGACATGGCCCCCGACTGGGGCAGCTCAGAATGACCGCGGCCACGAGGAAAACAGGCAATCGTTCCGCTAGGGCTCACCGGAGTACGCCGCAGCCGCCGGGCCGCCGTGTTTTCGGCGCGCCTCCGGCACGACCGTACAGGGCCGCCAGGCCCGAAGCGTTGTCCCGGCGCCGGGGACCAGCCTCCCGCGGTGTCCTTTTGCGCGCCTGCGGCACGACCAAGCGAAGCGCCCGCGAAGGAGGCAGGAAAAAATGAGTACGCATACGCTGTCCGTGCTGGTGGAGAACAAGCCGGGCGTTCTGGTGAGGATCGCCGGGCTGTTCTCGCGGCGCGGGTTCAACATCGACTCGCTGGCGGTCGGGCCGACCGAGCAAGAGGAGATCTCCCGGATGACGATCGTGGTGAACTGCGATGAGCGCCCGCTTGAGCAGGTCACCAAGCAGCTCAACAAGCTGATCAACGTACTCAAGATCGTTGAGCTGGAGCAGGGCTTCGCGGTCCAGCGAGAGCTCATGCTGATCAAGGTCCGTGCCGACACCGAGAGCCGGTCGAAGGTGCTCGAGACCGTGCAGCTCTTCCGGGCCAAGGTGGTCGACGTGGCGCTCGACGCGGTGACCGTTGAGGCCACCGGCAACCGGGAAAAGCTCGACGCGCTGATCAGGGTGCTCGAGCCCTTCGGGATCAAGGAGCTGGTCCAGTCCGGCATGGTGGCGGTCGGGCGCGGTGGCCGGTCGATTACCGACCGGGCGCTGCGTCCCGTCGAGCGCAGCGCCTGACGCCAGCCGAGGCCAGCGCACAGCTCAGCTCATACACATCATCAAGAAAGGCCAGGCAGTGGCAGAGATTTTCTACGACGACGACGCCGACCTTGCGGCGATCCAGGGCCGGCACGTCGCCGTGCTGGGGTATGGCAGCCAGGGGCACGCGCACGCGCTTTCGCTCCGGGACTCGGGCGTGGACGTGCGGGTCGGCCTGCCGGAGGGTTCGGGCAGCCGGTCCAGGGCCGAAGATGACGGCCTGCCGGTCGTCACGCCCGCCGAGGCGTGCGAGCAGGCCGACCTGATCATGGTCCTGGTGCCCGACACCCTGCAGCGGGCGCTGTACACGGAGGCCATCGCGCCGAGCCTGGTCGACGGGGACGCGCTGTTCTTCGCGCACGGGCTGAGCATCCGGTACGGGCTCATCCAGCCCCCGCCGGGCGTGGACGTCTGCATGGTGGCGCCCAAGGGCCCCGGGCACCTGGTCCGCCGCCAGTTCAACGCCGGCCGCGGCGTCCCCGTGCTGGTCGCGGTCGAGCGCGATGCGACCGGCCGCGCCTGGCCGCTGACCCTCGCCTACGCCAAGGGCATCGGCGGCACCCGCGCCGGCGCGCTGAAGACGACGTTCACCGAAGAGACCGAGACCGACCTGTTCGGCGAGCAGACCGTGCTCTGCGGTGGCGTCTCCGAGCTCATCAAGGCGGGCTTCGGCACCCTCGTGGACGCCGGCTACCAGCCCGAGATCGCCTACTTCGAGTGCCTGCACGAGATGAAGCTGATCGTGGACCTCATGTACGAGGGCGGCATCTCCAAGATGTACTGGTCGTGCTCCGACACCGCGGAGTTCGGCGGGTACACCCGCGGCCCGCGCATCATCAACGAGCAGACCCGCGAAGAGATGCGCAAGATCCTCACCGAGATCCAGGACGGGCGGTTCGCACGCGAACTGGTCGAGGAGTTCGACGCCGGCAAGCCGAACTTCCTCAAGCGGCGTGAGGCCGAGCACAACGAGCAGATCGAGCAGGTCGGCGCGCGACTCCGCCCGCTGATGAGCTGGATCGGTTCCGAAGAGGACTGACCGGACGGCCTGGGCCGCCGCGCCGGACACGGCGGCCCGGGTCTCCGGCGTCTCACATCATGAGATCCTGTGTGCCAGCTGGCGTACACTCCCGGCGGGCATCAGCTATTGTCGTTATCCGGATCGGCCACCTGTTCGCGGTGGCGCACGCCCCGTCTGCTCGTTAAGGGTTCTCACATGGCTTCTCGTACCATCAGGCTCGCCGTCATCGGCGGGGACGGCATCGGGCCCGAGGTCGTCGCCGAGGCGCTCAAGGTGCTCCGCGCCGCCGCCCGCGACGTGACCATCGATGAGACCAGCTATGACCTGGGCGCGCGCCGCTGGCACCGGACCGGTGAGACGCTTCCCGACGCGGTCCTCGAGGAGATCCGCGGGCATGACGCCATCCTGCTCGGCGCGGTCGGGGACCCCGGAGTGCCCAGCGGCGTGCTGGAGCGCGGGCTGCTGCTGAGGCTCCGCTTCGAGCTCGACCAGTACGTCAACCTCCGCCCGGTCCGGCTGTATCCCGGTGTGACCACCCCGCTGGCCGCCGCGCGGGCCGAGAACATCAACATGGTCGTGGTCCGGGAGGGGACCGAGGGCCCGTACGCGGGCGCCGGCGGCGTCATGCGCAAGGGCACCCCCGGCGAGATCGCCACGCAGGAGAGCCTGAACACGGCGTTCGGCGTGCACCGGGTCGCCCGGTACGCGTTCGGCCGGGCGATGGGCCGCCCCCGGCGCAAGCTCACGCTCGTACACAAGACCAACGTGCTCACCTACGCGGGCGACCTCTGGCAGCGGACCGTGGACAGCCTGGCCAAGGAGTTCGCCGACGTGTCCGTGGACTACTGCCACGTGGACGCCGCGTCCATGTTCTTCGTGACCCAGCCCGAGCGCTTCGACGTGGTGGTCACCGACAACCTGTTCGGGGACATCCTGACCGACCTGGGTGCCGCCGTCGCCGGCGGCATCGGCCTCGCCGCGAGCGGGAACATCAACCCCGAGGGCGCCGCCCCCAGCATGTTCGAGCCGGTACACGGCAGCGCGCCCGACATCGCGGGCCGCCAGAAGGCCGACCCGTCCGCGGCCATCCTTTCCGCCGCACTGCTCTGCGACCATCTGGGCCTGACCGCCGAGGCGGCCAAGATCGAGCAGGCCGTGGCGGAGGACCTGGTCGAGCGCCAGGGCGCCTGGGCGCGCCGGAGCACCCCGGAAATCGGCGACGACATCGCCGAGCGAGTAGCCAGCTTAGGGCGGTGCTTCGTGCGCCGCCCGCGGGCGGCGCACTCCCGGGCCGCCCGCCGAAAGGGCGGCTCGCCACCCCCGGGCCGCCCGCCTCCCGCCAGGACACCGGCCCGCATGCTGCGGGCGGGGCGAGCCTGGTCATCCGTTCCTGCCAGCTGGGACCGTCCCCGCGGACGTCTCTTCTGACCTGCCGATCGTTGGTGTCGCGCGGTCGAAGTCCCGGCGTATGGTTTAGCATGCTCCGCCGCATGGCCGGCGGTAAGGAGGACTTCCGAGATGACCGCGATTCCGCAGACTGAGATCGCCTTTGACGTCCGCCTGTCCGACCACCCGGTCCCGGTGGCCGAACGGGAACGGCTCCTGGCCGCCCCTGCGTTCGGCGTGAGATTCACCGACCATATGGTCACCCTGCGCTGGACGCAGGACGAGGGCTGGCACGACGGGCGGCTGGAGCCGTACGGCCCCTTCACCCTGGATCCGGCCACGGCCGTGTTCCACTACGCGCAGGAGTTCTTCGAGGGCCTGAAGGCCTACCGCCAGGAGAACGGGTCGGTCGTGATGTTCCGGCCGGAGGCGAACGCGGCCCGGTTCAACAACTCGGCCCGCCGGATGGCGATGCCGGAACTGCCCGGGGAGACGTTCCTGCGCGCCCTCGAGTTGATGGTGACCCAGGACCGGGACTGGGTGCCGCTGGAGCTGGAGAAGAGCCTCTACCTGCGCCCGTTCGAGATCGCGACGCAGCCCGGGCTGGGCGTGAACCACCCCTCCTCGTCGTACCTGTTCTCGGTCATCGCCTCACCGGCGGGCGCCTACTTCTCCGGCGGGGTCAAGCCGGTCACGGTCTGGCTGTGTGACGACTTCACCCGCGCCGCACCGGGCGGTACCGGCGAGGTGAAGTGCGGGGGTAACTACGCCGCCGCGTTCGTGGCCCAGCAGGAGGCCGTCGACAACGGCTGTGATCAGGTCGTCTGGCTCGACGCCGCCGAGCATCGCTGGGTCGAGGAAATGGGCGGGATGAACCTGTTCTTCGTCTACGGGGCGGGGCCGGCGCGCGGATCATGACGCCCGCGCTCACCGGGACGCTCCTGCCCGGCATCACCCGCGATTCCCTCCTCCAGCTCGCGCCCCATCTCGGGATCCCGGCCGTCGAGGGCCGGATTTCGACGGACCAGTGGCACTCCGACAGCGCGTCCGGTGAGCTGACCGAGGTGTTCGCGTGCGGAACGGCGGCCGTCATCACCCCGGTGGGCAAGGTCAAGACGGCCACCGGCGAATGGCTCATCGGCGACGGCACCCCCGGTCCGGTCACGATGCGCCTGCGCGAGGAACTCCTCGGCCTCCAGTACGGCCAGCGCCCGGACCCCTTCGGCTGGATCCACAAAGTCTGCTGAACGGACCTGCTCGGAGCCGCTTTCACCCCGGCTCTTCGTCGCTGGCCGCCGGCCAGGGCCGGGCCGGCCTGGCGAAGGCGTCCCGGATGGTGAGATTGATGTGCGAGTGGACGGCTGGATGTGGCAGACTGCCCTCATGACGTCCGGCCGCATCATTATCGGCAGGCGCGTCCGAGGCGGCGGCTGCTGCTGGCTGATCTTTGATCAGCTTCGCTCCAGCCCGCAGTATTAGCCCGGGGACGACCCCGACGCCCCCGGACCCCGCCTGGACGCGCAGACCTCTCGCATGCCGCGAGGGGTCTTTTGCTTGTGGGCCCAGACAACTCTCTAGAAACGGAACCTCGCGATGGTTGACGACAGCTTCCACGTCTACGACACCACACTGCGCGATGGCGCGCAGCAGGAGGGACTGAACCTGACGGTCGCGGACAAGTTCGCGATCGCCGCGCAGCTGGACGGCCTGGGCGTCGGCTTCATCGAGGGTGGCTGGCCCGGCGCCATCCCCAAGGACACCGAATTCTTCCGCCGCGCCCAGCGCGAGCTGGAGCTTAAGCACGCGCAGCTCGCCGCGTTCGGCGCGACCCGCCGGCCCGGCGCGAAGGCGGCCGATGACCCTCAGGTCGCCGCGCTGCGTGAGTCGGGCGCGCCGGTCGTGACGCTTGTCGCCAAGAGTCACGACCGGCACGTCCGGCTGGCCCTTCGCACCACAGGTGAGGAAAACCTCGCGATGGTGCGGGAGACGGTCGAGCACCTCCGGGACAACGGCCAGCGCGTCTTCCTCGACGCGGAGCACTTCTTTGACGGCTACCGCTCCAACCCGGCCTACGCGCTCGAGGTGGTGCGTGTCGCAGCGGAGGCGGGCGCCGAGGTCGTCGCGCTCTGCGACACTAACGGCGGCATGATGCCGGGCGAGCTCGGGGACGTGGTCACCGGCCGTCGCCGCGGCGACCGGAGCGCGCCTGGGCATCCACTGCCACGACGACACCGCCTGCGCGGTGGCCAACACGCTCGTCGCCGTTGACGCGGGCGTGACCCACGTGCAGGGGACCGCGAACGGCTACGGCGAGCGGGCCGGCAACGCCAATCTGTTCAGCGTCGTCGCCGGGCTCCAGCTGAAGAAGGGGCGCCCGGTCCTGCCGGGCGACTGCCTGCCCGAGATGACGCGCATCGCCCACTCGATCAGCGAAGTCACCAACGTGACGCCCAACACCCACCAGCCGTACGTGGGCCTGTCGGCCTTCGCGCACAAGGCGGGCCTGCATGCCTCGGCGGTCAAGGTCGACCCGATGCTCTACCAGCACATCGACCCGCAACTGGTCGGGAACGACATGCGCATGCTGGTGTCCGACATGGCGGGCCGGGCCTCGGTTGAGCTCAAGGGCAAGGAACTCGGCTACGACCTGTCCGGCGACAAGGCCGCGCTCGGCCGCGTGGTGGACCGGGTGAAAGAGCTTGAGGCCAAGGGCTACACCTTTGAGGCCGCCGACGCCTCGTTCGAGCTGCTGCTCCGTGACGAGCTGGTCCCGGGCGGCGAACGGTACTTCGCAGTGGAGTCGTGGCGCGTCATCGTCGAGCGGCGGACGGACGGCCAGGTCGTCAGCGAGGCGACCGTCAAGCTGACCGCCAAGGGCGAGCGCGTCGTCGCCACGGGGGAGGGCAACGGCCCAGTCAACGCCCTCGATAAGGCGCTGCGGATCGGGCTGGAGAAGATGTACCCCGAGCTGGCGAGCCTGGAGCTGGCCGACTACAAGGTCCGCATCCTGGAGGGGAGCCACGGCACCGGCGCGGTGACCCGCGTCCTGGTCGAGTCGGACGACGGAACCGGCCGGACCTGGAACACGGTGGGCGTGGACGAGAACATCATCGCCGCGTCCTGGCAGGCCCTCGAGGAAGCCGTCACCTACTGCCTGCTCCGCGCCGGCCACCAGCCCGCCTGAGCCCCCAGGGCCTTTCCGGGAAGCGCATCCTCATGCGCCGGTTCCTGGCCCCGGCAGTGCACTCCCGCCCCGGTACCCCGCCTCGCCTCGCCCTGCTCCGGTCGGGCACCCCCCCCGCGCGCGCCGCAACGATAGCTCTTACGGTGGTGACATGGACGACAAGGAGATTCTCTCCCGCATCGACGAGCTCATCCAGACCGAACATGAGCTTCGCGACCGCCTGGCCGAAGGAAAACTATCGACGGACCAAGAGCACGAGCGCCTTCAGGAGACGGAGCAGGCTCTTGACCAGTGCTGGGATCTTCTCCGGCAGCGCCGGGCCCGCCGCGAGTTTGGCGAGGACCCGAGTGCGGTAGACGCCCGCCCGATACCGGAGGTCGAGAATTACCAGCAGTAGCAGTCGATGGCCTCAGTAGGCTCTAGGGCTGGGAGAGCCGCCGGAGTGCGGACCCCCGGACGCGGGTTGGTGAGGGTCGGGAACACGTCTGCTGGAGTGTGAGGAGAGCCGTGCGTATCGCAAGGTTCGCCATGGGGGGCGATGTCGCCTATGGCGTGGTCGAAGAAGACCAGGGTGACGGCGCGTCGCCCGCCCCGCGGAATGACACCCCCGGGGTTCCTGGCGGCCCCGACCGGCCGATGGTCATCGCGGAGCTGCACGGGCACCCGTTCGGAACAGACCCGGCCGGCGTTCGGTACACCGGCCGGAGGTTCCCGCTGGCTGACGTCCGGCTGCTCGCCCCGGTGCTGCCGAGCAAGGTGGTGGCGGTCGGCCGGAATTACGTGGATCACGCGCTGGAGATGGGCGATGAGCCGCCGGTCGAGCCGGTGCTGTTCCTCAAGCCGTCGACGTCGGTGACCGGGCAGGGCGACCCCATCGCCTACCCCGTGAAGCTGACCGAGCGGGTCGACTACGAGGGCGAGCTGGCCGTCATTATCGGGAGGCTCTGCCGCGAGGTGCCGATCGAGCGCGCCCAGGACGTCATCTTCGGCTACACCTGCGCCAACGACGTCACCGCGCGCGACCTGCAGGCCCGGGACGGCCAGTGGACCCGCGCCAAGGGTTTCGACACGTTCTGCCCGCTCGGGCCATGGATCGAGACGATGACCGACCCGACCGACCTCGCCCTGACCACGTCGGTGAACGGGGAGGTCAGGCAGCGGGCGCGGACCTCGGAGATGGTGCACGACGTCCCGTCGCTGGTCGCGTTCGTCAGCCAGGTGATGACGCTGCTGCCAGGTGACGTGCTGCTGACCGGCACTCCGGCGGGCGTCGGCCCGCTGCAGCACGGGGACGAGGTGTCCGTGACCATCGAGAGCATCGGCACCCTCCGGAACCGGGTCATCATCCGGGACTGAGCGTCGCCGGAAGGGCCCGGCGCAGGTGCCTGATCTGGTTCTCGGTGTGCGCGGGCGGGACGGTGTGCCCGCTGAACGGATGGACGGCGATGTCCTGGCCCGTGTTCTTGCCGCGTCCTGGCCCGCGTCTTTGGCCGCCCCGATCTCGTTGTACGCGGCGAACACCGTCGACGGCGGGCAGATGGTATCCATCAGGCCGGTGCTGAGCAGGCATTCGGCGGTAATCCGCCGGGCCAGCAGTGCGCAGTCCACGTAACGCAGCGTGTCGAGCGCGGCCGGGATGAGGTCCACGTTCTGCGCGAGGAAGTCAGGCACCTCGGTGTAGGGCGGGTCCGGCGCGAGCGTGATCGCCCGCTGGATGTCGCACAGGAACGGAACATCCGCGTGGCACACCCGCACCTGCGCCGCGGCTGGATCCAGCGTGGTGAGCGCCGAGGCGGCCAGGGCGAGCGCACCGCCCTGGCTGGCCCCGCTGACCGCGATCCGTTCCGGATCCACGCCGTCGAGCCCGGCGGCCGTCTCCACCGCGCGGACGGCGTCCACGAACAGCCGCGTGAAATAGTAGTCCTCGGCGCGGGTGATGCCCCGGGTCATCACGGTCGAGTTCTCGGGGCCCGGCGCGCTGGCCCCGTTGTCGCCGGTCGCGCCCGTGCTCCACCGGCCGCCCTGGCCACGGGTGTCCATCACCAGGACCGCGTATCCCGCCGCGGGCAGCGTGGTGTGCTCGGTGGGTGTCCCGCGCCCGCCGCCGTAGCCGATGAACGTCACCACGACCGGCGCCGGTTCCCGCCCCGGGCTGGGCGGGCGCAGATACCAGCCGCGGATCCGGTCACCGCGGGCGCCGGAGAACTCCACGTCGTTGACCTCGAGGGGACCGTAGACGCCGGCCTCGTGGCGGGTGAGCCGGGGCGGCCTGGCCATGGCGCGGGCCTCGGCCAGGCGCGCGCTCCACCACTCGTCCAGGGCCGCGGGCTCGGCGGTCGCCGTCCGGTACTGGCGGAGCTCCTCCAGGGGCAGGTCGTACCACGGCATACACGTCTCCCGGCGTCGTTCGAGGGCCCGCTGCCTTCGCTGCGGGCACCAACGCTATCGGCGGGGCGCCGCCCGCTCCCGCGCGGCCGGGAGTTGGCCCGTCCCGCTCAGCCGGAGAAATTTGATACCGAACGGACCCAGGCTCGCGCTCTCCTCGTTCTGACCTCAGCGCCCCGCGCCTGGCACTGGCACACCAAGAGCCGGACGGACGCCCTCGGTCAGATCGCGGTGCAGCCAGGGATCGAGATCACCTCCATCGAGGCCAACCACACCGGCGAGTTCGGCGCGCGTCGCGTCGCCGATTTCCAGGACCCCCCGCCTGTCCTGGTGGCGCGCGCGAGCACCGCCCCGCCCCGTTCCTGATACCTGTGCCCGCGCCGCGCCCGTTCCTGATCGCGCGCGTCCGCGTCCCCGCCTCGTTGCTGGTCCCCGCCGGAGCGGTCATGGAACGGGCGGAGCCGCGTTTCGCTGCGGAGCCGGTTCTGGGCTAGACTGCGTGGGCGCGAGCGGCTCTCCGGGGCCCGCCGCGATGGGGTATGGGGTAATTGGCAGCCCGACGGGTTCTGGCCCCGTTAGTCTAGGTTCGAGTCCTGGTACCCCAGCCGAGGCGGCTCTGGCTACTCACCGGCCTCCAGCCGATTTCGCTGTTTGCCCGCAGTGCCGGTCCGGGGGAACCACCCCCCGGAACCCCCCGGGCGGCTCTGGCCACTCACCGGCCTCCAGCCGATTTCGCTGTTTGCCCGCGGTGCCGGTCCGGGGGAACCACCCCCCGGAACCCCCCGGGCGGCTCTGGCCACTCACCGGCCTCCAGCCGATTTCGCTGTTTGCCCGCAGTGCCGGTCCGGGGCCTCCCAGGGCGGAGCCCTCGCCCCACCCGCCGCTGTGCCCCGCCCTCGCCGGTGTCCCGTCCCGCCTGGAGCCCGACCCTCCGCAACGCTCCCCCCACTGTAGAGCCCGGCCGGAGACCGCTCCGCGATCAAGCCCGGGCCCGGGCAAAAGATCCCCGCCCTCGCTGGGGGGGGTAGACGAGGGCGGGGACGTTGGGGGCGCCGTGCCGCGTTACGGCCGGGGGACGTGCGGCCGGCCCGGGGTGCTGGACAGGGGTGGTGACCTCACCGCGGGCCGGCCTGTTCCCGGGGTCGGCTACCAGCCACGGCGCCGGCGGGGGCGGCCGCGCTCGTGGCCCGTGAGACGTAGCACCAGCAAGATGATAATGGCACCGATGACAGAACCGATGATGCCTGTGGTGTGGAATGAATTGACAGAAACCGAATGGTATTCGATCAAGTTCTCCACGAAGCCGCCCACGAAGGAGCCGACGACACCGAGGACGATGGTGCCCAGCAGCCCGATGGGGTCGGGGCCGGGGACGAGCAGCCGCGCGATCAGGCCCGCGATGAGCCCGATGATGAGGAGAACGATAATGAAGGTGACCATGGCCCCTTGATTCCCCATAACCGGGCTGATATCCGCGACCGGGCTGGTCTGTCGGCGATTCCAGATTTCTGGAAAGATCTCGCTCAGAAAAGCGCTGGTGAGGGCCGGTAGCGCCGGTCACGGGCAGGTTCCGTTTGCTGTGCTTCTGGGTCTGCGCTAGCCTTCCACCGACTGGTGAGTTTCACGATGAGCCATGGCCCCGTCGTCTAGTGGCCTAGGACGCCGCCCTCTCAAGGCGGTAACGCCGGTTCGACTCCGGTCGGGGCTACCCTGAAGGCCGCGCGCCCAGGCGCGCGGCCTTCTTATCTTCCCCAGCCCAACTGACCATGCCGCGCTGAGACCGACAGTCCGGTGCCGAGACCAGGAAGTGCGGGTGCCCCGCGATGGAATCCTCTGGCCACGTGCAGTACGAAGTCGTGCCGGGCGATGACGAGGAGGGTGGTGTCGAGGTCATCGTCACCACCGACACCTCCGGTGCCCCCCACAAAGCCGGTGAGGGCAAGCTCTACGTGATGCGGAATTCGGGCGACCCCGACGGCCCGAAGCTGTACTTCACCGAGGCCGAATGGGACGCGTTCGTACTCGGCGTGAAGGACGGCGAGTTCGACCTCGATGCCGACGGCAACCTCCCGCCGCTGCCGGGCACTCCCGGGCAGGCGTGAGGTCCGGGCCGCCGGTCCTCGGGCGGCGTCCGCCGCCCGAGCCCGGCGACAAGCCGGGCTCTCCCACCATCGAGGGGCTGAGCAACAAGAAGAA
The DNA here is from genome assembly GCA_963809975.1 of uncultured Actinomycetes bacterium. Lineage (GTDB taxonomy): Bacteria > Actinomycetota > Actinomycetes > Streptosporangiales > Streptosporangiaceae > Bog-532. The sequence continues at coordinate 176,968 of CAWELT010000020.1, forward strand.
CAACCTCGTCGTGGGGAAGATCCGTACGGACGGCGTGAAGGTCTTCGAAGGCAGCATCCGGTACATCAAGGCCGTGCGCGCCGCCGGCCTTCGTACGGCCATCGTCTCCTCCAGCGCGAACACCGTCGGCGTGCTCAACGCGGCCGGGATCGCGGACCTGTTCGACGTGCGGATCGATGGCGCCGCGGCCAAGGAGCGCCACCTGACGGGCAAGCCTGCCCCAGACACCTTCCTGGCCGCCGCTCATGACCTGGGGGTGCCCCCGGCGCAGGCCGCCGTCTTCGAGGACGCGCAGTCAGGCGTCGCGGCCGGGCGCGCTGGGCACTTTGCGTTTGTCGTCGGGGTGGACCGGGTCGGGCAGGCTGAAGAGCTGCTTGAACACGGCGCGGACATCGTCGTGCAGGACCTGGCGGAACTCCTCGACTGAGCGCGGAGACCGACGGTGCCGGCTGGAGCGTGAAGGGCAATGAAATGATCAAGCAGGCCGCTTACGGAGTCGAGCCGTGGAGCCTACGGGAGTCCGGGCTCAACATGGACCTGCTCGCGCAGGGCGAGTCCGTCTTCGCCTTGTCCAACGGTCATATCGGGCTCCGCGGCAACCTTGACGAGGGGGAGCCGCACGGGCTGCCCGGCACCTACCTCAACTCCTTCTTCGAGCAGCGCCCACTGCCGTACGCCGAGGCCGGCTACGGCTACCCCGAGTCCGGCCAGACCGAGATCAACGTCACCAACGGCAAGCTGATCCGGCTGCTCGTCGACGACGAGCCGTTTGACATCCGGTACGGCACCCTTAACGCACACGAGCGCCTGCTCGACCTGCGGGCCGGGACGCTGACGCGGCGCGTGGACTGGACCTCTCCCGCGGGCTCCCGGGTACGGGTCACCTCGGTGCGGATAGTCTCGCTCACCCAGCGGGCCATCGCGGCGATCAATTACACCGTCGAGCCGGTGGAGGGCACGGTCCGGCTCGTCGCACAATCGGAGATCGTGGCCAACGAGCAGCTGCCGGACGCGGGCCGGGACCCGCGGGCGGCCGCGGCGCTGGCCTCCCCCCTGGTCAGCGAGGAGTATGTGGCCGACAACGACGGGCAGTGCCGTGCCATTCTCGTGCACAGCACGCGGGTCAGCGGCCTGCGCATGGCGGCTGGGATGATTCACGAGGTGCAGGGCCCGGCGCGGATGGCCGTGCACAGCGAGGCGTACCCGGACGTTGGCCGGGCTACGGTCGCGGCGGAGGTGCCGCTCGGCGAAAAGCTGCAGATCATCAAGTTCGTCGGATACGGCTGGTCGTCCACCCGCTCCCGGCCCGCGGTCCACGATCAGGTCGCGGCCGCGCTGGCCCTGGCCCGGCTCACCGGGTGGGACCAGCTGCTCGCCGAGCAGCGGGCCTACCTCGATGACTTCTGGGCCGGCGCCGACGTGGAGGTGACCGGCGACCCGGAGATCCAGCAGGCCGTGCGGTTCGCCCTCTTCCACGTCCTGCAGTCGGGGGCCCGCGCCGAGGTGCGCCCCATCGCGGCGAAGGGGCTGACCGGCCCTGGCTACGACGGGCACACGTTCTGGGACACCGAGACGTTCGTCCTGCCGGTGCTGACCTACACCCACCCCGCCTCCGCCGCAGACGTCCTGCGCTGGCGTCATTCCGTCCTGCCGCTGGCCCGTGACCGTGCTATCGACCTGGGCCTGCGTGGTGCGGCGTTCCCTTGGCGGACCATCGACGGCCAGGAGTGCTCCGGGTACTGGCCGGCCGGCACGGCCGCGTTCCACATCAACGCGGACATCGCAGATGCGGTCATCACCTACCTCCACGCCACCGGGGATGAGAAGTTCGAGCGCGAGGTCGGGGTCGAGCTGCTGGTGGAGACGGCGCGGCTGTGGCGGAGCCTCGGCCATCACGACTCCGAGGGGCGGTTCCGCATCGACGGCGTGACCGGGCCCGACGAGTACAGCGCGGTGAAGGACAACAACGTCTTCACCAACCTGATGGCCCAGCGGAACATGGCGGCCGCCGCCGACGTGGTGGAGAAGCACGACGACATCGCGGCCGCCCTCGGCGTCACCGATGAGGAGGCGGCCGGGTGGCGGGACGCCGCCGCCGCCATCATGGTCCCCTACGACGATCGCCTCGGCGTGCATCCCCAGCACGAGGGCTTCACGCAGCACGCGGTCTGGGACTTCGACCACACCCCGGAAGAGAACTATCCGCTGCTCCTGCACTACCCCTATTTCGACCTGTACCGGAAGCAGGTCGTCAAGCAGGCCGATCTCGCGCTGGCCATACAGCTGTGCGGCGAGGCGTTCACCGCCGAGCAGAAGGCGCGCGACTTTGCCTACTACGAGCCGCTGACCGTGCGCGACTCGTCGCTGTCGGCCTGCACGCAGGCGGTGGTGGCGGCGGAGGTCGGGCAGCTGGAGCTGGCCCATGAGTACCTGGCCGAGGCGGCGCTCATGGACCTGCGCGACGTCGAGCGCAACACCCGCGACGGCATGCACATGGCCTCACTGGCCGGGGCCTGGATAGCGCTCGTCGAGGGATTCGGCGGCATGCGGCGCGCGCGGGACACCCTCGCCTTCAGCCCGCGCCTGCCCAACGGCATCACCCGGCTGGCGTTCCGCATCCGGTTCCGCGGGCGCCTGTTCCGGGTCACGGTGACCCGGCACGAGGTCGCCTACGACCTGATCGAAGGCGAACCGCTGGACTTCTTGCACCACGGTGAACGGCAGACCCTCGACGACCAGACGCTCCGGCTCAAGGTCCCGCCCATCCACGCCGGCCCGCGTCCCCGCCAGCCCAAGGGCCGCGAGCCCATCACCCGCCGTTAGCCGCCGCGAACCCGGGCCCTTTGGCCCGGGCTTGCGGCCGCTGTAAGCCAGCCCCGGCACCTTCCAGCTGACCGAGGTTTACACCAACCAGGCGAGGTACCACCGTGGGCTACGGGAGGCGCTCACACCGGCCTACCGAGTCCGGGTCTCCGGGCCCGGCGAGCGGCCGGTGGGGCGGCGAGAAGCGCAAACGGAAATCGGGGGGTCCAGGGGGGTCGTCCCCCGGACGGAGTCCCCCCGGACGGCGGGTCTCCCCCTAACCAACCAAGGTCTTGACGGCGGCGGTCATCTCGGTGAGAGCGGTCTTGCCGTCGGCGAAGTACATGCTGGTCTTGGGGTCGAAGTACAGCTCGTTTTCGATGCCCGCGTAACCGTGGCCCATGGAGCGCTTGACCACGATGATGCTCTTGGCCTGGTCGACGTCGAGGATGGGCATCCCGGAAATGGCCGACCCGGGCCGCCGGGCGGACGGGTTGGTGACGTCGTTGGCCCCGATGACCAGCGCCACGTCCGTGCGCGCAAACTCCGGGTTGATCTCGTCCATCTCAATGAGCTGCGGGTAGGGCACGTTCGCCTCGGCCAGCAGCACGTTCATGTGCCCGGGCATCCGGCCCGCGACGGGGTGGATCGCGTAGCTCACCTCGACGCCGTGCTCCTCCAGCACGCTGGCCAGCTCCGCCACCGCGTGCTGGGCCTGCGCGGCGGCCAGGCCGTAGCCGGGAACGATGACCACCTTGCTGGCGTAGGCGAGCTGGATGGCCGCGTCGTCGGCCTGGATCGACCGGACCTGGACATCCCCGCCTGGTCCGGCCAGGACAGCGGTGTCACCGGTGCCGAACCCGCCGATGATGATGTTGGGGATCGACCGGTTCATCGCGTCCGCCATCAGCTTGGTGAGGATCCCACCGGACGCCCCGACCAGGGCACCGGCCACGATCAGCGCCCAGTTGTTGATGACGATTCCGGCCATGGCCACTGCGGTACCGGTGAACGCGTTCAGCAGCGAGATGACGACCGGCATGTCCGCTCCGCCGATCGGCAGGACCATCATCACGCCGAACCCGAGTGAGGCCACGGCGACCACTAGCAGCGGCGGCCTGGCTGGCGGTGGTGAGCATGTATACCGCCGTCCCGAGAATGACCACGCCCAGGACGATGTTGAGCAGCCGGCTGCCGCGGAAGACGATCGGCTGCCCGCCGATCACGCCCTGCAGCTTGCCGGCCGCGATGAGCGAGCCGGAGAACGTCACGCAGCCGATGATCACGTCGAGCAGGGTCGCAACGGTGGTGGTGCCGAGTACCCCGCCCCGCAGGTTCTCGGTGTGCAGGTAGTCGTAAACCCCCACGAGAGTGGCGGCGCCGCCGCCGACCGCGTTGAACATCGATACCAGCTGCGGCATGGCGGTCATCTGCACGGTGCGCGCCGAGTACAGGCCGACGCCCCCGCCGATCAGGGTGCCGGCGATCAGCGCGATCCAGCCGATCGGCTTGACCGTGCCGTAGTGGATCAGCAGGACCAGCGTCACGGCGATCGCGATCACCATGCCGGCGGTGGACACCTGGTTGCCCCGCCGCGCGGTGGCCGGAGAGTTCATCAGGTGCAGGCCTATGACGAAGCACGCCGCGGCGATCACGTAGACCAGCTGGATCACGGCCTCGAAGCTCGTCATGACGGTCTCCTGCCGTTGCCTGAGTCGCTGGACGCTCCAGCCGCGACCGCGACCTTCGCCGGGGCGGCGACCTCGGGGGCCTTCCGCCGGAACATCTTCAGCATGCGGCCGGTCACGACGTACCCGCCGACGACGTTGGCCGCGGCGAACAGCGAGGCGACGAACGCCAGCAGGTAGCCGACCACCCCCCCGGCGGTCACGCCGATGAGCATCGCACCGGCCAGGATGATGCCGTGGATGGAGTTGGCCGCCGACATCAGCGGCGTATGCAGGGTCGCGGGAACCTTCCCGATCACCTCGACGCCGACCAGCAGGGCCAGCACGAAGATAGCCAGGTCAGTTACCAGTGCCGTGGACATCGGCGCCTCCATCGCTTGCGGGCTGGAGCAGGCGCGCGGTGGCCTGCTGAACGATCTTGCCTTCGTGGGTGATGACCACGCCAGCCTGGATCTCGTCGTCCAGGTCTATGGCCAGGTTGCCGTCGCGCGTCATGTGCAGCAGCACCGCCGAGATGTTCCGGGAGTAGGCGGCCGAGGCGGCGGTCGGCACCATGGCCGGGAGGTTGTCCGCGCCGATGACGGTGACACCGCCGGCGGTCACGATGGTTTCCCTGGGGACCGATCCGGCGACGTTGCCGCCCAGCGCGCTGGCGCCCATGTCGACGATGACCGAGCCGGGCGACATGGCCTTCAGCGCGTCCTCGGTCACCAGCAGCGGCGGGCGCCGGCCCGGCACCTGGGCCGTGGTGATGACGACGTCGTGGCGGGCGATGTGCCCGGCCAGCTCGGCCTGCTGGGCGGCGCGTTCCTCGTCGGTCAGCGCGCGGGCGTAGCCGCCCTCGCCGGCGGCCGACCCGACCGACGTCAGCTCGATGAACTTCGCGCCCATGGATTCCACTTCGCCCGCGGCGGCCGGCCGGACGTCGTACCCGCTGACCACCGCGCCCAGCCGGCGCGCGGTCCCGAGTGCCTGCAGCCCGGCGACACCGGCCCCCAGGACGAGCAATTTGGCGGGCCGCGCCGTCCCCGCCGCGGTCATGAGGAGCGGGAAGAACCGGCCGAACTCATTGGCGGCGATCAGGACCGCCTTGTATCCCGCGACGTTGGCCTGGGAGCTGAGCGCGTCCATCGGCTGCGCGCGCGACAGGGTGCGGGGCAGGCCGTCCAGGCTTACCGCGGTGACGCCGCAGTCGGCCAGGTCGCTCGCCAGTTTCGGGTCGATCAGCGTCGACAGCATCCCGAACACGGCCTGCCCAGCATGCAGCTTGCGCAGGGCGGCCGGGTCGGGCCGGGTGACGGTGAGGATGACGTCGGCCTTGGAGTACAGGTCGGCGGTGCTGACGACGGTCGCTCCCGCCTGGGCGTAGGCGCTGTCGGGGAACCACGCCGCCGCACCAGCTCCGCTTTCCACGAGCACCTCGGCGTCGGCCTTGGTCAGCTTCGGTACCGTCTCCGGCACCAGCGCAACCCGTCTTTCACCTGGCGCGTTTTCCTTGACGACAGCTACCTTCATGCGGGGACCTCGCTCCGTAGGGCTGGGCCAGCTCCTGAGTCGTGACCAGTTGGCGGCATTCCCGGGCCGGGCGGGACGTCGCGGTATCATCGCCCTTTCCTGGGCGTCCTTTCAGGCCCGCCGGCCCATTAGCTGCGACCATACGGTAGGCAGCGGCCGGCGCAACAGATGCCCTGCGTCACGCCCGGTTGGGACTAAAGTCCGGCCAGCGGCGCCCCCGGTGTCCGTCCTGCCCTGGCAGCCTCGTCACGGCCCCCCGGTCCCCAGTTGCCCCGTCCCTGTTCCCCGGTCCGAGTTCCCGGTCCGAGTTCCCGGTCCGAGTTCCCGGTCCCCGTTCCCGGTCCCCGTTCGGCTCCGGGGCCTGGCCGCTCAGCCGTCCGCGATCAGTTCGCTGATTTTGTCACCCGCGCCGACCACGGCGGCGGCGTGCAGCCGGCCGGGTGAGCGCGTCAGCCGCTCGATTGGCCCCGACACGGACACGGCAGCGACGACCCGCCCGCCCGCGCCGCGCACCGGGGCGGACACCGAGGCGACGCCGGGCTCGCGTTCGGCCACGCTGGCCGCCCAGCCCCGCCGCCGTACCTGGGCGAGCATCGCGGCGCTGAACTTGGCGCCGCGCAGGCCCCGGTGCATACGCTCCGGGTCCTCCCAGGCGAGCAGCACCTGGGCGGCGGACCCGGCGGTCATCGGCAGCGCCGCGCCGACGGGCACGGTGTCGCGCAGCCCGCTGGCGCGCTCGGCGGCGGCGACGCAGATCCGCGCGTCCGCCTGCCGGCGGTACAACTGCGCGCTCTCGCCGGTCACGTCCCGCAGGTAACCGAGGATCGGCTGGGCGACCGACAGCAGCCGGTCCTCGCCAGCCGCCGAGGCCAGCTCCCCGATCCGGGGCCCGAGGACGAAACGGCCCTGGGCGTCGCGGGTCACGAAGCGGTGGTGTTCCAGCGCCACGGCGATCCGGTGCGCCGTGGGCCGCGCGAGACCCGTCGCGCTGACGAGCTGCGCGAGCGAAGCGGGGCCGGTCTCCATGGCATTCAGCACGGAAACGGCCTTGTCCAGTACGCCGACTCCGCTAGAGTTGTTCATGTCTTGATACTGCCGTCTCGCTATTCGAGATGCAACCGGAAACGCCCGAAGTGGCGCCGGCCAATTCCTGATCGGGAACGTGTTGGTGAGATGGAACTGGCCGGAGGGGCCGAAGGGCCGGAAGAGAGGGCGCAATGGGCCGCACGCTGGCCGAGAAAATCTGGGATGCCCACCTGGTCCGCAGCGCGGACGGTGAGCCTGACCTGCTCTACATCGACCTGCACCTGGTGCACGAGGTGACGAGCCCGCAGGCGTTCGACGGGCTCAGGATGGCTGACCGCACGGTGCGCCGCCCCGGTCTGACGATCGCCACCGAGGACCACAACGTCCCGACCACCGGGATCACCGGGCCCGGGGTGCCCCTGGACGGCCCATACAGCCCGGTCACCGACCCGGTGTCGCGAACCCAGGTCGAGTCGCTGCGCAAGAACTGTGCCGAGTTCGGCATCCGCCTGCATCCGATGGGGGACGCCGGTCAGGGCATCGTGCACGTCATCGGCCCGCAGCTGGGGCTGACCCAGCCCGGCATGACGATCGTCTGCGGTGACTCGCACACCAGCACGCACGGCGCGTTCGGCGCGCTGGCGTTCGGCATAGGCACGAGCGAGGTGGAGCACGTGCTGGCCACCCAGACGCTGCCGCAGGCCCGGCCCAAGACCATGGCTGTCACGGTCAACGGGCAGCTCCCCTTCGGGGTCACAGCCAAGGACCTCATCCTGGCGATCATCGCCAAGATCGGCACCGGCGGCGGCCAGGGCTACATCGTCGAGTACCGCGGCGAGGCCGTGCGAGGCCTGTCCATGGAGGGCCGCCTCACCGTCTGCAACATGTCGATCGAGGCGGGCGCGCGGGCCGGGCTGGTGGCACCGGACGAGGTCACCTTCGCCTACCTGGGGGACAAGCCGCACGCGCCGAAGGGTGCCGAGTGGGAGGCCGCCCTCGACTACTGGCGCTCGCTGCCGACCGACGCCGACGCGACCTTCGACCATGCGGTCACGCTGGACGCCACCCAGCTCACGCCGTATGTGACCTGGGGGACCAACCCGGCGCAGGCCGCCCCGCTGGCGTCTTCCGTGCCGGACCCCGCGGCGATGGCCGACCCGGGCGAGCGCGCGGCCGCTGAGCGGTCGCTGCGGTACATGGACCTGACGCCCGGCACCCCGCTGACCGGCATCGCCGTGGACACGGTCTTCGTCGGCTCGTGCACCAACGGCCGGATCGAGGACCTGCGCGCGGCGGCCGGGGTGCTGCGCGGCCGTAAGGTCCGCGATGGCATCCGGGTGCTGGTCGTGCCGGGCTCCATGGCGGTCCGGGCGCAGGCCGAGCAGGAGGGCCTGGACGCGGTGTTCACGGCCGCGGGCGCGGAGTGGCGCGCGGCGGGCTGCTCGATGTGCCTGGCTATGAACCCGGACAAGCTGTCCCCGGGCGAGCGCAGCGCGTCCACATCCAACCGGAACTTCGAGGGACGCCAGGGCAAGGGCGGCCGCACCCACCTGGTTTCGCCTGAGGTGGCCGCCGCGACCGCCGTGACCGGCCGCCTGACCGCCCCCGCCCACCTCTGACCGGCCCAGCACCGCGGTCATAAGGAGAAAGCATCGTGGAGCCGTTCATCTCTCATACGGGGCGCGTGCTGCCGCTGCGGCGGAGCAACGTCGACACCGACCAGATCATCCCGGCGGAGTACCTGAAGCGCGTCAGCCGCGCCGGGTTCGGCGACGGGCTCTTCGCCGCGTGGCGTGAGGACCCCTCGTTCGTCCTCAACCAGCCCGCCTACGACGGCGCGACGATCCTCGTCGCGGGCACCGACTTCGGTATCGGGTCCTCGCGCGAGCACGCCGTCTGGGCGCTGGTCGACTACGGCTTCCGCGTCGTGATCGCACCGCGTTTCGGCGACATCTTCCGCAATAACGCGACCAAGGCCGGCCTGCTGCCGGTCCGGCTGCCGGAAGAGACGGTGACCGCCCTGCAGGACGCCGCGGAGACGGATCCGTCCGGTGAGGTCATTGTGGACCTTGAGGCACGTGAGGTTCGCCACGCGACGGCGCCCATCAAGGCCCCGTTCGACATTGACGACTACACGCGGTGGCGGCTCATCGAGGGCCTCGACGATATCGGCCTGACCCTGCGCCACGCGGACGACGTCGCCCGGTTCGAGGAAGGCCGCCCGGCCTGGCTTCCGGTCACGGCCTGAGGCGCCTGCCAGGAAAGACCGGAACGCCGGTTACGTCAGGTGGTGGCCGGATCCATACGGATCCGGCCACCATGACCGGCTTCTGAAACGGACCGAAACTAGGGACCATTACGTCAGTGTTCGCCCGGTTATGCCGGCCGTATGGGTATCTATCCGGCCAGGAATCTCAGTTCTGCCCGGTTAAAGCCCCGACACGCGGGGCAATGTTGGCCATGGTTATTGTGTAACGGCGTTGGATCGCCTACTTTCGGGCAGGTCAGAGGTCGCGCGCTCTCGGGTGCAATGTCCGCGCGACCTCCCGTGGGGGAACCGCAGGAGTGAGATATGAATAAGCGTGATCTGATTGATGCGATCTCGGGCCGGCTGGGGGACAAGAAGTCCGCTACCGAGGCCGTGAACGCCGTCCTCGACGCCATCCAGGATGCGGTTGCAAAGGGTGACAAGGTCGCTATCACCGGTTTCGGTGTCTTCGAGAAGAGCGAGCGGCCGGCGCGTACCGCCCGCAACCCCGCCACCGGGGCGGCCATCCAGGTGCCCAAGTCCTCGGTGCCGAAGTTCCGCCCCGGTGCGGACTTCAAGGCTCTCGTCAACGGCGAGAAGTAGCTTTCGGGCAAGCACCCGGCTCTCCGTGCGGCACGGGGAGACTGCCAGCAGCCTCCCCGTGCCGCCTGCGGGCGCTGAGAGCCGCGCATCGGATCTCAGCCCAGGCCGTTTGGCTAGGGCCGTCCGGATGATCCTGTCCATGAGCTGCGGCAACGGAAGTCCCGTGGCCGCCCACATCTTCGGGAAACCGGACGCAGGCGTCATCCCCGGCATCGTGTTGATCTCATTGACCAGGACCCGCCCGCCGGGCGTGTAGAAGAAGTCCACCCGGGCCAGGCCCTCGCAGGAGATCGCGTCGAACGCCGCGCAGGCCAGCCGCCGGACCTCGGCGATCGCCGGGTCGGGAATGGGGGCCGGGATGACCATGCTGGTCTCGTCGGCCAGGTATTTCGCCTCGAAGTCGTAGAAGTCCGCGCCGCCGCCGACCATGACCTGGCCGGGCACGCTGGCCTCGGGCGCGCCGCCGTCGGCGCCCTCCAGGACGGCGCACTCGATCTCCATGCCGTCGATCGCGGCCTCGACCAGGACCTTGGGGTCGTGCTCGCGGGCCGTCTCGATCGCCTGCTCCAGTTCGGCCGCATCGCGTGCCTTCGACGTCCCTACGCTCGAACCACCCCGGGCTGGCTTGACGAACACCGGCCAGCCGAGCTCGCTGATGTCATCGAGCACGCGCTTGCGTTCTGGGCCGGCCGTGACCGCGCCGACTGTGACCGAGCCGGGCGCCGCCTGCGCGTCCGCGGGAGCGGCGGACCAGTCGCGGTCGCGCACCACCACGTACGGCCCGATCGGCAGGCCATGCGCGGCGAAGACCAGCTTCATGTACTCCTTGTCCATGCCGGCCGCGCTGGCGAAGACACCCGCGCCGCAGTACCGCGCGCCGGTCATCTCCAGCAGCCCCTGGATCGTGCCGTCCTCGCCGTAGGCGCCATGCAGCAGCGGGAGCACGACGTCCACCGCGCCGAGGTCGCGGGGAACGTCACCCGGGCTCAGCACGGTCAGGCCGCCCGAGGCGCCCCCCGGGCGAGCGGCGATCTCCGCCCCCGGCGTGGCGAGGGCGTCGACCGACGGCAGCTCGCCGCCGCGGCCGATCGCGAGCCGTCCCGGGTCTCCGGAGACCTGAAGCCACCGGCCGTCCCGTGCGATGCCGATGGGCACGACCTCGTACCGGGCCGGATCGAGGGCGGGCAGCACGTGCGCGGCGCTGGCGCAGGAGATCGAATGCTCCGAGCTCCGGCCGCCGAAGACCACAGCCACCCGGATCTTGCGCTGCTCGTTCACCTTGTTCCTCCGCTCGCGTCCTGAGCGTTGATCGCCGGCTGGCGAGCGGCCGGCCTGCCGGTAGTGCCGGCCAGCCAGGTCTCCCAGTCAGGGTCTGCCCGTCAGTGCCTGCCGGTCAGTGTTTGCCGGTCAGGGCCGGCCAGAGAGTCCAATGCCACGTAGGCGTCGGAAATGAGGTCCTCGGCGTCCTCGAGTCCGATGGAGAACCGTACCGCGCCCGGGTCGATGCCCGCACTCTCAAGCGCCCGGGAATTCAGCTGGCGATGGGTCGTCGACGCCGCGTGACTGGCTTTCGTGTGCGTGCCGCCCAGCGACGTGGCGATCTGCGCCAGCCGCAGCCGGTCGGCGAACGCCATGCCCGCCTCCCGGCCGCCGTGCGCCGGGACGATCGCCCCGCGGTGTCCTCCGAGTTGCCTGCGCACTACGTCACCGTCATCCCGGGGCGGATGCCGGCCTCATCGCGGCCCAGTGCGGGCCCGGTGCGGGGCCCGAGCACGGCTCACCGTCTACGACCCGTACCATTCCGGCTTCGCTGAGCGTGAGGCGAGCATGACCGCGGCCTCCCTGACCGGCAGGCCCGCGTGCATGACCGCGGCCACGACCTCGGTGATGGGCATCTCCACGCCGTGCTTGCGTGCCAGGGCGAGCACGGACTCCGACGATTTCACACCCTCGGCGACCTGGCCGCTCATCGAGGAGGCGTCGGCGACCGACATGCCGTGGCCCACGTTCTCCCCGAAGGTCCGGTTCCGCGACAACGGTGAGGCGCAGGTCGCCACCAGATCGCCCAGGCCAGCCAGTCCCGCGAAGGTCTGCGGGGACCCGCCGAGGGCGGCGCCGAGCCGGGCGATCTCCGCCAGCCCGCGCGTGATCAGCATGGCCCTGGTGTTGTCACCGAGCCCCATGGCCACCGCTATGCCGACGGCCAGGGCGATGACGTTCTTGACCGCCCCGCCGAGTTCGCACCCGACCACGTCGGTGTTGGTGTACGGCCGGAAGTAGGGGGTGTGGCAGGCCTGCTGCAGCCTGACCGCGGCCCGCTCGTCCGTGCAGGCCACGACGGTCGCCGCGTACTGGCGCTCAGCGATCTCGCGGGCCAGGTTCGGCCCGGAGACGACGCCGATCCGGGTGGCCGGGACGTCGAGCACCTCGGTGATGACCTCACTCATCCGCTTGCACGTGTCGAGCTCGATCCCCTTGATGAGGCTGACGAACTGCGCGCCAGCCGGGATGAACGGTGCCCAGCGGCGCAGGTTCTCCCGCAGCGACTGCGCAGGTACAGCGAATATTACGAGGTCAGCGCGGTTAAGGGCCGCCGTCGGGTCAGCGGCGGCCCGCAGCTCGGCCGGGAGCGGGACGCCGGGCAGGTAGTCGGGATTCTCGTGCCGTTCGTTGATCACCCGGGCCAGTTCCGGCCTGCGGCAGCAGACGACGGACGGCGTTCCGGCGTCGCAGAGCACCTGGCCGAACGTCGTCCCCCACGATCCGGCCCCCATGATGGCCGCCTTCACGTTGGGCGGGCATCTTCCTCCGGCCCTCCAGCCGGATCCGGCGCCTCCTGCGTGCTGGCCTGCCCTCCGGCCGGGCTCTCCGTGCCGTCGCCGCTGACGCTAGGGCTCTCAGCCGGGTCCGTTCGGCTGATTGATGCCTTTCCGCGTGCGGCGGGGTCGTAGGGGATGGCGGGCGGTGTTTCCCCGCGCAGGCCCGCGAGCAGCGCCGTCACGTCGGCCATGATGACCGCGGTCGCCTCGCGCAGGGTGGCTGAGTTCAGCGGCCGGTCGCGGAACGCGGACAGGTCTACGGGCGGCCCGGCGACCATCCGGACCGTCTTGCGCGGCAGCAGGTGCGGGCGGGAACTTCCGTACGGCAGCACGTGCTGGGCGCCCCAGTGCGCGATCGGGATCACCGGCGCGCCGGTGCCCAGCGCGAGCCGGGCCACGCCGGTCCTGGCCTTCATGGGCCACAGATCCGGGTCGCGCGAGGCCGTGCCCTCCGGGTAGACGATGACGCACTCGCCGTCGCGGATCGCACGCTCGGCGTCCCGGAGGACGAGGGCGGCGTCACCCCGATTACGGTAGACCGGAAGCTGCCCGAGCTTGCGCAGGATCGGGCCGATGATCTTGACGTTGAAGATGGGGGATTTGATGAGAAAGGTGGGGTAGCGGCCAGACTCGTGGCTGAACAGCGCCACCGTGCCCCAGTCGGCGTACGAGAGATGATTGGGGGCCAGGATCACGCCCCCATCCGGGGGGACGTGCTCGCGGCCCTGCATTTTCTGCTTGATCAGCGCGTGCAGCAACGGCTGCAGCACCAGAACAGAGAAGCGCCGCCAGCCGGGTGAGTAGCTTCGCTCCTGCTTGCTCATGGTGCGAGGCTTCCGATCTTCATCAGAAACCGCCCGCGAAACGTCTGGCTTCAACGATGGGGAGGTATGGGCGAAGTTGCTTAGGTGGTGCGCTGGTTCTCGACATACCGTTTGACGACCTCCGAGGTTGCGCCGCCGACGGTGGCGACGAAGTAGCTGTTGGTCCATAGGGTCGGCAGACGGCGGCGAAGGTGCGGGAATTCTTCGCGGAGCAGCCGCGATGAGCGGCCCTTGATCTGTTTGACGAGCCGGTGGATGCCGAACTGGGGGTCGCAGACCACGAGCAGGCGCACGTGGTCGGGCATGGTCTCCAGTTCCACGATGGGCGCGTCCCGCTCGGCGCATACCTCGTGGATGATCTGCTTGAGCCGTTCGCCCACGGGGCCGGTGATGACTTTCCGCCGGTACTTCGCGCACCACACCACGTGGTAGGTGCAGCGGTAGACGACGTTGTTGTTTGACCTGACCTCTTCCACCGACAACAGTATACAGCGCCGTGCTGTATACTGTTATTGTGAGCGCCGAGACCGTTCGCTATACCTACCGGCTGCGTCCCGGCGCGACCGCGGAACGCGGGCTGCTCCAGGAGTGGGGCCGGTGCCGGTGGCTGTGGAACGAAGCCGTCCACCAGCAGAAGACCGGGCGCAAGCCGGCGTTCTGCAAGCTGTCGAGGATGCTCACCGAGGCCCGCGCGGCTAACCGAGTGGCTGCGGGACGGCTCGCAGGTCGCCCAGCAGCAGGCGCTCCGTACGTATGCGACCGCCCTGGATCACTCGTTCAAGGTCAAGGGACGCCGCAAGCCGGCGGTCAAGCGCCGCAAGAACACGCCGCCGTCGCTGGAGTACACCGTGCGGGGCTTTTCTGTCCGGGCTGGCCGCTTGTGCCTGCCCAAGGGGGTGACCGTCCCGGTCGTGTGGTCCCGTGACCTGCCATCGGCCCCGTCCAGTGTCCGCGTCTACCAGGACTCCCTGGGTCACTGGTACGCCTCGTTCGTCGTCACCCGCCAGAGCGGGCCAGTACCAGACGCGGCCGGATCGATCGGCATCGACTGGGGCGTCAAGACCACCGCCACCACGACCGATCCCGCCTACGACCTGCCATACGGTGGCCAGCGGAAACGCTGCGCCGCCGAATTGGCCAAGGCGCAGCGGCGGATGGCCCGGCGCCGCAGGCAGCGCGGCCAGGTCCCGTCCAGCGGCTACCGGCGAGCCCGCGGTGATGCGGCGAAGCTGCAGAACAAAGCCGCCCGGCAGAACACCCACGTGGCCCGGGTGTGGGCTCGGCGGGTCGTGGACAATCACCAGACCATCGCTGTTGAGGACTTCCGGCCGCTGTTCCTGGCCAAGTCCACCATGGCCAGGAAAGCTGCGGACGCTGCGATCGGTGCGGCGAAGCGGGAACTGACCGGACGTGGCAAGCGGGCGGGCCGGAAGGTGGTGCTGGTACCGCCCGCCTACACCACAATGACGTGCGCTGAGTGCGGTACGAGAGCCAAGGAACGCCTCCCGCTCGCCGAACGAGTCTTCGTGTGCACGGTCTGCGGCTGCATCGCAGACCGTGACCGGAATGCTGCGAGGGTAATCCTCGCCATGGCAGAACGCGGCCGTGCTGGTGCCGACGACGTAAGACATGCCTCTGGCCTCCTTCCAGTCGCGGGCGGCATGCGGTCCGAGCCAGAAATCCCCGGCTTTCAGCCCTGGGGGAGCGTTAACAGGTCAGTCTCCTGGTTGAAGTGGTTCAATGTCGAGGCAGGATCACGTGTATGACCGATGATGCCCCGTTCGCGTGGGCGGTGGTGGTCCCCGTTAAGGTACTTGCCCACGCCAAGTCCCGGATCGCGCCCCTCGCCGGGCCGCGGCGCGCGGAGCTGGCCCTGGCCATGGCGTCGGACACGGTCCGCGCGGTCGTCGCGTCGCGGGCCGCCGCGCAGGTCATCGTCGTCACTGACGACCCGGTCGCGGCGGAGGAGCTGGCCGCGGTGGGAGCGACGGTGGTTCCCGACGAACCGCGGGCCGGACTCAACGCGGCCCTGAGTCACGGAGCAGCGTGCGCGGAGCGGCTCTGGCCGGGTTCAGCGCTGGCCGCGCTGTCCGCCGATCTGCCCGCGCTCCAGGCCGCCGAGCTGGACACGGCGCTCCGCGGCGCGGAGCTGTGGCCGGAGGCGTTCGTGCCCGATCGGCAGGGTTCGGGGACGACCTTGTACACGGCGGCGCCGGGCGTGCCGTTCAGGCCGGGGTTCGGGCTGGAGTCCAGGCGCCGGCACGCCGAGGGGGGCGCCGCCGAGCTGCTGCCGCCGGGCATCGCGGGCCTGCGCCAGGACGTGGACACGCCGGAGGACCTGCGTGCCGCCGCCCGGCTCGGGCTGGGGCCCCGGACGGCCGCCCTCGCCGCGGAACTTCTCCGCGCGGCCGGCTAGCACGCGGATAGCGCGGCAGGCCCGGCGGGCCGCAGGCGGATGCTGGCGGACGCCGGCGGCCCGCTAGATGTAGACGATCGGGCACGTGAGGGTGCGCGTGATCCCCTCGACGGACTGAATTCCGGAAGCGACGAGCCGGCCCAGTTCGTCCACGTTGTCCGCTTCGGCCCGGACGATGACGTCATAGGGGCCGGTTACATCCTCCGCCTGGGTGACCCCGACAATCTTGGCGATCTCCTTGGCGACATCGGCGGCCTTGCCGACCTCCGTCTGGACCAGGATGTATGCCTGAACCATGACGTCCTCCATGGGCATGGTAATCGACAGTGAAAATTTGCCCGGAGAAGCCACGCTACCTTAGTGCGCAAGGCCCCTCGCAGGGCGAGATCATCTGAATTGACGGATGGCCCGGATTTGTGAGTAATCAGCGAGCGCGGCGCCGGGAACACACCGCCGGCGCCGGTGATGGCCGCCCCGGCAATCCCGGCCCTGCGGAGCCGGCCGGCGGCCGTCCGGAGCCGGACGGCCGCAGTATCGGGGACCTGGGCGAGTTCGGCCTCATCGCCGAGATGGCCGCGCGGATGCGGCCCGGGCCCGGCACGATGCTCGGGCCCGGCGACGATGCCGCGGTGCTTGCCGCGCCCGACGGCCGGGTCGTCGCGACCACGGACTTCCTGCTGGAGGGACGGCATTTCCGCCGGGACTGGGCTGGCCCGGCGGACATCGGGCACCGCGCGGCGGTACGCAGCCTGGCCGACGTCGCGGCCATGGGCGCCGTCGCGACCGCACTGCTCGTCGCCTTCGCCGCGCCCCCCGACCTGCCCGCGGCCTGGGCCCTCGGCGTGGCCGAAGGTCTCGCGGCCGAGTGCGCCCGCGCGGGCGCCTCGGTGGCCGGCGGCGACGTGGCCCGCTTCGACGCGGTGCTCCTGGCCGTCACCGGCCTCGGTGACCTGCAGGGCAGGAACCCGGTGACGCGCTCCGGCGCCCGGCCCCACGATGTCGTGGCGGTGGCGGGCCCGCTGGGCCGTTCGGCGGCGGGCCTGGCCCTCCTCCAGGCCGGCTTCGCCGGCTCGACGAGGAGACCCGCCCCGGCTCACGGAGCTGGCCGAGCTGGTCAGGGCGCATCTCCGTCCCGCTCCGCCCTACGACGCCGGGCCCGAAGCCGCCACGCTGGGCGCCACCGCCATGATCGACGTGAGCGACGGTCTGCTCGCCGACCTCGGGCACATCGCCGACGCGAGCGAGGTCGCCATCGACGTTCGCGGCGCCGCCCTGGACACCGCCCCCCTGGAGCCCGCCGCGCGCGCCCTCCGGGCCGGTGCCCCCGCCGAGGCTCCGGCCGGTGCCCCCGACGAGGGCGAGGCGAATCCGGGCGGTGACTCCGGCGGGACTCCCAGCGAGGCCAATCCTGGCGGCGCTCCCGGGCCCACCGCCCTGGGCTGGGTGCTGGCCGGGGGAGAGGACCATTCGCTGGTGGCTACGTTTCCGCCCGGGGTGGTGCTCCCGGCGCGATGGTCAGTGATCGGCGCGGTCCGGGAGGGCCATGGCGTCCTCGTCGACGGCCGCGCCTACGAGGCCGCCCCCGGCTGGGACCACTTCCGCTAACCCACGCGGGCGCCGGCGCGGGAACGAGCCCGGGCGGGGGCGGGCCGCGTTTAGGGTGGTGGCATGGGTGGCTCGGTGACACCGCCGTGTGTGCTGACGATCGCGGGGTCCGACTCGTGCGGCGGAGCGGGGATCCAGGCCGACCTGAAGACGATGCAGGCGCTGGGCGTGCACGGGATGAGCGTGGTGTGCGCCGTCACCGCGCAGAACTCGGTGGGCGTGCAGAACTTCTGGGAGCTCCCGCCGGAGGCGGTCCGGGCCCAGCTGGAGTCCGTCCTGTCCGACATTCCGGTCCAGGCGATCAAGACGGGCATGCTGGCGTCCAGCGCGATCGTCAGCGAGGTGGCGGAGGTGCTCGCGGACGTGCGGGCGCCGCTGGTCATCGACCCCGTGGCGGTGTCCAAGCATGGGCATTCGCTGCTGATGCCGGGCGCGGGTGACACGATGCGCGAGTCGCTGCTGCCGCTGGCGACCGTCGTCACGCCGAATCTCGACGAGGCCGAGCAGCTTACCGGGATCAAGGCGGCCGACGAGGACGCCATGCTGGCCGTGGCCCGCGCCATCAAGGAACTCGGCCCGCGCTGGGTTCTCGTCAAGGGCGGCCATCTCGCCGGCGATCCGGTCGATGTGCTCTTCGACGGGACCCGGACGTGGCGTTTCGGCGGGGAGCGGATCGAGACCCCGCACACCCATGGGACCGGCTGCACGCTGGCGTCGGCGATCGCGTCCTATCTGGCCCTGGGGGCGGACGTGCCGGACGCGGTGGCGCGGGCGCGCGAGTACGTGACGGGTGCGATCCGCGCCGGGTACCCGCTCGGCGCCGGTATCGGCCCCGTCGACCACGCCTGGCGCTCTCGCGGCCACCCCGGCTAGGCCAGGTAGAGGACGATCCCGAGGGTCACGAACCCCGCGGCGACGATGGCGCCACCGATCGTTCGTGGAGACGACGCTCCCGATGACGGCGCAGCGCGATGAGCCGGCGTACCGCAGGGGAGCCGCCAGACGCAAAGCGCCCGGGCGCGCCGGCGCCCGGGTGGGGGAACAGGGTGCTAGCGGGCGACCTTACCGGCCTTGAGGCAGGAGGTGCACACGTTCATGCGCTTAGGCGTCCGGCCGACCATGGCGCGGACGGTCTGGATGTTGGGGTTCCAGCGGCGGCGGGTGCGGCGATGCGAGTGCGAGATGTTGTTGCCGAAGCCCGGCCCCTTGCCGCATACGTCGCAGACGGAAGCCACGGGTCACTCCAAAGTCGAGGATGGTCTGAGTGCCGTCCGCGCGGGACGCGCAGGGGGACAGCCGTCAAAGGGTATCCGACTGGGGGGCCGGGGCGCGAACCAGCGGCCGGGCACCGCGTGCACGAGTGCCGCGCGTCCGGGCAGCTCCAGCCCCCGCCTCCGCGGTTTCCGCCGTTCATCCAGCGGTTTCCACCGTGCCTCTGGCGGTCCGGGCACTTTTCTGTCCCTGCCCGATTCTATCCTGCCCCTATGTCAACCGTGCGTGACCCGCTGGACCGCGTGCTCGGGGCCAAGACGGCCAAACCCCTGAGCGACGCGTTCGGCCTGCAGACCGTGGGGGACCTGCTGCGGCACTATCCCCGCCGGTACGCGACCCGGGGCGAGCTGACGGAGCTGTCCTCGCTGCGGGAGGGCGAGCACGTCACGGTGCTGGCGAAGGTGGCGGTGGCCCAGCGGCGGCCGAACGGCAACCGGCGCGGCGAGCGCCTGGAGGTGACCGTCACCGACGGCACGGCCCGCCTCACGCTGACGTTCTTTCACCGGGCCGGGTTCTATCAGAAGATGCTGCGCCCGGAGGCGGTGGGATTGTTCGCGGGCACGGTCTCCTCGTTCCGCGGCCGCCGGCAGCTGGTCCACCCGGACTGCGAGATGCTGCCCGAGACGAGCGGGCTGGGTCTCGCCGCCGAGATCGCAGCGGACTACGCCACCGAACTGATCCCGGTCTACCCGGCCAGCGCCAAGATCGCGTCCTGGCAGATCGCCAGGGCGGTCCGGACCTTGCTCGACACCCTCGACGTCGGTGCGGACCCGCTGCCCGGAGAACTCCGCCAGCGCCACGGCCTGGGCGGGCTGGCCGAGGCGATCCAGGCCATTCACCGGCCGCTGGACGTCGATGACTACCGCCGGGCGCGGCACCGCCTCAAGTGGGACGAGGCGTTCGTGCTGCAGGCCGCGCTCGCCCAGCGCCGGCACGCGGCCGCCGCGATGCCGGCCACCCCGCGCCCGCGGGAGCCCGGCGGGCTGGCCGAAGCGTTCGACGCGCGGCTGCCGTTCCGCCTCACCGATGGTCAGCGCGCCGCCGGGGAGACGATCTGCCGCGGACCTGTCCTGCGCGTTCCCGATGCACCGGCTGCTGCAGGGCGAGGTCGGCTCGGGCAAGACCGTGATCGCCGTCCGGGCCATGCTGCAGGTCATCGACGCGGGCGGACAGGCCGCGCTGCTGGCCCCGACCGAGGTGCTCGCGCAGCAGCACTTCCGGTCGATCAGCGCGATGCTCGGGCCGCTCGGGCAGGCAGGCCGGCTGGGCGGCGCCGAGAACGCCACCCGGGTGGCCCTGCTCACCGGATCTCAGGGCGTCTCCGCGCGGCGCGAGGCGCTCACCGACGTGTTCACCGGCGACGCCGGCATCGTCATCGGCACGCACGCGCTGCTCGAGGAGCACGTCCGGTTCTCCGACCTGGGGCTGATCGTCATCGACGAACAGCACCGGTTCGGCGTCGAGCAGCGTGACGCGCTCCGTGAGAAGGCCCCCGGCGGACGCCCGCACGTTCTGGTCATGACGGCCACGCCCATCCCGCGGACCGTCGCCATGACCGTCTACGGTGACCTCGAGGTATCGACGCTCAGGGAGCTCCCGGCGGGGCGGTCGCCGATCGTCACGCACGTCGTGCCCGCGGCCGACAAGCCCCGGTTCGTCGAGCGGACGTGGGAGCGCGTCCGCGAGGAAGCCGCCCGGGGGCGCCAGGCGTACGTGGTCTGCCCGCGGGTGGGTGGCACCGGCCCTGGCGAGCCGGACGACGGCTCAGCGGGCCCCGACGATGCCGGGGCAAGTACCGATGACGCCGGCCGGGACGCGGACGCCGCGAGCGGGGGCGCACCGGACGGCCGGCGGCCACCGCTGGCCGTGCTCGACGTGGCCCCGGCGCTGGAGAACGGGCCGCTCGCGGGGCTGCGCGTAGCCGCGCTGCACGGCCGGATGCCCGCCGAGGAGAAGGAGCGCGTCATGCGCGCCTTCACCGAAGGAGACCTGGACGTCCTCGTGGCCACCACGGTCATCGAGGTGGGCGTGGACGTGCCGAACGCGACCGTGATGGTCGTCATGGACGCCGACCGTTTCGGCGTCTCGCAACTTCACCAGCTGCGCGGCCGGGTCGGCCGTGGCACCGCCGAGGGCCTGTGCCTGCTCATCACCGAGACCGAGCCGGGCAGCCCGGCCCGGGAGCGGCTGGACGCGGTGGCCGCCACCGTGGACGGGTTCAGCCTGTCGCGCCTCGACCTGGAGCAGCGCCGGGAGGGCGACGTGCTGGGCGCCGCGCAGGCCGGCCGCCGCTCCAGCCTCAAGCTGCTCAGCCTGCTCACGGACGAGGAGCTGATCGGGCAGGCCCGCGAAGAGGCCGCCGTGGCCGTGGACGGGGATCCGGATCTGGCGCGCCATCCGGGGCTTTCCGCCGCGATCGGCGATCTGCTCGGGCCGCAGCGGGCCGAGTTCCTGGACAAGACCTAGTGGGCGGCGCCGCGGACCTCTAGCTGGCCCAGCAGGACCCGGGTCGCTTCCGCGATGGCGTCGACCGCCTCGTTGAACGCCCCGGCGTTGTGCGCGGCGGGGGCCCGGAAACCGCTGACCTTCCGCACGTACTGCAGGGCGGCCGCGTGCATGTCCGCCTCGGTGACGTGCTCGGTGAACGGCTCCCGCAAGGTCTTAATACTCCTGCACATGGCACGACCCTACGCTGCCCTGCCCGGCAGAGCGCGGCCGGCAAAGCGACCTTGGTCCGTGGCCCGCACCGCGGTGGCCGGGCAGACTAGGCACATGACTCGCGTCATCGCCGGCCGGGCACGGGGACGGCGGCTCGCCGTGCCGGGCGGCCGGACGACCCGTCCCACCAGCGACCGCGCCCGCGAGGCGGTGTTCGCCGCCGCGGGATCGGTCCTGGGCTCCTTCGAGGGAACACGCGTTCTCGACCTGTACGCCGGCTCAGGTGCGTTCGGGCTGGAAGCGCTGTCCCGTGGCGCTAGCGCGGCGCTGCTGGTCGAGGCGGATCCTCCGCGGCCAGGGTGATCCGCGCCAATATCGACGCGGTGGGGCTGCCGGGCGCACGCCTGGTCAGCGACCGCGTGGAGCGAATGCTCGCGCGTGGCCTGCCCGCCGGCGGTGAGCCCTACGACGTCGCGTTCGCCGATCCTCCCTACGCCCTGGCCGACGATGACGTCACCGCCGTCCTGGCGGCGCTGCGGACGGGGGGCTGGCTCGCGCCCGGGGCGCTCGTTATCGTCGAACGTGCCGCCCGGTCGGGGCCTTTGCGCTGGCCGGAGGGGTTCTCGGTGAGCCGCTCACGCCGGTACGGCGAGGCCATGCTCTGGTACGGTCACGCCGCCGGGTCTGAAGTCGGGACCCAAGCCGGCGCTGGATCGTAGCCGGACAAGCGAAAGAGGTGGATCAGCGTGCGTCGTGTCGTCTGTCCTGGTTCCTTTGACCCCGTGACCAACGGGCACGTCGACATCATCAGCCGGGCGTCCCGGCTCTACGACGAGGTCGTCGTCGCCGTCCTCATCAACATCACCAAGAAGAGCCTGTTCACCGTCGAGGAACGGATGGAGATGCTGCGCGAGGTCACCGCCGAGTACGGCAACGTCCGGGTGGACCGGTTCCACGGCCTGCTGGTGGACTTCTGCGAGACCAACGGCATCTCGGCCGTCGTGAAGGGACTACGCGCCGTCAGCGACTTCGACTACGAGATGCAGATGGCGCAGATGAACTACAGCATGGCCAAGGTCGAGACGATGTTCATGACCACCAATCCGCAGTACTCGTTCTTGTCCTCCAGCCTGATCAGGGAGGTGGCGAAGTACGGTGGAGACGTCAGCGGGCTCGTTCCGGAGCAGGTGATCGGCAAACTCCGGGCCCGCGTCGCCGAATCATGAGCTACGGTTGGTAATCGCGGGGAATGGGACGGCGGCCTGCTGGGTTTGGGATTCGTTGCCAGCTCTCTGTAAGCTTGACCGTCCAGCACTGACCAATCCCGGTAATTCTCATGCCTCATGCACGCAGGAAGTCCCCGACAACCCTTGACCCGCGCAGGGTACTCGTTCTCGACACACGAGCCCTGGGACGCCAGCCCGGCGCCGCGCGGGAAGAGAGCCGTACCATCCCAGCGCCAGATTCCTTGCGCGTTGAGCTGGCGGAAGTGCCCGCAGGAGCGGACGTCGACCTGGCCGTACGGCTGGAGGCCGTGTCCGAGGGCGTTCTCGTCACCGGCACCGCGACGGCGCCCGTGGTCGGTGAGTGCGCGCGCTGCCTCGAGCCGCTGACCTCTTCGGTGGAAGCGGGCTTCCAGGAGCTCTACCACTACGAGCCGGGCTCCGCGGCGGACGACGAGGACGAACTGCTGCTAGACGGTGACCTGCTCGACCTCGAGCCGGTGCTGCGCGACGCCGTGGTGCTCGCCCTGCCGCTGGCGCCGCTCTGCTCGGGCGACTGCCCGGGCCTGTGCGTCGAGTGCGGGGTCCGCCTGGCGGACGCCGGACCGGGGCACCGGCACGAGGACGCGGTTCTCCCCGAGTGGGAGGCGCTGCGTCAGTTTGAAGGATTTGACCCGCACAATCAGACCGGCCGCCACCCCGGCGCCGGAGATCGACAGGAGGGCTGAGGTGGCGGTTCCCAAGCGGAGGATGTCACGCAGCAACACGCGTTCGCGGCGCTCGCAGTGGAAGTCGGCCGCGCCCACGCTCGTCAGTTGCCCGCAGTGCCATAACCAGAAGCTTCCGCATGTCGCGTGCCCGACCTGCGGCACGTACCGGCGCCGTCAGGTGCTGATGCCGTCCTGACCCATGTCCGGCACGGTTGGCAGAATGTGGCTCCGCGACTGCGGCGCCCACGGCGGGGTCGCTGACCAGGCCATTGGCGAGAGTGCCTGGAGGAGGCGTCTGTGGGCGTCGTTAGGGATGGGCCCCGCGACAGCGGGGCAGCTGCGGGCCGTGATCCCGCCGAGCTGCCGTCCGCTCTCGGCGTGCCGCTCGGCGAGGAACTCCTCGAGCGTGCCCTGACGCACCGCTCCTACGCGTACGAAAACGGCGGCCTGCCCACCAACGAGCGTCTCGAGTTTCTCGGTGACGCGGTGCTGGGCGTCGTCGTGACCGACACGCTCTTTCGCGGCTACCCGAACCTGCCGGAGGGCCAGCTCGCCAAGTTGCGCGCCGCCGTCGTCAACATGGGCGCACTGGCCGACGTCGCCCGCGGGCTGGACCTGGGCGCCTACGTCCGGCTCGGCCGCGGCGAGGACGGCACCGGCGGCCGGAACAAGCCCTCCATCCTGGCCGACACGCTCGAAGCGGTGATCGGTGCGGTGTACATCGACTGCGGGGCGGAGGCGGCCAGCGGCCTCGTGCACCGCCTGTTCGACCCGGTCATCGAGCGTTCGGCCCGCCTGGGAGCCGGCCTGGACTGGAAGACCTCGCTGCAGGAACTGACCGCGGCGCGACTGCTCGGCGTGCCCGAGTATCAGGTCGAGGAGAGCGGACCGGACCACCAGAAGTCGTTCCGCGCGTACGTCCTGGTCGGCGGGAAGATCCTGGGTACCGGCGAGGGACGGTCCAAGAAGGCCGCCGAGCAGCAGGCCGCCGAGGCGGCCTGGATGACGATCAGCGCCCGCATCGCCGATGACGGCCCTGGTGGCGGCTCAGCCGGTGACACACCTGACGCACGTGGGGCGGGCGGCCAGGGATGCGACCCGGAGCCGTGAGGCGTGCCCGAACTACCCGAAGTTGAGGTGGTGCGGCAGGGCCTGGAGCGTCACGTGGCCGGCCGCACGATCGACAAGGTAACCGTCCTGCACCCCCGGGCCGTCCGCCGTCACCTGGCCGGGGTCACCGACTTCACCGACGCCCTGGCGGGCCGCACCATCGCGGGCGCCCGCCGCCGGGGGAAGTACCTGTGGCTGCCGATCGGGGAGGACGCGCTGCTCGCTCACCTGGGGATGAGCGGCCAGTTGCTCGTCGGGGATCCCGCCCGCCCGCTGTCGCCGCACGTGCGGGCCGTGTTCACGTTCACCGACGACGGGCCGGACCTGCGGTTCACCGACCAGCGAACGTTCGGCGAGCTGCTTTTCGTCCCGGGCGGGGCGGACCTGCCCGGCCCCATCACGCACATCGCCCCCGACCCGCTGGAGCCCGGCCTTCGGCGAAGCCGGATTCGCCCTCGCGCTGCGCCGGCGCCGGACCGGCATCAAGCGTGCGCTGCTCGACCAGTCGCTGATCAGCGGCGTCGGCAACATCTACGCCGACGAGGCACTGTGGCGGGCGAGGCTGCACTGGGCGCGTGCCACGGACACCGCGGCCCGGCCCGAGATCACCCGGCTGGTCGCCGCCGTGCGCGAGGTGATGACCACCGCGCTGGCTGCGGGCGGCACGTCGTTCGACAGCCTCTACGTCAACGTCAACGGGGAAAGCGGCTACTTCGACCGGTCCCTCGCCGTCTACGGTCAGGAGGGCCGGCCGTGCCCGCGCTGCGGGACGCCCGTCCGCCGGGATCCGTTCATGAACCGGTCCGCCTACACCTGCCCCCGCTGCCAGCCGCGGCCGCGGAATGGCCGCTGGTGACCGTGGGCGCCCGCGATGGCCGCCGGTACTCCGCCAGGGATTTTCATCGTGGCCGAACGGGAAGGGGCGCGAGTTGACCCCCCGTCAGGACGGTCCCGCGCCGGGCGGTTCCGCGGACCGCGACCGGCCCGCGGCGGCCGCGCGGCTGACCGCCTGGGCTGACGGCCGCGTGCAGGGCGTCGGATTCCGGGCGTGGGTCCGGCAGAAGGCCACCGAGCTTGGCCTGGCCGGTTCCGCGACCAACTGCGAGGACGGCCGGGTCGAGGTTGTCGCCGAGGGCCGGGAGAGCGATCTGCGCCGGCTGCTCAGCGAACTGGAAAGCGGTGCGGCGCCCGGCCGCGTGACGCGCGTGACGCACCGCTGGGGCACGCCCCGTGGTGACCTGCGGGGCTTTGCCGAGCGTTAATGGCGCCCGCGCCCAGAGAGGGATCGGCGGGCCAGATCGGCGGGGGCGGATCGGCGGCCCAATCGGCGGCAGATGGGCCGGACAGCGGGCAGCGGAGCGCATAGCACCCGCTCGTTACTCTGCGCCGGCACTTCCGCGTGCCTATTCCAGCATGTAAGGTAAATAACAGTCGCTAAGTGGGCGCTCAACTTGACCAGCAAAGCGCTTAGTGAGAACCTAGATAATGTTAATGTGCGCAGCTAAGCGTGACTTTAGTGTGTGCCCACTCTGGTCACTCAGCGTGGAGGACCCCATACCATGGCGAAGGCTCTACTTGGCCACGTTGGCGGTCCCGATCCTCGGATGATCTCAGAGATGCGCCGACTCCAGCAGCGAGTGCGAGACCTGGAAGCTGAGCTTATGCGGCTTCAGGAAGAGAATGATGCACTCGCCGCGGGAGCCAGCGATGATGAGCTCCTGGTAGCGGGCCGCGAGCCAGCGCTCACATGACGAGCGCTGTCACAACAAGGCAAACAGCAGAAACATCAAGCAGGACGAAATAGGGGTGCCTGCCTAGGCATCCCTATTTTCTTGCGCCCGTACGCTGTGCGGGCAAATGTACGGCAGACGGTCGGACGGCGGCACGGTTCGGAAGCGCCGCCGGGCTGTCTGGTACCCATTTCCGGCACGCGACGTGAAGGTCGTTAGCGGCAGGCCCTTGAACGGCGCTCCCCGAGCGGACCGGTTCTCGCGCGTGCCCGCACCGTTCCGCCTTCCCCGGGCCTTGTTCCAAGTCCCTGGCCCCGGCCCGTTCCGCGTCTCCGGCGTCCTGCTTTCTGCGCCCGGCCGCCTGCTGCCCTGTGATCCTGCCCCCGGAGCCTCCGCGTCCCCGGCGTCCTGTTCCGTGCCCCCTGCTGGCCCGGTGCCGCCCCCGCCCGGCCCCGTTCGGTGCCGCCACCGGGCCCGGTTTGCCGCGAAGTCGCACCTGGGCGGCGGTGAGAAGCCAGACTTGACAGTGGTAGGCAGTAAGGTCGCCGCGAGGCGGCCGACCGGCGTGACCGCCCCCCGGTGAGGCGGGCCGGTGGAACGGGGCGGCCCCGCGTGAACGGGTGGCAGTCCGGGTGGCCGCGGCGGGCCGAGCAGGAGGGAGGGCTGGCCGATGTACCTCAAGAGCCTGACCCTGCGCGGCTTCAAGTCGTTCGCATCCGCCACCTCGATACGCCTCGAGACGGGGATCACCTGCGTCGTCGGCCCGAACGGTTCGGGCAAGTCCAACATCGTCGACGCGCTGTGCTGGGTCATGGGCGAGCAGGGCGCCAAGTCGCTGCGCGGCGGCAAGATGGAGGACGTCGTCTTCGCCGGCACCACCTCGCGCGCCCCGCTGGGCCGCGCCGAGGTGACGCTGACCATCGACAACAGCGACGGCGCGTTGCCCATCGAGTACGCCGAGGTCACGATCAGCCGGCTGATGTTCCGGTCCGGGCAGAGCGAGTACGCCATCAACGGCGACCGCTGCCGGCTTCTGGACGTCCAGGAACTGCTGTCCGATTCCGGGCTCGGCCGTGAGATGCACGTCATCGTCGGGCAGGGCCAGCTCGACACCGTGCTGCACGCCGGCCCCGAGGCCAGGCGTGCGCTCATCGAGGAGGCCGCCGGCGTCCTCAAGCACCGGCGGCGCAAGGAAAAGGCGCTGCGCAAGCTCGAGGCGATGCAGGCCAACCTCACCCGCCTGGTGGACCTCACCGCGGAGCTCAGCCGGCGCCTCAAGCCGCTGGGACGTCAGGCCGAGGTCGCCCGCCGGGCCGCCGCGATTCAGGCCGACCTGCGCGACTCGCGGCTGCGGCTGCTGGCCGACGATTACGTGACGCTGGCCGCCAAGCTGGAGGACGACGCGGCCGACGAAGCGGCCGTCCTGGCCCGCCGGACCACGCTGGAGGCCAGCCTGGCCGCCGCCCGCCACCGCGAAGCCGAACTCGACGCGGCCGCCCAGCAGCACGCTGCGGTCCTGGCCCGCGCCCAGGAAACCTGGTTCAGCCTGTCCTCGCTGGCCGAACGGCTCCGCTCCGCGCACGGCCTCGCCGAGGAGCGGCACCGGCACCTGTCCGCCGAGCCGGAAGCGGAGCGGCCCGGCCGGGATCCCGACGAGCTTGACCGGCAGGCGGCCGAGTTCCGCGAGGAGGAAGAGAGCCTGCAGGCCCGGCTGGCGGCCGGCGGTGACCGGCTCAGCGCGGCGGTCACCGAGCGCTCCGGGGCCGAGGCGCAGCTCACCGCGGTGGAACGCCGGATCGCCGAGGACGCCCGGGCCGCCACGACCCGGGCCGATCGTCTCGCCCGGCTCCGGGCCCAGGTCGGTGCGGCCAGCAGCCGTCAGGGCGCGGCCGCGGAGGAGATCGAACGGCTGGCCGCCTCCGCCGCCGAGGCCCGCGCCCGAGCCGAACGCGCCCAGCAGGAGCACAGCCAGGTCGGGGAGCTGGTGTCCGGGCACGACGAAGGGCGCGCCGAGCTGGCCGCCGCCCACGAAGAAGCGGCCGCCGCGCAGGCGGAGGCTTCCGGCCGGGTCACCGGGCTGCGGGCCGCCGAGGGCCAGGCCACCAGGCACTTCGCCGCGCTCCGGGCCCGGGCCGACGCCCTCCAGGAGGCGTTCCGGCGCGGAGCCGACGCGTCGGCGGACCTGCTGGCCACCAGCGGCCGCTTCAGCGGGATCATCGGCCCGTTCGCCGAGGCCCTCTCGGTCGAGGACGGCGCTCAGACCGCGGTCGCGGCGGCGCTCGGGGCCGCCGCCAACGCGGTGGCGGTCACCGACCTCAACGCGGCCATCGCCGTCCTGACCGTGCTGCGCGAATCCGGTGCCGGCACCGCCGGGCTCGTGATCGCCGGCTACCCGGAAGCGGGCCATTCCCTCACCGGCCGCCCGCAGCGCACCGCGGGCTCCAGGCTGCCCCCGGGCGCCCGGTGTGCCCTGGACCTCGTCCGGGCGTCCGACGAGCTGCGCCCGGCCGTCACCCAGCTGCTGACCGGGGTGGTCGTGGCCGCCACCCTGGAGCAGGCGGCCGACCTGCTGCGCGCCAGCCCGGCCCTGCGCGTCGTCACCCGGGACGGTGACCTGCTGGGCCCGCACTGGGCGGTCGGCGGCTCCGCCGGGCAGCAGAGCCTGCTGGAGGTGCGGGCGGCCGCCGACGACGCCGCCACCGGTCTGGGAGAGGCCGAGGAGCAGTGCGAGCAGGCCGCTCAGCGGCTTGCGGTCGCCGTTCACGCCGAGGAAGCCGCGCGCCGCGGGGTGGAGGAGGTACGGGCCCGGATGCGCCAGGCCGACTCGGCCGCCGCCGAGATCTCCGGCCGCCTCGGCCGGCTCGCGGGAGCGGCCCGGGCCGCCAGCGACGAGGTACGGCGGCTGGAGACGGCCATCGACGCCGCCCGCAAGGCCGGCGAGAAGGACCTCGCCCGGCTGGCCGAGCTCACCAGCAGCCTCGCGGAAGCCGAAGCGGCCGAGGCCGCCGAACGGGCCACGGCCCTCGGTGAAGACGCCGCCGGGGACGCCGCCGGGGACGGCGCCGGGGACTCTCCGCGTACTTGCCCGCGTACCTGGCCGGGGACGCCGCCGGCCGCACGGCCAGCGCGATCAAGGAGACGCTGGCCCAGCGGTGCACCATGGCGCGCAACGCCGAGATGGAGGCCCGCCTTGAGGTCCGCACCGTGGAAGAACGGCTCCGCGCCATCGCCGGGCGCGCAGACACGCTGACGGCGGCCGCGGCGGCCGAGCGCCAGGCCCGTGAGCGGGCGCAGGCCCGGCTCCGGCAGCGCGCCGCGGAGGCGGCCGTCACGCGCGCGGTGGCCCACGGCGCCCAGCTGGCCGTGGCCAGCGCGGAGCGATCCGTGGCCGAGGCCCTGGCCCGGCGGGCCGCGGCCGAGACGGCGACAGCGGAGGGGGCCGAGGAGCTCAAGGGCGTGCGGGCCCGGGTTCGTGACGTCGCGGCCGAGCTGGACACCGTGGTCAGTACCGCGCACGGCGCGGAGATCGCCCGGGCCGAGCACCGGCTGCGCCTGGAGCAGATGGAAGCGCACGCGGTCGAGGAGTTCCGCGTCCAGGCCCCGGAACTGGTCGCTGAATACGGACCGGCCGTGCCCATTCCGCCCCCGCTGGATGCGGCCGAAGGCCAGCCGCCGGCCAGCTACGACCGGGCTGTCCAGGAACGCCGTGCCGAGGCCGCCCAGCGTGACCTGGTCAGGCTCGGCAAGGTCAATCCGCTCGCGCTGGAAGAGTACGCCGCGCTGCAGGAACGGCATGCCTTCCTGGCCACTCAGCTCGAGGACCTGAAGAAGACCCGCCGTGATCTGCTCACCGTGGTCAAGGAGGTCGACGACCGGGTACAGGAGGTCTTCGCCTCCGCCTACGCCGACACCGCCCGGGAGTTCGAGCAGATCTTCTCCCGGCTGTTCCCCGGCGGCCAGGGACGGCTCGTGCTCACCGAGCCCGACGACATGCTGGCCACCGGCATCGAGGTGGAGGCACGCCCGCCCGGCAAGAAGGTCAAGCGGCTGTCCCTGCTGTCCGGCGGTGAGCGCTCGCTGACCGCCATTGCCTTCCTGTGCGCAATCTTCAAGGCCCGCCCCTCGCCGTTCTACGTGCTGGACGAGGTCGAAGCGGCGCTCGACGACACCAACCTGCAGCGGCTGCTGGTTATCTTCAGCGAGCTGAGGGAAAGTTCTCAGCTCATCGTGGTGACCCACCAGAGGAGAACGATGGAGGTCGCCGACGCGCTGTATGGGATCAGCATGCGGGGCGACGGTGTCTCAGCGGTGGTGAGCCAGCGCCTGACCGAGCGCGAGCCCGCATAGCATCGTGGTCTGGACACTCGCCGGGCCCCGCAACCTGAGGGACACACAGGACTGAGAGACTCAGAACGGTCATGGAAACTCTAATTCTCATCATTGTCCTGGCGGTCTTCTTCGTCGCCGTCGTCGCCGAGATGGGCTGGCTGCTCCTGGTCCGGCCCCGGCGCCGCCGTGGCGGGGCCCCTCCCGCCGAGGTCGTTTCGCCGCCCGAGGCCCCGGGGGAACCCGAGCTGCGGACGCCGGGGCGGGACGCGGCGGAGTCCGCGCAGGCCGTCATGACCCCGACGGCACCGCCGCGGGTCCCGGATCAGCCGCCGGCCCCGGAGATCGAGAGGCCGCCGCCCTCGGCGGGACGGCTCGTCCGGCTCCGGGACCGCCTGTCGCGTTCGCAGTCCTCCGTCGGCACCGTGCTGCTCGGGCTGCTGTCCCGGGACCGGCTCGACGACGACACGTGGGATGAGATCGAGGAGGTTCTCATCACCGCCGACGTCGGCGTGGTCCCGGCCCGGCAGATCGTCGAGGACCTGCGGACCAAGGTCAAGGTGCTCGGCGTCCGGGGCGTCGACGAGGTTCGCGCCCTGCTGCGGACCGAGCTGATCGCCCAGATCGGCGAGGACATGGACCGCTCCTTGCGCACGGACCGCCACGAGGGCCTCCCGGCGGTCCTGATGATGGTCGGCGTGAACGGCACGGGCAAGACCACCACCGCCGGGAAGCTGGCCCGCGTCGCTGGTGGGCGACGGCAAGACCGTGCTGCTCGGTGCGGCCGACACGTTCCGCGCGGCGGCCGCCGACCAGCTGCAGACCTGGGGCGAACGGGTCGGCGCCCGGACCGTCCGCGCCGACCGGGACGAAGCCGACCCCGCCAGCGTGGCGTTTGAGGCGGTGCGCGAGGGCGCGGACCTCAAGGTGGACGTCGTGCTGGTGGACACGGCTGGCCGCCTGCACACCAAGACCGGGCTGATGGATGAGCTCGGCAAGGTCAAGCGGGTGATCGAGAAGCGGGCTCCGGTCTCGGAGGTGCTGCTCGTCCTGGACGCGGTCACCGGGCAGAACGGGCTGCGGCAGGCGCGCGTGTTCGCCGAGGTCGTGGCCATCACGGGCATAGTCCTCACGAAGCTGGACGGTACGGCCAAGGGCGGGATCGTGATCGCCGTCCAGCGCGAGCTGGGCGTGCCCGTCAAGCTCGTGGGGCTGGGCGAGGGCCCAGATGACCTCGCGCCCTTCGACCCGGCCACGTTCGTGGACGCGATCCTGGCGGGTTAGGCGCCTTTCGGCTGCGGCGGCCATCCGCCCATATGCGGGCATACGCCGCCAGACGCGCCCGTTAGCACGGTGCAAATGGACCATGATAGGTCTTATCGCATTAGTAATGGTGCTGGCGGCAAGCGGTGCGATCGTGCCATGTGCTTAGTTGCTGATAACGCAATGTGTTTCACAAATTGTAATCACCGTTTGGCGTGATCCGCGAATTTATGGCCATTATCTGCCTTAAAGCAGCTCAATCCGTTATGATGCCGTCCACGGGCCCTGGCCGATGTCATCCCGGAGCAAATCGCGATGGATGCCCAGCGCCTGAGTACGACCCCGGTGCGCGTGCCGTCGCACGTGTCGATGCGTGGCCATCCCTGCGCTACCTTAGTGCCCAGTCGCTCACCACTGGCCCCCCGTTGCCGCAATGGTGCCTGTGACCGCCCGTGGCCCGACCGGAGCCCTCGTCGGCACGCCGATGCTTCCCAGCGTGAGCATGTCGAGCCGGTGGGAGCCCCTGATCCTACGGGCGACCGTCCGTCCGGGTTGCCCGCTTGCCGGCGTGGCGCCGTGGGCTGACAGCGATCGCGATCGTCCGTTCGAGTTCCGTCTCCGGTTCGTTCCGGGTCCCCGGCCGCCCGTCTTTCGTGCCGCTCCCGTTCCACCGTTTTCGTTCCGGGTGTTCCGGGGCGCGCCGGCTCGCGCGGAAGCGGTTCAGATGCTAGGAAACGTGTACGTAACATAAACCCATCCGGTTTCACGCTGCCGATACATCCCGGCACGGCTCCGGAAACTCCTACGGCGGAAAGTACCTGCCAGGAGAGCGAAAGGGTGGTCGTATGAAGCTCGTCACCGCGGTCATCAAGCCGTTCAAGCTGGACGACGTCAAAGCCGCGCTGCAGGCGTTCGGGGTGCACGGCATGACAGTGGTCGAGTCGAGCGGTTACGGCCGGCAACGCGGACATACCGAGGTCTACCGGGGCGCCGAATATCAGATCGACCTCGTGCCGAAGGTACGGGTCGAGGTGCTCTGTGACGATGAGGACGCCGACGATCTCATTGGCGTCATCCTGAAGGCCGCGCAAACCGGGCGGATCGGCGACGGGAAGGTGTGGTCGGTGCCCGTCAACACGGTCGTCAGAGTCCGCACGGGGGAACGCGGTCCCGACGCGATCTAGACCGCTTCTGCCGTCCGGGGAACCCTGTGGCTTTGATGACGTCGTTCACTGCGGATCGTGCTCGTAGGACTACAGAGACGGATCGGTGGCTGGCCGGCATGCTGGGCGCCGAGCCAGGCGTGGCCCTGGTCGCGGTGGGTGGCTACGGTCGCCGGGAACTGCTGCCAGGCAGCGATCTCGATGTTCTCCTGCTGCACGCCGGCCGGGAGGGCATCGCGTCTATCGCGGACCGGATCTGGTACCCGGTCTGGGACTCCGGGGCACGGCTGGACCACGCGGTGCGGACCGTCCCGCAGGCCCGCCGGGTCGCCCGAGCGGACATCAAGGTCGCCCTCGGGCTGCTCAGCGCCCGGCACGTCGCGGGCGATCCCGCCCTGACGACTCAGTTGCGCGAGGGCGCCCTGGAGGATTGGCGGGCTGCGGCCCGCACCAGGCTCGCCGAACTGCGCGATCTGCATAAGGAACGGGCCAGGATCTTCGGCGAGCTGGCCTTCCTGCTCGAGCCCGACCTCAAGGAGGCCAGGGGCGGCCTGCGGGACGTGCACGCGATCCAGGCCATCGCGGCCGCCTGGGTCGCTTCCGCCCCGGGGCCACGGGTCCGCGGCGCGTACGAGTCGATCCTGGACGCCCGCCACATCCTGCACGAGATCACCGGGCGTGCCTCCGACCGCCTGGTCCTCGAGGAGCACGACGAGGTGGCGCGCGCCGCCGGCCTGCTGGACGGGGACGCGCTGCTGCGCGAGCTCGCGGGCGCCGGGCGCACCGTGGCCTACGCCGTCGATCACGCTTTCCGGCAAGCCGAGCGGGCCGCGGGCAGGCGGCTGCGGCGGCGGAAGCTGGAGCGCCGCCCGCTCGCCGACGGCGTCGTCGAGCAGGACGGTGAGGTGGTGCTGGCCCGCGCCGCCGATCCCGTCACTGATCCGGTCCTGGTCCTGCGGGCCGCGGCCGCCGCCGCCCAGGCGGGACGGCCACTGGCCCCCCGGGCCCTGGCCCGGCTGGCGGACTGCCCGCCGCTTCCGGTGCCCTGGCCCGCGGATGCCCGGGACGCGCTGATTGCCCTGCTCGGGGCCGGCCACGCCGCGATCGGCGTCTGGGAGGCGCTCGACCAGGAGGGCCTGGTGACCGCGCTGATCCCAGATTGGGAACGGGTAAGGAACCGGCCGCAGCGAAACCCGCTGCACACCTTCACCGTCGACCGGCACCTTGTCGAGACCGCGGCGTACGCGGCCGCGCTGACCCGGGATGTCGCCCGTCCCGACCTGCTGCTGCTCGCCGCCCTGCTGCATGACCTCGGCAAGGGGTGGCCCGGCGACCACAGTGTCAGCGGCGAGGTCGTCGCGCGTGACGTGGCCCACCGGGTTGGTTTTCCCGACGCGGACGCCGAGCTGGTCGCGCGGGCGGCCCGCCATCATCTGCTGCTGCCCATGGTCGCGACCCGGCGTGACCTGGACGACCCGGTAACCGTCGAGCAGGTCGCCCGGACCGTGGGCGGCCGGCCGCTGCTGGAACTGCTGCACGCGCTGGCGGCGGCGGACGGGCTGGCCACCGGGCCCGCCGCCTGGAACGACTGGAAGGCCGGTCTGGTCTCCGACCTGGTGAAGCGGGTGGCTGCGGTGCTGGCCGGCGATCCGCCGCCGGGCGCCCGGGCGCTGCGCCCGGATCAGCTGGCGCTGGCCGGCGAGGGCGGCCCGGCAGCCGTCATCAAGGGTGACGAGGTGACGGTCGTGGCCCCCGACCGGCCGGGCCTGCTGTGGCGGGCCGCCGGTGTGCTCGCCTCGCACCGGCTGACGGTCCGGGGCGCCGGCGCCACGTCGGTCGGGCGCACCGCCGTCGCCGTCTTCAACGTTGTGCCCGAGTTCGGTGACCCGCCGGATACTGCTCTTGTCGCCAGCGACCTGCGCCGGATGCTGGAGGGCCGCCTTGACGTCGAGGAGCGCCTGGAGCGCCGGGCACGCGCCGCACGGCCGCGCGGCGCGATGGTCGCCCCGCCCAAGGTGACTCTGGTGGACGATGCCTCGCTGACCGCGACCGTCGTGGAGGTCCGCGCCCACGACGAGCCCGGTCTCCTCTGGCGGGTTGGCCGGGCCCTGGGCGGCTGCGGTCTCGACCTGCGTTCGGCCCGGGTGGAGACGCTCGGCGCCGAGGCGGTCGACGTCTTTTACGTCGCCGACGAATCCGGCAAGCCCCTGACCGACAAGATCGTCCGCCAGGCCACCGTAGAAGCCGTCCTGACCGCCCTAGGTCCTTAGCCAGCCTGACATCGTTATAGCGGCTGTGAATCCGGGCCTCCGGCCCGGCGGGCGGCCGGTGGGCGGCGAGCACCGCAGGGGGAATCGAGCAGGAACCCACCGGAGCGCGGCGTGCGCCGCGCTGGCAGAATCCCCGTGGTTCACGGCCGGGAGGACGTCAAACCGCTCCAACACAGCTCTCTCTGGGTCTACGCACCAGATAGCCTGGATGTCTTAGTAGCGTAGGCGCGAGGATGGCATAGAAACGTGTTCGAAACCCTCTCCGAACGGCTCACACAGGTCTTTTCCTCTCTACGGGGCAAAGGACGGCTGTCGGCTGCCGACATCGACGCGACCGCGCGCGAGATCCGCATCGCGCTGCTGGAGGCTGACGTCGCGCTCCCGGTCGTCAGGGCTTTCATCGCCCGGGTCAAGGAGCGGGCGGGCAGCGAGGAGGTCTCCGGCGCGCTGAAC
The DNA here is from genome assembly GCA_963809975.1 of uncultured Actinomycetes bacterium. Classification (GTDB taxonomy): domain Bacteria; phylum Actinomycetota; class Actinomycetes; order Streptosporangiales; family Streptosporangiaceae; genus Bog-532. The sequence goes on from CAWELT010000020.1 coordinate 212,692, forward strand.
CCGGCGCAGCAGGTCATCAAGATCGTTCACGACGAACTGATCGATGTCCTGGGGGGCGAGACCCGTCGGCTGCGGTTCGCCAAGGTCCCGCCCACCATCATCATGCTGGCCGGCCTGCAGGGTTCCGGTAAGACGACGCTGGCCGGCAAGCTGGCCCTGTGGCTGCGCGAGCAAGGCAACACGCCGATGCTCGTCGCCGCCGACCTCCAGCGCCCCAACGCCGTCCAGCAGCTCCAGGTCCTGGGGGAGCGCGCCGGTGTGCCGGTCTACGCGCCCGAGCCGGGTAACGGCATCGGCGACCCGATCGCGGTCGCCCGGCAGTCCGTGCAGGAGGCGCAGCGGCGTCAGCAGAACATGGTCATCATCGACACGGCGGGCCGCCTGGGCATCGACGAGGAGTTGATGCGGCAGGCCGCGGGGATCAGGGACGCGGTCCAGCCGGACGAGATCCTGTTCGTGGTCGACGCGATGATCGGCCAGGATGCCGTGGCCACGGCGCAGGCGTTCCTGGACGGCGTCGGTTACGACGGAGTGGTGCTCACCAAGCTCGACGGTGACGCGCGCGGCGGTGCCGCCCTGTCGATCACGCAGCTCACCGGGCGCCCCATCATGTTCGCGTCCGCCGGGGAGAAGCTCGCGGACTTCGACGTCTTCCATCCCGACCGGATGGCGTCCCGCATCCTCGACATGGGCGACATGCTCACCCTGATCGAGCAGGCGGAGAAGGCCTTCGACGAGGAGCAGACGACCGCCCTCGCCGACCGGCTCGTCTCCGGCGAGGGCTTCACCCTCGAGGACTTTGTCGAGCAGATCCAGATGGTCCGCAAGCTGGGGCCGATCGGCAACCTGCTCGGCATGCTGCCCGGGGCCGGGCGTAACAAGGAGCTGCTTAGCCAGGTCAATGACAAGGACCTGGACCGGGCCACCGCAATCGTCCAGTCGATGACGCCCGAGGAGCGGCGCAACCCCAAAATCATCAACGGCTCCCGGCGGGCCCGGATCGCAGGCGGTTCCGGGGTCACCCCGGGACAGGTGGGCGCGCTCATCCAGAACTTCCAAGAGGGCCAGAAGCAGATGCGCCAGCTCATGGGGGGTGGGCTGGGTAACGTCCCGGGCATGCCGCCGGGTATGCGCCGCGCCGCGAACAAGGCGGTCAAGGGCAAGAAGCCGAAAAAGAAGCACCCCGGCGGCGACCCGCGCCGCGCGGCCGCCCGGGCTGCTGGTAACGGCGTACCCGCCGAAGACGCGGTCCCGGGCGACGGGCGCGCCGGCGGCCTGGGCGCCGGCCTGCCGGAGGGTTTCAGCAACCAGGACATGGCCGAGACGCTCGCCGCGCTGCAGAAGGGCGGCCTGCCCGGCGGCCTGGGCGGCCTCCCCGGCCCCGGCGCTCCCGGCAGCAACGTCCCCGCCGCCTTTCGCGCTCAGGGCGGCAACAAGCGCCGCAAGAAGAAGTAACCCGCCCCCGGGGCAGCGTCCCTGTCCAACGCACCTCACCCGCGCCGGCGGTAACTCCCACCGTTCCCTCCCGCACAGAAGCCGGCCTCTCCGGATTTGCAACGGGCTACTTCGCCTCGGTGGCGCGTACGCTCTCGATGGTGTCGGCCTCGGCGGCTGACTTGTCCAGCCGGTACCGCAGCACGCGGGCGAACCGAAGCGCCAGGCCGCCCGGGTACCGGGGACTGCGCTGCACTCCGTCGAAGGCGATCTCCGCGACAAGTTCCGGCCGGACGTAGACGGTGTAGCTGTCCCGCCGGTCTTCCAGCCCGAGCAGCCGCCCGGTCTGCCAGGCGAGCATCTCGTCGGTCAGGCCCTTGAAGGTCTTCCCGAGCATGATGAAACCGCCCGTGTCCGGGTCGCGTGCCCCCAGGTGCAGGTTCGACAGCTTGCCGCGGCGCCGGCCGTGCCCCCATTCGGCCGCCAGGATGACCAGGTCCAGGGTGTGCCGGGGCTTCACCTTGATCCAGCCCGCGCCGCGGCGGCCCGCCGTGTACGGGGTGTCGAGTGACTTCACCACGACCCCTTCGTGCCCGTGCGCGATCGAGTCGTCGAAGAAGTCGGTGGCCTCCTGCACCGAACTTGTGACCAGCCGTGGCATCCGCAGCCCCTCCGGCACGATCCGGGCCAGCGCCGCGAACCGTTCCCCGCCCGGGCGGTCGATGAGGTCCTCGCCGTCCAGGTGCACGATGTCGAACATGAAGGCCGACAGCCCCGCGGCCGCTTCCCCGGTGCGCCGGGCGGTCCGTGAGGCGGTGATCTGAAACGGGTGCGGGCGGCCGTCCTCCCGCAGCGCGATCACCTCACCGTCCAGGACGGCATCGTGGACGGGCAGCCCGGCCAGGGCCTCGGTCACCTCGGGAAGACGATCGGTGATCTCGTCCAGCGTGCGTGTGAACAGCCGGGCGTTTCCGTCCCGGATATGCGCCTGGACCCGGATGCCGTCCATCTTCCACTCCACCGCGGCCGGGCTGATCCGCGCGAGCGCTTCCTCGATGGTCGGGGCGCTGGACGCGAGCATCGGCCCGATCGGCCGCCCGACCTGGAGGCCGAGGCCGGCCAGCCCGGCGCTGCCCTCCGCCAGGGCGGTCTGCGCCACGGTGGCCATGGAGCCGCTCAGCATCAGTGCCCGGCGCACGTCGGCGCCGGGGACCTGCGCGGCGCGCGCGATCGCCTCGGCCATGACCCCCTCGAGCGCACCCTGGCGCAGTTCCCCGGACAGCAGCCGGAACAGGAAGGCCTGCTCGTGCGCGGTCGCCCGGCCCAGCAGCGCGTCCACGAGCTGCTTCCGGGTGGCCACCGAGCCCGTACCGGACACCGACCCGATGGCGGTCAGCGCGGCGTCCACGTCGGTGAGCGTCAGCGACGGGTGGTCCGCCGGGGGCGCCGCATCCCGGAGCGTGGCCCACCCCACCCCGATCTGGCGCTGGGGGAGTTCTCCCGACAGGTAGGCGACCGCGATGGTCACTTCGGCCCGGCCCGCGTCAGGCAGGACCTTGGCCAGCACCTCGATCTTGGCCAGCCGCGACGAGGTCCCCGCCACGGCCTCGGAAGCGTCGGCCATCTCGCTCAGCAGCACGTTCGCATTCTGCCCCATGGGGGCGACATCCCACGTCAGCGGACTAGCGGGCCGCCCGGCTGCGGCTTGGCGCGGCGCAGCCGGTGATGATGGGAGACGGGCCGGTAATCATGCATTCGGGTGCCGCCGTGTCCACAGCCAGTACTTTATTAGTTAGTCCAAAGATCCATCATGCCGAACGGGACTGGGCGAGTGCTGTCCAGCCAGGCAGAGCGCTCCGGGCCGGTCCGTACGTCGCACAGCTCTCCGTCTGGCAGAATGTTCTCTTGACTACCTGGTGACGCGGAGCCCTCTACCTCTGCGCACCGGGCCATTCGAGTGGTCCACGCCAGTCCCCACCTGGCCGCTGGGCCGCCGCCCGTACCTTTATTTGCTGGGAGAAGACCGCAGCCGTGGCTGTAAAGATCAAGCTCAAGCGCCTGGGCAGGACCCGGGTGCCGACCTACCGGATCGTCGTCGCCGACGCCCGGACCAAGCGCGACGGGCGTGCCATCGAGGAGATCGGCAAGTACCACCCGAAGGAAGAGCCTTCGTTCATCGAGGTTAACTCGGAGCGGGCGCAGCACTGGCTTTCCGTGGGCGCGCAGCCCACCGAGCCGGTCCTGACCATTCTGAAGATCACGGGCGACTGGCAGAAGTTCAAGGGCGAGCCGGGCGCGGAAGGCACCCTGCGCACCAAGGAGGCAGCGGCGGACAAGAAGGAGCGCTTCGCGACGGCCCTGAAGGACGCGGCCAAGGACGGCACCGCGACCGCCGCGCCCAAGGGCGGCAGCCGGGCCAGGAAGCCTGACACCGCCAAGGCTGACACCGCCAAGGCTGACACCGCCAAGGCTGACACCGCCAAGGCTGACACGGCCAAGGCTGACACGCGCTGACAGGCCGCCAAGGCTGACACGGCCAAGGCCGAGGTCAAGCCCGGGTCTGGCCAGGTCAAGTCCAAGGCCAGTGCCGAGACGACGGCTGCCTCGTCCGCGGACGACAGCGCGGCCGCAGCCGCCACATCCGGTGAGGCCACTGAGGCCACTGAGGCCACCGCGGCCGCCGGTGCGGCGGAGAGCAGTGAGCCGGGCAGCGGAGCCTGAGGTGCTGGAAGAGGCGCTTGAGCACTTGGTCCGGGGCATCGTCGAGCATCCGGACGACGTCCTGGTGTCCAGCCGCGCGATGCGCCGCGGCAGTGTCCTGGAGGTGCGTGTTCATCCCGATGACCTGGGTAAGGTCATCGGGCGCGGCGGCCGCACCGCCAGGGCGCTCCGCACCGTCATGGGTTCGCTGGCGGGCGGGCGGCACGTCCGCGTCGACCTCCTGGACACGGACGAGATCCGCTAGCAGGGCACGCGGGCATGCAGATTGCCGTCGGCCAGGTCGTCCGGGCGCATGGCATCCGCGGCGAAGTCCTCGTCGCGGTGCGGACCGATGAACCCGGCGTCCGTTTCGCGCGGGGGTCGGTACTGCCCACGGAACCGCCGGAGCGCGGGCCGCTGACGGTGGCCGCGGCCCGCTGGCATTCGGGGCGGCTCATCGTCGCGTTCGAGGGTGTCGGTGACCGGACCGCCGCCGAGGGCCTGCGCGGCACGCTGCTCATCCTGGATTCGGCGCTGATCACGTCGCTGTCCGACCCCGACGAGTACTACGACCATGAGCTCATCGGGCTCGGTGTCGTCACCGCCGCCGGTGATCCGGTTGGCGTCGTGGCCGACGTGCTGCACCACGGCCAGGATCTCCTCGTGGTCCGGCGGGAAGGTGCCCCGGGCCAGGTCGCCCCGGGCCAGGTCGCCGCGGGCCAGATCGCCCCGGGATCCCCGGGCCGGGAGGCAGCCGAGGCCCTCGTGCCGTTCGTCAGCGCGATCGTGACGGACGTCGACGTGGCGGCGGGCCGCCTCGTTATCAACCCGCCCCCCGGCCTGCTCGGCCCGGACGAGGCGATCGAGGCCTGACCAGCGTGCGCATCGACATCGTCACTATTTTCCCGGAGTACTTCGGGCCGCTGGGCGTATCGCTGATCGGCAAGGCGGCGGCCCGTGGGGACATCGACTTTCACGTTCACGACCTGCGGCAATGGGCGCACGACATCCACCGGACGGTGGACGACGCGCCCTTCGGCGGCGGCCCGGGCATGGTGATGAAGGCGCAGGTCTGGGCGGACGCGCTGGATGAGATAGCCCCGCCCGTTTCCGGTGATGCCGCCCCGCCCGCTTCCCCGCCGGCGCCCGCCGCTCGCGGGGTCCCCGCTCCGGCGCCTGGCGCTCCCCGGGGCCGCCCGCGGCTGATCGTCCCCACCCCCAGCGGTGTCCCGTTCACCCAGGCCAGCGCGGCGAGGTACACGGGCTGCTCCCAGCTCATCTTCGCCTGTGGCCGGTACGAGGGCATCGATGCGCGGTTCATCGACGAGGCCCGCTCCCGCATGCCGGTGGACGAGGTCAGCATCGGTGATTACGTGCTGGCAGGCGGGGAGGCGGCGGTCCTGGTCATGGTCGAGGCGATCAGCCGGCTCCTTCCCGGCGTCCTCGGCAACGAGCGGTCGGCCAGCGACGACTCCTTCGGCGGCGTGTCCTCCGGTACGGCCGCCCGGCCGGATGGCGGGCCGGCGGGCGATCCCGTCCTTCCGGGCGTGCCCGGAGCCGGCTCGCCGGGTGACTGGTCTGGCGGCGGCTGGTCCTCTGGTGACGGCTGGTCCCCCGGCGGAACAAGGACCGGGGCGGAGACGGGCGCGAGCATGGCCGGGCTTCTGGAGGGACCCGTCTACACTCGCCCCCGTGTCTGGCGCGGACGTGAGGTGCCGGAGGTCCTGCTGTCCGGGGACCACGCGGCGATCGGCCGGTGGCGGCGCGACGCGGCCCTGCTGCGGACCGCGGCCAACCGGCCCGATCTCATCTGGCGGGCGGCGGCGGACCCGGGTACACTCAGCCCGCGCGACTGGCAGGTACTGTCCGCCATGGGCTTGACCGGTGTGGTGCGGCGCGAAGGAGCCGAGCCGGACGTGGGCGGGATGGCCGGGGAACGGGCTCGCTTACCGGTCGGCCCGGAGAATATGGCACACTGAAGGACGCCGTGTGCTTCCCATGGGTGCCTGGGCCCGATCCACTGACACTGGGCTTGCGCTGGAATGCCCGCACACGCGCTTAGCCGATAAGCACTGAGGAACCGCTGCCATGCACACCGCTATTGCCGAACTAGAGCAGGCCCAGGTCCGGGACGACATCCCGGAATTCCGCCCGGGAGACACACTCAAGGTCCACGTGCGCGTCAAGGAGGGCAACCGCTCCAGGATTCAGGTGTTCCAGGGTGTGGTGATCCGGCGTCAGGGTGGCGGGATCCGTGAGACGTTCACCGTACGCAAGATCAGCTACGGCGTCGGCGTCGAGCGCACGTTCCCGGTGCACAGCCCCTCGATTGACAAGATCGAGAGGGTGACGCGCGGCAAGGTCCGCCGGGCGAAGCTGTACTACCTCAGGGAGCTGCGCGGTAAGGCCGCCCGGATCCGGGAGCGCCGCGAGACCCCGGCGAGCTAAGCAACCACGGGATGTGCCGGGGCCAGCGTTGGCATATGATTGCGCGTTCGCGCGTAAAGAACTCACTGTGGCCCGGTTCACGTGCGAACTCGGTACGTGACGTGCTCGAAATCATCCAGAGTGAGCGGGGATGCCACTTCAGTTACCGCACTGCGACGCTAGGCTCAGGTCAATGAACGACGAGGGAGACGGCCTCGGTGAGCCGCGCGTTACGCACGCACGCGGCAGGCAGCAGGGGCAGGCGCCCGAAGGACCGCGCCCCGGCCTGGGAACCGGGGACGCGGGAGGCGCGAGCATGAAGGAGACCAGCCCGCAGGACTCGGCCGGCCCGAGGGGGGCCTCGGCCGCCACGGGCCCAGCGAGCCCGGCTGCGGGCCAGGCCGGCGATCCGGTCTCAGGCGGTGGCCCGGATGCGAATGCTCCAGGTGACCCGGGCCAGGGCCCGGTGAAGAATCCCGCAAAGGGCCCGGCGGCGAAGAAGAAGAAGAAGGGCCGGTCCTTCTGGAAGGAACTGCCGGTCCTCATCGTCGTCGCGCTGCTCCTCACCCTGGTCATCAAGACCTACTTGATCCAGGCGTTCTACATTCCTTCCGGCTCGATGCAGAACACGCTGGCCATCGGCGACCGGGTGCTGGTCAACAAGGTCGTCTACGACGTCCGTAACATTCACCGTGGCGACATCGTGGTCTTCAGCGGGGACGGCTCGTGGAATCCCAGCACCCCGCCCGCGAGCAACAGCTTCATCGCCAAGTTCGGCGAGAGCGTCGCCTCGATGTTCGGTTTCGCCCGGGACCAGAACGACTACATCAAGCGGGTCATCGGCGTCCCGGGGGACCACGTCGCGTGCTGTGACGCCGACGGCCGGGTGACCGTCAACGGCATTCCGCTGAACGAGAAGTCCTACCTGTTCCCCGGGAACCCTCCGTCGGAGAACCGGTTCAGCGTCACCGTCCCGGCCAACACCCTGTGGGTGATGGGCGATCATCGCGACGTATCCTGGGACTCGCGCGGCCACCGCTACGGCTACCCCGGCGGTGGCGCAATCCCGGAAAGCGCCGTGGTCGGCCGCGCCTTCATCGTGATCTGGCCGGTCAGCCAGTTGGCGGTACTGCCCATTCCGTCCACGTTCCAGCAGAAGGCGCTGACCGCATCGGCGGGCGCTCACCCGGCCCGGGCACGTTCCGCCCAGGAGGCGGCGGCCGTGGCCGCCGCTGGTGCTCCCATGCGCCCGTCATCGCCCGCGGCGCCGTTCGCGCTCGCCTTCGCCGGGGCGGTCCCGGTGACCCTGCTGCAGCGCAAGCTGCGCACCATGGGCCGCCGCCGCAGCCGCCGGTAACGGCCGGCCGTCCCGCCACTGGTACCGGTCATCTCGGCGGCACGCGGTTCCAGCCGGGGGCATCCCGGTAGGACACTCGTGCCGCAGGGATCTGGCGTAATCTTTCGAATGTCATGTTCCGCACCTCCAGCAAGCCGGCCATCGGTCCGGAACGAGCCAAATGGCGGCACTCCGGCCACACGCCCCGGCGTAACGCCGGGCTGGCCGCGTACGAGAACGTGCTGGCCCGCGCGCGCCTGTCGCCGGTCGCGGGGATCGATGAGGCGGGCCGCGGTGCCTGCGCCGGTCCGCTCGTCGTAGCGGCCGTCGTCCTGGACTGCGCGACGATCCGCCGCATGCCGGGCCTCGCCGATTCCAAGCTGCTGACGCCGGACGAGCGCGAGAGCGTCTACGCCGACGTCATGCGGTGGGCGCTGGACTGGCATGTGGTCGCCATCCCGCCCCTGGAGGTCGACGCCCTCGGGCTGCACGTCTGCAACGTGGAGGGCATGCGCCGCGCGCTCGCGGGGTTGCGCCGGCGGCCGGGATACGTCCTCACCGACGGCTTCCCGGTTCGTGGCCTTGGCGCGCCGGCCCTGGCTGTGTGGAAGGGCGATCAGGTCACCGCGTCGGTAGCGGCGGCTTCCGTCGTGGCCAAAGTCACCAGGGACCGCATGATGGTCGCGCTCGACGATTCTTACCCCGCCTACGGTTTCGCCCGGCACAAGGGCTACTCCACCCCGGAGCACATGACCGCCCTGTGCGCCTATGGGCCGTGCCCGGAGCACCGCTATTCGTATACGAACGTGCTGCAGGCGAACCGCCGCTGGGCCACCGGCTGGCAGGGCGACGCGCCCGACCTGGCGGCTGGGCCGGCTATCGAGGATGATCCGGCTATCGAGGACGATCCGGCTATCGAGAACGGCCAGGCTGCCCAGGATGGCCCCGCTGGCGAGCCTGATGAAGAACTGGCGGTCGCCGACGGGTACTGAAACCCCGGGTGCGTGGGCAGATCTCGTGGCAGGAGAGGCGGCCACAACTGACGCCGGCGCAGCCGGGACTGCCTGGGCCGATGCTCCGCGTGACGGAGACTAAATTAGGGATACGGCTCGCGCGCGCGAGAGGAGAATGGATTCATGGCTGAGTTCGGGCGAAAGCACGCTGCGGCTCGCGGGACGGGGTACGCGGTTGACTACTCCCTGCCCTGAAGGACGGGGATTCCAGCCTTCGCAGGCTGGGGTTCCTGTTTCACGGCCGACTGCACCCGGGAGGACCCGGAGTGTCTGACATCAGCTCCGCAGGCATCGCCGGGGTTGCCCCCGGCTACGGCAAGACCTGCCGCCAGGATGTTCTTCGCCGCGTTGATATCCCGGTCGTGCCGGGTACGGCAGGACCGGCATTGCCACGTCCGGGTGTTCAGGCTCAGCGTCGCGAGCAGATGCCCGCACGCCGAGCACGTCTTGGAGCTGGGGTACCAGCGGCCGATCACGATCAGGTGCCGTCCCGCCCTGGCCGCCTTGTACGCCAGCATCTGGCGGAAGGTGCCCCACCCGCAGTCGCAGATGGCCTTGGCCAGGGACCGGTTGCGAGCCATGTTCGGCACGGCCAGGTCCTCGACCACGATCACGTCATGGCCGCGGACCAGGGCCGTGGAGGTGCGGTGCAAAAAATCGGCGCGGGACGCGCGGACCTTCCGGTGCGCGCGGGCGACCTTCGCCTTGGCTTTGACCCGGTTCGCCGAACCGCGCTGGCAGCGGGCCAGCCGACGCTGATACCGGGCCAGAGCCCGTTCCCGGCGGGCCAGCGTCCGCGGGTTCGCGATCTTCTGCCCGCCGGAGGTGACCGCGAAATCCTTGATGCCCAGATCCACACCGACAACCGCGTCCGTGGCGGGGAGCTGTCCCGGGTCGGCCACCTCGACGGCGAAGGAGACGTACCAGCGCCCGCAAGGGTCCCGGGAGACGGTCACCGTCGTCGGGTCGATCGCCGCCGGGTCGATGCCCGGCCACGACCAGGTGAACGCCAGCGGCGTGTCCAATTTGGCCAGGTACAGCGCGCCGTGCCGGTACCGGAACCCGGACCGGGTGAACTCCGCGCACTGACGGCCATTGCGGGACTTGAACCTGGGGTAGCGGGCGCGGTTGGCGAAGAAGTTGGTGTAAGCGACCTGCTGGTGCCGGATCGCCTGCTGCAGCGGGACCGAGGACACCTGGTTCAGCCACGCCAGGTCCCCCGTGGCCTTCATGGCGGTCAGGTAGGCGTTGGCCTGGGTGAAGTTCGTCTTGACCTGCTCGCCGTGATACCGGGCGTGCCGCCAGGCCAGGGTCTGGTTCCACACGACGCGGACGCAGCCGAACGTGCGGTTAAGCACGCTGGCTTGCTCCGGCGCCGGGTACGCCCGGCACTTGTACGCCGTCCGCACAACAACCAAGCTTCTCCGATCGCGCCGTTTCAGATAAGCGCGACACGCGAGAGGGGGGAGCGGCGTTTCCTCCCCGGCCCCAAGTCCGGGGTCTCCACGCCGCGATTCCGATCAGCACGCGGCACGCGAGCGCCTTCAACGGGTGATGGGAGGGTTAGGCATGAGTGCGGAAGATCTCGAAAAGTACGAAGCCGAGATGGAGCTTCAGCTTTACCGCGAATACCGCGATGTTGTCGGCCTGTTCAGCCATGTGGTAGAGACCGAGCGCCGCTTCTACCTCACCAACGAGGTCGAGCTGAACGTGCGCAATACCGACAACGGCGAGGTTTTCTTCGAGGTCGTCATGCGGGACGCCTGGGTCTGGGACATGTACCGTCCCGCGCGGTTCGTGAAGAATGTCCGCGTCGTGACGTTCAAGGACGTCAACATCGAGGAACTCGCCAAGAGCGACCTGGACCTCCCCGACGAGAAACCTGACTTCCCGGCATAGCGTCCGCCGGTCCCAGCGGCCGCGGCGCCAGGAATCGCCCCGGTTCTGAGCGTGGCGTAGCGTCCCGCCGAGCGCGTCCATTCGTGTCAGGGTGCGCGCCCGCAGGCCTGCCGCGTTCGCTTCCGCCTGCGGCCTGCGGCGTGCCTTTGCGCCGCGGCCAGCCCTACCCGCCGGTCAGCTCACCGTGGCCCGGTTGCGCCGGCCACCCATCGCCCGGTTTCGCAGCGGCCGATGATTTCCCCGTCCAGCTAACCACTCGCCGCCGACATTCCGGCGGCGTCCTCCACAGGTGGCGGTCCCCCCGCGCCGTTGTCCACAGCGGCGATCTCGCCATATCGCTGTCCCGCCCACCCCGGCGATCGTCGTATCCGGAGGTGGTGACAATGCGCGCCAAGGACGTTCTGGGCCGGAACGGGGAGCAGGCCGCGGCCGAATACCTGGAGACCGAGGGTTTCCGGATACTCGCGCGGAACTGGCGCTGCGCTGACGGCGAGATCGACATCGTGGCCGTGGACCGTCAGACCCTGGTCGCTTGCGAGGTCAAAACGCGGTCCGGCAGCCGCTACGGGACTCCGCTGGAGTCGGTCAGCCGACTGAAGCGCAACCGGCTCCGGCGGCTCGCGGTCCGCTGGCTGGCGGCTCACGGGGTGCGCTTTGAGCAGGTCCGGATCGACGTGCTGGGCGTCGCGCGCGGGCCAGCCGGCGGATTCACGATCGAGCATGTCCGGGGGGTGGGCTAGATGGCCCTGGCCCGCACGCACTCGGTCGCCCTCGTGGGCGTGCAGGGTCATCTCGTCGAGGTTGAGGCGGACATCGCCAACGGGCTGGTCGGCATGGTCCTGGTGGGCCTGCCCGACGCCGCGCTCCGCGAGGCCCGGGACCGGATCCGCTCGGCGATTCTCAACAGTGGCGAGCAGTGGCCGCAGCGCCGGATCACGGTCGGTCTGTCCCCGGCCAGCCTGCCGAAACGCGGCAGCGGGTTCGATCTGCCCATCGCGATCGCCGTCCTCGCGGCGGCGGGTGTCGTGCGGGCGACCGTCCCGGCGGGCGTGATGTTTCTGGGCGAGCTTGGCCTCGATGGCCAGTTGCGCCCGGTGCGCGGGGTCCTGCCCGCGGCGGTCGCGGCCGCGGCGGCGGGCCTGCGGGACGTCGTGGTGGCCCGCGCCAACGCACAGGAGGCCGCGCTCGTCCCCGGCTTGCGCGTCGTGTCGGCCCCGACCCTGGCGGCCCTCCTGACGTGGATGCGCGGCGAGCCCCCGGAAGGCGGCCCAGCCGTCGAGGAACTCACCGGAGGGACGATAGCGTCCACGTCGGGTCCGGCTCCCGCCGTCTCGGACGCAGGTGGCGATGTGTTTCCCGGGAAACCAGCGGGATCTCGCGCTCCGTCGCCGGATTTGTCCGACGTGCTCGGGCAGCCGGTCGCGCGGCGGGCGGCTGAGATCTGCGCGGCCGGCGGCCATCACCTGTCGCTGCTCGGGCCTCCGGGAGCCGGCAAGACGATGCTCGCCGAGCGGCTTCCCACCATCTTGCCCAGGCTCGGCGCCGAGGCGGCCCTTGAAGTGATGTCGATTCACTCGGTCGCGGGCACCCTGGCGGAGACCTGCCCGCTGATGACCGGCCCGCCGTTCTGCGGACCGCACCACACGGCGACAAAGGCGGCCATCGTGGGCGGAGGCGGCGGTGTCATCCGTCCCGGGGCCGCGTCTCTCGCTCACCGGGGGGTCCTGTTTTTAGACGAGGCACCCGAATTCGGCCGCGACGTGCTGGACGCGCTGCGCCAGCCGCTCGAATCGGGGGAGGTGGTGATCGCCAGATCCGGGACTACGGCGCGGTTCCCGGCGCGGTTCACGCTCGTGCTGGCCGCGAACCCGTGCCCGTGCGCCAAGGCGGCGTCGTCGCCGCGGGCCGCGTGCTCGTGCAGCCCGACTACCAAGCGCCGCTACCTCGGCCGCCTGTCCGGGCCACTGCTCGACCGGGTCGATGTGAAGGTGGAGCTGCTTCCCGTCGGGCGCGCGGAGCTGCTGAACGACGGCAAGTTCACCGAGACGAGCAGGACGGTGGCCGCGCGCGTCACCCAGGCCCGTGACCGTGCGGCCCGGCGGCTCGCCGGTACTCCATGGCGGCTCAACGCTGAGGTGCCCGGTTCGGAGCTGCGGCGCTCCTACGCGCCCGCCCGGGGCGCGCTCGCGCCGCTGGAACGCGCCATGGAGCTGGGTGAGATCAGCGCGCGAGGCGTCGACAAGGTGGTGCGCGTGGCCTGGACACTGGCCGACCTCGCCGGCCGGGACTGGCCAACTATCGACGAATGCGGTTACGCCCTCGGCCTGTGGCTGGGGGTGGTGAAGTGATCGCCGCCCTTGACAGGCAGCGCGTCGCGCGGGCCGTCCTCACCTACCTGGCCGAGCCCGGCGATCCGGTGCTCGCCGCCCTGCTCGACGTGAGCGAGCCCGCCAGCATCGTGGCCGCGGTGGCCGCTGGGCGCCTTCCCGCGCTGTCCCTGAGCCGCCCCGATCCGGGACAGCCCGATCCGGGACAGCCCGATCCGGGACAGCCCGATCCGGGACAGCCCGATCCGGGACACCCCGATCCGGGACACCCCGATCTGGACCAGTCAGCGATACCGGCGGATGAGCGCACCCGCCGGATCGGCCGCACGGACGCCGCGAGGCTGGAGCACGCCTTCGGGACCTGGCGGAACCGGCTCTCTGGCGTCCCCTCCGAGATGGACCTGGCCAGATTTCACCGGGACGGCGTCCGCCTGGTCTGCCCGGGCGAAACGGAATGGCCCACGCAGCTCGACACGCTGGGCGCGGGCCGCCCGTACGCGCTGTGGCTGCGCGGGGAAGCCGATCTACGCTACTGCTGCCTTCGTTCGGTCTCGATTGTGGGAGCCCGCGCCGCTACGGCCTACGGAGCGCACGTCTGCACCGAGATGGCCGCCGCGCTGGGCGAGCGTGGCTGGACCGTCATATCGGGCGGCGCGTACGGCATCGACGGCTGCGCGCACCGTGGCGCCCTGGCCGCCGACGGTGTGACCATAGCCGTGCTGGCCTGCGGGGTGGACCGGATCTATCCGCCCGGCCATCAGGACCTGCTGACCAGCGTCACCGCGCAGGGCGTGCTGGTCAGTGAGTGGCCGCCCGGGCGGACGCCGACCCGCCGGCGCTTCCTCATCCGGAACCGTGTGATCGGGGCGCTGTCCCGGGGCACCGTCGTGGTCGAGGCCGGGCTGCGCAGCGGCGCCCTGAACACCGCCCGCTACGCCCGGGACCTCGGCCGGCCCCTGATGGCCGTGCCGGGGCCCGTGACCTCCGACGTGTCGGCTGGCTGCCACAAAATCATTCGGGAGTGGGGAGCGATCTGCGTGACCGGCGCCGCCGATGTCATAGAGATGCTCATCCCGCTGGGGGAATACGGGGTCGGCGGGCCGCTTCCCGTCCCCGGCGAACGTCCTGGCTCCGCGCCGGCATGCCTGTGGCCCGGACCGCTCAGCGACGGCGCGGAGGGCGGAATCAGCGGGACCGGTGTGCCCGGTCGCCGGCGTGGCCCGTTGCTGGCCCGTGCCGCGCTAGATGCCCTGACCATAGATGTTCTCGAGGCCATACCGGCCCGTGGTGCCGGGCCGGCCACGATTGCGGTCGCCGCAGGCCTCGGCGTGGACGCGGTCGTGCGGTCACTCGGCCTTCTCGCGGCGGGTGGCTACGTCGAGCGCTGCTCTCGTGGCTGGCGCATCCGCCCATCGCCCGGTTAGCGTCCGCCGGGCGGCGTCCGCAAGTTAGTGGATCAGCTTCTGATGCCAGGTGACGCGAGAGTGGTGCGTGGTGACATATGGATGGCGGGCGGCACACGAGCCGGTGGCGGGCGGCACACGAGCCGGTGGCGGGCGGCACACGAGCCGGTGGCGGGCGGCGTATGGAGCCGGTGGCGGGCGGCGTATGAGCCGGTGGCGGGCCGCACGCGAGCCGGTGCCGGGCGGCACGCGAGGAGGCCCGGAACGACACGCGAGCCGGTGCTAGGGAACACCGCCGCCGGGGAGAAGACTTGAGGGGTGCCCGGACCGGCGTGGATGGATGACGCGGTGGCGGCGTTCGAACGTCACGCCGCCGCCGAGCGCGGTCTGTCGCCCCATACCGTCCGCGGGTACGTCAGCGACGTCCGCTCTCTGCTGGAGCACGCCGACCGGTGCGGCGCTGCCGGTCCCGGCGAGCTGAGCACGCCGGTGCTGCGCAGCTGGCTGGCCGTCCAGTATTCGGCGGGGGTGTCGCGCGCGACGCTCGCGCGGCGCGGGGCGGCGGCCCGCTCGTTCACGGCGTTCGCTCATCAGCGTGGCTGGCTGGCCAGTGACCCCGGGACCGGCCTCGGGACGCCGAAGGTGCGCCGGGCGCTGCCACATGTCCTGCGCCCGGCCGAGATCGCCGATGTCTTGGCGTCATCGGAAGCCGACATCGCGCAGCCGCCCTCGGATCGCACCCCCGCGGAAGCCGCCGTCGCGCTGCGTGATTCGGCGGTGCTGGAGTTGCTGTACGCCACCGGCATCCGGGTCAGTGAGCTGTGCGGACTTGATCGCGGGGCGCTGGATCTCGGACGGCGGACGGTTCGGGTATTCGGCAAGGGCGGGAAGGAACGCACGGTGCCCGTGGGTATCCCGGCGGTCCGCGCGGTGAGCCTGTGGGAGCAGTCTGGCCGCCCGGTTATCGCGACCGCGGCCAGCGGGCCGGCGTTGTTCCTGGGCGTGCGGGGCGGCCGGATGGATCCCCGCACGGCCCGCCGCGTCGTGCACGAGCGGTTGCGCGCGGCGGGTGTCCGCACCGCCACCGGGCCGCACGGCTTGCGCCACACCGCGGCGACGCACCTGCTGGAAGGCGGCGCCGACCTGCGGAGCGTCCAGGAAATGCTCGGCCACTCCTCGCTGGCGACCACCCAGATCTACACGCATGTCTCCGTGGAGCGCCTCAAAGCCAGCTACCGCCAGGCCCACCCCCGCGCGTAAAGCCAGCGCCGCCAAGCTCAGGCGCCCGACGGGAAGTACCGGTCCGTGAATTCGTTGCGGAACTTCCCGGCCGGGTCGTACCGCCGCAGCAGGGCCGCGAAGTCCTCCCACCGCGGGTACAGGCCGCGCACCGTCCCGGGCGGCGTGCCGAACACCTTGCCCCAGTGCGGCCGGGCGGCGAAGGGGGCCAGCGCCTCCTCGATCGAGGACACGACGGGCCTGACGGCGGCGTCGTCCTGGATCCAGGTGAAGTGAAAGCCGACCGCGTCGCGCTCGAACGCCATGCTCATCCACAGGTCGTCGGCGGCGATCGTGCGGATCTCGCCGATCTGGAGCACCGGCGCGATGCGGTCGCCGATGCGGCCCAGCGCCTCGATGGCCGCGACGCCGAACTCGCGGGGAACCAGGTATTCGGACTGGAGTTCCTCCCCGCTGCTGGGGGTGAAGGCCAGGCGGAAGTGCGGCAGCCGCTCGTGCCACGGCCCGGGCACGCCCAGCTGCTCGGTGGCGTTCTCGGCGGGCATACCGGGGACCGGGTGGCGCGGGCTGTCGGCCAGCCGGCCGCCCAGCCACGACGTCTGACCGCCGCCCGCCGCGCCAGGCACCGCCGATCCTGACCCGGCCGATCCTGAGCCTGCCGCCCCCGGCTCCGCGGGGCCCGGGACCTTGGCGCGCTGCTTCTGCCACACCCGGTTGCCGGAGCCGCCGCGCCAGTCGGTGAAGACGCTGACGCTGTAGGCGCTGGAGAAGATCTCCTCGAAGTGGGCCACCACCGCCGGAGCGGGGATGTCCTCGTAGACGAACTGACTGACCTCGAACGCCGGGACGATTTCCAGCTCCATCGTCGTCACGATGCCGAGGCCGCCGAGCGCGGCTACCGCGCCCGCGAACTCCGCACGGCCGCGCTCCAGCCGGGCCGGCTCGCCGTCGGCGGTGACCATCTCCAGTGCGATCACGGACGCGGCCAGGCTCTGGTTGGCGTCCCCGGAGCCGTGCGTTGCGGTGGCACACGCCCCGGCGACCGAAATATGCGGCAGGGATCCGAGATTGCGCAGCGCGAAGCCGTCCCGGTACAGCTGCCGGGCCAGTTCCCCGTACCGCACCCCGCCCGCCACCTTGACAGCGGACCCGCCGGGGAGAATCTCGATCACGGGCGGCAGGCTGGACGTGGAGACGAGCACCCCGGTGGTGTCGGCGATCCGGTTGAACGAATGGCCGCTGCCGAGCGCGCGAACCTGGTCGCTGCCGCGGACGGTTTCCTGGAGTTCTGCGACGCTGGACGGCGCACGGAAGTCCCTGGCGCCGAACACTACGTTGCGGGCCCAGTTGGCCGGCTGTCCGCTCATCACCTCACGACCATCGTCTTCTCCGCCCACTCCGGGACCGTCGCGCGCTAGTACGGGACGGAACATAGCAGCCCACGAAGCGGGCCACGCGAGCGCGATCGAGGTGCCCGCCAGTACCCGGCCAGCGTGCCGCCAGTCTCGTTCTGGCCCAGCGAGGAAGTCGAGCGCCTCAACAAGGCCCAACCAGCGCGACGGCGGGACCCCGGGCGGCTGCGGCACGGGCCGCTTCCGGGGGTCCCGACACTTTCAGGCCTCTTCATTTATCCTGCGGAACGGGCCCCGGTGACCCTTGTTCCGCTGGCCCGGGCACCCCGCACGGTAATCCGGCGGCAGGTTGCCTGAGAAGACACGTAGACTTGGGCAGGCCGTCAGACGAACGCGTGCGTCGCGCCCGTCCGGCGGACAAAAGTTCGCGCGCCCGCCAGCCATCCGGGAGCCCGGGGTTCCCGCTGGTGCGCACCGCTCGGTCCGTGGGCCCGGTCAAGCCTGACCAGGCCCGCCGCAGGTGCGTACGGGTGCCAGGAAGCAAACCGAGTAGCGTCAGCGCCTTCGCGGCGTGGCGCGGGAGCGAAAGGACCTCCGGCATGGCTCCGGTCGTCACCATGAAGCAGCTCCTGGAGAGCGGCGTTCACTTCGGGCACCAGACTCGCCGCTGGAACCCGAAGATGAAGCGCTACATCTTCACCGAGCGCAACGGCATCTACATCATCGACCTCCAGCAGTCCCTCGACTACATCGATCGTGCGTACGAGTTCATCAAGGAGACGGTCGCCCACGGCGGCACGATCCTGTACGTCGGCACCAAGAAGCAGGCCCAGGAAGTCATCGCCGAGCAGGCGGGGCGGGTGGGGATGCCGTACGTCAACCAGCGGTGGCTGGGCGGCATGCTGACCAACTTCTCCACCGTCTTCAAGCGTCTCCAGCGGCTCAAGGAGCTCGAGGAGATCGACTTCGGCGACGTGTCAGGCTCCGGCATGACCAAGCGTGAGCTCCTGCATCTCCGTCGCGAGCGCGACAAGCTCGACCGCACGCTCGGCGGGATCCGGCACATGGCGCGGGTCCCCAGTGCGGTGTGGGTGGTCGACACCAAGAAGGAGCACATCGCCGTCAGCGAGGCCCGCAAGCTGGGTATCCCGGTGGTGGCCATCCTCGACACCAACTGCGACCCCAACGAGGTCAACTACCCGATTCCGGGGAATGACGACGCCATCCGCAGTGTTGCCCTTCTCACCAGGGTGGTCGCCGACGCCGTGGCCGACGGCCTGATCGCCCGGGCGGGTTCCGCCGACGGCGAGGAGAAGCCGTCCGCCGACCGGCCCGGCGGCGAGGTCGGCAGCGAAGAGCCTCTGGCCGAGTGGGAGCGCGAGCTCGCCGAAAGCGGGACCGCGACCCAGCCTGAAGGCGGCGCAGCCGAGGGTGCCACGGCCGAGGGTGCCGCGACGGAGGCGGCCCCCGCTGAGAGTGCCCCCGCCGGGAGCGACACACCGGAGAGCGCCCCGGCCGAGGCCACCGCCGAGGCGGCCAGCCCGGCCCCCGCCGCCGACGAGACCGCCACCGCGGTCAACGGCAGCCAGGCGGAGGAGGGCGAGCCGGTGAGCGCGGTCAGCTCGGCCGAGTCCGGCGAGAGCGCCGAATAGGCATCAGTACGGGAATCGGCGGGACCCGGCGGCGTCACGGTGCCGGGTCCGCCGCATGCCCGGCGCGGGTCTCGCGCGGCGCCGGCTCTCACCGGCCCGCCGGGCCCGCCGGGCTCACCGGCCTTGTGAGGCCGGGCGACGCAGACATGTGCACAGGATGAAAGTGAGACGAGGGACATGGCGAACTTCACCGCCGCCGAGGTAAAGCGGCTTCGTGACCAGACCGGCGCCGGGATGATGGACTGCAAGCGGGCTCTGGAAGAGGCCGACGGCGACATCGAGAACGCGGTTGAGATCCTGCGCCTGAAGGGCGCCAAGGACGTCACCAAGCGTGCCACCCGGACCGCCGCCAACGGCCTGGTGGCGGCCGAGATGTCCGGCACTGACGCCGGCGTACTGGTCGAGCTCAACTGCGAGACTGACTTCGTGGCCAAGACCGGCCTCTTTCAGCAGGTCGCCGGCGAGATCGCGCGGGCGGCGCTGGCCAGCGGCGCAGCCGACCGGCTGGCCCTGCTGGGCACCGAGGTCCGTCCGGGTCAGACCGCTGAGCAGGTCATCGAGGAGACCAGCGCCTCCCTGAAGGAGAAGCTGGAGCTGGGCCGGTTCGCCCGCTTCGAGGGCGGCTACGTGGCCAGCTACCTGCACCGCTCCGACGCGGCGCTGCCGCCGACCCTGGGCGTGCTCGTCCAGATCGACACCCCGGACGCCGAGGTGGCCAGGGACCTGGCGCAGCAGGTGGCGGCCATGCGGCCGCTGTATGCGACGCGCGATGAGGTCCCGGCGGACGTGGTGGAGAAGGAACGGCGGATCGCGGAGCAGATCACCCGCGAGGAGGGTAAGCCAGAGCAGGCGATCCCCCGGATCGTGGACGGCCGGCTGAATTCCTTCTTCAAGGACGTCGTGCTCATCGAGCAGCCGTTCGTCAAGGAGCAGAAGAAGACGATCAAGCAGGTTCTCGCCGAAAGTGGCGTGACCGTGCGTGGCTTCGCCCGCTTCCAGGTGGGGCAGGCCTGAGCAAGCGTGGCCTGGCCGGCGGGCACTGCCCGCCGGCCAGCACGGCAGGCCGAGCACGGCAGGCCGAGCACGGCAGGCCGAGCACGGCAGGCGCGCGGTAGATCAGAGGGAGGTCACTCGGTGCGGCAGCGGGATGGCATGTGGAGCGGCACAACGTCAGCGGAAGATGCGACCGCCGCGGCGGTCCGGGCGGCGTCCGCCGCCATCGGTGACCCAGCCCCGAAGGATCCCGGGGCCTTTTTTGTGCCCGCGGCGACCGCGAGCGCGGTCGCCGCGCACGGAGAGGCCGAGGCCTTGCATCCGCGCTGGAAGCGGGTAGTGCTCAAGCTTTCCGGCGAGGCGTTCGCCGGTAACGAGCCGCTCGGCATCTCACCAGATGCCGTGGCGCACATTGCGACCGAGGTGGTGTCGGCGGTCAAAGAGGGCGTCGAGGTGGCCGCCGTCGTCGGCGGCGGGAACATGTTCCGCGGCGCGGCCCTGTCGGAGCGCGGCATCGACCGCGCCCGCGCCGACTACATGGGCATGCTCGGCACGGTGATCAACTGCCTGGCCCTGCAGGACGTGCTGGAGAAGATGGGCGTCGACACCCGCGTGCAGACCGCCATCACCATGGGCCAGGTCGCCGAGCCCTACATTCCGCGGAAGGCCATCCGGCACCTGGAGAAGGGCCGGGTCGTCATCTTCGGCGCCGGGCTCGGTGCGCCTTTCTTCTCGACCGACACCTGTGCCGCGCAGCGGGCACTGGAGATCGGCGCCGAGGCGGTGCTCAAGGGCACCGCCGTGGATGGCGTCTACGACGCTGACCCGCGGAAGAACCCGTCCGCCGTCCGCTTCGACCGGGTGGACTACGGCGAGGTGCTCAACCGGGGCCTGAAGGTCATGGACGCCACCGCGGTGAGCCTCTGCATGGACAATGGCCTGCCGATCGTCGTGTTCGACCTGCTGGGTCAGGGCAACGTGGTGAGGGCGATCCGGGGCGAGAAGGTCGGCACGCTCGTGTGCGCCGCAGGCGCCTGACGCGCCCCGCCCGGCCTGCGGCCGCCACCGCGCGTGCCGTGCGGCAGGTACGCTCGCGCTTACCTGGATAACGTGAACTCCTAGAAGACCCTCGCCTCCACAGGAGCCGCAATGATCGACGACATACTCCTCGACGCGGAGGAGAAGATGCAGAAGGCGGTAGCGGTCGCCAAGGAAGAGTTCGGTGTGATCCGCACGGGCCGCGCGCATCCGGTTATGTTCAACAAGCTCACGGCCCAGTACTACGGGACGCCCACGCCGCTGAACCAGCTCGCCTCGTTCCATCTGCCCGAGGCACGGATGGTCATCATCCAGCCGTACGACAAATCCTCCATGGCCGCGATCGAGCGGTCCATCCGGGACAGCGACCTGGGCGTCAACCCCACCAACGACGGCGCGGTGATCCGGGTGGTCTTCCCCGAGCTGACCGAGGAACGCCGCCGGGAGTACATCAAGGTCGCCCGGCACAAGGCCGAGGAGAGCCGCGTGTCGATCAGGAACATCCGCCGGCACGGCAAGGACGCGATCGACAAGCTCGTCAAGAACGGTGAAGCGGGCGAGGACGAGGGCCGCCGCGCGGGCCACGAACTCGACGAGCTCACCAAGACCTACGTCGATCAGGTGGACGACCTGCTCAAGACCAAGGAATCTGAGCTTCTCGAGGTCTAGGTGGACGACGGCAGCCACCCGGACGCAGGCGTCACCCCGGCTCCGGGGGTGGCCGCGGGCCGGGAAACGCGCTCCGGGCTCGCGCGATCGGGGCGTAATCTTCCCGTTGCTGCCGCAGTGGGCGTACTGCTCGGCGGCATTGTCATACTCACGCTGTTCACGGTAAAGGCGACCTTCCTTATCTTCATGGGGGCCGCCGCCGTTGTCGCGCTGTGGGAATTGGCCCGTTCGCTCGGCTCCCGCGGCATTCACGCGCCGTTCCTCCCGGTTGCCGTGGGCGGCACCGCGATGTGGGTCTGCGAATACTGGTGGAGTGACCGTGCCGTCCTCGCGTCGCTTGTCCTCACCGTGGTGGTGATCCTCGCCTGGCGCCTTCCCGCCGGGACGGACGGTTATCTCCGGGACGTCATGGCCGGCGTATTCGTGCTCGCCTATGTGCCGCTGCTGGCGGTGTTCATCGTGGCCATGCTGGCCCCGGCGGACGGCGCACGGAGGGTTCTGCTCTTCGTGATCCTCACCGTCTGCAGTGACATTGGCGGCTATTTCGCCGGCAGCCTGCTGGGCCGGCACCCGATGGCCCGCACCATCAGCCCGAGCAAGACCTGGGAAGGACTGGCCGGCTCCGTCCTGCTCTGCCTCGTGGCGGGCGCCGTCCTGCTCCCCATGCTGCTGCACGGGCACGTCTGGCAGGGCATCCTGATCGGTGCCGGGGCGGCCGCGGCCGCGATCCTGGGCGACCTGGCCGAGTCCGCGATCAAGCGGGACCTGCACATCAAAGACATGGGCTCGGTGCTGCCGGGTCACGGCGGCGTCCTGGACCGGATCGACTCCCTCCTGGTGACCGCGCCGGTGACCTGGCTCCTGATGGCGGTCTTCGTAACCGCCCACCCTTAGTCACCGGTCAGCGCCATTTAACGGTGTGTGGGCGGCTGACGACCCAGCTCCGGTCCTGCCCGGCGAGCCGGGAGATCAGGCTCGCCGATCCCTGCTCCTTGGCGATCAGCCGTTCTTCCTCCGAGATCGGCACGACCCATAGCCAGCGCACCAGGTCCCCGCCGAAGGAGAAACCGGACAGGTCCGGAGCGGTCGGCCCGGGTAGCCCGGCCGGATCGTCGAGCAGCAGCACGGCCTCGTAGCCGTCGCCGAGGGGGAACGTGGCGGGCTCGTTGTTCCACCGGACGCTGTGCCCGGGACCGAACCAGGTGACCGTGCGCCACGGGTACGGCGCGAGCCACAGGAAGACCCGCGCGGCCAGGGCGGGCGGCAGGGTCGTCGCCATCGCGAGCTCGATCCGGGTGTACGACCCGGGATCCTGGAGGAGCCGCTCCACCACGGGCATCCGCTGGCAGCTCATCCCGACCGTGGACAGCACGGTGTACGGGCGGTTCTCGTCCGGCGCCCGTTCGGAGATGCCCGCCAGCGGCTGCTTGCCCGGTGACGCGTCCCAGTAGTGCCCACCGGGGCCGAGCCGCTCCAGATGCCCGAGCACTCCCTGCTGGAAGACGCCCCACGACCGCTCGTCACTCCGCCACTGCCAGTAGGCCCGGGCCCGGTCGATCCGTGGGCCCAGTCCCTCCATGGCGTCGTCCAGAGACCAGCCGAACGGGGTCTGGCCGAGGATGTCCCGGCTGTACCCGGGCATGCCGCGCCGGGCGTCGGACCAGCCGGGGATGGCCGCGAGCAGCTTCCCGTTCTCCATGACAGCCACCCCGTCGCCCTCCTCGAACCACAGCGGCTCCAGCGTGCCGGGCTCGATCGGCGGTCGTCCCTCGGGCAGTTTCGTGTGCCCGGACGGCATGATGGGCGCCTGTCCGGCCTCGATCCGGCTGGGCTCCGGGCTGGCCGGGGCGGGCACGTGATTGGCGACCCAGGTCGCCGCCACGGTCGACGTTTCGTCGTGCAGGTAGGCGGCGGTTGTCACCCCGTCGAACTCGACCGTGAGCCGGCGGCTCTCATACGGGTTCACGCTTTCCAGCAGCATCCTCGGCTGCTGCGACTCCGTGGATACCCGGCGCAACGTCGGCATACCTAGAATTTACGCTAACCGCATCAGGCTCCCGCGCCTCCGGAGCGTTGTCGCCGGGCTCCGGCCAGCGCCTATCCTGGGATTTTGCCACCCTTTTCGCCGAACGGAAGCATTGTGGCCCCTCGTCGTCCCACCTCATCGCCCGCCGTGGCCCCGGCATCCGCCCTCGCGGCCGACCTGCCGCTGGGGCTTACAGCCGGGCGCAACGGGTCGCAAGACCCGCCGGGCTCGCGGGGCCGGGCGAAACCTCCCCGTCACCTTGCCGACCTGGGGCTGCCCCAGCGCCGCGCGGCCGTGGCCGAGCTGGGGGAGCGCCCGTTCCGCGCCGATCAGCTGTCCCGGCAGTATTTCGCGCGGCTGGCCGAGGACCCGGCCGAGATGACGGACCTGCCGCGATCCTCCCGTCAGGAACTGGCGGACGCCCTGCTGCCGCGCCTGCTGACCGCCGAACGCGAGCTGGCCTGCGACGGCGGCACGACGCGCAAGACCCTGTGGCGGACCTTCGACGGCGCCTACATCGAGTCGGTGCTGATGCGCTACCCGGGCCGTGTCACCATGTGCGTCTCCTCCCAGGCGGGCTGCGGGATGGCCTGCCCGTTCTGCGCCACGGGTCAGGCCGGCCTGACCCGTAACCTGTCGGCCGCCGAGATCGTGGAGCAGGTCGTGGCCGGGGCGCGGGTGCTGGCCCGGGGCCAGGTCCCGGGCGGCCCGGGACGGGTCTCCAACGTGGTCTTCATGGGCATGGGCGAGCCACTGGCCAACTTCCGCAGCGTCGTGCAGGCGGTGCGCCGTCTGACCGAGCCGTCCCCGGCGGGCCTGGGTATCTCGGCGCGCGGCCTCACCGTATCCACCGTGGGCCTGGTCCCGGCGATCGACCGGCTGGCGGCCGAGGGCCTGCCGGTGACGCTGGCCGTATCGCTGCACGCCCCCGACGACGAGACCCGGGACGAGCTGGTCCCGGTCAACCGGCGCTGGAAGGTGGCCGAGGTGCTGGACGCGGCGTGGCGCTACGCCGACGTCACCGGCCGCCGCGTCTCGATCGAGTACGCGCTGATCCGCGACGTCAACGACCAGGCCTGGCGCGCGGACCTGCTCGGCGGCCTGCTGGCGGGCCGCCTCGCTCACGTCAACCTGATCCCGCTCAACCCCACGCCTGGATCGCGGTGGACCGCCTCGCGGCCCGCGGCGCAGGACGAGTTCGTGGCCCGGCTGGAAGCCAGCGGCGTACCGGTTACGGTCCGGGACACCCGCGGCCGGGAAATCGACGGCGCCTGCGGGCAGCTCGCCGCGGGCAGTGCTAGCCGGGGATCGCGCCCGGCCGGACCTTCGGCTCGTCCGTCCCGCCCCGCTCCGGTGGACCTCGGAAACCCTGCTGCGGGACCAGTCCGCTGCTGAGGAGAATGGGGCACCGGGGCCCGGTCGGCCGGGGTTGTGATTGTGATCTTCGGGAGGCGCTCAGTTGTCCGGCGTGTCATGGCGGGCCGCCCTGGCCAGGAACCGGGCGCCGAACCGCCGCGCGCTGGGCCAGCGCGCCGTGCACTGGGCCTGGCAGGCCGTCCAGCGCGCCGGGGCGGTCACCGCGGATACCCCCGCCGGGCGCCGGTTCGCGGCATTCGGGCCGGGGTCGGTCCTCGCTTTCCCTTCCGGCGCCATCTTCGGCGAGCCGTGGATCGCGGTGGGCACGGACACGGTTCTCGGCCAGCACGTTTCAATATCCGCGGGCACGGTGCCGGGCCAGGAACTCGGGCCGGTCCCGCTGCTGCGGATCGGTGATCGCTGCGTGATCGGCCGCGGCACGCACATCGTTGCGCACGAGTCGATCGTGATCGGCAACGACGTCTTCGCCGGGCCGTACGTCTACATCACCGACCAGAACCACGGTTACGCCGACCCCGACGCCCCGATCGGCCGGCAGTGGCCATCCAACGCGCCGGTATCGGTCGGCACCGGTACCTGGCTCGGCGCCGGGGCGATCATCCTGCCCGGCACGGTCATCGGGCGGAACGTCGTGGTCGGGGCCGGGTCAGTGGTCCGGGGACATGTCCCGGACCGCTGCGTGGTGGCCGGGGTCCCGGCCAGGATCATCCGTGCCTACGTCGCGGGCGACGGGTGGCTGCCCATGCGGGCCGGCGGCCGCGGCCTGGAGCCGCTCGCCGAGCCGGGACCGCTGCCCGAGCCGGGACCGCTGCCCGAGCCGGGACCGCTGCCCGAGCCGGGACCGCTGCCCGAGCCGGGACCGCTGCCCGAGCCGGGACCGCTGCCCGAGCCGGGACCGCTGCTGGCCAGGCCGATGACCGGCCGGGGGCCGATGACCGGCCGGGGGCCGCTGACCGGCCGGGGGCCGCTGACCGGCCGGGGGCCGCTAACCGACGCGGAGCGCGTCGAGGGCGTCCCGGAGCCGCCCCACCCGGTGTTCTAGCTGGGCGGCGCAGTCGGCGAGCACATGGTCCGAGTTGATCGCTGGCTGTGCCGACAGCACGCCCACCAGGTCTTCCACCGCCGCCAGGCGCCCTGACAGCTCCAGCAGCAGCGGCTGCGCGCCGCCCGTGTCCGCCGGGTCGCTGTCCGGGCCGTCCGGCCCTGTGGCCTCCGCGAGGTCGCTGGCCTCCGCGGTTGCGGCCGCCGGATCGGCGGATTCCGGCGCGCTGCTGAAGGCCGGGATGGCCCGCCGGGCCGCGCCCCTGCGCGCGTTCTTGCCCGCGTTCTTGCCCGCGTCCTTGTCCAGCTGGCTCCGCAGCAGCTCGGCCTGTTCCCGCAACTGCCGGTTCTTGACGTACAGCTCGACGAAGACCGAGACCTTCGCGCGCAGGACCCACGGGTCGAACGGCTTGGAGATGTAGTCCACCGCGCCGGCCGCGTACCCGCGGAACGCGTGGTCCGGCTCGGAGCTGGCCGCCGTGAGGTAGATGATCGGGACGTCACGGGTCTTCGGCCGCCGCTTGATGTGCGCGGCGGTCTCGAAGCCGTCCATGCCGGGCATGACCACGTCCAGCAGGATGACCGCGAACTCGTCGACCAGCAGCGCCTTGAGCGCTTCCTCACCGGAGCGGACCGGCACGAGGACCTGGTTGAGGGAGGACAGGATCGCTTCCAGGGCGACCAGGTTCTCCGAACGGTCGTCGACGAGCAGGATCCGTGCCTTGTTCGTCACCTCAGGATCTCCTTCGGCCGGCTCATCGTGAGGCCGCCCGTTCCAGGCAGGTTCGCATGACGGCCAGCAGATGCCCCGTGTTCACGGGCTTGGTGATGTAGTCGGTGGCGCCGGACGCGATGGCCTTCTCGCGGTCGCCCTTCATAGCCTTGGCGGTCACCGCGACGATCGGCAGGTCGGCGAACTGCGGCATGTTCCGTATCGCCTCGGTGGTCGCGTATCCGTCCAGCTCAGGCATCATGATGTCCATCAGGACGAGCCGGACGTCCTCGTTGCGCTCGAGCGCCTCGATGCCTTCCCGGCCGTTCTCCGCATAGAGCACCTCCGCCCCGCACCGTTCGAAAACGCTGGTCAGTGCGAACACGTTCCGCACGTCATCGTCGACAATCAGTATCTTCGCACCGTACAGCGGGTCGTGCGGGTCAGGTGCCGCGGACAGGGCGGGCCCGGCGTTCGCGGCCGTCCCGGATGTGCCGGCAGGGCCGCCGGGACCCCATGGACCCGCCCGCGTAGCCCTGCGCCTGCCCGCCCCGGCCGGACCTGTTCAGGCCGTCGAGGTGCCCGGCGAGACTCGCGGGCTGGTCCGCCCCGGAGGTCAGGACCTGACCCTGAATCCGCAGCGGCCCGGTGCCCGAGCCGGCCCGCAGGGATCGTGCGGGCAGGTACAGCGTGAAGGTACTGCCGTGGCCGAGCCGGCTCGTCGCCTTGATCTGCCCGCCCAGCAGGCGCGCGATGTCCTTGCTGATCGACAGGCCCAGCCCGGTGCCGCCGTATCGGCGGCTGGTGGTCCCGTCGGCCTGCTGGAACGCCTCGAATATAAGGTGCTGCTTCTCCTCGGAGATCCCGATGCCGGTGTCGGAGACCGAGAACGCGATCACCTCGGGCTCGTCCCGCAGCGGCCCGGTGAAGGTGACGTCCTCGGCCGGGGCGACCCGCAGCCGGACGCCGCCCTGCGCGGTGAACTTCACCGCGTTGGACAGCAGGTTGCGCAGCACCTGCTGGAGGCGCTGCTCGTCGGAGTAGATCATCTGCGGCAGGCTGGCCGCCGTGTCGACCTCGAAGGTGAGGCCCTTCTCGGCGGCCATTGGGCGGAAGGTGGCGTCGAGGTACTCCACCAGGCCGTCCAGCGGGATCTCCGACGGGTGCACGTCCATCTTGCCCGCCTCGACCTTGGACAGGTCGAGGATGTCGTTGATCAGCCGCAGCAGGTCCGAGCCCGCGTCGTGGATGGTCATCGCGAATTCGACCTGCTTGGACGACAGGTTGCCGTCCGGGTTCTCGGCCAGCAGCTTGGCCAGCACGAGGAGGCTGTTCAGCGGGGTGCGCAGCTCGTGCGACATGTTGGCCAGGAATTCCGACTTGTACCGCGACGACGTGGCGAGCTGCTGGGCGCGCTCCTCCAGCGTCCGCCGGGCCTGCTCGATCTGGAAGTTCTGCACCTCGATGGCACGGTTCTGCTTGGCCATCAGGGTCGCCTTGTCCTCCAGTTCCGCGTTGGAGTTGCGCAGCTCGGCCTGCTGGCGCTGGAGTTCGTCGGTCCGTTCCTGAAGTTGCGTCGCGAGCCGCTGCGACTCGGTCAGCAGCGATTCGGTGCGGGAGTTCGCCATGATCGTGTTGATCGTGACGCCGATCGTCGGCACGAACTGGTCGAAGAAGGCGAGGTGCACGTCGCTGAACTGGTACAGCGAGGCCAGCTCAAGCACGCCGAGCACCTGGTCCTCGAACAGGATCGGCAGCATGACCACGCTGACCGGCGAGGCGGCCCCGAGGCCGGAGCCGACGGACAGGTAGCCGGTTGGCACGTTCTTGATCAGGATGCGCTTGCGCTCCAGCGCGGCCTGGCCGGCCAGGCTCTCGCCCAGTACGAACCGGCTCATGCCGCCGCGCTGGAAGCCGTAGGTGGCGATCCGGCTGAACTCCATTTCCGTTGCGATCTCGGGCTCGGTGTCGGCGCCCCGGCCGGTGCCGTTCGCCGTCGCGCGGGCGTCGCTTCCGCCGGGCCCCTGGCTCCCGTCCGGCCGCTGGATCCCCTCCGGCACATGGCTGCCCGCGCCGTTCACCGCGGCGGCTTCCGGGCCGGTGCCGTTACGGCCGGGGCCATGGCTGGCCGTACCGTTAGCGGCGCTGCCGCTGGTGATCTCGCCCTGAGGGGCGGCCGGGAGCGCCCGCCGCGGCAGCTCGGAACCGGGCGGTGTGGCCAGATAGAACGCGCCGTACTGCGCGGAGGCGAGCGGGGTCAGTTCGCTCATGATCAGCCGGGCGACCTCCAGCAGGTCCCGGTGTCCCTGCATCAGGCCGGAGATGCGCGCCAGGTTGGTGTTCAGCCAGTCCTGCTCGCGGTTGGCGTGCGTGGTCTCCCGCAGGTTGGCCACCATCAGGTTGATGTTGTCCTTGAGCTCGGCGACCTCGCCGCGCGCGTCGACGGCGATGGACTGGGTGAGGTCGCCCTCGGCGACCGCACTCGCCACGCCCGCGATAGCTCGCACCTGGGTGGTGAGGTTACTGGCCAGGCCGTTCACGCTCTCGGTCAGCCGCTTCCAGGTGCCGGACACGCCTTCGACCTCGGCCTGCCCGCCGAGGCGGCCTTCGGTGCCGACCTCGCGGGCCACCCGGGTGACCTCGTCGGCGAAGGCGGACAGCTGGCCCACCATGGTGTTGAACGTCTGCTTGAGCTGAAGGATCTCCCCGCGCGCGTCCACGTCGATCTTCTTGCTCAGGTCGCCCTGCGCCACCGCGGTCGTGACCTGGGCGATGTTCCGCACCTGAGCGGTCAGGTTGTTCGCCATCGAGTTCACGTTCTCGGTGAGGTCTTTCCAGATCCCCGAGACCCCGCGGACGTGGGCCTGCCCGCCGAGGCGGCCTTCGGTGCCGACCTCGCGGGCCACCCGGGTGACCTCGTCGGCGAAGGCGGACAGCTGGCGCACCATGGTGTTGAACGTCTGCTTGAGCTGGAGCACCTCGCCCTGCGCGTCGACGGTGATCTCCTGGCTCAGGTCACCTTCCGCGACCGCCGTCGCGACCTGGGAGATGTTCCGGACCTGCATGGTGAGGTTGGTGGCCATGCCGTTGACGGAGACGGTCAGGTCTTCCCATACGCCCGAGACCCCGCGGACGTGGGCCTGCCCGCCGAGGCGGCCTTCGGTGCCGACCTCGCGGGCGACCCGGGTGACCTCGTCGGCGAAGGCGGACAGCTGGTCGACCATGGTATTGAAGGTCTGCTTGAGCTGGAGCATCTCGCCCTGGGCGTCCACCGTCACCTTGCGGGTGAGGTCGCCGCGCGCCACGGCGGTGGTGACCATGGCGATGTCCCGGACCTGCTCGGCCTTCTGCGCCACCTCGGAGGTGAGGGAGGAGAGCTGCGTGGCTACCTCATCGATCATCGACCCGACGTCTGCGAGCATGGCGCTGTCGCCGCCGTCGCTGAACCGCCGGGGGCGGGTGCGGAAGTCACCGTTGGCCAGCGCGGCCAGCGCGTCACGGATGGGCTCAAGATCGGTGTCGGTATACCTGGCCTCTGCGGGTGAGCTGGGCGCGGGGTGAGGCATGGTGCTCCCTCCAAGGCATTCGCGCAGCGGGTGGCGCCGGCGTGCTTTGTGGCCGTACTCCCATCCTCGCCAAGTCGGCCTACCGTTCTCTAGTAAGTTCTTTAGGATGTCCCGATAGAAAGTATTGACCTCACGAGTCTGTCACGATGGAGTGAATGGCTCAGCGCTAACCGCGATTAATCGCACGCCAGTCAGAGAGGACCGAGGGCACGTGAGGGGACGAAGCGACCTCGTCGCGTCCGCGGCATACCAGCCCGAGCCGGCGGCCGCCGCGGCCGCCCGCCGTTTCGTTCGCCAGATCCTGCAGTCCTGGGACATCGCGACCCGGACCTGGGACCCTGACAGGCTAGTCGATGACGCTGTTCTCCTCACCAGCGAGCTGGTCACGAACGCGGTGGTGCACGCGGGGACCCCGCTCGACGTCACCTGCCGGCTGACCTCCGGCGAGCTGGAGGTGGCGGTCCGCGACCACCATCCGGCCCGGACGCTGCCCGACATTCCCAAGGCGGCGAGCATCTCGGCGGAACGCGGCCGGGGCCTGCTGCTGCCGTCGGTCCTGGCCTCGTCGTGGGGCGTCACCTACGCAAGGACCGCCAAGGCCGTGTGGTTCCGGATGAGCCTGGCGCGCGACCGTGACCACGAGGCGTCCGATGGGGCAGCCAGCCCGCCGCCCGCTACGACCGCCGCGGGCGGCGCGAACGACGCCTGGGCCGGGGAAGCCTGGGCGGAGGAAGCCCGGCCGAACCGGATCAGCGCGGCCGGGACGGGGCGCGGCTCAGCCGGGACGACGGCCGCTGGTGCGGCTGCGGGGGCGGACAGTTCCGGTGCCCTGCCCCAGACCTCCGTATCGCCCGCCTCCGTGTCGCCCGGGACCCCGCCGTCCGGGGCCGCGATACCGGTGACGCCGGAGACCGCGCCCGCGGAGACGGTGACCACCGAGACCGTGACCACGGAGACCGTGCCGGCCGCGGCCGGAACCGGGCACGGCGCCGCCATGATCGCCGGGCCCGCGGGACGGGACGGAGCCGCTGACCAGTTGGCCGGCGTGCCCGGCGACGACGCCGCATCAGCCCTGCGGCCGGATCTCGGCACGCTCAGCTATGACGAACTGCTCCGGCACACCGTGGAGACCGCACGGGATGTCGTCACGGCCGACGCCGCCTACGCTCTCGTCGCGGACGAGGAGGGCGAGCTACGGGTGCGGGCGGCCGCCGGCGTCGGCGTCTCCGAGTCCCTGTTCGCGCCGTCGGTGCCCGCGGTGTTCGCCGACGGGGCCACGGCGAAATCGCTGGTGACTGTGCCATTCCTGGTCGACGGGCGGGTGGCGGGGGTGCTGGGGGCCGCCGCCACCGCACCGGACCGGTTCGACGGTAGCGACGCCGCGAAGCTGCAGCGCGTCGCCGACCGGGTGGCCATGTCGCTGGAGCGGGCGCGGCTCAGTGAGCTCGAGCGCAGGCGGCGCGGCCGGATCGGTTTTCTCGCCGAGGCCAGCGAGCTGCTGGCCAGCACGCTGGATCAGGAGAAGACCATCTCGCTGATCGCCCAGCTCATCGTCCCGCGCCTGGCGTCATGGTGTGCGGTGCTGCTGGCCAACGATACCGGTTCCCTGCATCCCGCCTACGTATGGCACGCCGACGAGTCACTCATCGACCCGCTGGCCGGCCTGCTCGCCATCGCCGGGCCGCCCGAGGCCGACGAAGCCGGCCAGAGCTGGTCACTGGCCATGGGCGCGGGCCCGGACCTCACCGACGAGACGGTGGTCCTGGCGTCCGACGCCGCCTGGTGCTTCCCGCTCGCGGCGCGCGGGCGCAGCCTCGGCGTGGTCGTGATCGGCCGTCCCCGCGGTGACCGGCCGCCGCGGGAAGCGCTCGAGCTGACCGAGGACCTCGCCCGCCGCGCGGCCCTCGCTCTCGACAACGCACGGCTTTATGAGCAGCAGCAGCTGACCAGTCAGGCGTTGCAGCGCAGCCTTCTGCCGCCGGAGCTGCCCCAGATCCCCCGCGTGGACCTCGCGGTGGCGCACGAGGTCGCGGGAGAGGGCAACGAGGTCGGCGGCGACTTCTACGACGTGTTTCCCGCCGGTGAGAACCGGTGGCGGATCGCGATCGGTGACGTCTGTGGCACCGGGCCGGAAGCGGCCGCCGTCACCGGCCTGGCCCGGCACGCGCTGCGGATCCTCGCCCGGGAAGGCCACGACGTCGCCAACGTCGTTGGCCGGCTGAACGAGCTCATCCTGGAGGAGGGCCCGCGAGCCCGGTTCATCACCTTGCTGCACGGCGAGCTCACCGTCCTCGCCGACTCCTCCCGCCACCCAGAGCAGGGCGGAGTACCCGCCGCCCAGGAGGAGGATGAGGAGGGGACCGGGGCCGCCGTCCGGCTCCGGCTGGTCTCGGCCGGGCATCCGCTCCCGCTCCTGCTCCGCGCCTGCCCCCCGGCCCCGCCTTCGCCCCGGGCTCGTCCCGCCCCGGTGCCGGGCTCGGCGGGTCCCGCCGCCGCTCCGGCCCGGGCACTCCCGCAGCCTGCCGCGCAGCCGCAGCCTCTGCTCGGCGTCATAGGCGATCTGGCCTTCACGGCCCAGACCGTTTACCTCTACCCCGGCGACCTGCTGCTGTCGGTGACCGACGGCATCACCGAACGCAAGGACGCCGCCGGCGGGCTCCTGGACGACGATGACGGCCTGGCCCGGGTGCTGGCGCGGTGCGGCGGCCTGAACGCGGGAGCCGTCGCGGCCCGGATCCAGCGCGCGGCCGAGGACTTCGGGGCCGGCCCGCGCACCGACGACATGGCGCTCCTCGTCCTCCGCGCCCTCTGACGCCCCGCCCCGCCCCAGCGACCGCCCCCGTCCCAGGAACCGCCCCCGTTGCGGCTCTGTCCCGGCCCCAGCGACCGCGATGTTCGACCATACCGGCCGGCCAGCGGCGCCATCGGGCCGGGCGCTTATCATCGTGTTCCGGGCACCGCAGGAAGAGGGATCTGTCTGATGCGCATCACGCTGTTCGTGACGTGCCTGGCTGATGCGCTGTATCCGAGTGTCGGCCAATCCACCGTGGCGCTGCTGGAGCGGCTCGGGCACCAGGTCGAGTTTCCGCAGGCACAGACCTGCTGCGGCCAGATGCATGTCAACACGGGCTATCAGCGGGACGCGCTGCCGCTGGTCCGTCACTACGTCGAGACGTTCGAGCACTGCGACGTGATCGTCGCGCCGTCCGGCTCCTGCGTCGGCTCGATCCGCCACCAGCACGCGATGGTCGCGCGAGGGCAGGGGGACGAGAAGCTCGCCCGGCGCGCCGAGGCGGTGGCCGCCCGCACGTTCGAGCTGTCGCAGCTGCTGGTGGACGTGCTCGGCGTGGAGGACGTGGGCGCCTTTTACCCGCACCGCGTTACGTATCACCCGACCTGTCACTCGATGCGGATGCTGCGGGTCGGGGACCGCCCGCTGCGCCTGCTGCGCCGGGTCGGGGGGCTGGATCTGGTAGAGCTCCCGGAGGCCGAAGCCTGCTGCGGGTTCGGCGGCACTTTCTCGCTGAAGAACTATGACACCTCGACCGCGATGCTGGCGGACAAGATGCGCAATATCCTGGACACTCACGCCGAGGTCTGCTCGGCCGGCGACAGTTCCTGCCTGATGCACATCGGCGGGGGCCTGTCCCGGCTGCGGGCCGGCGTGCGCACTGTCCACCTGGCAGAGATCCTGGCATCCCGGCGGGAGCAGGGATGACAACCTTCCTTGGCTTCCCGACCGCTCCGAGGGGCGTCGGCCACCTGCGGACGGTACAGCCGTTCCCGGTCGCGGCACGCCAGGCGCTGGGCGATGCGCAGCTGCGGCGCAACATCGGGGCGGCCACCGCGACCATCCGCGCCAAGCGGGCGACGGTCGCCGCCGAGCTACCGGACTGGGAGGCGCTGCGCAGCGCGGGAAAGGCGGCCAAGGCGTCGGCCATGCGGAGCCTTGATCGCTGTCTGGTCGAGCTTGAGTCCCGGGTCCAGGCGCGCGGCGGCACCGTGCACTGGGCCAGGGACGCTGACGAGGCCAACCGGATCATGACCGGCCTGGTGGCCGCGACCGGGGCCCGCGAGGTTGTCAAGGTCAAATCGATGGTGACCGATGAGATCGGGCTCAACGAGGCGCTCGCGGCGGTCGGCATCACGGCGCACGAGACGGATCTGGCGGAGCTCATCGTCCAGCTCGGCCATGACCGCCCCTCGCACATCCTGGTCCCGGCGATCCACCGCAACCGGGCGGAGATCAGGGAGATCTTCCTGCACGAGATGGCCGACGTGGACCCGGCGCTGACCGACGACCCGCATGCGCTGGCCGAGGCGGCCCGGGTCTATCTGCGGCGCAGGTTCCTGACGGCCCGCGTCGGCATCAGCGGCGCCAACTTCGCCATCGCGGAGACCGGCACCCTGTGCGTGGTGGAGTCGGAAGGCAACGGCCGGATGTGCCTGACCCTGCCGGACACGCTGATCACGGTGATGGGAATCGAGAAGGTACTGCCGTCCTGGAACGACCTCGGCGTCTTCCTCCAGCTGCTGCCGCGCTCGTCGACGGGTGAGCGGATGAACCCGTACACCTCTATGTGGACCGGGGTCACACCCGGCGACGGACCGCAGCAATTCCACCTGGTGCTGCTCGACAACGGGCGGACCGCGGCCCTGGCCGATCAGATCGGCCGCCAGGCGCTGCACTGCATCCGGTGCTCCGCCTGCATGAACGTGTGCCCCGTCTACGAGCGCACCGGCGGGCACGCCTACGGCTCGGTCTACCCGGGCCCTATCGGGGCCATCATCTCCCCGCAGCTGACCGGCGTCGAGGACAACGCGACCCTGCCCTATGCCTCCTCGCTATGCGGCGCCTGCGCGGACGTGTGCCCGGTGAAGATCGACATCCCCTCGGTGCTCGTTCACCTGCGGGCCCGGCACGTCGAGGAGGTCCGGCGGACCCACCGGAAGCCGAGCGCCGAGGCGGTCAGCATGGCCGCGGCGTCCTGGGTGATGGCCGATCCGCGCCGCTACTCCGCGGCGCTGCGGTCGGCCCGGATCGGGCGCGCCCTGGGCCGGGGCGGGCGGATCCGCCTGCTGCCGCCGCCGCTGTCACGATGGACGTCGGCCCGTGATGCGCCCATGCCCCCGGCCAGGACGTTCCGGGACTGGTGGCGCGATGAGCACGGGGACACCCCATGAGCGCGCGGGACGAGGTGCTGGCGCGCATTCGCGCTGCGCTGGACGACGACGGCCAGGCCATCGGCCACCCCGATGGAGCTCAGTCCACCGCTCCGGCCTCCGCCCGCCAGGCGGGTGCCGCTCACGGCACGGCACCCGGCCGCGACGGCGACGGTGCCCCCAGTTACCGGACGCGGGGCGACCTGACCGGGGAGCCGCTGCTCGACCTGCTCGCCGGCCGGCTCACCGATTACCGTGCCGTTGTCCGGCGCACGACGGAGGCCGAGCTGGGGGCTGCGGTCGGCGCGGCGCTGGAGCAGCGGGGAGTACGACGGGTGGTCCTGCCGCCCGGCCTCAGCCTCCCCGGGCTGCCCGCCGGCGTCGAGGCGTCGGCCGACGACGGACTGTCGCCGCAGGACCTCGACGCGGTGGACGGCGTCGTCACCGGCGCGGCCGTCGCCATCGCGGAGACCGGGACCATCGTCCTGGACGGCTCGCCCGATCAGGGCAGGCGGGCCATCAGCCTCGTCCCGGACTATCACCTCTGCATCGTGCGCGCGGCCCAGGTCGTCGAGCAGGTACCCGAG
Organism: uncultured Actinomycetes bacterium; assembly: GCA_963809975.1. Classification (GTDB taxonomy): domain Bacteria; phylum Actinomycetota; class Actinomycetes; order Streptosporangiales; family Streptosporangiaceae; genus Bog-532. The sequence goes on from CAWELT010000020.1 coordinate 248,646, forward strand.
GGTGTGGCCCGGCTGGCGGCCCGCGCCCACTGCCCGCTCACCTGGATCAGCGGACCGTCCGCGACCAGTGACATCGAACTCAAACGGGTGGAAGGGGTGCACGGCCCGCGCACCCTGGAAGTCATCCTGGTAGGTGCCTGACATGCTCGATACGCCCCGCATTCCCCAGCCGGTCCTGACCGAGCTGCGCGCCATCGCCGGGCCCGAGCACGTCCGGCTGGCAGACGGCGAGCTGGCCGCGTACGCGCGCGACGCGACACCGCTGATCCACGGCAGGCCGGATGCCGTCGTCGCGCCCGCGGATACCGGGCAGGTGGCCCGGATCCTGCGGCTGGCGAGCGGGCACGGCATACCCGTCGTCCCGCGCGGCGCCGGCTCCAACCTCTGCGCGGGCACCGTGCCGCTGGCCGGCGGCATCGTCTTGTCGACGGTGCGGATGAGCCGCATGCTCGAGGTCGCGCCGCAGGAGATGCTGGCCCGCGCGCAGACGGGGGTCACTACGCAGGCGCTCAACGACGCCGCGGCCGCCCACGGCCTGTTCTACCCGCCGGATCCGGGCAGTCATACCGTCTCCACGATCGGCGGCAACGTCGCCACCTGCGCCGGCGGCCTGCGGGGGCTGAAATACGGCGTGACCCGCAACTACGTGCTGGGGCTGACGGTGGCCCTGCCGACCGGCGAGATCATCCGGACCGGCGGCCGGCTCTGGAAGGATGTCGCTGGCTACGACCTGACCCGGCTGATGACCGGGTCCGAGGGCACCCTCGGCGTGATCACCGAGGTGACGGTGGCGCTTCTCCCCCAGCCGTCCACCAGCCGCACCGGGCTGGCCTACTTCGGCTCGCTGACCCAGGCCGGCGACGCGGTCGCCAGCATCCTCGGCGCCGGCGTCATCCCGTCGACGCTGGAGTTCCTCGACCGCCGCTGCATGGACGCGGTCGAGCAGTACGCGCATCTCGGCCTGCATCCCGGCGCCGGCGCGCTGCTGCTGTTCGGCGACGACGGCGACGAGGCGGCCGTCGCGCGCAGCTTCGAGCGGATCGCCGCCGCGTGCGCGGGCTCCGGCGCCATCGACGTGCAGACCGCCGGTGACATCACCGAGTCCGAAGCGCTGCTGACCGCGCGCCGCTGCACGCTGCCCGCGCTGTCCCGGCTGGGCTCGCTGACGATTCTGGAAGACGCCAGCGTGCCCAGGCCGCGGCTGGCGGAGATGGTCGCGCGCATCGACGAGATCGCCGCGCGGCACCGGGTCACCATAGCGACCTTCGGCCACGCCGGCGACGGCAACCTGCATCCGACCTGCGTGCTGGCCTCCGCTGAGGACACCGAGGGGGTCGCCCGTGCCGGGAGCGCTTTCGCCGACGTCTTCCGCACCGCGATCGAGCTCGGCGGCACGATCACCGGCGAGCACGGCGTCGGCGCGGCCAAGCTGCCCTACCTGGAGCAGCGCCTCGGAAGCGAGCAGATGGACCTGATCCGGCGGATCAAGAGCGCCTTCGACCCGGCCGGCATCCTCAATCCGGGAAAGCTGGGGTCCTGATGACCGGTGCGGACGTGCCGCCGGCCGGCTCGATCTTCGAACCGGAGCTGCTGAGCCGCTGCATATCGTGCGGATTCTGCCTGCCGGCCTGCCCGACGTACGCGCTCACCGGCGATGAGGCGTCCTCGCCGCGGGGCAGGATCACCCTGATGCGGGCGCTCGATTCCGGCACGCTGCCGCCGGGCGACCCGACGCTGGCCGAGCAGGCCTCCTTCTGCCTGGGCTGCCGGGCGTGCGAGCCGGTGTGCCCGGCGGGAGTGCAGTACGGCGAGCTTCTTGAGCAGTGGCGCGGGTACCAGTGGACGGGGCGCCACCGTCCGCTCGCCGTCCGCTTCCTGATCTTCGCGGCCGAACGCGCGGGCGCGCACCGCGTCGCCGGGCGGGTACGCGGCGCCGCCCGTACCCGGGCGCCGGCGCCGGGGCCCTCGCTGATGCTCGGCTGTTTCGAGCGGAGCCTGTTTCCGGGGGTGAGCAGATCGGCGCGGGCGCTGGCGCCCGAACTCACCGTCCCTGGCCGCCAGGGCTGCTGCGGGGCGCTGCACGCGCATAACGGTGAGCCCGAGCGGGGCAGGCAGCTGGCCGAGCAGCTCGGCACCCAGCTGCCGGGGCAGATCGTGACCACCTCCGGCGGCTGCGCCGCGTACCTGGCCGCCGTGATCGGCCGGGACCGGGTCACCGAGCTGTCGGAGTACCTGCAGGGGAAGATCGCCGGGCAGGTGCGGATCGGGGACCGGCGGGCCCGGGTCGCCCTGCAGGATTCCTGCCATCTGCGCAACGGCCTGGGCGTGTGGCGCGAGCCGCGGGCGCTGCTCAGCGTGGTCGCCGAGTACGTGGAGCTGCCCGGCGCCGGGCGGTGCTGCGGGGCGGCCGGCACCTACGCGCTGGTGCGGCCGCGCGACTCCCGGCGGGTCCTCGATCCTAAGCTCGACCAGATCGAAGCGGCGGGGGTCGATTACGTGGTGGCGGTCAATCCCGGCTGCCTGCGCCAGCTCCGCCAGGGTCTGCGCCGCCGGAAGTCGGCGGTACGCGCGTTGCATATTGCCGATTTCCTGCGCCTGGCCACCGATCCGGAAGCCACCGGGCCAGCCACGGGGCGACGTTAGCCGCCCGGGGGTGGGTGGCCGGCCGCTGAGCGGATCAGACGACGGCCAGCGCGTGCGCCCGGAACTGGTTCTCCACCCGCCGCACCAGTTCTGGCGCCGCGGGGGGCACATCCGCCAGCTGATAGGGGAGCCGCAGGTCCGCCCACTTGCTCGCGGCCAGCTGATGGAACGGCAGCACCTCCACCCGTTCCACGTGCGCCAGGGTGGCGATGAAACGGGCCACCTTCTCGACGTCGTCCGGGGCGTCGGTGAGCCCGGGTACCAGCACGTAACGCACCCACATCCGAGGTCGCGCGCTTTCTCTCGAATCGGCGTGTTCATGAGCGCCCCACATGCACGTGTGCCGCAGCCACCCGCGGCAGAAGCCCGGCACTGTTCATTGCCCTGACGCTACGCCGCCGCAGCCACCGGCACGACGGACCATCGGCTGTCATGACCAGGACTTATGCCACTACAGAGCGGGAGCAGCAGCGGCGCAACGGAAGCACCGCCCCGGATAAGCGAGAATAAGAGCATGGCACGAGGACCGATCGCGGGCACGTACGCCCGGAGCCAGGCCACCCTGATGGCCGCCTTCGTCATGCTGGCCGGGGCGGTCGTGGCCTTCGCGGCCAAGGCGCAAGCCGTAGCCCTCGTTTTCCTGGTCCTCATGCTGGCCTGTGCCATGGTCAGCTGCGTCTTCGCGGTGATATTCCGCAATCGCGCGGTCGCGGCGGCCAGGGCTGCCCGGCGGCAGGCCGAGCAGCGGACCCGGCGGTAGCATTCGCGCGCGCCGTTCCCGCGGCGACCCTGCGGACCCGGATCAGCCGCCGGGGACGGTCACGGTCACCAGGTTCCCGTCCCCGGTGTTGAGCAGGGCCCGGCCGGGACGTAGCGGTTCCCCGGTGACGCTGCGCGGCAGCCGCACCCCGATCAGGTCGCCCTCGGGCAGGGACTGCGGGGCGATCAGGTACCCGCGCCGGGCCCGCCGGGCCTCGACGTGCCACCCGCCGAACCCGCCGCTCAGCGCCTCGGCATCGCCGCCGATCACCAGCCCTAGACCGGCATCCGCGCCGAAGTTGATCAGCTTGCTCAGCTCGCTCTCGGCGTCGCAGTCGCGGTGCTGTTCCGCGTCGTCGATGATGACGACGCCGGGGCCGGTGAATTCGGCCACCGCCCCCGGCGAACTCCGCCGCCCCGAGCCCCGGCCCGTCGAACGAGCGGATGACCCGGGGGCGGTGGCCAGCGAGCGCAGCGGGGACGGTCGCGGCGAGATCCAATCCGTCAGCAACGGCGCAGGCTGACCCGCGCGCTGGCGCTGTCCGGCCCGGGCGTACGCCCGGCCGGCCGGGCATCGTGCTGGAAGGTGCCGTCCACCTAGTCGGGGATGCGGACGCCCGCGAGCAGCTCGGGGGCAGTGCCGTGCCGCCGGTCCCTGCGGGCCTGCCGCGCGAGCCTGACCCGCAGCCCGGCCCGCGCTTCGGCCTGCCGGTCCCCCATCTGCTGAACGGCGATCGCGCGGATCATTTCCGGGTGCATGGTTGCTCCTTCGGCTGGGGCGACCTGGCCATCGCCCGCACATTCAGGTTCGCCGTAAGGCTCCTCCCGCCGCATCGGGCGAATTCCTTATCTCTGAGCCGCAGCCGTCTAAGGCGCATGGGCCGAGACCCGGACCGCCGCTAAGGTCCCCGCGGGTGCCCGGCGGCCCTCCGTAGGCCCCATCGAACTGGAATGCCACCGGGAATCTGCGTGTTCTACCACCTGGAGGCCTGGGGACCAAGGCGTTCCGCCGTGCGGCGCTTGCCACTCCCGCGCCGGCCGGGGCCGCATAAACTAGCCGGGCCGCCGCATCGCGCGGCACCTCCCCCGCACAGAACCGAGCGAGATTCCCGCATGCCCACACGTAATGTCCAGGCCGGACCGGCCGTCGGCGAGTCGCAGGCCCGCGCGACCCGCGACGAGATCAGGAACGTCGCGATCGTCGCGCACGTCGACCACGGCAAGACCACGCTGGTGGACGCCATGCTGTGGCAGTCCGGTGCGTTCCGGGCCGGCTCGCACGTCGCCGAGCGGGTGATGGACTCCGGCGACCTGGAGCGGGAGAAGGGCATCACGATCCTGGCCAAGAACACCGCGGTGCATCACGACGGGCTCGTCATCAACATCGTTGACACGCCCGGGCACGCGGACTTCGGCGGCGAGGTCGAGCGCGGCCTGTCCATGGTCGACGGCGTCGTGCTGCTGGTGGACGCGAGCGAGGGGCCGCTGCCGCAGACCAGGTTCGTGCTCCGCAAGACGCTGGAGGCCAAGCTTCCCGTCATCCTCGTGATCAACAAGGTCGACCGGCCTGACGCCCGGATCGCCGAGGTCGTGGACGCCTGCTATGAGCTGTTCATCGACCTTGACGCGACCGAGGAGCAAATCGAGTTCCCGATCGTCTACGCGTCCGCCCGCGCCGGGCGCGCGTCCCTCGGCCGGCCGGCCAACGGCGAACTGCCGGTCTCCCCGGACCTGGAACCGCTGTTCCAGGTGCTCCGCGAGACCGTGCCGGCGCCGTCGTACGACCCGGACGCGCCCCTGCAGGCGCACGTCACGAACCTGGATGCGTCGTCCTACCTGGGCCGGATCGCGCTCTGCCGCATCTACAACGGCACGATGTCGCGCGGCCAGCAGGCCGTGCTGTCCCGCCGGGACGGTTCCCTGGAGCGGGTGAAAATCTCCGAGCTGTTCCTGACCGAGGCACTGGACCGCGTGCCGGCCAATTCGGCCGGCCCGGGGGACATCGCCGCGATCGCCGGGATACCGGACATCATGATCGGCGAGACGATCGCCGACGTGGACGACCCGCGCCCGCTGCCGCTCATCACCGTGGACGAGCCCGCGATCTCCATGACGATCGGCGTGAACACCTCGCCGCTGGCCGGTCGCGAAAAGGGTACGAAGGTCACCGCACGGCTGGTCAAGGACCGCCTCGACCGGGAACTGGTCGGCAACGTGTCGCTGCGGGTGCTGCCCACCGAGCGGCCGGACACCTGGGAGGTGCAGGGCCGCGGCGAGCTGGCCCTGGCCGTCCTGGTGGAGACCATGCGGCGCGAAGGTTACGAGCTGACCGTCGGCCGTCCCCAGGTGGTCACCCGCGAGGTGGACGGCAAGATCCACGAGCCCGTGGAGCGGCTGGCCGTCGACGTGCCCGAGGACTACCTCGGGGCCGTGACCTCCCTGCTCGCGGTGCGCAAGGGCAGGATGGAGAGCATGACCAACCACGGCACCGGGTGGGTGCGCCTCGACTTCGTGGTGCCCTCCCGCGGCCTGATCGGCTTCCGCACGCAGTTCCTGTCCGACACCCGGGGGACCGGCATCGCGCACCACGTGTTCGAGGGGTACGAGCCCTGGTCGGGGGACCTGCGGACCCGGCCGTCCGGGTCGCTGGTGGCTGACCGCTACGGGAACTCCGCCGCGTACGCGATGTTCAGCCTGCAGGAGCGCGGCTCGCTGTTCGTCTCGCCCGGCACCGAGGTGTACGAAGGCATGATCGTCGGCGAGAACTCCCGGTCCGACGAAATGGACGTCAACATCTGCCGGGAGCGCAAGGTGACCAACGTCCGCCAGTCCACCGGTGAGGAACTGGAGCGGCTGGTGCCGCCGCGGCTGCTCAGCCTGGAACAGGCGCTCGAATTCTGTGCCGACGACGAGTGCGTCGAGGTCTCCCCGTCCGCCGTCCGCCTGCGCAAGGCCGTCCTGGACGGCAAGGAGCGCGGCCGGATGCGCGCGCGCAAGTCCCGCGGCGCCCAGCCAGCCTGACCGCCTGCTTAGCCGGCTATCTGCGGGCGGGCCCGGGCCCGCCCGGCGAGTTCAGCGGCACCCAGGCCGTGCAGCGCCCATGCCCTGCGGGCCCAAGGCTGCTTACCCGCGTGTCCCCGGTTACCTGCGTGTCGCGGGTTTGGCCGCGGCGTTCCGCTTGGCCGCGATTGTCAGTGTTTCCGCAACGGTTGCGAACCCAGCTGTTTCCCGCCGGGGTGGGCGGTGTAGATGGCTGCGGCATACGCTGAATCCCCTTGCTGCGGCGCCTTGCGGACGGCTGGCGGGAGGGATCGTGGCCCAGAAGGGGCAGGGACCGTTGCTTACGGTGACGGTCGAGCAGCCGGTGCTATGGACGATCGTGCAGGTGACCGGCGAGCTGGATTACGGGACCCAGTCTCAAACCCGCGCTCATTGGCCTGGCGGCGATGCTGACGGTGGTAGAGGAGCTTCCGTACGAAGCTCGCTCACCTAACTACGCGGGCTAGTAGGCGGCCCTCCGCGACGGCATCAGCGCGCCGATGAGCCAGAAGAATGGCAGGAAGAACCCGATGATGAAGATGATCCAATGGCCCTTCCTGATCGTCATGACGCCAAGAGTGATCAGGAGTACCAGGTAGATGATGCCGACGGTAAAGGTCCATACCATGTCGATCCCCCTCACAGAACGTTCTCACTTCCTCTCCTTACATTGCTATCGGCCCCATACGCACCGTCAGAGCCGAAGGTCCCACCGAACGTCCACCGCACGCGGCGCGGTCCTCCGGCAGGGCGGGGCGGTCCCTTCCGCTGCGTCGCCTGCCGGGCCGTCCGACGCGAACGCGCCGCCACGATTTAACTGACTATAGTCAGAGAATGGACGAGGAAATGGTCAGCCAGGTCCGGAGCTTCAACCGGACCGTGACGCAGCGGATCGGCGCGCTGAACGATGCGTTCCTTTCGCGTGACCGCCCGCTCGGGCAGGCGCGCCTGCTCTGGGAGATCGGCCCGGGCGGCAGCGCTGTCCGGCGGCTGCGATCGCGGCTTGACCTGGACTCCGGGTATCTGAGCCGGCTTCTGCGGTCCCTGGAGAACGACGGCCTGGTGGTCGTCGAGCCGAGCGGGACCGACGGGCGGGTGCGTACCGTCCGTCTCACGGCTGACGGGCTGGCCGAACGGGCGCTGCTGGACCAGCGCTCTGACGAGGCGGCCGCCGCCATTCTCGGCCCGCTCGGCCCGCGGCAGCGCACCCGGCTGGTTCGGGCGATGGCCGAGACCGAGCGGCTGCTGACCGCTTCGGCGGTTGAGGTCATCGTGCGGGATCCCCGGCACCCGGACGCCCGTTCGTGCCAGCGGGGCTACTTCGCGGAGATCGACCGCCGCTTCGACGCTGGTTTCGACCCGGCCCGGAGCCTCATGGGGGACGAGGATTTGACCCCGCCGGCGGGTCTCTTCCTGGTCGCCAGCCTGCACGGTGAGCCGGTCGGCTGCGGCGGCATCAGATTCCGCGCTGATGAGCCGGCCTACATCAAGCGAATGTGGGTGTCTCCGGCCGTCCGCGGGCTCGGGCTCGGCCGCCGTCTTCTCGCCGAGCTGGAGGCCCGCGCGGCGGCCAGCCATGCGCACGCCGTCCAGCTGGAGACCAACCGCACCTTGCGCGAGGCGATCGCCCTGTACCAGGCCGTCGGCTACCGCGAGGTCGCCGCGTTCAACGACGAGCCCTACGCCCACCACTGGTTCGAGAAGATCCTCAGCTGAGCCCGGATCTGTCCATTTCATTGGGCGTGCGCTCGACCACGGCGGCAGGCCGCTCGGCCGGGACCAGCGACTCCAGCGGGCCGCTGAACCAGTGGCCGCGCGGGCAGCGGATCTTCGCGCCTTCCAGCGGCCCGTCGGTCGAGGTGAGCGTGTACCGGTACTCCACCTCGGCCGGCAGCCCGCACCGCCCTGTGGTCCGGGCGCCCAGATCGTCCGCGCCGTCCAGATCCGCCGGGCCCAGCTCCGCCGGGCGGTTGAGGTCTTCCGTGCCGTCCACCTGCGCCGGGCAGTCCACGAACGTCAGACGTGTCTCCATCGGCAAACCCCCTGCAGCCGGGATGACGGGTGAGGTCAGGTAAAGAGCGGAGCGTCTGGCGGGCCCGCTGATACAGATCGGCGGCCGGGAAAGGCGCGTGAGCCGCCGCCGGGCGCGGGGCCCACCGGATAAGGCCGGCCAGGGGACCAGCGGGGGAGCACCCGGGCGACTAGGTGATGGACAGGTACACGGCGCTGCCGATGCCGACCACCAGGCAGTAGATCGCGAACGGCGTCAGCGTGCGGGATCGGTCCGACAGGTAGCGGACCAGGAAGCGGAGAGCCAGGAACGCGCTGACGCCCGACGCGATGCTGCCGGCTAGTACCGGGCCGCGGATGCCATGGGTGTCGGGGCCGGTCAGCTCGCCGAGTTTCAGCGCCCCGGCGGCGAGGATCACCGGCGCGGACAGCAGGAAGGAGAACCGCGCCGCATCCTGGCGCGACAGCCCGCGGAACATCCCGCCGACCATGACCACACCGTCCCGGCTGATCCCGGGCAGCAGCGCGAAGATCTGCAGGGCGCCGAGCATCGTCCCGTGGAGGTACCCGACCTGGGCCAGCCGGGCGTCGGCCGCTATGGCCTCGTTGACCTCCTGCTGCCGAATCGCGCGCTGGCCGGCCGAGTGCCGCCCGGCCAGCTGTACCCGCGGCGCCGGATTCCGCTCACCGGCGCAGGACCCGCCCGAGTACCCGCCCGCGTACCCGCCCGCGTACCCGCCCGATTTTCCGGGCGCCCCGGCTGGCCTTTCCGGTCGGCTCGGGGAGGACGGGGGCGCCATCGTGGCGCCGCCTCGTGCCACCGGGCGCATCCCCGGGGCCCTCGCCGGATTGGAGCCGGCCACCCACGTCTCCTCGGCGGCCGGCCGAGGAGACCCGGGCACGGCCGCCTCGCGGCGCCGGAGCCGTTCGCCGCCGAACAGGATGAGGCCGTTGAGGGCCAGGAAGACCGAGGTCACCACGGGTTTGGCGAACAGGTTCTGGACGGTGTGCTGAAGCAGCGCGCCGGCGATGCCGACCGGGATGGTCGCCAGGACGATCATCCAGGCGAGCTTCTGGTCGGCGGTCTCGATGCGGCGGCGCGCGACCGAGGTGAAGAACCCGGCGCTGATCCGCAGCCAGTCCCGCCAGAAGTAAATGATCATGGCGAGCGCGGTCGCGACGTGCAGCCCGACGATGAACGCCAGGTACGGCGAATGCGGCGCGGACATGTTCAGGTCCTGCGCCCAGCTGCCGCCCACCAGCGCCGGGATCAGCACGGCGTGGCCGAGGCTGGACACCGGGAACAGCTCGGTCACCCCCTGGAACAGGCCGACGACCAGTGCCTCTGGATAGGTCAGGTGGGGGACCATCTCAGCCTTTCGCTCCCGCCGCACGTCGGCCAGCCTGAACCAGCCAGCAACCATGCCGAATGAACATGTGTATCACCCGCCACTAGCGTCGCGTGTCCACCCCGGCGAGGGCAGCAACAGAGTACCGGCAGGCACCGGCCAGGTAGCGATTTCCGGTCCGGCCGGAGACGCTGGGACAGTTCCGGCGACCCGGTCCAGCTCCCCGGCTTCCGGGCGCACGGTGCCGCCGCACCCGCGCCGGGTAGGGCGCGAGCACGGCGGCGAACGTCGGCCGTGTCCCGTTCGGCGGGAAAGACCCTCCCGGGAAGGGAGCCCCCGGGCAAGGGGGCCCGGTGAAGGAGACGCTCAGACCGTATTCGGGACCTCGGGCGTGTCCTTCGGGGCCGGGCGGCGCCCGATCTTGGAGCCGAGCCAGACCAGCGGGTCGTACTTCCGCCCGACCACGCGCTCCTTCATCGGGATCAGCGCGTTGTCGGTGATCTTGATGTGCTCGGGGCACACCTCGGTGCAGCACTTGGTGATGTTGCAGTAGCCGAGGCCGAAATCGTCCTGCGCGATCTCACGCCGGTCGGCCTCATCGGCCGGGTGCATCTCCAGTTCGGCCACCCGCATCAGGAAGCGCGGCCCGGCGAAGGGGCGCTCGTTCTCGGGGTGGTCGCGGATGACGTGGCAGACATTCTGGCACAGGTAGCACTCGATGCACTTGCGGAACTCCTGCGACCGGTTCACGTCGACCTGCTGCATCCGGAACTCACCCGGCTTGATCGACGGGTCGGGGGAGAACGACGGGATCTGCCGGGCCTTCGTGTAGTTGAACGAGACGTCGGTGACCAGGTCCCGGATGACCGGGAAGGTCCGCAGCGGCGTGACCGTCAGGACTTCCCCGGGCTCGAAGGTCGACATCCGTGTCATGCACGCGAGCCGGGGGCGCCCGTTGATCTCCATCGAGCAGGAGCCGCACTTGCCGGCCTTGCAGTTCCACCGGATGGCCAGGTCTCCGGTCTGGGTGGCCTGCAGCCGGTGCAGCACGTCCAGAACCACCTCGCCCTCATTGACCTCCACCTGGTAGTCGGTGAGCTTTCCCGCGCCCGCGTCACCGCGCCACACGCGCAGGTTTGCCTGGTCACCCATATCAGTGCGTCTCCTCTTGCGGGGCCGTCTGCGTGGCCGTCAGCGTGGCCGTCTGCGTGGCCGTCCCGGGAGCGGCGGCCGCAGCCTCCGCGGGAAGCTCCTCTTCGGTCAGGTACTTCGTCAGCTCCGAGCGGTCGAACAGCGCCATCAGGTCGGGCCGCATCGGCTTCACCGGCTGCCGCCAGAGCGCCACGTGATCGCCGGACATCGAGCAGATCAGGTTGACCTTCCGCCATTCCGGCGACATCGCCGGGTAGTCGTCGCGGGTGTGGCCGCCGCGCGACTCCTGCCGCTCCAGCGCCGCCATGCCCACGCACTCCGCGACCAGGAGCATGTTGCGCAGGTCGAGCGCGAGGTGCCAGCCAGGGTTGTAGCCCGGCCCGCCTGCGGCGCTGACCTGGCTGACGCGCTGCCGGTACTTCTCCAGCTCCTTCAGCGCGGTCGTCATCTCCGACTCCCGCCGGATCAGCCCGACCAGGTCGTTCATGGTCTGCTGCAGGTCGGCGTGCACCGCGTACGGGTTTCCCCGCCGGCCCGCTCCAGCGGCGCGGCCGCCTCCGCGGCGGCGGCCTCCAGGTCGGCGGGCGTGGCCTGCGGGCGGGCGGGCAGCCCATCCAGGTAGTCCGCCGCGCCGAGGCCAGCCCGCCGGCCGAAGACGAGCAGGTCGGACAGCGAGTTGCCGCCGAGCCGGTTCGACCCGTGGAAACCGCCCGCGACCTCGCCCGCCGCGAACAGCCCGGGCACCGCCGTGGCCGCGGTGTCCGGCTCGACCTCCACCCCGCCCATCATGTAGTGGCAGGTGGGACCGACCTCCATCGGCTCCTTGGTGATGTCGACGCCGGCCAGTTCCAGGAACTGGTGGTGCATCGACGGCAGCTTCCGCAGGATCTCCTCGGCGGGCAGCCGCGTGGATACGTCGAGGAATACGCCGCCGTGCGGCGAGCCACGCCCGGCCTTGATCTCGGAGTTGATGGACCGGGCAACCTCGTCCCGGGGCAGCAGCTCCGGCGGTCGGCGGTTGTGCTCCGGGTCGGTGTACCAGCGGTCGCCCTCTTCCTCGGTCTCCGCGTACTGCGCCCGGAACACGTCCGGCACGTAGTTGAACATGAAGCGCTTGCCCTCGGAGTTGCGCAGCACGCCGCCGTCACCGCGGACCGACTCAGTCACCAGCAGGCCGCGCACCGACAAGGGCCAGACCATGCCGGTCGGGTGGAACTGGACGAACTCCATGTTGAGCAGGTTCGCCCCGGCCAGCAGGGCCAGCGCGTGCCCGTCGCCGGTGTACTCCCAGGAGTTGGAGGTGACCTTGAACGTCTTGCCGATGCCGCCGGTGGCCAGTACGACGGTCGGGGCCTCGAAGAACACGAACTTGCCGGTATCCCGGAAGTAGCCGAACGCGCCCGCGATCCGGCCGTCCGCGTCCTTGACCAGCTCGGTGATCGTGGTCTCGGCGAAGACCTTGATCATCGCCTCGGGGTCGCCCTGCGAAGCGGCGTCCTCCTGCTGCAGCGCGACGACCCTCTGCTGCAGCGTGCGGATCAGCTCCAGGCCGGTCCGGTCGCCGACGTGGGCCAGCCGGGGGTACTCGTGGCCGCCGAAGTTCCGCTGGCTGATCTTGCCGTCCTTGGTGCGGTCGAACAGCGCGCCCCAGGCCTCGAGCTCCCAGATGCGGTCCGGCGCCTCCTTGGCGTGCAGTTCGGCCATCCGCCAGTTGTTGATGAGCTTGCCGCCGCGCATGGTGTCCCGGAAGTGGACCTGCCAGTTGTCGCGCGGGTTGACGTTCCCCATCGCCGCGGCGGCGCCGCCCTCGGCCATGACCGTGTGGGCCTTGCCGAACAGGGACTTGGAGATGATCGCCGTGTTCTTGCCCCGCTGCCGGGCCTCGATCGCGGCCCGGAGCCCCGAGCCGCCCGCGCCGATCACTACGACATCGTAGGAAAAACGCTGGATATCGGTCATGCCTAATGCCGCCTCAGTTGAAGAATCGCAGGTCGCTGATGGTGCCGCTGGCCACGAGCAACACGTACAGGTCGGTCAGCATCAGGGTCCCGAGCGTCGTCCACGCGAGCTGCATGTGCTTCGTGTTGAGCTTGGAGATCTGCGTCCAGGCCCAATACCGCGCCGGGTGCTTGGAGAAGTTCCTGCGCCGGCCGCCGGTGATGTGCCGGCACGAGTGGCAGGACAGCGTGTACGCCCACAGCAGGACCACGTTCACCACGATGATCAGCGTGCCCAGGCCGAAGCCGACCCCGCCGTCCTTGCCGTGGAACGCCTGGACCGCGTCGTAGGTGTTGAGGATCGAGATGAGGATCACCATGTAGAAGAAGTAACGGTGCAGGTTCTGCATGATCAGCGGGAACCTGGTCTCGCCGGTGTACTTCTGGTGCGGCTCACGCACCGCGCACGCGGCCGGCGCCCGCCAGAAGGCCCGGTAGTACGCGCGCCGGTAGTAGTAGCAGGTCAGCCGGAAGCCCAGCACGAACACCAGCGAGACGATCGCGTAGGGGATGATCGGCGGCACGGCCGGGAACCAGTGGCCGAGGCTGCTGGATCCGGGCACGCACTCGCCGCTGACACACGGCGAGTAGAACGGCGTCAGGTAGTGGTAGGCCGGTACCCAGTAGTAGCTGCCCATGAAGACCCGCACGGTCGCGTACAGGACCCAGATGGTGAGCAGCGTGAGGACGATGCCAGGCTGTCGCCACCAAGGGTCCTTGCGGAGCGTTCTCTCCGCGATCTGCGCCCGCGTTCTCGCCGGCGACTCCGTAGCTTGCGTCATCCTCGACGTCCTCGCTGCCTGTCGTTATGGGTCGTGCCCGCTCCGGCCATGCCCCGTCGCCCGCGGGTTTGTTTGTGCTCATGAACTTATTCCAGTAGAACGCTAAATTCTGCCCCTGGAAGCCCTTCACACCTGTGACACTTGCTACACTGCCCGCCCGCAGCGGCCGGGCGCGCACAATTTGGCCGAAACGGACCTGTGCGGCACTTTATATACGCCCGGACCAGTCCTCACCTAGGGGCGAACGGCCCTGTCTGGGACCTCAAATACGTCCGGGCTGCAAATACGTCCGGGCCTGTCCCTCACCCGGGCCGGCCCCGGGACCTCACCGGCCTGCGGGTTGCCCCCGGCCCAGGGCCTGCCGGAGAAAGCCGAGCTGGAGCAGCAGCAGGTTCTCCGCCACGACCTCTTGCGGCGTCATATGGGTCACCCCGGACAGCGGCAGGACGGTATGCGCGTATCCCGCCGCGAGCAGCGCCGATGACAGGCGCAGGGTGTGCGCCACCACCACGTTGTCGTCGGCCAGGCCGTGAATGAGCATCATCGGCCCGAACGCGGCCTCGCCCCGGTCGTCGCGATGGAGCCGTTCGGCGTCCCGGACCACGGAGCAGTTGTCGTAAGCCACCGAGTTCTCTGCGGGCAGGCCCAGGTACCGCTCGGTGTAGTGGGTGTCGTACAGGCGCCATTCGGTCACCGGCGCCCCCACGACCGCGGCGTGGAACACGTCCGGGCGGCGTAGCACGGCCAGTGCGGACAGGTACCCGCCGAACGACCAGCCCCGGATCGCCACCCGGGACAGGTCCAGGTCGCTGAATTGTTCCGCGGCGGCGTGCAGCGCGTCGACCTGGTCCGCCAGCACCGGGTCGGCGAGGTTCCCGGCTACGGCCCGGTCCCACGCCGGCCCCCGGCCCGGCGTGCCCCGGCCGTCCGCGACCAGCACCGCGAAACCCTGCTCGGCGAACCACTGGGAGGCCAGGTAGGCACTGCGCGCCGCGAGCACCCGCTGGGAGTGCGGCCCGCCGTACGGGTCGAGCAGCACCGGCAGCGGCCCCGAGCCCGGCTCGTGCCAGGAGGGAAACAGCAGCGCCGAACGGATCTGGCGCGGGCTCAGCGACAGCATGGCGGGCCGCGGCGCGGGCAGGTTCGGGGTCTCGTCGTAGCAGGCGATCCGTAGTTCCGGAGGACCCGCCGGGTGGCCGGGGCCGGAGTTGCCCGTGCCGCTCGTGCCCGTGCCGCCCGTGCCCGCGCCGCCGGTGCCCGCCCGCAGGACCCGGACCGCCGGGCCGACCTCGTCCAGCGACCGGCCGGTGATCACGGTGGTGCCGCCTGCCCGCCGGCCCCCGAACACCCCGGCGCCCTCCGACACCTGCGTGACGCCGCCCGGGCCGTAGCTCCACAGGCCGATCTGCGTGGGCTCGTCCGACGCGGTGAACAGGACGGTGTCTTCATCGACGCCGAGGATCTCGCGGACCTGAAGGCCGGCCGGCGTCACCGGCTCGGCCCGCCCGCCGGACAGCTCGCCCGGGGTCGCGGCCACCAGGCGCCGGGTGTCGTCCTGGGTGACCGTCCAGACGATCCGGCCGTCCGCCGTCCAGGCGGGGACCCCCGGGACGATGTCGGCCCAGTGCGGGTCGGTGTCCTCCCGCAGCAGTGACGTCGCGCCGGTGGTCCGGTCGGCGACCAGAATCTGCATCCGGCGCTGGTCGCGGCTCTGCACCACGATCAGCGGATTGGCTGATCCGCCCTTGTCGTCCCAGCAGACGGTCACCAGGTAGGGGAACGCCGCCCGGTCCCATCCGACGGGCGTGTGCCGGCCAGCCAGGTCGGCCACGAACAGCGAGACGTCCGCGTTGGGCGTGCCCGCGGCCGGGTAGGCGACCTCCGCCGGGGACCGCGCCGGATTGGCCGGATCGGCGATGTACCAGCGCATGACCGGAGTCTCGGCCACCCGCGCGACGAGCACCGCGGTGCCGTCCGGCGCCCACCAATAACCCCTCGTGCGGCCCATCTCCTCAGCCGCGATGAATTCGGCCAGCCCATAGGTGACGCCCGCGTTATTCCCCGGAGTGCCCGCGGGCCCGGCTATCGACCGGTCCCCGGTGCCGCCCTCGTCGCCCGGGCCCGCCTCGCCCCCGGCGCCCAGATCCGCCACCCGCAGGGCCCCACCGCTCACGTAGGCGACCCGCTGCCCCGCCGGGTCGGGCCGCGGATCCAGCGCCGGGGTCACCAGCGCCAGCTCGCGCGGCCCAGCCACACCGCCAGCCCACGCCAGCCCCACTGACAGCCCCACTGACAGCCCCACTGACAGCCCCACTGGCAACTTCAACCCCAGCGGCCACACCAGCCACATTGACAGCAAGGTCGACCGCGAAGACCCGGCCCGCGAGGCTGAACACGGCCGTCCGCAGGGCCGCGTCCACCGCGTACGACACGATGCCGCCGGCCTGCTCGCGGGCCCGCTCCCGGCGTCTCTTCTCCTCCGGCGGCAGGTCCTCGTCGCCAGCAGCGCTGAGCGCGGCCGGGTCGGCGATCAGCCGTTCCGTCCCGGTGCCGACATCGAAGAGCCAGAGGCAGGTCAGCGGGTCGGAGCCAGTCTTGCTGCGCAGGAAGGTGATTCTGTCCCCGGTCCGGGAGATCGCGAATGCTCGCGGCACGCCCAGGGTGAACCGGCGGGTCCGGGCCTGCTGCCGGGGGAAGCTTTCGGTCATAGGGATAGATCCTGCCAGCCCCGGTACCCTCACGTGCTGTGACCTCATCCCCAGACGGCCAGCGCCTGCTGCTGGTGCACGCCCATCCCGATGACGAATCCATCGGCACCGGGGCGACGATGGCGAAATACGCCGCTAGCGGAGCGCACGTCACGCTCGTGACGTGCACGCTCGGTGAACTCGGGGAGATTATCCCGCCGGGGCTGGCCGCCCTGGCCGCAGACCGCGACGACCAGCTGGGCGGCTACCGGATCGGTGAGCTGAACGCCGCCTGCCAGGCGCTCGGCGTCGCCGATCACCGCTTTCTCGGCGGCCCGGGCCGGTGGCGGGACTCCGGCATGATCGGGACATCCGGCAACGACGATCTGCGCTCCTTCTGGCAGGCGGACGTCGAGGAGGCGGCCACCGCCCTGGCCGCCGTCATCCGTGCGGTGCGCCCGCAGGTTATGGTCACCTACGACGACGACGGGTTCTACGGCCACCCGGACCACATCCAGGCCCACCGCGTCGCCTGGCGCGCGTACCAGCTGGCCGCGGACCCGGCCGTGGTCATCCAGGCCAGCGCCACGGCGGCCAGCGCCGCCGACGGCGGCGGGTGCGGGTCCGCGATGCTGCCGTGGCAGGTCAGCAAGTTCTACGCGAGCACGACTCCGCAGTCCGTCCTGGACGAGGAAATCGAGACGCTGCGGACCGCCGTGACCGCCGCGACCGGTGGCCCCGGCCCGGTCGGGCCCCCGCGGGCCCAGGGGGCCCAGCGACCCCTCGCAACCCAGCGGGCCCAGCGACCGCCAGCCGGCTTCGTCCTGCCCACGTCGGCCGCCGACCTCGTCTACGGCGTGCCCGACGAGCAGGTGACGACCGAGATCGACGCGTCCGGGTACCTGGACGCGAAGCTGGCCGCCATGCGCGCGCACGCCACGCAGATCACCGTGGATGGCGTCTTCTTCGCGCTGTCGAACAAAGTGGCGCAGCTGGCGTCCGGTGTCGAGCACTACGCGCTGCTGGCGGGCCAGCGCGGCCCGGACGGTCCCTACGGCCGCGAAGACGACCTGTTCGCGGGGGTCACCCTGGACCCGGAGGCGGAGCCCATCCCGGGCGGCGCTGCCGGGGGGCGTGCTGGGTAGCCTTGCTAGGCATGGAACCGCGGCCGAATGAGCCGGAACGGCGGGGGCCGGAGAAGCCAGCGCCGGCTGTCACCGACCCCGCGGGCGGTGACCGCCCGGTAGATCACCGGGACGCCTTCGTCACCGGCGGCGCCTACGGTGTCCTGTTCGTATTGGGGGCCGTCGAGGCGATCATGGGGTCCTTTGAGTACAGCTGGACGGTGGGCCCGGTTCCCGCGGCCGCGCTGGGCTGCTGCGCCGCTCTCCTCGTGACCTGCCTGCTCGCGGGCTGGGCCATGCGCTCGCTGGGCGGCGCGCTCGTTCCGGCCATCGCCTGGATCATCGTGACGTTCGTGCTGGCCATGCCGGACGCCCCGGGCAGCGTGATCATCGCCAACACCACCAGCGGCAAATGGTACCTTTACGGCGGCGCGTTCAGCGCGGCCATCGGGGTCGCGGCAGCGTTCACGCTCTGGGTCCGCGGCATGCCCCGTCCGAAGCCGGCGCGGTGACGGGTCCGGATCCGGACGCCTTCCGGCGAGCTTCCGGGCAGTTCGCGACCGGCATCGTGGTCATCGCGGCCACCGCGGACGGCGTCACCCACGCGATGACGGTGAACGCGTTCACCTCCGTGTCGCTTGAGCCGCTGCTCGTCCTGGTCTGCGTGGAAAAGGCCGCGCGCTTCCACGACGCGGTGCTGGCCGCGGGTACCTGGGCGATATCGGTGCTCAATGAGGATGCCGAGAAAACCGCCCGCTGGCTGGCCACCCGGGGCCGCCCGCTCGAGGGCCAGCTTGACCAGTATCCGCATCACCCGGGCCCGGCCACCGGCGCCCCCATCCTCGATGATGCGCTGTCGGCCCTCGAATGCCGGACGTACGCGGTGCACGAGGGCGGCGACCACAGCATCGTGGTCGGCGAGGTCCTGGCCGTGTTCGCGCCGGGCGCCGCCGCGGACCTCCCCGGCCCGCTGATCTACCACGCCGGCCGGTACCGCCGTCTCCCCGGCCGCTAACTCCGCGCCCATCCCGGGGTCCTCAGCCAGCGGGCAGCCGATGTCCAGCCGGGCGCGCCAGGCTGAAGCTCATGGTGACGGACCAGGTACGACGGGACCGCGTGGCCATCGCCCAGCCGCCGGCCGGCCCGGCGCTGCCGCACGCAGATGAGCTCGACGTCGTGCGGTCGGCCGCGTCGCACCGCCGCCGTGACACGGACGCCGGTCAGCCGCTGGGCCGTAGGCCGAACCCGCCGCCCGCTCCGCGGCGGCCCGCCCCCCGTAGGCCGCGGCACCGTCCGGGAACCTGACCAAGTGATTGGCCTGAGCTGCAAGTTTCCTGAGCGTCCGCGCTAATTATTTCGTTAGTCTCAGCAACTTCTTTGCTGAGGCCAGGGGCCATCTCAGCGCGGGACAGCATGCTGGACAGAGTGGTCCTCGACACCAACGCGGCCAGTACTGTGACCCCAGTGGCCCCAGCGGCCCCAGCGTCCTCTGCTGCCCCGGCCGCCGGGCCGGCCGGCCCCGCGGCCGCGGCCGCGGCCCCGGTTGCCCCTCCCCGGCGCCGGCCGCGGCCGCGGCTCACTCAGGCCCAGCCCGGGCTACGGACCAGGCCATCGTCGCCGCCGCACGCCACGCCGACCGTGCTGTCGTCGTGTTCGACCCGATCGCCGGCCACTGGCATTTTCCCCGGATCCGCGATCACTTGCACCCCACGGCGGCCGGCCACCGGTGGATCGCCGGCCGGCTGGCCGCCGGCCTGCGGCCACCAGATCGCGGCCTGAAATCTGGGCACCGGCTGAACGCGCCCGCACGCGGCGTCCTCGTCTGAGGCAATCCGCACCCGCATCAACTGGAGTGCTCAGCCGGCGCCGGCACACTGATCAGCATGAGCGAAGAAGGAGTGCCGCCAGCCAGCGGGCTCGCGCGACTGGTGGCCACGCGGGCGCAGCAACATGGAGAGCGCAGCTTCCTCGAAGACGCCCAGGGCGGCCGCGTCCTGACCTACGCCCGGCTGGCCGAACTGGTCCGCCAGCGGGCCGCCGAACTGGACACGGCCGCCATCCGGTACGGGGCGCGGGTCCTGATCGACATCGAGGACCCTGTTCACTTCTGTGCCGCCTACCTCGGCGTGATCGCCGCCGGCCGCTGCGCCGTGCCGGTGAATCCGCTAGCGCCCGTGGCCGAGCTGGCCAGGACCGTGAACCTGGCCCGGCCCGAGGTGATGATCGGCGACCGGGCCGGTCGGGTCGTGTGTTCCGGCGTGCCCCCGCTCAGGCCCGTTCCGCCTGATGACAAGACCGGAGCGGCCGTACGCCGGAAGCGGCACCGTGGCCGGGCCCCGCGCACGGAGCCGGCCCCGCGCTTCGGGCAGGCCCCGCATCCGGAGCGGCCGGGGTCCGTGCTGCTGCTCACGTCCGGTTCCACCGGAGCCCCCAAGGCGGTGGAGCTGACCGAGGACCGGCTCCTGCACGTGGCCCGCGCGGTGGCCCGGCACCACCAGCTCACGCTGGCCGACCGGGGCTTCAGCCCGCTGCCGCTGTTCCATATCAACGCCCAGGTCGTGGGCCTGCTAGCCAGCCTTCAGGCGGGTGCGGCGCTGCTGGTCGACCGCCGGTTCCGGCGGCACGGGTTCTGGGAGAAGCTCGCCGGGCGCGGGGTTACCTGGATCAACGCCGTGCCCGCGATCCTGACCATCCTGGCCGGCTACCCCGTTCCCGTGCGGCCGCCGTGGCTCCGGTTCGTCCGGTCCGCGTCGGCGCCGCTTCCCATGGCTGTCCGGCGCCGGATCGAATCGCGCGCACGTGTGCCCGTGGTCGAGAGCTACGGCATGACCGAGGCCGCCAGCCAGATCACCGCGACTCCCCTCGACGGCTGCGCGCCGCCCGGCTCGTGCGGGCGGCCCGTCGGCGCCGAGGCCGAGGTGCGCGACTCCGCCGGGCGCCCCTGCCCGGCCGGGACGACGGGGCAGATCTGGATCCGTGGCGCCGGCGTCATCGACGGCTACGCCGACGGGCGCGCGGCCGAGCGGTTCGACGCCAGCGGCTGGCTGAACACCGGTGACCTCGGGTACGTCAACGAGGACGGTTTCCTGTTCCTCACCGGCCGCAGCGACGACGTGATCAACCGCGGCGGCGAACTGCTGTTCCCGCGCGAGATCGAGGAAGTGCTCATCGCCGACTCCGCCGTGCGGGACGCGGTCGTCGTCGGCCGGCCCGACCCCATCCTGGGCCAGGTTCCGGTCGCCTACGTGATCCCGGCGCACGGCCCCGAGACCGCCGCCGGGCTGCAGCACCTGCTGGACGTGCTCGCCGCGCGCTGTTCCGCCGAGCTGAGCCGGTTCAAGCGGCCCGAGGCGATCTACCTGGTCGAGGACCTGCCCCGGGCCGCGACCGGCAAGATCCAGCGCTTCCGCCTGCGCCAGCCCGTTTAGTGGCTGGGGGCGGCTTTCAGCCCGGGCCCAGTTCCCCGAGCAGGGTGTCCAGCCGCCGCCTAGCCGAGGAGCGCGTCCTCGAAGCGGTCCATGGCCCAGTCGAGCTCGCCGTCGGTGATCACCAGCGGCGGCGCGAGCCGGATCGCCGTGCCGTGCGTGTCCTTGGCCAGCAGGCCGCGGGCGGCCAGTCGTTCGCACGCCTCGCGCCCCGGCAGCGAGGTGAACTCGACGCCGGCCCACAGGCCCCGGCCGTGCACCGCACGGACCAGGCCCGGGGGCAGCGCGGACAGCCGCGCGTGCATGCGCGTCCCCAGCTCACGCGACCGCTGCTGGAACTCCCCGGTCCGCAGCATCGAGATCACCTCGCGGGCCACTGCGCAGGCGAGCGGGTTCCCGCCGAAGGTCGAACCGTGCTGCCCCGGCCGCAGCACGCCGAGGATGTCCCGGCGTGACACCATGGCCGACACCGGCACGATGCCGCCGCCCAGCGCCTTGCCGAGCAGGTAGGCGTCGGGAACGACGTTCTCGTGCTCACAGGCGAACGTGGCGCCGGTCCGGCCGAGACCGGACTGGATCTCATCCGCGATCATCAGCGCACCGTGCCCGGAGCAGATGCGGCGCACCCCGGCCAGGAAGCCCGGCGGCGGGACGATCACGCCGGCTTCGCCCTGCACGGGCTCGACCAGCACCGCGACCAGCCGGTCGCCCAGCTCGGCGGCGGTGGCGGCGAGCGCCTCAAGGTCGCCGTAGCCGACGACCCGGAAGCCGGGGGTGTACGGGCCGAACCCGGCACGCGCGTCCTCATCGGTGGAGAAACTGATGATCGTCGTGGTCCGGCCGTGGAAGTTGCCGCCGAACGCGACGATCACCGCCTGGTCCGCGGGCACGCCCTTGACCTCATAACCCCACTTGCGCGCGACCTTGATCGCCGTTTCCACCGCCTCGGCCCCGGTGTTCATGGGCAGCACCATCTCCAGGCCGGCCAGTTCGGCGAGCTCGGCGCAGAACGGTCCGAAGTGCTCGTGGTCGAACGCCCGGCTGACCAGCGTGACCCGGTCCAGTTGCCGGTGCGCGGCCGCAACCAGCCGGGGGTGGCGGTGACCGAAGTTGATCGCCGAGTAGGCGGCCAGCATGTCGAGGTAGCGGCGTCCTTCGACGTCGGTTACCCAGCAGCCCTCGGCCTCGGCGATGACGACCGGGAGCGGCTTGTAGTTGTGGGCGCTGAAGGCCTCGGTCTGGGCCCGCAGCTCGCTGCTCCGGGTCCCATCGCTGCCCAGCAGGCTGTCCCTGGTGATATCTAGGCTGCCGGTGGTCATATGGTTCGCCTCCTCGGGCCGCTCTTCATGGTGCTGCTCGTCTGGGATCGTTCCGGCCGTGCCTGGTCCGCCGGCACCGGGCGCGCCTTCCGCGCCGGGTGCGCGCTGTGCGCCTTAGCCACGGAGCTCGAGAGTGCAGCACTTCGGGCCGCCGCCGGCCTTGCGCAGCTCGGACAGGTCCACGCCGACCGGCTCGAACCCGCGCGCCCTGAGCTGCGCGGCCAGGTCAGTGGCCTGCGCGGGCAGCACGACGTGACGCCCATCGCTGACAGCGTTCAGGCCGAGGACCCCCGCGTCCGCGTCCGTCGCCTCGATCAGCTCGCTGAAATGCGCGGCCAGCGCCTTGCGGCCGGCGCCGTCGAACGCTGCCGGGTAGTAGGCCGCGGTGTCGGCGTCGAGCACGCACATGGCCGTGTCCAGGTGATAGAAACGCGGGTCGACCAGGTGAACGCCGATAACCGGCAGGCCGAACGTCGCTTCCAGCTCGGCCGGCGCCGCTGGATCGGTACGGAACCCGCTCCCGGCGAACAGCACGCGCCCCGTGCAGAGGATGTCGCCCTCGCCCTCGTTCACCAGCCGCGGCGCGCGGACTCTGGTAAAGCCGTGGGCAGGAAACCAGTCCAGGTAGGCGGCGGCTTCCGCCGCGCGCTCCGGGTGGCGGAACTTCACGCCCAGCACCGTCCCGCCCACGACGGTGGCGCCGTTGGCGGCGAAGACCATGTCCGGCAGGCCCGGGACCGGGTCGATGATCCGGACCGTGTGCCCGAGGTCCAGGTAGACCTGGCGCAGCCGCTCCCATTGGCGCATGGCCCGTTCCACGTCGACCGGCTGGTCCGGGCGCATCCACGGGTTGATGGCGTAGGTGACCGCGAAGTGCGACGGAGGGCACATGAGGTAGCTGCGTGCCGAGGATCGCCGGTCCGCCGTCGTGAGCGTGATCAGCTCATCGGGCGTCAGCATCTCCGGCGGCGTGAAGGACTCCCGCGCTGCCGCGGCCGTTCCGGTCGCGAACGGCTGCCCGGCCCCGGTCACTGTGGTCACCGTCACCTGCCCCTCCCTTGGACTCCCGCGTTGTCGCGGGCCCACTTCGTTGCGTTCAGTTACCTCAGCCTAAGGGCGCCACGGACAACAGATAATGCGTTGCCTATGCGTACCAGCCTTAAAACGTTGCGATTTATGCCGCTAGAACAGCGAATCATTAAGCAGGTGAACGAGGCCAGTGATAATACGGGAACCCAGATGTCAGGCGTGTTAAAGGTGCACCGCACCGCCCGGGAATGTCCCTGCCCAGCGGAGGTATCCAGGCTGGCCAGGGGCGGGGGTCCCCGGCCTCCGGCGCGACCGGAAGCCGGGGCGCCAGCAGCGGGCGGCAGCGGACGGTAGCGGTTCAGCGGTGCGGGGCCGGCGGGTGGGCGGTCACCGGGTGCGGGCGCGGGAGGTGGGCGGTCACCGGGTGCGGGGAGTGCTGACCCTGCCGATGTCCCGGGCCAGGTCAAGCCCGAAGAGCCGGTCCAGGGCCGCGAAGGTCTCGAACTTCGCCCCTGGCGGTACGTCCCCGTCCGCCTCCAGCGCGTCCAGTTCACGCAGCGCCGCCGGCGTATCCAGGTCATCCTCGAACGCGGCGGTGACCGTCTCCGCGTAGCGCGGCGATATCGGCGCGCTGGGGGACAGCGCCCATTCCGCGACCGACTCCCGCCAGTGCCGCAGCGTCTTGCCGGCCGCGTGCAGCGCATCCCAGGTCAGGTCCAGGTCGTCACGATAGCGCCGACCGAGGAAGACCAGCCGGAGCGCCAGCGGGTCAAGACCCCGGCCCGCCACATCCGGCAGAACGAGCGGCGCGGGCCCGCCGGCCTGCTCGTGCGTGCCCGGTGTCCGCTCGAGCGTTCCGACCGCGACGGCGCCGTTCGGCGCGGCCAGGTGCCGCACGAACTCGCGGCCCGCGAACCAGCCGGATTCCCCGGTGCCGATATCGAACGGGGGCGGTCCGCCCGTCCGCCCGCTGGGCCGCGCGGGTGCGACGAATTCGGCCGTCCGCTCGGCCGGTTCGGACGCCGGCGCGATCCGGGCCGGCGGATGGATATTCAGTGCCGCCCGCGCCTCCGCATGGTCCGGGACCGTCGCCGCCACGCTGGGGTCTACGGGCGTCCCATGCGACACCAGGCCGGTAATCTCGCAGATGGTCGGGACCAGGCTCCGCCGTTCCGCGCACCGGCGGATCAGGTCAGGAAGGAGCCACGCGCGCAGCTGCCCCGGGTCCGGCTCGCCCTGGACCTCCGCCGTAACCGCCAGCACCCGCAGCTCGCCTGGGTGAGCTGGCCGGATGGCGGCCACGCTGTCCGGATGACACGTCGTAGAGCCTCAGCACCCCTCAACCCTACGGGCCTCCTCCCGCCCGTTTGACCAAATCCTTCCAGGGCGCGAGCCCCGTCGTTCGCCGACGCCGGCGGGGTCCCCGCCACGAACAGGAGAAACCCCCTCGCGGGCGACCGATTATGGGCGGGGGAGCCCACGCGGTGGGACGCGCGGGACGGGAACAGCTAGACGAGGGTGGTGAGGCGGGCGGCCGCGGTGGCGACGCGCTCGTCGGTGGCGGTCAAGGCCACCCGGATGAACGCCGCTCCCGCGGCCCCGTACAGCTCACCTGGTGAGACCAGAATCCCGGCCTCGGCCAGTATCCGGGCCGAATTCCATCCGTCCGACCCGGCCCGCGACGCCCACAGGTACAGCCCCGCCTCGGAATTCTCGATGACCCAGCCCGCCGCCTCCAGAGCGGCCCGGAGCACGATGCGCCGCGAGCGGTACCGCTCGCGCTGCTCCTCGGCGTGCGCGTCGTCGTCCAGCGCCGCGACCATGGCGGCCTGGACCGGCGCGGGCACGATCAGGCCGGCGTGCCGGCGGATCTCGTGCAGCTCAGCGATCAGCCCCGGGTCGCCCGTGACGAAGCCGGCCCGGTACCCGGCCATGTTGGAGCGCTTGGACAGTGAGTGGACGGCGAGCAGGCCGTCGTGGGTGCCGCCGCTCACCTCCGGGTGCAGGACCGAGACCGGAACCATGTCCCAGCCCTGCTCGATGTAGCACTCATCCGAGGCCAGGATCGTCCCGCGCTCGCGAGCCCAGGCCACCATTTTGCTCAGGTGCGCCGGTGGCAGCACCTTCCCGGTGGGGTTGGAGGGCGAGTTCACCCAGGCCAGCCGGACCGGCTGCGGGCCGAGCGCGAGCGTGGCGTCGGTGGCCAGCGGCGTGGCACCCGCGAGCCGGACCCCGGCGTCGTACGTCGGGTAGGCCAGCGACGGGTAGACCACCGTGTCCCCGGCCCCGCAGCCGAGCATGGTCGGCAGCCAGGCGATGAACTCCTTGGTGCCGATCACCGGGAGGACGGCCTCCGGGGCCACCGTCACACCGTGCCGGCGCGCCAGCCAGCGGGCGGCCGCGTCGCGCACCGCCGGCGTCCCGCGTGTCAGCGGGTAGCCGGGCGCGTTGGCGGCCGCCGCGAGCGCGGCGCGTACCGTGTCCGGCACCGGGTCGACGGGGGCCCCGATCGAGAGGTCAACGATGCCTCCCGGATGGCGCTCCGCCTCTTTGCGGTACCGCGCGACCCGGTCCCAGGTGAAGGCCGGCAGCCGTGAGGCGAGGGTCAGCTGCCTTCTCCTTGCGGCGGCAGCGCCGCCACCAGCGGGTGGTCCTTGCCGATCTTGCCGGTCTTCGACGCGCCGCCCGGTGAGCCGAGATCCTCGAAGAAGTCGACGTTGACCTTGTAGTAGTCCTTCCACTGGTCCGGGACGTCGTCCTCGTAGTAGATGGCCTCGACCGGGCACACCGGCTCGCACGCCCCGCAGTCCACGCACTCGTCCGGGTGGATGTAGAGCATGCGCTCGCCCTCGTAGATGCAGTCCACCGGGCACTCTTCGATGCATGCCCTGTCAAGCACATCGACGCAGGGCTGCGCGATGATGTAGGTCACGTGGGAACTCCTCTG
The DNA here is from genome assembly GCA_963809975.1 of uncultured Actinomycetes bacterium. Classification (GTDB taxonomy): domain Bacteria; phylum Actinomycetota; class Actinomycetes; order Streptosporangiales; family Streptosporangiaceae; genus Bog-532. The sequence goes on from CAWELT010000020.1 coordinate 274,908, forward strand.
TCGTCCGGGCTCGGCAGGCTGCGGCCCGGGCTTTACCGTCCGCGATCAGTATGGCGGTTCCGAGCATGGATTGCCTTAGTGGAGCAGGATACTTCCGCTGGTGGCACTGGCCGCGCTCGCGGGGCCGGTGTCCGGCTGCCAGCCCTTGGTGCCGGCCGGCGCCGTCCACTGATAACCGCCGTAGTCCACATCGCTGATGCCGTAAGCGTAGGCGTGTGTCACCAGCCAAGAGGCTACCGCCCATGCTTCCGCTGGCTTTACCCGCACGTCCACGGTTATTGATTTAGCCGAACGGGCCCTGGTGAGGCTCGTTACTGGCCTGCCGGCCGCAGGGGCCCCGAACGCCGCGGCCAGTGCCGTTCCGGCAGCGCCCAGCTTTGGCTGAGGGTGCGGCCCAGGGCCGGCCCAGCACCACACGGCTCGCGGCTGCTCACCGGTGAACGCGCTGGTCAGTGAGGTCGCCATCAGGTCGTATTGCGAGTAGGCGGAGCCATCGGCGCTGTGCTGGACGGCCTGGGCGGCCTGATCCACCGGCATCTCCAGGTAGCCGCGCACGTGGGTCAGCGCGCCGAAGAACCTGATGGTGGCGTACACCGGATCCTCGAGCTGGCCGGTGGTGCCCCAGCCTTCCGACGGCCGCTGCTGGAAGATGCCGACCGAGTCCAGATCGCCGTAGTTCAGGTTGTGCATGTGCGACTCCTGCATGGCCGCCGCGTAGGCGATCGTGACGGCGCGCGCCGGGAGCTGCTCGCTGGCGGCGACACCGGCGATGGTGGCGGCGATGCTGGCCTGCTGCGGGTCGAGCGAGACGGCGCTGGTGCCCCGGCCGGCCTGGCAGCCGGGACCGGTCAGGAACGGTGTGACGCGCTGGTAGGCCGAGTACGCGAAGTAACCGCCGATGGCGAGCAGGGCCACAACGCACACGGTGAAGATAGCGGCGCCCTTCCGCCGCGCACGTTTTCTTCTCGGCACACCATCAGACCGTACCGGCGGGCGCGGCCTCCTGTGGGCGGTGTGGGATGGCCGGTTGACGTGCGGCGCGCCGCGGGCCGCCATCGGGCGTGGGCCGCCCGCGCGGGGCGGCTAAGCTCCGTCGCCATGGACGAGTCATCTGCCGGGGCCGCCGCGAGCGCGGCCGAGCTCACATCGCCGCTGTCGCTCCGCATCGATGAGCTGTGGGAGCACCGTTCCCGGCTCACCCCGGATGATTCGTCGGCTCGGGCCGAAGTGATGGCCGCGATCGGCCAGCTCGACTCCGGGGCGGCCAGGGTGGCGTGGGCTGACCCTGCCACTGGCCACGCTGTGGTGGACGAGCGGGCCAAGCGCGCCATCCTGCTCGCGTTCCGCCTGCTGCCGATGACGCGCTCCCAGGTCGGGGACTTCCGCTATCAGGACCGGGTTCCGCTCAAGACACGCCTGGACGGGGTACGGGTGGTGCCGGGCGCGATCGCGCGCTGGGGCGCCTATATTGCGCCGGGCGTCGTGCTGATGCCGTCGTTCGTCAACATCGGCGCCCACGTCGACGAGGGCACCATGGTCGACACCTGGGCCACCGTCGGCTCGTGCGCCCAGATCGGCAAGAACGTGCACCTGTCGGGCGGCGTGGGTATCGGCGGCGTGCTGGAGCCGCCGAACGCGGTGCCCGTGATGGTCGGGGACGACGCCTTTATCGGGTCGCGGAGCATGGTGGTGGACGGGGCCCGGGTGGGCCGGGGCGCCGTCCTGGGCGCGGGCACCATCCTGACCGCGAGTACGCACGTGATCGACGCGCAGACCGGCGGCGAACTGCCCCGCGGCGAGGTACCCGAATGGTCGGTATGCATCAGCGGCACCCGGATCCGGAGTTTCCCCGGCGGGGACTTCGGCATGCCGTGTGTCCTGGTCCTGAGGCGGCTGCAGGAGGGCGACCGGCACGACAAGGCCACGCTGAACGAAATCCTGCGCGACCACGGTGTGAACGCCTGAGGTCCGCATGCATACAGCTAGAGGATCAGGGCGGTGTAGCGCGGGGAGCGGCGTGAAACACTATGCCGGCGCTATTACCGTGGGGGGACAATGAGGGTGAATTCCGATTCCAGCCGGCCGGAGCGGCGCCAGGGGCCTGCCACCTTGCGGGGCAAGCAGATACCGGCGACGACGACGGACCAGCGGCTGCTCGACCGCCGGGGGCCGACCGACTGGGTGCACACCGACACCTGGCGGGTCATGCGCATCCAGGCCGAGTTTGTCGAAGGCTTCGGCCTGCTCGCGGAGCTGGGCCTGGCGGTGTCGATCTTCGGCTCGGCGCGGACGCCGCGCACCAGCCGCGAGTATGAGCTCGCCGAGAGCATCGCGGGTGGCCTGGCCAAGGCCGGCTACGCGATCATCACCGGGGGCGGCCCGGGGATCATGGAGGCCGCCAACAAGGGCGCGGTCGAAGCCGGCGGCGTGTCGGTCGGGCTGGGCATCGAGCTGCCGCTCGAGCTCGGGCTCAATCAGTACGTCGACGTGGGCGTGGAGTTCCGCTACTTCTTCGTCCGCAAGACAATGTTCGTGAAGTACTCGCAGGCGTTCGTGGTGCTGCCCGGCGGCTTCGGCACGATGGACGAGCTGTTCGAGGCGCTCACCCTGGTCCAGACGGGCAAAATCACCAAGTTCCCGATCGTCCTCGTCGGTAGTTCCTACTGGTCAGGGCTGCTTTCCTGGCTGAAGTCCGCGATGTGCGCCGCGGGGAACGTGTCGCCCGTCGACCTGGACCTGATGCACGTGGCCGACGACGCCGGCGAGGTCGTCCGGATTATCACCGACGCGCACAATCACCAGGGCATTGCGCGCGAGCACGACGTCTGACCTGCACCGGGCCACCCCAGGCGGCCGGCGCAGGAGCGTGCGCGCCAGGCGGCGAAACGTCCCTTAGTTGCCACTCCCCGTGCGGAGCATGGCACGATTCATATGTGCCTGTGCTCATGCTGGTGGCCGCGATCGTCATCCTGGCCGGTGTCGTCGTCGTGGCGTCAGGTCGCGGTGGGGAGATGGCCCCGGAGTCCCCCGACTATCCGCCCATCGACCTCGGCCCGGTCTCCGCGGCCGACGTCGCCCTGCTGCGGCCGCCTTCCGCCGCGTGGGGCTACAACATGCGCGTCACCGATGAGGCACTGGAGACGATTGCGCGGGCTGTGACGGAGCGGGACATCAAGATCTCGGCCCTGCAGCAGGAGGTCTCCGACCTGCGCGAGGAACTCGCCCACGACTGGACCCGCCAGTCCGCCGCCCCGGGAGCGACGGTGGGAGCCCCGGCAGCGGCCGCGGAAGAGGAGAGGCCGGGAGAGGGATCCCACCCAACCGGGCCGGTACGGCTCCTGGACGAAGAGAACGCGGCCACGGGCGCCCAATGGCCCGGCCCCCCGTGGGCTCACCCTGAGCCGACCGGGCCCCAGGGCGCCGGGCCAGAGCCGACCGGGCCCCAGGGCGCCGGGCCAGAGCCGACCGGGCCCCAGGGCGCCGGGCCAGAGCCGACCGGGCCCCAGGGCGCCGGGCCAGAGCCGACCGGGCCCCAGGCGCGCCGGGCCAGAGCCGACCGTGCCCCAGCCGGTCGTCTCGGGAGCAGCCCGTCACGAACCGGCGCCCCCTCAGGAGCCCTCGGGCAACGAGTCCTCCGGCGGGGAGCCCTCCGGCGGGGCGCCCTCCTACGGGGCACCCGGCTACGCGGCCGCACCGTACCCGGCCCGGGGCGAGCCCAATGGCCGGGACAGCTGGGAGGAGCCTCACCAGACGCTCGTCTGGGGCGCGGAACACCGGCGCGCGAAGGCCAGCCGCCTCCAGGAACAACCTCAGGCTCCCCAGCCCCAGGACGCGCCCAGCGAGAATGCGCCCGATGATTACCGGCCCACCGAGGATCCGCCCAGCGAGGGTGCGCCCACCGCGGACTGGCCCGGTCGGGATGCTCCTCATCAGGACACCCCCACCGTGGACACCCCCACCGCGGACACCCCCACCGCGGACACCCCCACCGCGGACACGGCCACCGGGAATGGGCCCGACGGGCACGCGCCTCATCAGCACACCCCCGGCGCGCCCGCGTCCGGCCAGGACGGTCCCACCGAGGACACTCGCGGCCAGGACTCGCCCGGCCCAGCGTCGGCCGGCCACTGGGCGGAAGTCACCGCCCCCTCCCACTACGAGGACGCGCGTCATCCAGCCCAGGCGGAGCAGGACCGTGAGTGACGGCGTGGCCCCTGGTCCGGATGGGCGCCTGCGCTGCCCGTGGGGTCTCAGCGCGCCCGAATACCTCGCTTATCACGACGACGAATGGGGCCGCCCGCTGCACGGCGACCAGGCGATCTTCGAGCGACTCTGCCTCGAGGCGTTCCAGTCCGGGCTGTCCTGGCTGACGATTCTCCGCAAGCGCGAGAACTTCCGCGCCGCGTTCGCCCGGTTCGACATCGCCGCGGTGGCCAGCTTCGGCGACGAGGACGTTCAGCGACTGCTCGCGGACGCCGGCATCATCAGGAACCGGGCCAAGATCACTGCCGCGATTGCGAACGCCCGCGCCGCCCTCGACCTGCCGGGCGGCCTGAGCGAACTGGTCTGGAAGTACGCGGGCAAGTACGCGGGCCAGCACGCGGGCGAGTCGGCCGAGGCTCCGCGGACGACGGCGGACATCCCGGCCCAGACGCCCGCGTCGAAGGCGCTGTCCGCTGAGCTCCGCCGAAATGGCTTCACGTTCACCGGTCCGGTGACCGCGTACGCGACCATGCAGGCGTGCGGCATCGTCAACGACCACCTGGCCGACTGCTTCCGCCGCACCACCCTCCCCTAGCGTCCCGCAGCCGCAACCCGCACCCTCAATCCGGGCATTTCCCACCTGGCAAGCCCTCTTAGGCCCGCAAGGTGGGCGGTTTGTGCTGCCCCCACATGCTCCGACAGCACAAACCGCGCGGCCTGCGGTGCCGCATATGATGCCGAACGGCACGCGAACTACGCACTACGACCGGAAGGCTGCTCCTGGCCTGCGCCAGACCGTGAGGACCATTTGTGATCATTACTGTCACGCTGAACGCCGCGCTGGACGTCAGCTATGAGGCGGAAGGCCTGTCGTGGCAGTCGACGCGTGATATCTCCCGGGTCCGGCATCGCGCGGGCGGCCGCGGCGTGGCGGTGGCGCGGGTGCTGCACACGTTCGGTCATGAGGTGCTGGCGGCAGGACTGGCCGGCGGCGCGACGGGCGAGCTGATCAGGGAGGACCTCGGCCGGTCCAGCATTCCGGTGGCGTTCACCGGGATCGGCCGCGAGTCACGCCGGGTCCTGGAGGTCAGCGACACCGCCTCCGGGCGCACGATGCGGCTCCGCGAGCCCGGGCCGTACGTGACGACCGAGGAGCTTGGCCGATTCGCCGCTGACTACCGGCGGATGCTCACCGACGCGACGGCGGTCGTCCTGTGCGGGACGCTGCCCGCGGGCCTGCCGCCGGAGATCTACGGATCGCTGGCCACCTGGGCGGCCGAGGGCGGCGTCCCCGTGATCCTCAACGCCGGCGGAAGCGCCCTCCGCTACGCCGCCTCGCGCCGCCCCGACCTGGTGGTGCCCGACCCCGGCGACGACGCGGTGCTGAGCCGCCTGGACGCTGTCCCCCGCCGAACCAGCCCATCAGGCGACCGGCCGGCCAGGAGACCAAGCGGGCCGGGCCGTCGGAGCCGGTGGCCCCCAGGCGGCTGACGGCGACGACTACCTCGCCGGCGGTGACGCGCTGCTGCGGCTCGGGGCGTCAGCGGTGGCAATCTACGCGGATCGCCAGGTGGGTGTCGTCACGAAAGGCGGGCGGTGGAATGCCTCGCTCGCCAGCCTGGAACCCGGCGGCCCGTCCACGACGAGATCGCCGGGCGCGCTCGTCGCGGGCCTCGTGCCCGGTCTGCTGCTCGGCTGGTCCTGGCCGGATCTGCTCCGGCACGCGGTCGCGGTGGCCGCCGCCGCGGCCCCCTCGGGGGACGTTGATCTCGCGGTTTACGAGCGCCTGGTCGACGGCGTGACGGTAGAAACCGCAAGCTAAGCAGCGAATATCCCGTCGGGATGCTCCCGTCCAGCATCAAGGGGCCAGCGCGACGGTGGCCCCGGCCTCGCTCAGCAGCCGGTGGCACCCGGCCGCGTCGCGGAACCGCGCGAGGTCGCCGCGCACCCGCGCGCAGGGTCCTTCCGGCCCGGCGAGCGTGGTCCCGTCGGCGTCCACCGCGACGATCTCACCGCCGGTGCGCAGCAGCACGGGGCCGTTCCGGTGCGCGGAGATCGCGACCCGCCCGGCCCCGATGCTGGCGAGGATGCCGGCCGGGTCGTCGGTGCTGGACTCCACCCAGGTGGTCGGGGTTCCCGGCGGTGCGTCCGATCCGGTCCGGTGCCAGTCGCTGCCGCCGACCGGGATGGCGCACGGATCCCAGGCCTGCCACCAGGACAGCGGCGTCGTCCAGCTCAGGTCGAGCCAGCTCCAGTGCCATACCTCCACCAGCGGGGGCCGCTCGGGCATGGCGTGCATCCAGCTCACCGGGCCCGCGATGGGGTGGTTGACCGACAGCAGGCCGCCGCGATCCTGGGTGACCTTCAGCCACTCGGGCGCCGGGCGGCGGAAGTCCACCCAGCCGACGTCCCCCAGTGCGCCGGCGTGTCCCTCGCTCGTGGTCACCTCCTGACCGGGGATCAAGGTAACGCCGTAGCGGCGGGCCGCCTGGGGGAGCTCCCGGTGGTGGCTGATCGTGTTGTGATCGGTGACGGCGATGAAGTCCAGCCCGCTTTCCGCCGCGAAATGAGCCAGCTCGTCCACCGTCAGCGCGCCGTCGGAATGCACCGTGTGCGTGTGCAGGTCCCCGGCGAGCCATCGCCGTCCGTCCCCGGCCGGGAGGTTCCGGCGCGGTGGCCGTTCCGCCGCCGGGAGTGCCGGGGGCGGGCGGCTCCGGGGGCGCTCCGGGCGGTCCGCCCCTGGTCCGGGCGACCTCCGCCGTTAGCTCAAAGGGGAGGCCGCCGGGCGGAACGCGGTGGAGACCGATGATCACCTGCCACCGTCCGGGTTCCAGCTCACCGGGCAGATAGCCGGGTGTGGCCTCGTCAGCGGCGATGACATAGCTGTCCCGCGCCCCTCCAGACCAGCCGCGGAAGCCGTCCGGTCCGAGGCAGCCGAGATCCAGCACCCCGGCCGTCCGGTCGTAGCTGAGCTGCACCCGGATGGCCCGGGCGCCCGCTGGTACCTCGATGGGAAGGTAATGCCACGGTGAGGCGAACTGATCCTCGAGGGTCCACCGCCCCGCGTGCCGCGTGGTATGCGCCATGCGCCTATCTGACCAAATGCCGGCCGCCTCCTGTCCACCCGGGGCCCAGGCCTGGTCTGGGCGTGGCTGTAGCCGGCGTATCCCGGCCCGCGCATGTACCGTCAGGGGCCGGCCCGCCGCGTCCACGTCAGGGCCCGACCGCCTCCGGTGTGCGCACGGCCATGCCCGCTCCCGTGCCCGTGCCCGCTCCCGTGCCCGCGGCAGAATCCGCGCCCACGCCCGGACCCGCGCCGGGACCTCCGCCTGGATCCGCGCCGGGACCTCCGCCGGATCCGCGCCTGCGCCCACGGGCGGCGCCGCGGGGCCCGTCCCGGCCGGCCGGGCGGGGACCGCGGCGAGCGTGGCCGCCGCAGCGCAGAGCGCGTCGATGAGCCGGATCGTCGCGGGGGAGTCGGGTGGTTCGCCGTACCGCAGAGCGAATACGTGCCGCCGCGCGCCGGGCAGTTCGGCGGTGCGGATCGCCGGGGTGCCGGGCCGCCCGCAGCGCCGAGGTCGGGCAGCGTGGCCACACCGAGCCCGGCCGCGACGAGCGCCTGCACCGCCACGTAGTCGTCGGTGGTGAAGGCGATCTTCGGGCTAAAGCCGGCCAGCGAGCACTGCGTGATCAGGTGCACGCGGCACCGGTCGCAGCCCGCGATCCACCGGCGCCCCGCGTACCGGCCCAGGTCGGCGAACTGCTGCCCGCCGGTGTGCCGACCAGCGTGGTTACCCTCGGCGGAGGCGCGGGCGCGGGTCACGAGATGAACGGGCTCGTCCAGCACGAGGCGGCCTCGCATGCCGTTCTCCTCCGGGCCGCTCTCCTCCGGGCCGCCCGGCACGGTGAGCCCCGCCGGGCTCCCCGAACCCGCCGGGCTCCCCGAACCCGCGGGGCTCCCCGAAGCTGCCGGCCCCTCTGAGACCGTCGGGCCCCCCGGAGCCTCCGGAGCCGCGGCCGCCTGCACGTGGCGGAAGACCAGAGCGACGTCGACGTAGCCCGCCCGCAGCATGCGCAGGGCCTCGGGCGGCTCGGCCTCGGTCAGCCGGACGTCCATCCCCGGGTACTCCGCCCGCAGCATCGCGGCGGCCGCCGGGACAATCGTGCCGAGCGCCGAGGGAAACGCTGCGAGCCGGACACGCCCCGCGCTCAGTCCCGCGTGCGCGGCCAGCTCGTTTTCCGCGGCGTCCAGGCGGCCCAGTACTTCGGCCGCCCGGTCCGCGAGCAGGCGCCCGGCCTCGGTGAGCCGGATGCCCCGCCCCGCCCGCTGGATCAGCCGGACGCCGGTCTCGGCCTCCAGACGGGCCAGGTGGTGGCTCACCGAAGGCTGCGCGTAGTTGAGCTCCCGGGCGGCGGCGGTCACCGATCCGTGCCTGGCCACCGCCACCAGGACACGCAGCCTGGTGACGTCAAGCATGCTAACGACTATAGATGAGGCGAATTTGTTTGGCATAAGAGTCACATGGAGCCTATTTCGCAGGCCCGTTTTGCAGGCCCGCCCACCCGCAGACCCGCCGCCCGGCGCGTCTGCTCCCCCCGCCGTCACACCTTGGCGGGGGGAGCACTCAGTCGCAGCGGTAAGCAGCCGGACGGGTAATCAGTGGCGCGTCATCGCGGGCTCGCTGGCCGCCGCCGGAGCGTCTTCCGCCGTCACGGCCGGCAGGATCCGGGCCAGCGGCCGCGGCAGCCACCAATTGGCCTTGCCGAGCAGTTCCATCACCGCGGGCACCAGCACGAGCCGCACGACCGTGGCGTCGATCAGCACGGCGACGGCCAGGCCGAGGCCGATCTGCTTGACCGAGACGTCCGCGCCGAGCACGAAGGAGAGGAACACGACCACCATGATGATCGCGGCGGCGGAGATGACCCGCGCGGTCCGGGCCAGCCCGCGCGCCACGGCGGCGGTGTTGTCCCCGGTCCGGTCGTACTCCTCGCGGATGCGCGACAGGAGGAACACCTCATAGTCCATGGACAGGCCGAACAGGATCACGAACAGGAATATCGGCACCCAGGTGGTGACCGGCACCTTCTCCGGGAACCCGAAGAACTGGTGCAGCCAGCCCCACTGGCTGACCGCTACGAGCACGCCGTACGCGGCGGTGATGGACAGCAGATTCATCACGGCCGCCTTCACCGCGACGACCACCGAGCGGAACACCACCGTGAGCAGCAGCGTCGACAGCAGAATGACGACCCCGATCAGCCACGGCAGTCGCTGGGCGACCATGTTGGCGAAGGCGACGTTGCCCGCGTTGGGGCCGGTGAGGTAGGCGTGCAGACCCGTGTCGGCGGTGGCGCGCGGCAGGACGTTGCTGCTGATCTGGTTGACCAGGGCATTGGTGGCCGGGTCCTGTTCCCCGGTGATGGGGTAGGCGACGAGCAGGACCGCCTTCCCGTCCGGGCTGGTGATCGGCGGGGTGACCCGCGCGATCCCGGGCGTGCCGCCGATCGCGCTGGCCAGCCGGGCGGTGGCCGGGGTGCCCCCGGTGCCGGGCAGCGTGGCCGCGACGATCAGCGGCGCGTCATACCCGGGGCCGAACCCCTCCGCCATCGTCTGGTAGCTGGCGCGGCCCATCGTCCCGGACGCCTGCGCGGATTCGTCGGGGAAGCTGAGCTTCATGCTGAGCACCGGGACGGCGAGGATGACGATGGCGCCCGTGGCCAGCGCGGCGGACACGACCGGATGCCGGCTGATGACCGCGGCCCAGCGCTCCGCCCACGGTGACGATGATTCTGCCGAACGGACATTGGTGGCCCCACTCTCCCGCCCGCGGCTCTTCCGCCGGGAGAGCCGGATCCGGGACGGCCTGGCCAGGCGGGTACCGGTGAAGCCGAGCAGCGCCGGCAACAGGGTCAGGGAGCCGAGAACGGTCATCGCGACGGTCGCCGCGGCGGCCACCGCGACCCCGTTCATCAGCGATTCGCGCAGCACCAGCAATCCCATCATGCCGATCACGACGGTCGTGCCGGCCACCAGCACGGAACGTCCCGCGGTACGCATCGCGTGCACGGTAGCGTCTTCCGGGCTCATCCCGGCGTGCTGTGCTGGCCCGGGGGGACACTCTGTTTGCCCGGGGATACCCCCGGTACCCCACGGCCCGGAACCCCCCGCAAGGCTTCGCGGAAGCGTGTCACGATGAACAGCGCGTAGTCGACGCCGACGCCCAGGCCGATCATGGACGCGATGATCGGGGAGAACGACGGGGCGGGGAAGAGGTGGCCGAGCAGCGCGATCAGCGCCAGGCCGCATCCGATCCCGAAGACCGCGGTCACGATCGGCAGCCCCATCGCCAGCAGTGAACCGAACGCGATCAGCAGGACGATCGCGGCGGCGCCGATGCCGATCCCGTCCGAAGACCCGCCGTAGGGCGTCTCCGCCTGATCCACGACGTCGCCGCCCAGGCTGAACGTCACGCCATGCCCCGAGGCGGTCCGCGCGTCGTTCATGAGGGCGCTGGCCTCGCTGCCGGGGATGCTGGTCTGCGTGACGTTGAACTGAACCGAGGCGAACGCGATGTGGCCGTCCCGGGAGATGTGGCCCGGCGTGGTGTACGGGCCGGACACCGACGTCACGTGCGCGGCGTGGCGGAAAGGCCCGAGTGCCCCGGTGACCCGGGCCTTGACGCCGGCCGACGTGATCGGCCCGGTGGACTTGATCGCCAGCGTCAGCGTGTCCCCGGACTGGCGCGGGAAGTGCTGATTGAGGATGCTCTGGCCGGTGTCGTTGCCGGCGAGGTTGTTGTTCGCGGGCGCGCCGAACTGTATCCACAGCGTGACGAGGCAGGCCGTGCCGACGATCCACGCGGCGAGGGTGAGCCAGCGGTGGCGGTAGCAGGCACGCCCGGCGGCGCCAAGCACGCCGGGGCGGTGAGAGCTGGGTGAGTGCCGCATCTGACGTCTCCAATGGCAGCCGGACAAGGGCACTACCGATACTCCCGATTCCCGCGCGCACCGTCGTCCGGCCCGGGGAGGCACTTGGCGCGGTGGTCGACGCCCGGTGGTGTACTCCACCAGGAGTAGCGTTCGCCTTTGTGGAGCAGGAATCGCGCAACTCACGGAGGCTCAGATACCGGGAGACGACGCTGGCCGGGCCCGCGGACCCGCCTGCGGACCCGCCTGCGGACGTGCCCGCGGACGTGCCCGCGTCGTTGGTTGGATCGAACGTGCTGCGGGAGGACCTCCCGCTGCCGGTATGCGTCCTGCGCGCGGCGGCGCTGGAGCGCAACCTGGCCCGGTTCCAGCGCTTCAGCGAACAGGCGGGCGTACTGCTCTGCCCGCACGCCAAGACGTCGATGAGCCCGGCCCTGTTCGGCCGCCAGCTGGCCGCCGGGGCGTGGGGGCTGACCTTCGCGACCGGCCCCCAGGTGCGGGTGGCGCGCGAGCACGGCGTGCCGCGTATCTTCTACGCCAACCAGCTCACCGGGGCCGCGGACATCAGCTACGTGTGCGGCGAACTGCGCCGGGATCCCGGCTTCGAGTTCTACTGCCTGGTCGACTCGGCGGCCGGCGTCCGCCTGCTCGCCGACCGGGTCGCGACCGCCCGGCCGGGGCGCCGCGTCAACGTCCTGGTCGAGGGCGGCCTGCGCGGCGGCCGGTGCGGCGTCCGCGACCTGCCGGCGGCCGTCCTCGTGGCCGAGGCCGTCCGCGCGGCCGGCGCGCACCTGGCGCTGACGGGCGTCGAAGGTTTCGAGGGGCTGGCGCAGTCCCGGGACGACGGCCGCCCCGAGCCAGTGGTGCGGGAGTTCCTCGGGTTCCTGGCGGGGATCGCCCGGGCGCTGGACGAGCGGGACCTGTTCGACACCGATGAGGTGCTGCTGACCGCCGGGGGCAGCGTCTTCTTCGACCTGGTCGTCAGCGAGCTAACCGCGGCCCGGCTACGGCGGCCGGCCCGGGTCGTGCTGCGCAGCGGCTGCTACCTGACCGAGGACTGGGGCGCGTACCGGCGGGCCCTGGCCGACGTGCACGCGCGTACCGGATCGGCCGAGCCTGACCTGGAACCCGCGATCGAGGTGTGGGCCCAGGTGCTCTCGGTCCCGGAGCCCGGGCTCGTCATCCTGTCGGCCGGGCGGCGGGACTTCGGCCAGGACTCCGGGAACCCGGTCGCGCTGGCGCACGTCCGCCGCGGCTCGGCCCAGCGCCGCCCGCTGCGCAACGCCGGCTGGCGGATGGCCGCCGTCAGCGACCAGCACGCGCACATGGCCGTCCCGCCGGACCACGGCGCGCGAGGTCGGCGACCTCGTGGCGCTAGGCCCGTCGCACCCGTGCACGACCTTCGACAAGTGGCGCGCTCTGTACCTGGTCGACGACGACTACACCGTCACCGAGGCGGTCCGCACGTTCTTCTGATCGCCCGTTTGATCGCCCGTTCTTCTGGTGCCCGTGGCGGTGCCTGTCCGCTGGCGTGGCGAGCGCGGACACGGCCGGGAGGACAAGTTCGTGCCGTCCGGCCACGGCGGGAGGCTCGCCGCCCAAGTTTTTCTGGCCGTACGGAAAGTTAGTTGGCGGCCGCGTAAACCACCTGCGGAAGGGCGGCGTCACACTTATGAGGCCCGGCGAAAGCGGGACGTCGGGCCTCGTCTACGACTGGTCTGCCGGCCGGGAATTTCCCCGCCGGAAGGGCTGGAGCCCTGAGCTGGGCACGGGCCTGCAGCGGCCGCATCAGCGGCGGCTGCAGGCCCGTTTGTATGTCCGGACCGTGCCGCGTGGCCACCCCGCTGAGGCCAAGCCCGCTGAGACCCTGCCCAGTCCGGCCGATCCAGGGAAGGGCCAATCGAGCTGAGGCCTTCACCCAGGTAAGGGTGGTGCCATGATCGGACGTTGTGACCTGCACCGCTTCCCGCGCCCGGTGGCACCGCCATGGCGGCGGGTTCGCCTCCCCGGAGTAGCCGCTATGAGCCTGGACAGGATTGACGAACGGATCGTGGCCGCCCTGATCGAGGACGCACGGGCCAGTTACGCAACCATCGGCGCCCTCGTCGGGCTTTCCGCGCCCGCGGTCAAGCGCCGGGTGGACCGGCTGCAGGAGTCGGGCGCAATCAGGGGATTTTCGGCGCGGGTGGACCCGGCGGCCCTCGGCTGGACGACCGAGGCCTACGTGGAGCTGTTCTGCCGTGCGCTCACCTCCCCGGCCGATATCAGGGCCGCGGTGCGCCGCTATCCCGAGGTCGTGGGGGCGTGCACGGTCACCGGCGAAGCGGACGCACTGCTGCATATCCAGGCCGCCGACGTGGGCCACTTCGAGCAGGTCGTCGAGCGGATCAGAGCCGAGCCGTTCACCACGCGCACCAGAAGCGTGATCGTCATGTCCCGGCTGGTCGACCGGACTGGCGGTCCCGTGCCATCCGCCGCCGAGGGCGAGAGCGCCCGCTTACCAGAAATTGCCCAGTCCAGTGACGTCCCGCCTGTTCGCCGGTCACCGCCTGGCGTTCTGCCGGGACGTGATTGCGAAAGTTGCCGTGAATTGACGTCTTCCGTACCTGCGGTAAGTGCCTGACCAGCTAGAGTGACGCGCATGCCGGAGACAGACAATGACCCGAGCGCGAGCACGGCCAGTTTTCGGGCTTTCGCGCAGCGCTCCGACGATGATGTGGCGAGGCGTCGGCGCGCGTCGTCCAACCGGACAATCATCATGGTAGGCGCCGTCGCGTGCGCGCTGATCGTGATCGGCGTCCTGGTCGCGACGCTCTAACTCGGTCCGGGGATCTCGCCTGCCCGTCCGGGGGCTCAGGCGCCTTCAGTCCGGGGGGATCTCGCCCGAACCACGCACGATCAGCTGCGTCCCGAGCTCGACGTACTGAATGGGCCCGCGCGTGCCCGCCAGCCGCCCGAAGAGCAGCTCCGTGGCCCGGCGGCCCATCTCGGCCGGGTTCTGCGCCACGACCGTCACACCGGGGTTCACCAGGTCCGCGAGCTCGAAATCGTCGAATCCCACGAGCGCGATCCGCCGGCCCGAGGCGGCGATCTCCCGCAGCGCCAGGACGGTGATCCGGTTGTTTCCGCAGAAGAGCGCCGTGATCGCCGACGGGCCCGCCAGCATCCGGCTCAGCGCGTCCCTGATCCCCTCCGGCGCGGGCTTGGCCATGGATACCCAGGAGGGATCCGTCTCCAGGTTGGCTCCGGCCATCGCTTCCTGATAGCCCTGGTGGCGCTGGGCGGCCGTGTAGATGTGGGGGGCGTCCCCGATGAACCCGATCCTGCGGTGTCCCTGCCGGATGAGGTGGGTGACGCCAGTGCGCGTGCCGCCGATGTTGTCCGCGAGGACCGCGTTGGCGTCGATCATCCCGGCCGGGCGGTCCACGAATACCGACGCGACCCCCGCGGCGATTTCCGGCAGCAGATACCGGTGATCGCCGGAGGCGGGAATGACGATCAGGCCGTCGACGCGCCGCGCGCAGAGGGCGAGGGCCAGTTCCTGCTCGCGCTGCGGATCCTCATCACTCGATCCGGTGAAAAGCAGTGAGCCGTTCCAGTGCGCCACATCCTCCACGGCGCGCGAGAGCGCGGAGTAGAACGGGTCGCCAATGTCCTCCATGATGAGCCCGATGGAGGCGGTCTGCCCTTTCCGCAATAGCCGGGCGCTGTCGTTGCGCCGGAAGCCGAGTTCGTTGATGGCGTTGCGGACCCGCCTGGCCGTCTCCGGTGTCACGCCCGGCTCGTCGTTGACCACCCGCGACACAGTCTTGAGCGCCACCCCGGCGCGGGTCGCCACATCTTTCATCGTGGGACGGCCGCGGCCGTTCCGCACGGCGAACTCCCCGCCGATGGCCGTTCTGCTGGCCCCGGCCGCTCCGCCGAACCCGGACATCCCGCAGGCTCCGGCCGTCCCAGCGAGGCCGCCCGTGGAGCCGTGGGCGCCGGGACCACCGAGTCCGGCAGGTTCACCCGGCTCAGCCGGTATGCCGGGCGCGCGGTCGCGGGGACGGCTGTCAAGATCGCTGACCATGGCTGCTTCCCATGTTCCTCTCGTCGCCATGTGGAACGTTGGGCTGGCCGCCTGCCTGCTCCGGCGTCATGCACCCTGCCTGCCGCGCGATTCGTGCCGCCGGATGCGGCCATCCCGCGCGGCCGGGCGTGCGTTGTACGCCCTTTGACGGCATGCCCGGGGCCGCGGTTCCCCCCACCGCCAAGTGTGCTACAAAAGGGGCTTCACCGCTAATACGACATTGTCTTTTTAACGGGAATATGGGTTTCCCGCCGAGTTGGCCGCAGTTGTGCGTGCCGTGTTTTCGGAAAATGACCCCTTTGCGCGGTAAGAGGCATTGCGTGCTGTTTTCCGCATGCTGACGGTCATGATTCGTCCCGAACGGGCCCACCCGGGAGCCCGGCCCAGCGCAGCAGCCCGTGGCCCCGGGTGCAGGGAGCGGTCGGCCCGGGCCTGGGGGTCCGTGTCCCGGGCCCAGCGCGGCCGGGGACACGTGCTTGGATATGCGGTGATGACGAGCAACGCGACGGCCGCTCGCCCCGCCCCCGGCGATGACGATGAACGGCACCGGCTGACCGCCCTGGAGGGGCTCGCCGCTCTGTCGCTGGACGCGCTGTCGTCGGTGGCCTATGGGCCCGAGGCCATTCTTATCGTCCTGGCCGCGGCGGGTGCGGCCGGCCTGCGGTTCGCGCTGCCCATCACGATCGCGATCGTCGTCCTGCTCGCGGTCCTGGTGATCTCCTACCGCCAGGTCATCGCCGCGTTCCCGGGCGGCGGCGGCGCCTACGCCGTGGCCAAGCGGCATCTGGGCACCGGGCCCAGCCTGGTCGCGGCCGCCTCACTGATCGTCGATTACATCCTCAACGCGGCGGTCGGCGTCTCGGCCGGGATCGAGGCCGTCACCTCGGCGTTCCCCGCTCTCTACGGCAGCCGGGTCTGGCTGTGCCTGGTGGCGCTGGCCGTGATCACCGCGGCCAACCTGTGGGGGGTAGCCGAATCCGCCCGGCTGTTCATCGCCCCCACCATCGCGTTCATCGCGGCGATGGCGGTGGTCATCGTCGGTGGCCTGCTTCGCTCGCACCCGGCTGTCCCGCTCCCGCACAACGTGCCCAGCGTGGCCGAGACGGTGGGCGTGCTGCTGCTCCTCAAGGCCTTTGCGTCCGGGTGTTCGGCGCTGACCGGCGTGGAAGCGATCGCCAACGCGGTGCCCGAATTCCGGCGGCCGCGGGTGCGCCGGGCCCAGCACACCGAGATGTGGCTCGGCATCATCCTGGGCGCGATGCTGCTCGGCCTGGCCGCCCTGATCCGCAAGTTCGACGCGACCCCGGCCGGCCACGAGACAGTGCTGGCCGAGCTGACCAAGGCCGTCGTGGGCAGCGGCGTGGCGTTCTACGTGATCCAGATGATCACCCTGGTCCTGCTGGTCCTCGCGGCCAACACCTCGTTCGGCGGCCTGCCGGTGCTCGCCAGCCTGCTCGCCAAAGACAACTTCCTGCCGCACGTCTTCCACCTCAAGGCGGAGCGGCAGGTGCACCGCTACGGCGTGGTCGTGCTCGCGGTCGCCGCGGCGGCCCTGCTCGTCGCGTCGCGGGGCGACACACAGGCGCTCATCCCGCTGTTCGCCATCGGGGTGTTCGTCGGCTTCACTCTGTCCCAGGCCGGCATGGTCCGGCATTGGCGTGCGGAACGCGGCCCCGGCTGGGAGTACCGGGCCGCGATCAACGGGCTCGGCGCGGTGCTCACCTTTGCGGCCATCGTCATCGAGCTGGCCAGCAAGTTCACTGAGGGCGCCTGGGTGGTCGTCCTGGTCATCCCGTTGCTCATCGCGGCCTTTGACGGCGTGCACCGGGCCTACGCCCGGATTGGCGCGGTGCTGGGCATCGGGCAAATGCCGCCGCCCCCGCACCGGGAGAAGTCGCTGGTCGTGGTGCCCGTGCTGGGGCTGTCGAGGCTGACCGCGGAGGCGATCTCCGCCGCGCTGTCGCTCAGTGACCAGGTCACCGCAGTCAATATCGTTTACGACGACCCCGACGACGAGGACGCCGAGGCCAGGTTCCGGCGCAGCTGGTCCGAGTGGGGGGTGGACGTCCCGCTGGTCACTCTGCATTCGGCGCGCCGCTCGCTGGGGGCGCCGATGGTGGAATACCTGCGCAAGCTGGAGGGCGAGGACTCCCACCGCAGGCTCGTCGTGCTCATCGCGGAGGTGGAGCCCCTGCACCCGTGGCAGTGGATCCTGCACAACCAGCGCGGGCTGGTCCTGGACCGGGCCATCCGGCGCGGCACGGCGAACGTGGTCATCTGCCGGATCCGGTTCCGCGCCACTATCTGGTCCTGAGCCTCCGCCGCCCTCCGCGGCCGTAAAGCTCCGCCGCTGCGCGGCTACCCGTTGCCGTCGTGGTCGTCGGCGGGGTCGGGCTGGTAGCGGTACCCCATGCCCGGCTCGGTGATCAGCCAGCGCGGGCGGGCCGGATCGGGTTCCAGCTTGCGGCGCAGCTGAGCCATGTACAGGCGGAGGTTCCCGGTGGCGCCGGCGTACCCGGGTCCCCAGACCTCGGTGAGCAGTTGCTGCTGGCTCAGCAGCTTGCCGGGGTGCCGGAGCAGAACCTCCAGCAGGTGCCACTCGGTCGGGGTGAGGCGGATGTCCCCGTCGGGCTCGGCCGCGCCGTCACCGGTTCTGGTGTCCATGTTCGTTCGTTTGGTCACCGGTGCCGTGGTGTGCGCCCCGGCCGTTTCCTCCGCGCCCGCCCCAGCGAGGGCGGTCGTCGCGGGTGCCCGCGCTGCCCGCCCGACCCGCTTGGCGGCCAGGTCGACGATCACGTCGCCGAGCCGGATCCTCGGCCGTTCCTCGACCGCGCCGGAGCGCCGCACGGCGGCCCGCATCCGCGCGAGCAGCTCGTCTATCGAGAACGGTTTGGTGACGTAGTCGTCGGCGCCCGCGTCGAGCGCCTCGACCTTGTCGGCACTGTCGGCCCTGCCGGACAGGACCACGATGGGCGCGGCCGTCCAGCCGCGCAGTCCCTGGATGACCTCGACGCCCTCCAGGTCCGGCAGTCCCAGGTCGAGGATGACGAGGTCCGGCGGGTGCCGCCCGGCAACCTCCAGCGCCTCCGTACCCGAGGCCGCGGTGAACACCTCGTACTGGCGGACCCGCAGGTTGATCCGCAGGGCCCGCAGGATCTGCGGCTCATCGTCGACGACGAGGACCCGCGTCATCGCGCCGCACCGTCCGGCTCGGCACCCTCTGCCTCAGCGGCGCGGGACTCCAGGTGAGCGCCCGCCCCGGCGGTCTGGCCGTTGGTGTGGCGCTCCCTGTGCCCGGGCTCATAGGTGTCCGGACTGGCGGGCGGGGCCACGGCCGGCAGTGAGATCGCCATGGTGAGACCGCCGCCGGGAGTGTCCTCCGCGGTAAGCGTCCCGCCCATCGCCTCGGTGAAGCCCCGGGAGAGCGCAAGACCGAGGCCGACCCCGGTGGTGTTGTCGGTGTCGCCCAGCCGCTGGAAGGGGACGAATATCCGGTCCTTCTCTTTTTCCGGTATCCCCGGTCCCCGGTCGACCACCCGGAGCTCAACCCGGTCCCCGAGCGTGCTCGCGGTGAGCAGCGGCGGCTTGCCGGGCGAGGAGTAGCGCAGCGCGTTCTCCGTCAGGTTCACGATGACGCGTTCGAGGATCGCGGGATCGACGCGCGCCTCCGGCAGCGACTCCGGTATGTCCACCGCAACGGCCTCACTGCGGGGCCCGAGGTCGTCGAGCGACCGCGCCACGATCTCGTCCACGCCGACCGGGCGCGGGAACAGCGACAGCGCACCCGCCTGGAGCCTGCTCATATCGAGCAGGTTGTCGACCAGGCGCGCCAGCCGGTCCAGTGACTCATCGGCCGTGGCGAGCAGTTCGTCGCGGTCAGCGGCGTCCCAGTGGACCTCCGGTGAGCGCAGGCTCGTGACGGCCGCCTTCGCCGAGGCCAGCGGGGTACGCAGGTCGTGGCTGACGGCCGCGAGCAGCGCGGTGCGCATGCGGTCGGCCTCCGCGATCGGCTTGGCCGCCTCTGCCTCGGCGGCGAGCCGTTGCTGCTCAAGGGCCGCGGCCGCGTAAGCCGCGAACGCTCCGAGCAGGCGCCGGTCGTCGGCGGCCAGCGGGCGCCCGCGCAGGGCCAGCGACAACGTGTCGGTGACCGGTACCTCCACATCCGCGTCCTCCGGCGTGGTCGCCGGTTCGCGGCCGGCTGTCGCCACCGCGTTCCATCCCTTTCCGGCGCCGCGGAGCCGGCTCGCCGCGGACGAGGCGGCCCGGGTCGGCTCGCTGCCGTCGGTGCAATCACCGGTGAGGCACTCCAGCAGGCTCACCGACCGCATGCCGAACGACTCACGGATCTGTTCCAGCAGCGCGGGCAGCGCCTGCTGGCCGCGCAGCACGCTGCCCGCCGTGGTGACGAGCAGCTCGGATTCGGCGCTGGCCCGGGCCGCCTGCTTGGTCCGGCGCGCCGCGATGTCCACCACCGTGCTGACCAGGATGGCCACCACGACGAAGACGAGGATGGCCCACGCGTTGTTGGCGTCGGCGATCGTGAACTGGTGGATGGGCGGTGTGAAGTAGTAGTTGAGCAGCAGCGACCCGGCCAGGGCCTCGAGCAGGGCCGGGATCAGCCCGCCCACGAGGGCGACGACGACGACGCCGACGAGGAAGGTCGAGCACGTCGCTGGTGAGGTTGACATGGCCGCGCAGGTTCGCGAGCGCGACCGTGATCAGGGGGGCGAGCGCGGCCGCCAGCAGGTACCCGGCCACCCGGCGGCGCGGGGTGAGGCTGCCGCGGGTCCGCGGCAGGAGTCCCCGGCGCCGGCCCATCTCCTGGTGGGTGACGATGTGCACATCGATGTCGCCCGAGCCGTGAATCGTCCGGGAGCCGATCCCCGGGCCGGTAAGCAGGGCAGACAGCCAGGACCGGCGGCTCGCGCCCAGCACGAGCTGGGTGGCGTTCTCGGCCCGGGCGAAGGTGAGCAGGGCGTCCGGAATGTTCTCGCCCACTACCTGGTGGTAGGTGCCCCCGAGCGATTCAGCCAGCCGGCGCTGCCCAGCCAGCGCGGCCGGGCTGGCGCCGGTCAGGCCATCGGACCGGGTAACGTGCACGGCTAGCAGGTCACCGCCGGCGGACCGGGCGGCGATCCGCGCGGCGCGCCGGATGAGCGTGTCCCCCTCGGGACCGCCGGTGAGCGCGACGACCACCCGCTCCCGGGCCTCCCAGGTGCCGTGGATACCGTGCGCGGCCCGGTAGGCCTGCAGGCCCTCGTCCACCTTGTCGGCGAGCCACAGCAGGGCGAGCTCGCGGAGCGTGGTCAGGTTGCCGGTGCGGAAGTAGTTGGTCAGCGCCGCGTCGATCTTCTCGGCCGGGTAGATGTTCCCGTGCGCCATCCGGCGCCGCAGCGCCTCGGGCGTCATGTCGACCAGCTCCACCTGGTCGGCGGCTCGCACTACGGCGTCCGGGACCGTCTCCCGCTGCGGTACGCCGGTGACCTTCTCGACCACGTCGTTCAGGGACTCAAGATGCTGCACGTTGACGGTCGAGATCACATCGATGCCGGCGTCGAGCATTTCCTCGACGTCCTGCCACCGCTTCTCGTTGCGTGACCCGGGCACATTGGTGTGTGCCAGCTCGTCGACCAGAGCGATCTCAGGGCGGCGGGCCAGCACGGCGTCGAGGTCCATCTCCTGGAACGTCGCCCCGCGGTAGCTGATCGTCTTGCGCGGAATGATGTCCAGACCGTCGAGCAGCGTCTCGGTGTGCGGGCGTCCGTGCGTCTCGGCGTAGCCGACCACCACGTCGGCGCCGCGTTCCGCCCGGCGATGGCCCTCGCCGAGCATGGCGAAGGTCTTGCCGACTCCCGCGGCGGCGCCGAGGTAGATCCGCAAGCGCCCCCGGCCGGGGGTATTCGGTTGCTGGGTGGCCATATCCGGCGCGTGACCTCTCTTCCAGCGGGTGCCGTCCAGCCCCCGCAGTGGGCACCGGCGTCTGCTTCTATTGAAGCGCGTCATTCCGCGTGGTGATTCCGCCCCGCGGAGAGGCTGACGACGACCGCGCCGCGAGTGCCATGCCGATTCTCGTCGTGGCCGGCCTGCCGAGTCCAGGACGCCGCCGGATGGGATGCCTCCAGGCCCGCATGGCTGTCCCGTCACGCTGGGATCACGGCTGGTACCGGTAGCCCATCCCCGGCTCGGTGAGCAGATGGCGCGGCCGTGCCGGATTGTCCTCCAGCTTGCGGCGCAGCCTGGCCATGTGGAAGCGAAGGTAGTTCGTGCGATGCTCATATCCGGATCCCCAGATCTCGGTGAGCATCTGCCGGGAGCTGACGAGCTGGCCCGGGCGGCGGACGAGGCTCTCCAGGATTTGCCATTCGGTCGGGGTGAGCCGGACCGTTTCCCCGCCCGGGGCTACGTCCTCCCCGTCCGCAGCTACGTCCTCCCCGTCGGCAGCTACGTCTTTCCCGTCCGCAGCTACGTCTTTCCCGTCCGGAGCTACGTCCACGTTCCTTCCGGTGCGCGCGGCCAGGGCACTCGGAGCCGGGCGCCGGGTCACGGTGTGGGCCACC